>NZ_JAKLLN010000100.1 GCF_023150065.1 Zoogloea sp.
GAGGTGGCCGGAGGCGTGCTTGCCGACACCTGCGGCGGACTTTTGTCCGGTTTTTTTGCCGCCCGACGCAAGAAACCGGCCGGAGCGCCCCCCTCGTGCTGATCCGAATCCACATCCCCACCCAGACCCTCGAGCTCATCGGCGACGATGGTGCGTGCATACGGCGCTATCTGGTCTCCACCGCAAAAAATGGCCCGGGTGAGCAGACCGGCAGCCACCGCACGCCCCGCGGGCGGCATGTGGTGCGGGCCAGGATCGGCGCCGGCCAGCCCATCGGGGCGGCCTTCCGCGGCCGGCGCCCGACCGGCGAAGTATGGACGCCCGAAGTGGGCGCGCAGATGCCCGAGCGGGACTGGATCCTCACCCGCATCCTGTGGCTGTCGGGCAAGGAGCCGGGCGTGAATCGCCTCGGCGACGTGGACACCATGCGCCGCTACATCTACATCCACGGCACGCCGGACACCGAGCCGATGGGCGTGCCGCTTTCCATCGGCTGCGTGCGCATGCGCAATCGCGCGGTGGCCGAGTTGTCCGCTCTGGTGCCGGCCGGCACGCCGGTGGAGATCCTGGCGTGAGCGCGGCGTTGACGGTCCGGCTGGGGAGCTGGAACGAATTGTCTGCCCAGGCGTCGCCGATCCGCTTCACGGTTTTTGTGGACGAGCAGAAGGTGCCGGTCGAGCTGGAGCTGGACGAGTTCGATCCGCTGTCGTGCCACGCCCTGGCGCTGGCGGGCGATGAAGCCATCGGCACCGGCCGGCTCTTGCCCG
>NZ_JAKLLN010000101.1 GCF_023150065.1 Zoogloea sp.
CGGGCGGTGAACCAGAACGTGGCGCCTTTACCTTCAACGCTATGCACACCCATGTCTCCGCCCATGTTTCGCGCCAGGTTGCGGCTGATGCTCAATCCAAGGCCCGTGCCCCCGTACTTGCGCGTGGTGGAACTGTCTGCCTGGGTAAACGGCTGGAAAAGTTGGCCTTGGGCCTCCTTGCTGAGGCCTATTCCAGAGTCCTGCACCTCGAACCGGATCACGGCCCGCCCCTCTACTTCGGCCGCCAAGTCGACCTTGACGAGAATGTCGCCCTTTTCGGTGAACTTGACCGCATTGCTCACCAAATTGAGCAGAATCTGCCTTAGGCGGCCTGGATCTCCTGCAACCCTGGAGGGTAGCCCCGGCTGGCACAGCGCAACCAGCTCAAGATTCTTGGCGGCTGCCTTCTCGGACAGCAGGTCGAGGGTCTCTTCGACCACCGCCCGGAGTTCGAACTCGATACACTCCATCTGGACCTTTCCCGACTCGATCTTGGAGAAGTCGAGGATGTCGTTGATAGTCGTAAGCAGGGCGTCGCCAGAAGTCCGGATGGTCTCGACGTAGTCGCGCTGTTCAGGTGTGAGGTTCGTCTCCATCAGCAACCCCGTCATGCCGATGACCGCGTTCATGGGGGTGCGGATCTCGTGGCTCATGTTGGCCAAAAACTCGGATTTGGACTTCATGGCGGTCTCGGCGGCTTGCTCGGCCTTCCTGCGAACGCCAACCTCTTCTTCCAGGCGCACATTGGTAGTCCGAAGTTCGCTG
>NZ_JAKLLN010000102.1 GCF_023150065.1 Zoogloea sp.
TCTGGTCCTGGGACATGACGAACTGAGCCGGCGCCTGGAGCGGGAGCAGCGGGAGAAGGCCGACGCGCAGATCCATCTGCAGCGCCTCTCGGCCGAGGTTCAGCAACTGCGCGCCCAGCGCGACGAGGCGCTTCGCGCCCTCGAGCTGTCAAACCAGAACGCCATGTTCCAGCTGGCGAAGGCGGCCGAGGAGAAGGATGGCGAGGCCGGCCAGCACATGCGCAGGATTGGTGTGATCGCGGGGATGATCGCCGAGGCGATCGGCTGCTCCGAGCACTTCTGCGAGCTGATCTGCGATGCGGCCCAGCTCCACGACATCGGCAAGATCGGCATCCACGAGAGCATCCTGTCGAAGCCGGGCGCGCTGACCATCGATGAGTGGAAGCTGGTGCGGGAGCATTCGCGCATCGGCGCCGGCATCCTGTCGGCGTTCCGGTCGCCGGTGATGGATCTGGCGGCCGAGATCTCGATGTCCCACCACGAACACTACTGCGGCGCCGGCTATCCCCTCGGGCTGGCGGGCGAGGCGATTCCGCTGGCCGGGCGGATCGTCGGGCTGGCGGATTTCTTCGATTCGCTGACGATGGACCGCTGCTACCGCAAGGCCATGTCGGACGAGCAGGCGCTGGCGATGATCGCCGAGCGGCGGGGCGAGCAGTTCGACCCGCGTCTCGTCGATGCCTTCCTGCGGATTGCCGATCAGGTCATCCTGGCCCGCGACTCGATCAACGAGATCGAGGCCATCTGCGACCTGCCGGACAT
>NZ_JAKLLN010000103.1 GCF_023150065.1 Zoogloea sp.
AGCGGCGGGTGGTGGAGTTGTCGGCCTGCTCGAAGGCGTTGAAGAGCTGGGCGAGCTGGGCTTCGGAGATGCCGATGCCGGTGTCGGCGATGCGGAACAGGAGCGCGTCGCCGTCGAGCCCGGCGTACAGCGACACCTCGCCCTTTTCGGTGAACTTGAGGCCGTTGGAGAGCAGGTTGGTGAGGATCTGGCCGAGGCGCAGCGGGTCGGTGAGGCAGCTTGCGGGCAGGTCAGGTGCCCGCTCGAGCCGCAGCGTTAGGCCGCGGCTTTCGGCCCGATCCTCGAAGGTGGCGGTGATGGCTTCGAGCAGGGCTGGCAGATCCACGGGCACGGCTTCGATCTGCAGCTTGCCGGCCTCGATCTTCGAGAAGTCGAGGATGTCATTGACCACGCCCAGCAGCAGCTTGCTTGAATCGAGGATGTGGGCGAAGGCGTTGCGCAGGCGGAGGTCGGTGCTGTCCCGGTAGCCGATGCGGGCGAAGCCGAGAATGCCGTTGAGCGGGGTGCGGATCTCATGGCTCATGTTGGCCAGGAACATCGACTTGGCCTGGGTGGCCTGCTCGGCGCGGGCGCGCGCCTCGACCAGTTCCTGGCGGATCTGCTCGCGGTCGAGGATGTCGCTCTCGATGGAACCCGCCATCGAGTTGAAGGTGTCGCGCAGGGTCCGGATCTCCGCCACGCCGGCCACGTCGGGGATGCGCGCGTCGTACTCGCCGCGGGCCAGCCGGTCGGTGGCGGCGCACATGTCCTCGATGGGCTG
>NZ_JAKLLN010000104.1 GCF_023150065.1 Zoogloea sp.
GCATGCCGATGCCGGTGTCGGTGACGCTCAGGTGGAGGGTATCGGCGTCGGCGTGGGCCTCGAGGGTGACGCCGCCGCGCTCGGTGAACTTGATGGCGTTGCCCAGCAGGTTGACGATGACCTGGGAGAGTCGCAGGGGGTCGCCCTGGCAGCGGGCGGGCAGGCCGCTCTCGCGGACGCGGAAGTCGAGGCCACGGGCGAAGGCGCGCTCGGCCGAGAGGGTGACGGCACTGTCGATGACCTGTCCGGGGTCGATGGTGATCTGCTCGACGGTGAGCTTGCCGGCCTCGATCTTGGCCGAGTCGAGCACGTCGTTGACGATGCCCAGCAGGTGCTGGCCCGATTCGACGATGCGGATGAACTGGTGGCGGGTCTGCAGCCCGACGCAGTCCCGCTGCCCGAGCTGGGCGAGCCCGAGGATGGCGTTGAGCGGGGTGCGGATCTCGTGGCTCATGTTGGCGACGAATTCACTGCGGGCCTGGGCCAGCTTGCCGGCCTCGGCGCGGGCGGCGGAGCGGGCGGCGGCGTAGGCGATCTCCCGGGCCTGCTCGATGCGCTGCCGTTCGCGGGCGGCGAGCATCACGATGTAGAGGAGCAGGAAGGGCACCGCGGCGGCGGCGGCGAAGAAGAGCGGCGGGATCGCGTGGGCGTCGAGCTCGCGCTGGGTGACGAGGGCCGCCAGCGCGAAGGGGGAGGCCTCGATGCCCTGCTTGAGCACCGCGATCACCGGTTCGCCGGCCAGCGCCGGCAGCCCGTC
>NZ_JAKLLN010000105.1 GCF_023150065.1 Zoogloea sp.
CAGCGGCATGTTCGACATGCCAGACTTGGTGCCGCCGGTTGGACTCGAACCAACCTCCTCGTGCTCTTCAGGCACGCGCTATACCTCCTCAGCTACAGCGGCGAAAATGGAGCGGGTTGCCGGAATCGAACCGGCCTCTTAAGCTTGGAAGGCTTTCGCTCAGCCACTGAGCCAAACCCGCGTGTTTGTGAGCTCCTGCGGGGAATCGAACCCCGGTTCTCTGATCGAAAATCAGATGTCCTGACCGCTAGACGACAAGAGCAAAACCAATCACGATAGCCACTCGCCAAGTGGGGACGACCACAAGCGCCATGCGCTTCGTGCAAATGGCCATCGTGATTGGAGCGGCAGAAGAGCCTCGAACTCTCGACCTCAACCTTGGCAAGGTTGCGCTCTACCAACTGAGCTACTGCCGCACTACATGCAGACGTTCCCGCCGGGCGTGTTGCCTCACCTGCGAACCCCATTGTCCGCAGCAGACACCGCCGGCACGCCCATACTTCGAGCGCTCTCTTGCGAGATCCCCACGCGCTGACCGCGGCGGGAACGCCTGCACCAAACCACATTCCGAATTGTCAAAGAGCTTGCCGGAGAACCGGCGCCAACCTCCCATAAGGAGGCGGCTGGTGTTGCTGGTGGATGCGGAAGGAATCGAACCTTCACCCCGTCGAGCGGACTACAGATTTACAGTCTGTGGCGACCTAAGCCAATATTCGCCTCGCATCCATGTTCAAGAGCCTCCAAAAGCAAGAAG
>NZ_JAKLLN010000106.1 GCF_023150065.1 Zoogloea sp.
CACCGCGATGCTGGCGCCGGAAGGCTGACCGGCGCACAGCATGGCGAGGGGCGTGGCGGTCATCAGCAGCGCCATCACGGCGTAGCCCACCACAGCGCCGGCCAGGGCCAGGCGGAAATCCGGCTGGCGGGCGATCTCCCGCAAAGGCCGCGGCAAAGGGCCGACAGCGCCCGCTGCGGCAGCCTCCGGCGCAGGCAGGTGCAGCAGGCACGCCACCCCGGCCGCCAGCAGGGCCAGCACGGCGAGCACCACGAAACTCGCCTGGAAGGGCACGCCGCTGAAGTCGCGGGTGGTGCCGGCGATGAAGGGCCCGAGGAAGGCCGCCAGCACGCCGCCGGCGAGGGTCAGGGCGACGGCCTGCCCGCGGGCCGCCGCCGGGACGGCCTCGGCCGCCGCAAACCGGTAGAACTGCCCGGCGGCGCCGAACACCCCGACGCACAGCCCCGACAGCACGAACACCGCAAAGCTGCCGTAGGCCAGGCCGGCCGCCGCCAGGGCCAGCCCCGCAGCCCCGACCAGCGCCGCGCCGGCGAACACCGGCCCGCACCCCCACCGCGCCATCAGGCGGGCCAGCGGATGGAGCGCCAGCATGGTCGCCAGGTACTGCATGGCGAGGGGCAGCGTGGTCCAGCCCGGCGCGGCGGACAGCCCGACGCTGACCAGCACCGAGGCCGACAGCATCAGGCTGACGACGGTCATCACGAAGGCCTGGCTCAGGGCCAGCAGCAGGACATTGCGGTTCATGACGG
>NZ_JAKLLN010000107.1 GCF_023150065.1 Zoogloea sp.
CCGGGGGCGATCGCCAGCGCGGCGGCGAGGGCCTGGCGGGCGCGGGCGCCGTCCCGCTGGCGCAGCGACAGGTCGATCTCGGCGCGCAGGGGCGACAGGCTGCGGGCGTCGGCGGCGCGGGCCTGCTGCACGGCGCGGAAGGCGGCGGGCATGTCGCCCAGGTCGGCATGGGCGGTGGCGCGCATAGCCAGCACCTCGGCCCGCAGGGTGGAAGGCAGCCCGTCGGCGGGGATGCGCTGGAGCAGCTTCTCGCTGTTGCCGAACATCATCAGCGCCTGGCCATAGGGCAGCGCGACGTCTTCCAGGCGGGCGCCCTTCTGGAGGGCTTTCTCGAACTGGGCTTCGGCGGCGGCGGCCTGGCCGTCCTTCAGCAGGGCCTGGCCGAGCAGGACCTGGGCGGCGAGCAGGCCGGGCTCCTTCTGCAGGGCGTTCTGCGCCTGCACGATGGCCCCCGCCGCGTCGTTGCGGGCCAGCCGGCCGCGGGCGTCGTCGTGGAAGCGCGACGCCTCGCTGCCGGGCGCCGCATGCAGCCCGGAGGCGGCCAGCAAGGCGCCCGCGAGGAGGGCGGCCAGGAGCGGTTGCGGGCGCACGGCGGCGCGGCGGAGCGTATTCCGGATGGGCATTTTCGGGGGCTGGGCAGAGGGCGATGACTATGTCTTTAGTTATACGCACCCCCACCCGCCGGCCCCGTGACGGGTTACGCGGCAAAGCAGGACGCACCCCGGAATAAATGCACGCCCGGCGGGC
>NZ_JAKLLN010000108.1 GCF_023150065.1 Zoogloea sp.
ACGGCATCCTGGCCGTCGTCGACGCCCTCCACGCCGACCGCCAGCTCGATGAAAACCGCGTCGCCGCCGCCCAGATCGGCTTTGCCGACCGGGTGCTGCTGACCAAGACCGATGGCCTCGCCGCCGACACCCTGGCGGCCCTCGAGGCCCGCCTCGCCCGCATCAACCTGCGCGTGCCGATCGCCCTGGTGCCGAGCGACCCGGCCGAGCTCGCCGCGCTGTTCGCGCTGGATGCCTTCGTGCTCTCCGACGTGATCGAGCAGAGCCCGGGCTTCCTCACCAAGGAAAGCCCCAGCGGCCTCACCCGCGGCGGCGGCACGGTGCGCAGCTTCGTCCGCCACGACGACGACATCGCCTCGCTGGTGCTGCACCACCCGGGCGAGGTGGACGTCGGCCTGATGGGCAGCTTCGTGGAGGAACTGCTGCTGAAAAACGGCAACGACATGCTGCGCTACAAGGGCATCCTGGCCGTGTTCCAGGGCGTGCACCGCGTCACCGGCTTCGACTACGGCCGCGAATGGGCAGATGGCGAAGCCCGCGAGACCACCATCGTGATCATCGGCCGCCGCCTCGACGAGGACGCCATCCGCGCCGGCTTCCGGCTGGCCTGCCGCTAGGCGCAAACCTCGCGCGGGCCCCGCCGGAGGCCTCGCGCGACGCCGGCACCCCTCCGGCCCCCATCGGCAGCCGGCGCCCCCTCGTCGGCTGTGGTATTTTTGCGCCCTGTTTTTTCGAGCCCCTCCGGCC
>NZ_JAKLLN010000109.1:0-413 GCF_023150065.1 Zoogloea sp.
CGAGGCGACGCCTTACCAGACGGGGCCCGCTCTCGTGACAGGCCTGCTCGCCACGCTCGACTCCATCAAGGAGCTGGCCGGCAAGGCCACGATCCTGCTGCGGACGCGGCGCAAGCGCCTTACCGACCTGGCAGTCGAGTTGGGACGGCCGTTCGAGCACGAGCTGCGCCTGAACACGCTACGAGCACGTCAGACTGAGCTGATTGAGCAACTCGACCTCACGAAGGACGAGGCCGGCAGCCACAAGGCTGATGCCGACGTTGCGCTTGCTGCCGCATGATGCGTTCGCCCCCAGTCGCAAGGCTGGGGGCATTTTTTTCGGGAGTTCTGCAAACAGCGGCCAAACTACTTGACGCTCCGGCACGCCCGACATGATGTCGGAAGGGAGCTTTCAAGGTGTCAGATGGGCATTG
>NZ_JAKLLN010000109.1:423-745 GCF_023150065.1 Zoogloea sp.
TGGGCATTGACAGAGATGGTTTGTAGCCACCGCCATTCGCACCCTCGAAGTCGTACTCGTACAGCGTGGTCTTGCCCAGACCGGGTTGTCTTTGTCCCAGGAAGAACGTAAAGGCATTCGGTGCCGCAATGAAGAGATGCAGTGGCGGTCGATGTCCAATGCGCCTCTCATTGATCTGCAGCGCCAACGCTTCGGCGAGATCAAAGGCGTGCTGTCCACATACGACGGACCGCGCGCCAGCGCCACAGGTCGGGCGCGCAATCAGCAACGAACCCACCTCCGGCGACGAACCTGCAAGATGTGATTTCACGGCCTGAACCAC
>NZ_JAKLLN010000010.1 GCF_023150065.1 Zoogloea sp.
GGGGCGGAATGACCAGCCGGAAGGCCATGGGCAGGAGTACGTGGCGATAGGTTTGCGGCAGCGTGAAGCCGAGGGCGAGGCCGGCGTTCTTCTGGCCGCGGGGCAGGCTGCTGATGCCGGAGCGGACCTGCTCGCAGACCCGCGCGCTGGTGAAGAAGCCCAGGCACACCATGGCCGACACGAATTGCTGGGTGACGGGGTTGAGATCCTGCTTGAAGCGATCCCCCAGTCCGAAGGGGAGCAGCTCCGGCAGCACGAAGTACCAGATGAAGAGTTGCACCAGCAGCGGGATGTTGCGAAAGACCTCGACGTAGGCCGCGGCGATGCCGGAAAGGCCCTTGTGGGGCACGGTGCGCAGTACGCCCATCAGGCTGCCCAGGGCCAGGGCGATGACCCAGGCCGACAGGGACAGCAGGATGGTGGTCTGCAGGCCGGACAGCATCCAGCCCAGATAGCTGCTGTCACCGGAGGCGGCGGGGCTCAGGAAGATGCCCCAGTTCCATTGGTAACTCATGCTTGTTCCTTTTCTTGTAGGGGCAACCTGTAGGGGCGACTTCAGTCGCCCATCCGTGCCTAATGCCAGGCGCCGCTCGTTAATCGAAGTCTGCGGGCGGCTGAATCCGCCCCTACAGGCCCCAGCACACCCGTGCGATCAATACTCCATGAACATCCGCTGCAGTTCCTTGCTGTCCTGGGTCCGGGTCAGGGCCACGGCGGCGAGGATGCGGGCCTTCTGGGGGTTGAGATCGTGGGACACCACCCAGTCGTACTTGTCGTCGGGCTGCTCGGCGTTGCGCAGCACGAAGCCGCCACCCACCACGCGGGACGAGCGGATGATCTGCACGCCCTTGCCGCGCAGTTCCTGCAGGGACGGCACCACCGCGCCGCTGACCGAACCGTTGCCGGTGCCGGCATGGATCACCGCCCGGGCGCCGCCTTCGGCGAAGGCTTTGTAGGCGGTGGGGCTGGCGTTGCCGTAGCCGTAGGCGATATCCACCGGGGCCAGCTTGTCGAGGCTGTCGATGTCGAACTCGCTGGCGGTGGTGTGGCGCTTGGCCGGGGTGCGGAACCAGTAGGTCTTGCCCTCGACGATCATGCCCAGCGGGCCCCAGGGGCTCTTGAAGGCTTCGGTCTTGATGTTGACCGCCTTGCTCACGTCGCGGCCGGTGTGGATCTCGTCGTTCATGGTGACGAGCACGCCCTTGCCGGCGGCGTCCTTGCTGCCGGCCACGGCCACGGCGTTGTACAGGTTGAGCATGCCGTCGGCGGACATGGCGGTGCCCGGGCGCATGGAGCCCACCACCACCACCGGCTTGCTGGTCTTGAGCACCAGGTTGAGGAAGAAGGCGGTCTCTTCCAGGGTGTCGGTGCCGTGGGTGATGACGATGCCGTCCACGTCGGCCTGGCGGGCCAGGGCGGCGACGCGCTTGCCCAGGGTGATCAGGTGTTCGTTGGTGAAGCTCTCGGAGGCGATCTGGAAGACCTGGTCGCCGCGCACCTCGGCCAGGTTCTTGAGTTCGGGTACGCCGGCGATGAGCTTGTCCACCGGCACCTTGGCGGCCTGGTAAGAGGCGCTGTTGGCTACGCTGGCGCCAGCGCCGGCAATGGTGCCGCCGGTGGCCAGGATGACCACGCGGGGCTTGTCGGCGGCGTGGGCGGCGAGGCTGCCGGCAAACCCGGCGGCGAGCAGACAGGAGAGGGCGATGGGGCGGAGGCTGAAGACGGTCATGATCGGATTCCTTTGCAAGTGTGGGGGTTGGGGCGATCAGAAGTTGTGGCGGATGCCGAGGGCGACAGAGCTGTTGTCCAGGCCGGGGGCGGTGCCGAGGAAGCTGTAGGCACCGCCGCCGCCGGTGCGCCTGGCGGCGTCGTTGTCGATCTTGGTGTAGTAGGTATAGAGCTTGGTGCGCTTGGACAGGTTGTAGTTGTAGGCCAGGGTGTATTGGGCGGCGGCGGTGTCGTTGGTGCCGCTGTAGTCGCCGGCGCGGCCGTAGTTGGCGTGGAACTCATGGGGCCCCATCGGCACCATGGCCGAGACGCGCCAGTAGTTGCGGGTCATGTCTTCGGTGAGGGTGCTGCGCTTGGAGCGTTCGAACAGGCCGCCGACCACCACCGGGCCGAAGTTGTAGGCGCCGCCGGCGGTCACCGCGCGGTCGTTGTTGAAGCGCACGCTGGCGCCGGTGCTGTCCAGGTTGGTGGTGTTCTGGGTGGAGGCGTAGCTGACGGCGGCATGCAGCGGGCCGGCGTCGTAGCTGGTCACCAGGCCCAGGTTGTGGGGCGTGCGGGCGGAACCGCTGGCGGCGGGCTCTTCGGCCAGCAGGGCGTAGGTGGCGTCGAAGGTGAAGCCGCCGAGCTTGGGGCTGGTGTACCAGATCTGGTTGTTCATGCGCCCGCCGGCGGCATTGGAGTTGCCGAAGATGGCCGACGACAGCAGCGCGTCCGACGAGGTGCCGGTGTCGTGGTTGTGCATGCTGATGTAGTCGTACAGGGCGTAGTAGATGGGGCCGAGGGAGCGGCCCAGGCGCAGGGTGCCCTGCTGGGTGCGCAGGCCGACCCAGGTGTCGCGCGTGGCCAGGGCGGTGCCGGCGTCGTTGCCATCGACGCGGATGCGGCTCTCGATCTGGTAGATCACGGCCATGCCGCCGCCCAGGTCTTCGGTGCCGCGGAAGCCGATGCGGGAGGCGTTGTCATTGACCATGGTGCGGGAGTGGCCGCCGGAGACGCTGACGTTTTCGAAGGTGGCGTTGAGGCGGCCGTAGATCACCACGCCGTCATCGGCGAGGGCCGGCAGGCTGGCCAGGGCGGAGAGGGTGGCCGCGGCGGCCAGGCTGAGGTGCTGAACGGTCTTCTTCATGATCTTGTTGGTCTCGTGCAAGTGGATGGGGAGGGAGTGCGGGGAGCGGAGCGCGACTTACTCAAAGGCCTTGTCGTTGGGGGCCTTGAACAGCTTGAGCATGGCGTCGGAGGGGGGGAAGTTGAGGTTCAGGCCCTTGGGGGGGATGGGCTGGGTGAACCACTTCTTGTAGATGGCCTCGGCCTCGCCGGAGGTCATGGTCTTGGCGATGGCGGCATCGACGATCTTCTTGAAGGCGGGGTCGTCCTTGCGCAGCATGCAGCCGTAGGCTTCGAAGCTCTGGGGCGTGCCGGTGACGGTCCAGTCGGCCGGGCGCTTGGCCTTGGCGAGTTCGCCGTAGAGGAGGGCGTCGTCCATCATGAAGGCGACGGCACGGCCGGTTTCGAGGGTGAGGAAGGATTCGCCGTGGTCCTTGGCGGAGATGATGCGCATGCCGAGGCTCTTCTCCTCGTTCATCTTGCGGATCAGCCGCTCGGAGGTGGTGCCGGCGGTGGTGACCACGTTCTTGCCGGCGAGGTCGGCAAAGTCCTTCACGCCGGAGTCCTTCTTGGTCATCAGGCGGGTGCCGATGATGAAGAGGGTGTTGGAGAAGGCGACCTGGCGGGCGCGCTCGGCGTTGTGGGTGGTGGAGCCGCACTCGATGTCGACGGTGCCGTTCTGGATCAGGGGGATGCGGTTCTGGGAAGTGACCGGGGTGAGCTTGACGGCGAGGGTGGGGAGCTTGAGCTCGGCCTTGACGGCGTCGACGACCTTGAGCATGAACTCCTGGGAGTAGCCGACGACCTGCTGCTTGTCGTCGTAGTAGGAGAAGGGGATGGAGGATTCCCGGTGCCCCAGGGAGATGGTGCCGCTGCTCTTGATCTTGGCCAGGGTCGGAGATTCCTGGGCCAGCACGGGCTGGGCGAGGAGGGCGGTGGCGATACAGGTGGCGGCGAGCTGGAACGAAGTACGCATGGTTCGGTTCTCCTGCTGGGGTTGAGGGTCCGTCGGCGACCGGGCCGCCGGGTGTCCTTTCCATTGCAGGGGGCGTGCCAGCCCGAAAGGCGCCGGGCCATGTTTGCAAGCCGTTGATTTTTAATGGATGGATTCCGCCGTGTGGTGGCGGACGTTCGGATTTCCGGATACACCTCCGGCGAGGCGCGCGGAAATCCGCACGCTTTCCCGAACGGGTCCGGTGCCCGGGGCTGGTAAAATGCGCCATTCAGCCCTTCGCCCTGTGGACCGACACGCCATGACGCTTACCCTCACCCGCCCCGATGACTGGCACCTGCATGTGCGCGACGGCGCCGCCCTGGCCGCCGTGGTGCCCGACACCGCCCGCCGCTTCGGCCGTGCCCTGATCATGCCCAACCTCAAGCCCCCCGTGACCACGGTGGAGCAGGCGGCAGCCTATCGGGCGCGCATCCAGGCAGCGGTGCCGGCCGGGCTCAAGTTCGACCCGCTCATGACGTTGTATCTCACCGACACCCTCAGTCCTGAAGAGATCGACAAGGCCGCAGCCAGCGGCTTCATCCCCGCCGCCAAGCTCTACCCGGCGGGCGCAACGACCAATTCGGACGCGGGCGTCACCGACATCGCCAGGATCTATCCCGTTCTCGAACGGATGGCGGAAAAGGGCGTAGCCCTGTGTGTTCATGGAGAGGTGACCCATGCTGACGTGGATATCTTTGATCGCGAGCGTGTCTTTATCGATCGCGTACTGGCGCCGCTTGCAGCGCGCTACCCGGCCCTGCGCATTGTCTTCGAGCACATCACCACGGCCGAGGCGGCGCAGTTCGTGACCGAGGCGGGCCCCAACGTGGGGGCCACCATCACGGCTCATCACCTGCTGATGAACCGCAACGCCATCTTTGCCGGCGGTATCCGGCCCCATCACTACTGCCTGCCGGTGCTCAAGCGCGAGACCCACCGGGAGGCCCTGATGAAGGCCGCCACCTCGGGCAGCAACAAGTTCTTCCTGGGCACCGATTCGGCCCCCCACGCCAAAACCACCAAGGAAGCCGCCTGCGGTTGTGCCGGTTGCTACACCGCCCACGCCGGCATCGAGCTCTATGCCGAAGCCTTCGATCAGGCCGGCGCCCTCGACAAGCTCGAGGCCTTTGCCAGCTTCAACGGCCCCGATTTCTACCGCCTGCCCCGCAACGCCGACACCATCACCCTGGTGAAGGAGAGCTGGGACGTGCCCGCCGGCCTCGACTACCTGCCCGGCGACCCGCTGGTGCCCCTGCGCGGCGGCGAACAGATTCACTGGAAGCTGGCCTGACCTCCGTCCCCACCATGTCACCCAAGCTCAAGCCCCTCCTGCTCCTGCTGGCCCTGCCCGTGCTCGCTGCCTGCGAGTACGAGGGCGCGGCCTTCATCGTCAATGGCAACAAGGACGAGAACATCAGCCTGGTGCGCGAGCAGCGCTGGTTCTGGAGCAGCGAGGTGGAGCAGGCCGTGGTCGTGTCGCGCATGCCCACCTGCATGCGCCGCCATGACATCAAGTCCGGCGTGGCCGGCAGCGTGAAGATGGAAGTCTTCGAGGCCGGCAGCAATCTGTGGGCGCTCAAGCAGGGCAAGAACTGGTACCTGGCGAGCACCGAAAAGTGCGAGTTCCAGCGCTGGGCCGAACCTCCCGACGAGCCCCCCGGCCGCCTGGTAGGTACTTTCAGCCGCAAGAACGACAAGCTCGAATTCATCCCCGCCGACAAACCCGCCAAGCCCATCCGCCAGGCGGAGGAGTGATCTGCCTGCGGTATGGGCGTGCCGTTGATCCAGCGGACGCTGCCTGAATGAGCCTGTCCATGCCGGGCACCCACGGCGATTCCCCCGCCGCCTACGCCCACCGCCCCCTCTTCGAACCCATCGCCCACCTGCTGTCCGGATTTCCGGATGGCCTGCCCGACGCGGCGGCGCTGACCGGCTGCCTGCGCGTCCACGCCCCTGGCGCGGTGAGCGGTTCGGGGCATCCCCTGCGCTTCGTCCTGCCCCCCGAGGGGCTCGATGCCTACGAGCAGCACATCCACGCCACCGGCCACGTCCCCACCCGGCCCGGTGACTGGCACGACTTCTTCAATGCCCTGGCCTGGTGTGTGTGGCCCCGGGCCAAGGCCGCCTGCAACGCCCTGCACCTGCGGGAGCAGGCGGCGCGGGCCCAGGCCGGCCTGCCCGGCCGCGGCCCGCTGCGCGATGCCCTGACCCAGTTCGACGAATGCGGCGTGCTGGTGGTGTCCACCGACCCGCACATCCCGGCGCTACTGGCGGCCCACGCCTGGGAGGAGGCCTTCTGGACGCACCGCGCCCGTCTGCTGGAGAGCACCCGCTTCCTGGCGTTGGGTCACGGCAGCTGGGACCAGCTCCGTCAGCCCTTCTTCGGCCTGTGCGCCAAGGCCCTCTACCGGGTGGTGGATGACGGCTGGCTGGCCTTGCCCGCCGCCGCGCAGCAGGCCGATGCCGATGCCTGGCTGGCCGCCCGTCTGCTGGACCCGCTCCAGGCCTTCGGCAAGGCCGGCCTGGCGCCGCTGCCGCTCCTCGGCATCCCCGGGGTGACGCCCGACAACGCCTGTGCCGACTACTACCGGGACACCCGCCAGTTCCGCCCGCCGCGTGGCATCCATCGCAAAGTCTTGCACGCGGGGCTGTGATCGCCCCCCCGATTTGAAGGAAAATAGCGGGCTTGCCGGATGCCGCCCGGGTGAAGCCCGCCGCGCCGGCCCCCGAATTCATCCTTCAGGAACCCGCCATGCTGCAGAAACTCTCCACCTTCCCCGGCGTCACCGGCCCGGTTGTCGTCATCGTCATGGATGGCTACGGCATCCCCAAGAACGACGCCGGCAGCGCCATCGCCGCCGCCCGCAAGCCGACCCTGGATGCGCTGTTTGCCGAATGCCCGCATATCACCCTGCGCGCCCACGGCACCGCGGTGGGCATGCCGTCCGATGACGACATGGGCAACTCGGAGGTGGGCCACAACGCTATCGGCGCCGGCCAGGTTTACAGCCAGGGCGCCGCGCTGGTGGCCAATGCCATCGCCGACGGCGCCATCTGGGCCGGCGACGCATGGAAGGAGATCGTGGCGGGGGCCAAAGCAGGCGCGAACGGCAAGGAAGGCGTGATCCACTTCATCGGCCTGTTCTCCGACGGCAATGTGCACAGCCACATCGACCACCTCAAGGCCATGGTCGCCCAAGCCAAGGCGGAAGGCATCCGCACCGTGCGCATCCACGCCCTGCTCGACGGCCGCGACGTGCCCGAGACCAGCGCCCTGGAATACGTGGTGCCCTTCGAGGCCTTCCTGAAGGACATCAGCAGCGATGGCTTCGACGCCCGCATCGCCTCGGGCGGCGGCCGCCAGTTCATCACCATGGACCGCTACGACGCCAACTGGCCGATGGTGGAGAAGGGCTGGAAGACCCACGTGCTGGGCGAGGGCCCCCAGTTCGCCAACGCCACCGATGCCGTCAATGGCCTGCGCCAGCACCACCCCGGCACCATCGACCAGGACCTCCCCGAATTCATCATCGCCGACGGCGGCAAGCCCATCGGTACCATCGAGGACGGGGATGCGGTGGTGTTCTTCAACTTCCGTGGCGACCGGGCCATCGAGATCACCCGCGCCTTCGTCGAAGACCGCTTCGACAAGTTCGACCGGGTCCGTGCCCCCAAAGTGACCTTTGCCGGCATGCTCCAGTACGACGGCGACCTGCAGCTGCCCAAGCGCTTCCTGGTGGCCCCGCCGGCCATCAAGGACACCTCCGGCGAGTGGTTCAGCAAGGCCGGGCTGGCCCAGTTTGCCTGCTCCGAAACCCAGAAGTTCGGCCACGTCACCTACTTCTGGAACGGCAACCGCTCCGGCAAGTTCGAGGGTGAAACCTGGCAGGAAGTCCCCAGCGACGTGGTGCCCTTCGAGCAGCGCCCGTGGATGAAGGCCGCCGAGATCGCCGACGCCATGATCGCCGCCGTCCAGTCGGGCCAGTACAAGCTCCTGCGCTGCAACTTCGCCAACGGCGACATGGTGGGCCACACCGGCAACTTCCGCGCCGCCACCATGGCCGTCGAGGCCGTGGACCTGGCCCTGGCGCGCCTGCTGCCGGCCATCGAGGCCGCCGGCGGGGTGGCCCTGATCACCGCCGACCATGGCAACGCCGACGAGATGTTCGAGCTCGACAAGAAGACCAAGCAACCGTCCCTTAACAAGGATGGCAGCTTCAAGGCCAAGACCGCCCACACCCTCAACCCGGTGCCCCTGGCGCTCTTCGACAAGGTGAGCGGCGGCAGGCTGGGCCTGCGCCAGACCGACGCCGCCGGCCTGTCGAACATCGCCGCCACGGTGGCCAACCTGGTGGGCCTGGAAAAGCACGCCTGCTGGGACGACAGCCTGCTCGAGATCCGTCAGCCCTGAAAGCGCCCGGTTGACTTGCCCTGCCCGGCTCAGGGCAAGGGGCATCCCGGGCTTCCTCCCCCACCCCGGCTCCCGGTGGTGGGGCATTATTTCGCTCTCCCCGGCTTCCGGCGCTTGACCCGCAAGGGGACGCACCGAATACTCGTCGGCAAATTCGGCTGCCGTTCCGGCTAAACGAACCCCGGTTACTCCCATGCGTCTGCCCTCATCCCTGCGCACCTTGCTCGAACACGACGTGACCCCCGCCGCCGATGCCCAGGCGGCCGCACGGCGCAGCAACCGGCGGCGCCTGCAGGTGTTTGCCGTGGTCTTCCTGATCGTGCTGATCCCCGGCCTGCTGTGGAATTTCCTGCGCCCTGCCGAGTTCCGTGCCACGGCCAGGGTGCAGATCATGCCGGGCAGCACCGAGCCCCGGCCGGGGGCCGCCCCCCTGGCGCTGGGAGGCGGCAGTGGTGGCAGCGAGATCCCGCGCAGTGCGTCCGAGCTGCTGACCCAGGTCCAGGTACTCACCAGTCGCCCCCTCCTCGAGAAAGTGGGGGCCGCCCTGGCCCGTGAGGGCGAGCCCCTGCCCGGAGGCGATCCGGCGGCACGGCTGCGGGAGATGATCAGCGCCGAGGCCGTTGAGGGCACCGAGGTGGTGGAACTGCAGGCCACCGGCACCCGGCCCCGACAACTGGCTGCCGCCCTCAACACCCTCGTGGACATCTACCGGGAGGACATGAAGGCCTCCTACGGCACCGCCGCCGGTGAAGGCCTGGCCCAGGCCCGCCAGGAGGCGGAGCGTCTGGCGGCTGTCGTGCAGACCCGGCGCCAGCGCCTGGATGCCTTCCGCAACTCCACCGGTGTGCTCTCGCCGGAGCGGGAGGAGAACGAGGCCGTAGCCCGCATCAAGGGTCTGACCACCTCCCTCAACGCCGCCACCGAGAAGCTCGCCGTGGCCGAAGCGCGCTTCAAGTCCATGCAGGCCGGTGGGCGGGGTGCTGCCGCCGGCGCCGATGACCCGACCCTGGCCAACATGGAGGCCCGTGCCTCCCAGATTGCCGAAGAGATCCGCCAGATGGAGCGGACCTACACCCCCGAGTTCATGCGCATGGACCCCCGCGCCAAGTCCCTGCAGATCCGCCTGACCGAGATGGAGCGCCAGATCGAGGCCCAGCGCGCCACCAGCCGGCAGGCCGCCCTGGGCGCCGCCCAGGATGAAGTGGCCACCGCCCGGGCCACGGCGGAGCGCCTGCAGGGCGAGATCCGTGCCCAGCGTTCGACCATGCAGGACTTCTCCCAGCGTTTCACCCAAGCCAAGTCCCTCGAGGACGATCTGGCCCAGATCGAGAAGGCCAGCCGCGAAGCCCAGGAGCGCCTGGCCAAGCTGGAGGCCAGCGAGCAGAGCCGCCTGCCCGCCCTCAAGCTCGTGGAGGCCGCCAGCCTGCCCGGCACCCCCTTCCGCCCCGATTACCTGCTCGACGCCCTGATCGTCCTCGGTGCGGCCTTCGGCCTCGGCCTGGCGGCCATCTGGTTCGTCGAGATCTTCAATCGCCAGGTGCCGCTCCAGACGCCCGCATCCACCACCCTGATCATGCCCCCGCCGTGGGCCGGCATGCCGGGCTCCGGTGGTGCCGCGCCGCTGCTGTCCGAGCCCCCGGTCGGCCTGGTTCCCGGTGCTGCCTCGGCCGGCCTGCTGGCGTCCGCGCCCCGGCCTCCCCGAGAGCTCGCCCAGGAAGAAGTGGTGGATCTGCTTGCCGCATCGGCCGGCGAAGGGCGTTTCGTGCTGGGCCTGTTGCTCATGGGGCTCTCCACGGATGAAGCCGCAGCCCTGCGGCAGAGCGATTTCGATGGTACCAGCGGTGTGCTGCAGGTGGCCGGAAACGCTTCCCGCAGCCTGAAGGCCCCCGCCTGGATGGGCGATTGCCGGCCCTCATCCATCGGTGGCATGGACGCTCCCCTGCTGCAGGATGCCGCGGGCGCCCGCCTGCGCCCCGAGGACATCCAGTCCATCCTGGCCTGCGCCGCCTTCGACGCCGGCCTGAGCAGCGCCGGTGGGGTGACCGCCGAGGTGCTGCGCCACACCTGCATCGCCTGGCTCGTCCGCCAGGGCCTGCGTTTCTCCGAGCTCGGCAAGCTCGTCGGCCGCCCCAGCCCCGAAGCCCTGGCCCTCTACGCCGCCATGGCCCCCGAAGGCCCCAAGCTCAGCGCCACCGAGATCGACCCCCTGATGCCGGCACTGCGGGCGATGTAGGGCGACGACAAGGAAGGGCCGTGGGGTAGTACGCATCCATCGACCTCGGGCTTAGCGTTAAGTGCGCTTGGACACATGGCATGGATTGGCTAGAGTGATCGGTATGGCACCTACAGTTGTTCGTGATGGACCGTTCAGGCTGTTTTTCTTTTCCCGTGAGGAGCCGCGCATCCATGTGCACGTCGCACATCCCGACGGTGAGGCTAAATTCTGGCTTACGCCGACGGTTTGCCTGGCAACATCTACCGGCCTGACTCCTCGTCAGATCACGGAGGCGGACGCTGTCGTCAATGCACACATCAAGGAAATAGAAGATGCCTGGAATCACCACTTCGGCAGTTGAAGTCACCAATATTTCCCGATATGGCTTCTGGGTTCTTCTTGACGAAGAGGAACTCCTGCTTTCGTTTGAGCAGTTCCCGTGGTTCAAGCAGGCTACGGTTGGTCAAATCACCCATGTCGAGCGACCTGCTCCCGACCATCTCTATTGGCCCAGCTTGGATGTTGATCTTTCTGTGGCTTCCATTCGCCGGCCTGACGATTTTCCGCTCGTGTCTCGTGGGTGAAGAAGTAGAGGGGCTCCTTTGCAGTGGCTAGCGCTGCCGAGGATGTCTTGACGCCCCTGATTGCGTCTATTGTCTGGCTTTGATGTAAAGCTGCCTGGCTGCGCTTCCGGGGGCACTGCGTTCTTCGGTAGTGAAGAGGTCTGAGTGTCCGCGAATGAGGTCTGATAGTTTCTTGAACCCGTAAAGCCGGGAGTCGAAGTCGGGCTGGATCTTCTGGAGGTAGCTGCCGAATGTGCCAAGGTGGGCCCATCCATGGTCGTCGCTGGATTTTTCGAGGGCCTCCATCAGAAACTCTTTCGGGAATGCTGGCAGATGGATTTCACCTACAGGAGCGAGGCTGGTTCCGGACTGCTGTTGGGGTGGCGCTTCAGGTTCGGTCTTGTTCTTCTCGCTGCCAGGCTCAATAGGCTTTCTCAGAACCTCCGTGAATACAAACTTGTGACATGCATTGCGGAAGGCTTCGGGCGTCTTTTGCTCGCCAAAACCGTAAACGACCAGACCTTCCTCGCGAAGACGAACAGCCAGACCGGTGAAGTCGCTGTCGCTGGTGACCAAGCAATATCCATCAAATCTGCGGGTGTATAGAAGATCCATTGCGTCGATGATCATCGTGCTGTCGGTCGCATTCTTGCCCGTTGTATAGGCGAACTGCTGAACAGGTTTGATGGAGTGACGATTGAGAACTTTCTTCCAGGATGAACTCGACGGAGAGGTGAAGTCACCGTAGATGCGCCTGACGGTTGCTTCACCGAAACGAGCGACTTCTTCCAGCAGTGCTTCAATCACTGCTGCCTGAGCGTTGTCTGCGTCGATTAGGACGGCGAGTCGCTTGGCAGGCTCTTCGGCTTCAACACGGACGATGGTCTTGGGTTGCATACAGAATTCCACGAGATTTTTTTGTGCTACGAGCATAGCTGACGGGCTCGAGGCTGTCCGCTTTCTTTAGCTTCCCGGAGCTGAGGGTTACAGGGAAAGTGACTTTGCCCCCCGTCTCTCGTCAAAATGTTATCCAGCTCTGAAAACGAAAGGGGGCCGAAGCCCCCTTAGTCATTCCTGTTGCTGCGAACCCCGGATTACTGGTTCTTGAACTCGGCCTTGCGCTTCTCGACGAAGGCGGCCATGCCTTCTTTCTGGTCTTCGAGGGCGAAGGCGGAGTGGAAGACGCGGCGTTCGAAGAGCAGGCCTTCGTTGAGGCTGCTTTCGTAGGCGCGGTTCACCGATTCCTTGATCATCATGACCACCGGCAGGGAGAAGCCGGCGATGGTGGTGGCGGCCTTGAGGGTTTCTTCCAGCAGTTGCTCGGCGGGGATCACGCGGGCGACGAGGCCGGACTTTTCGGCCTCAAGGGCGTCCATCATGCGGGCGGTGAGGCACAGGTCCATGGCCTTGGCCTTGCCCACGGCACGGGGCAGGCGCTGGGTGCCGCCGGCGCCGGGGAGGATGCCCAGCTTGACTTCGGGCTGGCCGAACTTGGCCGTGTCGGCGGCGTAGATCATGTCGCAGCTCATGGCCAGCTCGCAGCCGCCACCCAGGGCGAAACCCGCCACGGCGGCGATGACCGGCTTGCGGCAGGTCTTCACGCGTTCCCAGTTGCGGGTGATGTAGTCGCCCTTGTAGGCGTCCATGTAGCTGAAGTTGGCCATCATGGTGATGTCGGCGCCGGCGGCGAAGGCCTTTTCGGAGCCGGTGATGACGATACAGCCGATGGCCTCGTCGGCCTCGAAGGCGTTGAGGGCCAGGCCCAGTTCGTCCACCAGGGCGTCGTTGAGGGCGTTGAGGGCCTTCGGACGGTTGAGGGTGATGAGGCCGACCTTGCCGCGGGTCTCGACGATGATGTTCTGGTATTCCATGCTTTCTCCTGTTGCTGCTGTTATTAGACGGCCCCCGCGCTGCGCAGCCGGGCTATCGCCTCGGGGGTGAAACCCCAGTCGGCGAGCACGTCCTCGCCGGTGGCACCGACGACGGGCGGGCGGGGCTGCGCGGGAATGCTGCGGCTGAAGCGGGGGGCCGGAGCCGGCTGCATGACGCCGCCAAGCTCGATGAAAGTGCCGCGAGCCCGATTGTGCGGGTGTTCGGGCGCTTCGTCCATGTCCAGCACCGGTGCGACGCAGGCGTCGCTGCCTTCGAGCAGGGCGCACCATGCGTCGCGCGTGCGGGTCTGCAGATGGGCGGCCAGGCGGGTCTTGAGCTCGGGCCAGCGGGCGCGGTCCCACTGCTGGCTGAAGTCCGGGTCGTCGAGGCCGGCTTTTTGCAGGAACAGGGTGTAGAACTGGGGTTCGATGGGGCCGATGGAGAGGTACTTGCCGTCGGCGCAGCGGTAGGTGTCGTAGAAGTGGGCGCCCCCGTCGAGCAGGTTGCTGCCGCGCTGCTGGGTCCATTGGCCCATGGCCTTGAGGGTGTACATCATGGTCATCAGCAGGGCCGAGCCGTCGGTCATGGCGGCATCCACCACCTGGCCCTGGCCGGAGGTGCGGGCCTCGGTGAGGGCGGCGAGCACGCCGACCACCAGCAGCATCGCGCCGCCGCCGCAGTCGGCCACCAGGTTGAGGGGCACCACCGGCTTGCCGCCGGGCTCGCCGATGGCGTGCAGGGCGCCGGACAGGGACAGGTAGTTGATGTCGTGGCCGGCAGCCTGGGCCAGCGGGCCGCTCTGGCCCCAGCCGGTCATGCGGCCATAGACGAGGCGCGGGTTGGCCTCGAGGCAGGTGTCGGGGCCCAGGCCGATGCGCTCCATCACACCGGGGCGGTAGCCTTCGACGAGGATGTCGGCGCCGGCCACCAGCTGTTTCGCGGCATCCAGCCCTTCAGGCTTCTTCAGGTCGAGGGTGACGACGCGGCGGGAGCGGTTGAGGATGTCGATCTTCGGGTCGAACAGATCGGAGGCCGGCTTGGCGCCAGGGGCCGGTTTGCGCTCGATGCGCACGACCTCGGCGCCCAGGTCGGCGAGGATCATGGCGGCCATCGGGCAGGGGCCGAGGGCGGCGAATTCGATGACTTTGATGCCGTGCAGGGGGCCCACACTTTCTCCTTTCACACCTATTGTTTTCGGTCCTGCAAATGCACCAAGAAGCTGTAAAGGGTACAGCGGGCGTAGTGAGCGGGCCGAGGTCGCGATGAGGAGCACAGCCGTACTTGAGTACGGCGAGCACCGCAATTGCGAGATCGACCCGCGCAGTAGCCCGATGTGCCCTTTACTCGGTGGCGATGCTGCGGCCGATGACCAGGCGCTGGATGTCGTTGGCGCCTTCGTAGATCTGGCTGATGCGCACGTCGCGGTAGATGCGCTCCACCGGGAAGTCGCTGGTGTAGCCCACGCCGCCGTGGATCTGGATGGCGTCGGAGGCGATCTTCTCGGCGGCTTCCGAGGCGAACATCTTGGCCATCGAGGCTTCCTTCAGGCAGGGCTTGCCGGCGTCCTTGAGCTGGGCGGCACGCCACACCATCAGGCGGGCGGCGTCGAGCAGGGTGTTCATGTCGGCCAGGCGGAAGTTGACGGCCTGGTGCTCGATGATGGGCACGCCGAAGGTCACACGTTCCTTGGCGTAGCGCACGGCGGCTTCGAAGGCGGCGCGGGCCATGCCGATGCTCTGGGCGGCGATGCCGATGCGGCCGGCTTCCAGGTTGGAGAGGGCGATCTTGTAGCCTTCGCCTTCCTTGCCGAGCAGCGCGCTGGCGGGCACGCGGCAGTTCTCGAGAATGATCTGCACGGTGTCGGAGGCGTGCTGGCCCATCTTGTCCTCGGTGCGGCCGACGATGAAGCCGGGGGTGCTGGTCGGGATCAGGAAGCAGGAGATGCCCTTCTTGCCGGCAGCCTTGTCGGTGACGGCGAAGACGATGGCCATGTGGGCGTGCTTGCCGGTGGTGATGAACTGCTTGACGCCGTTGAGCACGAAATCGTTGCCGTCACGGTCGGCGCGGGTGGTGATGGCTGCCGCATCCGAGCCGGTGTGGGGCTCGGTGAGGCAGAAGCAGCCCAGCTTCTCACCGCGGGCCAGGGGCTTCAGCCATTCCTCCTTCTGCTGGTCGGTGCCGTACTTCTGGGTGATGCCGCAGGCCAGGGAGTTCTGCACCGAGACGATGGTGGAAGTGGCGCCGTCGCCGGCGGCAATCTCTTCGAGGGTGAGCACCAGGCTCATGTAGTCCATGCCGGCGCCGTCCCACTCTTCGGGCACGCACATGCCCATGGCGCCCAGCTCGCCGAGCTCCTTGAGGGCCTGGGCGGGGAAGGTGTGGTGCTTGTCCCATTCGGCGGCGAAGGGGGCGAGGCGCTCCTGCGCGAAGGCGCGCATGGAGTCGCGGATCATTTCCTGTTCTTGGGTGAGGATCATGGTGTGGATTCCTGAATATCGTCGATCGGGCCCGGAGACGGGCTTTAGAGCATTTCCACGGCCAGGGCGGTGGCTTCGCCGCCGCCGATGCACAGGCTGGCGATGCCGCGCTTGCCACCGGTCTGCTTGAGGGCGCCGAGCAGGGTGACGATGATGCGGGCACCGGAGGCGCCGATGGGGTGGCCCAGGGCGCAGGCGCCGCCGTGGATGTTCACCTTGGCCGGGTCGAGCTGCAGGTCGCGGATGGCGGCCATGGTGACGACGGCGAAGGCTTCGTTGATTTCCCACAGGTCCACGTCACCGGCAGCCCAGCCAGCCTTGTCGAGGAGCTTCTGCATGGCGCCCACCGGGGCGGTGGGGAAGTTGGCGGGCAGGCCGGCGTGGTTGGTGTGGCCGACGATGCGGGCGATGGGCTTGGCGCCGAGCTTGTCGGCGGTGGAGGCGCGCATCAGCACCAGGGCGGCGGCGCCGTCGGAGATGGAGCTGGAGTTGGCGGCGGTCACGGTGCCGTCCTTCTTGAAGGCCGGCTTGAGGCTGGGGATCTTGTCGATGCTGGCCTTGGGCGGCTGCTCGTCGTCGGCGATGGTCACGTCGCCCTTGCGGCCGGCCACGGTGACGGGGGCGATCTCCCACTGGAAGGCGCCGCCCTTGATGGCGGCCTGGGCGCGGGTGGTGGAGGTGATGGCCCAGGCGTCCTGCTCTTCACGGGTGAAACCGTAGTTGCCGGCACAGTCTTCGGCGAAGGTGCCCATCAGGCGGCCGTTGGTTTCCTTGCCGTAGCGGTCTTCCAGGCCGTCGAAGAACATGTGGTCGAGCACCTGGCCGTGGCCCAGGCGCATGCCGCCGCGGGCCTTGGGCAGCATGTAGGGGGCGTTGGACATGGACTCCATGCCACCGGCAACGGCCACTTCGACGCTGCCGGACACCAGCAGGTCGTGGGCCAGCAGGGTGGCCTTCATGCCGGAGCCACACACCTTGTTGATGGTGGTACAGCCGGCGCTGAGGGCCAGGCCGCCGTTGAGAGCAGCCTGGCGGGCCGGGGCCTGACCGAGGCCGGCGGGCAGCACACAGCCGAAGATCAGTTCCTGCACGGCATCGGCGGGCACACCGGCGCGCTCGATGGCGGCCTTGATGGCGACGCCGCCCAGCTGGGGCGCGGTGAGGCTGGCGAAATCACCCTGGAAGCCCCCCATCGGGGTGCGGGCGGCGGAGACGATGACGATCGGGTCTTGGTTGCTCATGGTGAAACCTTTCTGAATCGGGGTGAGGCGGCGCCGCTACCGGAGGGCGCGCAGCCGTGGGGTCGAATTCATCCGACCAGGGAAGCGTGTGGCCGCCTTACTTGGCCGCCATGCGGATGGCGCCGTCCAGGCGGATCACCTCGCCGTTGAGGTAGCTGTTGCCGAAGATGTGCTCCACCAGCGCGGCGTACTCGGCCGGCTTGCCCATGCGGGAGGGGAAGGGAACCATCTTGCCGAGGGCGTCCTGCACGTCGGCGGGCATGCCCAGCAGCATCGGGGTTTCCATGATGCCCGGGGCGATGGTCATGACGCGGATGCCGGAGCGGCACAGCTCGCGGGCGATCGGCAGGGTCATGGCAACCACGCCGCCCTTGGAGGCCGCGTAGCCGGCCTGGCCGAGCTGGCCGTCAAAGGCCGCCACCGAGGCGGTGCTGACGATCACGCCGCGCTCGCCGCCGGCATCGGCTTCGTTCTTGCTCATGATCTCGGCGGCGAGGCGGATCATGTTGAAGCTGCCCACCAGGTTGATGTTGATGGTGCGGGCGAAGCTCTCCAGCTTGTGGGCGCCGTCGCGGCCGACCACCTTCTCGGCGGGGGCGATGCCCGCACAGTTCACCAGGCCGCGCAGGCTGCCCATCTCGACGGCTGCGGCGAAGGCGCCTTTGGCACTCTCCTCGCCGGTCACGTCGGTGGCGACGAAGCGGGCGTTGGCACCCAGTTCGGCGGCCAGGGCCTCGCCGGCCTCCTTGTTCACATCGGCCAGCACGACCTTGCCACCGCGGGCCACGATCATGCGCGCGGTCGCTGCACCCAGGCCGGAACCGCCACCGGTCACCACGAATACGTTGTTGTTGATCTCCATGTGTTCTCTCCTCTTTTTTCTGGCTGATGGACTATGCGCAGGATGCGCGACGTGGGGCGCAGTCTAGGCACAAGCGCCCTGGCGCTCCATGCCTAAAACGCTCATTGTGGATGGTAGAATTTGCCATACCAAAGGAATGCGAAGACCCGTCGTTTCATGTTGCGGCGCAGCGTCGCAAGGCCCGTCCTCCGTGGCGCCCCACCTCCTTTCCCCCTGTCTGCCCCCGATGAGCGAGCGCACGCCCGACAAGGGCACCATCTCCATCCGTTTTGTCCGCGAGGCCCTGGTCGGGGTACGGGAGCATGGCCTCGATGTGGACGCGCTGCTGCAGCACGCGGGGATCTCGCCGGAGCTCCTCAATGCACCCCAGGCGCGGGTCTCGTCGGCCCACTTCGGTGTGCTCTGGCACCGGGTCGCCCAGGGCATGGACGACGAGTTCTTCGGCATGGACAGCCACCGCATGAAGGCCGGCAGCTTCACCCTGCTGTGCCACAGCGTGATCCACTGCGTGTCCCTGGAGCGGGCCCTGCGCCGGGCCCTGCGCTTCTTCCGCCTGGTGCTGGACGACTTCGAGGGCGTGCTGGTGCGCGACGGCGATACCGCCCGGGTGGTGCTGGCCGAGGGGCACGGCGAACCGCGCCGGGCATTTGCCTACGGCACCTTCCTGATCATGATCCATGGCCTGGCCTGCTGGCTGATCGGCCGGCGCATCCCCCTGGACCACGCCAGCTTCCGCTGCCCCGAGCCGGATTTCAGCCCCGAGTGGCGGGTGCTGTTCTCCCCCGACCTGCGCTTTGGAGAGGCCGACACCCAGATCGCCTTTCCGGCCGAGTTCCTCGACATGGCCAACGTGCAGAACGAGCGCACCATGAAGGTCTTCCTGCGCAGCGCGCCGGCCAACTTTCTGGTCAAGTACCGCAACAGCGATGGCCTGGTGGCACGCATCCGGCGCCAACTGCGGCACATTCCGCCCGACACCTGGCCCGATTTCGAGACCCTGGCCCAGCAGCTGCATTTCTCGGCCTCCACCCTGCGCCGCCACCTGATCGACGAGGGCCAGTCCTACCAGTCCATCAAGGATGACCTGCGCCGTGACCTGGCCATCAGCCAGCTCAGCCATTCCGACAAGTCGGTGCTCGACATCGCCCTCGAACTGGGCTTTGCCGAAGCCAGCGCCTTCCACCGGGCCTTCAAGAAGTGGACCGGGGCCCGGCCGGGGGAATACCGGCGCGCCCTGGCGGGGCAATAGCCCAGGAAAAGGACCACACCCATGGCCGCCGATCTTCCCGAAAGCCCGTCGTCGCGCCGTTTCCGATTTCCGCTCCACGTCCATATCTCGACCCTGTTCTTCCTGCTGGTGCTGCTGGCCGGGGGCAGCATCGCCGCCTTCTCCTACTTCCGCAGCGCCGAGATGCTCGAACGGGCCGCCGGAGATCTGCTCACCCGCATCGCCCGCCAGACCGTGGTCGAGACGGAGAGCCTGCTGCGTCCGGTGGAGGCGAGCGTCAGCCTGCTGGCCCTCAACGCCGTGAGCGAGGCCGGCACCCTCGCCGAACGGCGTGCCGGGCTGGCGGTGCTGCGTGAGGCCCTGCGCGCCACGCCGTCGGTGTCGGCCTATTACGTCGGCTATGCCTCGGGCGATTTCTTCATGCTCATGCGCCTGGCCGACGACGCCGACCGGCGCCTGGTGGGGGCGCCCGCCGGTGCCGCCTACCTGATCCAGAGCATCGCCGGGCCCCAGGGGCAGTTCATCTACCTGGATGCCGACCTCCATGAGCTGCGCGCCGACCCGCGGCCCGATTACCCGGCCACCTACGACCCGCGCCAGCGCAGCTGGTACGTGCAGGCCCA
Source organism: Zoogloea sp. (assembly GCF_023150065.1). GTDB lineage: Bacteria > Pseudomonadota > Gammaproteobacteria > Burkholderiales > Rhodocyclaceae > Zoogloea. The sequence goes on from NZ_JAKLLN010000010.1 coordinate 19,319, forward strand.
GGGCCGTGCCGAACCGGTGCAGACCGAACCCTACCTGTTCGCCTCGACCCGGCGCCTGGGGGTGACCGTGGCCCGCCGGACGGCCAGCGGCCGGGCCGTGGTGGGCGCCGACATCCGTCTCGCCACCCTCGACGACACCCTGCGGCGCCAGCGCATCACCCCTGGTTCGCAGCTGGTGCTCTTTGACGGGGCCCAGCGGGTGGTGGCCTGTTCCGAGCCGGACTGGCTGTTGCCCGAGGCGGCCGGGGGCGAGATCGAGCGGCCTCGCGTGTCGGGGCTGACCCACGGTGGCGTCGCGGCCCTGGCGCGCCAGGCGCCCCAGGCCGGCATGCGCGCAGATCAGGCCCTGGCCGCCTTCGACGGTGCCGGCCGCAGCTGGCATGGTGCCGTGGCCAGCCTGCCGGTGCGGGGCGGGCAAACCCTCTACCTGGGGGTGGCCATCCCCGATGACGAACTGCTTACCGACGCCCGTAGCATCCGTGACCGGGCCATCCTGGTGACGGTGCTGGTGATCCTGCTGGCGCTGCCCTTCACCTACGGGGCTGCCCGGCTGGTGTCGCGGCCGATCCGCGAGCTGGCCCGCGAGGCGGCGGCGATCCGGCGCTTCGACTTTGCCGATGAGGTGGTGACCCGCTCGGTGGTGCGGGAGGTGGACGATCTGGCCCGGGATCTGGCCTCCATGAAGGGATCGGTGCGGCGCTTCCTCGACATTGCCTCGGTGATGGCCGAGGAGCCCGACTTCGAGCGCCTGCTGCCGCGCCTGGTGGACGAGACGGTGGGCGTGGTGGGCGCCCGCGCCGGCGTGCTCTACCTGGCCCGGGACGACGGCGACGGCCTGGATGCGGTGAGCGTGCGGGATGCCGCCGGGCACAGCCTGCCTCTGGGCGATGCGCCGCCGGGGCCGGCCATGGCCAGCCTGGTGCCCGAGGGCGAGCGCTCCGGCGTGGGATGCTCGGTGGGGGACATCGGCGGCGCGGGGCTGTTCGCCGCCCTGGGCGCCCGCGCCATGGCCTATCTGGCGGTGCCTCTGCTCGACCGCAAGCACGACCGGGTGGGCCTGCTGGTGCTGTGGTTCGACGAGGCCCCCGACCGGGATCTGGTGCATTTTGTCGAGGCCCTGTCGGGGTCGGCCGCCGTGTCGGTGGAAACCCGTGCCCTCATCCGGGCCCAGAAGCAGCTCTTCGAGGCCTTCATCCAGCTCATCGCCGGCGCCATCGACGCCAAGAGCCCCTACACCGGCGGCCATTGTGCCCGGGTGCCGGAGCTCACCAAGATGCTCGCCCGGGCCGCCTGCGACGCCACCGACGGGCCCTACCGCAATTTCAGCCTCGACGACGAAGACTGGGAGGCCGTGCATATCGCCGCCTGGCTGCACGACTGCGGCAAGGTCACCACCCCCGAGTACGTGGTGGACAAGGCAACCAAGCTGGAAACCATCCACGACCGCATCCATGAAATCCGCATGCGCTTCGAGGTGCTCAAGCGCGACGCGGAGATCGCCTGCTGGCAGGCCGTGGCCCGGGGGGGCGACCTGGCCGTGGAGCAGGCGGCGCTGGCCGAAAGCCTGGCCGTCCTCGACGCGGAGTTCGCCTTCGTGGCGGCCTGCAACGCCGGCGGCGAGGCCATGGACCCGGCCGACGTGGCGCGTCTGCAGCGCATCGGTGCCCGTACCTGGCTGCGCACCCTGGATGACCGCCTCGGCGTGTCCACCGAAGCCCTGCGCCGCATGGGCCCCGGCCCGACCCTGCCGGTGCGCGAGGCGCTGATCGGCGACAAGCCCGAGCACCGCATCCCGCGCAGCCTTGAAGATGCCATCCCCGCCGACAACCCCTGGGGCTTCCGCCTCAAGGTGCCGGAGCTGCTCTACAACCGGGGCGAGTTGACCAACCTGTGCATCGATCGGGGCACCCTGACCGAGGAAGACCGCTTCAAGATCAACGAGCACATCGTGCAGACCATCCGGATGCTCTCCGAGCTGCCTTTCCCGCGCCATCTCCGCGCCGTCCCCGAGATCGCCGGCGGGCACCACGAGAAGATGGACGGCAGCGGTTACCCCCGCGGCCTGACCCGCGAGCAGATGAGTCCGATGGCCCGCATGATGGCCATCGCCGACATCTTCGAAGCCCTCACCGCCGTCGATCGCCCTTACAAGAAGGGTAAGCACCTCTCCGAAGCCATCCGCATCATGGCCCGCATGCGCGACGCCGGGCACATCGACCCCGAGCTGTTCGCCCTGTTCCTGCAGTCCGGCGTGTACCGCCGCTACGCCGACCGCTTCATGGCCCGGGCCTGCGTGGATGAGGTGGACGTGGCGGCCATGCTGGCGCCGGCCGCTCCGGGCGCCTGAGCTGTGCTCCCCGCAATCTCATTTTCTACCCGAGCCAATGACGCACAAAGGGCGGCCGCAGCCGCCCTTTGGGTCGGTCCCCGGCTGCCTTAGCCGGCCAGGTTGGCTGCTGCCAGCGCGGTCAGCCATCCCCCGGCCACCACGCCGGCCGGAAAGAGCAGCCGGGTGCGGGTGCGGAAGGGGTAGCTTTCTACCCGGTAGTGGAACTGATGCCCCCCGGCGACGCTTGCCGCCACCGCCAGCACCATCCCCATGGCGTTGATCACCGGGTTGGCCGGGAAGGCCAGGCTGACCAGCATGTTCACCAGCAGGCAGATGGGGAAGTGCACCAGAAACACCGAGTAGGAGATCCGGCTCAGGTGGCTCACTGCCGCAGGCACCGGCAGGGTGTGCAGAAAGCCGTGCTGGCGCGCCAGGCCCAGGAACAGCATGACCCCCGTGGCCACGGCGATGCGGGCCCGGAAATCCACCACCAGCGCGGCCACGGCCAGGGCGGTCAGCAGGGCCAGCCAGCGGCCGGCGCGGGGCTGGCTGCTCGCCCACCAGGCCAGGATGCCCAGGCCGAATGAGCCGAAGAAGTACAGGGCGGTTTCGTCCCAGTAGGCGTCGCGGTTGAAGCCGAACAGGGAGGCCAGGGTCAGCAGGCCGATCAGCAGGGGGGCCACGATGGCCAGTTCCGGCCGCTGGGCGGCGAGGCGTGAGGGCAGCCACAGCAACAGGACGGCGACGGCGAAGAGCTGGAAGTCGATGGCCACATACCAGACCCCGGCGGACAGGGCTTCCTGATCCAGCAGATCGTGGAGCAACAGCACGTGGGACAGCAGCTGTCCGAGATCCGGCGCTGCGGAGATGGAGCGGTGCTCCATCCATACGCTGGCCACCGCCGAACAGGCCACCGCCAGCAGCAGGGCCGCGGAGTAGGGCACCACCAGGCGGGTGTAGCGCTGGAGCAGCACCGGGAGCGGCGCGAGCTTCACCGGCAGCCCGGCCGGGGCAAACTTGGCGGCGAACAGGAAGCCGGAGACCACCAGGAAGACCTGCACGGCCATCCGGGCGTATTCATCGAGCCACTGCACCAGCGTCGGCAGCAGGGGTTTGGCCACGTCACTCATGGGGCCGTAAAAGGCCAGGTGGTGCATGACAATGGCCAGGCAGGCAAAGGCCTTCAGCGCATCGACGGCGGGCATTCTTGTTGTTTGTCTGGGCATGGACGGCAAGGTGGAACCGGGCATCAAAAAGCACCGGGGCAGACCATGGGCCTGCCCCGGTGGTGACAGTGTGCAGTGCACAACGGTTCAGGTCCAATGAAAGATGACCGGATGTCTCGGAAATTCCGCGGAGGAGGAGAGTTTTCGCTGATTTGGGCCACGCTGTGCGAGTCTCGAGCCAGATCGAGGGGACCGAAGCTGGCAGGCGGGTTGGCGGGATCTTACGTCGAACTGTCAGGCTGCCAACTTTCGCGGGGTCAGAAACAGCGGTCAATAAGCCGGTGCCTGCCACACAAGGTGCAGTCACCTCTGTTCATCAGCGGAGGAACCCCCGGGATCAACCGTGCGCGCATCAGCAGCTCGACTTTGCTTGAAACACCGAATTTCCCATAGGCCCGCTTGAGGATCATTCGTACCGAGTCGGGTTTAATTCCCAATTTTGCAGCAGCTTTGGGTACGTCATTGTCGTCAAGCAGCACGTGGATCAACTTGGCCTCGGTATCTGTCAGCGACAGCGCTTGCTTCAATCGCAGTTCGCTCGGCACCGGCTGTTCTGTCGGAAAACTGATGCTCTGGAACCCGGAGGCATAGCCTGCCTTGTGGCTTGGCTGAATGATCAAGGGTACATGGCCTCGCCCGCGACCCTTGATGCAAATGATCATCGGATCGCCGGTGCAGGCTTGAATCGCCGTTTCAATTGCCTTACGCGAGCGAAAGTCGGACGTCCAGAGCTGCTCGTTCCGGGTGGTGACGATGTTCCCGTTCTTGAGCATGTGGCAACCCGCCCTGTTGGCAAAGATGATCTGTGCCGTCCGCGTGCAGATCAACACCGGTGTCGGCGACTCGTCAGACCAGTTGCTTTGTTGTGAGCTGACCGAAAGGGCATCCGCCAGATATCTGAGAGTCGATGCCGCGGCGCACGCGGAAAGTTGGCGCTTCAAGTCGGCGTCGGCTGCCCCGACCTGAGGCAATCGGGGAGGGGTGTCACTCCAGTACAGAATCAAGAACGTGTGGATTTCATATTCGCGGCAAAGAAGTGTCGCGAATATGTGCCTCCTGGCGCGGAAATGGGCGTGGTCCGCCAATGGCCCTTGGGCGGAGACGAAAGGTGGATCAGTCCGTAGGTCGGCCCGCATGAAGCATTGATCGGGGGCCGAGAGAACCCATTCGAATGTAGGGTCAATGAACTGGCCGGAAACCACGTAATCGCGTTGATGAGCGGGCTCGACTCCCGCCGTTGCCAGATGGATGAGTCTGCCCGCATTTCCATTTCTGGCCAGGAGCCAGGCTTCGTGGGCACCCGTATGGTGCAGCAGCTCCGACAGTACGGCTTCCCAGCGGCCATGGGTGGCTGCTTCCAGAGCGGCTTCAGAGATCGGGCAAGGCTTATGTGACTCGGTTGGGGCGGTCATCCGGACCTCGCTGCAAGGGTATCTGCCTCGTATGTACCTACTTGGGTACAGCGAGAGAGCGTGCTACATCTGTAGATTGTCATCGTCTGTACGCATCCGTCGTTTATCTATGGGGCATCCAGTTACCCTTTGTCAAGCGTTACGGGCTGGCCGGGGTTTCGGGCTCGTTACTGCGCCGCAAGCCACGAGTTGTGACAATTTTCGGTGCGTCGTTAGGCTGCCAGGAGATGACAAATGCTGCCCGCACACATTCAAGGCGCACTCGACGAGTGCATGTCAGGCGCTGCACGATTCGCGTTTCCCGAGACGGGCAACGCATTCGCGGACATGGTTGCCGCCGAGACTGAGGATATACAGCGACGCTTCGTGACCTGTCTGGTGATCTTGCCGGACCATGATGAGTCCATGTCGCTTGAGTGCTTTCCCGACACTGTCATTGGCTTCCTGAAGAGCGAGTCAGCAAGCGGCGGGCGGATGGTGCTCTGGGAGAGTGGGTACAGCGATCTGAGCCGCAAGTTCGAGAAGCTGCGCGAGCATCGCAACGCCAGCCAGAAGCTGGCAGGACACTCCGGCAGCGAAGCCGGGTGGGAATGGAAGGCCATCCACGACTCCCCTTGGGGAGTTCCCCAACTTCGACTTGTTGTTGCCCGCTATTCGCCTGAGCACCTCTTCGATCCGATGATTCTGGAGTTGCTGAGGTCCAGCATTGATCTGATTTTTTTCCTTGAGCTATCGCGGAAGCATGAAGCGACGTTCGCTCCTGAGTTGCATGGATTGTCCCTCGCCACGCTGGTGGTGGCACGTGAGCGTGATCAAGGCGGGTTCTTGTCAGCTTTTCAGGCGGCCCCTGAAAAACTGATAGTGCTCGATCGCGATGGAGAGGCTGCCCTGATCGAAGCCTTTAAGCGTGCCGGCCAGGAGCTTGGTGAGACCTTGCAGCAGTGCCGGGCGCTGAGTTTGCTCGTTTGCATTAAGAAAGAACTTGGTATCGAGCAGGATCGACTTGCCGCCATCATCGGGATCAGGGAAAAGGCAGGGAAAGCAGGCAAGGCACTTAACTTGCGTGGTGACGACGACTGGCTCAGGCGTAAGCAGCAGGCGAAGGAAAGAACCGAATTTCTTCTCGCACAAATCGAATCCAGGCTTGTATTGGACGATCTCGGCGTCAAGGCCGAGCAACTGGTTTCCGGAATTGAAGTGGACAGCCTGGAGGTTAGAGAAATCATCTCCCCGGCGGCCATGAACACCATCGGTGGCCGAAGCCGGATCCGGGTGCTCTTCAATCGTGATTATCAGATATCGATAACACGCGAGTGTATTGACTCCATTGCCAGGAAGATCTCAAAGGTATGTAGCAAGCAGATCGAGAGGGACGCCGTGATTGTTTCCAAGGAGCTCGGCATGATCGAAGAAGAGGTCAGGGCCATCGTCTCCGGCATCGTCGAAAATGATGATGCACTTCGCAGGATCGAGCTGCCTCGACTTGAGAAGAACACGTATGCCAATTATGGAAATGATCTTGATCTGGCCTTTTATGTGGAGGAGAAATCCGTAAGAAAAGGATTGTTCGGGCATTTTCTTGAGGGGCAAGGTGTTGCAATGCGTTTGTTCAGCGTTGCTGGGATGCTGTTCATGGGTGGCGCCGCATTGAATGGCGTCTTCCTGTGGGTCGGGGGCATGTTTTCCCCCGACGCTGGTGTATCCGCTGCAGAGTTGCTAAAGCCAAGCAGAGGGGTAATGCAACCATTTCTGAGCCTTGTTGTAATCATAGCCATCTTGATCTTCGCTTTCAGGATAAGGAACAGCAAATATGTTGAGGCTGACCAAAAGGCGCAGATCCTCGGCAAGCTTGTTGAGCGCCTGGCAGGGAAAGCCAATGAGCTGCTGAAGCAAGTTACCAAGACGCGTGAGCAGATCCACAAGCAGCACTTGAGGCGTGTCAAGGATGCCCTCGATAGGTACTGGACTTACATCGATGATGTAGTCAGGGCTCAGCAGCAGGAGCTCGCCAATGAGCAGAATGTCCTGGCGCAGTCAAATGCGGCGGTGCTGGCCAATTTCAAGGACAAACAGGTACGGGTGCAGGCCCTTGTTCAGCAGGTTGCCCAATGCGCCAATGGCCTTCAGAAAGCACCGGATACCCTTCGGTCACAGCTCAGGATCATCTTGGCAGCCATTCACGCGTCTTCGTCACAAGCGGCTCTCGAGAGTCAGTCCGACCCCGCATCTCCATTGCAAAAGCCACCCGGCTCAGGGCCCGACACGGCAAGCACGCTCGCGGACAGTGCGAGGGCTGCGCCACCGCAGCCCATTGCGGAGGTCATCCCGCGGCGGAGCAGCGTTTCCTTCCAGCGTCCACAACGGTGAGGAGTCAACAATGAGCCACCTTGCCATCATTATCTCGGGCCATACTCACCTGGCGGCATTCACCGATCCATCGGGTGCGCCTGTAAGTGTCCTTGATCCCGACTCGCGGCGCGAGACAAGACCAAACGACTTGGCCTTTGACGCCCAAGGATACTGGGGTGGCTTTGCCGCCGTGAAAGCGTCCCTCGCCGGCATTGCGTCTTCCGCCTACGCCTTTAGCGCAGACGACTTGAGGGGGTTCGGTGATGCGGTGATTTCTTCGCAAGAAGGAAATCTGTCAGCCGAGGGAGCATTGGCGCTGCTGTTGCGCAAAGCCGTCGCCGATGCACGCCCCTTGGGCGGTGCCATCAAGGCCGTCAGTGTGGCGATGTTCTGCCCGCTTCCGTTGGAGAGCAGGGCGCGACTGTCCTCCTTTCTATCCGACGTTCTGGATATCCCCGTGGTGCTGAAAGAACCCACCTGGGCCTTGGAGTGCTATTTGAGAGCCAGTCAGCATGCCAACGCCGGGCGCTCGCAACTTGCGGTCGTGATCCTGAGGGACGCGGTGATGGTGGGGAAGGTGCACTCCGCTGACTTGAAAGTCATCACTTTGAATGGGGTCAAAAGTCTGGCGTTGATCGACAGCGCCCTGTCCATGAACGCGCTTGGCGGTCTGTCCGCGAGCGCTTGGTCTCGCTACCGCCTGTGGGCTGATTTCGTTGCATGGTACGAGCAGCAGAGGTGCACTCCGGTGGGCGCGCGGGAGCTGTTTCTTCCCTATCTCGTTGATCGACGCTTGCCGCCTGGCGCCATCAGTTTCCGGAAGGCTGAGAGTGTGGCGGAAACATTGTTCGGACCGCTTTCAGCGGCGGTAGCCGGGGCTGCCGACGCCATCCCTCCTGGGACGGACCTGCACATCATCGGCGACGATGCTCTACGAATGGGCATCAGGGAGCGATTGAACTCAGTGATTCAACAGCGGAGTCTCCGGGTGCCCCCCTCGCGCGCCGACCGCCTGGTGATGGCGCTTGCCCAGCATGGGGTCGATCTGGACGCCCCACGTTGCTCCACGGCGAGATTCGGGCTTCTGGTCCGTGACCGGCCCAATGCGGAGAAGCGGATGCGGGCCTTGTTGGAGAGTGGTGTGTCTTTGCCGGCAGTGGGGCAATCCAGGCTTGAGGTCGGCGCCAATGGTCAAAGGCGCTTCAAGTGCGATATTGCGATCGAGCGTGATGGTTCTCCCCCGGAATTGTTGAAGCAACTGTTCTTTGAGCAAAAGGGCGTGAGCCAGGACATACGCGGGATCGATGTTCGTTTTCAGGTTGATGCCTTGCAGAACGTCAGGGTCGACGCAGTCGATAGTCAGTCGAGGGAGCCCCTTTCCTTTGTGGAAAGCCGCATTCCCTCGCAGGAGGGTCAGTTTGTCATGGGGCCGGAGTTGATCGCCCGGATTCCATTGGCAGGAGTTTGAACCGGCGGGCGTGAAGTTCAATTGGAGGAGAGTGGCGATGGCGGGAGCGGGAAGTATTGGTGAAATGGTGTTGCTGATTCGAGGGGCGCTCAAGGAGCACTGTATCGATGTGCTTGAGCAACTGGATCAGCGAATCGAGGCTGATGAGGCTGCCTTTGAGGCTTTGGCAGACCAATATCAAGAAGGTCTAAAGGGACTCCGCGGACAGGTGGAGCAAGGAGGGGCTGAGGTCACGGCCGAGCTCGATGCGCTCCAAAGCGTCATAGATGCCGAAGCGAATCGGTTTTTTGAGGTGATTGAGCAGGTATCTCAGGCCAGCTCAACATTTGATGATGTCATTGCCCAGGGGGAGCAGCAGTTCTCAGACCTTCAAGCCGAACTGCTCGCCGCACTCGATGAAACGGAGCGATTGGTCGAGGATGCGTCGAGGGTACTCTCCGAGCACCATGACCGACTGGCCCAGGTGACCGGAGACCTTCTCGACACGGCGGGTCAGGGCGTTGATGCTGTCGTGCAGGCAATAGGTGACTTCGGCAAGGCCCGTGATGCGGTTTTCGAGGAGCTCGGCGCCCTCATGCAGCAGGTGGCCGATGCGCTCGGACAGAGCGACAGCGTGCTGCTGAGCGACTGGGGTTCGAGCATCGAGCAATTGGGGCAGGGGGCTGATCAGCTATTCGTCCAGGATCTCGGCTCAAGCCTGCGCAGTGATGCCGATCAACTCACCCAGGCCCTGGGCTTCCTTCAGGGCAACGCCGATCGTCTCTCCGACGTCTTTGGCGGTGATGTGGGTGATCTGCTGAATGCGCTCAAGGAGATCTCCGGCCTGATCGAACGCATCAAACCGCTGCTGGAGCAGGTTGAAATGCTTATTTAATGGGGGCCGAATCATGAGTTACATGGAACTTCAGGCAAATATCGATAGCCGCTTTAACCAGCTTCGCAACAGTCACCTTGAAGGGCTGGATGTCTTTCAGGCCCTGCAGTCTGTCGAACTGGTTGGCATTGATGAATCCATGACGGGTGTTGATCCCATCACGGACGCGATCTCCCACGCAGATGAGGGCTTCGCGAATCATCTGAGCAGCGTGCAGACGTTGAAGGATCAGGTCATTCCCGATGGCTTTGCCGCTGCCGAGATCCCGATCGCCCCTGCATCCGACGAATTGCATAGTCGATCCGATCAATGGGCGCAGGGGGCTGCCCAAGTGCAAGAGCACGTGCAACAGGCGATTACCGACGATCAGCGCTTGCGCGATGCCGATGTGAGTGTCTACGACGAGTTTCGGGCTGGTGTCGAGCAATTTGAGCAGGGTTTCAAGACCAGTCTCGACGCATTGGCGCAACAGCTTGAAGCCTTTCGCAGCGACACCCAGGACACCCGACAGCCAGCCTACCTTGACGTCCTCCAGAATTTCAACGACACGCTCCGCGAGATTGGTGATGCACGCATACCCGATGCGGATTCAGCCTTCCGGGGGAGCTTCGATGCGAGTCAGGAAAACTTCATGCAGGTCGCCGAGTCCGTGGGCAACGCTTACCTGCAGTTTGCCCAGTCCACGCTGATCGATCTGGAGCGGTTCACTTCAGATCAGTTCTCGAATGTGTGGCAGCGCGAGGTCGAGCGATTGCAGGACGCCGTTCTGCAACGCGCCTCCGACGAAATAACCGATTCGATCACCGAGACGGAGCTCAGCGTGGCGATCTCGGGGGCGCTCACGCCAATCATGCCCGAGCTGATTGCCTTCCATAAGGCGGTTTCCGCACTGGAAGACGCCATTCAGATCTTCAAGGACGCCAAACGTCTTTTCGGCGGCTGAGCCCTGATACCCAAACCTGGAGAACGCTCATGAACGAGCAATCGGAGAGATTACTCAAGGACGGCGAGATACTCGTCGCCGACATCGATTCACTGGACGACGCCGCAGCACGCCTGAGAGAGCGCGTTGCAGCCCTGCAGGATCAATTACTGGAGGATCGTGAGGCGATTGCGTCCGAGGCCGCGTCCCTTCAGCAGGAGCTCGAAACCCTGCGCGAGGAGGCCGACCAACACGCGTCACGGCTTGCCGACCTTGCATCCACGCTTGCCGCTGAAGTGCAGGCGGCAGTCAACGAACTCGACGCGGCGGCGCAGGACATCGCCGCTGCGTTGGACGAAACCCGCACAACATTTGAAGGCGAAAGTGGGCGGGTCGAAAGCGCCAGATCGGCCTTTGCGCAGCAGCACGAAGCGCATGTGGCCTCCGCAGACCAACAGAACACCGCCGTACTGCAGGCCCATGAGGATACGCGCGGCCGATACGAAGCCTCCGAGCGGCGCATTGCCGAGAGTACGGAACACGCCAGCGCGACCCAGAGCCGACTCGCCACCATTGCAGAAGAGTTCGGCGCGGCCACCGGAGAGCAACAGCAGCAACTGGCATCCTCCACAGAAGAAGAGGTGTTCCGTAAGTCCGAGGAGATTGTCCGGGAGCTGGTCGAGAAGCTGAAGCAGCTCACGGACGAGGTGATGCGGGCGAGGACAGAAGCACATCAGGAGGAACTCGGCGACGCCTTGAACACCCAGGTGCAAGACGTGCTCGACGAGCTGCTGGGCAGGGTGACGCAGACGCTCGAATCCGTCTCCACGCGCATCGCTGGCGGCTGCGACGGCAATCGTGAGTGCCGCAATGCCATGGCGCCCGTACGCGAGGCGCTGGACGACCTCGTCGAACCGATCAAGACGGTGCTCGAGAACGTCAAGCACATCGCCGGCATCGTCGGCTTTCACGCATAGGGAGAACGAACATGGCGGAAGATGTACGCGACCAGGCGGACCAGGAACTTGCCGAGTTCCAGCAATTTGTGGATGACTGCCGTGGATACCAGACAGCCCTTGCCCAGGATGTCGAAGCAGCCGAGCACCTTCTCGATGCGGTGGCGCAGCGGTCAAGGGCGTTTCGCTCGGCGGCCGTGCAGCGGATCGCGACGTTGCGTCAGGGTATTGATGAAGTACGCAGCGAGTTTCAAAGCCAACTGAGCGCGGTGGAGGAGCGCAGCCTTGAAACGGCCCAGCATGCGCGCCAGGCTGCCGAGACCTTCCGGGGCAGGATAGACGAAATGGCGAGCCGGCTTGCCGAGTTGCGTGGTCGGCTGGAGTCTGCAGCAGCCCTCGTCGAGACCGGCGTCGAGGCCGTGTCGCAACGGGCAGGCCAGCTCGACTCCGCCCGCCAGCAGATGGTGCAGCGGCTGCTCGAACAGAAGGCAAACGTCGAACAGACGACCGAAACACGCGTCGAGAATGACGCCGCACGCCATATTCAGACCTTCGACACCGAAGCCGACCGGTTTGAAAGCGAGTTCCGAAACGGGTTTGACCGGGCTATCGAGGCGGGCTCCCGGCAGTTTGTCTCCGCCTGCCAGGCGACGGTCTCCCAGCTTGAGGGCTCGGCCACACAACTGGTCAGCGAGTTTGAACAAACCGTTGAACGCACTCTGCAGCAGTTTGCCGAGATCCAGGCGCAGCAGGTACAGGCCCTGCAACGCACCATGGAGCAAACCCGGAACACCGTCACGAGCGTAGCCGACGCCTTCGACTCCCACGCCGCGGAGTTTGAAACGGCAACCGAGAACGTCAACGACGCGATGGATCAGACCCAGGTCGGGCTCAAGGTCACGGTCGGGACGCTCGAGAAGGTCAAGTCGATCCTCGAAGAGATCCGGCTGTGAGTATCGCCCTGGCCGGAACCTCCCTAGCTGCTTGTCGCAAGCTGGCAGCTTGGGCCTTGGCGTTTCTGCTGCCGGCATCTGCGTTTGCCGGGCCTCACCGCGTCGTCGACCTGCGCAACCAATCCGATGCCAGTGGTGAGTACGAGATCTCCTTCTGTGCAAGGCCCAGCCCTGCAGCTGGCGGTTTGCCGGGGCACGCCTTTGTTGCCTTCAGTCACCTGCCGGCAAGCGGGGCACGGGCATTCACGGCGCTTGGTCACACCACACACGCAGGGCCGGTTCGTGCATTGCTCAGTTACGGGGGGAGTTTCAGCGTGCCCGGCGTGCTCCAGGAAGAGCACTACACCGCCGTCAAGGAGGCCTGCCTGGTGGTCAAGGTCAATCAACCCGACTACGAGCGCGCCCTGAGCAGTAGCCAATCTGTGTTGACCAAGCTGGGGCTTGCCACCGGACAGGGGCCCGTGCTGCTGGCCTATTCCCTCGGTGCGCAAGACTGCATGAGCTACATGATGACCGTCGCGAGGGGGTTGCGCGCGCCCGGTTTGACGGTGCCGTCACGGGGCAAGACCGAGCTTCCCCTGCACTATCTGCGCCGATTCATCGACGCCAATTGAAACGAAACCTGGAGGTCGACGCGTCGTGAGCAAAGCCAATGCCCTTACTGGTGGCGCGGTGCTTACCCTGTCCGGAGCTTCGGACCCGGGCAAATCCCGCGATCACAACGAAGACAGTCTGTTGCTGGACCCCGAACTCGGCCTGGTGGCCGTGGCGGACGGGCTCGGAGGCCACAACGCCGGCGAAGTGGCCAGTGACATCGTCACTCAGGTGCTGGCTTACGCCGTACGGAGAAGGCTGTTGGCCATCGGTGGCGAACACCTTAACGCCGTTGAACTCGAAGCCGAGACCCTCGAACTGGTGCTGCGTGCGGCGCTGGTAGACGCGCACGCCGAGGTGCTCGAAGCAGCCAGGGCTGCGCAGGGCCGATCGGGGATGGCGTCCACGGTCGTGGCGTTGCTTGTACACGGCGGAACGGCGGTGCTGGGCTGGGTGGGTGACTCCCCCGCCTACCGTTTCCAGGGGGGGCGTCTGGGCTCTCCGCTTACCCGAAGCCACAACCTGTCCCAGGATTCGGGGCGACCACCACGAAACGGCGGGGCCGGCAAGTCCTTGCTGACCCGCGTGATGGGCGGCGGCGACAACATCTTCATGCCCGACACCCTCATCTTCCCCGTGTCTGCCGGTGAAACCTACCTCTTGTGTTCCGACGGGCTGACCGACATGGTCAGTGATACCGAGATCGGCGAGATCCTGCGCGCATCCTCTTCGGATCTGGAACACGCTTCCGGACAGCTCATCCAGGCAGCCAACCGTGCCGGAGGCGAAGACAACATCACTGTCGCTCTGCTGCGGATAGACCAGGCACCCCAGAGCCTGATCGAAAGGGGTGAGCAAGCCGGACACCGCGCGACGGATACGACGACCGACCACGCCCGCGGAGAGCAGCGGGCCACGCGCTCGGGAGTGTGGTTAGGGCTTGCGGGGGGGCTTCTGGTCATCCTCATGGCAGCGAGCGGAGGCTGGTGGGCTGGGGCGAAGTCCATGGTGTCTGATCACCGGCAGTCCAGGGCGGAGGATGCCGCACGCATCGCCGGCCTTCAATTGGAGCTTCAGGGCACCGAGCGGCAGCTGGGCAAACTGCGAGCCGAACTTGATCAGCGTCGCCGTGAAGAATCAAGCCCGCCCCGCGCAGGCGTGCCAAACGGCGTCATGAACCCTGCAGCTCTTTTCGGTGACGGAGCAAAGGCAACACCCCCCAATAAATCGCCTGTCGAGTCTCGGGCCAAGACAGATGCAGCGAGGGCAACAGCCGAATCCGGAAACCCGGTCTCTCGCCGGCCCAAGGCGCGTGAAAGCTCGGCGGCCCCGCACGATAGCCAGGCAAGCACCTCTGCTGACAGTAAAAAAGATAAGGGCGCGGCGGCGCCGGACAAGCCAAAGGCGCGAGATCCTGAAAAGAAATCCGATCACGCCAATGCAAGGCCAGCGGCCAAGCCAGAGGGCACCTCGGGCACCCGGCCCGGCCCGGCCTCGTCCGAATCCCCATAAGGAACACGACAATGTCCGATTCAGACAGCGTGTATGTGCATCACAGCGTGCAAGCGGAAGCCGGCGACGACGATATCCTGCGTCTGCCGGTGGGCACGGTGCTGATCGATCGACTCGAGATTAGCGGCTTTCTGGGCAGCGGCGGGTTCGGCATTGTCTATTCGGCGCTGGACCGTGAGCGGCAGGGGCGCGAATGCGCGCTGAAGGAGTTCCTCCCGAGCCAGCACGGCTGTGTCCGGGTGGGCTCCCGGGTGAGCGCGCGCAACCGCCGGGACGAAGCCGTGTTTGAACAGGGCCGCGCTGCCTTCATCGAGGAGGCGCGCCTGCTCAAAGCCCTGTCCCACCCGGCCATCGTGCAGGTGGATGAATGCTTCGAAGCCAATGGCACGGCGTACATCGTCATGGAACGATTGCACGGGGAAACCCTGGACACACGCCTGGAGCGGCACGTGTCGTGGGACGAAGAGACCCTGCGGGGCCTGCTCGAGACACTGCTTGGAGCGCTGGACTACCTGCACAGCAAACGGATACTTCACCGTGACCTCACCCCGCGCAACGTGTTCCTGGTCGAGGGCCGTGGCCCGGTGCTGATCGACTTTGGGTCTGCGCGGCAGTGCATCGGCAAGGTGTCCCATTCGCTCACGGCGATCGCCAGCCAGGGCTACGCGCCGATCGAGCAATACGACGACCATGGCCTGGAAGAGCAAGGCCCGCCAACCGACCTGTATGCCCTTGGGGCAACCTTCTACCACCTTGCCACGGGCAACCGGCCCATTGCGGCAACGAGCCGAACCGTGAAGGACAGGCTGCGCCCGGCGACAGAGGTGGCGGCGGGCCGGTATGGCGCGGTGTTCCTGAAGAGCCTGGACAAGGCCCTGAAGGTGAGCGCTGAGGAGCGCTGGCAAACGAGTACCGAGTGGGCCAGGGCCCTCAATGAAGAGTCGACGCCCCCAAAGCGTCCGCAGTCCCCTCGTCCGGATGGGGATCCGCCTCCTGACCGAAAGGCTTTGTGGATTGGCCTGCTGGTGGTGCTTTGCGTGATCGTTGGCGGAGTCTTTGGTTACCGGTACTACCAGGAGGTTCAGGCGATGGAGGCGAAGTTGCGTGCTGAGCGTGAGGAAAATGAGTCGAAAGCCAAGACCCTGCGCGCGGCTGCCGATCTCAAGGCCCGTCTGGAGCTTGAATTTCCGCCTGGTCGACACTTCAAGGAGTGTGAGGATTGCCCGGTGCTGGTGGTGATTCCATCAGGGAGCTTCGACATGGGAAGCCCGGCGGGTGAGAAGGGCAGGCAAAAGGATGAGGGGCCGATCCATCGGGTCACGATCGCACAGCGCTTTGCCATGGGCAATGTGGAGGTGACGGTGGGGCAGTGGAGAGCCTTTGTGCGAGCGACGGGCTATGTGAGTGATGCGGAAAGGAATGCTCACGGAGGAAAAGGCTGCATTTCATGGGACGTGAGTCGCGGAAAGGATGCCTACGTTCAGGGCCGGCAATGGGGCAAGCCGAGCTATGCGCAGTCGGACGAGCACCCCGTCGTCTGTGTGAGTTTTGACGATGTGGGCGCCTATCTGAAATGGTTGAGTGATCGCACCGGCAAGGCCTACCGGCTGCCAAGTGAGGCGGAGTGGGAGTATGCGGTGCGGGCGGGTAGTCAGTCGTCACGTCCATGGGGCGAAGCACGAGATGATGCCTGTCGTTTTGCCAACGTCTCGGATCGGAGCAAGGAGCCAAAGGATCTCTTCTTTTTCTCGGACAAACACGACTGTGATGACGGGCACTTCTACCCGGCACCGGTTGGGAGCTATCTGCCAAACGGCTTTGGATTGCAGGACATGATCGGGAACGTATGGGAATGGGTGGAGGACTGCTGGAACGAGAGCTTTGGGGGCGCCCCTGCGGACGGGAGTGCGTGGAGGACGGGGGACTGTGGTCGGCGCGTGTTGCGCGGTGGTGCGTGGGGCAGTGGCCCGGACGTCGCGCGCTCCGCCAACCGCAACGGGGACTTTTCCGGATACCGGTTCGACGTCATTGGTTTTCGGGTGGCGAGGACGCTTTTTTAGATCCTGAATCCTTACCCCCTTACCTCCTGCACCACGAAGGCCGCCCACCGCCAGCGCACCATGCCGCCGCTGGCAACCGGGGTGGGCCCATGTTCAACTTGATTGAGGCTTGATCGCAGATGGATACCAATGATCCCCATAGTATGTATGTCGGCGGTGCCCGCCCGCCGGATGACGATCCGCAGGAGGGGCTGCCGCCTGGCACGCTGGTGGGTGGTCGCTACGAGATCAGGGGGCTGCTCGGCTCAGGCGGCTTTGGCGTGGTGTATGAGGCCGTGGATCGGCAGGGGCGCGGGCTGGTGGTGGCGCTGAAAGAGTTCTTTCCAGTGCAGAGCAGTCAGCGCAAGCCGGATGGGTCTGTCTCGGCGCGCAGCAAGCAGGAAAAGCCCGTGTTTGCCGCCGGTCTGGAAGCCTTTCTCAGTGAAGCGCGGCTGCTGCGGGAGCTGGAGCACCCGGGGGTGGTGCGAGTGTACGACTGGCTGAGCGACCACGGCACCGCCTACATGGTGATGAAGCGCCTGAAAGGGCGAACCCTGCAGTCGATTGTCGAGGCGAAGGAGCGCCCGGACGAAGCCACCCTGCGGGGTTGGCTGAGTGCACTGCTCGATGCCCTGGGGGCCGTGCACGAGCGCGGCATCCTGCACCGGGACATCAGCCCCAGGAACGTGGTGGTGACGGATGAGGGCACGCCGGTGCTGATTGATTTTGGCGCAGCCCGGCAGTGCATTGGCAAGGTGTCCCAGACACTCACGGCGATAGCCTGCCCCGGCTACGCGCCGATCGAACAATACGACGAGAATGGCCTGGAAAGGCAAGGCCCGCCGACCGACCTCTACGCCCTGGGGGCCACCTTCTATCATCTGGTCACGTCCAACCGCCCGATGGCGTCCACCTCACGCGTGTACAAGACCAAGCTGCGCCCGGCGGCCGACGTGGCAGCAAACCACTATGACAAGACGTTTCTGCAAGGCATCGACAAGGCCTTGGAGATGAACTTCGATGCCCGCTGGCAGACCGCTGCCGAATGGCGGAAGGCACTGGAGCCGGGTCAGCGGTGGCGGCGTGTGCTTTACTGGCTTGCGGGGGCGGTAGTGGCAGTGGGCGTGGTGTATGGCTATCTGGTGGTGTATGGCTATCTGGTGGTGGATGTGTCAGAAGAGCCGCACCCCCCGGCCCCTGACCTTGTGCCTCCCCCCCCTCCCCCCCCCCCACCAGAGGAGTTTCCGCCGGGGAAGGTCTTTAGTGATTGCACCGGGTGCCCCGAGCTGGTGGTCATCCCCGAAGGGCATTTCCAGATGGGTAGCCCAGATGATGAAGCCGGGCGCGACCAGGACGAGGGCCCGATGCACGACGTGAGCATCGCGAAGCGTTTTGCCCTGGGCCGGTACGAGGTGACGTTTGCGGAGTACGACCAATGTGTGTCGGGAGAGGGCTGCGACCACCGCCCGGATGATGGAGGCTGGGGGCGCGGCAACCGCCCAGTCATCGGTGTGAGCTGGAATGATGCACAAGCCTATGTGCAGTGGCTGTCGAGCAAGACGGGCAAGGCCTACCGGCTGCCGAGCGAAGCTGAGTGGGAGTACGCGGCGCGGGCGGGGGGCTCGGCGGCCTATCCCTGGGGCGGTGAGATTGGCAGTGGGCTCGCCAACTGCGATGGCTGCGGGAGTGAATGGGACAACAAGCAGACGGCGCCGGTGGGGAGTTTTGCGGCCAACAGTTTCGGCATTCACGACACGGTGGGCAATGTGTGGGAATGGGTGGAGGACTGCAGGAATGGAAGTTACGACGGGGCGCCTGAAGACGGGAGCGCGTGGGCCACGGGTGAGTGTGGGCTGCGGGTTGTGCGTGGCGGCTCGTGGTTCGACTTCCCGGGTAGGGTGCGCTCCGCCTTTCGTCTCTTGAGTGACTCGGATGCCCGGAACAGCGATCTGGGTTTTCGTTTGGTGAGGGAGCTGGAATGAGTCGTGCATTTGCACTGATCCGTGGCATGTTGGTGCTGACGGCCTTGTATTCCCCTGCGTTGTACGCGCAGTTCGAGGATTCGGTGCAGGTGGTGCCGAAGGAGGTGTCGAAGCCGACACAAAAGCCCCCTCCGGATAAGTCACGGCAGGGGCGGGACTCGGCGGAGGCCGAGAGAAAGGCACAAAAAGCAATGGCGCGCCTTGAGGCCGCCGAAAAGGAGCTTGCCGCGCTGAAGGCACAGCAACAGCGTGAGCGCGAGGCGGTGGACAGGCGCACGCGTTCAGAAGCGGACTATCCGGCGGGGCGGCAGTTTCGGGATTGCCCATCGTGCCCGGAGATGGTGGTGATTCCGTCGGGGAGCTTCGACATGGGGAGCCCGGACCACGGGGGCTCGGATGAGGGGCCGGTGCGTCGCGTGACACACCCGAAGCGTTTCGCGCTTGGGCGGTTCGAGGTGACATTTGTGGAGTACGACCAATGCGTATCGGAGGGGGGCTGCGGCCATCGTCCGGATGAGTGGGGCTGGGGGCGCGAGAACCGGCCGGTGATCAACGTGAACTGGGATGACGCGCAAGCTTATGTGAAGTGGCTGTCGGGCAAGACAGGCAAGCCCTATCGTCTACCGAGTGAGGCGGAGTGGGAGTATGCGGCGCGGGCAGGGAGCACGGCACGGTATCCCTGGGGTGATGAGATTGGCAGCAACCGGGCCAACTGTGATGGCTGCGGGAGTGAATGGGAGCGCAAGCAGACGGCGCCGGTGGGGCGTTTCGCAGCGAACCGGTATGGCTTGCATGACACGGTGGGCAATGTGTTTGAATGGGTGGAGGACTGCTGGAACGGGAGCTACGGCGGTGCGCCTGCGGACGGGAGTGCGTGGAGGAAGGGTGAGTGTGGGCAGCGTATGGTGCGTGGCGGCTCGTGGTTTTACGGCCCGTACATGGCGCGCTCTGCCAACCGCCTCAGGTTCGACACCGGGGACCGGAGCAGCTTCTTGGGTTTTCGGGTGGCGAGGACGCTTTTTTAGGTCCTGAATCCTTAAGTCCTTAAGTCCTTAAGTCCTTAAGTCCTTAAGTCCTTAAGTCCTTGATGCCTTTGCGGCGGCATGTGAGGGGCGTGGGGGATGGTCGTTTGGGGGGGGGGGCGGGGGGCGAACCCCCCGCTCGCGCAAGCGGTCTTGGGCGCAGGGTGGCTGGCGGCCCTCGCGGCCGGTGATGGGCTTGGAATGGCTTGAACGAAGAATGGATGGGTTGCAACGATGAACGATGGAAGCATTTATCTCACCGGGTCGACACCCGCGGACGGGGATGGAGATCTGCGTGCCCTGGCGCCCGGCACGCGCATCAACGAGTTCGAGATTCGGGCCCACCTGGGCTCCGGGGGCTTCGGCATTGTTTACGAAGCCTGGGACCACCACATTCAGGTGCCCCGGGCGATCAAGGAGTTCTTGCCCAACACCGTCTGCCTGCGCACCAACACCGGGCGGGTGGATGCCTTGGGCAAGTCCCACCGCCTGGCCTACAGCAAGGGGCTTGAGGAGTTTGTAGCCGAGGGGCGGCGTTTGGCGGGCCTCTCCCACCCGGGCATCGTGCGGGTGTGGCAGCTACTGGAGGCCAATGGCACCGCCTACATCGTGATGGACTTGCTGCAGGGGCACACCCTGGCGGCATTCATGGAGGAGGCCAAGGAGGCTTCTGCCGAGCAGATCACCGATTGGCTGGCGCAATTGCTGCGGGCCCTCGTCTACCTGCACAGCGCCCCCAACCACTTGCTGCACCGGGACATCAAGCCGGCCAATGTCTTCGTCCTGCCCGATGGGCGCGTGGTGCTGATGGATTTTGGCGCCGCGCGGCAGCGCGTGGGCGAGGCCACCCAGACACTGAGCGCCATCATCAGCCCTGGCTACTCGCCCATCGAGCAATATGACGAACATGGCCTGGAGCAGCAGAATGCGCGAACCGATCTGTACGCTCTGGGCGCAACCTTCTACCACCTGGTGAGTGGGGTGCGGCCCTTGCCATCCACACAGCGGGTCATCAAGGATCGCCTTCGCCCCGCCAGCGAGTTGCTGGCGGGTAAGTTCCCCCCTGCGCTGCTCGCGGGCATAGACCGTGCCATGGGGGTAAGGCTTGAAGCGCGTTGGGCGTCGGCCGAGGAGTGGCTCAAGGCATTGGCACAAAAGCAGAAGCGTGCGCGGGTGCCCTTAGCGGCCCCTGCCGATCCCGATGCCGCCACCGGGGCGGGTGCCACCCAGGCAGCCCGAAAGCCTCGCCCGGCGGTGCGGGTGGCGGGGCTGCTTGTGGCGGGCCTGGTTGTGGGCGGTGCCACCTGGTCTTTCATGTCGAAAAAGGAGACTCCACCGCGTCCCCCTGAGCCGCCCGCTGCGGCGGACATCCCCGCTCCGCCGCCCCGGAAGATCGAAAAGAGCCCGCCCCGCCCGAGTCTGAAGGGGGGCGCCCTACCCGAAGCGGCGTTCCAGGACTGCCCGGATTGTCCCTGGATGGTGCCCGTGCCGGGTGGAACGCTGCTCATTCCTCCCCCAAAGTCCGCCAGCGGGGCGAAGGCACGCGAGCTGCGCGTCGGGCCGGTGGCAGTGGGAGCTTTCGAGATCACCCGTGCCGAATGGCTGCGCTTTGCAGAGGCCAACAAGCGTGCCGTGCCTGGGTCGGGCTGCTATGGCCTGGATGAGTCCGATCTCACGTTCAAGATGCAAAGCAAGCTGAACTGGAAGACCCCGGGATATCCGGTGGGGGACGATCAACCGGCAACGTGCGTGAACTTCCACGATGCCAGCGATTACGCGGTGTGGCTTTCCGGGATCACCGGCAAGCGCTACCGCCTGCCGACCGAAGCCGAGTGGGAATACGGGGCGCGTGCCGGCAACACCACGCCATTTCCGTGGGGCCCCGGTGCCGATCAGGCTTGCACCCACGCCAACGTGGCCGACTCCAGCCCCGCCCCCGGGACGAAGCACGAACGCAAGACCGTCTTTGCCTGCAAGGACGGCAGCTTTTACCCCACGCCGCGCGGAAGTTTCGCGGCCAATGCCCTGGGCCTCTTCGACTTCATCGGCAACGCGGGCGAATGGACTGCCGACTGCTGGCGCGAAACCCCCGACGCCGGCAAGCAGGATTGTGACCTGCGGGCGGTGCGCGGCGGCAGCTGGTTTGCCGGGCCAAGCGCTGCCAACGCGGAATTTAGGGGTGGGCTGAACACCAGCACCCGATCCCAGCAGATGGGGTTCCGGTTGGTGCGGGAGGGGGAGTGAGGGCGACAAGTGGCATCGTGTGTAATGCAGACTATCAGTATGGCTTGCGCATGCATCAGGGCAAGACTGCTCGTGGTATCGTGATCAATGACCTTTGCGTGATGCGGCCAAGCATCGATCAAGGCATGGATGCCATTACTTCTA
Organism: Zoogloea sp.; assembly: GCF_023150065.1. GTDB lineage: Bacteria > Pseudomonadota > Gammaproteobacteria > Burkholderiales > Rhodocyclaceae > Zoogloea. The sequence continues at coordinate 41,345 of NZ_JAKLLN010000010.1, forward strand.
CCAATGCAGATTGAAGCCTTTTATTGGAAGTCGAACGACCGGTGTCCGCAAAAAAACGTTTTGTGACTTGTCGATCGGTAGAAAAAGTTGCTGCCAATCGGAGGGCAGACACAACTTCCGTATCGTTACCGTCTGCCGTCCGGCTTGAAAGGTAAGCGGCCAACATCAGCCAAGTATTTGTACTTCGAGGCGCGACCACGAGTGCATGAAAGGCAGTAGACTCATCAACGGCTCCGGTCATTCGTAGCTGCGTGATGCCCCACCCGTGCACATCGGCTACGCTCTTTGGATTAGAAATCGCGGCCGCACGATAATAGACGGAGGCCTCCCTAAGATTTCGACGAGACGTTGCTTCCTCCGCCAGATAATGAAAGAAGCGAGCCGAAACGTCGTCGCTGCTTGTCTCGATAATGGCGGCGCGGAGAGGAGGGTCGAATGAGTTTGAATGGATCTCGCTATAAAGTGTTGACGCAAAAAGAGAAAATTGAAGCTCTCTTGCTACTCTCAGGATCGCATCGCGACGGTCGTCAGCAATCGTCTGCGCTAGACCAAGTGAATCCCCCGACCCGAGTTCACGGACGCGTGCCGCATCGCCTGCAACATCCTTGTGAATGTATCCGTTTTGACCGTCAACGACTCGTACCTCAAGGAAGTCACCGGCCTGTGACAACCCGACAAGCTGCGTGCCAAACGGCAGCGTCGAAAGTACGTTGTCTTTGAGTAATGCAGGCGTTCTGCGAAGATTTGCCTTTCTCGACAGGATTGCCAAGTCCTGAGTCGTCGCGGTGGCGCTGGCCTCTAACGGTTTCGCGGAATACTCATGTGAAAGCTGCTGAAATATGAAATATCCTACCACCCCAATCAAGACTGCCGAAGCAGCATTCCAGTAATGAGACTTCTCCTTGCCTGTTTGTGAGGGTAGGATCTTCCCGCCTTCGCCTTTGATCAGGATAGCCGGGTTGCTATCCTTGTACAGTTCCTTGCCAATGTCGTTAAATAGTCGAACGCGAACTCTAGAATGTACGGTGCTGGGCGGTAGAACGACTTTGCTCCCCGCCCTTGTCGCTGTCACCTGGGATGCCCATGAGCCATCCAAAGTCTCGGCAATAAACTCTACTGCCGGGCAGTCTTCTGCGACCGCTCCTACTGACAGGATGTAGCTGCCATCATCGCCTGATTGCACGTTGAAAGAGACACAGCCAATCTCACTACTCATCGTCATGGACACTCGATTTTGAATTGACCCGAAAGCGCCGCGGCCTTCAGTTCAAGACTGTTAGAGACACTTAGTGTGAAGGAAAGCTTTCTGCGCTTCCAGGAGCTAATTCGATTACTTTTTTGGTGGCGGCGACTTCGGTGCGATTGCCTCCATGCCCGCTGGAGTTTCACTATCGGTTGGCGGGGCTAGGTCTTTGTGGCGGGTTGCGTGGAGCTGCTGGATTGATTTGAATTGAGCGGTTGCTTCAGAACGCCAGGTGTACAAAAAGTACGAAAAGATGACCAGTAGCGCTGTCGTAATGCCCGTTCCGACAAGTGATATGTATTTCCAGTGCGTAAGCGTACTCTGTACTTCAGAAATCATCTTCGTGGTCTTTTCGTCGCGTCTGTCAATAAGCCGCTCCACTTCCCTGAGCTGCTCTGTGCTGAGCGACTTTTCACTTGCATTCGAGCGTGGGGAGTGCTCTTGAAGCTGTGGCCTTGGTTGCTGAGCAGTTGTTGCTGAGTATGTTGGCGGACGTATGTCCGCTTGTGCTGCGCGTACAGGCCAGGCTGCAACGCGAAACTCATGATGAGCACTCTTCACGTCACCACTGGCGCTCGTATCGAACAGGAAAAAATCCGTTCCGTATGGCAAATAACTGCAGATTCGATTGAAGACAAGTGTGAGGGGGGACTGATCATCCGATAGAAATACAGCGCCTCTTTGCGCTTGATGACTGTTGAAGATGGATCGGCCGGAGGGACTGTAGCTGGATTGCAGGTCTTCAAGAATCGGCGAATTTTCGCCCAGAAATGCATTGATGACCTCGATATTTAACCCAGAGGTGAAGCGATACCCATCTGAAACACGCTCAACCAGATCGGACAGCAGGTTGTGAAGAACAGGCCCGATATCATTGGAGGTGCAATCCAGCTCTTCCTGCGTCGCGATGCCGATCGCAAGAAAGGACCCAACCCTGTTTGCATTGGGCTCTGATAGCCCAATAAAAGCTGAATACACAACTGCTGCAAACTTTCCGTCCTTCCCTTTAAGTGCCGTTCTCCTGAAGCCCCGTCGTCCCGGTCTCAAGGAGAGGGATTGGGGCATGTCCAGTTCGGATGCAGAGACCGTTATCGCCTCCTTTATGGCTTGAGTGCCGAAGGAGTGACACTTGTATCCACTGACGGTATACGAAACAAAACCACCGAAGTCCATGATGTTCACCAAAACTTCCAGGTTTTTTTCTTTTCGCTTGATATGCCTGTGAATGTTTCGTAAATACGTGAGAACAGGCGTTGGCTGGCGGAGTAGTCAAAAGTGGCAATGATGTCGCCCTCCCCGCCATCAAACGGAACAATTTTACCAACGGAAAATGGCTGAATTATGTTGCGTTTTTCGGCGATCTTGTTGTAAGTGCGAGGCATCTTTTGTTTGACAAAGTCGTCAATTGATGTCGACTCTCCGCCTGAGTAGGTGTCCCATTTTGTTACAAGAAGAATTATCCTGTTTTCGATGAGATGCGGTGCTGTTTCATTGACGAAGCTCAGAAAGTCGTCAATCATCGCATCATCCTTGGATGCATCCTGCCAAGGCGTTGTAATAAGAAAGGCTATCTTGAGTTGCGGAATTCTTAGAAACTGACCGATATGAAAAGGTAAATTTCGACCGCCCTGGTCGGTGATCATCACCTTCTTGAGATCTTCCCCGGCCATTTCCAGAAATACGAGATCAAGAGGTGTACTCTTGTTTCCGTTATTTGGCGGCTTGTATTGGGCGTGAAGCTGAATGGTTCCGCCAGCCTTGGTTCGTGGCGGGAACTGCTTTTTCTCGAATGCGCGGCGAAGCTGCTCCCATAGCGCGAGTCCATGCTTGAAGTAGCCGTCACCCGCACCATGCACAAATAGCCTCCCTTGCACCTCAGGGCGTTGCATCGCTTGAATGACTGAGCCAAGAACGACGGTTTTTCCAGCAGCAGGGGAGCCGAACAGGAAGACAAAATGCTTGTCTTCACTTGCTTCCAATAGTCGAAGTAGTTCGGCCCGGGCGTCAAATGGTGGGGCGCTTGGGCTGTCTTGCCTGCCCTCGTCAGGGCTGACCTGAAAGATTGGATTTGGATTTTCAGCTGACATTTGGCATCCTTCGTCTGATCTACTTAAAATGAATTCACTCTATTCTGTTAGCCGCGTACTGAGGGGCCGACTCTCTTGCCGCCGGATGTCCAGAAGACTCCATCTTGGGAGTTCGCATCAACACGAACGAGAAGATAGAGTGCAAGAGGGACGAGGAAATCTATGAACAGGGAAATCAGCACTACTGCGACAGTGCCTCCATCACTTAGGGTTGCCCATACTGACTTGAACGTGTGAGAGAACGTGTTCAGTTCTACGTTCGGCGACGAATAGGCCGGGTTGCAGCGGAATTCAGATTTTGTCTTGTCGCCGTGGAGGGCTTGATTTTTCTTCTCATCCGCAAGTAGCGACATGGCCTTCTTGCACGAATCGCGATAGCCTTTTATCAGATCCTCTACGTATGCGGGAACCTGCTTTATCTCTGTTGTGTCGGCAAGCGTTTCATCGATTTTTCTGCTGAATAGCGTGTAGTAATCTTCGGCTTGCCGTATATCGTTCAGCTTGTCGACATATCTATTTTCGCTCAATTTTGCCTGGAGCGCATTTTCAATGAGTTCTGCGTAATCTCTGGCGCACCGATCCCAGTCTTCTTGAGTGCTGCCAAGACGCAGTCTGGTAAAGCTTCGTCCAAGTTCGCTCTCAATATCCTTCAGTACCTGTTCTGTCAGAGGGCCGAATCCTCGCATTTTGCACTGCTTTTGCAACTGGCCGGATTTTTCTCGTACCGATGCGGCCATGGCATTCAGTTGAACATCCTGAAATGCCGTTTTAATCGATTCTCTAAGGTCGCCTAAGTCAGTTCTATGTTGCCGGAGTTCTTCTCTTATCAGCGAGTTGGCCCGGTAATTGGGATAAAATGAGTTGAGATTGCAGACGAAAGTTATGGCTGCGCAGAGCAAATAGAATCCTAGGCCAACGGCTGACCCTTTGATCGCCTTGTTGTACGCAAGAATCATGATCAATAGAAGGCCGGTCGCGAGAACAAATCCGCCGTATTCTGAGCCTAGTATTCTGTAGTTTGAGAGGCCTTGCCCGGTATGAAACCACCCAATCAAGAAGCAGATGGTTGCGGCTATCATTGCCAATCTTTGATGTCTTGATAACGCAACTGAGTGCGAAGGTTCTGTGGGCATTGTTTTTCTCCTAAGATTGCGGATGTAGATAAATTTGTGAAATTCGACAGCAGCCATTCGAGGGTGAAATCGGGAGTGCTATGCTATATCCCATATAGCATGTTTTATACTAGGTCGGGAGGTGGCAGTCAATGCAGTTGATCGTCATTTTCGCCTTCGTGAGTTTGCGGGCATACACTTCGGTTTGCTCGTTGATGAAGGCTGATGTGGGGGCATTGCAGCGGCGATGGAAGCGCTCCGGACGGCTTTCTGTGCTGGATGGGTGCCTGCAGACCTTGGTTGAGTTTTTGGGTCATTTCACGTACTTGCTATTAGCTGTTTGTAATACGCAAAAGACATTTTTATTTGATAAAATACGTTAATAATTAACGGCTTGTGTAAGCACATTGTAAATATTGTCAAAGAAGGCGTCTGCCCTCGTCTTTTTGACGACAAGCACGGGGGAACATCTGCACCTATTCCGCTGATGAGCCGCCTTGCCCTGGTTGACGAGCCTCGCCGTGCCGGCTATGCGCGCCGGTAAGATCTTCGGGAGATCCAGGCGATGGCTGTCCGTGCGGTGCTTTGCGACATGAACACCTTCGAGGAAATCGCCTTCTGGGCCGAGAGCAAAGAGGCCTGGCTCAGGCGCTTTTTCTAACTCCAGCAGGTTGATGCAAAACCCAGTGAACGATCCGGCCACCCACCTGTCCTAGCCGTATCCTCGAACCCCAGGCAGAACAACGAGGCGCGGCGAAGTTGATCCCCAGTCCTCGATGTTTTACTATTTCTCGGTCGAGTCCCGGATTCCGGCCAGGGCCATTGCACTTACCTGCCATGCGCCAGTCTGATCCCCAGCATCGCCTCCCTGTAGCCATCCTCCCAGGCGGCGAGCTTGCGCTTCATGCGCATGCTGATCTTTCCAAACTTGGCTTGGGTGGCGGTTTCGGTCTTGAGCAGATTGAGAACGATGCGCTTCAGCCGGGAGAGGTTGTCGGCGGCGTAGTCCTTGCGCACGGTGGCGGCGTCTTCCTGGAAATTGACGTCCAGCATCCAGTGCACGCCATTCTCAATGCCCCAGTGCGCCCGGACGGCTTTGGCAAAGTCGATGGCCGGCATGGCTCGGGACGCGATGTAGTAGCGCCGTTCTGGCGCAGAGGCCTTGTCGCCAACCATCCTCAGCGATTCGACCATGCCCAGCATCTTGCACCCTGGCCAGTGTTCAACATCCACTTCGCCTGCATTGGCAGCCACCCAGAACTCCTGCCACACGAAGCGGCCATGGGCTTCCTCAGAGAAGCGGGCGTATTGCCCGGCCTGCTGCAGCGCCTCGCGCTGGGCGAGGCCGAAGCGCTCCTGGAGCATGACTTGAAGGGACGGCTGGTTGCCTTTGACGGCCAGCAGGTAGTCGGCCTTCTGTGCCAGGATCTTCGCGGCGATCTGGCTCTGGCAGCCCATTGCATCGATGCAGACCAGATAGCCCCGGATAAGCAGGTTGTCGAGCAGTTCGGGGATGGCGGTGATCTCGTTGCTCTTGTCACTGACCTTCTCCTGGCCCAGCACCAGCCCACATTCGGTGGCGAAGGCGCTGACCATGTGGATCGGCCTGTTCTCGCCATCACCCGAGCCTCGTATCGTCTTGCCATCGACCGCCAGCGAGCCCGTGCTCACCGCGGGCACCAGGCCACCCGCCCAGCGCCGGAAGGCCGACTCGAAGGACTTCGGGTTCAGGATGCGGAACACCCGGTTGAAGGTGTCGTGGGACGGGATGCCACCCTCGAGTTTGAGAAAGCGCCTGAGCCAGGCCTCCTTGCTCTGGGCCCAGAAGGCGATTTCCTCGAAGGTGTTCATGTCGCACAGCACCGCGCAGACGGCCATCGTCAGGATCTCCTGGAGATCATGCCGGCGCGCATAGCCGGCACGGCGAGGGTCGTCGACCAGGGAGAGACAACTCATCAACGGCATCGGTGCGGGCGTTTCCATGCTCATCGTCCAAAAGACGAGAGTGGACGCCTTTTGGAAGAAGTTCACAATGTGCTTGCGTAAGCTGTTGAGTGTGAACGGGTTTTAGTGTTGTGGAGTGTTGTTTGAGTGCGCGGGGGGCGGGTGACGGGCAAATGCAATGGCCCTGCGCCGATCCCTGGTGCCGTTGCTGACGCTCACTGGAACATGTCGAATGACTTTACAGAATGTTTCAGGCGTGTCGGGCTGGCCGTGTCAACTGGTTGATTATATGGATGTTTCAAATCAGGGAACGAATTTTGCTGGAGTGGCTGGCGCGGTTTGCTGCAAATGGGTCAGGGGACTTCGTGCCTGTCCGCTGCAATGCGGCTTCAATTGAAATGGGAGAATCCATGAAAGCGATTATCAGAGCTCTGAGTGCCGCCAGTCTTGCGTTCGCCCTTGGCGCGCCTGTTCAGGCGGCGCAGATGACCTGGGGCGTCAACGCGTCCATCGGGGCAAATTCCGTCACTGGATCGGTGGTTTTTGACGACGCCCTGGTACAGGGTTTTTATGACGGGATGGCTGACCCGAACGATACTCACCTCACCGGTGACTTCGTGCTTTCGTCTGCAGGTTTGGGTTGGTCGAACGTAGTGTTCAGCGGAATCCTTTTTCAGCCCTATTTCTACAGTGACCAAGGGGATGGGCCGCATATCGACGACAGTTTTTCGGACAATGGCTGGACCCTTTTACTCACTGATCTCAACAACGCATACGTGGTCGACTCGGCCAGCGGCAATTTTCAGCAAGGATCATGGTCATTTGACCGAGGCTTGCACGTTCCGGAGCCGACTTCGCTGGCGCTGGTGCTGACGGGGCTCGCGGCGGCGGGCGTGCGCCGAGGGAAGGGCGGGCGCGTGCTGTGAGCTAGCGAAGGCGCAGTTCGGGATGTGTCGCCGTCTTCCGGGCAGGCGGTACCCGATAACTGCAGAAGCCCCCCGCGCGCCGCGCGGGGGATGGCGGTCGGCTTACGGTTTGTAAGCTTCCACGGCGATGGTCAGCTTCACGTCGTCGCCCACGTAGGGGGCGTACTTGCCGGCGTTGAATTCGCTGCGCTTGATGGTGGCGGTGGCGTTGGCGCCACAGGCGTCCTTCTTGAGCATGGGGTGGGGCATGCAGTGGAAGGAGGTGACGGTGAGGGTGACGGGCTTGGTGACGCCCTTGACGGTCAGGTTGCCTTCGATGGTGGCCGGCTTGTCACCGTCGAAGTTCACCTTGGTGGACTTGTAGGTGATGGTGGGGTACTTGGCGGTGTCGAAGAAGTCTTCGCCCTGGATGTGCTGGTTGAACAGGGGGTAGCCGGTGTTCACCGAGGTGGTGTCGATGGTCACGTCCACCGAGCCGGTCTTGGCAGCCTTGTCGAGGGTGATGGTGCCGGTGGTCTTGTCGAAGCGGGAGAGCTGGGTCGAGTAGCCGAAGTGGCTGTACTCGAAGCGCGGGAAGGTGTGGGTGCCTTCGATGGTGTAGGTCTCCGGCGCGGCGAAGGCGGCGGTGGACAGGGTGGCGGCGATGGCCAGGGTGATGAGTTTCTTCATGCTGTTCTCCGTTTTACAGGTTTGGTTTGGTTGGGGTTGAGGCTTGATGGCTTACTTCTTGGCGGCGTTGGCCACCATATGGAACTTGATCTCGATCTCGTTGGCGACGGCGGACACGTCGGCCCAGGGGCCTTCGCCGATGTTGTAGTCCATGCGCTTGAGCACGAAGGCGCCGTCGAAGACGCCGCTGGCACCTTCCTGCTTGAAGGTGAAGGGGGCGACCACGTCACGGGTCTGGCCCTTGATGGTCATCTTGCCCAGGGCTTCGTAGCGGTTGCCGCCCAGGGCCTTGACACCGGTGGACACGAACTTCGCGGTGGGGAAGGCCTTGACGTTGAACCACTGCTTGCCCACCACCTCGTCGTTGGCGTCCTTGGAGCCGGCGTCGATGCTGGCCAGGTCGATCTCGAGGGTGGTGCTGGCGGCGGTGGGCTTGGCCGGGTCAAAGGCGATCTGGCTGGTGAAGCGCTTGAAGCTGCCGGGCACGGGTACGCCCATCTGCTTGGACGAGAAGGCCAGGCTGCTCTTGCCAGCATCCACCTGGTTGAACTCGACGGCGTGGGCGGTGCCGGCCATCAGCACGGCGGCGGTCAGGGCGAGGGTACGGATCTTCATGGTTTCTCCTTGGAGTCGTTCGTTCATTTGCCAAAGGGCAGCATGCGGCGCAGGGTGCCATCACGGTCGATGATCACGTGCTTGAGGGCGCCGGCCACGTGTAGGCCGACCAGCACCAGCAGGCCGAAGTTGAGGGTTTCGTGCACCGCCTTGAGCAGGTCGCCCAGGTCGTCGCTCTTGCCCACCAGGTCGGGCAGGGGCAGCACGCCGAAATACACCACCTGAAAGCCCTTGGCCGAGCTCATCAGCCAGCCGCTCAGGGGCACCAGGAACATCAGCAGGTAGAGCAGGTGATGGGTGCCTTCGGCGATCTTGTGCTGCCAGGCGGGCATGGGCAGCGGGGCCGGCGGGCGGTGGGTGATGCGCCACAGGATGCGCGGCACGAAGAGCAGCAGCACGGTGATGCCGATCCACTTGTGATACGAGTAGAGCTTGAGCTTGTTGGGCGACAGGGGCAGGTCGTGCATGTAAACGCCCAGGGGGAAGGCCACCAGGATCAGGGCGGCGATCAGCCAGTGGGCTGCGATGGCCGGGCCCGTGTAGCGCGGGGTCGGGAAGTTCATGGTCAGTGCTCCGGGTGATAGGGGGCAGGGCTGGCGTCCTGCCAGAGATAGGCGTCCATGGCCAGACCACCGTAGGTGTATTCCGGTTCCAGGCGCAGGGGGATTTCCCCGGGGCTGGCTGCGCCCAGGGCCGAGAACAGGGGCAGCAGGTGCTCCTCGCTGGGGTGGGCGGCGGCGCCTTCAGCCGACATGCGGCGGTATTCGAGCAGGGCCGGGCGGTCGTCCCGGGCCAGGGCGTCGCCCAGCCAGTCGGCAAAGGCCCGGGCGGCGCTCACCGGCGCGCTGTTCTCGCCCCAGGTGAGCCAGCCGAAGTTGTGGGTTACCGAGCCGGAGGCCAGGATCAGCACCCCTTCGTCCCGCAGGGGGCGCAGGGCGGCGCCGATACGGCGGTGCCAGTCGGTGCCGGCGAAGGGCTGCAGGGCGAGCTGCACCACCGGGATGTCGGTCTGGGGGTACATGGCCTTCAGGGGAATCCAGGCGCCGTGGTCGAGACCCCGGTCGGGGGTGGTGGCGCAGGGCAGGCCGGCCGCGGCGAGCAGATCGCCCACCCGGGCGGCCAGTTCCGGCGCGCCGGGGGCCGGGTATTCCATGGCGTAGAGGGCCGGCGGAAAGCCACCGAAGTCGTGGATGGTGTCCGGCCGGGCAGCGGTGCTGACGGTCGGCTCCCGGGCCGCCCAGTGGGCCGAGATCACCAGGATCGCCCGGGGGCGGGGCAGGGTGGCGCCCAGGTGCTGCCAAAGGGCCACGGTGGCGCCGGGCTTGAGCAGCACGTCCGGAGCGCCGTGGGAGACGAAGAGGACCGGGTGACGCGGGTTCATGCAAGACTCCTCGGGGCGAAGTATTCGTGGATCAGGCAGTCCAGGGACTTGGGCGGGTGGCCCACCAGGGCTGCAAAGTCGCGGCTGAGGGGGGAGAACTGCCCGGCGGCGATGGCGGCAAACAGGCTGGCGCGGGCGTCCAGGGCATCGACCGGGCCGTTGGCGCTGCCGGCTTCGTAGCGCAGCGGGCGGCCGCACACCCGGGCGATGCGGGCGGCGATGTCGGCCAGGCTCAGGGCGGCCTGGCCGGTGAGCCGGTGGATGCGCTGGTCGAGGCGCGGGGCCAGGGCGGCGGCGGCGATGGCCTGGGCCAGTTCGTCCCGGGAGACCAGGCTGAGTGCGCCCTCACCGGGCGGCACGGGCAGGCTGCCATCGCTCAGGGCCGGCGCGAACCAGTCGGTCAGGGCATCGGCACAGGGCGGGCAGCGCAGCACGGTGTGGGGCAGGGCGCTGTCGGCCAGCAGGGCCTCGGTGTCCCGATGGACGCGGGAGAAGGGCGTGGCCGGCGCCATGTCGGCCTCCAGGCCGCCGACGTACAGCACGTGGCCGACCCCGGCCGCCACGGCGGCCCGGATGGCGTTGCCATGACGCTGGATGCGCAGGGCCGCCGGCCCGTCGGTGGGCACCAGCACCAGGCGCAGGGCGCCTGCGAAGGCCTTGGGCAGGGTGTCCGGCTGGTCGAAGTCGCCGTGCCGCACGGTCACGTCGCGGTTAGCCAGGTCACCGGCCCGGGCGGGCTCCCGCACGCTCACCGCCAGGCGACGGCCGCGCAGGGCGGGCTCGCGGGCAATGAGGTGCTGGACGATGCGCCGGCCAAGCTGGCCATTGGCGCCGGTGACGAGGATCACGCTGCTCTCCTGGGTTCAAGAATTAGATGGGCGTACTTTAGGCTTTCGATTCGCCTTGAAATAGCCTTTAATGGGAAATTATTTGTTGCTGGATTTGAAACAATGGATCGACTCGAGGGCATGTCCACCTTCATCCGCGTGGCCGAGGCGGGCAGCTTCACGGCGGTGGCCGAGCGCCTGGGGCTGGCCCGCTCGGCCATCACCCGCAGCATCGCCGCCCTGGAGGCCCACCTGGGCGTCAAGCTGATCGCCCGCAGCACCCGCAACCTGCGCCTCACCACAGCGGGGGAGGTCTACCTGGAGCGCTGCCGGGAGATCCTGGCCCTGGTGGATGCCGCCGAGGGCGACCTGGCCGGCGACGAGCGGGCGCCCCGCGGGCCCATCCGCATCAGCGTGCCGGTGAGCTTTGGCGTGCGCCACCTGGCGCCCCTGGTGGCCGATTTCATCACCACTTACCCCGGGGTGCGCCTGGACGTGGATTTCAACGACCGCCAGGTCAATCTGATCGAGTCCGGCCTCGACATGGCCATCCGCATCACCACCGAGCTTGATCCGACCCAGGTCGCCCGGCGCCTCAGCACCTCGCGCCTGCTCACCCTGGCTTCCCCCGAATACCTGGCCCGCCACGGCAGGCCCCGGGTGCCGGACGATCTGCTGATCCACCAGTGCCTGGGCTACACCGGCACCGCCCGCAGCGCCTGGCCCTACCAGGTGGGCGGGGCGCTGCAATGGGTGCCGGTGCAGGGCCGTCTGCAGGCCAACAGCGGCGACGCCCTGCTCGATGCCTGCCAGCGGGGGCTGGGCATCGTGCGCCAGCCCAGCTTCATTGCCGCCCCCGCCGTCCGCGCCGGGCTGCTCGAGGTGGTGCTGGCCGACTACCCGGGGCCCGAGCTGGGCATTCACGCGGTGTTTCCCAGCAACCGCTACCTGCCCACCCGGGTGCGGGCCCTGGCCGACTATCTGGCGGAGCGCATCGGGCCGACCCCGTACTGGGATGAAGGCCTGTCTTGACGTAGCGTCATGTTGCATTGCGGGGAGAGAGATCTTTGCTATAACGATTCCATAACCGGCCCCCGCAGAGAGCCCCGCCAGCACACAAGAACGCATTCAGCATCCCGTGGCGGAGGGAGGCGCCGGCATGCAGTCTTCCGGAACAGGAGATGCATCCATGAAGCGCACCGTCATTGCCGTGCTGGCTTTGTTGTCCTCGCTCCTCCTCATCCTGCATTTCGCCTCGCCGGACAGCCCGGCGCCAGGGCCCGCGCCGGCCCATGCGGCGGATGCGCCGGCCGCGCCCCCGTCAGCCCTCGCCCAACTGCCCGACCCCGGCATCCAGGACCAGGACCTGCCCTACCGGGAAGCCTGCGCTCGGGAGGGGCTCAATGAATCCGAATGCGTTGGCCGCCTGATCTGGTTCAAGGCCACCGGCGGCAACGAGCGCTTCCACACCTACACCTTCCAGCAGCGCGTGGGCGTGCTGGTGGACTGGTTCCGGGTGCTGCGGGCCGACCAGCGCAACGACCGCTTCTGGGCCTGGGGCATCATCAACGACCCCGCCTGCTGCACCCCGGGCGCCGACGGCTGTCCGGCAAAATCCCTCGACGAAACCTACGGCTTCGACTGGTGCCCTGGCGACGACGTACTGCTCAAGCACGTGGGCCAGACCGGCTACGTGGACCCGGCCTGCGGCCTGAAGGACGCCGCCCTCGACCCGGACGACCCCCACAGCCAGGGCGGCAAGACCGACCAGCGCCACAGCGCCTGCGACCTCCATTTCGGCACCTCCACCGGCGCCCTGGGCATCCGCAAGTTTCCCAACCCGCGCTTCGACCCGGACAAGTGGAAGGCCGTCAATGGCAGCCTGGGCACCTGGGCCGGCTTCAACCGCAAGATGGACAGCGTCACGGGCCTGGAATCCGACAGCCGGGTCAGCAAGCTGGCCGATGCCTCCGTCGAGCCGCCCTTCCTGATCGGCACCTCCTGCGGGTCCTGCCACATCGCCTTCGACCCCCTCAACCCGCCGGCCGACCCGGCCCACCCCAAGTGGGAGAACATCAAGGGCCTGGTGGGCAACCAGTACACCCGCATGTCCGAGCTGCTCGGCTCCGGCATGCACAAGACCGCCCTCGAATACCAGATGTTCGCCCACGCCCGCCCGGGGGTGACCGACACCTCGGCCATCTCCCACGACCAGGTGAACAACCCCGGCACTATCAACGCCCTGATCAACGTGGCCCAGCGCCCGGTGTTCAAGGGCGAGGCGGTGAGCAAGTGGCGAAAGGTGGCCCAGTGCGGTGCCGAGAAGGACGAGGCGAAATGCTGGTGCGAGCCCGGCCGCCAGGGCAAGTGCTGGCAGTTCGGCACCCGCAACGACGACGTGACGCCGGTCTTCCTGGGCGGCACCAAGGTCAATCTGCCCGGCATCCACCACATCCTGAAGGGCGGCGAAGACTCCACCGGCGCCCACGAGGCCATCCAGCGGGTGTATTTCAACATCGGCTCCTGCGCCGAACAGTGCTGGGTCAATCACTTCACCGACATGCGCCAGGTGGACCCGGAGCAACGCGGCTTTGGCCAGACACCCTTCAACGTGGGCCAGTGCCGGCGTGACTGCCCCAGCTTCCGGGCGGTGGAGGACCGCCTGCAGAACCTCCTGGATTTCTTCGCCTCGGCCGAATCCGACGAGACCGACCTGCACGCCGCCCGCGCCAATGCCCGCAAGGCGAAGAACCCGGCGGCGGCCTACACCCGCGCCGACCTGGTGGCCGATCTGGAGAAGGAGTTCGGCAAGGGGGCCGTGGCCCGGGGCCAGGCGGTGTTTGCCGACAACTGCGCCCGCTGCCACTCGAGCATCCCCGAGGCCGAGGGTGGGCCCTTCAAGAGCCGCGACTTCGCCGCCCCCAACGAGGCCCACCCCCGCAAGGTCCGCGCGGACTTCCTGAGCAACGACCAGACCGTGCCGGTGACCGAGGTGGGCACCTTCCGCTGCCGGTCCCTGCACTCCAACCACATGGCCGGCCACCTCTATATGGAATACGGCTCCGACAGCCTGCGCGGCCGCGGCGTGATGGCCGACATCCCCGAACCCGAGGCCCTCAAGAACGGCGGCCGGGGCTACCTGCGCAACATCTCCCTGGTGAATGTGTGGAGCACCGCGCCCTTCATGCACAACAACGCCATCGGCCCCGAGATCTGCGGCAAACCGGCCAACAAGGACAACGACTTCCACCGCGCCCGCTATGCCGATGCCGACAACCGCCTGCTGGCCAGCCAGCCCGAATGCCTGCGCTACGATCCCAGCGTGGAGGGCCGCTTCGAGCTCTACAGGCGCTCCATGCACGAGCTGCTGCACCCGGGCGAGCGGGGCCGCAAGATCACCCTGACCAACGCCGACCTGCTCATCGACCTGGGCATCCGCCCCGTCGAGGGCAAGACCGAAAAGCCCCTGGGTGGCTTCGGTCAGGTGAAGATCCCCATGGGCGTGAGCGCCGGCTTCCTCAACGGTCTGCTGCACAAGCAGCTCATCGGTGATCTCTTCCTGGCCAAGCGCGACCCGGCCCGGCTGGAGGCCGCCGGCCGGAAGGATCTGGTGCCCACCCTGCAGGCCATCGCCGACGACGTGCTCAAGAACCCGGCGCGTTTCGTGGAGATCCTGCGGGAGAAGCGCGACTTCCTGGCGGCCCACTACCAGACCTGCGACCAGCTGGTGGAGAACGAGGGCCACCGCTTCGGCGAGGACCTCTCCGAAGCCGACAAGAAGGCCGTCACCGCCTTCCTCGCCACCCTGTGAGAGGAGCCGCCGCCATGCCCGCCCGCCAACTCGCCCTGGCCCTGTGCGCCGTGCTGGGCCTCGCCGCCTGCAGCAAGGACGTGCCCCAGCCCAACATCGCCTTCGCCCCCTGGGACAAGGCCTACGCCTCCAAGCAGGACCTGGCCCAGGTGGACTATGCCCATCCCCTGTCCGCCGCCGAGATCGCCCGCATCACCCCGGAGTGGCTGGCCACCCTCGACCAGGAGCAGATCGACCAGATCTACGCCCGCCTCAGCGCCGGCCCCATCCCCGACGGCGCCTTTGACGGCAAGATCCTGCTGCCCCGGGGCGGCACCGGCAAGTTCCGCCTGTCGGAGATCGTCGGCGGTTTTACCGGCATGGGCCTGCACCTCAAGGGCCTGGTGCTGGAGGACGTGGGCGAGACCCTGTGGCGCGGCAAGGTCTTCTACCGCAACGACCGGGTGCTGAGGAACCGCATCGAAGATCTCTCCCTGCTCAAGAAGATGGGCCTGGTGAAGGGCGACCCGGCAAAGATGAACTTCGAGGGCAAGGAGACCTGGCTGCTCTTTCCGGCCAAGCTCTACTGCGGGCAGAGCCTGCTCGACGCCCGGCGCGAGTCCATCATCATCGACTACTTCTTCACCGACGAGATCGCCGGCTACCAGGAGAACCCCGACTTCCTGGCCGGCCGCCGCGGCCTGCGGGTGCGCGACGAGATCCGCATGATCCGCCCCGGCTTTTACCTGGGCCGGGCCTATCTGGACAAGGCCTTCGCCCTCAACTTCACCCTCTACAACAAGGCCATGGACGAGCAGGGGCGCGACGCCTTCGTCAAGACCGGCCAGGTGCAGGAGGACTGCTGGCCCGGCACCCAGCCCCGTAAGCTCGTGGTGGCGGCCGGCGGCTGAGGGCCGGTGGGGTGGGGCGCCATCATGGACCATCGCCGGGCCAGCCTCGGGTGGGTGCCGCTGCGGGGGGCCCTCGGCGCCCTGACGGCACTGCTGGCGCTGGTGACGATGGCCTGGGGCGCTGAGCCTCCCCCGCCCGGGCCCACCTGGGTCGTTGACCCGGCCGGGCCGGGCCCGCAGCTGCCGCCGGCGGGCGCCTCCCTCTTCGACATGCTTTTTGCCGGCCCGGGCGGGCGGCACGCGCTGCCCTTTCCCTTCGAGGCACTGGTGGCCCGCATCGGCGCCGAGCTGGTGGCCGACCCCGGCAGCACCCTGCCGCCCGTCAAGGCGGTGCTGATCCCCCTCGGCCGTTCCCTGCAGCGCAGCGCGGCGGCCCCCGACTATTTCCGCTTCCCCCGGGTGGTCATCGCCGCCGACGGCGCGCCCGCGCCGGGCTCCCCCTGGCTGCTCCGCGACCGCCTCTACATCGGCTACCTCGAGAAGGCGGCGGTGCTCGAGGTGATCAGCTACAACGAGGCCGCCGGGCGCTTCGAGTTCCAGCTGGTCAGCGACTACCGGGCCGGCGGCCAGCCCCGGGTGCGCTACGCCAACCGCAACGTGTGCTTTGCCTGCCACCACAACGGTGCGCCCATCTTCTCCCGGGCCTTGTGGGACGAGACCAACGCCAATCCGGCGGTGGCCGCCCTGCTCGAAGCCCAGGGCCGCGATTTCCATGGCATCGCCCCGCGGCGGGGCGTGGACCTGCCCTACGCCATCGACAACGCCGTGCGCCGGGCCAACCGCCTGGCCTTGACCCAGCGCCTGTGGCAGGAGGGCTGCGGCCCCGGCCCCGACGGGCAGCACTGCCGGGCTGGGCTCTACGCCGCGGCCCTGCGTCTGCGCCTGGCCGATGGCCTGGCCCTGCCGCCCGCCCAGGCGATTGACGCCCGGACAGCCGCCACCCTCAAGGCCACCGCCGCCCGCCTGTGGCCCGGCGGCCTGGCCCTGGGGCGGGCCGACCTGCCCAACCGCAACCCCCTGCAGGGGCTGACCCGCTGGCCCGATGACCCCGCCGCGCGGCAGGCCCGCGCCCATGTGCCGGCCGCCTTCGACCCCCTGGCGCCCCGCCTGCCCGACAGCTTCTGGCGGGCTGACGGGGCGGATGCCGTCGCCGAGGCGGTGGGCGGCCTGGCCGGATTCGTCGCCGACGGCGACTGGGCGCGTTTCCAGGCGGCCCTGGCCCGGCAGGGCGCCGCCTTGCCCCGGGTGGTCCGGCAGCTCACCTGCACCCCGCTGCCCGCGTCCCGGGCCTCCCGCTGTCAGGATGCCCGGGGTGCCAGCCTGGACCTCGACCCGGACAGCCGCCAGGTGCGGCGCCTCAGCCTCGACGGTGAGGCAGCACGGGCCCCGTTTGCCCTCACGCCTCGGCCCGGCCTGCGTCTGGCGGGGGGCGATGTGCTGGAGGCGCTGGACACCACCGGTGTCGTCCGCGGGCAGGGCCGCCTGCGCCTGACCGTGCGCGCCGACAGTCAGGCCTTGGGCATGGCCCTGGCCCGGATCGCCGGGGGCGCCGATGCGGACCTGCTGCCGGGCGGGCAGCCTTTTCCCCGGGCGGCCCTGATGCGCGCCCTGCTGACGGCCCTCGGCGACACGCCCCGAGAGCGGCCCGGGGTGTCTCCGCCTCCCGCACTGGCCGCCGATCCGGGGGGCTCCGCGCTGGCCGAAGGCGGCCTGCCTGCCTCCCTGGCGGCCTTCCAGGCCTGGTGCGCCGCCTGCCACCTGGGCAGCGAGGCCTCGCCCCCCAACTTCCTGCATGGCCCGGCCGACGGGCTGGCCGCGCGCCTGCGCCAGTGCGCCCCGCGCATCTACGTACGGCTGGCCATGGCCCGCCTGCCCTTCGCCGCCCGGGCCAAGACGCCCATGCCCCCCGAAACCCTGCTGCCGGCCCTGGGCACCCACCCCGCAGCCTGGGCCGCGAGCCCCGCGCGGGCCGGCCTGGAGGTCACCGTGGCCGCCCTTCTCAAGGCCGAGAGCGGCCGCGACCCGGACATCGACAGCCTGCTGGCCGGCGGCTACGAAGCCCTGCGCCCATGCCTGGCCCCCACGCCATGACCCCGAGGAGGATGCCGCCATGCCCCACCGAGCCGTGATCCCCGCCGCGCGCTGGAAGCGCCGCTTCCTGGCCCTCTTCGCCTTCACCGTGCTGCTGCCGGCGGCCATCCTGCTGTGGCTCGCCGGGCGCTTTGGCGGCGACATCCCGGTGGACTACGCCGACCCGGTGGAGCACTTCAAGTACGGCTCCACCGGCGGCGAGCACGAGATGGGCTTCCCCTACTGGATCTGGCGGGCCCTGCCCGAGGTGTGCGGCCAGTACCTGCCGGGGCCCGGCTACCAGTCCATCGGCATGCTCTACGAGACCAAGCCCGACGGCAGCCTGCGCGACCTGCCGGTGGGGACGTCCCGGCGCCGCTACCAGGGGGTGGATCGGGTCTTTGTAAACTGCGCCGTGTGCCACACCAGCACCGTGCGCACCGCTGCCGGCCAGCCGCCGCTGCTGGTGCCGGGCATGCCCGCCGCCCAGTTCAACATGAAGGCCTTCGAGGAGTTCTTCTTCCGCTGCGCCGCCGACCCGCGCTTTGCCAAGGAGTACCTGATCCCCGAGATCCAGCGCCAGGGCGCCGACCTGGACCTGCTGGACCGCTACCTGGTCTACCCCGCCGCCATCGCCATCATGCGTGACCGGGTGCTGGCCCTGAAGGGGCGCTTCGAGTGGGTCTTCGAGCAGCACCCTTGGGGCCCGGGGCGGGTGGACACCTTCAACTCGGCCAAGGTGATCTTCAATTTCCCCATGCACCGGCTCGACCCGAAGGAGTTCGACGCGCCGGCGGATTTTCCGTCCCTGTGGCTGCAGCGCCCGCGCCGCGAACCCCGTGCCATGGAGCTGCACTGGGACGGCAACAACACCGACATGACCGAACGCAACAAGAGCGCCGCCTTCGGCACCGGCACCACTCCGCCCACCATCGACCTGCCGCGCATCCGCCGGGTGGAGGAGTGGATCCTCGACGCCGAGCCGCCGGCCTTCGGCACGCTCTTTCCGGTGGATCAGGCCCTGGCCGCGCGGGGTGCGCCGCTCTACGCCGAATACTGCGCCGCCTGCCACGGCGCCAGCGGGCGGGACTTCAGCGGCCCCTACGTGGGCCGGGTCACGCCCCTGGCCGAGGTGGGCACCGACCGCCGCCGCCTGGATTCCTACACCCACACCCTGGCGGTAAACCAGGCCACCCTCTACGCCGGCTACCCCTGGCGCTTCACCCAGTTCCGCAAGACCCATGGTTACGCCAACATGCCCCTGGACGGCCTCTGGCTGCGGGCGCCCTACCTGCACAACGGCTCGGTGCCCAGCCTGCGCGACCTGCTGGAGCCGGCGGCCCGGCGGCCGGCCGTGTTCTGGCGCGGCAGCGATGTATACGACCCGGCCCGGGTCGGTTTCGTCTCCGACCAGCCCCAGGTGGACGGCAAGCGCCTGTTCCGCTTCGATACCACGGTGCCGGGCAACGGCAACGCCGGCCACGAGGGGCAGCGCTACGGCACGGCGCTGCCCGATGCCGACAAGGCCGCCCTGGTCGAGTACCTGAAGACTTTCTGAGGGGAGCCCGCCATGACCTTTCCCGCCTCCATCCCGCGACGTGTCTGGCTGCGCGCCGCTGCCGTCGTGCTGCTCCTCACCCTCATCGTCGGTGCCTATCTGGGCTGGAGCCGTGGCTTCCGCGAGGAGCCCCAGCCCGCCTGGGTCTTCGAATCAGCCGAGAGCCGCTTCCGCTATGGCTCCATCGGCGCCGAACACGACGCCGGCGTGCCCTACTGGATCTTCTACGTGCTGCCCCGGGTCTTCCCCGAGAAATTCCGCCAGGACGGCCAGCAGGTGGCAGGTGGCTATGCCGCCCTGGGCGTGGCCTGGGAACAGGGCCAGGAGCTGCCCGTCGGCTTCACCAAGAAGACCATCGGCTTTCCCCGGGTGGGCAACAACTGCGCCGCCTGCCATACCACCAGCTACCGGCGCAGCCCCGACTCCAACCCGGTCTTCGTCAGCGGCGGGCCCGGGCATACGGTGAACATCGAGAACTTCTTCCGCCTGCTCATCGAATGCGCCCGCGACCCGCGCTTCAACGCCGACATCCTGATGGCCGAAATCAACCGTGTGACGCACCTGGACGTGATCGACCAGCTGCTCTACCGCTTCGTGATCATCCCGGTGACGCGCAAGCGCCTGCTGGAGCGGGAGGCCCAGTTTGCCTGGATCTTCCGCCCGGACTTTCCGGAATGGGGGCGGGGCCGCGATGACGGCATGAACCTGACCCGCTACTTCATGCTCAAGGCGCCCATGGACGACCGCTTCGGCCCCGCCGACATCCCCGCCGTATGGAACCTGGCCAAATACAAGGCCGAGACCGGCCAGCTGCCCAATTACGCCGGCGACACCCACGACGTGCACTCCGTGATGATCGACTCGGCCCTGGGGGTGCTTGGCGCCCCCCCGGCCGACAAGGCCGACTTCCACGCCCAGGTGAAATGGCTGCAGGACTACCTGAGCGCCCTTGCGCCACCGCTCTATCCCTTCCCGGTGGATGCCGCCCGGGCGGCGGCCGGCAAGCGGGTGTTCGACGCCGAATGCGCCGCCTGCCACGCCAGCCCGCGCACCGGCACACGCATCCCCCTGGCCGAGGTGGGCACCGACCCCGGCCGCCTGGACACCTGGGACAAGGCCTCGGCCATCAAGGGCAATCAGGTGGTGGCCGCCATGGGCATCACCCGCAAGGGCCTGGTGGAGGAAGACCTGCCCGGCTACAAGATCCCCTTCCTCGACGGCATCTGGCTGCGCGCCCCCTACCTCCACAACGGCGCCGTGCCCACCCTGCGCGACCTGCTGGAGCCCGCAGCACAGCGGCCCCGGGAATTCTGGCGAGGCTACGACGTGTTCGACCCGCTGAAGGTGGGCTTCATCACCGACGGCGACGAGGCCCGCCGGGTGGGCACGCGCATGGATGTGAGCCAGCGGGGCAGCGGCAACCAGGGCCACGAATTCGGCACCAGGCTGCCGGCGGCCGACAAGGAGGCGCTGGTTGAGTATCTGAAGACCTTGTGAGCCCGGGCGAGCCGGGGCCTCAGGCCGCGGACCCGGAGGGGCGTGGGAGCTGGTAGTCCGGGTCGCCCCAGGCCTGGTAGGCGGCCCAGGTGTTGAGCTCCGGTGTGGCCCGTGAGGCGGCCTGCCGGGCTGCGTCCACCGCGTCCTCGAAGCGGCTGCCACTCGCGAGGGCGGTGAAGAAGGATTCGGAAAAGGCGGCGGCCCCCAGGTCATTCACCGCCCAGCCCGGAGCGATCACGGCCTGCACGCCGGCCTTGAGCAGCGCCAGCACCATGTCCCGGGGCGGGCCGTCATTGCCGCCGGCAACAGGGCGGCCGGCATGGCAGCCGTTGAGGAAGACAACGTCGGGCATGACGCGCATCTGCTGCAGTTCCAGCGCAGTGAGGAAGACCCCGTCGCTCAGCACGAAGCCGGTGACCTTCTGCCCGCCCGGCAGGGGGTATTCGTGCACGGCGTTGCCGCTGATAAGAAGGATGCGGTAATCCCGGGCGAAGAGCCGGCTCATGATGGCCGAGGCGTTCTCGCCGGTGCCGACGTTCGTGGTGAAGCCGGCGTTGTGCAGGATGTTCATCACGCCCGCCACTTCCTGCTGGGCGCCGGGCAGGTCCGGCAGGCCGCCATCGGTGTTGGGCAGCGTGCTGGAGGTCTGGGGGTTGCCGATCAGCAGGGCGCTGAGGCTGTCCGGGCGCCGCCGGGGTGAGGCCGGGCGCAGGCCGTCGAGGCGGCGGATGACGCTGGAGGGGAACAGGTCGGCAAACGGGTCCGCGAGGTCGTGGAGGAGCAGCTCCCAGGGCAGCGCGGCAGTGTCCGGGCCGAGGTTGAGGTGATAGCGGTTTGCCCGGGGCAGGGACGCCAGCTCCCGGGGGATGAGCAGCTGGGTGAGGGCCAGCAGGGCTTCGCGGTGGATCTGCATGTCGGCGAGCAGTTCGCGCAGCAGCTGGTCCACCAGCGTGCGCTGGAAGTGCACGGCGGCCTCGATGCGCTGGCCGTCGAGGTCGAGGATGAACTGCAGGACGCCCTCGCTCCGCAGGCGGATGACGAGTTTCCAGAGGATGTTGGGGATCTGGGTCTGACCGCTGCCGGCGGGGATTGCATTCCAGGCCTCGCTATCGCGGAGCGAGTTGGCGATGTCGCTGGCGATCCCGGCGATGGCCGAAGGTCGTTCGTTCTCGGATAGCCCACCGAGATAGCGGATGTGGCCGTCAGCGCCGGTGTTGGCGACCTGGTTTTCGAGCAGGGCGGCGGGCTCGGTGATCGGCTCGACGAGCACCGGGAACAGGTGCTTGCCCTGCCGCAGTGCCCGGTCGATTTCGGCCATGGCGAAGGCGCTCGTTGCCGTGCCTGCGCCGGCGATGGAGATGACCGCATCGGCCTCGTCGAGCATGGCGTCGAGCTTTTCGTGCCAGGCGTCGCCGGCCTTGAGGTCCATGTCCCAGGCCACGTCGATGCCCTCGGCCGCCAGGGCCCGCGCCAGGGGCTGGGCGTACTGGCGGTAGGTGTGGACGTAGGAGATGAATACGCGGGGCCGGGGGGGCGCCGGGGCTTCGTCGCGGGCTTCTGCCTCGGGGGGCGGCGGGCGCCGGACAGGGGGGCGGAGCCCGGGCAGGGCGAGGTAGACCGGGCTGTCCGTTGCCGGGCTCGCCATCGCTGCCTTGAGCCAGTTGCCGATTTCGCCACGCAGCCGGGCCGCCTCGCGGCTGCCCACGTTTTCGCCCAGTTGCTTGTAGCGCAGGATGCGCAGGGTGGCGAGCCCCGGGGGGATGCGGTAGTCCTCGTCGGCCAGCAGCAGGGTCCGGCCGGGGCGCAGGCCGTGGCGCAGGCCGAGCTGGAGGAGCACGTCGGGCGGGCTGGCGGAGAGGTCGACGATGGCCAGTGGGGCGCGTAGGAGGAGGTTGAGTTGCTTGATCTCCAGGCCCGGGCTTGCTGAGTCCAGGCGTACGCAGTGCGCCCCCGCGGCCGAGAGCTCGGTACTGAGCAGGTCCAGCAATCTGTCTGGGTCGTGCTGCCTCTGAGTGATGAAATGGGTCTGGATCACCAGACAGGTCCGGGAGAGCTCTTCCGTTTCGGCGCCGGAGATGGCGGGGCTGGCCGTGGGTGTCTGGTCCACCGAAAGCTGTGGCGGCGAGGCCATGCTTATCGGTGGCTGCATGAGGGTGTTCTGGAGCAGGCTGCGCTGCTGCACGACCGCCGAGCCGGCCGCGACATGCTGCAGCCGCTCAGCCAGGAGGTGCCGGAGTGGCGGCTTGGCGGAGGCGGTACTGGCTGGCGGCGGATAGCGGAGTACTTCGCCGATCCAGTCGGGGAGCAACTCGATGGGGAAGGTCTCGTCCGCAAGGGACTCCAGGTTGGTGGGGCGCAGTGCCAGGCACACCCCCGTCAGGTAAAGCACCATGTCGTCGCGGGTGCTCAGGTCGCAGATCACGGTATCTGCATGGAGGATGTCTCTGAGCAGATCGGACCACTGTGGGCTGGCGACGACACTGAGCGTCCGGGTATCCGCCCGGGAGCTCTCCATGCCTGCTTCTGTCACCGTCTCGCGGATCTCCCGGTAGCTGGCATCCATGTCACGCAGCTGCCCGGTGGTGGCGTCTGTCTGCATGCCCGTGGCCTGGATCACCAGGCAGCGCCGTCGCGGAGTGCGGCCACTGCCTTGGGCGGCTGGCGCGGAGTTCTCTGTCCGGTACTCCGCCAGCACCGCCCCCGGTGCCTTCAGCACGATGTCCCCGACCCGGATCTCGTCACTGCCCAGGGCGCCCAGCAGGCGGCTGGCTTCGTCGTCGTTGCCACCCGCCAGGGCGTCCAGGCCGCGGGCGTAGGCGATGAGTTCGGGTTGGCCGGCGAGGGGCACCTCGATGGCCGAGGCCAGGCCGCCCAGGCGCAGGGCCACGCTGCTGGTGCTGGCGTCCACCTGGCGCAGGGCGTCGGCAAAGGCGTGGGCGGCGCTGGCGGGTTCGAGGAAGGCCAGGGCGACCCAGCGCTGGATGTCCAGGAACTCGGCCATCTGCGGGTCGGCGGCGCGGCTGGCGGCGTGCTCGCGGGCTTCCACGTAGCGCCACAGCAGCTCGGCGATGCGCCGGATGCGCGGGCGCGGGTCGTGGCGGTGGAGGGAGCGCAGCATCACCAGGCAGTGCCAGCGCACCTGAGGGTCGATGCGGTAGTAGCCGCCGCCCAGGGCCGTGGAGAGCGGCGAGAACAGCACGTCGGCTTCCAGGCTGGGGTCGGGGCCGTGGGCGGCGAGGAAGTTCACCCGGATCAGGTTGAGCAGGTCGGGCCGCAGGGTCTCGGGCACCGCGGCGTGCATCAGCAGGAGCAGCGGGTCGCGGCCGTAGTCGGCGGCAAACTGCTCCAGGGCGGCGTAGGCCTCGTGGACTTCCAGTGGGCGTTGGCCGAGGGCGGCGGGGTAGGGCATGGCGGGCTACTTGTTGCCGCGCAGGATGTCGATGGCGCGCAGCAGGTGGGGCGCATCGACGGGGAGCATGGGGACCGGGCCGGTGGCGATGAGCCCGGCGGTGGTGCCGGCCCAGCGGCGTCTGGGCATGGGGTTGAGCCACACGGCGGCGGGGAAGAGGCGCCGGGCCTCGTCGAGGAAATCGGTGGTCTGCAGGGCGCGGCGGCGGTTGAGGGCGCCCCGGGCGCTGCCGGCGTCGCTCACCACCAGCAGGGCGGCCCCGGCGTGGCGGCGCAGCACCTCGTTCCGGTCTTCGGGTTGGTCCAGGTCGGGGGTGGCGTAGAGTTGCCGGCGGGGCTGATTGCTGAAGTAGCGCAGCTCGGCCCGGGCCAGCCGGCCCAGGGGCAGGGAGGCGGCGAGGGTAGCCAGGAAGGGCCGCCACGGGTCCATGCTCGGGCTGGCGTCGGCGAGAATCAGCAGCCGGGCGCTGTTGCTGCGCCGGGGGCGGCACACCGGGCGGCACAGCAGGCCGCGGCGGCAGCGCTCGCGCAGGGTGGCGGCCAGGTCCATCTCGGTGCGCGGGCCGTGGCGGGTGCTGCGGCGGTAGCGGCGCCACAGCACGGCCAGATCCCGGGGGCTGATGAGGGGTTGGGGATCGAGCACGTAGTCCTCGCCGATGGGCGGGGCGCTGGCCAGGCGGGGGACGGGCAGGCCGCTGCCTTCGCGGGCGGCGGCAAAGGAGACCCGGGCCCGGGCGGCCTCGGTGCTCGTCGTGTCGGGTGACGGACCCGGCATCCCGGTGGGGCCGGCCTGGCTGCCGGCGGGGGTGGGGGCACTGGGGCGGGCAGGTGTGGCCGGCGCGACGGCGGGTTCATCGGCGCGGGCGTCGAGGGTGTCGAGGGCCTCGTCGATGCCCGCAATCTGTGCTGCCTCGGGGGCCGGCAGCACGTCGAACCAGCGGGCGATGAGGCGGCGCTCTTCGTCGCTGCGGCCCCACAGGGCGCTGGCCAGCTCCCGCAGGGCGGCCCGGTCGCCCTGGCCGAAGCCCAGGCGCAGGGCTTCCACCCCGTCGAGGTAGTCGCGCACGCCCACCGGCACGCCATGGGCCTTGAGCTCGCGGAACAGCCCGAGCAGCAAAGGTGGCAGGGTGTCGCTCACCGGCGGGCCTCGTCGTCGGTGCGGGCGCGGTAGCGTTCTATGTCCTGGCGCACCTTGAAGAGCACGGCCTGATCCACCGCGTCGAGGGCGTCCACCGACACCGCCTCGGCCTTGCGGCCCTGCCAGTGGAGCACCCGCACCCAGTCCACCAGTTCGCTGGTGGCGGGGAGCTTCTGCATGCCCAGCTCGCGTCCGCGCTCGCGGATGCGACACAGGCGCTCCACGGCACCGGTAATGAGCTCGTCGCCGATCTGCTCCAGTCGGGCGTCCAGGTTCCTGCGCACGATGTCGGCGAGCATGGCCGGGTTGTCGGCGGGGAAATCCAGCTGCACGTACAGGCAGCGGCGCAGGAAGGGCTCGGGGAGCTGCTTCTCCCGGTTGCTGGTGATGAGCACGATGGGCCGCGCGCCGCCCTCGGGCCCCTTCACATGGCGGCCGAAGCCCCGGGCGGCGGCGCAGGCCTCGTCCTCGGCCCGGGGCAGGTCTTCGATGTCGAACTCGAAGCGGTCGAGCACGTCGAGCAGGTCGTTGGGAAAGTCGATGTCGGCCTTGTCCACCTCGTCGATCAGCACCACCCGGGGCTGGCCTTCGCGGATGGCGTGGCCGAGGGGCTCCAGGTCGATGTAGGGATGCACCTGGCGGGCGGCGGTGTTGGCCGGGTCCTGGGCGTCCTGCAGGCGGCGCAGGGCGTCGAAGCGGTAGAGCAGGTCCTTGGCCTGGCTGGTGCTCTTGACGGTCATCACCGTGAGGCCGATGCCCAGCTCCTCGGCGATGGCGCTGGCCAGGCGGGTCTTGCCGCAGCCGGCCTCGCCCTCCACCAGCAGCGGCCGGCCCAGGCGGATGGCCAGGTTGACGATGGTGGCGGTGTGGGGGGCGGCCACGTAATGGGCTGCGCGGGTGCCGGTGAACTCGGCGTAGGGGGCGGTGTCGGGCACGGTGGCTTTCCTCAGCGGGCGCGGCTCCAGAAGCCGTGCAGGTTCAGGCGGTTGTACACGTTGGGTGGGGCGCCGTCGGGGGTGGTGGCGTAGGTGGCGATGGCGTCGCGGGTGTCTTCGTCGAGGCTGATTCCGGCGTTCTTGCGCAGGTCCTTGAGCCAGCTGCGCACGTCCCGGGCGGCGATGGGGCCGAGGGGCGGCAGGGCGAGGATGTGGCGGTAGTCCAGGTCGTCCGCATCGAGATCGTCGGTGCGGAAACCGGCCTCCGGTGGGTCGGCCAGGGCCTCGTGGTCGGTGATGAAGCAGTACAGGCGCCCCCGACCGCCGGGTGGGCGTGCCGCCAGCGCCGCGTGCAGGGGCTGCCAGAAGCGCTGCTGGAAGAGCGCCAGGCGCCGGGCCTCGCGCCCCACGGTGCGCAGGATCAGCACCACCGAGCGGCTGGCCAGCCGGGTGGCCAGAAGCCCCGCCAGGCCGTCGATGGTCGGCTCGCCCAGGAGCGGTTCGCCGAGCTGGCTGCAGGCCCAGCAGATCAGGGATTCGGCGCTGTCGGGTTCATCGGCCTGGCCGCAGCGGATGTCCATGCCGTCCCACTCGTCGTGCCAGTTACGCAGAAACTCGACGAACTCCAGCTGGCCGTGGTTCTCGGGGCCGTGGATGAGGAAGGCGGCGGCCCGCTCGGCGCGGCGCTCGCGCAGGGCCTCCAGGGCGGCGGAGAGGGCGTCGACCTGCGCGCCCCGGCCGATCTGCCCCAGTTCGCTGTCGGGGATGGTGCCGGGGGCCTCGAAGCGGCTGCGGCTGGCCTTGCGCAGTACCGCCTGGTCCCAGTTCTTGATGCAGCACAGGGCCTTGCCCAGCAGCTGCGTCGAGTCGTTGTAGAAGACCTGGATGCGTCCGTCGGAGGCCCACTGGTCGACGCTGGCGAGGAAGGCCCGCTGGGCGGCCCGGTCGGCCTCAGCGTCGACGGGGCTGAGCTTGTCGTGGAAGACGGCGGCCTGATCGCGCAGGTGCCGGTCGGCCTCGCTGCCCGGCACCGGGCGCAGCACGAAGAGGGGGGCCTCGCCCGTGCCCCAGCGGTCCACCGCCCAGCGGAACTCCAGCTCGGTGATGGAGCGGCGCTGCAGGGGCGGTGTCCAGCCGTAGCGGTAGCCGAACAGCCCCATGTAGGCGTCGCATTCGTCCACCTTGCGCTTGCACACCGGCTCGACGAAATTGCCGCCCTCGGCCCAGTCCTCCTGCAGGAAGACCTTGGCGGCCTCGATATTGCCGTGGATGAAGTTGCGCACGGCTTCCCGGTAGGTCTTGCAGTCCTGGGCGGTGGCGCTCAGGAAGATCTGCCGGATTTCCGGGATGTCGGCTTCGTGGGGCATGGCGTGGGCGGATCCGTGGGGAGTCTCCTTGCATTGAAGAATATGCCAGACCCCGGCGCTGTGCCATCGTCTTGCGCGGTCTTTCACCCGGCGATGTCCGACGGCAGTCCTGCCGCCAGCCGGCTCCGCTTTCGGGGGGCTGGTCAGATTCCCCGGGCGGCCCTACCATGGCGCGTCTGGCTTGCCCCCGGGCGCGCCGGCCTACAACAACATCACTGATCCCCAGGAGTCCTCTCATGTCCAGTACCGTTACCCTCGGCGGCAACCCCGTCCAGGTCGAAGGCAATCTGCCCGCCAAGGGCCAGACCGCCCCGGCCTTCTCCCTCGTCGCCAAGGACCTCGCCGACACCCCGCTGGCCAGCTTTGCCGGCAAGCGCAAGGTGCTCAACATTTTCCCGAGCGTCGACACCCCCACCTGCGCCACCTCCGTGCGCAAGTTCAACCAGTCCGCGTCTGATGTGGCCAACACCGTGGTGCTGTGCATCTCCGCCGACCTGCCCTTCGCCCAGAGCCGTTTCTGCGGCGCCGAAGGCCTGAACAACGTGGTCACCCTGTCCACCCTGCGTGGCGCAGCCTTCGCCAAGGACTACGGCGTGGCCCTGGCCAGCGGCCCCCTGGCCGGCCTCACTGCCCGTGCCGTGGTGGTGCTGGACGAGAACGACACCGTGCTGCACAGCGAGCTGGTGGGCGAGATCAAGAACGAACCCGACTACGCCGCCGCCCTGGCTGCCCTGGCCTGATCGGGTTTCGTAGTACCAAAAAAACGGGAGCCCTAGGGCTCCCGTTTTGTTTGCGGGTGATGCGGATCAGTTGATCTTGGCGGCCTTGGCCAGTTCCTGGATGTGCTGATCCACGCCCTGGGCCTGCAGGCGCTGGATGATCTGGGGCTTGGTCTCTTCGAAGCTGGGTACCTTCAGGTCGCGCACTTCGTCGAGCTGGATCACGTGGTAGCCGAACTGGGTCTGCACCGGGGTCTGGGTGTAGCTGCCCGGGGTGAGGGTGGCGAGGGCCTTGCCGAAGGGCTCGACGAAGCCGCCCGGAACCGCCCAGCCCAGCTCGCCGCCCTTGTCCTTGGAGCCCGGGTCGAGGGACAGGCTGGCCAGCTTTTCCATCTTCTCGCCCATCTTCAGACGCTCGATGATGTCCAGCGCTTCCTTCTCTTCCTTCACCAGGATGTGGCGGGAGCGGTATTCCTTGCCGCCGGCCTGGACCACGATGCGGTCGTACTCGGCCTTGGCCGCGGCATCGGTGACCGGGTGGCTCTGCATGTATTCACCCACGTAGGAGCTGGCCATGATCTGCTGGCGGGCCATGTCGAGTTGCAGGGCGACTTCGGGCTTGCGGTCGAGGTTCTTCTTCTTGGCGGCCTGGTTGAGCAGCTCGGCCTGGATCAGGCGGCCGCGCAGTTCGGAGGCCAGCTGGGGGCTGTCCTGGGCACCCTGGGCCTTGGCGCGGGCGGCGAGGAGTTCGTAGGCGGCCTGGGAGATCACGACGCCATTCACCGTTGCCACGGGCTTGCCGAGGGGGCTGGCGGCAGCGGCTTTGGCCGGTTCGGCGGCAAAGGCGGGAGCCTGTGCCAGCAGGCCGGCGATCAGGGCGAGGCGGAACAGGCTGCGGGAGGACTTCATGGTATTTCCTTGGTGTGGAGTGAGGCGCCGCTGCCGGCTGCGGTGAGCGGCAGAGCGCGACTGTATGAAAAACGGGTGACAGCGAGTGTGTCGCGCCCGGCAGTATTCCGAAGGCCGGGGCATTCCGTCAACGCGCTTCGATGGGTGGAGGCAGGCAGGCGTCGGCGCGGGCCTGCAGCAGGGCCTGTTCCCGGGCGTTGCGGGTGAGCCCGGCCGCACGCAGGAACTCGGTGCGGGCTTCGTCGGAGCGGTTCAGGCGGCTCAGCAGATCGCCGCGTACGGCCGGCAGCAGGGGGTAGCCGTCGAGGCTGCCCTCGCTGTGCAGCTGTTCGACGATTTCCAGCCCCGCTGCCGGCCCGAAGGCCATGCCCACCGCCACGGCCTGGTTGAGGCGTACCACAGGGGACGGGGCGGCGTGCGCCAGAACGTCGTAGAGGGCGGCATCGAGGCGTTCGGCGACATCGGCGGCGGCGGCCTGGTGGGCGAAATCCAACTCCCAGGCGGCGGGGTTGGCGGGGAGGCCGTCCGCGGGCCAGCGCTCCAGGGCGGTGACGAGCACGTCCTGGGCGATGTCCTCGGCCAGGCCCACGTCACGCACGATGCGCGCTACCCGGCCGATGACCCGCGCCGCCTCCAGGTGCCACAGGGCGACCAGGCTGCGGGTGGTGTCGTCGGGGGGCATCAGCAGGGTGCTCGGGTGGGGTCAGAGGACGTGGCAGGGCGCGCACTCGCGCACTTCCACGGTGGCCCAGGCGACGGCGGGGCAGCGCCGGGCGATGGCGAGGGCTTCTTCCCGGGTGGCGACGTCGATGAGGAAGAAGCCGCCGACCATCTCCCGGGCTTCGGCGAAGGGGCCGTCGAGGAGCTGGGGCTTGCCGCTGCGGGCGCTGATGCGCACGGCGTGGTCGTCGGTGCGCAGGGATTCGGCGGCGCGCAGGATGCCGTCGGCCTGCAGGCTGGCGGAGAAGGCCATCATGTCGTCGTACAGCCGGTGGGCTTCGGCTTCCGGGCGGCCGGCGCGGTCGCCGCGGGTTTCGTTGATGAGCAGCAGGTAGGCCATGGGGTGTCCTTTCAGGGGGTGCCGGTGCAGCCCTGCACCGAGGCGGCGATGATCTCGTCCGCGCTCATGTCGCGGATGTGGCTGGCCAGGGACCAGGCGTGGCCGAAGGGGTCTTCGACGCGGCCGTAGCGGTCGCCCCAGAACATGTCGGTGGCGGGCAGGGTGACCCTGGCGCCGGCGGCTTCGGCCCGGGCCATGGCGGCGTCCACGTCTTCCACGTAAAGATGCAGGGTCAGGGGTGTGCCGGCAAGGGCCTGGGGGCTGTGGCAGCCCATTTCCGGAAACTCATCCACCAGCATCAGGGGCGAGCCGCCGATGCGCACCATGGCGTGCATCAGGCGTCCGTCGGGGGCGGGCAGGCGTGCCTGCTCCACGGCACCGAAGGCGCGCACGTAGAAATCGATGGCGGCGGCAGCGCCCCGGCACACGATGTGCGGGGTGAGGGCGGGCATGTCGGCGGGGATGGGGTGGGTCATGGTGTTCTCCTTGGTGGGGCGGGTCAGGATTCGGTGGTGGCGAGTCAGCGTACCGGCCGCAGCTCGATATGGGTGGAGTGGCCGGCACCCCGGGGGGTGGGAAAGCGGCGGGCCCACTCCAGGGCTTCGTCGGGGCTGCGGGCCTGGATCAGGGTGTAGCCGGCAACGAGCTCGCCCGGGGTGTCGAAGGGGCCGCGTTCGAGCACCGGCTCTGCCTTGCTAAGGTGAAGGCGCCAGCCTTCGGCGCTGGGGGCGAGGTCCGCGGCATCGAGTAGCGCGCCGCTGCGGGCCAGGGTGGC
Source organism: Zoogloea sp. (assembly GCF_023150065.1). Classification (GTDB taxonomy): domain Bacteria; phylum Pseudomonadota; class Gammaproteobacteria; order Burkholderiales; family Rhodocyclaceae; genus Zoogloea. The sequence continues at coordinate 72,286 of NZ_JAKLLN010000010.1, forward strand.
GTGAAAGTCGGCCATGGCGGCGATCAGCCCGGCATCGGGGGGCTGGCCGGCCTCGGATTCTGCGCTGGCCTTGATGATGATCAGGAATCGCAAGGTGCTCTTCTCCGTGCTGCCGGCGTGGTGGGCCGGCTCTCCTGCTGTCGACGGGCCAGCCGGTGCCGGATCGACATCCGCCTCAAAAAAATCAGGTGGCCCGGCGGAAGGTCAGGTTGATGCGGCATCCACCGGTGGCCGGATGATCCCCCGCGGCCAGGGGCGCCACCCCGTGGAAGTGCAACCGGGCCGGGCCGCCCCACACCACCACGTCGCCGTGCACGAGGGGAAGACGCAGGGGGCTGCCACCCCGGGTCGGGCCGCCGAACAGGAAGGTGGCCGGCAGGCCCAGGGACACCGAGACGATGGGCTGGCTCAGGTCGGCTTCGTCCCGGTCCTGGTGCAGGCCCATGCGGCAGCCGGGCAGGTAGCGGTTGATCAGGCAGGCATCCGGTGCAAAGCCCGGAAAGCCGGCCTCGGCGGCGGCCCGGCGGGCCAGATCGGCCAGGCGCGGGGGCATGGCCGGCCAGGGGGCGCCGGTGTGCGGGTCGGTCGGGCTGTAGCGGTAGCCGCGCCGGTCGCTCACCCAGCCGCATTCGCCGCAGCTGCTCATGGCCACCGACATGGTCTGACCGCCGGGTGTCTGCATCTGCCGGAAGGGCGCGGCGGCGATGACACCGGCCACGTCGGCCAGCAGCGCCGGGGCGTCGTCCAGCGCAAAGGCGCGCAGCAGCAGGGCGCCGGGCTGGAGGGTTTCACGGGGGGCGAGGGTGTCGGGGAAGAGGTCGGCAGTCATGGGCCTGCAGGGGGGAGGGGGGAAGAGGGAGGGCGATGGTTTTTTCCAATCGGGATCAGCGAAACAGGCAATTGGACGGTGCTCCGATGGGTAGGGAGAATGAATCCATCTGGTCCATTCGCACAAGGAGAAAGCCATGACCACGCTCCAGTTGGCACGTCACGAAATCCAGGCCCAGGCCAAGGGGCAGGCCCGTGCCCATCCCGTCCGGTTTGTTGTGGGGGCCGTCATCACCGCCGCGGGGGCTGCGCTCTTTCTTGCCCAGGTGGCGCAGTTCCTCGCCACCGCAATCTGATTCCACGCCGGGAGGGCGCATGCAGGATAACAACATGACGGGGGCCGGGCTGGCCCTCGAGGGGGCGGCGGGTTCGGGCGTGCAGGCCTGGCGTGATGCGTGGCGCTTGCAGGTGCGCCAGCATCCGTGGATGACGGGCGGGCTGGCGCTGTCGATGGCGGCGGTGGCCGTGATGTTGATCTCGGGCATTGCCGAAGGACTGGCGGGGGGCGGTGCGCCCCTGCGTCTGGCAATGCTGGGCGGGCTGGCCGGCTTTGCCGCGACGGCGCTGGGGGGCCTGGCCGGCATCGCCCTGGGGCGCATCTCGGCGCGCATGGAGGACAGCCTGCTGGGCTTTGCCGCCGGCATGATGCTGGCCGCCAGCTCCTTCTCGCTGATCCTGCCCGGCCTCGCCGCGGCGAAGGAGATGACCGGCAACGGCGCCGCCGGCGCTCTGATCGTGGTGGTCGGCCTGGGCCTGGGGGTGCTGCTGATGCTGGGCCTCGACCGCTTCACCCCCCACGCCCATGACAGCACCGGCCCCTGCGGCCCGGGCTGCGAGCGCATCGGCCGGGTCGGGCTGTTCGTGCTGGCCATCACCCTGCACAACCTGCCCGAAGGCATGGCCATCGGGGTGAGCTTTGCCCGGGGCGAGCTGGACGTGGGTCTGCCCCTCACCAGCGCCATTGCCATCCAGGACATCCCCGAGGGGCTGGCGGTGGTCATGGCCCTGCGGGCCGCCGGCCTGGGCGCCTGGCGGGCGGTGCTGATGGCCGGCGCCTCGGGCCTGATGGAGCCCCTCGGGGCGCTGTTTGGCGTGGGCATCGCCGGCGGCCTGGCCCTGGCCTATCCGGTGGGGCTGGGCCTGGCGGCGGGGGCAATGATCTTCGTCGTGTCCCACGAGGTGATCCCCGAAACCCATCGCAACGGCCACCAGACACCGGCCACCCTGGGCCTGATGGGGGGCTTCGCGGTGATGATGTTCCTGGACACCGCGATGGGGTAGTTCGTGGATAGTCAGGGCCAATCCCCATCAGCGAAATTGCCAATTGGACCGGCGGCGGCGGACTTCCGATACTGGAATCAGCCCCGCCGGCATTCATTTCCGGCGGTGGCCTTGATCAAAGGGAGACTGCCATGAAATCCGCCTACCACCCCGCCGGCCCCGTGATGGACATCGGCATCGCCGCCCAGGACCGGGCCGACATCGCCGCTGGCTTGTCGCGCCTCCTGGCCGACAGTTTCACCCTCTACATGATGACCCACAACTTCCACTGGAACGTGAAGGGGCCCATGTTCAACAGCCTGCACCAGATGTTCATGGTGCAATACACCGAGCAGTGGAACGCCCTGGACGTGATCGCTGAGCGCATCCGTGCCCTCGGGCATCCAGCCCCCGGGACCTTCGCCGAGTTCGCCCGCCTGACCTCCATCGAGGCGCCCGAGGGCGTGCCCGCGGCCCGGGACATGATCCGCCTGCTGGTGGCCGCCCAGGAAGCCACCGCCCGTACCGCCCGGGGGCTCTATCCAGTGGTAGACGAGGCCAACGACCAGCCCAGCGCCGACCTGCTCACCCAGCGGCTGGAAGTGCATGAGAAGACGGCCTGGATGCTGCGCAGCCTGCTGGAGGAGTGATGCCTGGTGGGCTTGCTGTGACTGGCCGGCGTTCTGTTGTTTTGCGTGACGTTGGCCGGGGGCAAGTCCCCGGCCAATGTGACGTCATACAACGGAAAACCGTTCCGTAGCGTCAGGAAAGCGCTTTCGACCTCCGCAGCATGAGCCTCAGGCAAGCCGGTGACCGGAAGTCCGCGGTCGAATGAACTCGACCCCACGCGCCGTCCCGCCTGCGTCCTTGTCATCCGGCCACCTGTCACGTCTCACCCGTCGGCGGAGCTGCTTCCCAGCGCAGGGGCAGGGCGGCGGGGCGGTGGGTGACGTGGGTCACCCGCAGCAGCAGGCGACGGGGTGGGCCGGGGAGGATCTCGGCGGTGGCGTTCAGCTGCAGCAGGCCGCCCCCGGCAAAGTCGGCAAAGACCAGGCCGGCCTGGGGGTTGAGCAGCAGGTTGCCCAGGGTGTTGAAGTAGTTGTTGCCGGCAAAGTCGTCGATGCCCAGGGTGTCGCCTTCGACATGGATGAAACCCGGCGGGCCGCCCCGGTGGGAGACATCGACCCCGTGGGCGGGGTCGATGTCGTCCGACGGGTGGGCGGTGGCGATGAAGAAGGTGTCGGCTCCGCGTATCCAGGCCCGCTCCGCGTCGTTCAGGGAGCGGCGCTGCTCCGCCTGGGCGCCGGGTTGCCAGTCCGGGTCGAAGACCGCCCGGCGTGGCTGGATGTACTTGGGGCAGTTGCCGAAGCTCTGGCTCACCGCCAGCCGCAGTCCGTCGGTTCCATGGGCCAGTACCCGGCCGTTGGCCCGGTTGCGCCGCCGGGTGTGAGGCTCGATGCCGAGCAGGCCGAAGCGGGCGCCGGGGGACAGCAGGGTGTGCAGCGGGTCGTCGGGCGCCGGCAGGCGGGCGAGCTGCAGGTGGCGGCTGTCGGTGGCGGTCAGCAGGCCCGGCGGGCCGGCGAGCAGGGTGGCGTGGGGCTGCCCACCCGGCCCCGTGGCCGCCAGCACCACGAAGGGCAGACCGGCGAAGAAGGCCCGGTGCTGCTCGGGCATCTCCTGGCGGATCACCCGGGCCCCCACCTCGGCCAGCCGCTCGCGGCTCCCGGCGGTGGCCTGGAGGGTGGCCTCGCCTTCATGAAAGACGTCGGCCATGGGGGTCAGGCGCGCAGCCCGGCGGCGCTCACCGGCATGGGGAAGAAGCCGGGCAGGGCTTCGACCCGGGCCAGCCAGGCGCGGATGGCCGGATAGGCGTCGAGGGACACGTTACCCTCGGGGCAGTGGGCAATGTAGGTGTAGTTGGCCACGTCGGCGATGGTGGGCTGATCGCCGGCCACCAGCCAGGGGCGGCCGGCCAGCTCCTTCTCCATGATGGCGAACAGGGCGTGGGCGCGGGCGATCACCTCGTCGGCGTGGAAGCTCATGCCGAACACGGTGATGAGGCGGGCAGCACAGGGGCCGTAGGCCACCTGCCCGGCCGCCACCGACAGCCAGCGCTGTACTTGGGCCTCGGTGGCCGGATCGGTGGGCAGCCAGTGGGCGGCGCCATAGCGGCGGGCCAGGTACACCAGGATGGCGTTGGAGTCGGCCACGGTCACGTCGCCGTCCTGGATCACCGGAACCTGCCCGAAGCAGTTCATGGCCAGGTAGGCGGGCGTCTTGTGCTGGCCGCCGAGCAGGTCCACATCCAGCGGCGTGACCGGCAGGCCGAGCAGCGACAGGAAGAGCTCGGCCCGGTGGCTGTGGCCGGACAGGGTGAAGCGGTGGAGCACGATGGGCTGGGCGGGGTGGGTCATGGTAGGCCTTTCTGAAGAGGGAGGTCGGTAGCGCGGAGAACCGCTGAAGGGCAGTGTGATTTAATCCGGGATCCGGATAAATGCCGGAATATGGATTTGACTCTTCCGTTTAGTGGAGTAATTGCCATGGACAAGCTGAAGGCGATGGCGACCTTTGTGCAGATCGCCGAGGCGGGCAGCCTGAGCGCTGCGGCCCGGGCCAGCGGGGCGTCCCTGCCGGCGGTGGTGCGCACCCTGGCGGCCCTGGAGGCCGAGCTGGGGGTGCGGCTCTTCAACCGCAGCACCCGCCGCATCGCCCTGACCGGTGAGGGGCGGCATTACCTGGACAGCTGCCGTGACCTGCTGGCCGCCCTGGCGGAGGCGGAGTCGGCCCTGCGTGACGAGGCGGGCGATCCGGCCGGCCAGCTCACGGTGACGGCGCCGGTGCTGTTCGGGCAGATGTACGTGGCGCCGGCGGTGACGGCCTTCGTGCAGCGTCATGCCGGCATGCGCTGCCGCCTGCTGCTCCTCGACCGCATCACCAATCTGCTGGAGGAGGGGATCGACGTGGGCGTGCGCATCGGGCACCTCGAGGATTCATCGCTGATTGCCCACCCGGTCGGCAAGGTGCGGCGCATGGTGGTGGCCAGCCCGGACTATCTGGCCCGCCAGGGGGTGCCCGCCCATCCGCGGGCGCTGCTGCAGGGCAACTGCATCGGCTTTTCGGCCGGCGGCGGGCCCTGGTGGCGCTTCGAGGAGAAGGGGCGCAGTTTCACCGTGCCGGTCACCGGCAACCTGGAGTTCAATCATGTGGCACCGGCCGTGGATGCCTGCCTGGCCGGCCTGGGCTTCGGCATGTTCATCTCCTACCAGGTGGCGCCGCACCTGGCGGCCGGGCGCCTGGTCGTGGTGCTGGAGGATTTCGAGGCACCGCCGCGGCCGATCAGCGTGGTCCACCCCCATGCCCGCCTGCAGCCGGCGCGGGTGCGGGGCTTCGTGGCGTGGGTGCGGGAGGCGCTGGAAGGGGCGCTCGCAAAATAGCGCCCCTGCAGAACGGTGTGCATGCCCAGGGGGTAGAATCGGCCGGCCCCCATCGGGGAGTGACCCTCCCGCCACGCTCCTGAGCATTCCATCATGCCGATTCCGAAAATTTCCCCATCCTCCCCGCCGGGCTCCGCCATCCGGAGGGGAAAACCCCCCGCCTGCGCGTTGGCGGCCGGGCTCCTGGTGGCCATGGCGGGGCCGGCAGCGGCCTTGTCGCCGCAGCAGGTATTCACCACCGTGGCGCCGGCGGTGACGGTGCTCGAGGTGCGTGACGGGGAGGGCCGGGCGGTGGGGCGCTACTCGGCAACGCGCTGGGCGGCGGGCCGCTTCGTGACCGTGTGCGAAATCCTCGACGGGGCGGCCAGCCTGCATCTCGGCGCCGGGCCGCAGCCCCTGCCGGCGCGGGTGGTGGCCCGGGATAGCGAGCGCAACCTGTGCCTGCTGGCGGCGGAGGGGGATGCGGGGCCAGCCCTGCCCAGGGCCCGTCCGTCCGCACCGGGGGGGCGGGTGTTTGCGGTGTCGAATGCCCTGGGCCTCGGGGTCGGCATCTCCGAGGGCGTGCTGTCGGGGGTGCGGCGCTTTGCGGTGGGGGATTACATCCAGTTTTCGGCGCCCATCTCGCCGGGCTCGGAGGGCGGGGCGCTGGTGGACGAGCTGGGGGCCCTGGTCGGGATCATCGATTACCGCCGGCGCGACGGGCAGAACGTCAATTTTGCGTCCCTGGCCGCCTGGGGGGACGAGATCGAGGGGCGGGCGGCCCGCAGCGTGGAGCAGCAGCAGCGCTACGAGGCCGCCTCGGCCCTGCTCAAGGCGGAGGGCTGGAGTGAGCTGCAGACCCTGAGCACCGACTGGGCGCGACGCGACCCGGACAGCGCCGATGCCTGGCGTTTCGCCGTGTCGGCGGCCCGGGGCCTGCGCCAGCGGGAAAAGGAGCTGGAGGCCTGGCGCGCCCTGTGGCGCATCAACCCGGACCGCCCCGACGTGGGCTACGGCCTGGGTCAGGCCCTGGTGGCGGCCGGGCAGGCCCGCGAGGCCCTGACCCACGCCCAGGCCCTGGTGGCGGGCCACCGGGAGTACGCGCCGGCCCGCCTGCTGGTCGCCCAGCTGCGCCACGGGGCGGGCCAGTACCGGGAGGCGGAGGCGGCCTACCGGGAGTCCATCGACCTCGACCCGTGGCAGATGCCGGCTTACTGGGGCCTGGCAGACCTGGCCCGCCTGCGCGGCGATCATGCCACCTCGATCTCCCTCTATACCCGCCTGGCCAGCCTCTACCCGGAAGCCCCCGGACCCCGCTATGGGCTGGTCCAGGCCTACCTCAACGCCAACAAGCCGGAGCGCGCCTACGGGGTGCTCGCCCGCCTGCCCGACAAGAGCAGGGACGACGCGGCGACCTGGTACTGGCGCGGTGTGGTCGAGGCGCGCCTGGGGCGGCCGGAGGCGGCGATCAGCGCCTTTCGCGAAAGCCTGGCCCGTGACCTGCAGGGCCCTGACCGGGCCTGGGTCGGCATGGGCTTGGCCTACTACGAGATGAAACGCTTTCCCGAGGCCATCGCGGCTTTCGATTCGGCCCATCGGGCCAACCCCGCGGAGCCCTTCTGGGACTACCAGCTGGGGGTGATGCTGAAGGACGGTGGCCGCCCGGAAGAGGCCCTCAAACGGTTCCAGGCCCTGGCGGGGCAGGCCCCCGACGAGGCCCGCAACTGGCGCCAGGTGGGCTTCACCCTGTCGATCCTGAACCGGCAGGAGGAAGCCGCACCGGCCCTCAAGCGTTCCCTGCAGATCGACCCGGCCCAGGCCAAGGTGTGGGCGGCGCTGATCGAAGTCCAGCGCTTGCTGGGGCGGCGCGAGGAGGCCCTGGATGCCTACGAAAAACTCCGCGCCCTCGACGGCAAGGCCGCCGAGGAAGCCTGGCGGGCCAATTTTGCGGCCTTCGAAGACAAAGGGGGCGCACGATGAAGCCGCTGGTGTGGATGCTGGCAGGTGTGCTGGGTGCGGCTGGCGGGCCGGCGGCAGGCGAGACGGACGATGCAAAGCGGGTCTTCGCGCTGGTGTCGCCCGCGGTGGTGACCCTGCGCACGGAGGATGGCGCGGGGGCCGCCGAGGGCCAGGGCAGTGGCGTGGTGGTGGCGCCGGAGCGGGTCGTCACCAACTGCCACGTCATCGAGAACGCCCCGGTGATCCGGGTGTTTGTGGGCGAGCGGGGGCTGCCCGCCACCTGGCTGCGCCGCAATGCCGTCCAGGATCTGTGCCTGCTGCAGGTGGATGGCCTGGGCGTGGCCCCGGCCAGGCTGCGCCAGGGGCTGGCGCCCGGGGTGGGCGAGCCGGTCTTCGCGGTGGGCAACCCCCTGGGTTTCGGCCTGGCGGTGAGCGCCGGTCTGGTGGCCGCCGCCGAGCAGACCCAGCCCTATCCCTACCTGGTCAGCACTGCGCCCCAGTCTCCGGGCTCCAGCGGCGGCGGGCTGTTCGACCGGGAGGGGCGTCTCGTCGGGGTGACCCGCGCCATCCTGGGGACCGGGCAGAACCTCAACATGGCCATGTCCGCCGCGGGGGTGGCGGCGCTGGTGGCGGGCGGCGACGCACCGCCGGCCCCGTTGCAGATCCCGGCCCCCGAAAGGCCGTGGCTGGCCGAGGCCGATGCTTTGGTCCGCAGTGAAAGCTGGGCCGCCCTCGAGGCCCACGCCCGGGCGTGGACCCTGGCCCAGCCCGGGTCGGCGCCGGGGCAGTCCGCCCTCGGGCAGGCCCTGCTGCGGCAGCAACGTCTGCCCGAGGCCGAAGCTGCGCTCCGCGCGGCCCTGCAGAGCGATCCTTTCTCCTTCTGGGCTTGGACGCAGCTTGCCCAGGTGCTCTATGCGCGGGGCGAAGCCGCGGCGGCGGAGGCCAGCCTGGCGAAGGCCGATGCCATCCATCCGGCCAACTCCGAAACCGCGGTGCGCCGCGCCGAGTGGCTGCGCGGGCAGAAGCGCCTGGAGGAGGCCCGCCCCCAGGCCAGGGAGGCCGTCCGGCGTTCGCCGGGGTGGATCTCGGCCTGGCGCCTGCTGGGCTTGATTGAGGACGAAATGGGGCTCCCCCGGGATGCGGCCCGGGCCCTGGCCGCGGCCGCCCGGCTGGGGGACGTGGACGGCGCCGCGCGCAGCCGGCTTGCCGAGCTGTATGCCCAGTCGGGCAAGGTCGAGGAGGCGAGCCGCCTGTCGGCGGGGGCCGAAGGCGGCAGCCGGGAGCAGGCCCGCACCCAGTTGGTGCTGGGCTACGGCGAACTGAAACGCGGTCGCCTGGGGCCGGCGGAGGAGGCCATGCGCAAGGCCGTGGCCCTGGCGCCGGATCTGGCGGACGGGTGGTCGGGGCTGGGGGTGGTGCTGATGCGGCTCGGGCGCACCGCCGAGTCCGAGGCCGCGGCCGACAAGGCGGTGGTGCTGGCGCCGAAGAATGCCGACATGCTGGCCAACCGGGCAGGTGCCCGGATGGAGCTGAACAAGCTGCCCGAGGCCATCGAAGATGCCCGGAATGCCACCGGGCTGGATCCGAAAGCCGTCCATGGCTGGCGCATTCTGAGCGTGGCCTACCTGAAGGCCGGCAAGCCGCGGGAGGCGGCTATGGCCTTCCAGCGGCTCGACGGGCTGGGCGAGATGAGCGTGGACGATCTGGTGTCGTGGGCCGAGGCCATGCTCGGCAGCGGCAACCCGGATCAGGCCCTGGCCATCCTGCGCCGGGCCGAGGCGGCCGATCCGAAATCCCTGCGCCTGTGCCTGACCACCGCCAGGGTCCTCGGTGCCAAGGGGGATGCCGCCGGCGCCCTGGCCTACGAGGAACGTGCCCTGGAGATCGACCCGGTGAGCGTGCTGGCGTGGAGCGGCAAGGGCTATGCCCTGATGAAGCTTGGCCGCCTGACCGAAGCCATCGAGCCCCTGGAGACTGCCGTGCGCCTCGACCCGAACATGGCCAATGCGTGGATCAACCTGGGCGAGGCCCAGCTGCGCAACCGCAACCTGGGGCGGGCCATCCAGGCCCTGGAAAAGGCGCTGACCCTGAGCCCGACGGCCCAGGACGCCCGCTACTACCTGGCCCAGGCCTACCTGGCCGCGCGTATGCCCCAGAAGGCCCGGGAGAGCGCCCTGCGCCTGCTGGAGCGGCAGCCGGGGGCGGTGCCGGTGATGACCCTGGTGGTGCTGAGCCACCTGATGGAGAACAACATCCAGGCCGCCGCCGACGCCTACCTGCCGCTGCGCGCCCGCTCCCCCGAGGCGGCCCGCCAGCTGCGTGAGCGGGCCATCGCCAGCGGTGTGGCCGCGGCCCGCAGCTGGCCCGAGTAGTGCCGGTGGTTCAGCGTTCCCGCTGCCAGAGCATGCCGTGGGTGACGATGAACTGGTACTTGCGGGCGTGCTCGCGGATCACCAGGGGCACTTCCTCTTCCCGGCGCAGCACGAAGCCTTCCTCGCGCAGGTAGGCCTTGAGGGCGTCGGCGCTCCGCACCGGCTCGCCGCCGTGCTCGTAGCCGCCGAGCCAGGCTTCCTTCGGGGTGAACTGCTCCAGCCACGAGTAGGGTGAGAACAGGGCCACCAGCCCGCCCACCCTGACCAGCCCCCGCGGCCCGCCGAGGCGCCCGAGCAGGGATTTGGGGCTGGGCAGGCGGCACAGCAGGTTGGCCAGCAGCACGGCGTCCAGGTCCACCAGCTCGGCAGGCAGGGAGCAGGCGTCGGCCTGGCGGAAGCGCACCCGGCTGCGGTCGATGGCGGGGTCGATGCGGGCTGTCAGGGTCTGGCCGAGGTCGCCTTCGTCACGTCGGAACCAGGGGCGGCTGCCGTCCTTCTGCAGGGCATTGGCGGCGTCGATGAAGGCCCGGGACAGATCCACCCCAAGCACCTCGTTGAAGCCCCGGGCCAGCTCGAAGCTGGCCCCACCCACCGCACAGCCGATGTCCAGGGCCCGGGCCGTGCCGCTGGCGTAAGTGCGGGCACCGTCGATGAGCCAGTCGGCGCAGCGCTGGGGAAAGGCGGTGGCACGCTGGGGGCCGCCGGGCCAGGGCATCTGGGTCTGGGGCTCGCCGTGGTGGAGGAGCATGTAGTCGTCCACCATGCGCGCGTCTTCGTACACCTGCCGGCCGGAGTCGGCCATGGCCAGCTTGACGATGCCCCCATCGTGGGCGGCCTGCACGACGCGGAAACCGGCGTGCTGGAAGAAGTGGGGGCGGAAGTGGAAGCGCGCCCACACGCTGGCCTCGTCACCACAGGCGATCCACGAGCCGCCCAGGATCATCTGGTGCTGGCCGTCGTAGCAGGGGGTGGAGAAGTCATCGTAGTAAGGATGGACCTTGCTGCCGGGCAGGGGGTTGAAGTCGTCCCCGTGCCACTGCCACACGTTGCCGAACACGTCCCGGGCGCCGCTGGCGGCGGGTTGGCCGGCATCCACCGGCCAGGGCGAGCCATGGGCCAGCTGGCTGTTCCAGCCGAGGGCCTGGCCCAGGCGGATGCCGTCGTGGTGAGCGGCGGGGTCGGTGCTGGCCCACGAGGCTTCACGCAGGGCGTGATGTTCGGCCTCGGTGGGCAGTCGACAGGGAATACCGTCCCGGGCGCTGCGCCAGGCGCAGAAGGCGGCGGCCTCGTGGGCGTTGACCTCGGCGGGCCAGCTCCACGGCATCGGGATGGTCTCGAAGAGGGTGCGCAGGCGGTACTGGTGCAGGCCGGCGGGGCCGTCGGGCATCCAGAAGCACGGCCACTTGCTGTTGCGGAAACCGCGCCATTCCCAGCCGGCCTCGGTCCACCACTGGGGGTCGAGATAGCCGCCGCTCTGGATGAACTCCAGGAAGGCGCCGTTGCTGACGAGCTGGCTGTCCACCCGGAAGGCCTGCACGGCCACGCTGCGCTCGCCGTATTCGTTGTCCCAGCCGAAGCTGGGCCAGTCGCGGGGCTTGCCGATTCTGGCCTGGGCGGCGGGCACATCAATGAAGCGCGGCAGGGGGTAGTCGGTGCCGGCAGTGGGTGGAAACGGGGAGGCGGTGCCGGCGCTGGGGTGCAGGGCGGGCCATTCGAGCGGGCGCTGCACGCAGTCGATGGGCAGCTCGCGGATCAGCACGGACGAGGTTTCCAGGTGGATGCGCTCGTGCTCGAAGCCCAGGAACAGCGCCCACAAGGGGTGATCCATGTTGATCGGGGCGTGGCCCGGGGCGAGGTCGGGGTGGGTCTCGATGAGCTGGCGCACGGTGGTGTACACCTGCTGCCGGTAGCTGTGGGCTTCGGCAAAGCTCGGCCACAGCATCTCGTTCTTGGACATGTCGTCCCAGCGCATCTCGTCCACGCCGGTTTCGAAGATGCGCTCGAAGTAGGGGTTGAGGGGGTTGTCGATGAGCCCGGCGACCCGCAGCTTGTTGATGTAGAGCGCTGCCGGATGGCAGTAGTAGAACAGCATGGGGTGGCGCAGGTGGTGGTAGGGCGGCCGGTAGAAGGCGGCCTCGCCCTGCAGGCCGGCAAACAGCAGCTCGGTGAGGGTCCAGCCGTTGTCGAACACGGCCAGTACCCCTTCGCGGGTACAGGTGTCGAGGCGGGGCTGGGGCAGGGCGGTGAGGCGGCCGTCGGGCTGGCAGCCGGGGCAGTCGGCGGGGGGCAGGCCGGTCCACCACCAGGCCGGGCGGGGGCCGTGCAGCAGGGCGTCGTGCTCGCCGCGGAGGTTCTGGCGCCAGGGTTCCACGGCGGCGGGGATGGCCGGTTCGAGGGTGGGGTGGGACATGCGGGTCTCCTGGAAGGCTTCGTTTTTCTGGCTGCGGGCTCAGGCGAAGAGTTCGGCCTGGGCCGGTTGAGGGGAGGGGTGTTCGGCCAGGGCATCGCGGCGGCTCAGGCCGGCCACGCGCACCCCGAGCAGGCGGATGCGCCGGTCGAGCTGCACACGCCGCGCACATTCGCCCGCGGCCCGGCGGATGGCCGCGGCCTCGCCGGTGGGGAGGGGCAGGGTCTGGTCGCGGGTGACGGTATGAAAGTTGTCGAAGCGCAGCTTGAGGCCGATGGTCTTGCCCACGTAGCCCTTGCGCGCCAGGTCGGCGGCGAGCTGTTCGCACAGGCGGGTGAAGTGACCGGAGAGTTCGGCCTTGTCGGCGCGGGGGTGCAGGTCGCGTTCGAAGGTGGTCTCGCGGGACAGGCTCTTGGGCTCGCTGCGGGTGACCACCGGGCGGGTGTCGTCGCCCTGGGCGGCGCGGTGCAGCCACACGCCGTAGCGCTCGCCGAAGTGATCCTGCAGCCAGGCCGGGTCGGCGGCGGCGAGGTCGGCGATGCTGACGATGCCCAGGGCTTCCAGGCGGGCGGCGGCCTTGGGGCCGATGCCGTTGATGCGCCGGGCCGGCAGGGGCCAGATGCGCGCGGCGATGTCGTCGGCGGCCACCACGGTGATCCCGGCGGGTTTTTCCAGGTCGGAGCACAGCTTGGCCAGGAGTTTGTTGGGCGCCACGCCCAGGGAGCACGACAGCCCGGTGGCCTCGCGCACGGCCTGCTGCAGGCGCAGGGCGATGGCCCGGGCGCCGTCGTGGCTGCCTTCGGGGTTGAGGGCGGTGAGGTCCAGGTAGATTTCGTCGATGCCCCGGTCTTCCATCTCGGGGGCAATGGCGCACACGGCCGCCTTGAAGAGCCGCGAGTAATGCCGGTAGGCATCGAAATTGGCGGGCAGCAGGATGGCGTCGGGCGCCAGCTGGGCGGCCTTCATCAGACCCATGCCCGAATGCACCCCCAGCGCCCGCGCTTCATAGGTGGCGGTGGTGATCACCCCGCGCCCCACGTAGCTGCGCAGGCGCGGAAAATCCTCCAGCTGTTCGCCCGCGGCGGCCCTGCGCCCGCCCACCACCACCGGCAGGCCGCGCAATTGCGGGTAACGCAGCAGCTCCACCGACGCGTAGAACGCGTCCATGTCCAGGTGGGCAATGCTGCGGGGAAGGTGAGGCATGGGGCCGGAAGCGGGCGTGCTGAAGATCCAGGGCTTCTATTCTGCACTACCGCGTGATGCTGTGCTGCGGCGTCGTCCGGGGGCTGGCGGCGGGTGTGCGTGCCCGGCAGAGCGTGCCTGGGGGCTGTGCTACATTTCCTGTACAAGGCAGTTGCCCCGGTATGGAGATCACATGATGCACAAGTTTGGAGTTCTGGGCCCGGTCACCCTGGCCCTGGTGGCGGTGGCAGGTCTGTCGGCCTGTTCGAGCAATCCCGAGAAGAAAGAGGCTGCGGCCGCTCCGGCCCCCCAGGCACCGGCTCCTGCGCCGGTTGCTGCTCCGCCTGCCCAGGCGCCCGCCGCCCCGGCGTCGGCCAAGGTAGAGGCACCTGCCAAGGGCAAGAAGGGTTCAAAGGCGGCAAAGGGGGCAAAGGCAACGAAGCAGGCTGCCCCGGCCCAGACGGTGGAGGCGGCGCCTGCAGCAACGCCGGCACCGGCACCTGAGCAACCCGCGGCGCCGGTGTCGGGCAAGATCGGGCCGGGCATGAATGCGCGTGGCGAGGTGGTGGACTCCTCCAAGGTGGAGTCGGGCCACGGCCAGAAGGTGAAGGGGATCCGCGATTTCGAGGGTGAGATCACCGGGCGCCCCGCCCCGGGCACCAAGTTCACCCGTCTGCAGATCGGCATGCCCATGAAGCAGGTGACTGACCTGATTGGCCAGCCGTCCGACCAGGGCGCCTACATCACCGGGAAGGCCTTCATTCCCTTCTATTTCGGTGGCGATACACATCGCCAGGAGCTCGTGTACAAGGGCCAGGGCCGGCTGATCTTTGCCGGCGGTTCGATCGGCGATTTTACGGGTGCCAACCTGATCTGGATCATCCATAACGCCAACGAGCCGGCGTACCGCTGAGCCCCACCGCCGGCGCAGGGGGCGCTCTCGTTTCAAGTCCGGGTGCCCTGTGGGGCACCACCAGCGAGTGGAGGCAAGAAAATGACCGAGCTGACCCTGCACGGCAAACGCATCCTGGTCACCCATGCCGACGCCTTCATGGGCCCGGTGCTGTGTGACGTGCTCGCCCGGCGCGGCGCCACCGTGATTCCGAGCACCGATGCGCTGCTGACCCCCGAGGCGCCCGCCGCCCTTGTGGAGGCATCGGGTCAGATCGACGTCCTGGTCGCCAACCTGGCCATCCGTAATCCGCGAACCCCCGCCACGGAGGTGGGCGAGGCGGAATGGCGCGAGGTCTTTGCCGCCCTTGTGGACCCGCTGCCGCGCCTGTGCCGGGCGGTGCTGCCGGCCATGATTGCGCGGCGTGCCGGCAAGATCCTGGTCATGGGCAGCGCCTCCGCCCTGCGCGGCATCAAGGGTGCCACCACCTACAGCGCCGCCCGTGGCGCCCAGCTTGCCTATGTGCAGTCCCTGGGGGTCGAGGTGGCTGGCCACAATGTGCAGGTCAATGCCATCGCCCAGAACTTCGTGGACAACCCCACCTACTTTCCGCCCGAAGTGCAGGCCGACCCGCGCTTCCAGGACCGCCTGAAACGCGAGGTGCCCCTCGGCCGCCTGGTGAGCGCCGCCGAGGACGCCGAGTTTGCCGCCTACCTGTGCAGCGACGCCGCCAACTGTTTTGTGGGGCAGGTGTTTCCGGTGTGTGGGGGGTGGGTGCCGCGCTAGGATGGCTTCGTAGCGCGGGTGCCAATCATCCTGCTGTCTCCGATTTGCTGTCGTCTGCCACCCCGGGTGTGCCTTGGCTCCCGGGGCTTGCCCCCGCTGGTGATCTGATCGGGCGAGCCCAAGTCCTTGTCGTGCTTGGATTTTTGGCCGCTTTGGTCAGGGCCGGCAGGGAAAATCCGTTTATTTCAAGTGAGTATTTTAATATGTGAATTTTTGTGTCTAATGAAAATGACATTTCAATGAATGTCTTAATGGCGGCCTGGTGTGTTTTTGTTCAGGTTTATGCCAAAAAGATTTGTTCGGGGCGTCGCGGGAGCCCTGTTTCCTCTCTGTGTTTCGGCAGGTGTCGTTCCGGACGGACGCACCGCTACGACGGTCTCGCTTGATCCGTCGGGCAAGACCCTGATCCAGCTGGCCCCTGTGGCTGGCGGTGTTTCCCACAACGTCTTCTCGCAGTTTGACGTGAGCCGAGCGGGCGCAGCCTTCCAGAACCAGGAGGTCGGCGCCCGCAGCATCGTGGCGGAGGTCCGTTCTGCGCAGCCCTCACTGATCGAAGGGCCCGTGTCGGTGGACGGGCCCCGGGCCAACCTGATCCTCGCCAACCCCAACGGCCTCGCCATCAATGGCGGGAGCTTCATCAACTTCGGCAGCGTAGCCCTGGTGGCGGGCAGCGTCGCGCTGGAGAGCCGGACCGTCGGCGGCAGCGTTCAGACCTACGTTTCCGCCACATCGGGGAACGGCGCCATCCGCATCGGTCCCGAGGGCCTGGCGGCCGACCTGATCCGCCTGGAACTGCTGGCCCGGCGCATCGACGTGGCCGGCCCGCTGGTCAATGCCTACAGCTCACCGACGGCCCTGCTGCGCCTGGTGGCAGGTGATGCCAGCGTGCTCTTCGACACGGCGGCCTCCCCCACCGACAACCTGACACCCTGGGCCTATTACACCGCCGGAAAATCCGCCGATCAGGGCATCGTCATCGACCTCACGGCCCAGGCCCGGATCAGCTCGGGGCGCATTGAGCTGCTGGTCACCGATGCCGGCGCCGGGGTGCGCAACGGGGGGCATCTGCAGGCTGCGTCGGGTGACTTCGTGATCGACAGCAGCGGTCTGCTCGAGCAGAGGGGGCGCATCGAGGCGGCGGGCGACATCCACATTCGGGCCGGGTCATTGCATCAGGAGCAGGCTGCGTCGGGCGACGCGCCGTCCATATCGGCGTCGGGGAGCCTGGATATCCGGGTGAGCGGCAGCCTGAGCAACCAGGGTGGCAGCCTCTCGGGTGTGGCCCGCAACCCCGCGGAAGGGGCCACAGCGGCCGCGCTGCGCATCGTCGCCGGCGCTGACATCGTCAACCAGACGCCCGCAGGGGCTTCCGGTGCCGTGATCTTCGGTGCTGCGGACGATGTGTTGCTGGAGGCGGGGGGCGACATCCGCAACATCAACGGGCGGGTCATCTCCAATGGCGCCCTGAGCCTGCAGGCGGGTGGTACTGCGCTGAACGAGTCGGTCTTCGTGGCCGGGAGTGGTCGTAGTGCGTCGTCCCGGGACGAGCGCAACTGGCTCGGCCTGCCCCGTGAGCGCCGCAGCACGCACATCGACAACGGTGCGCTGGCCGACCCCGCGCATGCCGCCTACTGGGTGGCGGACGGCACGCTGAGCGTCACTGCCGGACAGGTGCATAACCTGGGGGGCAGCCTGCTCGCCAACAAGGGCGACGTGGTGCTCGAAGCGCGGGGCGAGATACTCAACCGTGCCTGGCTCACCGGCTCCCTCACCCTGAACGAGTCCTGCAATCTCCTGTTCTGCCGCCGCACGGCGGAGGTCAGCGAGAGCCTGGTGGGCGGGCAGATCCTGGCCAGCCAGGATCTGCGCCTGAAGGCCGGTGAGCGTGTGGTGAATGAGGGGGGTATGGTTCTGGCGGCCCGGGACATGCACCTCGACGCGCCCCGCATCGAGGCCCGTGGTGTGCCGGTGCATGTGGCGTTGAGCCGCGAGGAGGGGCTGCGCGCCTTTTTCGGTGATCGCTGGGCGGGCCTCTACGCGATCGACCAGGGCGGCGGCTTCACGGCCCAGACCGGTCGCCTGAGCCTGCGCGGTCAGGCCATCCAGGACCGGGGTTTCTTCAGTGCCAGCCAGGGCGTCGATGGTGTCATCACCGTGGAGCGGGCGCCGGGGCGCGATCCGGTCGAGCTGAGCAGCCATCTGGGGGTCTTCAGTGCGTTCTGGCGCTGACTCCCGGCGGTGCCTGGGGCTGGCCCTCATCCTTACCCTGGCTCTGGCCGCGGTGAGTGCCCAGGCCCAGCAGCTGCCGGTGCAGCCGCGCCAGGACCAGGGCGACCGCATCCTGCGGGAGGAGATGGAACGCGAGCGGGAGCGCCTGCTGCGCCAGCCCACGCCGCGCATCGAGCAGCCCGCTGCCCCGGCTGCTGTGGGGCCGGACCCGGCCGAGGTGGCCGAAGCCGGGCCGGTGTTCCGCATCGTGCGCATCGAGGTGCAGGGCGATGACCTGCTACCCGCCCCGGTTCTGGCACGCCGGCTGCAGCCCTTCACCGGGCTTGACCTGGGCGCCGTGCGCATCGGCCTGCTGCTGCAGGGGCTCAACGCCGACCTCATCGAGGCGGGCCTGATCACCTCCCGGGCCTACGTGGTGAGCCAGAACCTGGCGAGCGGCGTGCTCAGCCTGCGCATCGTGCCGGGCCGCATCGAAGCCATCCGCTACAACGGCCGCCCGCTGGAGGCGGACGCCTTCAGCGATGCCGGCGTGCGCCTGGCCCTGCCCATGGCGGTGGGGGACATCCTGCAACTGCGGGACATCGAGCAGGGGCTGGACCAGCTCAACCGCCTGCGTGGGCGACAGGCCCAGGTGCGCATCGTGCCCGGGCAGACCCCCGGGGGCTCGCTGCTCGATTTCATCGATCCGCCTGCGGCGTCGGCCTGGCGGGCCTGGCTGGGCGCCGACAACCAGGGCAGCCCCGCCACCGGCACGCGGCGCTTGCGCCTTGGCCTGGAGGTGGGGGATCTGCTCGGTCTCAACGAGGCCGTCAACGTGGGCTACACGGGCAGCCTCGAAACCAACGCGCTCAATGCCGGGCTGTCCCTGCCCTGGGGCTACAACACCTTCAGCCTGCTCACCACCTGGTCCGAGTACCAGAGCCTGATCGGCAACGTGGCGTTGCTCCACGGCAGCTCCACCAACCATGCGGCGTCGTGGAATCGCCTGCTGTTCCGCGACCGGGACACCAAGGTGGCGGCAGATTTGGCCCTGTCCGTGCGGGAGGCCCGGCGGGACATCAACAACGTGGCCCTGGCGCCACAGAAGCTCACGGTGCTGCGGGCCGGCATCAATCGCCTGACCCGCTTCGAGACCGCCGGGCTGGCCGGCCAGTGGGTCCTGGATGCGGGCTTCTCCCGGGGGCTGGATGCCTTCGGTGCCATGGGCGATGCCGGAGCCGGTGGCGGCCCGGCCCCCCGTTCCCGCTTCGGCAAGCTGGATGTCTCCGGCAGCACGGCCCTCCATCTGCCCGGCAACTGGAGCCTGCGTGGCAACGGGGCGTGGCAGTGGAGCGGCGTGCCCCTGTTCTCGTCAGAGCAGATCTTCGTCGGTGGCGTGGCCAGCGTACGGGGCTTTGCCGAGTCTGCGGCCGGGGGCGACCGGGGCGGCTATTGGCGCACCGAGCTCGCCCGCAGCCTGGCGGCCGCCCCTGTCGGCTTGCACTTCGAGCCCTTTGCCTTCTGGGACGCCGGCTACGTCCGGACCCTCGCCAGCGGGCGTGCCAGCACCCTCATGTCCGCCGGCCTCGGGCTGCGTGTGGCCAGTTCTGCCGGCCACCTGGAAGTGATCGCCGGTCGCCCCGTGGTCCATCCGTCGGACATGCCCGACACGGCCTTCCGCCTCAACCTGTCCCTGACCCTGTTCTTTTGAGAGAGCTGCTTATGCGCGCCACCCTGCCTGCCGATGACGACATGTCCTGTGTCTCCCCATGGCGCCGCATCACCGCGCGCATCCTGCTGGTGGTCTTCGGTTCCGGTTGCGTGCTGCCCGGCGGCGCCTACGCGGCACCCATCGCGGATCCCAATGGTCCCATCGCCTTCCGCCCCGGTATCGGCCAGACCTCCACCGGCGTGCCTGCGGTGGACATCACCCGTCCCAACGCCGCCGGTACGTCCTACAACCGCTACCAGCGTTTCGATGTGGATCAGGAGGGGGTGGTCCTCAACAACAGCAGCCGGGCGGGCACGACCCTGCTGGGCGGCAACGTGACGGCCAACCCGAATCTGGCGGGTGGCGCTGGGGCCAGCGTGATCGTCAATGAGGTGGTGGCCCCCGGGGTCGCATCCCGTCTGGCCGGGTCGATCGAGGTGTTTGGCGCCCCGGCGGCGGTCATCGTGGCCAATCCCAATGGTGTCACCTGTGCCGGCTGCGGCACGGTGAATAGCCCGCGCTTCGTGCTGTCCACCGGCACGCCGGTGTGGCTGGACGCGCTGGGCTCACCGGCTGGCTTCGCGGGTGCCACGGGGGTGGGCTTCGAGGTGCAGGGCGGGCAGGTGCGTGTCAATGGACACGGCCTGGAAGGGACGGTCGGCAAGGTCGAGCTGGTGGGCGCCTCCATCCAGCTGGATGGACCGGTACGGGCCCACTACCTCAATCCCGAGCTCGCCGGCATCACCGTGCTGGCGGGGGCCGGACGGGTGGCCGAGAGGGCAGGGCAGCTCGAGAACCTCAGCCCCGGGCAGCCGGCCTCCGTTCCTCCCGGCAGCTTCGCCATTGATGGCACGGCCTTTGGGGCCATGAGCAGCAGCCAGATCCGTGTCGTGTCCACCGACCAGGGTGTCGGCGTGCGCCTGGCCGGGCCCCTGCTGGCCGACAGCCTGGGGCTGGTGGTCCGCAGCGCGGGCGATCTCAGTGTTGGCGAACTGGTGGCGCGCCAGTCCATCAGTCTGGATGCGGCGGGCAACCTGAACATGCTGGGGGCGACGGCGAGCGGCGGCGATCTTTCCGCTCATGCCGGGGGGCGTGTGCGTGTCACTGCGGCCAGCTCGGCGACCGGCGCGGCCAGCCTGTCGGCCGCAGATACGGTGGAGCTTCTTGCCCCGCTGACGGCGGGGGGCCGTGCCAGCGTCAGCGCAGATCAGGTGCGTTTGGCGGCAGGGGTGACGGCCAACGAAACGGAGATCGACGCTCGCTCGCTGGTGCTGGGTGACGGTGGGCGCGATGTCCAGATCCGCGGAGACCTGAACCTGGCCGTGACCGGTGATCTGGTGACGCCCGGGGCGGTGACGGTCAGCGGTAATACCCGCCTTTCGGCAAGTGCCTCGGTGGGGCTGGGCGGGGATGTGACGGTGGGGGGCAACCTGCTGGTGGATGCGGCCGCGGATATCCGTGCCGGAGGCCACCTGAGTGCGGGCGGCCTGGTGCGCCTCCGCGCCGGGCAGGGGGTGGACATTATTGGTGGTGTATCGGCGGGTGCCCTCGATCTGGTGGCCGGCCGGGCCGTCTTCGGTGGCGACCTGATGGTGGCCGGTGATGGAAGCATCGTGGCCGCCAGCCTGGTGCTGCCGTCCCGGGTCGAGGCCGGCGGGAGCCTGCGCATCGACACCAACGGCGACCTCATCAATACCGGACGCCTGGTGGCCAGCGGTGACCTGAACCTGGGTGCCGGCGGGCGTGTCGCCCTTGCCGAAAGCGGTGCTGGCGGCCGGGCCGATCTGATCGCCCGGGGTGGCAGCCTGAGCATCGGCTCCCCCTTCGTGGCCGGGCGCAACGTGAGCCTTGCCGGGCGGGACGGGGTGCTGGCGAATGCGGTCCAGTCGGGGGGCGATCTGGGCATCGCCAGCAGTGCGGGCACCGTGGCAACGGGGGCGCTGGTGGCGCCCGGAGCGGTGGCCGTCAATGCCGCCCTCGGGCTGAATGTCGGTGGCCCGGTGGCTGGCGGTGCGGATGTCAGCCTGGTGTCGGGCGCAGCCCTGCAACTTGCGGGCAATGTCTCTGCCGGCGCCGGGCTGAGCCTGGTCGGGAGCTCGATTCGCGCCCGGGAGGTGCTGGCGGGGGGCCAGTTGCTGATCGACGCTGGACAGCTTGAGGCTGAGACCCTGGGGGCGGGCGGTGCGCTCGGTTTGCGTGCGCTCACGGGGGTGAGCGTGAGTGGCGCTGTCGTTGCCAATGGGCCCGTCAGCGTCGTGGTGAGTGATGGTGCCCTGGCGGTCGGCGGGCCGCTGCTCTCCAACGGAGCGCTGGCAGTCACGGCACGAAGCGACATCGGTGTGCTGGGCGGAGTGAGTAGTGGTGCCGCGGTCAGCCTGGTCAGCCAGCAGGGGCGCATCGCCGTGCAGGGCGGGGCTGGCTCGGTGGGCGGCATCACGCTGGATGCGCTCCGGCAGATCGATGTCGGTGGAGACATGGCGGCCGGCGGCCCAATCCTGCTGCGCAGCGGGACGGCGGGTATCGACGTGGCCGGGAACCTCGCCAGCGCTGCCAGCCTCTCTGCCGACGCGCCGGGGGACATCCGTTTCGCCGGTGATACCCGGGTGGGCGCGGAACTGGCCGTGGCGAGCACGGCGGGGGCCCTGGCCTTTGCGCGTGCGCTTGAGGTGGGGGGAGCCGCGCGGCTGGCGGCCGCCCGTGGCATCGATTTCGGTGGCGACAGCCGCTTCTTTGGTGCCCTGAGCGTGGCTGGCGGGGGCGGGCCCATCATCAACCGCGGCCATCTCTATGCCAGCACCGATTTCATTGTCGACACGCTGGGCGATTTCATCAGCGAAGGCCGGATCGACAGCCTGGCCGCGGTTTCCATCCGCGGTGCGCGGCTGAGCTTCAACACGCAGCAGGCCGGCGGTGTCTTCGCCAATGGCGGCATCAGCCTGGTGGCGCGGGATGGTGGCTGGCTGGGGCGCTCGGGCACGCTCGCCAGCAGCGCCGCCATCGCACTTGAAGGGCCGCGTTTCGAGACGGCCGGTGAGGTGCTTTCTTCCGGCGGCGCGCTCTCCTTCACCGGCAACACCCTGGTCAATGCCGGCCTGGCTGCGGCACAGGCCGTGGTGGTCAATGGGCGGCTGGAGAACGAGACCGGTGGCCAGGTGTCGGCAGCGTCGGTCGAGGTTCGCGGCACGACGCTCAACCGGGGCGAGATCGGTGGCGCTACGGTGATCCTGGCGGAGGCTGTCCGTAACGCCGGGACGATCGCCGGGGATCGCGTGCTTGTGGGAGGTGATCTGCTCAACGAGGGCAGCCTTGGCGGGGGCGACTTCAGCTTCACGGGCCGTAATCTCGACAATGCCGGGTTGCTGGCGGCCAGGGCCGTGGGCGTCACCGCGGTGAACATGGACAACCGCGGGCAGGTCCAGGGGGGCCGTGTCGACCTGCAGCTTGCCGGGGCCCTGGGTAACAGCGGGATTATCGAGTCCATCGGTACGACGACCGTGGCGGCGGATGCGCTGCACAACAGCGGCACCGTGCACGCCGGCGGTAGCGGAAGCATCCGGGTGGCGCAGGGCGTGGTGAACGACGGCGGGCGCCTCTCGGCGGCGGAGGGCCTGGACATTGTTGCTGGCGCCTCCCTCAGCAACCGCGCGGGGCGCATCCTGGCCGGGGGCGATCTGGCGCTGCAGCTCGGCGGAGAGTTGAGCGGTGCCGGCCTGGTTGCCGCCAATCGCGATCTGCAGGTGAAGGCGGGCCGAGGGCTTGAGCTGGCCGAAGGTGGGGCCGGGCGTGACGCGGCACTCTCGGCCGAGGGGGGCGAGCTGCGCATCGGCAGCTCTTTTGCGGCTGGGGGCAATCTGTCCGTGGCTGGGCGTGATGGCGTGGTGACCGAGGCCCTGTCGGCGGCGGGTGCGCTGCGGGTGAGCAGTACCCGGGGCGATGTGGCCACCGGAAGCCTGATGGCGGTTGGCCCGGTGAGTCTCGCTGCAGCGGGGGCGGGCCAGGTGTTTGGCGCGGTGGTGAGTGACGGCGCCGTGACCCTGGGCGCGGGGGGCGTGCTGGGCGTGGACGGGGTGCTGGCCTCCGGAGGCAACGCCACCCTTTCCGCGGGGGGCGTGCGGGTGGCTGGCCCGGTCCAGGTGCTGGGGGCATTGGCGGTGGATGCCGGGACCGCCGGGCTGATCCTCGGCGGCGAGGCCAGGGCGGATGCCGGTGTGTTGCTCAAGGGCCAGCAGGTTTCGGCCAACGGTGTGCTGACCGGTGGTCGCCTGGCAATCCAGGCCGGGGCGGGAGGCTTCGACAACCGCGGCAGCCTGGTGGGCAATTCAGGTGTCGATGTGAGCACCCTGGGCGCCCTGGTGCAGCAGGGCGTGGTGGCGAGCCAGGGGGATGTGTCCTTGACCGCCTTGCTGGGCTTGAGCCTGTTGAGCGAGGTCGGGGCGGGCGGCAGTCTGACCCTGGATACTGCCGGCCAGATCGTCGGGGCTGGGGCCTGGAGATCGGCCGGTGCCTTGAACGTCCGGGCCGGACAGTCCATCGACCAATCCCGCGATGTGCTCGCCGGCGGGGCCGCGAGCCTGAACGCGGAGGGCGCTTCCCTGAGGCTTCGCGACCGGGTGGTGGCCAACGGCGCCTTGAGCCTCAAGGCCGGGGGCGAGATCGAGGCCGGGGCGCTGGGCGGCGGGCTGGAGAAGGGCGAGACCGTCTCGGTCGAGGCCGGAGGCAATGTCGGGTTCGCCGAGGTGCAGGCTGGCGGCAACTACCTTGCCCGGGCGGGGGGCGATTACCGGGTGAATGGCGCCAGCGTGGTGGTCGGAAACCTGGATCTGGGTGCGGCCCGGGATGTGGTCCACAGCGGCGCAGTGAGCATCGGTGGCAATGCCCTGGTGCAGGCCGGTGGTCGCCTTGCCCAGGGCGAAACGCGCATCCTGGGCAAGGGCGTGCTGGCCAGTGCCGGTGCGCAGGACTACGCCGGCAGCCTGTCTGCGGGTGATTCCCTGGATCTGCGGGCGGGCGCCGGGGTGGCCGTGGCCGGCGCGCTGCTTACGCCTGGGGCGCTGTCCTTGGAGGGCGGTGCGGGTGGGGTGAGTGTGGCCGGTGAGTTGAGCGCTGGTGCTCGTCTGCAGGTGGCGGCAGACAGGGCCGTGAGCGTGGGCGGCGAGCTTCTGGCGCTGGGGGCTGCTCAGGTGCGCAGCCGGCAGGACGGTATCCATCTGAAGGGCCCCGTCACGGCGCTGGAAGCTCTGGGCCTTGATGCCCAGGGGGATGTCAGGCTGGGGGGAGACCTGACGGCAGTGGGGGCGCTCGATATGCGTTCAGCCATGGGCTCGGTGGTCTTCGAGCGGGGGCTGGGGGTGGCGGGGCCGGCCAGCTTTTCGGTGGGGCAGGATCTGGTTTTCCTGGGCGATGCCCTGTTTTACGGGCCCCTGTCGGCGACCCGGGTGGGGCGAACCCTGGACAGCCGCACGCGCCTGCAGGTGGGGAGCGATCTGCTCCTCGACATCACCGGCGACTTCGTCAGCGAGGGCCTGGTGCAGAGCGCCGGCGGGGTACGTATCGTTGCCCGCAACATCCGCGCCAACCTGCTTCGTGCGGGCGGCATCGTCGCCAACGGTGACATCGAACTGGTGGCCCGCGACCAGGGGCAGCTGGGTGCCCCAGGAGGCGTGAGCAGCAGTGGCGGGGCGATCCTGTTGGCGGCCAATCGCTTCAGCAATGCCGGGGATGTGGTTTCCGGCGGGGTGGGCTTTGCCTTCTCGGGGGGCAGCCTGAGCAATGCAGGGCGTATTGCGGCGGACGCTGTGCGCGTGGCGGGTGCGCTAGACAACCAGGGCGCAGTCTACGGCGAGACGGTCAGCGTCAGCGGCCATACCGGCAATCTGGGCACCATCGCCGGCGGCGTGCTCTCGTTCAACGGCGGGCTGGGCAACGGTGGCGTGATCGCCGGGCGCAGCGTGAGCGCATCCGCTGCCGTCAGCAACAGTGGCGAGATCAGCGGCGACAACATCAGCCTGTCGGGTGGCGCGGTGGCCAACAGCGGGTTGGTGTCGGCAAGCCGGGTGAGCATCCAGGCGGCCGAACTGGCCAACCAGGGCACCCTCAGCGCCGGGTCACTCGATGTCCGGACCCTCGGTGCCTTCGTCAACGGCGGCAGCGTGCAGGTGGGGGGCAATGCTGACATCGTTGCCGACGGCGGCTTCGTCAATCAGCTGGTCGAGGCCTCCCGCTGTGTTACTGCAGCGGTGTGCAATCCCCGCCCGGGCCTGCCGCCACCTCCGCCGCCCGACCCCGAAAAGGACTTCCGCTTCGTGCAAAGCCCTGCGGTAATGGCCGTGGGTGGGCAGCTCAGGCTGTCCGGCGGCAAGGTCGAGAACCGGGGCATCATCCAGGCCAACGGCATCGACATGGCCCTTGGGGCTGCAGCTCTCGTCAATGTGCGCAGCGAGAATGACGTCCTCACCGATACCAATTTCGGTACCGAGGCACCGACGACCAATACCGGCCTGATCCTGGCGGCTGAAGACATCAGCATCGCTGCCGGATCCCTGCTCAACCAAGGCGGTCGGATCGCTGCAGGGGGCGGGCTGGATGCCCGGGTCAGCGGCACGCTGGGTTCGGTGGCGGGGGCGCGCGCAGGCCTGTCACCCCTGCTGAGCGGGCGCTATGTCACCCTCTCCGGGTCTGAGCTGCTTACCGACGGGCTGGTGCATGCCACCCAGGATCTGAGCCTCCTTGCTCCTGCAGGCAGCCTGATCAATCGCGGCACCCTGCTGGCTGACAACAGCCTCTCCGTCGTCACCGGTACGACCGTGACCAACGCCGACAAGGCGGCCCTGTTGGGCACGCGCTCGGTCAGCCTCAAGAGCGCCCACGGCATCTTCAACGCCGGCCTGATCTACGGTAATGGCGAGGCCGCCGAGCGGGTGGCCATCGATGCCGGTGACGGCAGCTTCACCAATGTCGGTACTGGCACCGTACTGGCCGGCGCCTCCCTGGACATCAAGGCTGCGGCATACGCCAATGGCGGCACGGTGGCGTCCCGTGGCGATGCCCGGCTGGATGCGCCGTCCTTCGTCTTCCGGCCGGCAAGCAGCGGCCTGCTGGCCTTTGGCACCCTGAGCCTGGACGTGGCCGGAGTTGTGGTGGATGTGGGTGAAACCTGGGTCAGCCCGGCCATGAACACCCTCTGGCGCGGCGTTCTCTCGAACACGGGGCGCGTGCTGCTGGGGGGCAATGCGGCGGGCAGTGTCGACAACCTCGCCACCGGAGGCCGCACCCTGACCGGCGAGCCGGACCTGCAGGGGGGGGCTTACCTTCTGCTTGGTCTGCCGACCCTGAATGGTGCCTACGTGGATAGCCATACCGATGTGGCTACGCGTGCGCAGTTCGTGGTCAATGGGCTGTTCCAGGGGAGCCTGCGCAATGTGGCCTCCGATGCCAAGGTGGCCGGCAGCTATGCCTACAGTGCGGGAAGCGTTGCCCAGACCGTTCGCTGGACCAATGCCCTGGGGGAGACCGAGGAAACCTCCGCGCTCAGCCTCGCCCGTCTCGATGCCACCGGAGGCGCCACCCTCATCACGCTGGACAGCCCTGACGCCGGCACCATCGTCGCCGGCAATCTCGGCATCACGGGGGTCAATCTCAACCTGGGCTCGGGTGTCGACCCTACTGCGGCCCAGCAGGCCCTGGTTGCGTCCCGCCTCAACCGGGTGACGGCAGGCAGCCAGACGGGTGTCCACGCTGCGGTTTCCGGGCCTGCGGGGATCGTCGGTACGGGGGGCGCACTGCAGCCCGCTGCAGTCCTCGGCGCCGACCCGACTGCAGGGCTTGCGGCGGCACCTGCCAGTGCAGGGCAGACCCTGTTCCCAGGTGTCACGGCCACCCCTGTGCAGGGCCGTGGTGTGGTGGAGGTGAGCGGAAGCCCTGTTGCTGGCGCAACCGCGGGAGGCGTCAGTCCGGTGGCCCCGGATCTGGCCGATCCTGGCCAGCCAGCCTCCGGAAATGGCACCCGCGTCGTTCCCCAGGCGGTGATTGATCCCGCGGCAATGCCTGTTGCAGGCGGTGGAGCGGACCCCTCGATCAAGACCCCCACGGTGCCGGCAACGCCCGGCGGAAGCCTGCCTGTCGATGAGGCCGCCCGGTATGGTCTGGCCTTTCCCGACTGGGGCAGCTTCACAGCAGCTCCCGGCGCTCTCCGCGCCGATAACGTGGATCTCCTGCTGTCCGGGCGTTTCACCAACCGGGGCGTGTTCGAGGTCGCCGATCAGTTGCTGATCCAGGCTGAAGGCGGCATCGACAACTTTGGCGCGTCCATCCGCGCTGGAGGGGCCCTGGGCCTGTTCGGGGCCAGCCTGGACAACCGCAACGGCTCCATCCAGGCCGGCAGCCTCACGCTCGCACTGGGCGGGTCGCTGGACAACACCCGGGGCCGCATCCTCATAGACAAGGACGCCACCCTCGCCGTGGGCGGCGATCTCATCAATGATTCCGGCCGTATCGAAGCCGGCAGCCTGGCCCTGGATGTGGCCGGAAACCTCTACAACCGCACGCTTTACGCCGTCGACCTCAAGGACACGACCACCACCCGTCGGACCGAGTTCGACAGTGTCTTCGGCACCACCGTCACCACCCGCAGCGACAGCACGGTGATCCAGAGCGCCGACCTGCGGGCCGGCATCGTCGCCCGCACGGGTGACCTGAGTCTCAACGTCGGGAAGGACCTGGTCGTCACCGGCGCCGATCTGAAGGCTGCCGGCGCGCTCACCGGTCGGGTGGGCGGCAACATCGACATCCAGGCCTTGTCCGTGGAGAACAGCCGGAAGCGCGTCGACACGATCAGCAACGAGCGTAGCTATACCCTCAACAACGGCGAAACCGAGACCACCGGCCTCACCGCCAGCGGTCGCACGGTCACCACCCGGATCGACAGCGAGATCCGCCATCAGGCCTCCGTACTGGAAGCCGGTGGCAAGCTCGACCTTGAAAGCGGCGGCAGTACGGCCATCGTCGGCGCCCGGGTCAAATCCGGTGCAGAGACGCGAATCGTCGTCGGAGGGCATCTGGCTGTCGGCGCTGTCGTTGACAGCAGCCATGTCGAACAGCGTGTCACTACCCAGGTGGAAGGGGCGGCCTTTCTTCCCGGTCTGCCCACGGCAGGCGGGGAGCGCCTGGAGCTGAAGCATGCCGACACCGCGATTGGCGGGCAGATGGACTCCGGTGGTGCCACGACACTCCAGGCGGGTGGCAGCCTCATCCTGAGTGGTCAGCGCATCAGCAGCGGCGGAGATACGCGCCTCTCGGGCAGTAGTGTTGTCCTTGACGGGCTGAGCCTTGAGACCCGAAGTGAATCGCGCAACGCCGGCTCTACAGTGGTCTCCCTGGATGCCCAGACCCGCCATGCGGGCAGCGCCATTCAGAGTGCCGGCAGTCTGGATGTCACCGCGACTGGTGTTCCCGAAGATGCGGCCAGCACGACGGGCAGCATCCGTGGCCGCGGCGTCCAGCTCGAGGCCCGCGCCACACTCACCCTGGCCGCGGCAGGCGACATCGCCCTCGAAGCCGGCCGTAACACCGACGATTTCGTATCACGCAACCACTCCGGTACCGCCATCGTCGAGCGCAGCCGGGACGAAAGCGCCCGCAATGGGCTCAGCGGCGAAGCCATCTCCGTGGCTGGCCGCAACATCACCCTGGAGGCCGCCAGCCTGAGCTCGCCGGGCAAGGTGAATATCGTGGCCCGGGATGCCCTGAGCCTTGCGGCAGCCACCGATTCCGCCTCGGACCACACCCTCAGCGTCAAGAAAACCGGCAGCTGGCTGAGCAAGAAGACCACCACCACCGAGCACGCCGAGCAAAGCCTGCGCGCCGCCACCACCCGGATCGACGCCGGGGAGATCCTGCTCCAGTCCGGCGGCGATCTTGATCTCTACGGCACCCGCCTCGACGCCAGCGGCCAGGTTCGTCTTGCCGCCGGCGGGGAGCTCCACGCCTACGCCGTGCAGGACGTGCACAGCGTCATGGACCGCCAGAAGGTTGTCCGTGCGCCGGGGATCGGTGCCCTGCTGCTCGGCGAGGACCCGACCTTCCGGCGCCGAAAGACCGAAACCCGCGACAGCCGCACCAGCGAAGAAGCCCAGGTCACCCAACTGCAGAGTGTGGGTGAGCTCACCACCCAGAGTGGCGGCGACACCCTGCTGCAGGCAAGCCGCATCGAAGCCGCCCGAACCACCATCGCGGTTGGCGTTGGTGACAAGGCTGAGGCCGACGCCACCCTGATCCTCGAAGGCGCGAAGAACCGGCTCGACACCAGCCACACCGTCAGCAAGAAATCCTTCGCCTGGCAAAACCAGTCCGGCCAGGGAGAAGGTAGCGAGACCCTGCAGGTCGTCAATATCCAGGGCCCGGTCTCCATTCATGCCCGGAGGATCGTCGCCCAGTTGCCCGAAGGCGACTTCAAGACCCAACTGGAGAAGCAGGCTGCACAGCCCGGCCAGGCCTGGATGCTGCAACTGGCCGACCGCCCCGACGTGGACTGGAAGGCCGTTGCCCTGGCCCACGACAAGTGGGACTACCAGCAGGAAGGGCTGACGGCGGAAGCGGCGCTGATGATTGCCATTGCGGTCAGCATCGTCACTGCTGGTTCCGGTGCCGCACTGGCCAGCTTTGCTACAGGCACTACCGTTGCTACCAGTGCCACCTCCGCCATCATCCTGCAGGCCGGTATCGTCGCCCTCACCACTCAGGCCACGGTCACCCTGATCAACAACAAAGGCAACCTGGGCAAGACGCTCAGTGATCTAGGGCGCGACGAAACCATCCGGAACGTTGCCACTGCGATGCTCACTGCCGGCGCCCTGAACGCCCTGGCCGGCAGCATCAGTGTCCCCAATGCCGACGGCAATCTCGTCACCCTGGCGGAGATCAGCGGCAAATCCGATCTGGTTGCCCAGATCGGCAAGAACGTCATCAACAACACCGCCAGTGCTGTCATCGATACCGCCATCAACGGCGGCGATCTGGGCGACAAACTTGGCCGAGCTATTACTACCGGCGTCATCGATGCCGCCGGCGCCAGCGCCGCCAACAGCGTGGGTGACCTGACTGGCTTCAGCAACCGCATGGGCCACCTCGTCGTTGGCTGCGCCATGGGCGCCGCCAAAGGCGGCGACTGCGGCTCCGGTGCCATCGGCGGGCTGGCCGGCGAACTGGCGGCCGAATGGTACGGCGGCGACCGCGAACCGGTCAGCGCCACTCAGGCGAGCAAGACAGTGGACGTTGCTCGGTTGTTTGGTGCACTAGCCGTTACGTTGGTGGGTGGCGATGCACAGGTTGGCGCGACTGCAGCGGGGAATGCGGCGCAGAACAACTTCCTGAATCACTTCCAGGTCAAGCAACTCAACGAGCAGCTCGCTCAGTGCAAAGGACAGGCAGGTTGCATCAATCAGGCAATTTCGGAGGCCCGAGAACTCGACAAGCGACAGCACGACCTGATTGCTCAGACCGAAACAGCCCAGGGAAGCCGGGCTCTGGTCGAAGGCATTCAGAAGCCCGGGGCAACGATTGAAACCAGCCTATGCGCGGGGGTCTCTGCCTGCGTCAAGTATGCCGAAGAGCTTCCTCTGATCAACATGAGGGGCTATATCTATGGGGTCCAGGATCGTGTCGGCGAGCTTGCGCAGATCAAGAGAATTCGCGCCTTCGAGACCCAGATCCGGCAAGCAGATCCGGCACTGAGTGACGAAGAAGTGACGCGCCAGGCTGCAGTACGGGCAGGGGTCTATGATGCGGGGCGGCTGGGGCAGTTGTTGGGGGCTGCCGGGAAAGCAATACTTGAGGACGGTGTCCAAAGTATAAGACCTTCGGGTAACAAGCCCGCTCTTGGGGGGGCTGGGGAGAATGTCAGCGTCGTAGGGGGGGCGGCGGAGCGGGGTGGGGAAAATAGTGTAAAGGGAGTGTCTGGCGCAGGAACTATCCCGTCCTATGAAGAGCTTCAGAATCTTGCGGCGAACACGTTAGACTTTAGTACGAAGCCTAACGGCGCAGTGTTTTGGTCTGGCGCGAACAATATGATGGTCGCGCAGTGGTGGGCAAGCCTGACCGGAAAAACAACCCTTGAGCAAACTGTCGGTGGACGGTACCTCCATAGTTTGAATCTGTTCGACAACTTGCCAGGTGCCCAGGCTGCCCAAATCTGGGACACGGCTTCTGTACGGTTCGCAAACGGCGCCAGCGGCAATGTCAATACGTTCGCGAAAGGGGCTACGCAATTTGGCCCCTATGGAGAGCGCACTTGGTGGCGCCTGGAACAGCCCGCATTGCAGGCTAATCCAAACATAACCAATATCCGACAATGGAACTGGACGATGGACCCAAGGCGCTTACCATGATTGGAAAACTACTCAGGGTGCTCAATCCACGCTGGCATCTTCTAAAAAGGGAAGTTGCGCGCCAGCATGCTGGACCTTATGTGGAGAGGAGTGACGCTGGATACACGATTGCGATCATATGCAGAGGTGAGCAGCTTCTCTACACGGATGAGAACGGGAGTTTGGTTCTTGAGATATGCATTCCGGGGCGATGGGTTGATGCATCATCAATAAGTAAGTGGGATGAAGTCGGCAGTGTTTCCGAGCGGCAGCGTGCGACGATTGTCGGCAGGATCAAACGGTACTTTGAAGACCGTCAGGGCTTCAGCGTTCACGTTATCAATAGAGACAAGATGGCAGGGCCGGGAAAATGACAGGCACGATTATTAACGCGAACATGCGCCGGCGCATTCTTGCCTGCGCCGACTTGGCCGATTTCTTAGCCGAGAAAACTCATCTTGAAATGAGGACAGGAGATCGCAAAGGAGCAGAGTTTGCAGGTGATTGCGAGCGATTCAGGGCTTGGTTTGGCGATGCCTCTTCCGTCCGAGAGAAGCTTCAAATTCTCTCGCTCTGTCGTGAACGTCGTTATCCGACGCCCCTGGTTGGTAGTGGTGAACTTCTGGGGGTTGTCATTGAGTTGGGCAATGAGTTTGGTGTTGACGCCCTTGCTGTGTATTCGGACTTGCAAGGGGCATGGTATAGCGGACGGGATAGCACGCTGACGGAGGTTGACCTGTCAGCAGGTTCAAGGGTGGCATACCAACAGTTGCGCGATGTGGTCAATCGTGGCATGCAACATTGCATGCCTCACCCTACGGAGATTCCTTCACCACCCCCGCCGGGATACACGGTAATCAGCTTTCTTTCGGAGAGCGGGATTGCGTATGCCTTGGGTTCGAGCCGTGACATGGCCTCGGATGGTATTAGTGGGCCAATAATCTATTCGGCGCTAGCTATTCGAAAACTGATCTTGGGGAGTAGGTCCGACGCATCGTGCATCTGATCCGCAACAGCGTGAGCTACGCCAGGCGGACCACAAGGCGCCGGTGGTGACGATCAAGCTGATCTGCACCGTGATCAGTGCCGAAGGTGCATCGACGCCCGCAACCTCGACATCGAGGCCGGCGGCGAGCATGCAGGGCTCCCGCGGCTACCCAGTTGACATCAATCCGCGTCGTCGTTCTCACTCTCCACCGCCAACCCCAGCAGGGCTGCTTGAAACTCGTCCGAGGTCGCAGCCTGCAATCGCTTGGTCTTGATGCTGGTCTTGATCGAGGTGTTCAATTCGATGAGGTTCAACGCGATATGGCGCACCAGAGCGAGGTTGTGGGCGACGTGGCTGGCGCGTGCGCGTGAGTAGTCATCGCCAAGCTGAACATCTAGGCACCAGTGCAACCTGTTTTCGACTTCCCAATGACTGCGTACGGCGCGCATGAATTTCTCGGCATCCGGGGCCAGGCTGTTGATGTAGTAGCGGCGTTCAACGCTCGTCCTGTCAACGATACGGCGTGTGCGCTCGACGAGAGCAAAGCTCTGCAGCTCGCGCCACTGATCGCCCTTGTAAAGTCTGTCGCCCGCGTCGAAAGCCCAGCAGCGGCTCCATTCTTTCCGGCTGTGTCCCGTGTTGTGACTCTCTCCGCTTGAGGCGGCCTGCAGTGCTCCGCCAACGCCCGCCTGAGCCAGCAGAGTTTCGGGTGTCACTAAGCCCCACGCCGCCATTGTTGATCTGTGCTATCGGGGTGTAGAGCTGCCCGGGGTTGGGGTTATCCACCGTGGCCGGATTGAGAGCTTGAGCGACAAGGCGCGCCGGCTACTCAAACGCCGTCAGGTGGTGGAGCTGGTGATCGGGCACTTGGAGGACGATTGTGGAGTACGACGGAACTGGCTCAAAGGATCGGAAGGCGATGTGCTGCACCCGGTGCTGTTTCCTGTCGGTGACCACGGCCCGTGCGCGGGAGCTGGAGGGCTTTGGCAAGCCCTAGGGGATGTGGCCCTCGCCCGCCCGGACGGGCGGGGAGGGGGCTGCGCGCGGTGCTTACTTCCGGCGACGCAGCATGAAGCCCGTCAGCCCCAGCGCTGCCAGGGCGAGGCTGGCGGGTTCGGGGATTTGCTGGGTCTGGAAGTCGGCGAAGACGTCGCCGGTGATGCCGAGCACGAAGAACTGGTTGGGGTTGGCGGTGGGGGTGCCATTGACGTCCACGGTGTCGAGGAAGTCGTTGTCGTTCACCACAATGAGGCTGTGCTGGAGCACGCCGTCCACCCACACGTCGGGGCCGAAGGCGAGGCCTTCGATCTTGGCGGGGATGGTCCGGTCGGTGTAGCCGTTGGCCTTGAGCAGGGCGACCAGATCAACAAACAGGGTTTTGCTGACGGCCTTGCCGGCGAGGTTTGCGGCGCCGGTGAGGGTGCCCACGTCCTGGGCGCCGTTCAGGTTGATGGTGTAGAGCTTTTTCTGGACGGCCTTGGAGTCGTCGCCGAGGCCCTTGCCGTCGCGTTCGTCGATGATGAATTCGTGGTCGTTGATGGCGACGATTTCGCTGATGGTGCCGTACTTGGGCTTGGCGGTGGTGCCGATGTTGTCCAGTTCGTAGGCGTATTCGTGGGTGACCTTGCCGGTGGCCAGGTCGATGGTGACGATGCGCACGGTGCTGGCGGCGGTGCCGCCGTCCTGGGCGAGGGGGCTCTGCATGACGCCGACCAGGGTCTTGCCGTCGGGGGTGATGGCGAGGCCTTCCATGCCCTTGTTGGTGACGCGGCCGCTGGTGTTGGCGGCGATCTCGGCGCTTTCGGTGGCGGCCGGGGTGGGGGCGGCAAACTTTTCGGGCAGGGTGATCACGCCGGTGCGTTCGCCGGTGGCGCGGTCGAAGCGGTAGATGTAGGGGCCGTATTCGTCGGAGATGTAAACGCTCTTGCCGTCAGCGGCGACGCGGATGCCTTCCAGGTCGAGGCGGGCGTTGTTGGGGTTGGTGGAGGTGCCAGTGGCGAAGGCGTCGGAGCGGCCGGTGAAGTAGTTTTCGCCATTGCTGCCGGTGAGCACCGGAGCGCTGCCGTAGTTGAGGGCGGTGCTGCTGGAGAGCAGGGTGGTCGCGTTTAGCACCGGGGTGAGGGTGGCGAGGCTGCCGGCGCTGAAGGTGGTGGTGCTCAGGCCGAGGTTCATGGTCTGGAAGCGGGGGATCCAGCTGGTGGTGTTGTCCACTGCGCTGTTCCAGGCGCTGGCATTGGGGCCGCGGTCGGGGGTGAGCAGGAAGGTGTCGCCACCGGCCCACGCAATGGCGGAGCCGAGCCCGCCGAGGATGTTGGCGGGGGCGCCGTTTTCAAGGGTGTTGGTGAGGCCCGACAGGTCGGAGCCGCTGATCTGGCCGATGCCGATCAGGGACACGCCGGCGTGGGCGGGGAAGGACACGGAAAGGGCAAGGGCCACAGGCACGAGGGCCGTGAGCAGACGTTGGGTGGGCATGGAGGCTCCGCAGTGGGATGGATAAACCCCCAACGCTACCTGCGTCAGATTACAGGGCTACGACACCCCGGACCGGCGGGCTGTGCGCAATTTCCTCCCCTTCGTCCTCGTTGGTGCGTTTTCATCCTACTGCCGTCAGCGGGCGGCTTTCACTGTGTCGGGGCCCTTTCGGGCAGGTGCCCGAGCAGACGGCGGAACTGCTGGCGGAAGAAATGCACCCGCCTTTCGCCCAGATGGGAGAACAGTACGCAGAGGGCAAACACCAGCACGGCGACCAGCCCGGTCTGGAGTCTGGAGCTCCGGTCCGGGCCCAGCTGGGCGCTTGCGAGGTATAGCAAGGGCATGTGAAACAGGTAGAGGGTGAAGGT
Organism: Zoogloea sp.; assembly: GCF_023150065.1. Classification (GTDB taxonomy): domain Bacteria; phylum Pseudomonadota; class Gammaproteobacteria; order Burkholderiales; family Rhodocyclaceae; genus Zoogloea. The sequence goes on from NZ_JAKLLN010000010.1 coordinate 107,491, forward strand.
GGCGCCGGCCAGGTAGCGGATTGCGCCGACCACGCGCTCCGACTTCGCCAGCCATCCGCCATCTCCACGCACCGATGCAATCGCCAGGGCAATCAGGATGCCCATCAGCATGTCTTCCGGCAGCTGGGCCATGCCGCCGACGAAGAGGCGGAAGTTGCCGATGGGGAGAAAGTCGTCGGCGTAGAGCGCCGCGAGGCTCTGGCGGACTGGTGCCAGGGGGCTGCCAAAGGCGAGGATGCCGAAGAAGGCTGCGGCACAGACCGCTTGCACCAGCCGCTGTTGATGGCGGGGAGGATGCCATTGCCGGCAGGCACGGTAGGCCAGCACGCCGAGGAGCCACAGGGGCAGGTAGGCCACGATGCGGGGCCCGGCGCACAGGCACAGCAGCAGGGGCAGCACATACCGCCAGCGGCCGGTGGAGAGAACGGCAGCACCAAATATCAGGTAGTACCAGAACTCGTAGCCGAGGGACCAGAAGGGGCCGTTGGAAAGGGGAATGACGGTCAGATTCCAGTTCTGCTGCACGAACAGGCCGTTGATCAGGAGGCGCAGGGCAGGGTGGTCGGCGGGGATGGCAGCGTAGAGTTCCGGAGCGATCTGGCGGCCAATGCCATCGGCCACGGCAGTCAGGGCCAGGGCCGGCAGGACCACGGAATACAGGCGCCCCAGGCGTGCGGCCATGTACTCCCGATAGTCGCGCTCCCGGCCGCTGACCACGTGAGCAATGACGAAGCCGGAGATCACGAAGAAGACCACCACGGCCTCGTGCCCCCAGGGCACCCACGGCCACACCGCATTGAAGTTATGCTCGGTCACGTGGCTGAGGAAGACGATGCAGGCTGCGGTGAAGCGGAGAATGTCGAGAAATATCGAGGTCGAAATAGGCATGTGCTTTGGGGGGCCGTCTTGCGGTTCGCCTCAGCCTCCGCTGAGGGCCTGCACGATGATCAGTTCTCCGGCGGCGGGCAGCGTGTGATCCAGGTCGCGGATCTGGATGTTTTCCGAGAAGAAGCGGATGTGGCGCCGGATGCGGTTCTGCTCGTCGATCATGCGGAAGCGGATGCCCGGGTGGTGTCGGTCCAGGTCGGCCAGCACTTCGGCGAGGGTCTCGCCGTCGGCTTCGGCGCGAGCCCCTCCGGTGTAGGAGTGGAGGGCGCTGGGGATGAGGACTCTCACGCCGGCAGGGCCCGGGTGGCGGTTTCAACGGCGTAGATCTCGGGCAGGTGGCGGGCGATGCATTCCCACTGCCGGCCTTCGTCGCGGCTCATCCACAGTTCGCCGCTGCTGGTACCGAAATACACGCCCACCGGGTCGTGGGCATCGGCGCTCATGGCCTGGCGCTTTACGGTCCACCAGGCCTGGCTGGCGGGCAGGCCGGCGTCGAGGCGCTGCCAGCTGGCGCCGGCATCCTGCGTGCCGTACACCGCCGGCTTGCCGTCCGGGCTGGTGCGGGGCCATACGCTGGTGCCGTCCATCGGAAAAACCCAGGCGCAGTTGTCATTGCGCGGGTGCACCACCATCGTGAAGCCGATGTCGCCGACCTCGGCCGGCATGGTCTTGCCGATCCGCGTCCAGGTATGGGAGGGGCGGTCGAGGCGGTAGATGCCGCAGTGGTTCTGCTGGTACAGGCGGTCGGGGTTGGAGGGGCAGAGCCGGACGCAGTGCGGGTCGTGAAAGGCGACGTCGTCGGGGTCGAAGCCCTCGACGACCTGCAGGCCGTCGATCATCGGGGCGAATGTGTGGCCGCCATCGGTGGATTCATGCACGCCGCCGCCGGACATGGCCATGTAGAGGTGGCGGGCATCCCGCGGGTCGATGATGATGGAGTGCAGCTTGGGCCCATTCGGGGTGCCGTCCTGCACGGTGCCCATCCATCTGCGGTACTGGGGGTCGTCGTTGATGGTGGAGGCGGGGGCCCAGCTGATGCCGCCGTCGGTGGAGCGGAACAGGCCCTGGGGCGAGGTGCCGGCGTACCACAGGTCCGGTTCGGTGGCGTGGCCCGGGGTCAGCCAGAAGGTGTGATCCACGGCGCGCCCTTCCTGGCCCTCCGGCGCGGGGGCGAAGGCGGGGGGCTTAGCGGCTTCCTTCCAGCTGCGGCCGAAATCCGTGGAGCGAAAGACGGTGGGGCCCAGGTGCCCGGTCTTGGCCGCGACGAGGAGGGTACGTCCGTCGCGGGGGTCGAGCACCATGTGATGGATGATGTGGCCGAGAAAGTGCGGCCCCTCCACGCGCCAGGCCCGGCGTTCGGCGTCCGAGAAATACAGCCAGGCCCCTTTGCGGGTGGCGATCAGCAGAATGGTCTCTCCCGGCGCGGCCGGGCTTCCGATGGGCTGTGTCATGACGCGCTCCTGAGCCGGTGGGGTGACGCGGTGCGTGAGGTGCTGATGATGCACCCGTCGGGCACCCGCCTGTCAATCAGGCCATGGTGCCCGCCGCCGGGCTCGGGTTCAGGCGGCTTCTTCCTCTGCTTCCCGCTCTTCCTGCTGCAGTTTCCACATCTGGGCATAGGCGCCGTTGGCCGCGAGCAGCCCGGCGTGGCCACCCCGCTCCAGGATGCGCCCTTGATCGAGCACGATGATCTCGTCGGCGTTCATCACCGTGGACAGCCGGTGGGCGATGACCAGCGTGGTGCGGCCCCGGGCGGCGGCGTCGAGCTGGGCCTGGATGGCCTTCTCGGTCTTGGAGTCGAGCGCCGAGGTGGCCTCGTCGAAGATCAGGATGTCGGGGTTCTTGAGCAGGGTGCGGGCAATGGCCACCCGCTGTTTCTCGCCGCCCGAGAGCTTGAGGCCGCGCTCGCCCACGCGGGTCTGCCAGCCTTCGGGCAGGCGGGCGATGAAATCCTCCAGCTGGGCGGCCCGGGCGGCGGCCTCCACCTCCTCGCGGCTGGCATCCGGTCGGCCGTACTGGATGTTGTAGAACAGGGTGTCGTTGAAGAGCACGGTGTCCTGGGGGACGATGCCGATGGCGGCGCGCAGGCTGTCCTGGGTGAGCGTGCGGATGTCCTCGCCGTTGATGCGCACGGCGCCACCCTGTACGTCGTAGAAGCGGAACAGCAGGCGGGCGAGGGTGGATTTGCCCGAGCCCGAGTGCCCGACCACGGCCACCGTGCGCCCTGCCGGGATGGTGAAGTCCACGCCGTGCAGGATGGGGCGGCTGGGCTCATAGGCAAAGTTCACGGCCTCGAAGCGCACGCTGGCCGGGCCCCGGGGCAGTACGCGGGCCGCCGCGTTGTCGGCCACTTCCCGATGGGTGCCCAGCAGGCCGAACATGCGCTCGATGTCGGTGAGGGCCTGGCGGATCTCCCGGTACAGCACCCCCAGGAAATTGAGGGGGATGTAGAGCTGGATCAGGAAGGCATTGACCAGCACCAGGTCGCCCAGGGTCATGCTGCCGTTGGCCACGCCGAGGGCCGCCCGCCACATCATCGCGGTGACGCCCACGGCGATGATGGCGGCCTGGCCCATGTTAAGCAGGGACAGGGACTTCTGGTTGGTGATCTGGGCGGCGGTCCACTTTTTCAGCTCGGTGTCGTAGCGGCGGGTCTCGAAGGCCTCGTTGTTGAAGTACTTCACCGTCTCGTAGTTGATCAGGCTGTCGATGGCCCGGGCGTTGGCGGCCGAATCCAGCTCGTTGGCCTGACGCCGCAGGGCGGTGCGCCAGTTGGTGACCTTGAAGGTGAAGGTGACATACAGCACCAGGGTGACCAGGGTGATGATGGCGAAGCTGGGTTCGTACTTCACCAGCAGGATGCCGATGACCAGGCTGATCTCCACGAAGGTGGGCAGGATGGAGTACAGGGTGTAGCTGATCAGGCTGCCGATGGAGCGGGTACCGCGCTCGATGTCCCGGGTCAGGCCGCCGGTCTGGCGCTCCAGGTGAAAGCGCAGCGACAGCGCGTGCAGGTGCCCGAAGACCTGCAGGGAGATCTCGCGCACGGACTCCTGAGTGACCCGGGCGAACACGATCTCGCGCAGCTCGGTGAACAGGGACGTGGAGAAGCGCAGCACGCCGTAAGCCACCAGCAGGGCTGCAGGCACCACGATGACGGCCTGTTCGCGGGTGATGTCCAGGCCATCCACCAGCTGCTTGAAGATCAGGGGCACGGTGACGTTGGCGAACTTGGCCGAGATCAGGCAGCCCAGGGCAAACAGCACCCGCCACTTGTAGGCCCACAGGTAGGGCACGAGTTTCTTGATGGTCTGCCAGTCGTGGCGGTCGCCGGTGGCGGGGAGGGGCTGGGCGCCGGAGGGGGAACGTCGCATTTTTATGATTCTTGGTATTGGGGTGAGGGGCGGGGGCGCCCGGGCTTACAGGTCGTCGCTGGCGATGCGCACCGCCAGCCCGATGAACAGGACGCCGCACAGGCGGTCGAGCCATGGCCCGATGGATGGCCTTTGGGCGAGCAGTTGGCCGATGCTGCCGGCGGCGCAGGCCATGGTGCCAAAGATCAGGCTCGTCTGGGCGGCGAAGACCAGGCCCAGTACCAGCATCTGCAGGCTCACGCTACCCCGGGTCGGGTCGGCAAACTGGGGCAGGAAGGCCAGAAAGAACAGGGCGACCTTGGGATTCAGGGCGTTGGCCACAAAGCCCCGGCGCAGGTCACGCTGCCAGGGCTGGGCCGGGGTGCCGGTGGCCGGGCGAAAACCGCCTCCACTGCGCAGGGCCTGGATGCCCAACCACAGCAGATAGGCCGCGCCGGCCAGCTTGATGGCCATGAAAAGGCCCGCCGAGGCGCGCACCAGGGCGGCGATGCCAAGGGTGGCCCAGGCGATGTGGGTCAGGCAGCCGGCGGCGCAGCCCAGGCCAAAGGCCAGCCCGGCCCGGCGGCCCCGGGACAGGCTCTGGCCGATGACCATGAGGTTGTCGGGGCCGGGGGCGAGGGTGATCAGGACGGAGATGCCAAGAAAGGCGAGGAGGGTGTCGAGGCTGGGCATGGCGCCCGATTCTGGGCGGGCGCGGCGGGGGAGTCAATGCGGGCCGGCGGGCTGGCCGGCCCGGGCAGGTCAGTGGACGTGGCCGTGCTCGTCGGTCATGCACAGGGCGGAGGGGTCATGCATGGCGGCCTCGCCCATGCGCTGAAGGTTGTCGAGCACGCGCATGGAGGCGGTTTCCATGTGGTCGAGGTGGCGCAGGACGCCGCCCATGTCGCCGCTCTCCAGGGACGACAGGGTCTCCACGCCGGCCCGGTGAACCTCGACGTGGGGCGGCTCGATCTCCCGGTAGCCGGGCAGGCGGCTGAAGCAGGCCTGGCCTTCGCCCTCGTAGTACCACTTGCCCAGGCGGCAGGCGGTGTGGGTGGACACCTCGTGGGCCTTCAGGTTGATCAGTCCGAACACCGCCAGGTAGATACGGAACTTGAAGACGATGTGGTCGATCTTGGCCACCTCCACGAAGCTCTTCATGGCGCTGCCGGCAATGACACCTTCCATGTTGCCGGACAGGGCCATCAGCAGCTTCATGTCCTCGGTGGCCTTCTGGCCCCGCTCGCTGAAGCGGCCGGCGGCTTCGGCCAGGCTCTCCATGCTGCTGCGGGCGCGGTTGGAGTCCTCGCGGATGCGGGTGACCAGGGTGGAGATCTCGGCGGTGGCGGTGGAGGTGCGCTCGGCCAGCTTGCGCACTTCGTCGGCCACCACGGCAAAGCCGCGTCCGGCCTCGCCGGCACGGGCCGCCTCGATGGCGGCGTTGAGGGCCAGCAGGTTGGTCTGGTCGGCCACGCCGTGGATCAGCTTGACGATGGCGCTGATCTCGTCGGCGCGCAGGGCGAGGGCTTCGACTTCGCGGGCGGAATTCTGGGATTCCGTGGCGAGGCGCTGCAGGTTCTCGGCGATCTCGGTTGTGGCCTGGCCGCTGGTCTGGGACACGTGGGCGGCTTCGACGGCCTTCACCTTTTCGTCCTTCAGGATGCTGGCCATCTCGCCCAGGCTGCCCTGGGCACCGGACAGGGAGTTACCGAACTCGGACATGCGGTGCACCACGGCGAGCAGGTGGTCGCAGTGGCGCTCTTTCTCGGAATGGGTGTAGCGCAGGGTATCGAGCTCACTGCGCAGGGCACCGAGTTCGCTTTCAAGGGCCTGCTCGCGGGCTGTTGCGGCCTGGAATTCGGCCTGGAGTTGTTCGTACTGTTTACGGTTGATCCACATGGGCGTGATCCACTCTTTTATTGTCGATTTGTCGGCGTATGGCGTGGGAAGCAGCTCAGCAAGTGCTTTGGGGGTCGCGCGCCATGAGCGCATTTACGGCATGGCCCCGGCTTTCTTCGCCCATGGAACAGGGTGTTTGAATGAAACTTTGACAATTGTCATCAAGTCGTAAAATCGGACTTGTGTTTTGACCTGTCCGGCTCAGTGGGACAACCAGATTTCCACGGCGCCGCTGCTCCAGGGCTGGGCGGGTTGCCGCAGCAGGGCTTCTAGTTGATCGGCGGGCAGCGGGCGGCTGATCAGATAGCCCTGGATCTTCTCGCAGCCGATGCTGCGCAGGAACTTGAGCTGGGCCTCGGTCTCCACCCCTTCGGCCACCACTTCGAGGCCCAGCTTGTGGGCCAGCAGCACGGTGACGTCGCAGATGTCGGCGTCGCTGGGGTCGGTCTCGATGTCCTTGACGAAGGAGCGGTCGATCTTGAGGGTGCGGATGGGGAAGAGCTTGAGGTAGGCGAGGGACGAATAGCCGGTGCCGAAGTCGTCGATGGACAGGCTCAGGCCGCGTTGGGTGAGCGCGCGCATGACCTCGATGGTTTCGTCGGGGGAGGCCATCGAGACGGACTCGGTCACCTCCAGGTCGATCAGCCCGGCGGCCAGGCCGTGGCGGGCCAGCAGCGCGTCTACGCGGGCGGGCAGGGCTTTGTCGAGAAACTGGCCGGTGCTCAGGTTGATGGACATGCGTAGCTCGGTCAGGCCCCGGGCGCGCCACTCGGCGAGCTGGCGCAGGGCCTCCTGCAGCACCCAGTCGCCGAGGGCGTCGATGATGCCGGTTTCTTCCGCCACCGGGATGAACTCGGCCGGCGGAATCAGGCCGCGCACCGGGTGCTGCCAGCGCACCAGTGCCTCCACGCCCACCAGGCGCCCGTTGCGCAAGTCCTGCTGGGGCTGGTAGTGGAGCGCGAACTGCCCGCGCTCCAGGCCGACCCGCAGCTCCGATTCCAGGGCGATGCGCCGCATGATGGCGGCGTTCATGTTCTCGGTGAAGAACTGGTAGTTGCCGCGCCCCTTGGCCTTGGCGTGGTACATGGCCATGTCGGCGTTCTTCAGCAGGTCGCCGATCTCGGTGGCGTCGTCCGGGTAGATGCAGATGCCGATGCTCGGCGAGGTGCGCTGCTCCTGCCCGCCCACCAGGTAGGGCGCCGACACCGTCTGGACGATCTTGTCAGCCACGTGGGCGGCATCGGCCGGTGAATCGATGCCCGGCAGTACAACGACGAACTCGTCACCGCCCAGGCGGGCCACGATGTCGCTTTTGCGCACGGTGCTGCTCAGGCGCTTGGCCACCTGCACCAGCAGCTCGTCGCCCACGTGGTGGCCGAGGGTGTCGTTGATGGCCTTGAAGCGGTCCAGGTCGATCAGCATCAGGGCCATCTGCACGCCCTTGCGGGTGCAGAAGCCGACCGCCTGCTCGAGCTTCTCGTTGAGGCTGAAGCGGTTGGGCAGGTTGGTCAGGGGGTCGTGATGGGCCAGGTGGCGGATGCGTTCTTCGGAGGCTTTCAGCTCGGAGATGTCGATGAAGCTGCCGATGTAGTTCTGGATCTGCCCGTGCTCGTCGCGCACCAGTGAAATGGACAGCCACTTGGGGTAGGGCTCGCCGGATTTGCGGCGGTCCCACAACTCGCCCTGCCACGCGCCGGTGCTCTCCAGGCTGGCCCACATCTCCCGGTAAACATCCCGCGGCGTGCGTCCGGCGGAGAGCATCGACGGGTCCCGGCCGGCGACTTCTTCCTGGGTGTAGCCGGTAAGCTTGGTGAAGGCCTGGTTGGTGGCGATGATGCGGTTGGCCCCATCGGTGACGATGATGGCCTCGTTGCTGTTGGAGAACACCGTGGCCAGCAGGCGCAGGTGCTCCTCGGCGTGGCGGCGCTCGGAAATGTCCTGCACCGTGCCTTCGTAGCAGATGAAGCGTCCGCTGGCGTCGCGTACCGTGTGGGCGTTCTCGGAGATCCAGATGCGCGAGCCATCCCGCCGGCGCACCTCCGATTCGAAGTTGATGACCTCGCCACGGGTTTCCATGATGTGGCGGAAGACGTCACGGCGCTCGGGGTCGATGTAGAGCCTGCTCTCGATGTCCGACAGGTCGGCCATCAGCTCGTGGGGCGAGGCGTAGCCATACAGGCGTGCGAGGGCCGGGTTGGCGGCCAGGTAGTGGCCGTCCTGGGTGGTCTGGAAGATGCCCTCCGAGGCGTACTCGAAGATGTGGCGGTAGCGCAGCTCGGTATGCTCCAGGGCGTCGAGGGTCACCTTTCTGGCGGTGATGTCCTCGATGAAGCCCTCGATCACCATGCGCCCCTGCTCGTCCGGCACCGCGATGCCGCGCTCGATGACCCAGCGCAGGTCGCCCCCGCGGGTGAGGATTCGGTACTGCAGGGAAAAGCGCCGTCCTTCACTGACCGCCTGGCGGATGTGATCGCCTACCCAGGGCCGGTCGTCCGGGTGGGTGATGTCGGCCCACGACAGGGTGGCGTTGTCGAGGATGTCGGCGGGGGTATGGCCGGTCAGGGCGGTGCAGCCCTGGCTGACGAAGATCATGGTCCACCGGGTGTCGTCGAGGCAGCGGTAAACCATGCCTTCCAGGTTGTTCACCAGGGTATCGAGAACCCGGGTGCGGTCTACCGCCCGGGCGGTGTGGAGGCTGGTGCGGCGCTGGCGGCCGGAGAGTGGGGGCACGTGTCGAGTGTTCCGGACGTAATCGTGATGCAGGGCGAAGCGATATTCGTGCCCACCGACACCCCACAGACGGGGGCATGCAGGCCGCGCCGGATCAATCAGGTGAAGGCTGGCGCAAACGGGGCTGCGGTGGGTCAGTGCAGGGTGCGGGGCATCGCCAGGGTGAATTCCGGGACCGGTGCATCAAAGCGGCTGCCGTCCTCGGCGACCATGCGGTAGCTCCCCTTCATGGTGCCTACCGGGGTGGCGATGGTACAGCCGCTGGTGTATTCGAACTTCTCGCCGGGGCGCAACAGGGGCTGCTTGCCGACCACGCCGGCGCCTTCCACTTCCTGCACCGCGCCCTCGGCGTCGGTGATGATCCAGTGCCGGCTGACCAGCTGGGCCGGGGCCTGGCCGGTATTGCGGATGGTGATGCGGTAGGCGAAGACGTAGCGGTTCGCTTCGACGCTGGACTGTTCCTCGATGTACTGGGCCACGGCCCTGACTTCGATGGCGTCCTGTTCCTTGCTGGTGGTCATTGTTTTGGATGCGGCGCGTTGGGGATTCAATTGAAGCCGAATTGTGCCTGTGCCGCAACCACGCCGGGCACGGACGGGCCCTGGCCTTGGCGCAGCGCGGGCCGGGCGGGTACACTCCCGCACCTCCGCGTTCTCCCCGCCAAGACCTGCCATGAGCTTCCGCATCGCCCCCAGCATCCTCTCCGCCAACTTCGCCAAGCTGGGTGAAGAAGTCGCCAACGTGATCGCCTCCGGTGCCGACTGGGTGCACTTCGACGTGATGGACAACCATTACGTGCCCAACCTGACCATCGGCCCCCTGGTGTGCGAGGCCGTCCGCCCATGCACCACCGCGCCCATCGACGTGCACCTGATGGTCAAGCCGGTGGATCGCATCGTGCCCGACTTCGCCAAGGCCGGCGCCAACATCATCACCTTCCACCCCGATGCCTCCGATCACGTGGACCGTACCCTCGGCCTGATCCGCGACTGTGGCTGCCAGGCCGGCCTGGTGTTCAACCCGGCCACGCCCCTCAACTGGATGGACTACGTCATGGACAAGCTCGACGTGGTGCTGATCATGAGCGTCAACCCGGGCTTCGGCGGCCAGTCCTTCATCCCCAGCGCCCTCGACAAGCTGCGCGAGGCGCGGGCGAAGATCGACGCCTACACCGCCCGCACGGGCCGCCAGATCCTGTTGGAGATCGACGGCGGCGTGAAGGTGGACAACATCGCCGAGATCGCCCGGGCCGGGGCCGATACCTTCGTGGCGGGCTCCGCCGTGTTCGGTGCCGGCAAGGACAGCGACCCCCAGCGCTACAACAGCGTGCTGGCCGATCTGCGCACGGCCCTGGCCGGGGTCTGATCCGCTTCGGGCTTCAGGCCGACTTGCGCCGCAGGGCGGAGGGCGGCCGGCCCAGGGTGCGCACGAAGGCCCGGCGCATCCGCTCCTGATCGCCAAAGCCGTAGTCCCGGGCGATCTTCTGCACGGCCTCCGTGCCGCTCTCCAGGGCCGCCGCCGCGGCCTCCACCCGCAGTTTCTCCACCGCCCGTGCCGGCGTCACGCCCATCTCCTCGGTAAAGCGCCGGGAGAAGTGGCGCGGGCTCATGCACGCCCGGGCGGCCAGGGCGTCTACCTCCAGACGCTCGCCCAGATGCTGGCGGATGTAGTCCAGAAGGGACGCAAAGCGCCCGCCGGCCGGCTGCATCTCGGCCAGCTCCGAAAACTGCGACTGGCCGCCCGGCCGTCGGTAATACACCACCAGCTGCCGGGCCACCTGGCGCGCCACCGCCTCGCCCAGGTCGTCGGCGATCAGGGCCAGGGCCAGGTCGATGCCGGCCGAGATGCCGGCCGCGGTCCATACCGGGCCATCCTGCACATAGATCAGATCGGCATCCAGTTGCACCGAGGGAAAGCACTGCCGGAAGCGTGAGCTGCGCCGCCAGTGGGTGGTGGCCCGCCGGCCGTCGAGGAGCCCCGCGCTGGCCAGCAGCCAGGCGCCCGAGCAGACGCTGGCGGTGCGCCGGGCGCTGGCGCTGGTGGCCCGGACCAGGCCCAGGGTGGCGGGGCAGGTGGAGGCCTCATCCACGCCATCGCCGCCCACCACCAGCAGGGTGTCCGGCGCTTCGTTGGCGCCCGCCGGCCGGGTCAACAGCACGGCGCCGCTGGAGCTGGCCACCGGGCCCCCGTCCCGGGACAGCAGGGCCAGCCGGTAGCTGTCGGCCACGAAGCGGTTGGCGGTTTCGAAGGCCGACAAGGGGCCGGCGGCGTCGAGGATCTGGAAGCCGGGATAGACCAGCAGGCTGATGAAGCGGGGCATGGCGGGGATGGTAGAGAGGGTGGCAGAAAAGGTGGCTTTTGTGTCATTTACGCCATTCACTCTAGCCGGCGACCATGGCGGCGTCAAAGTCACCGGGAGCTTCCCATGAACGCCAACGTATTTCTCCTCGCCCTCAGCCAGGCCCTGATGATGACCCTGGTCGGGCTGGTGCTGTCCAGCTCGGCCCGGGTGGCCGTGGGTCTGTCGGCACCGGCCGGGCTGGCCAACCTGCCCCTGGCGGCCCAGTACCTGGCCACCCTGCTGGTGCTGCATCCGGCCGCCCGGCTCATGAGTGCCCATGGCCGCCGTCCGGTGTTCGTGGGGGCTGCACTGGTGGGGGTGGCCGGGCTGCTGCTGGCGGCCCTGGCCGTTGCCCGGGGCAGCTTTGCCCTGTTCGTGCTGGCAGGCCTGGGCATCGGCGTGCTGGGTGGCGTGGGGCAGTTCTATCGCTTTGCCGCCATCGAAGCCGTGCCAGCAGCACGCAAGGGGCTGGCCGTGTCCCTCACCCTCACCGGCGGGGTGCTGGCGGCCTTCCTGGGGCCGTGGCTGGCGCGCTCCACCCGTCATCTGTTCGACACGCCTTTTCTCGCCAGTTTTCTGATCCTCGCCGCGCTGGCCGTGCTGGCAGCCGTGGCAGCAGGGCGCTTGCGTCTGCCCCCGCTGCCCCGACCGCCGGCCCTGGCGTCTCCCCGGCCGGCGCGGCAGCTGCTGGCCGACCCTGGCGTGGGGCTGGCGGTGGCCGCGGCGATGGTGGCCTACGGGGTCATGAACCTGCTGATGACCGCCACGCCCCTGGCCATGCTGTGCGCCGGCCACGATTTCGACGCCACCGCCACGGTGATCCAGTGGCATCTGGTGGCGATGTTCGCCCCGTCCTTCTTCACCGGGGGGCTGATCGGCCGTATTGGCGCGCTGCCGGTGATGGCCCTGGGTGTGCTGGCCAGCCTAGCGGCCATCGGCATCGCCTTGCTTGGCGACCGCTACGGGCACTTCCAGGTGGCACTGGTGCTGGTGGGCCTGGGCTGGAACCTGCTCTACGTGGGCGCCACCACGCGCCTCGCCGAGCGCTGGCGGGACGAGGAGAAGGGGCGGCTGCAGGCGCTCAACGACAGCCTGGTGTTCGCCGTGGTGACGTTGGCCACCTTTGCCGCCGCACCCCTGGTGGACCGGCTGGGCTGGCCCCTGGTGAATGGGCTCGCGGCCGTGCCCTTGCTGGTGCTGCTGGCCTTGGTGGGGCGGGCGATCCTGCGGGGGCGTGCAAGGCTGGCGCCGGCAGGCTGATCTCCCGTATGCTGCGCCGCTGTTCCATTGCCCCGCCACGAGCTGCCTGATGTTTGCCCACCGCGCCCCCACCGCCGTCCTCTTCGATCTGGATGGCACCCTGCTGGATTCCATCCCCGATCTGTCCGAGGCCTGCCACCGGATGATGGTGGAGCTGGGGCGCCCGCCCCACGCCCTGGAGGTGATCCGCACTTTCGTGGGCAAGGGCATGCTCAACCTGGTGCGGCGCTGCCTGGCCGAGTCCGGTTCGGCCGGAGACGCCGAGGTGGAGGCGGCGGTGGAGGTCTTCCGCCGCCATTACGCGGTGGTCAACGGCGAGGGCACGCTGATCTACCCCGGCGTGGTGGAGGCGCTTGAGGCCTTCGAGGCGGCCGGGGTGCCCATGGCCTGCGTCACCAACAAGCCCGGGGCCTTTACCGGGCCGTTGCTCGAACGCACCGGCATCGCCCGCTTCTTCAGCGTAACGGTAAGCGGCGACACCCTGCCCGACAAGAAGCCCCACCCGGCGCCGCTGCTCCATGCCTGCAGCCAGCTGGGGGTGCCGGCGGATGCGGCGTGGATGATCGGCGACTCGGCCAACGACGCCGAGGCCGCCCGGGCCGCCGGCATGCCGGTGCTATTGGTCACCTACGGCTACAGCGAGGGCCGGCCGGTGGACAGCATCGAATGTGACGGGCTACTATCCAGCCTCGTCGATGCGCTGCCGCGCATCCTCACCTGAATTCACGGATACCCAACCATCGTGACCCGCAAGCGCATGTTCTTCGTCGAGGAGTTCCCTGCCGTTCGTATCCCCCGCTCTGGCGGATGCGGCGGCCGGTCATGGCTGCTCGCCTGAGCCAGCCCTGAACTGTCGCGGGCCTGCCCCGTGATACCCTCGCGAAAAAGCACCATGCCCTTCCGGAGTCTCCATGACCGAAGCCGAATTCAACGCCCTGGCCGCCCAGGGCTATAACCGCATCCCGGTTACCCTCGAAACCTTTGCGGATCTCGACACCCCGCTCTCCGTCTACCTGAAGCTGGCCAACGCGCCCAACACCTACCTGCTCGAGTCCGTGCAGGGGGGCGAACGCTTCGGCCGCTATTCCATCATCGGCCTTGCCGCCTCGACCCGCATCGAGGTGCATGGCCGCTCGGTGCTGCTGCTCACCAACGACCGCCTGGTGGAGCGTCGCGATTATGGCGACCCTCTCAACTTCGTCGCCGAGTTCATGGACCGCATCAAGGTGCCGCCCCGCGACCACCTGCCACGCTTTGCCGGTGGCCTGGTGGGCTGCTTCGGCTACGACACCGTGCGCTATATCGAACCGCGCCTGGCCAAGACCGAGAAACCCGACGCGCTGGAAACCCCGGACATCCTGCTGCTGCTGTCCGAAGAGATCGCCATCGTCGACAACCTCTCCGGCAAGCTGACCCTGGTGGTGTATGCCGAGCCCGAGGTGCCCAACGCCTACGTGCGCGCCGTGCGCCGCCTGAAGGTGCTGCTGGCCAAGCTGCGCGAGCCGGTGAGCGTGCCCGTCGAGCAGATCTCCGAGCCCGCCGAGGCGGTGTCCAGCTTTGGCGAGGAGGCCTTCAAGGCCGCCGTGCAAAAGGCCAAGGACTACATCGTAGAAGGCGACATCATGCAGGTGGTGCTGAGCCAGCGCATGAGCAAGCCCTTTGCCGCCAGCCCCCTGGCCCTGTACCGGGCGATCCGCAGCCTCAACCCCTCGCCCTACATGTTCTATTTCAACTTCGAGGAGTTCCAGGTGGTGGGCGCGTCCCCCGAGATCCTGGTGCGCCTCGAGGATGGCGACGTGACGGTGCGCCCCATCGCCGGCACCCGCAAGCGTGGCGCCACCCACGACGAGGACCAGGCCCTCGAGGCCGAGCTGCTGGCCGACCAGAAGGAGCTCGCCGAGCACACCCAGCTCCTCGATCTGGGCCGCAATGACTGCGGCCGGGTGGCCCGCACCGGCACCGTCAAGGTCACCGAGCGCTTCACCGTCGAGCGCTACTCCCATGTGATGCACATCGTCTCCAACGTGGAAGGCAAGCTCAAGGACGGGCTCAACGCCCTGGCCGTGCTGCGTGCCACCTTCCCGGCGGGCACCGTGTCCGGCGCCCCCAAGCTGCGGGCCATGGAGATCATCGACGAGCTGGAACCCACCAAGCGCGGCATCTACGCCGGCTCGGTCGGCTACCTGGGTTTCCACGGCGACATGGACCTGGCCATCGCCATCCGCACCGCGGTGGTCAAGGACGGCCAGATCCACGTGCAGGCCGGCGCCGGCATCGTCGCCGACTCCAACCCGGAAGCCGAATGGCAGGAGACCCGCAGCAAGGCCCGCGCCATGCTGCGTGCCGCCGAGATCGCCGAAGCCGGACTCGACACACGCCTGTGATCGCCCGGTTTGCGGCCTTGCGAACCTGACCTGCCCGCAGCCGCCCGCGACCGGCGGGCGCTGTGAAAAAAATGATTCCCCTGCGCTGACCGCCACCGCGCCGCAGCGCAATTCCGGAAAGGAATGACAGCCATGTTGCTGATGATCGACAACTACGACAGCTTCACCTACAACCTCGTGCAGTACTTCGGCGAGCTGGGCGCCGACGTGAAGGTGTTCCGCAACGACGAGATCAGCGTCGAGCAGATCGCCCACCTGCAGCCCGACCAGATCGTCGTCTCGCCGGGGCCGTGTTCGCCGGCCGAGGCGGGCATCTCGGTGGCCGCCATCAAGGAATTTTCCGGCAAGATCCCGCTGCTGGGGGTGTGCCTCGGCCACCAGAGCATCGGCGCGGCCTTTGGCGGCAAGATCATCCACGCCAAGCAGCTCATGCACGGCAAGGTGTCGCCGGTGCATCACCTGGACCAGGGCGTGTTCAAGGGCCTGCCCAACCCCCTCACCTGCACCCGCTACCACTCCCTGGCCATCGAGCGCGAGAGCCTGCCCGACTGCCTGGAGGTGACCGCCTGGACCGACGACGGGGAGATCATGGGGGTGCGCCACAAGACCCTGCAGGTGGAGGGCGTGCAGTTCCACCCCGAGTCCATCCTCACCGAGCGTGGCCACGACCTGCTGCGCAACTTCCTCGAACAATCCAAAGCCTGACCCCGGAGCCCCCCATGACCTTTAGCGCCCAGGAAGCCCTGCAACGCACCATCGACCACCGGGAGATCTTCTACGACGAGATGCTCTCCCTGATGCGTCAGATCATGGCCGGCGAGATCTCGCCGGTGATGACCGCCGCCATCCTGACCGGCCTGCGGGTCAAGAAGGAGACCATCGGCGAGATCGCCGCCGCGGCGACGGTGATGCGCGAGCTGTCCACCAAGGTGGTGGTGCCGGCCGATGACAACTTCCTGGACGTGGTGGGTACCGGGGGCGATGGCTCCCACACCTTCAACATCTCCACCGCCACCATCTTCGTGGCGGCGGCGGCTGGTGCCAAGGTGGCCAAGCACGGCGGGCGCAGCGTCTCCAGCAAGTCGGGCAGCGCCGACGTGCTGGAGTCCCTGGGGGTCAATCTCAACCTCAACGCCGCCCAGGTGGCCGAGTGCATCGCCGAGACCGGCATCGGCTTCATGTTCGCCCCCAACCACCACAGCGCCATGAAGAACGTGGCCCCGGTGCGCCGGGAGATGGGCGTGCGCACCCTGTTCAACATCCTCGGCCCCCTCACCAACCCGGCCGGTGCGCCCAACACCCTGCTGGGGGTCTTCCACCCCGACCTGGTGGGCATCTGCGTGCGCGTGATGCAGCGCCTGGGCGCCCGGCACGTGCTGGTGGTGCATGGCCGCGACAGCATGGACGAGGTGTCCCTGGGCGCCGCGACCCTGGTGGGCGAGCTGAAGGACGGGGAGATCCGTGAATACGAGATCCACCCGGAAGACTTCGGCCTGACCATGATGGCCAGCCGCAATCTCAAGGTGGCCGACGCCGACGGGTCAAAGGCCATGCTGCTGGGCGTGCTCGACAACCAGCCCGGCGCCGCCCGGGAGATCGTGGCCCTCAACGCCGGCACGGCGCTGTACACCGCCAACGTGGTTGGCTCCATCGGTGAGGGCATCGTCAAGGCCCGCGAGGTCATCGCCTCCGGCGCCGCCCGGGCAAAGCTGGAGGCCTTTGTGGCCTGTACCAGGCGCTTTGCCTGAGGCCGCAGGCTGAATGTCCGTGGGGTCGAGTTCATTCGACCTCAGGGCGTTGATCATCCACATGCCGTTCGCCACAGTCTGCGGTCGAACGAGTCCGACCCCACCGCCGCGCCGGTCGGAGACAGACTGCCAGCGTGCTGGACCCGGAAACGATATCCACGAAAGAACACACTGATGTCCGACATCCTCAACAAGATCCTCGCCGTGAAGCACGAGGAAGTGGCTGCCGCCCGGGCGGTAGTCTCCGACGCCGCCGTGCGTGATCTGGCGGCCGCCCAGGCGCCGGCCCGCGATTTTGTCGGGGCGATCCGCAGCAAGATCGCCGCCGGCCGCGCCGCCGTCATCTCCGAGATCAAGAAGGCCAGCCCCTCCAAGGGGGTGATCCGGGCCGACTTTCGGCCGGCCGAGATCGCCGCCGCCTACGAAAAGGCCGGCGCCGCTTGCCTTTCGGTGCTGACCGACCGGCAGTTCTTCCAGGGCGCCCCCGAGTACCTGCAGGCCGCCCGCGCCGCCTGCAGCCTGCCGGCCCTGCGCAAGGACTTCCTGGTGGACAGCTACCAGGTGTACGAAGCCCGGGCCATGGGCGCCGACGCCATCCTGCTGATCGCCGGGGCCCTCAGCCTGGCCGAGATGCAGGAGATGGAAGCCATTGCCGAGGGGCTCGGTCTGGGCGTGCTGGTGGAGGTGCACAACGGCGCCGAGCTGGATCTGGCGCTGCAGTTGCGCACGCCGCTGCTGGGCATCAACAACCGCAACCTCCGCACCTTCGAGGTCAGCCTGCAGACCACCCTCGATCTGCTGCCGCGCATCCCGGCCGACCGCATCGTGGTCACCGAATCCGGCATCCTGGCGCCGGCCGATGTGGCCCTGATGCGGGCCAACCAGGTCAACGCCTTCTTGGTCGGCGAGGCCTTCATGCGTGCCGACGACCCGGGTGCCGGACTGGCGGCCCTGTTCGGCTGATCCATGAGCGAGGTACCGGCACCGCCGGCAGACGCTGCACCGCCTGGCACGCCGGGTGAGTCGCCCGGGCCGGCGCCCCGTCGCCGGGAGTCCTGGGCTGCGCGCCTGACCCGCGGAGGGCTGGGCCTGTGCCTCGGCCTGGTTGTGGTGGTGCTGCTGCTGGTCGGCTGGCTGGGCGCAACCGCCTCGGGGTTGCGTACCCTGGCCGAGCTGGCCGGCAGCCTGAGCGGTGGCCTGGTGCGCATCGAGAAGCCCGAGGGCTACCTGCTGGGCGAGTGGCGGGCGGGGGCCGTGCACGTGCGCACGCCGACCCTGCAGGTGGACGTCCTCAACCTCCAGCTGGACTGGCGCCCCGGCGCCCTGATGGGCCGGCGTTTCGAGGCGGCGAACCTGAGCGCTTCGGAGCTCCGCGTGGCGAGCCAGCCCAGCACCGAACCTGCCACCCTGCCGGCCAGCCTCGTGCTGCCCCTGGCCCTGCAGCTCGACCGGGTGAGCATCGACCGTCTGCGCATCGCCGACCTGGTGGACGGCCAGCCGACCGCACCCACGCTCGAACTCACCGCCCTGGCGGGCCGGCTGGTGTCGGATGGGCGCCATCATCAGCTCACCGACCTGCGGGCGGGCGCCCCCTTTGGCCAGCTCGCGGCGGATGTCACGCTGGACGGCCAGGCGCCGTTTCCGCTCAAGGCCCGCGCCCATCTGAACACCGTCCAGGACGGCGAAGCCTACGCCGTGGACGCCGAAGCCGACGGCACCCTGGCCGAGCTCGGCCTGACTGCCACGGCGAGTGGCGCCGGCCTGCGCGGCGACGTCCGGCTGGCAGCCACCCCTTTCGCACCGCTGCCCTTGCGCTCGGGGCAGCTCAGCCTGCGCGACGTGGATCCTGCGCGTTTCCATGCCGCCGCGCCCACGGCCCGTCTCGACATCGAGCTGGAGCTGGTGCCCCAGGCGTCGGCCGATGCCCCGGCCGGCCAGCCCGTGGCGCCGGCCGACTGGGTGCTCAGCGGGCCGCTGCGGGTCGTCAATCACACGCCGGGGGCCCAGGATGCCGGGGCCCTGCCCATCGAGTCGCTGCAGGCCAGCCTGCGCTGGGCCAGCGGCGAACTGGCCGCGTCGGGGCTGGTGCTGAAGGTGCCGGGCGAGGGGCGGGCCACGGGCATCCTGCGCTGGAAATCCCCCGGCAAAGACGAGGCCGGTTTCGGGCGGGTCGACGCCGATCTGCGCATCAGCGGCCTGGATGCGCGGCGCCTGGACCGACGCGCGGTGAAAACCCGCATCGCCGGCGAGATCACCGCCCGGGCCGATGCCGACACCCAGATCGTTCAGGCCGACCTGGCCGACGCCCGCCTGGCCTTGCGCCTGAAGGCCCGCCATGGGGCCGGGGTGATCCATGTGGACGAGGCGGTGGCCAGCGCCCGGGCGGCGCGCCTGGCGCTGAGCGGCACGCTGGCGCTGACGGGGACGGGGGCTTTCGACGCCCGGGGCACCTTGAGCCATTTTGACCCCCGCGCCTTCGTCGCAACGGCGCCGCCGGCCGATCTCAATGCCCGCTTCGAGGCTCGCGGCCAGCGACTTCCGCAGCTGGCGGGGGCGTTGGACTTCGAGCTGGCGCCCAGCCAGCTGGAGGGCAAACCTCTGGCGGGCAAGGGCGAGCTGGCCATCGACGGCAGCGTGCTGACTCGCAGTGACGTGAAGCTCGATCTGGCGGGCAACCGCCTGACTGCCCAGGGGCGCTACGGCCGCCCGGGGGATAGCCTGGCCCTTCATCTTGATGCACCGGCGCTGGGCGCCCTGGGCCACGGGCTGGACGGGCGACTCAAGGCCGATGGCGTGCTGCGGGGCAGTGTGGCCCAGCCGGCCGGTGAGTTTTCGGTGCTGGCCGAGCGGCTGGAGGCCGGCGGCGTGCGCATCGACGCCGTCAACGGGCAGGGGCGGATCGCCCCGGGGCGCGGTGGCGAGCTCAAGCTGAACCTGGCCCTGGCCGGGCTGCGGGCGGGGGAGGACAAGGAAGTGCTGGTGCGTCGTGGCAGCCTGACCCTGGGCGGAACCCGGGATGCCAGCACGGCACGGCTCGAGGTGCATGGCTTCCGGCAGCATTCCCTGGTCACCACGCTGGTCGGCAGCCTGTCGGATGGTCCCCGCTGGGACGGGCGGCTGGAGAGTCTGGAGCTGAGCGGCGACTATCCGGTCCGGCTGCTGGCCCCGGCGCCCCTCGTGCTGTCACCGACGGTCGTGAGCCTGGGCCTGGCCGAGCTGCGGGGCGGCAGCGGCGGGCTCTACCGGCTGGAAGAAACCCGCTGGGAGGCCCGCCACCTGGTGGCGCGTGGGCGGGTCAGCGGTGTCCAGGTGGGGGTGATGCTGGACCCCAACACCCGCGCGGTGCGGCGCCAGGGCGACTCCCTGCAGATGGGCGGCGAGTGGGACGTGGACATTGGCGAACAGGCCAACGGCTACGTGCGTTTCCAGCGCGAGAAGGGGGATCTGATCCTGCAGGGGGACATGCCGGTGCGGCTTGGCCTGAGCGATCTGCAACTCACCGTGTCGGCCGCCGCCAGCCGCCTGGCCTTTGGTTTCAGCGCCCGTGGCAGCCAGCTGGGCAGCCTGGCCGGGTCGGGGTCGGCCCTGGCCGAGCGCACCGCCGATGGCAGCCTGCGCCTGGTGCCGGGGGCGCCGCTGCTGGGGTCGGCCAGCCTCGACATGCCTTCCATCGCCTGGGCCGGCCCCCTGGCCGACCAGAACCTCAAGACCGATGGCAGCCTGAAGGGCGAGTTCACCCTGGCCGGCACCCCGGCGCGGCCCGAGACGGCGGGGCGCCTGCGCGGCGAGAAGCTCGATTTCGTGATGGCGGACCAGGGCCTGCACCTGTCGGGGGGCACCCTGGTGGCCGAGTTCAACCGCGAAGTGCTGCGGCTGGACGAGCTGAGCTTTGTCTCCCCCAACCGGGTCCGGCCCCGGGAGAGCCGCATCGACGTCGGCCGCCTGACCCGGGAGCCGGGTACCCTGCGCACCACCGGACAGGTCCAGCTGGCCAGCGGGGAGGGGCGCTTTGTCTTCAAGGCCGACCGCCTGCCTTTATTGCAGCGGCCCGACCAGTGGCTGGTGCTGAGCGGCGAAGGTGAGGTGCTGAGCGGCTGGAATTCGGCCCACCTGAAGGGCCGCCTGGCGGCGGATGCGGGCTTCGTGGAGCTGTCGCGCACGCCGGCCCCCAGCCTGGGGGAGGATGTGGAGGTGCTCGATCCGCGCCGGGCCGAGAAGGCGCCGGTGAGCCCCTTCCGCATGGGGGTGGATCTTGTTCTCAGCTTGGGGGATGCCCTCTACGTGAAGGCCCTGGGGCTCGACACCCGCCTGGCGGGTGAGCTGCGCCTGCAGTCTGGCGAGGGCAAGCCCCTCAGTGCCACCGGCACCATCACCACCCAGGGGGGGCTTTTCGAGGGCTATGGCCAGCGCCTCTCCATCGAGCGCGGCATCGTGACCTTCAACGGGCCGGTGGCCAATCCGGGGCTCAACGTGGTTGCCCTGCGCAAGGGGCTGACCGTGGAGGCGGGCGTCGGCATCACCGGCACGGCCCGCCGGCCGGTGGTGCGCCTGGTGTCCGAGCCCAACGTGCCCGACCCGGAGAAGCTCGGCTGGATCGTCCTCGGGCGTCCGCCCGACCAGGGCTCCGGCGGTGAAATGGCCCTGCTGCTGCCGGCCGCCCAGGCCTTGCTGGGGGGGACGGGAGGGGGCCTGTCGGCCAGCCTGGCCAGCGCCCTGGGGTTTGACGAAATCTCCTTTGGTTCCAGCATCGACCCTCGCACCCGGGTGCAGACCAGCAGTGTGGCGACCGGCAGCGTCACCGGCACGGCGTCGAGCGCCTCTTCGCGCAATGTGGATTCGGTGCCCGGCCAGGTCATCACCATCGGCAAGCGCCTGTCGTCCCAGGCCATGCTGTCCTTTGAGCAGAGCATTGCCGGCACCTCCAGTGTGGTCAAGCTCACCTACCAGCTGACCCGCCGCATCTCGGTGATCGGCCGGGCGGGCAGCGAGAACGCCCTGGATGCCCTGTTCTCCATCAGCTTTCGCTGAGCTAAAGCCATAAGCCGAGGAGGGACATTTTGTCTTCGCGGAGACAGATTGTCCCTTTCCTTCTTATGGTCTTTTTTCCAAGTCATTGATTCTGCGGGTGGCGCCTGCTGGCATGTTACGTGCCATGCAGAAGCAGCTTTGATAGGTCCTATTAAGCGCGCGTCCATAAAAAGTGGTGCATTTTTATTGGTTATCAAAGCCGGGGCCGGGCCTGCCCTCCTGTCACAGAACAGGGGGCAAGGCGGGAAGCTCCGGGTTGATGACCGGTGGGGTGAGCACCCTCTCCAGCACTGATCCCGGAATGCTTCCGTGCCTCCAATTTCGGGAATCAATTTGGAGACTTTCATGGACAACAAGGGAACACCGTCCGTTGGGGTGAAGATCAACCGTCGGCAGTTCTTCCGGATTTCGGCGGCGGGGGTGGGGGCGTCCAGTGCGGCGCTGGTCGGCGTGATGCCGGCAACGGCACAGGCCGAGGTGCGGCAGTACAAATTGACCCGGGCGCGGGAGGTGCGCAACACCTGTACCTATTGCTCGGTGGGCTGTGGCCTGCTGATGTACAGCCTGGGGGGCGGGCCGAAGAACGCCCGGGCCGAGATCATCCACATCGAGGGGGATCCGGACCATCCGGTCAGTCGCGGGGCCCTGTGCCCGAAGGGCGCCGGGCTGCTCGACTTCATCCACAGCCCGGGGCGCCTGCGCTATCCCGAAGTGCGCGAGCCCGGCAGCAACGCATGGAAGCGCATCTCCTGGCACGAGGCCATCGAGCGCATCGCCAAGCTCATGAAGGCCGACCGCGACGCCAACGTGGTGGAGAAGAATGCCGAGGGTGTCCCGGTCAATCGCTGGATCTCGACCGCCATGCTCACCGCCTCGGCCTCGTCCAACGAGACGGGCATCATCACCCAGAAGTTCATGCGCTCCCTCGGGATCGTCGCCACCGACGCCCAGGCGCGGGTTTGTCACGGCCCCACGGTGTCGGCGCTGGCGTCCACCTTCGGGCGTGGGGCGATGACCAACAGCTGGGTGGACATCAAGAACGCCGACTTCATCCTGGTGATGGGCGGCAACGCCGCCGAGGCGCACCCGGTAGGCTTCCGCTGGGCCATCGAGGCCAAGAAGCAGCGTGGAGCCAAGCTGGTGGTGGTCGATCCCCGCTTCAACCGCACCGCTGCGGTGGCCGACCACTACATGCCGATCCGCGCCGGTTCCGACATCGCCTTTCTCGGCGGGGTGATCAACTGGCTGATCGCCCACGACAAGATCCACTGGGACTACGTCAAGGCGTACACCAACGCGGCGGCCATCGTCGGTGAAGGCTATTCCTTCGACGAAGGTTTGTTCTCCGGCTACGACGCCGAGAAGGGCAAGTATGACCGGGCCAGCTGGAGCTACGAGCTGGACGCCGCCGGCATCATCAGGACCGACCCCACCCTGCAGCACCCGCGCTGCGTGTGGAACCTGATGAAGGCGCACTACGCCCGCTACACCCCGGAGATGGTGACCAACCTGACCGGCACGCCGCTGGAAGGCTTCCTGAAGGTGTGCGAGCTGCTGGGCGAGACGGCGGCGCCCGACAAGGTCGGCACCATCCTCTATGCGCTGGGCTGGACGCAGCACACGGTGGGTGCCCAGAACATCCGCACCATGGCCATGATCCAGCTGCTGCTGGGCAACATCGGCATGCCGGGGGGCGGCGTGAATGCCCTGCGCGGCCACTCCAACATCCAGGGCCTGTCCGACCTCGGCCTGCTGTCCACCGCGCTGCCGGGCTACCTGACCCTGCCCAACGAAAAGGCGCATCCGGGCTTCACCGACTATATCGCCAAGACCACCCCGAAGGCGCTGCGTGAGGGGCAGTTCAACTACTGGAGCAACACCCCCAAATTCTTCGTCAGCCTGATGAAGTGGTTCTGGGGCGACAAGGCCACCAAGGACAATAACTGGGGCTACGACTGGCTGCCCAAGTGGGACAAGCTCTACGACGTGCTGCAGGTCACCGAGCTGATGCACCAGGGCAAGATCAACGGCTTCATCGTGCAGGGTTTCAACCCGCTGGCTTCCTTCCCGGATGCCAACAAGGTGGTGGAGGCCTTCAGCAAGCTCAAGTACATGGTGATCATCGATCCGATCGCCACCGAGACTTCCACCTTCTGGAAGAATCAGGGTGAATCGAACAACGTTGATCCCGCCAAGATCCAGACCGAGGTCTTCCGCCTGCCGTCCACCTGCTTTGCCGAGGAAGACGGCGCCATCGTGAACTCCGGCCGCTGGTTGCAATGGCACTGGAAGGGCGCCGAGCCCCCCGGTGAGGCCAAGGGCGACCAGGAGATCATCGGCGAGCTCTTCGTGGCCCTGCGAGAGCTGTACCGGAAGGAGGGCGGCAAGGTGGCCGAGCCGATCCTCAACCTTTCGTGGCCTTACCGTGATCCGGCCGCGCCCACCCCCGAGGAGCTGGCCAAGGAGCTCAATGGCCGGGCCCTGGCGGACATCCCCGACCCGAAGGACCCGACCCGCTTTCTGGCCAGAAAGGGCGAGCAGCTGCCGGGCTTTGCGGTGCTTCAGGACGACGGCTCGACCCTGTGCGCCAACTGGATCTTCTCGGGTTGCTGGACGCAGGCCGGCAACCAGATGGCCCGCCGGGACAACACCGACACCGGCCTGGGCAACACGCCGGGCTGGGCGTGGAGCTGGCCGGCCAACCGCCGCATCCTTTACAACCGCGCCTCGTGCACGCCGGAAGGGAAGCCCTGGGATCCGAGCCGCAAGCTGATCGCCTGGAATGGCGAAAAGTGGGCCGGGGCCGACGTGCCCGACTTCAAGGCCGACGCGGCGCCGGACTCGGGCATGGGGCCTTTCATCATGAACCCCGAAGGCATCGGCCGGCTGTTCTGCGTGGACAAGCTGGTGGATGGCCCCTTCCCCGAGCACTACGAGCCGATGGAGTCGCCGCTGGGCACCAATCCGCTCCATCCCAAGGTGGTCACCAGCCCGGCGGTGCGCATCTTCAAGAGCGACCAGGAGCGCCTCGGCACGCACAAGGACTTCCCCTATGTGGGCACCACCTACCGCCTCACCGAGCACTTCCAGTTCTGGACCAAGTCGGTACGCCTCAGCGCCATTGCCCAGCCGGAGCAGTTTGTCGAGATCAGCGAGACCCTGGCGCGGGAGAAGGGCATCGCGGCCGGAGACTGGGTCAAGGTCAGCTCCAAGCGGGGTTACATCAAGGCCCGGGCGGTGGTGACCAAGCGGGTCAAGGCCCTGACGGTGAACAAGCAGACCGTGCACCAGATCGGCATACCGCTGCACTGGGGCTGGGAAGGCGTGGCGAAGAAGGGCTTCCTGACCAACGTCCTGCCGCCGGCGGTGGGCGACTGCAACACGCAGACGCCCGAATACAAGGCCTTCCTTGTCAATCTGGAAAAAATCTGAGGAGCATGAACGATGGCTCTCCAATCGCTTGACATCCTGCGCCGCTCCGCCACCACCACGCCCCCGCCGGGCGTGCGCAAGGGCGTCGAGGTGGCCAAACTGATCGACGTGTCCGCCTGCATCGGCTGCAAGGCCTGCCAGGTGGCCTGCTCCGAGTGGAACGACATCCGCGCCGAGGTAGGCAGCTGCGTCGGTGTGTATGACAACCCGACGGATCTGTCGGCCCAGGCGTGGACGGTGATGCGCTTTGCCGAACACGAGGAGAAGGATCGGCTCGAGTGGCTGATCCGCAAGGACGGCTGCATGCACTGTGCCGATCCGGGCTGCCTGAAATCGTGTCCGTCGCCCGGCGCGATCATCCAGTACGCCAACGGGATCGTCGATTTCCATCAGGAAAACTGCATCGGCTGCGGCTACTGCGTGACCGGCTGCCCCTTCAACGTACCGCGCATCTCCAAGGAAGACAGCAAGGCCTACAAGTGCAGCCTGTGTTCCGACCGGGTGGCGGTGGGCCAGGAGCCTGCCTGCGTGAAGACCTGCCCGACCGGCGCGATCCAGTTCGGCTCCAAGGAGGACATGAAGGATTACGCCGCCACACGCATCGCCGACCTCCAGCGGCGTGGCTACGACCAGGCCGGGCTGTATGACCCGCAAGGGGTGGGCGGCACCCACGTGATGTACGTGCTGCACCACGCCGACCGGCCCGAGCTCTACAACGGGCTGCCGGCCAACCCGAGCATCAGCCCGCTGGTGTCCCTGTGGAAGGGCTTTGCCAAGCCCCTGGCCACCCTGGCCCTGGCCGGTGTGGCCCTGGGCAGCCTGTTCCACTACGTCACCAAGGGGCCGAACGAGGTCTCGAAAGAGATCGAGGACGAGATCGAAGCGGAAGACAAGGAGGCAACGAAATGATCCGTGATCCGAAGGACCTCAAGCGCTACAACGCGTCCGAGCGGGCCAACCACTGGGTGGTGGGCATCAGCTTCATCCTGCTGGCCCTGTCCGGCCTGGCCTTCTTCCACCCGGCCTTCTTTCCACTGACCCAGCTGTTTGGCGGGCCGGTGTGGGCGCGCATCCTGCATCCCTACGTCGGGGTGCTGATGGCGCTGGCCTTTCTGGTCATCTTCCTGCGCTTCAAGCATCTCAACAGGATGACCGCGGCGGACAGGGAATGGCTGGCCAAGGCAAAGAACATGGTGGATGGCAACGACCATGACATGCCCGAGCAGGGCAAATACAACGGGGGGCAGAAGGTCATGTTCTGGGCTCTGGCCACCTGCATGCTGCTGATGACCGTGTCGGGCTTGGCCATCTGGCGGGCCTGGTTTGGCTTCGACATCACGCTGGTGCGGCTGGGGGCGGTGGTCCATGCCGCCGCCGGCGCGGTGATGATCGCCCTGATCATGGTCCACGTGTATGCCGCCATCTGGGTGAAGGGCACCATCCGCGCCATGTGGTACGGCACGGTGACCCGGGCCTGGGCCAAGCAGCATCACCGGGGCTGGTATCGCCAGATGACCGGAAAGTAATCGCGTCGAACGCGCGGGGAGGCCACTCCCCGTGCCGGGCGATTTTCCCCTTGTGATGAAAGAGGATCATGACTGCTCCAATCCTTGATTTTCCGCCGGCTGCCTCCCCGGGTGAACTCCCGCTGCCGGCGACGACCTTCCTCCGTCCCGTCGTCCGGGTGCAGGACGGGCAGCGCCGGGTGACGGAGGACGAAGTGATCGAAGAGGTGCCGGTGGCGCTGGTGTACAACGGCATCTCCCATGCCGTGATGCTGGCATCGCCTGCCGATCTCGAGGACTTCGCTCTCGGTTTCAGCCTTGGCGAGGGCATCCTGGCCGAGAAGGGCGAGCTGTACGACCTGGAGGTGCGCACCACCTGCGATGGCATCTCGGTAGAAATGGAGATCTCGACGGCCCGCTTCATGGCCCTCAAGGCCAGGCGGCGCTCGCTGGCCGGCCGCACCGGCTGCGGTCTGTGCGGTGTGGACAGCCTGGCCAGCCTTACCCGGCCTTTGGGGGGGCGTCTGGCGCGTCCCGAGTGGGCCCTGTCGGTGGCTGCGGTGGGCGAGGCGCTGCGCCAGCTGCCCCACTGGCAGACGCTGCGTCAGCAGACCGGGGCCGCCCATGGGGCAGCCTGGGTCGGCCCCGACGGCACCATCCGCTGTCTGCGGGAGGATGTCGGCCGCCACAACGCCCTCGACAAGCTCGTCGGCGCCCTGGCACGCCAGGGGGCCGCACCCGGCGATGGCTTTGTGCTGATCACCAGCCGTGCTTCGTACGAGATGGTGCAGAAGGCGGCCAGCGCCGGTATCGGCACCCTGGTGGCGGTTTCTGCGCCGACCGCCATGGCCGCCCGCCAGGCCGAGGCCGTCGGCATGCTGCTGATCGGCTTTGCCCGCCCGCAGCAGCTGGTCGCCTACAGCTGCGCCAGCCATCTGGAGTCCACCGCCGCCCCGCACGGGGACGGCCGCTCCTTCATGTAGCCCTGCCCAATTCTTTTCATGCCCTCAATGAATCTCACCGAAAACATCCTGCCATCCTCCATTGCACCGGCCACGCTGCTGCTGCCGTCGCCGAGCCTGTTCGGCACCCGGGCGTCCCGCCTGCGCCAGCTTGCCCACGGGCACGAGCTGGCTCCCTGGCTCAATGGACTGGCAGCCCTGTGCGATGCCCAGCAGCGGGCCCTTGATACCTTGCCGGTGCTCACCGGCCTCCCAGCGGGCAACTCCGCGCGACCGCCCCTCGCTGGTCCGGTGGCGGCCCTGGAGCAGGCCTTGCCTGCCGTCGTCCACCAGCTGTTCGCCGCCAGTCGCGGGCTTCCGCTGTCCGTGGCCCGGGTGCCCGGCGTGGAGGAATTGCAGCGCAGCGCCCGGGAGGGCCTGAGGCTGGCCGCGGGGGAGGTGGCTGCCGGGCCGCGGGATGCCGTTGCCGTTCTGGTGGCCGCCGCGCTGCAGGTGGTGTGGACTGCCGCCGCCCGGACGATCGCCCTGCCGTCCATGACGCCCCTGCAGGATCTTGCCCCCTGCCCATGCTGCGGCAGCGCCCCGGTGGGGGCGGTGGTGATGGCGGGGGAGGGTAAGGGCGGCCTCCGCTACCTGGAGTGCAGCCTGTGCGCGACCCGCTGGAACGCGGTGAGGGCGCGCTGTACCGTCTGCGAAGAGGGGAGTGTCGTCCAGTATCTGGGTCTTGAAGGGGCTTCCGGTGCGGTCCAGGCCGAGGCCTGTGATCACTGCGGGGGCTACATCAAGACCTTTTTCCAGGACAAGGACATTCAGGTTGACCCGGTGGCGGACGATCTGGGCTCGCTGGCGCTGGACATCCTGGTGGGGGAGCAGGGGTATGCCCGCGCTGCGCCCAACCTCTTCCTGGGGGATGCCGAGCCGGTGTGAAGGGTGGGCAGGCCCCGGGGCGAGATACCGGGCCCTGCACATTGTCAGCCGTGCATGTGGTTTCCATCGGCCGCGCCGGCCTAATTGATCCGCATCATGGACGGCCTGCCGGGCCTTGGGCGAGATGGTGGACCCCCTGTCAGGAGCCCGTCATGTCTGTCCGCCTCGATCCCCGCCGAATTTCCAGCGCTGTCGTCCTTGCCGCCCTGAGTGAGGGCTGGCGGCAGCTGCGCCGCTGCCTGAAGCCGGCGGCCGGCTTTGCCGCCGTCTTCGTGCTGATCGGGCTGCTGATCTTTGCGGCGCTGCTCCGGCTTGACCTGGCCCAGATGATGCTGCCCTTTACGGGGGGCTTCCTGCTGGTGGGGCCGGCCGTGCTCAGTGGCTTCATTGCCCTGCGGCGGGCGCGGGAAAAAGGGGCGCGCCCGGGCATGCGGGACGTGCTGGAAGCCTTTCGCAGGGCGCCCCGGGGCCTGTGGGTGGTGGCCGGGGTGTGTGCGCTGCTGTTCCTTATCTGGATCTCCGACGCAGCCACGGTGTACAGTTTCATGATCGGCGTCGGCACGGCGCCGGAGGCCGGGCAGGTGCTGCGCTTTCATGCCTTCACCGGGGTGATGGGCGCGGTGCTGGCCTTCATCGTGTTCTGCATCTCGGCGTTCTCGGTGCCGCTGCTGTTCGATCGCAGGGCCAACCTGGTCCAGGCGGTCAGTGCCAGCGTGAAGGCCGTGTTTGCCAATTTCGGGGCGATGCTGGTGTGGGGCCTGGTGCTGGCCGTGGCGGTGATCGCCACCATCCTGTGCCCGCCGCTGCTGCTGTTGAGTCTGCCCTGTCTCGCCTTTGCCAGTGATCTGATTTATCTTGAAATCTTTCCGCCGGACTGAGGTCTGCCGGATATCTCCCACTTGTTCAGGACAGTCATGGCAGAGAATCTTCCGACAACCGAGGTGGCCATTCTTGCGGGCGGCTGCTTCTGGTGCCTCGAAGCAGTGTATCTGGGCGCCGAGGGCGTCCATGGCGTCACCTCCGGCTACATCGGCGGCCACCTGGATGCGCCCACTTACGAGCGCATCTGCGATGGCGACACCGGCCATGCCGAGGCGGTGCGCATCGAGTTCGACCCGGCGGTGATCGGCTTTGCCGACCTGCTCGACATCTTCTTCGCCATCCACGACCCAACGACGCCCAACCGTCAGGGCAATGATGTGGGTACCCAGTACCGCTCGGCGATCTTCACCACCACCCCCGAACAGGAAACCCTGGCCCGGCAGGCGGTGGCGGTGCTGGAACGAGAGGGCGTCTTCCGGGCCCCGATCGTCACCGAGATCCTGGCTGCGCCCCGTTTCTGGCCGGCGGAGCCCTATCACCACGACTACTTCAGCCGCAACGGGCACCAGCCCTACTGCCAGTATGTGGTGGCGCCCAAGGTGGCCAAGTTCCGCAGCAAGTTCGCCAAGCGGGTGAAGGCCACTTGAAATAGAATCCGGCGGTCTTTCACAAGGAGCATTCCATGACCCAAACCACCACGGCGAGCGGCCTCGTCATCGAAGACCTGGAAGTTGGCACCGGCCCCGAGGCCACGGTTGGTCAGCACGTCCAGGTGCATTACACCGGCTGGCTCACCGACGGCAAGAAATTCGATTCCAGCAAGGATCGCAACGACCCCTTCGTCTTTCCCCTGGGCGCACGCCACGTGATCTCGGGCTGGGATGAGGGTGTGCAGGGCATGAAGGTGGGCGGCCGCCGCAAGCTGACCATTCCGCCGAACCTGGGCTACGGTGCCCGTGGCGCCGGTGGCGTGATCCCCCCGAACGCCACCCTGGTGTTTGAAGTGGAGCTGCTGGCCGTCAAGTGATGCCGGCCTGAGCACAAAAAAGGGCGCCTGCGGGCGCCCTTTTTTGTCTGCGTGCAGCGGGGTTCAGGCCAGGATGTCCTTCAGGGCGTCCACCAGCAGCGCGCACTGGGCGTCGGTGCCGACGGTGATGCGCAGGAACTGCTCGATGCGTGCGGCCTTGAAGTGGCGCACGATGATGCTGCGCTCCCGCAGGGCGGCCGCCAGCGCGGCGGCGTCCCGGGTCGGGTGGCGGGCGAAGACGAAATTGGCGGCCGACGGGAGCACCTCGAAGCCCAGGCCACTGAGGCTGGCCGACAGGGCGTTGCGGCTGGCGATGACCTGGCGCCGGGTAGTGTGGAACCAGGCCTCGTCGTCCATGGCGGCGCTGGCGCCCACCAGGGCCAGGCGGTCGAGGGGGTAGGAGTTGAAGCTGTCCTTGACCCGGGTGAGTGCCTGGATGAGCTCGGGCTGCCCGATGGCAAAACCCACCCGCAGACCGGCCAGGGAGCGGGATTTTGAGAGGGTCTGGGTGACCAGGATGTTGGGGTGGCGGCGGATGAGGGCCACCGCGGTGGGGATCACGTCCAGCCCGCCGAAATCCACGTAGGCCTCGTCGATGACGATGGGGGCATCGGGCAGCGCGGTGGCGACGCGGGCGATGTCGGCCAGTGGCAGCAGCCGGCCGGTGGGGGCGTTGGGGTTGGGGAAGATCACCGCGCCGACCCGGTCGGCGCCCCGTGCGATGTAGTCGTCCACCTGGATGGCGAACTGGGCATCCAGGGGCACCGCTTCGAAATCGATGTCGTAGAGCCCGCAGTAGACCGGGTAGAAGCTGTAGGTGATGTCCGGGAAGAGCAGGGGCGCGTCGTGCTTGAGCAGGGCCTGGAAGGTGTGGGCCAACACCTCGTCCGAGCTGTTGCCTACAAAAACCCAGTCGTCCGGCACATCGAAGTGGCGTGCCACCGCGGCCTTGAGCTGGGCGCCGGTGGGGTCGGAGTAGAGCTTGAGGCGGTCGCCGTCCTCACCCAGTTCGGCGCGGATGGCCTCGACGACCCTCGGGCTGGGCGGGTAGGGGTTCTCGTTGGTGTTGAGCTTGACCAGCTTGGCGAGCTTGGGCTGCTCGCCCGGCACATAGGGGGTCAGGTCGTGGACGACGGGGCTCCAGAAGCGGCTCATGGCAAATCTGCTCGGCGGCGCGTGGCGCCGCAAGGGACGATAAAAACGCTAGATGCTATCATGGCCCATTCGTTCCTCCGTTTTCACAGTTCTCCGGAAATCAGCGCAATGCGGCAAGCCGAAATCTCCCGCGATACCCTCGAGACGAAGATCCGGGTCAGGCTCGACCTGGACGGCTCGGGCAAGAGCCAGCTCAACACCGGTATCGGTTTCTTCGACCACATGCTCGACCAGATCGCCCGCCATGGCTGCTTCGATATCGAGATCGAATGCGCCGGTGACCTGCACATTGATGGTCACCACACGGTCGAGGACGTGGGCATCGCCCTGGGCCAGGCCTTTGCGAAGGCTGTCGGCGATAAAAAGGGTCTGACCCGCTACGGCCATGCCTACGTGCCCCTGGATGAGGCGCTGTCCCGCGTGGTGGTGGATCTGTCCGGCCGGCCCGGCCTGGAGTTCGACATTCCCTTCTCCGCCGGCATGATCGGAGCTCTCGACACCCAGCTGGTGTACGAGTTCTTTCAGGGCTTCGTCAATCACGCCCTGGTGTCCCTGCACATCGACAACCTGAAGGGCCGCAACGCCCATCACCAGTGTGAGACCGCCTTCAAGGCCTTCGGCCGTGCCCTGCGCATGGCGACGACGCCCGATCCGCGCCAGGCCGGTGTGATTCCTTCCACCAAGGGGGCGCTATGAGCCGGGTCGCGATCATCGATTACGGCATGGGCAACCTGCGTTCGGTGGCCAAGGCCATCGAACATGTGGCCACCTCCGACACCGTGGTGGTCACTGCCGACCCGGCCGAGGTGTTGTCGGCTGACCGCGTGGTCTTCCCCGGCCAGGGCGCGATGCCCGACTGCATGCGCGAGCTCGACGCCCGTGGCCTGCGTCCGGCGGTGCTGGAAGCCGCGCGCAACAAGCCCTTCCTGGGGATCTGCATCGGTCAGCAGATGCTCTTCGAGCACAGCGAGGAGGGCAACGTGCCCGGCCTGGGCATCTTCAAGGGCGAAGTCCGGCGTTTTCCTGCCGAGCGCATGGTGGCCGCCGACGGCTCCCGCCTGAAGGTGCCGCACATGGGCTGGAACGAGGTGTGGCACAAGCAGGCCCACCCCCTGTGGGCCGGCATCGACGACGGCGCCCGTTTCTACTATGTGCACAGTTATTACGTGGACCCGGCCGACCCCGCCATCGTGGCGGCCTCCACCGATTACGGCATCCCCTTTACCGGGGCGGTAGCGCAGGCTAATATCTTCGCCATCCAATTCCACCCGGAAAAGAGCGCGCAAGCGGGCCTGCAACTCCTGTCGAACTTCATGTCCTGGAAGCCCTGAAGCCGTTCCTTTTCATCCCGTCGCCTCGTTTCAACTCCTCTACCGCCCTCTCCTATGCTGCTGATTCCCGCTATCGACCTCAAGGACGGTCACTGCGTGCGCCTGAAACAAGGCGAAATGGACGCCGCCACGGTCTTCTCCGAAGACCCCGGTGCGATGGCCCGACACTGGATCGACCAGGGCGCCCGGCGCCTGCATCTCGTTGATCTGAATGGCGCCTTTGCCGGCAAGCCGAAGAACGGCGCCGCCATCAAGGCCATCCTTGACGAAGTGGGCGAAGAGATCCCCGTGCAACTGGGTGGCGGTATCCGTGACCTCGACACCATCGAGCGTTATCTGGACGCCGGCCTTACCTACGTCATCATCGGCACCGCGGCGGTCAAGAACCCGGGCTTCCTGCATGACGCCTGCAGCGCTTTCCCCGGCCACATCATCGTCGGTCTGGATGCCAAGGATGGCAAGGTGGCTGTGGACGGCTGGTCCAAGCTGACCGGCCACGACGTGGTCGACCTGGCGAAGAAGTTCGAGGATTACGGCGTCGAAGGCGTGATCTACACCGACATCGGCCGCGACGGCATGCTCTCCGGCGTCAACGTCGAAGCCACCGTCCGCCTGGCCCAGGCTCTGCGCATCCCGGTCATCGCCAGTGGTGGCATCGCCGCCATCGGTGATGTGGAGGCCCTCTGCGCCGTCGAGGCCGAAGGCATTACGGGCGCCATCACCGGCCGTGCCATTTACGAGGGTACCCTCGACTTCGCTGCCGCCCAAGCGCGGGCCGACGAGCTTTCCGACTCCGACGACTGATCCCTTCATGCTCGCCAAGCGCATCATTCCCTGCCTCGACGTCAGCGCAGGCCGCGTCGTCAAGGGCGTCAATTTCGTCGAACTGCGGGATGCCGGTGATCCGGTCGAAGTTGCCCGCCGCTACGACGAGCAGGGCGCCGACGAGATCACCTTTCTCGACATCACCGCCAGCTCCGACGACCGCAACATCATCCTCCACGTGGTCGAGCAGGTGGCTGAGCAGGTCTTCATCCCGCTCACCGTCGGTGGTGGCGTACGCACTGTCGATGACGTGCGGCGCCTGCTCAACGCCGGGGCCGACAAGGTCAGCATCAACACCGCCGCGGTGAACAACCCCCAGGTGGTGGCCGACGCCTCCGGCAAGGTGGGCAGTCAGTGCATCGTCGTTGCCATCGACGCCAAGCAGGTGGCCCCCGGCAAGTGGGAGGTCTTCACCCATGGCGGGCGCAACCGCACCGGCCTCGACGCCATCGAATGGGCCCGCAAGGTCGAGTCCCTCGGTGCCGGCGAGATCCTGCTTACCAGCATGGACCGGGATGGCACCAAGAACGGTTTTGACCTGGGCCTGACCCGCGCCGTCTCCGACGCCGTGGCCATCCCCGTGATTGCCAGCGGTGGTGTGGGCAGCCTTGAGCACCTGGCCGACGGCGTCACGCAGGGCCGCGCCGACGCTGTTTTGGCCGCCAGCATCTTCCACTTCGGCGAGCACACCGTCCGCGAAGCCAAGGAGCTGATGCGGGCCCGGGGCATCGAGGTGCGCCTGTGAGCGCCGCGCCGAAGGATGCTGCCTGGCTGGACGAGCTGCTCTGGGACAAGGACGGCCTGATTCCGGCCATCGCCCAGGACGCCGCCACCGGCGACGTGCTGATGTTCGCCTGGATGAATCGTGATGCCCTGGCACGAACGGTTGAAACAGGCGAGGCGGTATATTTCTCGCGTTCCCGCGGCAAGCTGTGGCACAAGGGCGAAGAGTCCGGCCACACCCAGAAGGTCCGCGAGATCCGCATCGATTGTGACAACGACGTGGTGCTTCTGAAGATCGAGCAGGTGGGCGGGATCGCCTGCCATACCGGGCGACGCAGCTGCTTCTTCCAGAAATACCTCTCTGACGGCCGCTGGGCGGCGGTCGACCCGGTTCTCAAAGACCCGAAGGAAATCTACAAATGATCGATATCGAAGTGCTCCACCGCGTGTCCGAGACCCTTGCCTCGCGCAAGGATGCCGACCCCGAGTCGTCCTATGTGTCCGGCCTGTTCCACAAGGGCACCGACGCGATCTGCAAGAAGGTCGCCGAGGAAGCCGCCGAGACCATCATGGCCGCCAAGGACAAGGATCTGCTCCACGTGGTCTGGGAAGTCACCGACGTGTGGTTCCATACCCTGGTCCTGCTGCACCACTTCGGCCTGTCGGTGGACGACGTGCTCGCCGAGTTCCGCCGCCGTGAAGGCGTGTCGGGCATCGACGAGAAGAAGTCGCGGACTGCGGTTTAAGGAAATACGCCGATGCAGGATTGTCTGTTCTGCCGTATAGGTCGGGGTGAGATTCCCGCGAGCAAGGTGTACGATGATGAGCTCGTGATGGCCTTCAAGGACATCCAGCCCCAGCGTCCGGTCCACATACTGGTCATTCCCAAGAAGCACATCACTTCACTGGCCGAGGCCACCGAAGCCGATACCGAGGTGCTGGGGAGGATGCTGGTGGTTGCGAACCGGATTGCCGTCGATCAAGGCAGCACCGGAGGCTTTCGGTCCATCATCAACACCGGCCACATTGGCGGGCAGGAAGTCATGCATGTGCACATGCACATCGTAGGCGGGCAGGAGCCGGTCGGGCCGATGCTTAAACGGTAGTATCAAGGAGATTTGAATGGGTTCCTTCAGCATTTGGCACTGGCTGATCGTATTGGTGATCGTGATGCTGGTGTTCGGCACCAAGAAGCTGCGCAACATCGGGCAGGATCTGGGCGGTGCGGTGAAAGGCTTCAAGGACGGCATGAAAGAGGCCGATCAGGGCGGTGACGCCAGTCAGAAGATTACCAGCGGCAACGGCCAGACCATCGACGCCGAAGCCCGGGAAAAGAACAAGTCCTGATCCCGGACCCGCGGCAGGCGCGGAAGGGGGGCAGGTTTGCCCCTTTTTCGTTTCTGCCGCCCCGCCGTTCCGGCGTATTTCAACTTTAGGCGAAGCGGATGTTCGACATCGGTTTTTCGGAGCTCATGGTCATCGGGATCGTGGCACTGCTCGTGCTCGGTCCGGAGCGGCTGCCCAAGGTGGCGCGTACCACCGGGCACCTGCTGGGCCGCCTTCAGCGTTACGTGTCCGACGTGAAGTCGGACATCAACCGGGAGATGCAGCTCGACGAGCTGAAAAAGCTCCAGGAGGAGGCGCGCACGGCGGCGATGAATTTCGAGGGTACCGTGCGCAGCGAGGTGGCGAGCGTCGAAGGGGGTTTGTCTTCGTCGCTGCAGTCGGCCTCCTCGGCGGTGGCGGATCTGGAGAACAGCATCCGCAACCCGGCTGGTGAGCCCCAGGCTGCCACCGCGGACGCCGAGCACTCGGCCGCCCTCGACCGGCAGCTCGCAGAGGCTGACAGCCATGCCGGCCCGCCGGCCTTCGGCGAGGCCCAGTCCGCCCCTGAAGCCGCTCCCCAAGCCGCGGTACCGGATTCCCAGCTGGGCCTGAATTTCGATGCACCGGCGCCTGAAGCCCGGAAGACTCCCTCATGAGCGCCCAGGAAGACACCTTCATCTCCCATCTGGTCGAGCTGCGTGACCGCCTGCTGCGGGCGGTGGTGGCGGTGATCGTCATCTTTGCCGGGCTGATGCCCTGGGCGGGGGATATCTACGACATCCTGGCCCATCCGATGATGCAGGCCCTGCCCGAGGGTACGCGGATGATTGCCACCGGCGTGGTGACGCCCTTCTTCGTGCCCATGAAGGTCACCCTGATGGTGGCCTTCGTGATCGCCCTGCCTTATGTGCTGTACCAGGCCTGGTGCTTCATCTCCCCGGGGCTGTATGCCCACGAGAAGCGCCTCGGCCTGCCCCTGGTGGTGGGCAGTACAGTGCTGTTCCTGGCCGGCATGGCCTTTTGTTATTTCTTCGTGTTCGGGACGGTGTTCACCTTCATCGCCCAGTTCGCTCCCAAGAGCATCACCCCGGCGCCAGACATCGAACAGTACCTGTCTTTCGTGATGTCCATGTTCCTGGCCTTCGGCATCACCTTCGAAGTGCCGGTCATCGTGATCGTGCTGACCAAGCTGGGCATCGTCAATGTGGCCAAGCTGAAGGAGGCCCGGCCTTACGTGATCGTCGGCGCCTTCGTCATCGCCGCCGTGGTCACACCGCCGGACGTGGTGTCCCAGCTGATGCTGGCAATCCCCATGTGCCTGCTCTACGAGCTGGGGATCTTCCTGGCGCGCTTCGTGACCACGACCCGGGTCGAATCCGTGACGGAGTGAACTGCTCCGTGACAGGACAAAAAAGGGGAGCCGGCTGGCTCCCCTTTTTCATGAAGGTGGCAGGGGTCAGACGTTGAACAGGAAGTTCAGCCTTAAAAGTCCCGCTAATTATCTGCTTCGGCCTCTCCTCTTCCTGGTATGTACCCGGTTTTGTACCCGGTCTTGTCGCCGCTATTCGGTATGCCGCGCCGCCAGGAGCGCGCAAGCCCGCTTCACGCTCGCCGCCGAAATCCCGAAGTGCTCCGCCGTCGCCTTGATGCTGGCGGAGTTCTCGGCACGCCAGGCGATCACGGCCGCATCGTCAATGCTCTTCGACCGCCCCAGGTGCTTGCCTTCGGCCTTGGCCCGTTCAAGCCCGGCGAGCTGGCGGGCCTTGATGTTTTCCCGCTCCAGCTCGGCCACCGCTGCCAGCATGGTGAGCATCAGCTTGCCCGCCGGCGTCGCCAGGTCGAAGCCTTCCCGCATGGATACCACGGACACACCCTTTGCCTTCAGGGCTTCGACGGTGTTCAGCACATCCAGGGTGTTCCGTCCTAGTCGATCAATGGCCGCCACCACAACGACGTCACCGTCCCGGACATAGGCAAGGAGGGCGCCCAGGCCCGCCCGCTGGGTCGCGGCCACCGTCCCGGAGACGCCATCATCTGAGAACCACTTGCCCACCGCGTAGCGGGCCGAGATGGTCCGGCGTTGGTTCTCACAGGTTTGATCGTCGGTGGAGACGCGGGTGTAGGCAACGATGGCAGACATGACAGGCCTCTGTGTGGCTCAAAATGTATGGCTCATAAAATAGCCTGGCTCAAAATAAGAATCAACGATTTTGAGCTATGGTTCAGCTGGGCCTTTGTGGGTGGCTCAAAAGGTATAGATTTTGAGCTGCATGCCGAAACGAGAAAATCCAGAGTCGGTCTGAAAGAGTGAAGACGCCTGCACCAGAAAGCACAACGCCGGGAAATGCCCGGCGCTGCTGTGTGTTGCTTCCCTAGTCGGGCTGGCAGGTGCTGCTACCCCTGCAACGCCTTTACCGCTGCCCGCGGGTCATGCTGAAAGATCCGCAGCAATGCCCGGGCCGGGCCCGTGGGGCGGGTGCGGCGTTGCTCCCAGTTCTCGACGGTGCGGCGTGACACCCCCAACAGGGCTGCAAGTTCCTTTTGGGTCACGTCCGCCGCTTCACGAATGGCGTGCACATCGGGGTCGGGAACGGTCGTTACCTTCAGCCCCGGCACGTCCTCGCCGCGCATGTGGGCGGCCATTTCCTTGACGCCCTGCATGAGGGAGGCAAAGTCCTTTTCATTCATTGCGAAGCACCCCTTCAATCAGCTTTGCCAATTGCCGGGCCTGGTCGGGTGTCATGTCAAGGGGCGAACAACTCTTGAAGCACTTCCAGCACCTGCTGTAACTCCCCCTCCTGCACCGCGCCAAGCCGCTTCACCAATCGCAGTTTGTCCACCGCCCGAATCTGGTCAAGCAGCACCAGCCCGGACTTTTCATCAAACTCCACGGATATTCGGAACGGTGCCGAAAAACCTTTGCTGGTGAGCGGCGCAACCAGAGCGGTGCGCAAAGAGCCGTGAATCTCGAGCGGCGACACCACCAGGCACGGCCGCGTTTTTTTGATCTCGGCGCCAAGGGTTGGATCGAGCGAAACCAGCCACACGTCGCCCCGCTGCAGGGCGGGTTTCACCATTCCCACTCCCCGCTGTCTTCCTCGGGGAAGGTCACGGGCCATACCTCTTCGTCTTCCCCTCGTGCGGCGATCTCGGCCGCCGCCGCTGCCCAGCCGGCACGCGTCGCCCGCACGGGCGCAATCACCAGCCGCCCGGCCTCCACTGTCAGCTCTACCGCGTCCTGTATCTGGCATTCCGCCAGGAGTGCCGCGGGAATCAGCACTCCCCGCGAGTTCCCCACCTTGCGCACTGTCGTTCTCATGGCCGTCACCTCGTTAATAGTTATAACAAGGTTATACCGACAGGCCCACTACAGCAACCGGACGGCGGAAAATTTCCCCCATGCCCCCCGTGAAGGCACTGCCAAAACTGCCAAATTAAGAAAAGACAGTTTTGGCAGTACGGCCTTGGCGCACATGGGCAGAAATTCCCCTCAGTGCTGTACTGGCACAGCCTTGGGATTGGCCACATACAGGGTACGGGGCTTTGTCCTGGAGGGCTCCTGCCATTCCTCCAAGTGCCCCAACTCCACCAGCAGCCCGAGGCCTTCCGCCACACGCTTCTGATCGGCCAGCCCTGACCACCCCGGCCGCCATACGTCCCGGCTCCCGAACCCCTCCCGCACCAGATCCCCCTTCCTCACCCGCTCCAGGATCCGCCTGGCCGTATCCACCTCGCCCGACTGGGCCACCCCGTAACACCGCCGGGCATGCGTCTGCAGATACACGCTCCAGTGCAGCGCCCGCAGGGTGGAGGCGAAGCCCACCGGGCCGTGGTATCCATCCGCCAGGTGGAAGGCTAAGGCAAGGGCCGGCACCAGCTTGCGGTACTTGGCCAGGTGCGATTCAAGAGCCGGGTAGAGGTCGCCCGTGCGCAGCTCCGCCTCAAAGCCCGTGCGCCATTCGGTAAAGGCCTCGAGGGCTTCCGGGTCGAAGCGCAGGAAGGGCGGGCCGTCCGGGGCTTCCTGCTCGGCCCCACGGGCCAGGGGATCGAGGGCGTCCAGCTCCTCGAACACCTGGAAGGCCGCATCCTTGGCCGGGCCATCGGGGTAGCGGTCCACGTTCTTCCAGGCCCCACCGGTCTCGGGCCACACCAGCAGGCCGAAGCGGGCGAGCATGCCGTCATCTGATGCCCCACCCCGCATGGCGGCCCGCAGGTATTCGCCCAGGGGGCCGGGCTGGGCGCCGCCGATCACACCCAGGCACACCGCCGGCACGCGGCGGTGGCCTCGCCCGATGCGGTCGAAGGTCCATCCGTCCTTGCCGTTCCAGCCGGTCATGAGGAAGGCACGCAGCTCCGCGGCATCCTCCCTGTCCAGGCCAGCGAGCCAGCCGGGCAGCTCGTCCCGCACCACCAGCAGCCCACGGGGGTTCTCAATGAGCTTCTCGGCCAGGGCCTCCACGGTGGCGCTGGCCACGGTGTAGCGGCGCAGGATGGGGGCTTCGTCGGCATCGGGGCTCAGGAAGCTGGCCACGTCCACCAGGGCGTTCGGGTCTTTGCGCAAGGCCTTGGTGGCTTCGCTCTTGCGGGCTTCGGCCCGGGCCTTGGCGATTTCGCTTTCTGCCCGCCACTGGCCTTGCGCAGCGGTCCATTCCTCCAGGGCACGGGCCTCCAGGCGTACCAGCGGGGCCAGGGCCGCCATCATGGCCGGGCTTTTCATCATCCCCGGCCGGCCGACGATGCAGCCCCACAGGTTGGGAAACTCCTGCCAGTCGCTGCGGGCCTGGGGGCGGATGGCGCAGCGCCGCCCCACTAGGTTGCCCAGGGCGGCCACCATGGGCACCGCAACGAAGTCCGGCGGGCACTGCATGCGGTCGGCCACGTCTTGCACCCAGGGGCGCAGGCGCTCCGGGAGCATGGCGTAATCGAAGGGCGCCACCGGCGCCAGGCCCTCGGGCAGGGGCTGGGGATCGGGCCACGAGGCCACCGGCCAGGTGCGCGGGTCGCCCAGGGCCGGAGCCAGGGCGGCCCGCTCTTCGAGGCGGGCGGGCTCATAGGGTGGCGGGGCCTTCATGGCTGCACCTCCACCCCGCGGGCTTCGCTGATGATGAACTCGGCCACGGGCACCTTGCCCGGCCGCAGCAGGATCAAGCGCTTGGGGCGGGCCGCTACCAGTTCGGCCAGCAGATGGCGCAGGCGCTCCGGGTCGGGCGCCGGCAAGGTCACCACCAGCACCGACAGGGCCGCCAGGTAACGCCAGTCGAGCCGGCCGGGGTGGAAGTCCGGCGGGCAGCAGATGGCCGGCCCCAGGCCGGTGACCCGCCCCGCGGGCCAGCGGTCCAGATACACCGCCACCTGCCGCTGTGCCGGCACCAGATCCCGCGCCCGGGCGTCGGCCAGGTCGCGGGCATAGGCCGGCAGGCGCCGGCCCGGGGAGCAGCGCCAGAAGACGCGGGGGTCTGTCTGGGGCGCAGTCATGATGCCGGCCCCTCGGGCGCTGGAAACACCTCCCTTGCGAGACACAGGGCGCGCAGCAGTTTGCGCAAGGCCACCGCTTCGGGGTCGGGGCTGTCCAGGCGCCACCGGCCCTGGGTGAGCACCGCAGCGGCGGCTTCGGCCGCGGCGAACAGATCCGGGGCGGCGGCGATCAAGGCTTCGTTGGCATCCGCCTCGGAACAGTCGCCCCACGAGTACAGCTCGCAGATCGTGACGCGGCTGACACCTAGGCCGGCAGCGATGCTGCGGTGCCCGGCACGGCGCCAGGGGCCGGGGGTGAAGGTCGGGGCGGTCACATTAGCCCCCTTTCAGCGAAGCTCATGGGGCGGGCGGCACCACCCACGATGAAGTGATCGAGGACAGTGACATCGATCAAGGCAAGCGCGCTTTTCAGCGAGCTGGTAAGGGTGCGGTCGGCCGTGCTGGGCTCCGCCACACCGGAAGGGTGGTTATGCGCAAGGATGACGGCAGAGGCATTTAGCTCAATGCATCTTCTAATCACCTCACGCGGATAGACGCTGGTTTGGTTGAGCGTCCCAACGAATAGCGGTTCGCAAGATATGGCCCGGTTCTGCGAGTCCAAGAAGATGACGTAGAACACCTCCCGGGCTTCCTCGGCCAACTCTAAAACCAAGAAATCCCGGACCACCTTTGGGCTGTCGAAAGTCGCTCCAGGCTCACCCAGGCGCCGGGAAAGCACCTTTTTGGCGCGGGCAATCAGCCGGTCTTCACGGGTCATTGTGGCCGGGTCCATCACGCATCGGCTGATGGGGGAGGCGTAGAGCGCACTGGCTTCCCGCACCAGGTAGCGGCGTTGCAGCATGGAGACGGCTTCCGTCCCGCGGTGTGCTTTGGGTTGAGCTTTGGAGGTCATGCTGCAGCCCTCCACGCGAAAGCCAGGCGCCAAGCCAGCACGGGGCCGACCAGGGGGCGCAGGGCGCGGTAAAGCTGCAGGGAGAAAGCGGGGGATGCAGGCGCGTGCAGACGTCTGCACGCCAAGGCGAGTGTTGCCATGGTGTGATGCTCCTAGGATTCGGACTGAATCCGCTCACCGTCGCCAAACGGGGGGCGGGCCAAAGCGGGGTTGGCGAACCGGCATCCTAGGAACCGGCAGCCCGTGAGGGCTCCCCACCCGGCCCACCATAGAACAGGCGCACTACGGGTGCTACGGACGTAAAAAAAGCCGCGGGGCGGCAGTGTCCGCCTAGGAATGTTCGGGTCGCCAAACCCGGTCACCACTGTTTAGGTGACGGCCGCATGATGGGGGCGGCCGGGCGGCCACGTCAAGCCTTTGCGCGCGGCAACCGGGGGAAGAGAGCTCTACGCCAGTTTGCGCAGGCGGCGACTGAAGGCAGGGGAATGTTCCCACCGTTCCCACTATGTTGACTGAGAGTGGGAACAATCATATCTACTGGGAACCCGCGCCCCGCTTGGGTTTCGGAGATGTGTTCCCACTGTTCCCAGTGTTCCCG
Source organism: Zoogloea sp. (assembly GCF_023150065.1). Taxonomy (GTDB): domain Bacteria; phylum Pseudomonadota; class Gammaproteobacteria; order Burkholderiales; family Rhodocyclaceae; genus Zoogloea. The sequence goes on from NZ_JAKLLN010000010.1 coordinate 150,122, forward strand.
CTGTTTTCTGGCTAGCGGGGGCGGGAGTGATGCGGTTCAACCTGCCGCGGGCCTTGAATCCCTTGTGCGGCAAGGCGTGCAGTTGGCGCCCTGGTCCGTTGTCTTGGATCTTGTGCGCCAGGCTATGCAGGGGGCTGCAGGTGCCTGGATCGGGCCGGATCTTCTGAAAAAGAAGGAATCTGGATCATCGTCCGTAGCATGGGGTTTCCTCTTGACCCCCCCACCCCCTAGAAAATGTCCCCATAAAACTGGGATTAACCGTACGGTCCTGACGGGGCCAGGTGCTCGACTTTTGCCTACCCCCTCCTCTTGGGCCTGCCAAGAAAAAATCCCAAAACTCGCGCACGTGAAAATTTGGCTAACTGTCCGGTCCTGCGGCCAGGTCGGCCAAAGATTCACACCCCCCCTGGTGTGGTCACCAGAATGGATGCAGTGCCCAGGCCTGGCAGTCGGCTCCGTGATCGGCAGGCAGCTGGCGGAGGGGATGCCCAGGCCCGAAGGCGGGGGGCAGGTCGGGCCGGCCACCGCACAGCCCATCCGAGAGGCCAGGCCGGGCGAAGTGTTCGCAGTTCCGGCAAGTGTGTTCGCGGGGTGCTTTTACTGGCGCAGATGCTCCGGGAACCCCACCCCCACCCGGCGCGTTCAATGACGTATGACTTGAATTTTCATGTAGTCCCTTCCTTGTCCCTTCTAAAACGTCGGGAACACTGGGAACGTGGGAACACAAGACACTATTTTCTTTTGAATCAGCGTCTTGAGTGATGGATTCTGTTCCCACTCCCTGGCCCGTGTTCCCCCTGCCTTGATGGGAACAGGCCGATTCAAGGGCGGAATCGATGGTTTTGAGCCATTCATCCATGGTCGGCATCCCATTCGAGCACGCCAGGTTTAAGGCAGAACATCCAGCCGGAACCCTCGGCACCAGGCTCACGGACCTTCACTTGATGGCGGGTCTTCTGCCCGTCCTGTGTGGTCTGCAGCAGCTCCCGTTTGATCAACTCCCGTTCCACCTGCTTGGGGTCGAAGCCGTTGCACAGCTCCTCCCGGAAGACCGCCGGATAGACCAGGTACTCGAAGACGTGATCACGCTCGCTCAGCGATGCGGTTTCCCTGGTCGGGCGCCGCCAGCCGGCCCGGTTCATCGTCCGCGGGGCGTGGCTATCGACCACCGACGGCCGGCGCCAATCCTCCAGGCGGGTACCGGCATTGGCCTGAATCCAGGTCTGCACCTGCTCCACCATCTTGCGGGGCTCGCGGTTCTCTTCGCCCCCGTAGGCGGTCAGCCAGTCCTTGAACATGCGCATGGCGGCGGCGCCGGCCTCCCCGGTCCGCCATCCGGTGATGCCCCAGCGGGAGGCCAGCTCCCCGGCGTAGGCCACGGCGGCAAAGCGGGTGGCCGCCCGGATGGCCTGTCCGCCGGCCTTGTCGGTGAGGGCATGGCGCTCGAAGGTGGTGCGAAGAGCCTCAAACTCCCCAGGCAGGGCGCCCCGATGGGCGATCACCTGGCGGATGAACTCGGGCCAGGCGGTGCCGTAGTGTCGGGCTGCCCGCCCCTGAATGGCATCGGTGAATCGGGCGCCATCGGGCTGGCCGTGCAGGATCTCCCAGCAGCCAAAGCCCACCCCGGCATCCGCCGGAAGCTCGCAGAAGCGCACCTCCTGGCCGGCATAGGCCCGCTCCCCGTTCTCGGCCAGGAACTGGGTGAGGCCGAGTTCCCCGTTCGACTGGAACAGAAGGCTGAAGGAGGCGGTTTCCCGCAGTCCGCCAGCCGCCTGGCCCCGCCCCTTACCCTGCCCGCTGGCCAGCATGTAGGCGGCCTGGGCCACGTCCCGAGGGTTGCCGGCCTGCTTGAGCTCATCGAGGAGCAAGGGGGCGTCACAATGCCCGGCCGCCAGCCATTCCACGGCCGTACCGGTCTGCATCCAGGTGCGCCGGTATTCCTTGGGGCCGCACAGACTGGCGGCAGCGAACAGCAGGCCAGACTTGCCCAGGGACGAACCCCCCGACCAGTGAAAGCCCCCGGCCACGTTGGGATGCAGCCAGCACAGGGCGCCCGCAAAGGCGGCCGAGATAGCGAAGCACAGACGGGAGTTACCCACCGCTAGGGCAGCCACATTGCCCCGCCATTCGGCCAGGGTGCCGGCTTGCTTGAACTGTGCATGGCCGGCCCCGCTGCCCGCGTGCATCCACAGTTCGGCGCCCTCCGGGCTGATGGGGTCCAGGTCGCCCGGCAGCACGTAGGACCAACGGCCCGGCTCGATCACATCGTCGTGCCAGCCGATCCGGCTTGTGCAGCGGGCGCGGGCGGGCGGCCTGGAGCGGTTCACGTACATCTTGAGCAGCCCGCCCTTGTTGTCGCCGATGAACAGGCCGTGCGCCCGCAGCAGCTTTGCCAGGGCGGCCCCGTCGCCTTCGAGCATCTCATCGGGCACCAGCACCCGGCGGCGCCTACCGTCGTGGTCGCTGAAGGTGGCCAGGCGCTGCCAGCCCTCGCCCTTGGCGTCACGGACCATGTGGGTGATCTCCAGCGGGGCGCAGACGAACTGCTCGATCTGCTCCCAGCCCTCGCCCCGGCGCTCGACCTTCAGGCGATACACCCCCCGCCCCTCGGCGCCGTCGCGCAGCTCGAACAGATCACCACCAGGTGCAGACGTCTGCGCACCGGCTGCCTTGCCTTTGCCCTTGCTGGCCGGCTTTGCCTTGGGCTTGCGGGTGGGCTGTGACTCGGATTCGGGCTTGCTGGTGGTCTCGGAATCAGGAAGGTCCACCGGGGCCGATTCCGGGGCCGCTGGCGCGTGATCCGGGGTTTGGGTGGGGGTTGGTGCATCCTGGGGTAGATCTCCCGCTACAGGGCCGGGATTCTGGTCTGCGGCGTGCTCCAGGATCTGGCGCACCGCATCGAGCCCGCCCCCAGGGAGCTGATGGAGGTCGTTGAAGTCGGTCGCACTTTCCGGACGATCCGGCCCGAAGTCCGGCACGGCCACCCCGCCCCCCACTGCCCGTGCTGCTGCCTCGGCCTTGCTGCGGCCAGGGTTGCCCGGGGTGCGGTGATCATCGTCAGCACAGATCAGGATGGAGGCGGCGGGGTAGGTCTCACGCAGCACGTGGGCCACGGGTTCAAGCCCACCCGCATCGAAGGCCACGGCAACGGGCCAGCCGGTGGCCTGGTGGATGCTCGCGGCCGTGGCGTAGCCCTCGGCCACACACAGGGGCAGATCCGGGGTGATCTCGCCAATCAGATGGAACTTACCGGCCTTCTCGCCCCCGGGCAGAAAGTCCTTGTCGCGGCCGTCCACCTTGTCCTGGTAGATCGCCTGCAGGCTGTGCAGGGTGCCTGACGGGCTGCGCATGGGCACCATCAGCGCAGCAGGGATGCGCTCTTCCCGCCATTCACCGGGGCGTGCCTCCACCCACTTGGGCCAGGAGCCCACGCGCAGGCCATAGGCCGGCACACCCTTGCGGAGCAGGTAAGGAGTCGGTCCTGAAATATTCAACTAGCCGCCTCCAACCGCCGCCCCACCGGCCAAGAACGGTCGTCACTGAGCACCCGTCCGAGCATCCCGACCAGAAGCCAGAGCACAAAAAGGGCTTTCAGCCCCAGGCGTGCCACCGCCCGCATCAACCAGCGCAGGTTGTACCCGGCAGCACACAGCACCGGGTGCAGCACATCCCCTTCCGATCCCTTCAGCCAGTTCCGCCGTAGTCCGCAGTCGTCCTTCAGATGCCCGATCACCGGCTCAACCGCCTGACGGCGTTTGAGTAGTCGGCGCGCCTTGATGCTCAGGCTCTTGATCCGGCCGCGGTGGATGATCTCGACCCCCGGCACTTCAACACCCCGATAGCCCAGATCGACGATGGCGGTGCGGGGCTTCGGGGCGCCTTTGACGTCCTGCATCAGGATCGTCGCCTGCTCGATCTGCTCGGCGAGAGTATGGCCGTCGTAGGGATTGCCGGGAAAGGCCCGGGCGCCGACGATCAGGTTGCCTCTCTCGGTGGTGGCAATGCCCACCTTGACCCCGAATTCATAGGGCTGACGGGCTTTGCCCTTGCCGATGCACTCGACTTCCGGTGCGTGCAGGGCGTAGAGCTTGTTCTTGTCCTTGGGCTGCTGGGTGTGGATGCGCCGGGCTCGTTCGAGCCACAGGGTGGCCATCTCCTTGATGCCGTCGGCCATCTGCGGCAGGCGACGCTCCAGGTCCCGCATGACCCGGCCCAGGACCGTGCGTTGGCGCTTGAGCACCCGGCGCAGGCGCCGGTACTGTCTGGCGTGGGCGTAGCCACCGGCCCGCCGCCTGAGGCTGCGACCTTCCTTCTCAAAGGTCTGGCGCAGCACCACGCCAGACCGTTTGGCGATCAGCACCAGCTTGCGCCGGGCCACCTCGAGCAGCCGGCTGTCGGTGGGAAAGGCAATGGCCTTCTCCTGCACCGTGGTATCGACGATGACCCGCTCCAGGTCCTTCGGGGCGATGGCCTTCATCGAGACGGCGGCCTCGATGGTCTTGGCCAGGAGTTCCTCCACCCCCGCGTCCCCCAGCGCACGACGGAAGCGTGTCAGGCCACTCGGGTCGCAGGGCAGTCGGGTCTCGAAGTACTCGCCGCCGCAAAAGAACTGCCAATAGGGATTCTCCGCCCATCGTTGCACAACGCTCTCGTCGCTCTCGCCGAAGGCGTGCTTGAGGTACAGCAGCCCAACCATCAGCCGGATCGGAAGGCGTCGCCGCCCTGCCGGGCTCGTACCCGCTCCGGCCATCTGCAAGCTCGGGCCAAACAGATCCAGGCCTTCGATAGGACGCCCTTGGCGATCCTGACGGGCAAAGCACGGTGCCAGTGCCGATTCGATCTCGGCCCACGGCATGCGGGTTGCCAATACGGCCAGCGGGTGACGTAGGTCGATCATCGCATCGAGCCGGGCGCGGAAAAAGTCCGGAGTCGTCATCGCGAACCTGCACTCCCAATCTTCCAGAAAGTGAATGTGATTGCACTGGAAACTGGAGGATTCGGCAAGCCCTCAGAGGCCCTCAGCCCGCGTGGGGAAAGGGACGGCCTGATTGTTCAGGGCCGACTAACTAGGGCGAGTTCGGACGAGTCAAAGTGCCCGACCGCTCTCTGAAGTTGAAGTTGCCCCATTCCGTGGGCAGGTTGCGGCTTGAAACTCAAGCGCTCTGATAGTGTTCGATTGTCGTGGTCTGGGCGTTCTCCTTGTCGAAAGTGGTATTGCTCGAAGTTCATCGGAGAGCTGTATCTGAGGGCTGAACGGCGGCGGCGTGGGTTGCCCCAAATCTCTTCCTCGAAGGTCTCATTCCATGATGCCCAGGATTGCCACCCTCAGGGCGCGGTGCGCCGCCCTCGTCCTGGCGTTCCCGGCCCACGCCGGTACCCTGGTTTGCTTCGGTAAACTCTCCCAGGTCCAGACCGCCGCCTCCGGCGAGCTGCGCGTGCTGTCCGTAAGCCCCCGGCGATCCCCTCTTGACCGAGCCTCAGGCTGAATCCG
>NZ_JAKLLN010000110.1 GCF_023150065.1 Zoogloea sp.
GGCCGAGCGGATGGTGCCGCGTCCGGCCGCCTTGGCGGCATAGCAGGCGGCGTCGGCGGCGGCCGTCCAGGTGGCGGCATCGGGCATGTCGGGTGTGAGCGGCGCCACGCCCAGGCTGGCACCGACACCCAGCGTGCGGCCCTCCCATGGCACCTGCAGGGCGGCGATGCGCCGCAGGATGCCCTCGGCCACGCGCAGGCCCACGTCATGCGGGCAGTGTTCCAGCAGCACGGCGAACTCGTCGCCGCCGGTGCGCACGGCCAGGTCATTGACGCGCACGCAGGCCGTGATGGCCGCGGCCACGGCCTTGAGCACGGCGTCGCCGGCGGCATGTCCGGCCTCGTCGTTGATGGGCTTGAAGCGGTCGAGGTCGATGGCCACCAGCGTGGCCGGAAGCGCGGCATCGCGGGCGTGGAACAGCTGCTCCAGCCGCGCATCGAAGGCCTTGCGGTTGGCCAGCCCGGTCAGGGGGTCGTGCGTGGCCGACCACTCGAGCTGGCTGCGCCTGGCCACCTCGGCGTTGATGTCGATGATGCTCCAGATGACGCCGGCGCCCGGATCGGCGGCATCCACCGGGCGGCCGCGCAACTGAGCCCAGAAGGGACTGCCGTCGGCGCGGCGCAGCAGCCACTCGCCGCTGTACGGCTGACCGGCCTTGAGCGCCTGCACCACCAACGGGCCGACTGCGTCGAAGTCTTCGGCTCGCGCGTAGATGACATCGGTGGACTGTCCCAGCAGGTCG
>NZ_JAKLLN010000111.1 GCF_023150065.1 Zoogloea sp.
TCGTCAATCCGGTTGCGAACATGGGTCGCCATATAATTAGAAAGCCCACCCCGAAGGCCCACCCTCACCAAGGAGTGACAGCATGTTCCGCAACATCCTCGTACCCACCGACGGCTCCGAACTTTCGGCATCCACCGTCGCCCGCGCCATCGACTTCGCCAAGGAAGCCGGCGCGAAGCTGACGTTCTTCTACGCCCAGCCCGACTTCCCGACCCCCATCTACGGTGAAGGCGCCCTGTTCGACCCGACAACCCCCGAGCAGTTCAGCCGTGCCGCCGCCGCCGAAGCCGAAAAGATCCTCGGTCTGGCCAAAGCCGCTGCCGATGCCGCCGGCGTGACCTCGGTCGGTGACACCGTCATCAGCGAGGTGCCGTTCGAAGCCATCATTGCCTCGGCCGAGCGCAACCGCTGCGACCTGATCTTCATGGCCTCCCACGGCCGTCGAGGCCTGAGCGGCCTCCTTCTCGGCAGCGAGACCCAGAAGGTCCTCACCCACAGCAAGATCCCGGTGCTCGTGTATCGCTGACCCCCCGGATCAACCGGGCACAGCCCCGCCCGGTCGGCGCGTAGCAGCGCCGGCCGGGCGTTTCATTTGATGGGCGGCAACTTCACGCCGACGTCACAAAAAAGAAAAGGTCAATATTATTGACCTTTTTATCTGCTCATCTGCCGCATCGCCTCAATCGTCCTGCTGCCTGATCCACGCCTCGAGCGAGGACGCGTTCATCGGCTTGCCGTAG
>NZ_JAKLLN010000112.1:0-254 GCF_023150065.1 Zoogloea sp.
AGGGTGGCGGCGAGCAGCGCCGCGAGCACGCGCAGGCGGGGCGGCGGGGCACGACGAAGGCGAGGTATGGGCATCATGATGCGGATGCGCTCCGGAAAGGTCGGGCAATGTAGGTGGCGAAATCCGCCGCCGGCATCGGCCGGCCATACAGAAAACCTTGAAGGATGTGGCAACCAAGACGGCGCAGGTGACCGGCCTGGGCGTCGGTCTCGACCCCTTCGGCCACCACCGCCAGCCCCAGCGCCCGGCCGAGC
>NZ_JAKLLN010000112.1:264-735 GCF_023150065.1 Zoogloea sp.
GAGCCCGACGATGGCGCTCACCAGCGCCTGGTTGCCGGGGTTGCTGTCCAGGTCGGTGACGAAGGAGCGGTCGACCTTGATCTCGTCGATGGGGAAGCGCTGGAGGTAGCCGAGGGAGGAGTAGCCGGTGCCGAAGTCGTCGAGGGAGATCCCGATCTGGCGCGCGCGCAGGGCGTTGAGCACCTGCAGCGCGGCCACGTGGTCGTGCATCAGGGTGCCTTCGGTGATCTCGACGACCAGCTGGGACGCCGGCACGCCGGTGCGCGCGAGCACCTCGTCGATCAGCCGCACCACCCCGCCGCCATAGAAGCTGTGGGCCGACATGTTGATGCTGACCCGCCCGGGCGTGAGGCCCGCAGCCCGCCAGGCGGCGATCTGATCCACCGCCCGGGCCAGCAGCCAGTCGGTCATCGGGCGGATGAGGCCGCTCTGTTCGGCCAGCGGGATGAACTCGCCGGGGCTGACCATGCC
>NZ_JAKLLN010000113.1 GCF_023150065.1 Zoogloea sp.
TCCAGCGACCGAAGGGAGCGAGGTCGACCGCCATGTTAGGGCTCGCTTTTCTGTGCGATGAAGCCATAGGCAGTGGCGACGAACTCAGCGAAGCCAAACTCCGAAAATGCCCGACGGATTGTGTCAGATGGGGCAATGCCATAGACCTCAAGCACGGTGTATCCGGGGTCATGTGATGAACTGTCGTGATGTTGATCGAGAGAGTCGATGGTCCCAAGGCACCAATCTTCAGCGGTTGCTCCGTGAGGCGTAAAGATGGTGACGCCAGATTCAATGTTGTAGTTGCCGGGGGACGGTAAAGCGCTCCAAAGTTCCTCGGCAACTTCCCGATTCGCTGGCGAATCCACCGTCCACACATGGAGCCGCGACGACAAAGAGCGAAGTTTCTCTCCGAAGTCGGGGGCAATGACAAGTGCGACAGCATATGGTGAGGACATGAGAGCCCTAACGTTTGACGTGAGGGGCCGCCGCAGCGGCGAAGCCGCGAAGGGTTGGGCGTCTTAGCGTTCATAGAACCACTCCATGAACTCGCCAGCCACGTCAGACGAAAGCTCTAGCGCTGCCTCGGCAACGGCTGGTTGCCCCTTTGCAGCGGCGACCGCTGAAAGAGCGCAACAGAGAAACCCTTCGTCCCACTGGCGAGAGGAAGCCGCAGCAACCAGCGCGGGTAGGCGCGACAAGGACTCGAAGTAGGCGGGCGCAATGTCGTCGGGAA
>NZ_JAKLLN010000114.1 GCF_023150065.1 Zoogloea sp.
GAAGTTGCTGATCGCCAGGTATTTGACCGAACTGCCCGCCGTACCACTGCCGCTGAAGAGCAGCCCGATGGCGCTGGCCCCGGCCGAGGCGCCGTTGAGCGCGATCACCGGCTCTCCGGTGAAACCAGCCTGGGAATCGCCCTCGATGTGGATGACGCTGGTGATCGTCGGCAGCGCGGAGGTGAGGTTGATGATCTGCGCGCCGCTGCCGATCGCGAAGGTGATGGTGTCGGCTCCGGCCGTGTTGTTGGCGGCGGTGATCGCCTCGCGGAGGGAGATCTTGCCGTCTGCGCCCTTGTTGGCGATGAGGTTGGCGATGCTGCTGGTGTTGCCGTCGGCGGTATCGGCGGCGGTGGTGACGATCAGCTCGCTCGCCACGTTGGTCACCGTGACGGCGATGGCCTGGGTGTCGGTGTTGGTGCCGTCGGAAACCCGTACGGTCAGGTTGTAGACGTTGTTGGCGCCGCTGTCGGTGGGGTTCTCGTAGTCGGGCGCGGCGATGAACTGGAGCACGCCGGTGTTGCTGTCGATGGTGAACTTGGCCGCGTCGACACCGCCGGAGATGTCGTAGGTGAGCGTGTCGCCAGGCAGGTCGGCGTCGGTGGCCGTCACCGAGGTGACGATCAGGGTGTTCTCGGCGATGGAGACCGACGCCGACGCGCCGCCACCGTTGCTGGTGATCGTTGGCGTGTTGTCATTCACCGGGGTGACGC
>NZ_JAKLLN010000115.1 GCF_023150065.1 Zoogloea sp.
CTTGCGGGCCTCGCCCCAGCGGTAGCCGGCCAGCGCGCCGTCGCGGCGGAGCACCCGGTGACAGGGGATGACGACCGCCAGCGGGTTGGCGGCGCAGGCGCCGGCCACCGCCCGCACGGCCCGGGGGGCGCCGATGCGCAGGGCGAGCTCGGTGTAGCTGAGGGTGTGGCCGGGAGCGATCTGGCCGAGGGCCTGCCAGACCCGCTGCTGGAAGGGGGTGCCCCGGGGGGCGAGCGGCAGGGCCAGGGAGCCGCCGGATGTGTCGATGAGGGCGGCAACCTGGGCGAGGGCCGCGCCGTCGCTGTCGGGCCGGGCCTCGGGGTGAGTGGCGAGCAGGCCGGCGGCGAGGGCGTCCGCGTCGTCGCCAAGGCTGATGGCGCACAGCCCGGCCGGGCTGCGGGCGACGAGGAGGGCGCCGAGGCTGCACTGGCCGACGGCGTAGCGGATTTCGGAGGATGGCATGGGGTTCTCCCGGCGGTGTGGGAAACGTGAATCTAAGCCTTTTCGATCGCCCGAGGCTATCGCGATCAGCAAGACGGGCAATTGGACGGCGAAACTGCGCGCCGCCAGAATTAAGACCACAAGAACGCAGGAGATTCATCATGAAAACGATCGAGACCGCCCGCCATGTCGCCCACGCCAGCACCCACGACCATCCCGGGCGTTAATGAGATGGTCAGCCCGATCCCTACCCAGCGGACTACGCTG
>NZ_JAKLLN010000116.1:0-241 GCF_023150065.1 Zoogloea sp.
CTGGATCCAGCCGCCACCGGGAAACCACCAGCCGCCCGCCTCCACCGGCCAGCCGGCGAGCTGCCCGGCCTCCTCGCGGGAGACGAAGCGCAGGTAATCGGCCGGCGGCTGGTGGGCGTCGACCACCGCCCGCATCTTGCCCTCCTGCTTCGCGTCGCGCCCCAGGTGGAGCACCCCGCAGGCCTCCCAGCGCGGCGCATGGCCGGCCCGGGCGAGGCGCTCCAGATGGCGCAGGCCGTAA
>NZ_JAKLLN010000116.1:251-700 GCF_023150065.1 Zoogloea sp.
GCAGCGGCCGGAACACCCCGGCCTTGTTGCCCGAGGCGCCCTGACCGGGCCCGTCGGCCTCGTCGATCACGGCAACTCGCCAACCGCGGGCGGCGAGGCGCTCGGCCACCGAGGTGCCGGCCACCCCGGCGCCGATCACCAGCGCACGGCGGTCGACGGCTGCCGCCGGCGGCACGGCATCGCCTTCGAAGCGGCCCAGCAGCACGGGCCGATGGCCGGCAACGCCCTCCTGCTGCACCACATCCTGCGCCACCACAAAACCAGCCGCCTGCAGCACCTGGCCGGCGCCCTCATCCACCGCCCAGGCCGCCAGCGTGGCCCCCGGGGCCGCCAGGCGGGCGAGCTGATCGCCCCCGCCGGGCGCAAGGCGATCGAGGTGGAAGGCGTCGGCACGGGCCTCGAGCTGGGCCAGGGCGTCGACGGGATCGCCGAAGATCAGGTCGAGGGTC
>NZ_JAKLLN010000117.1 GCF_023150065.1 Zoogloea sp.
CGGCAGGCCTTCCTTCTGGCCCAGCGCGTAGTCGTCGGCGCCGAAGGCCGGGGCCATGTGCACGATGCCGCTGCCGGTGCTCAAGTCCACGAAGTCCGCGGCGCAGACCTTCCACGCCTTGGCCTTTTCGGCGTCCTTGCCCTGCCACCAGTCGAAGAGCGGCTGGTAGTGGCGGCCGACCAGCGCGCTGCGGCCAAGCACGTTGCCGGCGCGGCCGAGGCGGGCGTGGTCGCGCGGGCGCACCGCCATCCAGTGCCCGACGAACTGCTCGACACTCACCGGCACCCGGAAGAAACCCTCGACGAGCTGGCCGAGGCCTTCGGCGTTGCGCACCTGCCGGTTGAGCAGGCCCGCGTGGTGGAGCTTGGCAAAGTCGGGCAAGGCGTCGCGCTGGCGCAGGCCGGGCAGGCCGATGCCGGCCAGCGCGCCCACGTAGCGGCCGAAGCTGTCGTCGCCGGGGCGGTCGAGACTGGCGCAGGGCTGGGCCTGGGCCCAGGCCCGGTGGAAGAGGCCCAGGAAGCGGTGGTGGATGATGTCGGCGAAGCGCGCGAAGCTCGGGTCGCCGGCCTGCAGCTGGCGACCGGAGGCGTATTCGGTGAGGTGCAGCGGCAGCGGGCCGTTGGGGCCGAAGAGGCCGAAGAAGCGCACCTCGAGCCGCGGCGGCCGGCCGGCCTGGCCCGGCTTGAGCCCCGACAGGG
>NZ_JAKLLN010000118.1 GCF_023150065.1 Zoogloea sp.
ACTGGCCGCCTTCGAAGCCGGTGGGGATGTCGGTAGCGGCGAGGCCGAGGGCGGCGGCGGTCCACAACACCTGCAGGCTGGCGCCGATGAGCGGGGCGAGGGCCAGCTCGACAGGGTTGGAGAGGTTTTCGTCGCCGCGCAGGATGCTGCGGGTGAGGGCGGCGAGGCGCTCCTCGGGGAAATCGGGAAGGGCCGCGATGGAGTTCTTGAGGCCGGCCGGGGCGTGGGGCACGACGGCGGTGGCGAGGTCGTGGAGCACGGCAATCCAGTCGGCCGGGAGCTGGGCGCCGTGGGCGTCGAGGGGCGGCATGCCGTGCTGGCGGCAGCGGCGGAGGTGGGCTTCATCCGGCGGGGCGGTGGGGCCGCGGCCGTCGAGCAGGGCTTGCTGGGCGTCGGCGAGGCGGGCCGCGAAGGCGAGGAAGTCGGCCATCGCGTGGCCCTGGGCGAGGCTGCGCAGGCGCTCGGCCCGCCCGGCGAAGACGCGGGGCGAGGGCAGCCGGTTGGGGCTGGCCTCGCTGCCGGCCTGGGTGGCGATCTCTTCGGGGCTGAGGAGGGTGGGCATGTTTGCGGGGTTTCCTGTGGGGCGGTGGCCCGTTGAAAAGGCCCGGAGGGCGGCTGCGCCTCCGGGCCCGGGTGGCTTACTTGCCGGTCATCTGCTTGTACCAGGCCCGGTGGTGCTGCTTGGCCCAGGCGCG
>NZ_JAKLLN010000119.1 GCF_023150065.1 Zoogloea sp.
TCTCCGCGGGCCTTGGTGAGCCCGCGGAGGAGGAACTGTCGGAATCCCATTGTGGCCTTGATGATGCCGAAGACCAGCTCTACGGTGCTCTTTCGCGCTCTCATTCGCGCTTGGCCTTCTCGGGTCTTCAACCTGCTGGCCATCCTGGCCTGCGCATCTGCGCCGTCGGGCGGGGCCCCCTCCACTGGTTCGGGAGGGGGCCAGCTTCGGCGCTCTCGGGCCATGGCCAGGTAGGGTGTGACCCCGCGTTCCTCTGCGGTGATCGCGTTCGTCTCACTCATGTAGCCGGCATCGGCGGTGAGGCTGTCCGGCGCCTTGCCCAGGCTGGCGATGGTCCGCTCCAGCAAGGGCGGCAGGTACTGGGAGTCCGGCGCCTGGTTGCTCAGCCCGTGGGCCACGATCAGGTGGATGCGACCGTCGACGACGGCCTGGCTGTTGAAGCACTGATCGAAGGCCCCCTTGGCCGTCTTCATGATCCGGCTTTCAGGGTCGGTGAAGTTGCGCTGGGCCTTCGGGTCCGGCGTGCCGTCGGCGCGGTGCTCGGGATGGTGCTGCGGCAGGTCTTCGGCTGGCGGTGGCACCGGCGGCGGCTCGGGCACCAGCGTCTCGGCCTCGGCCCGCGCCTTCTCGGCCAGGGCGGACTTGCGCGCGGCCTCCTTCTCTTCACCCGCACGGACTGCCTCCTCCGCTGCC
>NZ_JAKLLN010000011.1 GCF_023150065.1 Zoogloea sp.
GCTTCACTTCGTTCGCTGTGATCAACTTACGGCGGGACTTCCACCCGCAGGAGGGCGCCCATGCTGGGCGCACAAAGCAAAAAGCCCGGCATATGCCGGGCTTTTTGTGGAGCTCCTTCCTGCCCGGCGAAACGCCAGGCAGGCATCGGACGGTGATTACTCAGCCGTGCGGATGTTGGAAGCTTGCTGACCCTTCGGGCCGGTGGTGACGTCGAAAGTCACGCGCTGACCTTCGGTCAGGGTCTTGAAGCCGGAGCCTTGGATAGCGGAGAAATGAGCGAAGAGGTCTTCACCGCCAGCTTCCGGGGTGATGAAACCGAAGCCCTTGGAATCATTGAACCACTTCACGGTACCAGTTGCCATTTTGAATATCCTTTAAAAGAAAAAGCAGGGACGTGCCCTGAGGGTAGGGCGAAGCTCAAGATGGCGGGGTGATGAAGGAAAGACTGCCGCAGGACTGCGGGTACTGAACCAGACAACAACAACACTACTTGAAGATCGCGATCCGTACTGTGCACTGTATTTACAGCCAACGCAAACACTATTTGGATGCCCAAAACAGGCAGACCCGCGCGCGTGCCTCATCGCCGGGCTTCAGGGCGCCCCGGACGCAGGCGAAATAATGACATTGGACTTACCCTGCTTGCGAATGGCAACCGGAATGGCCGCCCCGGTGCCTAGGAAGCCCCAGCTGCGACAATCCACCGCATTCCACCGCGGGGAGGGAGGCGCTAAATTCACGGATCAGTCGGCCGCTGCCGGCTCCTGTCGTCCCGCGCTGCGGGGATAATCACCCGATGCCCCTGCCCCTCGCCACCCACGCCCCGTCCAGCCCCGTCGATGCCCTGCGCCGCCTGATCAACCTGCGCTGGCTGTCCATCAGCAGCATGCTGCTGGTCGTGGTGCTGGTGCCCTGGCTGCTGGACATCCCCATCCCGGCCCGGGCGCTGCTGCCGGTGGCCGGGGCCCTGGTGCTGATCAACCTGCTGTCGCTGCTGCGGGTGGGTGGCCTGCGCGACGTTCATCCGGCCGAGCTGTTCCTGCAGCTGAGCGCCGACCTGGCCGCCTGGAGCGTATTCCTCTATTACACGGGCGGTGCCACCAACCCCCTCATCTCCCTGCTGCTGCCCCTGGTGGCCATCGGCGCGGCCACCCTCACCGCCCCCTTCGCCTGGGCCATGGCCGCCTTGGCCGTGGCTGCCTACTCGGTACTGTGGGATTTCAACGAGCAGCTCGACATCTACGACTCGGGCCTCGCCGTGCACTGGCACCTGGCCGGCATGTGGCTCACCTTCGCGCTCTCTGCCGGGGTGATCGTGTGGTACGTGGTGCGCATGACCGCCGCCATCCGCAGCCGCGACCTGGCCCTGGCCGAAGCCCGCGAGGCCCGCCTGCGCAACGAGCGCATTGTGGCCCTGGGCAATCTGGCCGCCGGCGCCGCCCATGAGCTGGGCACGCCCCTGGGCACCATGGCCATCCTGGCCGGCGAACTGGCGCGCAACCCGAGCCTGGATGACGAGGTGCGCGCCGACGCCGAACTCCTGCGCGAGCAGGTGGGAAACTGCAAGGCCATCCTGGCGGGCCTGACCCTGCGCGCCGGCAGCCTGCGCGCCGAAGGCGGTGAGGTGCTGGCCACCGACCAGTGGCTGCGCGGCATCATCGAACGTTGGCGCCGCCTGCGCCCCCATGTTCCGCTGACCACCACCTGCCAGTGTGGCGACCCGGCCCCGCGCCTGGTCGCCGATGCAACGCTAGAGCAGGCCATCCACAACATCATCAACAATGCCGCCGACGTGAGCCCCAACGGCGTCGAATGCGAGGTCGGAGTCGAAGAGGCACAGATCGTGGTCCGCGTGCTCGACCGCGGCCCCGGCCTGCCCCCCGGCTTTCGCCCGGGGCCGGAGCGCCCCCTGGACGGCAACAGCGACGGGCTGGGGATCGGCCTGCTGCTGGCCTTCGACGCCGTCGAGCGCTGCAGCGGCAGCATCGCCTTCTCCCCGCGCCCCGGTGGCGGCACCATCGCCACCCTCACCCTTCCCCTCTCAGCCCTTCGCCCATGAGCCCGCAGGACGCCCCCCACATCCTCGTCATCGATGACGACCCCGCCTTCAACCGCGTGCTCACCCGCGCCCTGGGCCAGCGCGGCTTTGCCGTCTTCGGTGCCCAGGAGCCCGAAACAGCCCTGAGCCTCGCCCGGGAACACGAGCCGGAATACGTGATCCTCGACCTCAACATCGCCGGCAGTTCCGGGCTGCGCCTGATCGCTCCGCTGCTGGCCGTCAATCCGGACTGCCGCATCCTGGTGCTGACCGGTTACGCCAGCATCGCCACCACTGTGGACGCCATCAAGCTGGGTGCCACCCAGTACCTGGCCAAGCCCGCCGACGTGGACGCCATCCTGAAAGCCCTCAACGCCACCGATGTGGTCATCGCCGACGACGAGATGGCGGCTGGCCCGATGTCGGTGGACCGCCTCGAGTGGGAGCACATCCAGCGCGTGCTGGCCGAGAACGAGGGAAACATCTCGGCCACCGCGCGAGCGCTTAAAATGCACCGTCGCACATTGCAACGGAAGCTGGCCAAGCGGCCGGTCAAGGAATGAAACCAACGGAAGACCACGACGCACGCGTCCGCCTCGACAAATGGCTGTGGGCAGCACGCTTCTACAAACATCGCACCCAGGCCACCGAAGCCGTGGACGGGGGAAAGATCCAGCTCAACGGCATCCGGGTGAAGCCGGCCCGGGACGTGAAGATCGGCGACCGCATCGACATCCAGATCGGTGACAGTCATTTTTGCGTCGAAGTGAAGGGCATCGCCGACAAGCGCGGCAGCGCCACCATCGCCCAGAGCCTCTACGAGGAGACGGCCGACAGCGTGGCCGCCCGGGAAGCCCAGCGGGAGCAGCGCAAGCTCGCCGCCACACCGGGCTCCGACATCCACGGCCGCCCCACCAAGCGTGACCGCCGCCAGATCGGGCGCATGATGGGCGGAGACTGAGCGCCCATCGGCACCGCGCTCAGCAACCGATCACCTTGAACTCGACGCGGCGGTCCAGCACATCACTGGCGTCGTCGCGCCCGTTGCCGATCATCATCTGCGTGGATCCCGCACCGCTGGCGATGATGCGCTTGCCCAGGCCCGTCGACGCAGCGTCCAGCCGGCTGCGCACGTACTCGGCCCGCAGCAGGGACAGGCGCTCATTCAAGGGCTCGGGGCCCGTCGCGCTGGTATGCCCTGCCACTTCGAGGCAGGTTCCGGCCGTACTCGCGGTCTGCGTGGCGATGGCCTTCAGCCACCCCGTGTAAGAAGCACTCAGCGGACCGCCCTGCACGAAGGCGGTCGAGCCGGGCCGGAACAGGAACTTGACCGCCAGACGGCGGTTTTCGAGGCCGAAGTCGACAATCCGGTCGAAGGCCGCCGAGGCCTGATCCTTGCGGCCCAGCTTTAGGTTGGCCAGGTAGATGCCATTGAGCACGCGGAATTGCTTGCCCGTGGGCGTCGCCGCCACCCTGGCGTAAAGATCGAGCGCGTCCCGATAACGGCCTGCATCGTAGGCTTCGATGGCCTCCGACACGAGCGCCGCTGACGTGATGCGCTCCAGGTAGGCCGGATTGATGGGGTCTCCCGCCTTCGTTCCCTGGCAGGTGCGGATATAACCGTTCGTCGCCGGGTCTTCGGACCAGGCTGGCGCGTCCCTGAAGAAGGGCAACGGCGTCGGATCGACCCCTTCGGGCAAGGCAAAGGCCAGCCCCTTGCTGACCAGCTTGCCACTGCGCAGATCCGCCAATGCCAGACAGATCCGGTACGCCTGACGCGGGCCCGAGGTCTGACGTTGAGCGTTGACGCCGGTGAAGGTGCCAATCAGCACCAGCGGGCCCTGGGCGACGGTGGCCGCCGAAAAGGGCTGCACCTCATACTGGGGATACTGCGTGCGCATCATCCGGGCAAGGCGCTCACCCATGGACTTTGTCGCCATCGTCTGGGCCCCTGTCATGCCATCGATCAGGGGGTCGATCACCACACGGTACCGCCCCCCGGGCGATGCACTCTCGGGCGGCAGCTTGGCATTGCTGAACAGCGCCGTCGCCGCACTGAGCACGGCCTTGTCGTAGGCCTGGATGGGAGGAGGTGCAGGGGGAGGAACTGCAGCGGCCGGAGGCGGCGGTGCAGTCCCCTGCTCACTACCGGGGGCGGCAGGGGCCGGATCCGGGCTGCGACAGCCCCCTGCCACCAGCACCGCCATCAACACCGTCACCCACAACACATCTCGGCCACGGGACGAACAGAAGCGCGTGCGCATTGCCGATGCTCCTTCTGGTTCGAACGACAGAATGGAATAGCAGACAGAGCCTGCTGCCGGCAGGCTCTCGCCGTCTGAAATTCACTCTAGCATGCAATCCGCGAGGGAGAAGGGCCGGATGCCTGCGTCCTAGAGGCCGATGGCCAGCGCCAGGGGCAGGAAGGCCAGGGCGGCCACATTGCCGATCAGCACGATGGAGGCCACCTTTTCGGGCTCCTGGTGGTAGCGCTCGGCAAAGATGTAGTTGAGCACCGCCGGCGGCAGGGCGCCGAAGACCAGCAGCAAGGCCCGCTCCCGTTCGGGCAGGGGCACCACCAGCATGACGGCGGCCGCCAGCAGCATGCCGATCACCGGCCGGGCCGCAGCCCCGATCAGGCCCAGGCGGATCTCGCCGATGCGCGACTCGGTGAGGCGTACGCCCAGGGCGAAAAGCATCAGGGGAATGGAGATCTCCCCGAGCATGCGGATGGCGATCATCGCCGGCTCCCACACCTCGAAGCCACTCAAGCCCACCGCCAGCCCCGCCATGGTGGCCAGCACGGACGGGACCTTCCAGATGCCGCCGAGCTTGATCTGATGATCCAGCAGCCAGGCGCCGAAGGAAAAGTGCAGCAGGTTGGAGACCATGAACATAACCACCGCCGGCGCCAGGGCCTGCTCACCAAAGGCCAGCACGGCCAGGGGCAGCCCCAGGTTGCCGCAGTTGTTGAACATGATGGGCGGCACCAGGGTCTTCGGGGCGATGCCGAGGAGCCGGGCGGCCAGCAGGCCTAGCAGCCCGGAGCCGACCACCACCGCCAGGGTGGCCGCCAGCAGGGGCAGGAACTCGGTGATATGGAAGGACTTGTTGGCCAGCGCCCCGAACACCAGGGCCGGCACGAACACGTCCATGTTCAGCTTGTTGGCGTGGGACAGATCGGGCTTGGCCCGCCGACCGACCAGAAAGCCGATGGCAGTGATGGCGAACAGCGGAAAGAGGATGGAGACGATGCGCAGCAACATGACCGGAAACCTTGGAGTCCGGACAGGCGCCGGTAGAGACCCGATTGTAGGGCCGACCCCGGGGGGCCGGCGTCGGGGTTTTCCCGAAAGGGCTTACAGCACGTAGCGGGCCAGATCCTCGCGCTGGGCCAGCATCTCGAGGCGGCCATCCACGTAGGCCGCGTCAATACGCACCGTTTCGGTACCGGCCTTGCCGGCCTCGAAGGCGAGCTCTTCGAGGAGCTTCTCCATCACCGTGTACAGCCGCCGGGCACCGATGTTCTCGGTCTTCTCGTTCACCTGGAAGGCGATCTCCGCCAGGCGGCGGATACCATCGGGCGCAAACTCCAGGCTCACGTCGTCGGTGGCGAGAAGCGCCTCGTATTGCCGCGTCAGGCAGGCATCGGTCTGGGTCAGGATGCACTCGAAGTCCTCCACCGACAGGGAGTCCAGCTCCACGCGGATGGGGAAACGACCCTGCAGTTCGGGAATCAGATCACTCGGGCGGGACAGATGGAAGGCACCGCTGGCGATGAACAGGATGTGATCGGTCTTGATCATCCCGTACTTGGTGCTGATTGTGGTGCCTTCCACCAGGGGCAGCAGATCCCGCTGCACGCCCTGGCGCGACACGTCGGCACCATGGGCATCGGAGCGGGTGGCGATCTTGTCGATCTCGTCGAGAAAGACGATGCCGTTCTGCTCCACCATGCGCAGGGCCTCGGCCTTCATCTCCTCCTCGTTGACCAGCTTGGCGGCCTCCTCGTCGGTGAGGAGCTTCATGGCCTCGCTGATCTTCAGCTTGCGGGACTTCTTCTTTCCGCCGCCAATGTTCTGGAACATGCTCTGGAGCTGGCCGGTGAGCTCTTCCATGCCCGGGGGGGCGAGGATCTCGGCGCTCATGCCGGGCACGGACACCTCGATGTCCACTTCCTTGTCGTCCAGGTCGCCCTCGCGCAGCTTCTTGCGGAATTTCTGGCGGGTGGCGTTTTCCTCGGCGCTGGCCGGCTCGGCCCCGAAGCCCACGGTGGAGCGGGCCGGCGGCAGCAGGATGTCGAGCACCCGGTCCTCGGCCGCATCCTGGGCCCGGTCGCGGACCTTCTTCATGGCCTGCTCGCGGTGGGACTTGATGGCGATTTCCACCAGATCGCGGATGATGGTGTCCACATCCCGGCCGACGTAGCCCACTTCGGTGAACTTGGTGGCCTCGATCTTGATGAAGGGGGCGTTGGCCAGGCGGGCCAGGCGACGGGCGATCTCAGTCTTGCCGACCCCGGTGGGGCCGATCATCAGGATGTTCTTGGGGGTGATCTCGCTCTTCAGCGGCTCGGCCACCTGGGCGCGCCGCCAGCGGTTGCGCAGGGCCACGGCCACCGCCTTCTTGGCCTTGCGCTGGCCGACGATGTGCTTGTCGAGTTCGGAGACGATCTCCGGAGGGGTCATCTGGGTCACGGCTTCAGCACCTCGATGGTGTGGCAATGATTAGTGTAGATGCACAGGTCGCCGGCGATGGTCAGGGACTTCTTGACCACGTCCTCCGGCGCCAGCTCGGTGTTTTCGATCAGGCCCCGGGCGGCGGCCTGGGCGTAGGCGCCACCACTGCCGATGGCCACGATGCCCTGCTCGGGCTCGAGCACGTCGCCGTTACCGGTGATGATCAGGGAATTGTCCAGGTCGGCCACCGCCAGCATGGCTTCCAGCCGGCGCAGGGCACGGTCGGTGCGCCAGTCCTTGGCCAGTTCGACGGCGCTGCGCACCAGGTTGCCCTGGTGCTTCTCGAGCTTGGCCTCGAAGCGTTCGAAGAGGGTGAAGGCATCGGCCGTGCCGCCGGCAAAACCCGCCAGGATGCGGTCCTGGTAGAGCTTGCGCACCTTGCGGGCGCTGGCCTTGATGACGATGTTGCCCAGGGTGACCTGGCCGTCGCCGCCAAGGGCAACGTGCCGGCCGCGCCGGACCGAGAGGATGGTAGTGCCGTGATATTGTTCCATGGGATGGATATGGGGATCGAAAAAGCAATTACAAGCCCCACCCGGCGCGCCTCCAGGCGGCCGCCACCGCCCACTCAACCGCGCAGTTCGATGCGCGCCACCTGGTGGAGTCCCATCACCTGCATCAGCGCGGCGACCATGGAATTGACGCCCTTCAGCACCACCAGACGCCCCTGGGCGTGGAGCTGGGAGACGATGTTGAAGAGGGTGCCGGCCGAGACGAAATCCATGCGCCGAAGCTGGCTGCAATCCACCTCCACCTTGGTGCGCCCGCTGGCAAAGGCGGTGATCTTGCGCAGCACTTCGGTATTGGGACCGACGACCTCGCCATCCAGGCGGTAGATATCGCTGATCTGCACGTCCAGCACCTCGGCCCCCGTCTGGCTGGCCGTGAGTTCGGGCGGTGGCTCCCAGGAGGGCGGCGACTCCTCGAAGGTCATGGCGAAATCGACCGCCAGCTCCTCGAAGCGGTCGTTCTGTTCGGTGTACTGCAGCACTTCGAGCAGCAGCAGCCAGACCGGCTTCTGCTCGGCCTTGCCGGGGGTGACCACGCCCCCCAGCACGGAGGCGAGATGTCCGGCCCCCACCAGGGACAGCCGGATCTTGGCCTTGCGCAGCCCGCGCACGGCCCGCAGCAGCAACTCCGCACCGGCGTTGTCCACGCCACGCAGGCGGCTCAGGTCGATGCGCAGGGCGCCGGTGCGCATACCGATCTGGATGAGCTGGGCAAACTGCCCTGCAGCCTGACCATTGAGGATGCCGGAAAGATTGACGGTCTGGACCTTGGCTTCGGTGCCCCTGGCCCCCTGGGGAGAAAGGTCGAGCCAGGCCGGAGGAGAGCGCTCGAACTCGGTGGCGTAGCTGAGGCTGAGCGCCTCGAAGCGCTCCCGGTGGCCGATCAGGCGCAGCAGATCGAGGAGCATGCCCCACAGGGTCAACCGGGCGTCGGCACCCTTGGTGGTGTCGAGGGCATGCTCGAGAACGGCGCGGGCTTCGTCGTAGCCGCCATTGGCGTAAAGGATGGCGGCCTCTTCGGCCGAGGGAGACATTTCATCGACACCCTCCTCCACGTGCACCTTGTCGGCACACTGGGCCATGACACGCTTCAGGTCGCCACCGGCAATGGTGAAATCGAGGGACGAGGTTTCGTTGCGCGCCTTGCCCGGCAGCCGTGACAGCGGCGCCTGGGAGAGGGGCGGGGGTGAAGCAGGCGGGCGGGCGCCACCCTGGACGGGGTCGGTGCCGACCCGGGGACGCGGTGCTGGACTTCCGGCAGGCGCAGGCTTCTTGCCGAAAAACGGTAGCGCCACTCCACTTCCTCCAGTTTGGTTTGATCAGGGATTAAACAGGATAACACTCAACAAAGCATGAGCAGCCTGATTTACAAGCGGTCGGATTTCACACCCAGCAGCAGGATCAGGGCAACCAGAAGCACTGCACAAACCGGGCCGAAAGGCTGATCGAAAGCCAGCGACAACGCAAAGGCAAGGCTGTATCCGCCCATGCCGATGAGCGCCGCCAGACCCAGTCCGAATCGCCAGCTGCGGCCAAAACGGTAGGCCACCAGCGGCGGAACGAACACCAGGGCAAAAGCCGCCATCACGCCGATGCTGACCGTAGCGAGGGCGATCACCACACCGGCCAGCAGATCGAAGAGCATCAGCCGCGGCCGCGCGTCCAGCCCCCGGGCCTGGTGAAACTCGGGGAAGAAGCGCGCCAGCAGCAGGGGCCGGTTGAGACGCAGCAGCACCGGGACGGCCCCGGCGCAGACCAGTCCGACGGCCAGCAGATGCCCTTCGCCGGTAAAGTACAGCTGACCATCGAACAGGGCATGCCCGGCCTGCTCGGCCAGCGGATGGTTGGCCACCAGCAGCACCCCGGCACCCCAGGCGAGGAGCATCATCAGGGCGTAGGCGTTGGCCCCTGCGGCGGCCGCGATACCCTTGGCCAGGGCCGCCAGCAAGGCCGCCAGGGCGCCACCGGCGAGCATCGGCCAGCCGAGCACCATGGCCAGCAAGGCCCCCGCCGAAGCCATCTGGGCGAAGGCCAGCGCAGCCAGCCACTCGCCGCGCAGGCGCAGGTACATGCCGATCAGGGGCAGCAGGCCAGCCAGCAGCAGGCCGGTGAAAAACGGTACCCGGAAGAGCGGGTCGAAAAGCAGTTCGAAACTCATTGCACCGGCACCACCTTGTCGACGCCCACCTCGATCACCCGGGTACACACCCGGTCGATCAGCGCCGGGTCGTGGGAGACGATGACGATGCCCTGGTCAGCATGGGCGCGGCCGAGCCAGTCGGCCAGGTAATCCACCCCGGCCCGGTCGAGATTGTTGCTGGGCTCATCGAGCAGCACGATGTCCGCCGGCGCCGCCAGACAGGCCCACAGCCGCAGAAACTGGAGCTGACCACCGGACAGGCGGTCGAGCCGCCAGTCGAGCCGCTCGGTCAGCCATGGCGGCAGCCCGGCCGGCGCAGCGCCGGTCAGGGCCAGCAGCTCCCTGCCAGTAAGGGGCACGCCGCGCAGGTCGTCAAAACCCTGGGCCTGGTGGGAAATGGCCAGCCCGGGCGCCTTCTCGACACGCCCGCCAAACACCTTCACGCCGCCCCACAGGGCCTTCAGCAGAGTGGACTTGCCGGCGCCATTGGGGCCGGCAAGTCCGAGGATCTCGCCGCGACGCAACTCGAAGGTCAGGGGGCCGGCCACCGGGGTCGCGTAGCCCGCCATCAGCCCGGTCACGCGAAGCAGGATCCCGTCCATCACATCTCCTTACTTGAGGCCGCCGAGCAGGCGCTGCACGGTATCGTCGAACAGCGCCGTCAGATCCCCCGCCGCCGGGTTTCCGCCAACGGTGAAGGGCAGCACCACCACCGGGATGCCGGCCCGCTCGGCAAGCCAATCCGAGGCGGTCGGGCGGGCGTAGGCCGCGCGCAGGATCATCCGTGCCGGCGTCTCCTTCTGGCGCGCCAGCAGGCTGGCCAGATGGGCACTGCCGGGCTCCACGCCGGGCTTGGGCTCCAGGGCGCCCAGCTCCTTCAGGCCGAGCCAGTCGGCCATGTAGGCAAAGGAGCGATGCTGGACCCACACCGGCACGCCGCGCAAGGGCGCGGCAGCCTGTGCCCAGCGGGCCATTGCCGCCTGCCAGCGCGCGCTGAAGCGGGCCAGGTTGGCAGCGTAGGCGCTGGCGCCGGCCGGATCAACCTGGCTCAGCCGGGCGCTCAGGGCTTCGGCAACCTTCAGGATGTTGCGCGGATCGGTCTGGACGTGAGGGTTGCCCCCCGGGTGCACATCGCCGTCGGCGCGATCGAGGCGGGCCGGCACTTCGATCAGCCGGACAGCGCCGGCGGCTTCGAAATAGCCGGGTTGGCCAGGCTGGATGGCGGCATTGCCGGCTTCCCGCAAGACCACCGGCAGCCAGCCGATCTCCAGATCGGCCCCGGTGGCCACCACCAGCTGGCTGCCCCGGGCGCGGGCAATCAGCGACGGTTTGGCCTCGATGCGATGGGGGTCCTGCAGGGCGTTGGTGGCGGCAAACACCTGGACCCGCTCACCACCGATCTCCTTCGCCAGGGCCGCCCATTCGGGCACCGTGGCGAAGACGTTGAGGGCGGCAAAGGCAGGCAGGGCCAGCGCCGCCAGGAAGACAGCGGCAAGATGAAGCATCAGTTTCGCAAACATGGCGGGGCTCCTCAAAACTTATGGGCGCCATGGGCGCCGAGGCTCATGATGTATTGCAGCCAGACCTGGTTGTCGGGCTCGTCCCGGCGGGACTTGTCGCGGGCCAGCTGCAGGCGCAGGCGGGAAAACTCCGACGGAGACCAATCCAGCATCGCCGACTGGCGGCTGGCGTTGTAACCCGCCAGGAGGGGCAGACCCGCCGGGTCGAGACTGCCGAGATTGGCCGTGCCGCTGTCGAGCCAGTCGCCACGCACCCCCACGCGCCAGCGCGGCATGAACTGATACACCGCCTGGAGATAGCTGCCGGACTGGCGGAAACGGGCCGCCGAACTGGCCTCGGCGAGGCCGCCGATGTCGTAGTTCAGATCGCCGCTTTCGCGCCGCTGGAAATACTCCCCCTGCACTTTCAGATTGGTCACGCTACTGTTGCCGTTGGGCGCCCATTTGTAGACGAAATCGGCAATCCAGGTCTGACTGCGCCCCGAGAAACTGTGGGCGAGGGCCGTACCGGCGGCATCGGCGCCATCCTCGAAACCCCGCTCCCGCGGATTGGTGCGCACATGGGACAGGCCCACCTGCCACGCGGACTCGGTGCCGATGTCACCGCCGAGGTGGGCGAAGGCGGTCCACAGGCCCGCCCCATTGCGATTGCGCTCGGCGCCGGGGAATTTCTGCCCGCTGGCCACTTCGGTGCCCAGCTCGAGGAGAAGATCCGTGGGCGCCACCCAGCGCAGTTGCACGCCGTCGTTCTGCAGGCGATAGCCGAAGAAGGCCTTGTAGGCCAGCGGCGCGTCGGCGAAGTCCCATTCGTGGGGGTGCTGCTGGTTGAGGTAACCCACCCCGGACAGGAAACGCCCGGCCTTGACCTTCAGGCCGGAGGACAGACCCAGGGTTTCCACGTTCACTTCCTCCACCTCGACCACCCCGGCACCGTCATCTTCAGCCAGGGCGAAACGGGCGTTGGCGCGGAACAGGTGGTCCACGTTGGCCGAGAAGGCCAGCTCCGACTCACCCAGCGAGAAGCCCTTGCGGGGAGGGCCGACTTCGCCACCCGAGGGGATGAAACCGTCGATGCGGTAGGCGCCCGGATCGCGCTGGAAACGGGTGAACTTGCTGTCGATGATCAGGGAAATGGAGGGATTGAAGGCGCTCTCGGCCACCGGCCGGCGTGCCACGCTGTCGGCGGCGGCCTGGGCCTCGGCGGCGCGGGCCTCGACCTTGGCCACGGACTGGACCGCGGTGCTGGCGGTGGAACCGGCCGCTGCCGCGGCGGTGGCCGCACCGGCGGCACGCTGCTCGGTTTCGGCCAGCCGGCGCTCGAGGGCCTCGATGCGCTGTTGGTAGGTATCGCGCAGCTCACGGATCTGCTGGCGGAGTTGTTTCAGATCGGCATCGGATGCCGCGGAGGCGACGGCCGGAAAGGCCGCGGCGAGGGCGACGCAAAGCGCGCCGGGACGAACGAAAGTCATGGCTCGGATCTCCTGGGATCGGTCCTGAAATGGGGGCTGCCGGCGCTGGCAGAGCCGGCACCGGTCATCACGAAAGGAACGGAGTCAGGAGAAAGTGGGCGGCCCCCGGGCGTGGGGCCGGGGCAGGCGCAGGGCGCCGGGGAGAAGATCAGGCGCAGCGGGAAGCGTAAGCGCCTGGACATCGACATCCAGCACCGGCACCGCGGGCGGCAGCGCCGCCACCAGGTCGGCCGCCGCCAGGCACAGCAGGCAGGCCTCATGGCGCTCGGCGGCAGGCACGCCACCGTCCCGGGTGGCCTGGGCGACCAGCGTGTCGCCCCGGGCCAGGCTTGCCAGATCGCCCACGTGACCGACGGCATGGGCGGCAGCAAAGATCTGCGCACAGACCAGCAGCAACGCTAGGGCGCTGCGCAGCAGGGCCGAGGAGCGGGCCGGCAACTTCATGCAGCACGCTCCGGCTCGGCCGGACAGAAGCAGGCGAAGGCCTGATCGACGATTTCCCGCGGCAGGTCGCGGACGATGAAGACCAGGCGGGTGGCACGCATCTCATCCGGCCAGGCAGGCAGGGCCGCCTCCGGGTAGCGCAGGTGATGCACGCACTGGATGACACGGGGCAACGCTTCACCCCGGACATGGACGATGCCCTTCACCCGCAGCAGCTGATCGCCCTTGAGCCCCTGCAGCATGTCCAGGGCGGTGGAGAAATCGCCCCAGGCCACCGGCGCGTCGATACGCACCACGAAGGCATGGACCGAGGCGTCGTGACGATTCGCATCGGCCACCGCCGTACGCGCCCGCGGCGCATAAGGGTGGGCTGCCGCACGCGCCGCCACGGCCTCGTCGGCCAGCCAGCGGGCAACATCGGTACTCTTGCGGGCCGGGTTCCACAGGCCGCAGTCGAGGACGGCCTCGGGGGCGACGACGCCCTCTTGCACGCGCAGTTGCGGCGCCCCGGGGTTGAGGCCGGCCAGGCGTGCTTCAAGGCTTTCCAGCACTGCGGGGGCAGCCTGGTCGCATTTGGTGATGAGCAGACGATCCGCCATGGCCACCTGCTTGACGGCTTCGGGCTGGCGCGCCAGTTGTTCCGCGCCGAACACGGCATCCACCGCCGTGATCACCCCATCCAGGCGGAAACGCTCGGCGATGAAGAAGTCCTGCATGAGGGTGAACAGCACCGGGGCCGGATCGGCCAGGCCGGTGGTTTCGATGACAATGCGCTCGAGGGCGGGCAGCTCACGGCGCAAGCGGCGCATGAACAGCGCCCGCAGGGTCCGCGTCAGGTCACCACGGACCGTGCAGCACAGGCAACCGGATTCGAGGAGAACGAGGTTTTCGTCGATGTGCTCGACGAGAAGATGATCAATCGGCACGGCGCCGAACTCGTTCATCACCACCACCGTACCCGCCAGCTCGGGCTGGCGCAGCAGGTGATTGAGGACGGTGGTCTTGCCTGCCCCGAGAAATCCGGTAAGCAGGGAGACAGGAATGCGATGCACCGGAACGGTCATGGATTGCGTTGCCGTCCCGGCAAAGCCAGGCCGGGGATTACTCCCCGTACAGCTTCTGGGTACGTTCGCGACGCTCCTGGGCGTCGATGGACAGGGTCGCGGTCGGACGGGCCAGCAGGCGGCCGATACCGATCGGATCACCGGTCTCCTCGCACCAGCCGTATTCGCCTTCGGCGATCCGACCCAGGGCTTCGTCGATCTTCTTGAGCAGCTTGCGCTCCCGGTCACGGACGCGCAGTTCCAGTGCATGCTCCTCTTCCACCGTGGCCCGGTCGGCCGGATCGGCGACGAGTTCGTTCTCGCGCAGATTGGCACCGGTGCTGGCAGCGTTCTCGAGCAGCTCGTCACGCATCCTGGAGAGACGGACCCGGAAGAACTCCAGCTGGGCCGGGTTCATGTAATCGTCTTCCGGCATGGCCAGCATTTCGGCCTCGGTCAGCAGCTTCTCATTGCTTGTCGTGGTTGCAACCATGTCTCATTCCTCCCATGAATCGAATGTCGGGCATCAAGGCCCGGGCCGGCCGGGACTGCAGCCGGTTTCTCGACTCTTACAAGTCCTGCGGGGCATTCTGCCGCAAACAGCTTCGCGATACCTGTGCATCTGTTGTCCGGAACAATGCACAAAACGCACCAGTTCGCGTTCAAGGCCGCGATTCTAGGCACAGGATTGCTGCAATTACAACGTCCCTCAGGCAAACCCGGGCATCGGAGCCAACATTCTGAAACAACGAATGAAGCCCTGCGCTTCGGAACAAGGGGGCTCATACTGTAAAATGTTGCGATGCACGCGCCGAAACACCCCGTAAACAACCCGCACAAACCCGGCTTCACGCTACCGGTGCGGGTTTACTACGAGGATACCGACGCTGCAGGCGTCGTGTACTACGCCAACTACCTCAAATTCTGCGAGCGGGCCCGGACCGACTGGTTGCGCGCCACCGGCTTCGGGCAGAAAGCCCTGGCTGCCGAGCAGCATATCGTATTTGTCGTCCGTACCGTGAAGGCCGATTACCTCCAGGCCGCCGTGCTCGACGACGAACTCGAGGTACGCACCACCATCGAGCGCCTCGGCGGCGCCAGCCTGGTGTTTGCCCAGAAGATCCTGCGCGACGGCCAGATCATCTTCAACGCCCTGATCACCATCGCCTGCATCGACCTCGACTCCCGCAAGGCCGCCCCGATCCCCCCTGCTGTGCGCGCACAGTTCGCCACCCTGGTTTAATCCGATGAACGTCACCGAAGATCTTTCCATCCTGTCCCTGATCGCCAACGCCAGCCTGCTGGTGAAGCTGGTGATGGCCCTGCTGGGCACCGTGTCCTTCATGTCCTGGTACTGGATCTTCCGCAAGTGGTTCGCCATCCGCGACGCCAAGAAGAAGACCGATCTCTTCGAACGCGACTTCTGGAGCGGCGGTGACCTCAACGCCCTGTACCAGAGCGCCGCCACCAGCCGCCACGAGGCCGCCGGCATGGAGCGCATCTTTGAAGCCGGCTACCGGGAATTCGCCAAGCTGCGCGGCAAGAGCCTCGACCACGGGGCGGTGATGGACGGCGCCCGCCGGGCCATGCGCGCCACCTACCAGCGCGAGGTGGACGACCTGGAAGCCCACCTGGCCTTCCTCGCCTCCGTCGGCTCGGTGTCCCCCTACGTCGGCCTGTTCGGCACCGTGTGGGGCATCATGAACGCCTTCCGCGGTCTCTCCAACGTCGGCTCCGCCACCCTCGCCCACGTCGCCCCCGGCATTGCCGAGGCCCTGGTGGCCACCGCCATCGGCCTGTTCGCCGCCATCCCCGCTGTCGTGGCCTACAACCGCTTCGCCCACGACATCGACCGCATCGCCATCCGCTTCGAGAGCTTCACCGAGGAGTTCCTGAACATCCTCCAGCGCCAGCTGCGCTGATCGCCGGAGCCCCGACGCCATGCGCCAACGCCGCCTGATGAACCAGATCAACGTCGTGCCCTACATCGACGTGATGCTGGTGCTGCTCGTGATCTTCATGGTCACCGCGCCGATGATCCAGTCCGGCTCGGTGAACCTGCCCAGCGTGGACAAGGTCCCCGCCCCGCCCACCGACGCCATGGTGGTGCAGGTCAAGCCCGACGGTGAGCTGGCCCTGCGCCAGACCAGCGGCTCCCCCGAGAAGGCCCTCAACCGCAAGGACCTGATCGGCGAGGTGCAGGCCGCCGTGTCCGCCAACCCGGGCCAGTCGGTGATCATCGCCGCCGACAAGAGCGTCAAGTACGAGCTGGTGATGAACACCCTCAACGACCTGCGCAACGCGGGTGTCAATAAAGTCGGCCTGCAGACGCAGGTCGGCAAGTCGTCCCGATGAATCCAGCAATGCCCGCCAACGAGCGGGGCAAGTGGTCGTCCCTGGCCCTGGCTGCGGGGGTGCACATCGCCCTCGGCATGTTCCTGTTCTACGGCGTGCGCTGGCAGAACCGCCTGCCCGACGCCGTGGAAGTGGAGCTGGTGAGCGCGCCCTTGCCCGCCGCCGTGGTGGCGCCTCCGCCCCCCCCTGCTCCGCCCCGCCCAGCCCCCCGGCCGGCGCCCCCCGAGCCCGACGACGAGCCGGAGCCCGCACCGCCGCCGCGCAAGCACCCGGACATCGCCATCAAGGCGCCGGAACCCAAGAAGACACCGCCCAAGCCGGTCAAAGAGGTCGAAAAGCCCCCCAAGCCGGACCCGAAGCCCGAGCCCAGGCCCAAACCGGAACCCAAACCGAAGCCTGAGCCGAAACCCGAACCGGCAAAGGTCGAGAAGCCGGTCAAGCCGGTGGAAAAGCCGGTCAAGACCGACAAGAATGCCAAGGCCGATGCCGAGAAGGCCCGGGAGCTGGAAGATCGCCGCATGCGCGAGCTGATGGCCCGGGACTCGGAAAAAGCTAAGCAAACGGGCGAAATCCAGAAGGAGCTCGCACGACTTGCCAATGAACAGGCCAAGGCGGCCAACAGCAAGGCACTGAGGGCTTACACGAATAAGATTGCTTCGAAAGTGAAGGGCAACATCGTCCTTCCGCCCGGAGTATCCGGCGATCCCTATGCAGTTTTTTACGTAGATCAGCTACCGGACGGCTCAGTAATCGAGGTCCGACTCAGGCGCTCTACAGGAAATCCGCAACTGGATGCAGCTATCGAACGTGCGATCCAGAAATCAAGCCCTCTGCCAAAGCCAGACAAACCGGAACTATTTGAACGAACTCTGAATTTCGAGTTCTACCCGCTCCGCGACTAAACCCACGGTGACCCCACACCCATGACCCAACGCATCCTGACCTTCCTGCGCGGCACGGCCACCGTCTGCGCGCTGGCCCTTGCGTCCCTGGCACAGGCCCAGCTTTCCATCGAGATCACCGGCGCCGGCGCCAACCGCATGCCGGTGGCCATCGCTAGCTTCGAGGGCGAAAGTACCCTGCCCCGCGCCGTCACCGACGTAGTGCGCGCCGACCTGGAGCGCAGCGGCCTGTTCAAGATGGTCGAGCTCGGCCCCTCGCCCATGGGCGCCGATACACCGCCCGACTTCGGCCGCGTGCGCTCCCGCGGTGCAGATGCCTTTGCCGTAGGCACCGTTGCCCCCTCGGGCAGCGGCCGCTACCAGGTGCAGTTCCGCCTCTTCGATGCCGCCAAGCAGGTCAGTCTGGGCAGCCAGGCCATGGTGATGGCCCCCAACCAGTACCGCACCACCGGCCATCGCATTGCCGACTTCATCTACGAGAAGCTCACCGGCGAGCCCGGCGTGTTCTCCACCCGCATCGCCTACGTGCTGAAATCCGGTCCGCGCTACGAGCTGCAGATCGCCGACGCCGACGGCAGCAACGCCCAGACCGCCCTGGCCTCCAAGGAACCGATCATCTCCCCGGCCTGGTCGCCCGACGGCACCCGCCTGGCCTATGTGTCCTTCGAGGCCAAGAAGCCGGTGGTGTACGTGCACTCCCTGGCCACCGGCCAGCGCAACGTGGCTGCCAACTTCAAGGGCTCCAATTCGGCCCCGGCCTGGTCGCCCGACGGCCGCCGCCTGGCGGTGGTCCTGACCAAGGACGGCCAGTCCCAGCTCTACTCGGTCAACGCCGACGGCTCCGGCGTGCAGCGCCTGGCCTCCTCCTCGGGCATCGACACCGAGCCGGCCTGGTCCACCGACGGCTGGATCTACTTCACCTCCGACCGGGGCGGCAGCCCGCAGATCTACCGGGTTCCGGCCGGCGGCGGCGACGCCCAGCGGGTCAGCTTCGAAGGCAGCTACAACGTCAGCCCGCGCCCGTCTCCCGATGGCAAGAGCCTGGTCTATGTGTCCCGTAACGGCGGCCGCTTCCAGGTCACCATGCTCGACCTGGGCTCCCGCCAGACCCAAATCCTGACCGACTCGGCCAAGGACGAATCCCCCAGCTTCGCCCCCAACGGGCGCATGGTGCTCTACGCCACCGAAGTCGGCGGCCGCGGCGTACTGGCCGCCGTGTCGTCCGACGGTCGTGTCAAGCAGCGTCTGTCGGTACAATCCGGCGACGTCCGCGAACCCGCCTGGGGTCCGCAGCCGCGCAACTGACACCTATAAAACCTACACTCCCTTCCCACCCCGCCCCTTGCTTGCTCCCGGAGCCCACACCATGAAGTACACCCGCGTTGCCCTGTCCCTGATCACCGTCGGCCTGCTGGCCGCCTGCACCTCTTCCCCCCCCACCGATGGCCAGAGCGCCGTCGCCGTCGAAGACCGCTCCAGCGGTGCTGCCAGCTCCGGCGTGGATAACAGCCGTGTTGTCCCCGTCGACGCCGGCTCCGCCAATGGCAAGAGCGCCTACCCCGAGCTCAAGGACCCCAAGAGCGTCCTGTCCAAGCGCAGCGTGCTGTTCGACTACGACAGCTACGTGATCAAAGACCAGTACCGCTCGCTGGTTGAAGCCCACGCCAAGTTCCTGACCAGCCACCCCAACGTCAAGATGCTGATCCAGGGCAACACCGACGAACGCGGCAGCCGCGAGTACAACCTGGCCCTCGGCCAGAAGCGTGCCGACGCCGTCAAGAAAGCCCTGACCCTGCTGGGCGTGTCCGAAGGCCAGCTCGAGTCCGTCAGCCTCGGCGAAGAAAAGCCCAGCTGCGGCGATGCCAGCGAGTCCTGCTGGTCCGCCAACCGTCGCGGCGACATGCTTTATTCGGGTGAATTCTGATGTTCCGGCGCCTTCTGCCCCGCCTGACGGCAGCACTGCTGGCGGGGCTGATCATCGCCCCGGCCCAGGCCGGCCTGTTTGACGACGATGAAGCCCGGGCGCGCATCAATGCCATGCGCACCGAGCTCAGCGGCCGTCTCGACAAGCTGGAAGCGAGCGCCCGGGCCCAGCTCGAGCTCGCCAACCAGATCGACCTGCTGAAAACCGAGATCGCCCGCCTGCGCGGTGAAAACGAGGTGCTCAGCAACGACCTGGCCAATGCCATCAAGCGGCAGAAGGACTTTTACCTCGATCTCGACAACCGCCTGCGCAAACTCGAGACCCCCGCCGCCAGCACCGACGCCGCCCCCCAGGCTGCGCCGGCGGCGGCGGCCGTCGACCCGGCAGCGGAGAGCCGCGACTACGAAGCGGCGCTGACCCAGCTGCGCGGCGGCAAGTACAAGGAAGCCGCAGGCAGCTTCATCGCCTTCACCAAGGCTTACCCGAACAGCAGCTTCCTGCCCAGCGCCCACTTCTGGGCTGCCAGCGCCCTGTATCAGCAGAAAGACAACATCGGCGCCGCCGAACACTACGGCAAGGTGGCCAACCAGTGGCCCGACGACAGCCGTGCGCCGGACGCCCTGCTCGGCCTGGCCAGCACCCAGCAGGCCCGCAACGACAACGTCGGCGCCACCCGCAGCCTCGAGAAGCTGGTCTCCCGCTACCCGAGCAGCTCGGCCGCGCAGATTGCCCGGCAACGCCTGAAGAAGTGAAAAACCCGCCAGCCCCGGGCCCGTCGGCCGGGGCTGTCACCGCACGCTCCGCCATGCCCTCTACCGGTCGCCCCGTCACCCTCCGCATCACCGAGATCTTCCACTCCCTCCAGGGTGAAACCTCCCGGGCCGGCCTGCCCACGGTCTTCGTGCGCCTCACCGGTTGCCCCCTGCGCTGCAGCTGGTGCGACACCGAGTATTCCTTCACCGGCGGCACTACCCGCAACCTCGACGACATCCTGGCCGACGTCGCTTCACACCACTGCCAGACGGTCTGCGTGACCGGCGGCGAGCCGCTCTCCCAGAAAAACTGCCTGCCCCTGCTGAGCGCCCTGTGCGATGCCGGCTATTCGGTCTCCCTGGAAACCAGCGGCGCCATCGACATCTCCGGGGTGGACCCGCGGGTGTCACGCATCATGGACCTCAAGGCCCCCGGCTCCGGCGAGGAGGCCCGCAACCTGTTGACCAACATTCCCCTGCTCACCCGGCACGACGAACTCAAGCTGGTGCTGGCCGGAGAGGCCGACTACGCATGGGCCAAGGCCCAGATCGCCGAATACGGCCTGACCGAACGCTGCCCGGTGCTGCTGGCGCCGGTGCAGGGCCAGTTGCAGCCGGCCGACCTGGCAGCCTGGATCCTGCGTGACCGGCTGCCGGTGCGCATGCAGGTCCAGCTCCACAAAATCATCTGGGGCAACGAACCCGGCCGCTGAATCCGTCCGGCGGTCGTGCCCCGTCGACCGCCGGTCGACGTTACTATTTTCCGAGACACCGGAGAAATCATGACTACCCCACGCCCCCGCGCCCTCGTCCTGCTCTCGGGCGGGCTTGATTCCGCCACCTGCCTGGCCATCGCCCGTGCCGAAGGCTTCGACGCCTATGCCCTGTCGGTCGAATACGGCCAGCGCCACGCCGCCGAGCTCGCCGCCGCCCAGCGCGTGGCCAAGGCTCTCGGCGCCAGCGCCCACCGGGTCGCCCACGTGGACCTGGGCCAGTTCGGCGGCTCCGCCCTCACCGACCCGGCCCTGGCCGTACCTACCGACGGCCTGGAAGGCGGCATCCCGATCACCTACGTCCCGGCCCGCAACACCATCATGCTGTCCATCGCCCTGGCCTGGGCCGAGGTGCTAGAGGCCGACCACATTTACGTCGGCGTCAATGCGGTAGACTACTCGGGCTACCCCGACTGCCGCCCGGCCTTCATCAACGCCTTCGAAGCCATGGCCAACCTCGCCACCAAGGCAGGCGTGGAGGGCCACAAGCTGCACATCCACGCCCCGCTGATCGACCTCTCCAAGGCCGACATCATTCGCCGTGGCACCGCCCTGGGGGTGGATTACGGCCTCACCGTGTCCTGCTACCAGGCGGACGACGAGGGCCGCGCCTGCGGCCTGTGCGACGCCTGCCGGCTGCGCCGGGCCGGCTTCGAAGCCGCCGGTGTAGCCGACCCGACCCCATACCGCTGACCCCTGCCCGGCCATGGACGCCAGCACGCCCCTCCCCCTCGCTCCGGCCACCCTGGCCTGGCTGGCGTTTGCCATCGGCGGCGTGTTCGGCCTGGCCGCCCAGCGCAGCAACTTCTGCACCATGGGGGCCATCGCCGACATCCTCATCATGGAGGACTGGACCCGTCTGCGCATGTGGGCCCTGGCCGCCGCCACCGCCATCGCCGGCACCACCGCCTTGCAGATGAACGGGCTGATCGACGTGCATGGCTCCATTTACACCGGCGCCCGCCTGCCCTGGCTGTCCCACATCGTCGGCGGCGCCCTCTTCGGCATCGGCATGACCCTGGCCTCCGGCTGCGGCGCCAAGACCCTGGTACGCCTTGGCGGCGGCAACCTCAAGTCACTGGTGGTCTTCGTCTTCCTCGGGCTTTCCGCCTACATGACGCTCCGCGGCCTTTTTGGCGGCTGGCGCAGCGCCTGGCTCGACCCCTTCGTCGTCCAGTTCGACACCCACCAGGACCTTCCCACCCTGATCGCGACCCGTTTCGCTCTCGACATCCGCAGCGCCTGGCTGGCCTGCGCCGTGGTGGCGGCCGGCGGCCTCGGCCTGTTCGCCCTGTCGAGCCGTGAGATGTGGCGCCCCGCCCCCCTGTTCGGCAGCCTCGCCATCGGCGCCACCATCGTGGCGGGCTGGACCCTGAGCGGCTACCTGGGCTACCTGCCTGAAGATCCGGAGACCCTCGAACCGGCCTTCCTGGCCACCAACAGCGGGCGCATGGAATCCCTCAGCTTCGTCGCCCCCCTCGCTTACTCCCTTGATCTGCTGATGCTGTGGACCGACAAGAGCCGCAGCGTCACTCTGGGTATCGCCCTGACGCTCGGCGTCATTGCCGGCTCCCTGCTGGCCGCGCTGCTCGGCCGCAGCTTCCGGATCGAGAGCTTTCGTGACGCCCCCGACCTGGCCCGCCACCTCGCCGGCGCCATGCTGATGGGCTTTGGCGGCGTCACCGCCCTGGGCTGCACCATCGGCCAGGGACTGAGCGGATTGTCCACCCTGGCCCTCGGCGCAGCCCTCACCGTGGCCGCAATTGTGGCGGGCGCCAGCCTGTCGATAAAAATTCAGCTACGAAACGCTTGACGTAATTTTTGGTAGGGCTATAATGCGCGTCTCTTCCGGGGGGTCGGTAGCTCAGTCGGTAGAGCAGCGGACTTTTAATCCGTTGGTCGCGAGTTCGAATCTCGCCCGACCCACCAACCGTTGGTGGGGCTATAATACCGGCTCCTGTAAGAATGGGTTGTTAGCTCAGTTGGTAGAGCAGCGGACTCTTAATCCGTAGGTCGAGTGTTCGAGCCACTCACAACCCACCAGATTGCAGAGACAAGGCCACCCAACGCGGTGGCCTTGTTTTTTGGTGCATCAGGAGGAAACTCCACGCATCGGGCAGCAGTACAACAGTGTTCATCTTCGCCTGCGATTCTGTTCGTGGGCACCCGTCGCCGGCCCGCCGAACAAAGAGCCGACATTCGATCGCCATCGCCCCTTCAGGCCTCGGCGCAAACTGGCCCACCACGGCGGTGGCGGGCCGCGGCCGACACGCCCCACACAGGGACGCCGCCCGGCCACCCACAAGGAGCCCGACATGGCCAAGGAAGAACTGATTGAAATGCATGGCAGCGTCACCGAAGTGCTGCCCGACGGTCGTTACCGCGTCACCCTCGACAACGGCCACACCCTGATCGCCTACTCCGGCGGCAAGCTGAAGAAGAACCACATCCGCATCATCGCCGGCGATGAAGTGACCCTCGAAATGTCGCCCTACGATCTGTCCAAGGGCCGCATCACCTTCCGCCACCTGCCGGCACGCCCCGGCGGTGCGCCGTCGCCGGCCCCGCGCCGCTACTGAGCGACATGCCCTGAAGCCCCTGCCGGAAACGCCAGGGGCTTTTTTGTATCCGTACGCGCCGGCCGAAAGGGGGCCAAGAGCTCAGCCCGGGGCCTGGCGCGGCAACCACACCCGGAAGGTGCTGCCACGCCCCGGCTCGCTGCGCACGTCGATGCGGCCACCGTGCTTGCTGACAATGTCGTAGGAGATGGACAAGCCCAGCCCCGTCCCCTTGCCGACCGGCTTGGTGGTGTAGAAGGGGTCAAAGATCCGCGCCAGCACTTCCGGGCGCATGCCCCTGCCGCTGTCCTCGACTTCAATCCAGACCTGCTCGGCGTCATGCCCGCTGCGCACGGTGATGACGCCCCGCGCCTCGATGGCCTGGGCGGCGTTGACCAGCAGGTTCATCACCACCTGGTTGATCTGGGCGGGCAGACAGGGCACCCGCGGCAGCGCGGCATCGTACTGGCGCACCACCTCGGCCTTGTACTTGATCTCGTTCCAGACCACGTTGAGGGTGCATTCGATGCCGGCATTGAGGTCGGCTTCCTGCCATTCGGCGCTGTCCAGGCGGGAGAATTCCTTCAGATCGGCAACGATCTTGCGCACCCGGTCGAGACCATCGCGGGATTCGCGGACGAGGTCGACGCTGTCGGCCTTGATGTAGTCGAAGTCCGCCGCAACGAAATCCGCCTCCGTGGCCGTACCGGCCCGGCACGCCTCCAGCAAGCGGACCATGGCCTCGTTGTAGCCCTTCAGGGCCCCCAGATTGGAATTGACGAAACCCACCGGGTTGTTGATCTCATGGGCGATGCCCGCCGCCAGCACGCCGATGGAGGCCATTTTCTCCGACTGGAGCAACTGCCCGTGGGCTTCCTCCAGTTCCCCGATCTTGCCTGCCAGTTCGAACCAGCGCCGACGCAGCAGCTCCAGCAGCCCCCAGCCCACCGCCGTCACCACCAGCAGGGCCACGCCGTGGGCCAGCACGGTCTGCCGGATGCCGTCGCGGGTGGCCGCCTCGATGGGGCCATAGCCCTGGGACACGCTGATACCCCCGCGCACGTCCCCGACCTTGTAGCCCTGCTTGGCATGGCAGGCCATGCAGCTTTCCTGCACGCGCAAGGGCGCCATGTAGCGCAGCATGGTGCCCCGCGGGCCATTCTCGGTGCCCATGGTCTCCGCCACACCCCGCTCGAAGGCCTCCAGGGAGCGGCGCTCCCAGTCATCGGCCAGATTGGCCGGCCGGATCGGCTTCAGGCTGGTCAGGCGAAACTCCACGCCCCCGTCCGATGCCGCCATGCCGGCGATCAGCCGGGTCATGTAGGCCGGGTTGATCATGGTCATGGCCACCCCGTCAGTGGTCATCACGTCCCGCCGGGCGTGCTCCAAATAGGGATTGGGCTGGGTGTCCGGTGTAACCGGCACATACACACCGCCATGGCTGGCGTTCCAGTTGCGGGTCAGCATGACCATGCGGAACATGTTGCGCGCCCCTTCGATGGCCACCCGCGTGGACTGCTCGCGGATCTCGGTGATCTGCAGTTCCAGGGAAGCCAGCACCACCACCGCCCACACTGCCAGGGGCAGCAGCCACCAGGCCCGCGAGCGGATGAGCTTGGGAATCGAACGAAGCCTGGCCGGGCCAAGCGGTGCTGAAGCGGACATGAGCGGATGATCGGAACGGAGTCCAGGCTTATAACGGCGCCACCGCCGTCAAACTGACCCCGGAAGAAACGATCATCCTGCTTTTCCCATCAAGCAGACTCTTGACGGCGGGCAACTACGCCCGATGGCGGAGCGTTTAAGGTACCTGTCTGGGCCGACCTCGGCCCCACCGATACCGGACAACGCGCCGGCGCAAGCTTCATCGAACAGGAGAGACCCCATGCTCACGCTCCAGCAACTGCTCGATTCGTCGGGCAAGGACAACATCGATGCCCTGCGGACGCTTTACGAAGGGACCTTCGTATGCGCCCAGCGCCTGATCGCATTGAACCTCAGGGCCACCCAGTCGATCATGGAGAGCAACGTCTCGGGCATCAAGGCGGTGATGAGCGCCAAGGGCGTGCCGGGTTTCTGCGAAACCCAGTCGGAGATCGCCCACAAGCTGATCCAGCAGACGGTGGGCTACGCCGTGGACTTCAACGAGGTGATCGCCGAAAACCAGAATGAGCTCTCCGGGCTGCTCAAGGCGCGCTCCAGCTCGCTGGAGAAGGTGATCACCAGCAACAGCGCACCGGAGGCCTACGCAGCCGCGGGCGGGACGATGATGGTGGACGTGGTGCGGACCATGCTCGACGCCGCCACCAACTCGCGCAACTACATGCTGGAGATGGCCCGGCAGGTGGATGCCTCGGTGGCAGGTGGCCTCGACAAGACCAGCGAAACCTGAACACACCTGGCGCGGGGAACGCGGGAGGCCGACCCCATGGTCAGCCTGCGGCTATGCCTCGGGCCAGACCCCCTGCTCGGCCAGCTGGCGACTGGCAGCCTCGCTCCAGCCCCGGTTGGCCGCCGGGCTCGCCGGGCTGGGGTGCAGCACCCGCCCCACCTGCACGGGCAAACCCGCCAGGGCCTGACGGGCCCGCTGCTCGGCCCAGGCCCCCACGCCGATCACCCACTCGGGCTGCAGGGTCTCGATGACCTGTCGCAGATGGCGATCACAGGCCGCCAGCAAGGGGCCCTGCTCCGCTGCCGGGAGCTTGTCGGGGGTGAGGTTGCGCCCCCCCTCGAAAAACGCCAGGGGGCAGTAATTGGCCACGAAATGCTCGGCAAAGAAGGCCTCCGCCGTACCGAAACGCTCGGCAAACAGGCCCCACAGGCGCCGGCCGCTCACCTCCGAGCGGGCACAGGCAAAGCCCTCGATGGGCCGCTTGGGGTTCTCGACGGCGGGCTTCAGCACCTCCGCCTCGATCCCCATCCAGTCCCTCACCACGGCAATCTCGCCAAAGGGCACGCCGGTCTGGACCATGCCGAAGGGGCCCGGGTTCATGCCCACAAACACCACCCGCTTGCGCCCCTGCCCGTAGCGCTGGAGATAGGCCGCGTTGGGCGCCCAGGCGTAGGTCAGGGGGTTGTAGACATGGGACACCGGCGGCGCGAAGCGCATGTCGTCGAGGGTGTCGGAAAGGGCGCGGGCGGCGGTTTCGAGGGAAGTCATGGACACAGGATGCAGGTGAGAGGATCAGGCACTGCCTTCCGGACGCTCGTTCCAGGGTGCCACCTTGAACAGCAGCAGCATGCCGGGAATGGCCAGCACACCGCACAGCAGGAAGAAGTTGTACCAGCCCATGGCCTCCACCAGCCAGCCGGCCGAGGCATTGATGAAGGTACGTGGCACGGCCATCAGGCTGGTGAACAGGGCCAGCTGGGTGGCGGTGTAGGCCGGATGGGTGGTGCGGGCCATGTAGGCCACGAAGGCCGTGGTGCCCAGCCCCACACCCAGCGCCTCCAGGCCGATGACCACCGCCAGCACGCCCAGGCGGGCCGTATCCGACTCGCCCGGCCCCAGCCAGGCCAGCCAGGCAAAGCCGTAGATGGCCACCCACTGCACCACCCCGAAGACCCACAGGGCCCGGTTGATGCCCAGCTTGACCATCCACAGTCCCCCCAGCAGCCCGCCGATCACGCTCGGCCACAACCCGGCGTTCTTGGCGATCAGGCCGATCTCGGTCTTGGAGTAGCCCATGTCCAGATAGAAGGGCGTGGCCAGGGCCGTACACAGGGAGTCACCAAGCTTGTAGAGGAAGATGAAGGCCAGCACCACCAGGGCCGACTGCACCCCGTGACGGCCGAAGAACTCGCGAAAGGGCTCGACCACCGCATCCCGCAGCGTGCGGGGAGCACCGGCCGCCGTGACCGGCTCCTTGACCATCAGGGTCATGGCCAGGCCGGGGGCCATGAACAGGGCCGTCACCAGGAAGACCTGCTGCCAGGGCAGATGGTCCGCCAGCACCAGGGACAGGGAGCCCGGTACCAGCCCGGCCAGCTTGTAGGCGTTCACATGGATGGCGTTGCCGATGCCCAGCTCGATCTCCGGCAGCAACTCGCGCCGATAGGCGTCCAGCACGATGTCCTGGGTGGCCGACAGGAAAGCAATCAGGGCCGTCAGGCCGACGACCATCCCCAGCTCGGCGGTGGGCGACAGGGTGCCAAGCCAAGCGATGGCGCCCAGCAGCACCAGCTGGGTGGCCCCCATCCAGCCTCGCCGCCGCCCCAGCAGGGGCAGGGCGTAGCGATCGAGGAAGGGCGACCAGATGAATTTCCAGGTGTAGGGAAACTGGATCAGCGCAAAGGCGCCGATGGCCTTCAGGGACAGCCCCTCGGTCTTCAGCCAGGCGGGCACCAGGTTGAGCAGCAGGTAGAGGGGCAGGCCCGAAGAGAAGCCGGTCAGCACGCAGATGAGCATGCGGCGGTTGGCGAGGGCGCGCCAGGGGGAGGCTGTCATGGGGAGGCGTCGTTGGAACAAGCGCCCGATGATAACAATCGGTTACTTGATTCCGGCCGCCGGGCACCGAAAAATGCGGGAATCAGGGTAAAAAATATAAGGAGGAGACACGCATGCACCACCTCACCGTCGTATTCCGGGCCGACCGGGAATACGAATTCAATGTCCACGCCACCGACATCGCCAACCTCTCCAGCGAAGCCGCCAGGGAATGGCTGCAGGAGGAATTCGACGAGCTTGAATGCACGCCCAGCAACCCGGTCGGCAAGGTGCTCATCCTCGACGTGATCCTCAACGTCGCCAAGTATGGCGGCGAGCAGCGCTTTGCCCAGGGCGGGGCATGGGCCACCCAGTTTGCCACCTGCGTCGCCGTGGTGCTGGACCGTCCCAGCGTGCGCATCGACGTTCCCGGCTTCGTGGTGGGCTGAGCCCCCACGGAAGCCTCCCACGGCATGAATCTCCCTCCCTGGTGGCAAGGCCGGCGCGGGGAGGGCTATGTGGCCGTACAGGCGGTGCTGTTCGGGCTGCTCCTGTTCGGACCGACCGGCAAAGCGGCCCTGCCCCCATGGCCGGCGGCGCTCGGCAAGGTAGCCCCAGGCTACGGGCTGGTGCTGCTGGTGGTCGGGGTGCTGATTGCCGTGTGCGCCGCCATCGGCCTGGGGCGTAACCTCACGCCCCTGCCCCATCCCCGGGACGACTGCCAGCTGGTGGAAACGGGCCTCTACGCCTGGGTGCGCCACCCGATCTACTGCGGGCTGATCCTTGCCGCCCTGGGCTGGGCCCTGTTCGTTCAGGGCTGGCTGACCCTGGCCTGGGCCGGCCTGCTGCTGGCGTTCTTCGATATCAAGTCACGACGCGAGGAAGCCTGGCTGATGGCCCGCTTTCCAGGCTACGCAGCCTACCGGCGGCGGGTGCGCAAGCTGATTCCCTACCTCTACTGAAACCGCGGCTCAGCCCAGCTCGGCCCGGTTGCGGCCGCCGCGTTTGGCCTGATAGAGATTGGCATCCGCGGTGCGGAACAGGGGTACCAGGGAACCCTCGGCGCGGGCCACGCGAACCCCGCCGACCGACAGGGTTACGACACCCCACCCGGCATTCTCGGCATGGGAGATCGCCGCACCGTGCACTGCCGTGACCACCGCCTGGGCAACCCTGGCATAGCCCTCGGCGGAGACGGCGGGCAGGATCAGCGAGAACTCCTCTCCACCGTAACGGGCCGCGAAGGCACCCCGGGCCAGGCCCGCGGCATTGGCCTTGTCTCCCACGTCGGCCAGGATGCGTGCAATCGCCCGCAGACAGTCGTCACCGGCCTGATGGCCGTAGTGATCGTTGTAGCGCTTGAAGTGGTCCACATCGAGCATCAGCAGGCCGAAGGGTGCCTCCAGGCGCGTCGCCTCGGCCCACTGGTTGTCGAGGCGCAAATCCATGTGGCGTCGGTTGAAGAGGCCGGTCAGGCCGTCATGGCTGGCCAGCGCCTCCAGCTTGCGGTTGGCCCGGGACAGCTCGGCACGCAGGGCCGCGATACGCGCCATGGCCTTCATCTTGGCCTCGAGCACGGCCTCGGGCATCGACTTGGCGATGAAGTCATCCCCCCCCGCCTCGATGGCCATCACCAGGTTTTCGTGGGTGTCGGAGGCGGTCAGGAAGATGATCGGGGTCCAGGCCCAGTCTTCGTTGGCTTCCAGGGCCCGGATCCGCTGGGCGGCCTCGAAACCGTTCATCACCGGCATCTCGATGTCCATCAGCACCAGATCCGGTGGTGCATCCCGGAAGCGGGACAGCGCCACCTCGCCGTTCTCGGCAAAGACCACTTCATGACCAATGGTCGTCAGGCGCGCGCCGATGACCGTTGCCACGGCCCGGGAGTCATCCACCAGCAGAATCCGCATTGCCCCGCCTGCCCATTGTTATAACTAAAGAGATAGTAACGCAGCAAAGCCCCAAAACTTGAGGGGACTTTCCACCCTCCACACATGCCCCGGAACTTGGGACAGATCAAGGCCGGCCGGCCCCACCCCGGCGACACTCCGGACATGGACCTTGCCCCCCCCTCCCCCCCTCCCCATGGCCCGGCCTCGGCACCGCCGGGCGACTTGGCGATCTGGTTCTTCATCCTGGCCGAACTGCTGGCCTTCGGCGTGTTTTTTGCCGCCTACGCCTTTGCCCGGGCCCGCAACGTCGAGCTCTTCGACACCATGCAGCAGACTCTCGACCGCCAGGCCGGCGCCCTCAACACCGTGCTGCTGATCAGCGGCAGCGCCTGCGTGGCCCGGGCCGTGGAAGCTGTCGGAAGAGCCCGCTCCGCCACCGGTGCCCGCTGGCTGCTGGCCGGCATCGCCTGCGGTGGCGGCTTTCTGGTGGTGAAGGGCATCGAATATGCCGACAAGTTCGGCGCCGGCATCAACCTGTCCACCAACACCTTCTACATGTTCTACCTGTCCCTCACCTTCTTTCACTTCATGCACGTCATCCTCGGCATGGTGATCCTGGTGGCCCTGTGGTTCAAAACCCGCCAGGGCGCCTACGGACCGGCGGACATGAACGGCATCGAAAGCGGCGCCGCCTACTGGCACATGGTGGATCTGGTGTGGATCGTCCTCTTTCCGCTGGTCTATGTAATGCGATGAACACCCGCCATCTCAACACCGTCTGGGTCGTGCTGTTGCTGGCCACCCTCGCCACCTTCGCAATCGGCGAGGCGGGCGACACGCTCGGCATCACCGGCCCGGTGGCCATGCTGCTGCTCCTGGCCATCAGCATCGTCAAGGGACGCCTCGTGGTGCTGGACTTCATGGGCCTGCGCGGCGTCAAATTCTTCTGGCGCAGCCTGCTCGTCGGCTGGCTGCTCCTCGTGTCGGCCCTCATCGCCGTCGCCTACTGGATCGCTCTCAAATGAATGCCCCCATGACCACCCACGCTCCCTTTTACGAACCGGCCGGCAACGAGATCGAAGTCTTCGAGCAGGCCTGGAAGAACCGCCTGCCCCTGCTCATCAAGGGCCCCACCGGTGTCGGCAAGACCCGCTTCGTGGCCCACATGGCCGCCCGCCTCGGCTTGCCGCTATACACCGTGGCCTGCCACGACGACCTCACCGCGGCCGACCTGGTGGGCCGCCACCTCCTCGGCGACGGGCAGACCGTGTGGAGCGACGGCCCCCTGACCCGCGCCGTGCGGGAGGGCGGGATCTGCTACCTGGACGAAGTGGTCGAGGCCCGCCGGGACACCACCGTGGTCATCCACCCCCTGGCCGATGACCGCCGCGTGCTGCCCATCGAGCGCACCGGCGAGCTTCTCCACGCCCCCGACAATTTCATGCTGGTGATGTCCTACAACCCGGGTTACCAGAACTTCCTGAAGGGCCTCAAGCCCTCCACCCGCCAGCGCTTCATCAGCCTGCGCTTCGACTTCCCCGCCGCTGCCCGGGAAGAATCCATCCTGCAGGGGGAAGCCGGCTGTGACCCGATGCTGGCAAAGCAGCTCGTCTCCATTGCCGGGCGCCTGCGCAGCCTGAAGGACGTGGACCTGGAGGAAGTCGTATCCACCCGCCTGCTGGTGTACGCCGCCAAGCTGGTGAAGGTCGGCCTCGACCCGGTGGAGGCCTGCCGTTCGGCGCTGGTGGAAAGCCTGACCGACGACATGGATGTGGCGGATGCGCTGCTGGAGGTGGTACGCGCAACGTTTGGACGCTGACGGCCGCGTCTGCAAACAAGGGTTACGTGCCCTTCGGGCAATAACCATGATACTAAAATGGAATTGACCTTCCGCAGTCCGTAAGCTGCGAAAAGCCCGGAGTTCCACCAGACTCCCGGGGCACGGGTGATCTGGCGGGACACCTTCCTCAGTATCCTGGAGACGCCCACCATGAATGTCCTGCCATCCTTCAAGCACAGCCTGCTTTCCACCACCGCCCTCGCCACGGCGCTGCTGGCCTCGCCCGCATCGGCGACCCTGCTCTTCGGGCAGGGGGGCGACATCGCCTGGACCTCGCCGGTGCTGGAGCTCAACGGCTCCGCCCACGCCTACGACCCGGGCAGCGGCATGGTGCTGCGC
The DNA here is from genome assembly GCF_023150065.1 of Zoogloea sp. Classification (GTDB taxonomy): domain Bacteria; phylum Pseudomonadota; class Gammaproteobacteria; order Burkholderiales; family Rhodocyclaceae; genus Zoogloea. The sequence goes on from NZ_JAKLLN010000011.1 coordinate 31,665, forward strand.
CTGACCGACAACGTCGGCAGCCAGGCCGGCACTGCCTTCTTCGACAATCCCTACGTGCTGGGTCACAACAGTGACTTCAGCACCAGCTTCACCTTCCAGATCACGTCCCCGGGCAACCCGCTCACCAATCGCTCGGACGGCCTGGCCTTCGTGATCGCCACCAGCCCGACCAGCCTGGGCGGCGGCGGGGGTGGCATGGGCTACGGCAGCACCAACCCCCTGTCCCCCAGCCTGGCCATCGAGTTCGACACCCACTGGAACGGCTTTGACCTTTCGGACAGCCATATCGGGGTGATGAAGAACGGCAACGAGACGCTGCATCTGGCCCAGACCAATGTGCCCGCAAGCATGGACAACGGCGACGTCTGGAAGGCCACCATCAACTACTTCGGCCAGGGCGACCTGCTGGTGGTGAAACTGGTGGACCTGAACAATCCCGCCGTCACCGCCTCCCTGAGCTACACCATCGACATCGCCAGTCTGATGGGCTGCGGCGCGGCCGGCTGCGTCAATTCCTACTTCGGTCTGTCGGCGGGCACGGGCGGCGGCTATGCCAATCACGACGTTCTCGCCTGGTCGCTGGCGGTGCCGGAGCCCGGGAGCCTGCTGCTGTCGGCCCTCGGACTGGGCATGCTGGGCGGCGTGATGCGGCGCCGTCGCTGAACTCGACTCCACGCCCGGCCGGATCACCACACGTAAAAAGGCCCGGACGGGGAATCCCCGTCCGGGCCACTCAAGCAGTACCGCTCGGGTCTGCGATCAGGCCTGCGTCTTGCGGCGCATCACGCCCAGGCCGGCAAGGCCGAGGGCAGCCAGGGCCATGCTGGCGGGTTCGGGCACCTGCTGGCGAGCGCGCATCTCGATGGCATCGATGGCCAGTGCATTATGGGAGCCATCATGCAGGGACAGGCCGGCAATACCATCGCGCAGCAGGATGGTGTCGAAGCCACCGCCTTCGAAACCGAGATAGTGGAAGCTGGTGGTCTGCGCAACCGAACCGGACAGCACCAGCGCACCGTCGTCCCACAGCTCGAAGTAGGCACGGGAGTGCGAGGAATTGCCACTGCCGATCACGAAGCCCACATCACCAAAATCCAGGCCGCTGGAGAGGCTCAGCGAGGTGTAGCCAAAGTCACCGCCGTTGGGGTACCAGGCGCGGTTGCCGTCCCTACCACCGGGGTTGTAGGTCACCCAGATACCGTAGGGGGACGGGTTGATCTGCTGCACGGTGATACCGCCTTCGGTGTAGGCACCGCTCCCGGTGTACATCGTCCCGTCGTTGGGCACGCTCTCGAAGCTGTTGAACTGGGTGCGTTCGGTGTTGTTGATGAAGTCGGTGGTATGCACCACGGGTGCGGCCTGAACGGCACCGGCAGCAAGAACGGCACACAGGGTAGCGAGTGAATGGCCAAGCAGTTTCATGAAGGTCCCCGGCAACATCAGGCACGATCGCTGATGCGCAGCAAATGTCAAAAAATGTAATGTGACGTAACGCTGCGCATTGTAGGGGGCGGTACCGGGCATCCGAAGCGGCCACCAGAAGCCCCCGCGACATCCATCACGGCAGTTTGGTGACGTCGTTCTCGAAGTACCCGAAACCCCTCGAATCCCCCCGGATCCGGCACATCAGGCCGCCCGCAAGCGCCAGGCGGTCACCCCGACGAGGGAGGGGACCAAAGGTGACATCCGTCGACTTTTCTTACACAGATGCGAAAAAATCACCACTCTTCGCCGGAAAACCGTTGATTTATAACGACTCTCAATCCGGGTTTGCAAATTGCTAGAGAGGAATCGAGCGGCACCGCGGAAGCCGGGAGCGAGGAAAAGATCGCCCGGGCAGCTGCGCCACCCGCTGCAATCGACGTGTCCCGGAGTCGTGGGCAGTCAGGCCGGAGTCGTGCAGCCCCACCAACTCCCGCCTGCGGATTGTGAAAGTGAGCCCAGGACGAGCCAGGACGATCCTAAATCGAGTCTGTCACCCAAAAAGGCGCCCCATGATCCGCAAACTCACCCTGCTGGCTCTGGCCAGCACCACGCTGCTTGCCGCCGTCAATGCCAGCGCTGCCGTCTACACCTTCGGGACCCCGACCCACGCCCTGCCGGCCGTCAGCGGCAATGGGCTTACCGGGCAACTGTGGACCAACGTCAACCCGAACACCGACACCCTGAGCCAGGCCCAGACCATCATCAACGGCGGGTTTGCGACGGCCAATTTCCGGGCGACGACCGTCGACTTCCCGAGCGGCCCGGCGGGTACCACATCCACCTCGGCCACCTACAGCTCGGTGCTCGACGCAGTCGCCCAGAGCACGCTGGACAACAGCAGCGTTCTGCCGGACGACGTGCTCAACACCGTCATGCGCTTCGCGGGCTTCTTCGGCGTCCAGAACGCCGGCGAGGTGTGGACCTTCCGGCTTCCGTCCGACGACGGCAGCGCGGTGGACATCCAGGGCACACGCATCCTCGATAACGACGGCATTCACAGTTTCGGCGGCCCCACCACCACGGTGGAGTTCACCACCCCCGGCCTGTACGCCATCAACGTACTGTTCTTCGAGTCCCAGGCCACCGAGTGGGGGCTGGAGTTCCAGGGCGGCCTGAACGGCGCCTCCCCCACCACGGCCTTGACTCCGCGCCTGTACACGCTGGTGGATTTCGCCACGCCCGACGACGAGCGCCTGGACAGCATCCAGCCCAACGCTGTCCCCGCTCCCGGCAGCCTGTCGCTGATCGGCGCCGGCCTGCTTGCCGCTCTCGGCTTCCGCAAGCGCAGTTCCCGGCGCTGAATCCGCAGCAAAGCCATCCGGGCGCGGCAAGGCGCGCGTCCGGATGCTTGTCTTAGGGGCCGGGTCTGATGTCGCTTACAGCAGCGGCGCCAGCCACCTCGACGCTTCGGCCACGCTCATGCCGGTGCGTGCGGCCCAGTCTTCCAGCTGGTCCTGACCGATCTTGCTGACCGCAAAGTAGTGGCTGTCCGGGTGCGCCAGGTAGAAGCCGCTCACCGCCGCCGCCGGCGTCATGGCGAAGCTCTCGGTGAGGTGCATGTCGGCCCGGGCGGGGGCGTCCAGCAGGGCAAACAGATCGCCCTTGACGGTGTGATCCGGGCAGGCCGGGTAGCCCGGTGCCGGGCGGATGCCCCGGTAGGCTTCCTTGATCAACTCGTCACAGCTCAGGGTCTCGGCCGGGGTGTAGGCCCAGAACTCCTTGCGCACCCGGGCGTGCAGCCATTCGGCGGCGGCCTCGGCGAAGCGGTCGGCGAGGGCCTTGAGCATGATGGCGTGGTAGTCGTCGTGGGTGCGCTCGTAGGCCGCCAGACGGCCTTCGATGCCCAGGCCGGCGGTGACGGCAAAGGCCCCCACGTAGTCGGCAACGCCACTGTCCTTGCCGGCCACGAAGTCGGACAGGCAATAGTTGGGCTTGCCCATCGGGCGCTCGTGCTGCTGGCGCAGGCCGTGCCAGCTCATCAGCACCTGCTCGCGGGATTCGTCGGCGTAGATCTCGATATCGTCGCCCACCGCATTGGCCGGGAAGAGGCCGAACACCGCCTTCGCCTTGATCCACGGGTGGGTGTCCTGCTCAGCCACCATGCGGGCCAGCATCACCTCGGCGTCGGACTTGAGCTCCCGGGCGGTCTCGCCGACGATCTCGTCGTGGAGGATCTTCGGGTAGCTGCCGGCCAGGTCCCAGGTCTGGAAGAAGGGGCCCCAGTCGATGTAATCCACCAGCTCGGCCAGGTCGATGTCGAAGGACTGGATGCCCAGCTGGGCGGGCACGGGCGGCACATAGGCTGGATCAGCATTCCACTTGAAAGCGTTGGCGCGGGCCTCGGCCAGCTTCACCATGGCCACGCCCTTCTTCTGGGCATGCTGGGCGCGCAGCTTTTCGTAGTCGGCCGCCACCTCGGCGGCGTAGGCCTCGCTCTGGCCTTCGGAGAGCAGGCTGGTGACCACGCCCACGGCGCGGGAGGCGTCGGGCACGTAGATCACCGGCTTGTCGTAGTGGGGCGCGATCTTGATCGCCGTGTGGGCGCGGCTGGTGGTGGCGCCGCCGATCAGCAGCGGCACCTCGAAGCCCTGGCGCTGCATCTCCGAGGCCACGTGGCTCATCTCCTCGAGCGACGGGGTGATCAGGCCGGACAGGCCGATGGCCTGGGCACCGTGCTCGCGGGCAGCGTTGAGGATCTTGTCGCAGGGCACCATCACGCCCAGGTCGACGATGTCGTAGCCGTTGCAGCCCAGCACCACGCCGACGATGTTCTTGCCGATGTCGTGCACGTCGCCCTTCACGGTGGCGACGACGATCTTGCCCTTGGAGGTGGCGCCGGTGCGGGCCTTCTCCTCTTCGATGTAGGGGATCAGGTGGGCCACGGCCTGCTTCATCACCCGTGCCGACTTGACCACCTGGGGCAGGAACATCTTGCCGGCGCCAAACAGGTCGCCCACCACGTTCATGCCGGCCATCAGCGGGCCTTCGATCACGGCCAGGGGCGGCTTGCCCTCGGCTTCCAGCTTGGCACGGACTTCCTCGGTGTCGGCCACCACGAAATCGGTGATGCCCTTGACCAGCGCGTGGGACAGGCGCGCCTCGACGGGCTGTTCGCGCCAGCTCAGGTCGGGCCCGGAATCCTTGGCTTTGCCCTCCTTCACGGTCTGGGCGAAGTCCACCAGGGCCTCGCCAGCCCCCGGGTGGGCGTTGAGCACCACGTCCTCGACCTTTGCGCGCAGTTCCGGCTCCAGGTCGTCATACACCCCGAGCATGCCGGCGTTGACGATGCCCATGCTCATGCCGGCCTTGATGGCGTGGAACAGGAAGACGGTGTGGATGGCCTCGCGCACCGCGTCGTTGCCGCGGAAGCTGAAGCTCACGTTGGAGACGCCGCCGCTGATCTTGGCGTAGGGCAGGTTGGCCTTGATCCACGCCACCGCGTTGATGAAGTCCACGGCGTAGTTGTCGTGTTCCTCGATGCCGGTGGCGATGGCAAAGATGTTCGGGTCGAAGATGATGTCTTCCGGCGGGAAGCCGATGCCCACCAGCAGGTCGTAGGCACGCTTGCAGATCTCGGTCTTGCGGGCAAAGGTGTCGGCCTGGCCCTTCTCGTCGAAGGCCATCACGATCACCGCCGCACCGTACTGGCGGCACAGGCGCGCCTGGCGCAGGAACTCGGCCTCGCCCTCCTTCATGGAGATCGAGTTGACCACGCCCTTGCCCTGGATGCACTTCAGGCCGGCCTCGATGACGCTCCACTTGGAGGAGTCGAGCATGATGGGCACCCGGGAGATGTCCGGCTCGGAGGCGATCAGCTTGAGGAACTTCTCCATGGCGGCCATGGAGTCCAGCATGGCCTCGTCCATGTTGATGTCGATGATCTGGGCGCCGTTCTCCACCTGCTGGCGGGCCACCGCCAGGGCGTCATCGAAGCGGCCTTCCAGGATCATCCGGGCGAAGGCCCGGGAGCCGGTGACGTTGGTACGCTCACCCACGTTCACGAACAGCGACTCGGGGCCGACATTGAAGGGCTCCAGGCCCGACAGGCGCAGCTTCTTGTCCACATGGGGCACGCTGCGCGGGGTCACCAGGCTCACCGCCTCGGCGATGGCCTTGATGTGGGCCGGCGAGGTGCCGCAGCAGCCGCCGACGATGTTCACCAGGCCGCTGCGGGCCCACTCGACGATCTCTGCCGCCAGTTGCTCCGGCGTCTCGTCGTAGCCGGTGGGCGACAGGGGGTTGGGCAGGCCGGCGTTGGGGTGGGCCGAGACGAAGGTGTCGCAGACATTCGACAGCTCGTCCACGTACTGGCGCAGCTCCTTCGCCCCCAGGGCGCAGTTGAGGCCGAAGCTGATCGGCTGCGAGTGGGACAGGGAGTTCCAGAAGGCTTCGGCGGTCTGCCCCGACAGGGTGCGGCCGGAAGCGTCGGTGATGGTGCCGGAGATCATCACCGGCAGGCGACGATCGAGGTCGGCAAACAGCTTCTCGACGGCAAACACCGCGGCCTTGGCGTTGAGGGTGTCGAAGATGGTCTCGATCAGGATGATGTCGGCGCCGCCCTCCATCAGGCCCTTCGCCGAATCGTAGTAGTCGTCCACCAGCGCATCGAAGCTGACGTTGCGGAAGCCCGGATCATTCACGTCCGGCGAGATCGACAGGGTGCGCGAGGTGGGCCCCAGCACACCGGCGCAGTAGCGCGGCTTGGCCGGGTTGGCGGCGGTGAACTCGTCGCACAACTCGCGCACCAGGCGGGCGCCTTCCACGTTGAGCTCGTAGGCCAGATCAGACAGGTTGTAGTCGGCCTGGGAAACCCGGGTGGCGTTGAAGGTGCAGGTTTCGATGATGTCGGCACCGGCCTCGAGATAGGCGCGGTGGATGCCACCCACCACGTCCGGGCGGGTCAGCACCAGCAGATCGTTATTGCCTTTGAGGTCCTTCGGGTGATCCGCGAAGCGGGCGCCACGGTAGTCGGCCTCACCCAGCTTGTGCTGCTGGATCATGGTGCCCATGGCGCCATCCAGGATCAGGATGCGGTGGGTCAGCTGGTTCTGGAGTTCGACGGTGCGGTCGGCTTGCATGGATCTACCTCGGGTGCGTAAGACACAGCCGGAGGCGACGGATGCAAAAGCAAACGGCGCGGCAAACCCGGCTGGAAGGTTTGCGAGCGCCGTTGTGGGTTGCCGAGCCTGGCCCGCTGGATCAGCAGGTCGCAACGCTCCTCGGCAAGGCCCGGATTTTACGGGGTTTTCGGGCCGCTTGCCAAGCTCAGGCGGCGGCCCGCAGGGCTCCCTCTGTCAGGGACTCCCGGGCGTCATCCTTCCACCAGCCCAGGGCCGCGTAGTAGCCCTCCCACACGCAACCATTGCAGCCCCGGCCGCAGCAGGTGGTGGGCGGCGGCGGCGGATTGCGGTGGGCCACCCCGGCACTCGCCAGCAGGGCGCGGATCGCGGCGATCTGGGCCTCGGCCTCGTTCAGGTCGGCGGGGCGGCGATCGAAGGGGCTGGCGGCAGTGGTCATGAACGGTCTCCGGCGGGGGTCGCGAAGATAGCACTCGGCGGCCCGCCCGGAAAGCCACTTCATCACACCGAACAAACGCCCTTGTCATTGCCCGGGCATGACATGGCGCTTAAAATCCGGCCCGATCACCCAACCGGAGTCCGCAGTGCCCCAAGTCCATTCGATCCTCTTCTTCGGCGACATCCTCCCCGGGCACGACGCCATCAGCTGCCGGCGTCAGCTCCAGGTGCTGCTCAAATGCCCGCCGGAAACCATGGACAGCGTGTTTTCGGGCGGACGGGTGTGCCTGCGCAAGGGGCTGGACGAGGCCGACGCCCGACGCTACCAGACGCGCCTGGAGGCCATCGGGCTGCGCATCGTGATCGATCCGCCGCTCACCCCCCCGGCCCCTGCCGCCGCCGAGCCTGAGCCCGCCCCTTCCCTTAGACCGCTTCCACAACAGACCCCGGAACTCGCCCCGCCGCCAGCCCCCCAACCGGCGCCGGAGCCCACCCCCAGGGCCACAGTGCCCGCCCCGGCGGCCGTCGAGCTCATCAACTGCCCGGCCTGCGGCGAGGAGCAGCCACGCCGCACCCTGTGCCGCGCCTGCTCCATCGACATGCCCCGTTTCGCCGCCTCCCGGGCCGCACCGCCGCCCGCCAAGGCGGACCGCCCTGCCGTCACCTACATGCTGACACCCGACGCCCCCTCGCCGGTGCTGGCCGACAGCGGCATTGTCGGCCTGGGCTTCCGGGGTCGCTTCGGGCGCCGCAACTTCGCGCTTACCGGGCTGCTGACCCTCGGCGGCACCCTGGTCCTGGCCCTCCTCGCCTTCACCCTGGGCATCCCGGGCATGCTGATCGGCGGCCTCGGGATGCTCCTGATGTTCATCTACGGCACCCGCAGCACCGTGTTCCGCCTCCACGACCTGGGCCTCAGCGGGTGGTGGACGCTGGTCACCTGGATCCCCTATCTGGGCGGGGTAGCCGCGCTGCTGCTGCTCGTGGTGCCCGGCCAGAAAGGCAGCAATGCCTGGGGCGAGCCGGCCCGCCCGGTGTCGGCGGTCGGGCTGCTGGGGGGAATGGCGCTGATCGGTGGCGCCCTCTTCCTCGCCATCAGCATCTTCGGCACCCAACTGCCGTCCATGCCGGAGCTGCCCGGTGTACCCGGCAACGAAACAGGCAAAGCGGCCTTCACCGAGCGCTACGACGCCAGCCGCGACCGGATCGTCATGTATTCCCTGAGCACCTGCGGCTTCTGCGCCGAAAAGCGCCAACAGTTCGACCGCATGGGCGTGCGCTATGTCGAGCTCATGATCGACGAAGACCCGGTCGCCGAGGCGCGCCTCAACAGCCGCCTGCGTGAGGCCGGTCTGGACAGCGGCGCCATCGGCACGCCGATCATCGAGGTCAATGGCACCCTGCTGCCCAACAACCCCGGCTTCAGCGAAATCGGACTGCACCTGAGTCGGGCAACGAAGATCTGAAGCATCAGCCCGGTTGCATGGCAGAATCGGCAGGTCAGCACCCCGGGTGACCAGGATGATCAGCATCTACCAGCTCAAGCCCCGCTTCCAGGCGCTGCTCCGGCCCATCGTCGGCCGGCTGGCCGCGGCCGGCATCACGGCCAATCAGGTCACCCTGGCGGCCATGCTGATCTCGCTGGTGCTGGGCCTGGGGCTGTTCCTCAACACCGACAGCAGCCGCGCCTTCCTGCTGCTGCCCCTGTGGATGTTCCTGCGCATGGCCTTCAACGCGGTGGATGGCATGCTGGCGCGGGAGTTCGGCCAGCAGTCCCCCCTCGGCGCCTACTTCAACGAGCTGTCCGACGTACTCTCCGATGCCGCCCTCTACCTGCCCTTCGTGGCGGTGGCACCCTTCGGCTGGGGCAGCGTCGGAGCGGTGATCTTCCTGTCGGCGGTCTCCGAGATGGCCGGCGCCCTCGGCCCCATGGTCGGCGCCCCGCGCCAGTACGACGGCCCCATGGGCAAGAGCGACCGGGCCTTCCTGTTCGGCGCCCTCGGCCTGTGGCTGGGCTTGGCCGGCAGCCTGCCCGACGCTGCCTTCTGGATCATGCCGGTGGCGGCTCTGGCCATCCTGCTCAACACCTTCAACCGCATCCGCAGCGGTGTCCGCCAGGCCCGCAATCCACACTGAGGTCAGCGATGAACACACCCCGCCCGGTCTCCGAACACCATTTCGAAACCCACGACGGGGTGCATCTGTTCTACCGCCACTGGCCCGCCACCGCTCCGCGCCGGGGTGCCGTGGTGATGTTCCACCGGGGCCACGAACACTCCGGCCGCATCGCCCACCTGGCCGACGAGCTGGACCTGCCCGGTTTCGACTTCTTCGCCTGGGACGCCCGCGGCCACGGCCACTCCCCGGGGGCCCGGGGCCACTCCCCCAGCTTCGGCACCTCGGTGCGCGACGTGCAGACCTTCGTCGATCACATCCACACGCACCACGGCATCGCCCACGCCGACATGGCCGTGCTGGCCCAGAGCGTCGGCGCGGTGCTGGTGGCCACCTGGGCCCACGACTACGCCCCGCGGGTGCGCTGCCTGGTGCTCGCCTCGCCGGCCTTCCAGGTCAAGCTCTACGTTCCCTTCGCCCGCCCGGGCCTGGCCCTGCTCGAAAAGCTGCGCGGCAACTTCTTCGTCAACAGCTACGTCAAGGCCAAGTTCCTGACCCACGACCCGGCCCGCCAGCGCAGCTACGACAAGGACCCGCTGATCGCCCGGGCCATCTCGGTGAACATCCTGCTCGGTCTTTACGAGGCCGCCGAGCGGGTCGTGGCCGACGCCCAGGCCATCACCCTGCCCACCCAGCTGCTCATCTCCGGCGCCGACTGGGTGGTGCATCACGGGCCCCAGCACCGCTTCTTCGACGGGTTGGGCTCGGCGGTCAAGGAGAAGCACGTCCTCGACGGCTTCTACCACGACACCCTCGGCGAGCAGGACCGAAAGCTCGCCACCGACAAGGCCCGGGACTTCATCCTGCGCCAGTTCGACCACCCGGCCGCTCCGGTGAGCCTGCTCGATGCCGACCAGCACGGCGCCACCCGGGACGAGTCCGACGCCCTGACCCGCCCCCTCTCCCCGCTCAGCCCCCGCGGCCTCTACTGGGCCGCCTACCGGGCCAGCATGAAGCTCGGCGGCCACCTGTCGGCGGGCATCGCCCTGGGCCACCGCACCGGCTTCGACTCGGGCAGCACCCTCGACTACGTCTATCGCGACACCGCCACCGGCAGCGGCCCCCTGGGCCGGGCCATGGACCGCAACTACCTCGACGCCATCGGCTGGCGCGGCATCCGCCAGCGCAAGCGCCACCTGGAAGAGCTCCTGCGCCTGGCCCTCGGCCAGCTGCACACCGAGGGGCGCCCCCTGCGGGTGCTGGACATCGCCGCCGGCCACGGCCGCTACGTGCTCGAAGCCCTGACCGAAGCCCCGCGCCGTCCCGACACCATCCTGCTGCGCGACTTCAGCGACATCAACGTGCGCGATGGCGCCGCCCTGATCCGCGAGAAGGGCCTGGAGGCCATCGCCCGCTTCGAGAAGGGCGACGCCTTCGACCGGGCCTCGGTGGCCGGCGTGTCGCCCCGCCCCACCATCGGCATCGTCTCCGGCCTCTACGAGCTGTTTCCCGACAACACCATGGTGAGCCGCTCCCTGGCCGGCATGGCCGACGCCATCGAGCCCGGCGGCCTGCTGATCTACACCGGCCAGCCCTGGCACCCCCAGCTCGAACTCATCGCCCGGGCCCTCACCAGCCACCGGGGGGGCCAGGCCTGGGTGATGCGCCGACGCAGCCAGGCCGAGATGGACCAGCTGGTGGACGCCGCCGGCTTCGACAAGCTCGAACAGCGCATCGACGAATGGGGCATCTTCACCGTGTCCCTGGCCCGGCGCCGCGCCCCATGAACAGCCGGGCCGCCCCCGCCACCGCCATTCCCTGGCAGCGGGGCGTCGCCTGGCTGCTCTTTCTGGGGCCCTTTTTCTTCCTCAGCTACGGCTTCGCCAACACCATGGCGGCCCGCTGGCAGGTGAGCGACAGCCTGGTGTATGGCTGGGAGCGGCACATCCCCTTTCTGCCCTGGACCATCCTGCCCTACTGGTCCATCGACCTGTTCTACGGCTTGTCCTTCCTGCTGTGCCGCACTGCCCTGCAGGTAGACCGCCACGCCCTGCGCCTGCTCACCGCCCAGCTCGTATCGGTGGCCTGCTTCCTGGCCTTTCCCCTGCGCTTCAGCTTCGCCCGCCCCGAATCCGACGGGCTTTTCGGCGCCCTCTTCGACGCCCTGGCCGGGTTCGATCTGCCCTACAACCAGGCGCCCTCCCTGCACATCAGCCTGCTCGTCATCCTGTGGGTGCGTTTTGCCGCCGCCACCCGCGGTCCCCTGCGCGGGCTGGTGGATGCCTGGGCCGCCCTGATCGCCGTATCGGTGCTCACCACCTACCAGCACCATTTCATCGATCTTCCCAGCGGCGCCCTGGTGGGCCTGCTGTGCCTGTGGCTGTGGCCGGATGAAGGCCCGACGCCCTTCTCTGCCGCCCGCTGGACGCACAGCCCCGAGCGGCGCCGGCTGGCCGGCCATTACCTGGTCGGCGCCCTGGCCGCGGCCGGCCTGGGCATCCTGCTCGGGGGTGGAGGGCTGGTGCTCATCTGGCTGGGCATCGCCCTGGCCCTGGTGGCCCTCAACTACGCCTTCATCGGCCCCGCCGGTTTCCAGAAGCACGCCGGCCGCCACAGCCTCGGCGCGGCCCTGCTGCTGGCTCCCTACACCCTCGGTGCCTGGCTCAATGCGCGCCTGTGGACCCGCCGCGCCCCCGCCCCCGGCCTGATCGCCGATGGCGTGTGGCTGGGCCGCCTGCCCGACAGCCAGGCGATGCAGGCCGGCGGCTTCCGCGCCCTCGTCGACCTCACCGCCGAACTGCCCGCCCCCTGGGGCGACTGGGCCTACACCCAGCTCGCCTGGCTCGATCTGGTGCCGCCCGACAGCAGCCAGCTGGAGCAAGCCGCCGCCGCCATCGAGCGCCTGCGCCGGCACGGACCGGTGCTGGTGTGCTGCGCCCTGGGCTACTCGCGCAGCGCCAGCGCAGTGGCCGCCTGGCTGCTGGCCACCGGCCGGGCAGCCTCGCCGGAGGCTGCGCTGGCCATCCTGCAGCGTTCCCGGCCCCGGGTGGTGCTGGGCCCGCGGCACCGCCAGGCCCTGGCCCGGGTCATCCCGCCGGCGGAGCTCAGCGGTGGCGCCTGATACCCCTGACATTCCCTGCACCCGCGCCGCAGCAGCCCGCGCGGCCCTCACCGCCGCCACCCTGGCCCAGGGACGCGACCTGCATCTGCTCAGCCTGTGCCTGCTGCTGCCCGCCCTCGCCGCCCTGTTGCTGGCCCCCGGCGGCCCGGCCCGCAGCGCCTGCCTCACCCTGAGCCTGGTGGCCGGCACCGTGCAGGTCTACCATGCCCTGCGCTGCGGCCTCGATGCAGCGCTGTTCGCCCACTGGGCCACGTGCTGGAGCCGGCCCACGGCAAGCGATGCCGACGTCGATGCCGACCTGCAGGCCTTCGACCATGCCCTAGCTGAGGACTTCGGGCGCGCCCCCCTGACGCCGCGCCCCCTGGCCGAGCGGGTCCGCGGCGCCCTCGGCCTGCTGCGCCGCCAGGCCCTTGCCCTGGGCATTCAGGGCCTCACCTTGCTCGCCGCCATGGCCGCGGGCTGAACCCGGACAACCCGATGTTTGTCGACCGCCTCCTCGCCTCCGCCCTGTGCGGCTTTGCCCGCGCCCTCACCGGCGTCCGTGCCCTGTGGCTGGGCAGCGAACCCGACGCCCGCCCCCGGGTGTACTTCGCCAACCACCGCAGCCACGGGGATTTCGTGCTGATCTGGGCGTCCCTGCCACCGCCCCTGCGCCGCCGCACCCGGCCGGTGGCCGGCGCCGATTACTGGCTCACCACAAGCCTGCGCCGCTTCCTGATCAACCGGGTCTTCCGCGGGGTGTGCATCGACCGCCGCCCCGGGCGCAACGGCCCCAACCCGGTTGAGCAGATGGGCGAAGCCCTGGGCGCCGGTGAATCCCTGATCCTCTTTCCCGAAGGCACCCGCAACATGGGCGACGGCCTGCTGCCCTTCAAGAGCGGCCTGCACCACCTGGCCAAGGCCCACCCGGAGGCCGAGCTGATCCCCGTGTGGATCGAGAACCTGGGCCGGGTGATGCCCAAGGGCAGCCTGATCCCGGTACCCCTGCTGTGCACCCTGAGCTTCGGCCCACCCCTGAGCCCGGTGGACGGGGAGAGCCGCGAGGCCTTCCTGACCCGCGCCCGTACCGCCCTCCTCGACCTCGCCCCCCCCGCCGACTGAACCCGGGTTGAACCCATGAACGCATCCCACGACCTCATCACCGTCTTCGGCGGCATCTTCGGCCTGCTGGCCGTGTTCAGCCTGATCGGCGCCGGGCTCAAATACCGGGTCGCCCGGGGTCAGCCCCACGGCGTCATCGACAACCTCAACGCCCGCATCAAGGCCTGGTGGGCCATGATCGCCCTCATCGGCGCGGCCATCTGGATCGGCCCCTGGGGCGTGATCGCCCTGTTCGCCTTCATCTCCTTCCAGTGCCTGCGGGAGTTCATCTCCCTCACCCACACCCGGCTCGGCGACCACCGGGCCCTGCTGTGGAGCTTCTTCGTCTTCCTGCCGGCCCAGTACTGGCTCATCGCCACCCACTGGTACGGCCTGTTCTCCATCCTGATCCCGGTCTATGCCTTCCTGCTGCTGCCCATCTCCTCGTCCCTGGGGGCCGACACCACGCGCTTCCTGGAGCGGGCGGCCAAGGTGCAATGGGGGCTGATGATCTGCGTGTACTGCCTGTCCCACGTGCCCGCCCTGCTCACCCTGGACATCGCCGGTTACGCCGGGCGCAACATGCTGCTGATCGTCTTCCTGATCCTCACCGTGCAGTCCAGCGACGTCTTCCAGTACGTGTGGGGCAAGCTCATCGGCAAGCGCAAGGTGTCGCCGGCCATCTCGCCCTCCAAGACCGTCGAGGGCCTGGTGGGCGGCGTGCTCACCTCCACCGCCGTCGGCGCCGCCCTGTGGTGGATCACCCCCTTCACGCCCCTGGAGGCCGGCCTGATCGCCCTGGTCATCAACGTGATGGGCTTCTTCGGCGGCTTCGTGCTGTCCGCCATCAAGCGCGACCGGGGGGTGAAGGACTGGGGCGCCATGATCGAAGGCCACGGCGGCATGCTCGACCGGGTGGATTCGATCAGCTTCTCCGCCCCCATCTTCTTCCACATCGTGCGCTACTGGTGGGTGGCATGAGCACGGCCCCACTGCCCGACTGGCTGGCGCGCTTCCAGGCCCGTCTCGGCGCCGAGCTCATCGAAACCCACATCTCCTGGCTGCTCCTCGCCGACGGCTTCGTCTGGAAGCTGAAGAAGCCCCTGAGCCTGCCCTTCCTCGATTACGCCACCGCCGAGCAGCGCCGCTTCTGCTGCCATGAAGAGCTGCGCCTCAATCGGCGTTTCGCCCCCGGACTCTACCTGGGCCTGGAAGAGGTGGACGACAGCGGCGAGTGCGCCGTGAAGATGCGGCGCTTTGCCGAGAGCCAGCGCCTGGATCACGTCTGCGACCGGGGCGGGCTCGGCCCCGACGCCCTCACCAGCCTGGCCCGCAGCCTCCACGCCTTCCACCGGGGCGCCGCCGTGGCCGATGCCCGCAGTTCCTGGGGCGAGCCCGATGCGGTCCTGGCCCCTGCCCTCGACAATTTCGCCACCCTGCTCACCCTGCAACCCGGCGAGGCCCGCCGCCTGGCGCGCCTGCAGGCCTGGACGCAGGCCGAATTCGACCGCCAGCGCAGCCTGTTTGCCGCCCGCAAGGCCGGTGGCCACATCCGCGAATGCCACGGTGATCTGCACCTGGGCAACCTGGTGCTCCTCGACGGGCAGGTGGTGCCCTTCGACTGCATCGAGTTCAACCCCGCCCTGCGCTGGATCGACGTGGCCTCCGAACTCGCCTTCACCTGGATGGACCTCCTCGACCACCACCGGCCCGACCTGGCGGCCTGGCTCCTGAGCGCCTGGCTGGAGGAATCGGGGGACGTGAGCGGCGTGCCGCTGCTGCGCTTCTATGCGGTGTACAAGGCCATGGTGCGGGCCAAGGTGGCCGCCCTGTCGGGCAACCCACAGGGCGTGGCAGACTACCTGGAGCTGGCCGAGCGCCTCACCACGCCCCCCGCAGCACGCCTGATCATCACCCACGGCCTGTCCGGCTCCGGCAAGACGGTGCGCAGCGCCGCCCTGCTGATGGCCGACCCTGCCGCAACCACCCTGCGCCTGCGCTCCGACGTGGAACGCAAGCGCCTCCACGGCCTGCCGGCCCTGGCCACCAGCCGGCGCGACACCCGGCGCGGCGGCATCTACACGCCTGAAGCCACCCGGCTCACCTTCGCCTACCTGGCAGAAGCGGCCGGGCACATGCTCGATGCCGGCTGGTCGGTGATCGTCGACGCGGCTTTCCTGAAGCGTACCGAGCGGGATGACTTCCGGGCCATCGCCCTCCGTCATGGCGCGGCCTTCGCCATCCTGGCCTGCTCCGCACCAGAAGACGAACTGCGCCGGCGCCTGGAGGCACGCCGCGGCGACGCATCCGAGGCCACGGTCGCGGTGCTCGAGCAGCAACTGGGCTGGATGGAGCCTCTGGCACCGGACGAGCTGAACTACGTGCTGCCGCCCTGAGAGCGCAATCGAGCGCCCGCAGGCACTGCATGAGGGTGGCGGAGCAGGAAAGCCGCGCCCCCCGAGAGCAGGATGCACCCGAAACTAGGTTACCAACACCTGTCCACGCACCCTCAACGCAGGGAGCCGACGTAGCGCTGGGTCGGGTGGGTGGCCTCCGGGCGGGCGGTGCGCAGGCGCTCCAGCAGGCCCGGCCCGCTACGCTCGGTAGCGGGGCTGGAGGTGGCCGCAGGCGTGTCCAGCTCCATTGCCAGGCGCAGGCGGGCACTCAGTTCGGCGAGCTCGGGGTTGCCGGTGGCCACGGCCAGGCGCACCACCTCGCGGGCGTAGTCCTTGTTCGCGCGCATGTATTCCACATCGGTGATGCGGTTGCTGACCCGCCGCATCAACAGGTGGATCCGGCCAAGCAGGCCGTAGATGACGGAATCAGATTCCATGGAGGCTCCCTTGATTTCAGATGACCGGGTTTGGTGTGGCGCCCAGGGCGCTCAGGCGATGGCCTCGCCGTGCTCGCTCAGATCAAGCCCGTCGCGCTCGGTGTGCTCGCCGACCCGCAGGCCCACCAGCCGGTCGATCACCATCAGCACGACCAGGGTCATGCCGCCGCTGTAGACGAGGGTGGCGCAGATGCCAGCGAGCTGCACCAGGATGTCGCCACGCAGGCCACCGATGGCCGGGGTGGCCAGCCAGCCGGTGAGCAGGGCTCCGATCATGCCGCCGACACCATGGATGCCGAAGGCGTCGAGCGCATCGTCGCAGCGCAATACGCGCTTCAACACGGTAGCACCGAGATAACAGCCCACCCCTGCCAGGGCGCCGATCAGCAGGGCGGAAGTGGGGGTGACGAAGCCCGAGGCGGGTGTCACTGCCACCAACCCTCCCACGGCGCCCGAGACCAGGCCGAGGGCACTGGGGCGGCCGCGGACCAGCCACTCTGCCCCCATCCACGCCACTGCCGCCGTGGCCGCCGCCAGCTGGGTGGCCAGCATCGCCATGCCTGCCCGGGCGTCGGCCGCCAGCCCTGAGCCGGCGTTGAAGCCGAACCAGCCCACCCACAGCAGGGCCGCCCCGGTGAGAGTCAGGGCCAGGTTGTAGGGCGTCATGGGCTGACGTCCGTAGCCGCTGCGGGGCCCGACGTAGAGGGCACACACCAGCCCGGCCACGCCCGCATTGACATGCACCACCGTGCCGCCGGCGTAGTCCAGTGCACCCAGCAGCGCCAGCCAGCCGTCCGGGGCCCATACCCAGTGGGCCACCGGGGCGTACACCAGCACCGACCACAGGGCTGCAAACAGCAGTACGGCCGGGAACTTCATGCGCTCGGCAAAGGCCCCCGGCACCAGCGCGGTGGTGATGATGGCAAAGCTGAGCTGGAACATCGCGAACACCGATTCGGGCACTCCACCGCTCAGGGAGTCCAGGCTCAGCCCGTCGAGAAACAGGCGGTCCAGCCCGCCCACGAAGGCCGAGCCCGGGCGCATCGCCAGGCTGTAGCCGGCGACGCACCAGGTGAGGGTCACCACCGCGGCGATGGCGATGGTCTGGGTCATGGTGGCGAGCACGTTCTTGCGTCTGACCATACCGCCGTAGAACAGGGCCAGGCCGGGCAGGGTCATCAACAGCACCAGGGCGGTGGCCACCAGCATCCAGGCGGTGTGGCCGGAGTCCGCCCGGACGGCGGCCACACCATCCGCCAGGGCTGCGACAGGCAGGCACAGAGCGCCCAGACACAGGGCGGGCGCGACGCGAAGGGAACCGGAACGGCGGCTTCCAGGCATGGGGGCTCTCTGAAAAAGGAACATCGCCTCTGAAGGGCGGATGTGCACCTGCAGCAAAACCTGTGCCGGGAGAAAACACCGGCAAACCCCTGCCCTCTGCGCAAAACGTGCCCAGGTCTGGCCCACCCTCGCCCTGTCGGGCACCAAGTCGGTGCTCCGATCAGGTCCTGCCGTTGATCGCCCGCATTCTCAGCCCCCATAAACAACAAGCCCGGCATTGCGCCGGGCTTGAGGGTGTTGCGACTAGCGGGTGTTTCAGGCGGCCTTGGCCTTGGTCTCGCCACTGACGAAGAAGCTGGTGATGTAGATCAGCAGGCCGATCAGGAACATCACGCCGGCGCCTTCACGCAGCCAGTAGAAGATCTCGACCTGCTCCTGGGCTGCCATGAAGGGGATCGGGGTGCTGCTGTAGCGTTGCAGCCACACCTGCAGGATGCCCGCGGCGGTCAGGAACAGGGTGATGAAGACCATGGCGATGGTCATCAGCCAGAAGGACCACATCTCCAGCACCTGGGCCTTTTCGCTGTTGGCTGCACGGCCGCGCAGGATGGGCATGGCGTAGCTGATGATGCACAGCACGACCATGGCATAGGCACCGTAGAAGGCCATGTGACCGTGGGCGGCGGTGATCTGCGTGCCGTGGGTGTAGTAGTTCACCGGGGCCAGGGTGTGCAGGAAGCCCCACACGCCAGCGCCCAGGAAGGACATCACACCGGTACCGAGGGCCCACAGGGTGGCGGCCTTGTTCGGATGCTCGCGACGGCGACGGTTCACCATGTTGAACGCGAAGACGGTCATGGCGAAGAAGGGAATCGGCTCCAGGGCGGAGAACACGGAACCCCACCACTGCCAGTACTCCGGCGTACCGATCCAGAAGTAGTGGTGGCCGGTACCGATGATGCCGGTGACCAGGGTCATGGTGATGATGACGTACAGCCACTTCTCGATCACTTCGCGGTCGACACCGGTCACCTTGATGAGCACGAAAGCCAGCAGGGAGCCGAGGATCAATTCCCACACGCCTTCGACCCAGAGGTGCACAACCCACCACCAGAAGTACTTGTCGAGCACCAGGTTGTGCGGGTTGTAGAAGGAGAACAGGAAGAACACCGCCAGGCCCCACAGACCGATCATCAGCACCAGCGAGATCGACGTCTTGCGGCCCTTGAGCATGGTCATGGTGAGGTTGAACAGGAACACCAGGGCCACCACCACGATGCCGATCTTGGTCAGCAGGGGTTGCTCGAGGAACTCCCGACCCATGGTCTCGAGGATGTCGTTACCGGTGAACTTGGCCAGGGTGGCGTAGGGCACCAGCAGGTAGCCGAGGATGGTGGCGGCACCGGCGACGAGGAAGACCCAGAACATGAGCAGCGCCAGCTTTGGCGAATACAGCTCGGTTTCGGTTTCCTCCGGAATCATGTAGTAGGCCGCACCCATGAAGCCGAAGAGCAGCCACACGATGAGGAGGTTGGTATGGACCATCCGCGCCACGTTGAACGGGATGGCGGGAAACAGGAAATCGCCGATCACGTACTGCAGGCCCATGATGAGCCCGAACAGCACCTGTCCGGTGAAGAGCCCGATGGCCGCGATGAAATAAGGCTTCGCGACCGCCTGAGAGGAATATTGCATGGTTTTAGCTCCCTTTCTGATCGGCGATCAGCCTTCGATGTTGGGCGGCCAGTTGGCTGTGTTGATCTCGGACGAGTACTTCAGGAACTCGACGAGGTCATTCAGCTGCTGCTCGGTCAGATGGAAGTTGGGCATCTGACGGCGACCCGGTGCGCCGGTGGGCTGGGACTGGATCCAGGCCTTGATGAACTCAGGCCCGCGCCGTTTGTAGACGTTGCCCAGTTCCGGGGCGAAGTAGGCGCCCTCACCCATCAGGGTGTGGCAGCCGATGCAGTTGTTGACCTCCCACACCTTCTTGCCGGCGATGACGGACGGCGTGAGGTTGGCGCGGTTGTCCCGCTTGGGAATGGCCTGCATCGAATCGAAGGTCAGCGCGAGGAACAGGAGCGCAAAGAAAACGGTGCCCCCATAGAAGATGTTTCGCGCCATGGATTTTGTGAATGTCCCGCTCATGGAACCTCCCTGGATGGCTTCGCTGCACGGCGCAGCTTGGGGCGGATGTTCCGGATCGGTGGGGGTGACGTCCTTGACTGTGGTCAAGGTGGCCGGACGGGGCCGATCGACGCGGGCCCGGCGGGCCCTCAAGCAGCGCTGGCGGCCTTCTTGAAGCAGTGCAGGAGCGTGGCGAAAAGCACTTCCGGATCAACGGGTTTGGCGACGAAATCGTTCATTCCCGCCTCGAGGCAGCGGGCCCGGTCCTCGACGAAGGCATTGGCGGTCATGGCAACGATGGGCACACGCTTGCCGCCTGGCAGCTCCCGGATCCGCCGGGTGGCCTCGAGACCATCCATGTTGGGCATCTGCACATCCATCAGGATCAGGTCGAAGGGCTGCCGGGCCAGCAGCGCCAGCGCCTGGACGCCATCCTCGGCGCACACCACGACCTGCCCGACATCCAGCAACATCATCGAGGCGATTTCCCGGTTGATGATCTCGTCCTCGACCAGCAGGATCCGACGCCCGGGATAGTCCCGGGCAAGGGTGTCCTCGGCCTGGCCGGGCGGTGATGAGGGGAGCTCAGGCCGGATGGCGGCCTGGCGCCGCAGCCGCGCGGTAAACCAGAAGGTGCTGCCCTGCCCCACCACGCTGTCTGCCCCGGCCGTCCCGCCCATGCGTTCGGCCAGTTTGTGGGTGATGGCCAGGCCCAGGCCGGTACCACCGTGCTTGCGGGTCAGGGTGTTGTCAGCCTGCTCGAAGGCCGTGAACAGCCGCGGCAGGACCTCCGTCGGAATGCCGCCCCCCGTGTCCCGCACCTCGAAGCGCAGCAGGGCGCTGTCGGCCGTCAGCTCTTCCAGGGCCACGCGCAGGCTCACCCTGCCGGCAGCGGTGAACTTGACGGCATTGGCGCCGTAGTTGAGCAATGCCTGCTGCACCGCGGTCGAGTCACCGAGGAGGTCGTCCGGCAGCGCATCCATCTCGGCCTCCAGCCGCAGCCCCTTGGCCTGGGCGCGGGCGTGCAGCATCGACAGGACATTGTTGAGGATGCTGCCCACCTGGATCGGGGCTTCCGCCAGCACGAACTTGCCGGCCTCGATCTTCGACAGTTCCAGCACCGCGTTGATGATGTTGAGCAGGTGCTCACCGGCATCTTCGAGCTTGTCGAGCTGTTCCCGCTGGCGCTCGCTCAGCCCGCCCCGGCGGATGAGATAGGCCATCCCGGTGATGGCATTGAGCGGGGTCCGGATCTCGTGGCTCATGTTGGCCAGGAAGGCGCTCTTGGCCACGCTGGCGGCCTCGGCGGCTTCCTTGGCCCGGGACAGCTCGGCGGTGCGTGCTTCGACCAGCTGCTCCAGGCTGTCCCGGTGGCGGGCCAGCTCATCCTGGGCGGCCTTGGAGGCGGTGATGTCGCGAGTGATGGAGAGCAGGCCGGGAACGCCGTTGATCATCATCGGTGAGACCGAGAAGGTGCCCCAGAAAATCTCCCCGCCCTTCTTGCGGAAACGCGCCTCCAGCTGCAGGCGGGTCTGGCTGTTGCGCAGCTTCTCACTGAACGCCTTGCGGTCTTCCGGATTGGCCCAGATGCCCAGCTCGAGGGAGCTGTGGCCGATGATCTCGTCCCGGGCATAGCCGGTGATATCGACGAAGGCCTGATTGACATCGATGTACACCCCGTCGGCCAGGGTGGTGATGGCAACCGCGTCGAGGGTGGTCTGGAAGGCCGTACGGTAGCGCTGCTCGCTGTCGGCCTGCGCACGCTGGGACTGGATGATGTCGGAGACGTCGCGGAAGTACCAGGCGCGCCCCCGGAAGGCACCGTCGGGGCCACCCAGGGCGGTGGTATGACGCCGCAGGGTGCGGCCATCACGCAACTGGATGTCGCTCACGTCGTCCAGCTGAAGGTCGGCATACAAGGCTGCCACCCGAGTGGCAAAGGCCTCCGGATCGGATACCCGGGCCAGGGCCTTGTCGATCAGGCTGGCCTCGTCGGTACCGTAAAGGGACGCCAGCGCCCCTTCTGGCCGGGGCAGGCCCCACACGGAGAAGAAGCGCTCATTCACCGAGACGAGCTTGCGCTCGCGGTCCACCACGAGAATGCCGTCGGGCACGCCGTTGAGGATGGCCCGCTGCAGCGAGGCCTGCAGGTCACCCCGCCCGTTCTCCTCGATATCCATCTCAACCATACGGGCTCCAGCGCCTCTCATCACGCAACCGACATAGACTTGGGAGTTTACTCCGGCCAACCTGAACCGCGCGCGCCTTCTCCTGAAAGCCCTCGTCACCGGCGCTTCGACAGGGGGCCCTGAACCCATGCGCCCATGCGGGGCACACAAGCGAACGGGCCGCACAGGCGGCCCGTCCACTCCCCACGCCAGGCCTGACGGCCCGGCGTTCTGCTCCCCCACTGCTCCGGGTTCAGCCCTTGGTCGCCTTGTCGGCGTCCTTCCCGGCTTCGCCGGGCTTCGGCGTCGTCGGGTGGAATTCCTCGGGGGTTGCGCCTTCCTTCGGCGCACCGATGGCCTGCTCGACTTCGGGCAGGGCGTGGGCGATGCCCTTGTGGCAGTCGATACAGGTCTTGCCTTCGTTCAGGCCGGTCTGGTGCATCCTGGACGAACGACGGCCCTGTTCGGCGTAGTCGAAGCTGTCGAAGTTGTGGCAGTTGCGGCACTCGCGGGAGTCGGTCTTCTTCATCCGTTCCCATTCATGCTTGGCCAGCTCCAGGCGCTTGGCATTGAACTTCTCCGGCGTGTCGATGGTGCCGAGGATCTTGTGCAGCACCTCGTTGGAGGCCTGGATCTTGCGGATGATCTTGGGGCCCCACTCCTTGGGCACGTGGCAGTCCGGGCAGGTGGCACGGACGCCCGAGCGGTTGGAGGCGTGGATGGTGTTGCGGTATTCCTGGTAAACGTTGTCCTTCATCTCGTGACACGAGATGCAGAACGCTTCCCGGTTGGTCCATTCCATGGCGGTGTTGAAGGCACCCCAGAAGAGGATGCCGCCGATGAACAGCATCGCGGCAAATCCCCAACCCAGTGATCGGATGCGGCCGATGAGGCCCTTGTTGTTGGTTTCCATTTATCCGAACTCCCGTGGTCTGTCGGTCAGCGCATGCCGGTGCCGGGCTTGAAGGTGTTGCCCACCAGCGGCTTGGCGTCGCTCTGGGGCACGTGGCACTGGTTGCAGAAATAGCGGCGGGGCGACACGCTGGACAGCTCCTCGCCTTCCCGGGTCTTGAAGTGGGTCACCGAGATCTTGGTGGCACCGCTCTCCTTGGCGCGAGCCCAGGCGTGGCAGTCCAGACACTTGTTGAAGTTCTTGGTGACGGTGTAGCCCTTGATGGTATGGGGGATCAGCGGCGGTTGCTGCACGAAATCCCGGGGCAGGGGCGCCTGGTCGCGGCCATAGCGGGTGCCGTCGCCTTCCGGATCGGAGGCATCGATCTCGGCCCCGCGCAGGCTCTGCAGCTTGACGGGGGCTTCGGTGACGGCCACGGCGGCAGCGGGGGCGAGGAAGGTCTGCGCCAGGCCCATGGAGAGGGTCAAGGCCAGGGCGGCAGCGCGCAGGCGGGTGGTATTGAAGGTCGGCTTGTTCATCACTCGCTCCTTTGGTCGAACCTATGAGTCATCTTGAAAACCTGTTTGTCGCACACATCGATACAGCGGCCGCAGGTGGTGCAGTCCGGGGCCAGAATGAGGGGGTGGGTCTGCCCCACCTGCTTGAGGGCGGGACGGATCACTTGGGGTTCGGGACAGACTGCAAAGCAATCCATGCAGTCGTCGCAGGCCTTGCGGTTGGGGGCGGCCACGCGCACCAGCGCCGTCTTGCCAAGCAGCCCGTAGAAGGCGCCCATGGGGCACAGGTGGCCGCACCAGCCGCGGCTGGCCACCAGCACGTCGTAGATGAAGATGCCGGCGATGACGAAGAGGCCCCCGCCCATGCCGAAGATCAGCCCCCGGTGCAGCAGGGACACGGGATTGACCCACTCCCAGGCCAGGCTGCCGGTGAGGGCGGCGGCCACCAGCAGGCCGCCGAGCAGCCAGTAACGGGTGGCGGCGTCGGGCACCCGGCCGGTCTTGATGCCCAGGCGGCGGCGCGTCCAGGCGGCGGCGTCGGTGACCACATTGACCGGGCAGGCCCAGCTGCAGAACACCCGCCCGCCCACCAGCAGGTAGAAGCCGAGGACGATGGCGGCGCCGATCAGGGCCGAGGAATAAGGCAGGTGGCCGGTAACGAGGGTCTGCAGCACCAGCAGGGGGTCGGTCAGGGGCAGCACGCCCAGGGTCAGCGACGAGGACAGGTTGCCCTTGGCGATCCACAGGCCGAACCACGGCCCGGTGAGGAAGGCCAGCAGGATCAGCAGCTGGCTGCTGCGCCGCAGGATCAGCCAGCGCTGGTGCTGCCACAGGCTGCGGGCCGGGGCGCAGGCAGCCGGCGCGGGCTTGGAGGGGAGGGTGCTGGTCGCCATGCTCACGGCTTCCATTTGGAGTTGAGGCCGCTGACGCCCTTGGGCGGTGGCACTGGAGGTGCGGCAGGCGCAGCGGGGGCCGGCGGAAGCCCGGCACCGGATGCGCCAGGCGCCACCACGGTCTCGGTGGCCTGGCGGCCGGCGGTGGGGCCGTCGAAGCCACGCACCGGCATCTCGACCTGTTCTCCGATCAGCGAACCACCGTGGCGGGCCTTTTCTTCCCAGCCCTTGCGGTAGTGGGCCGGCAGGGCCCCCTGGGCGAGCTCCCGGGGGAAGACCTTGATGGCCGCCACCGGCAGCACACAGGATTTTTCGCACTTGCCACAGCCCGTGCACGCGTCCGAATGGACGGTGGGCAGCAGCATGGCATGACGGTCGGAGCGGGGGTTGTGCTGGGTCTCGAGGGTGATGGCCTTGTCGATCACCGGGCAGACCCGGTAGCACACGTCACAGCGCAGGCCGAGGAAATTGAGGCAGCTCTCGTGGTCCACGAGGGCCGCAAGCCCCATGCGGGCCTGGTTGATGTCGGTCAGCTCCCGGTCCAGGGCCCCGGTGGGGCAGGCCTTGACGCAGGGGATGTCCTCGCACATCTCGCAGGGCACGCTGCGGGCATGGAAATACGGGGTGCCGGTGGGCACCGGGTCACCCAGATCGGACAGCTTCAGGGTGTCATAGGGGCAGTCGCGCACGCACAGACCACAGCGCACGCAGGCCGCCAGAAAGTCGGATTCGGGCAGGGCACCGGGCGGGCGGATGGCCTGGGCCGGCAGCGCCGCGGCGCTGCGCGAATACAGACCCGCCCCCAGGGCCAGCAGGCAGCCGCCACCGGCAGCGGCAGCCACGCTGTTGATGAACTTCCGCCGGCCCACCGACGCCGGGGTGGTGGCGGCAGGAGCCTTGCTGGCGGGTTTCGTCTGACCGGTGTCCATGATCTTTCTCGTTCAGGGCGCCCCGTCCGGCGGACGGAGCGCCGCCAACGCTCAGGCGCGCACCACCTTGACGGCGCACTTCTTGTAGTCGGTCTCCTTGGAGATCGGGCAGGTGGCGTCGAGGGTGAGCTTGTTGACCAGCTTCGATTCGTCGAAGAAGGGCACGAAGATCAGGCCGACCGGCGGCTTGTTGCGGCCCTTGGTCTCGATGCGGGCGGTCATCTCGCCACGGCGGGACTGGACCTTCACCACCATGCCGCGCTGCAGGCCGCGCTTCTTGGCGTCGTCCGGGTGCATGAAGACCTGGGCCTCGGGCACGGCCTTGTGCAGCTCGGGCACGCGCCGGGTCATGGTGCCGGTGTGCCAGTGTTCGAGCACGCGGCCGGTGCACAGCCACAGATCGAACTCGGCATCGGGCTTCTCGGGAGGATCCTGGTAGGGCAGCGCGAAGATGACGGCCTTGCCGTCCTTGTGGCCGTAGAACTTCACGCCCTCGCCCGCCTTCACGTAGGGGTCATAGCCCTCGCGGAAGCGCCACAGGGTTTCCTTGCCATCGACCACCGGCCAGCGCAGGCCGCGGGCCTTGTGGTAGACGTCGAAGAGGGCCAGGTCATGGCCATGGCCGCGGCCGAACAGGGCGTATTCCTCGAACAGGCCCTTCTGCACGTAGTAACCGAAGGCCTCGGACTCGTCGTTGGTGTAGTTCTTGATGGCGTGCTCGTTGACCTTGACGGTCTCGCTCTTCGGGAACTTGTTCACCACCTTGTTGGCATAGAGCACGTCGTACAGGGTCTTGCCCTTCAGCTCGGGCTTCTTGGCGATCAGCTCGGCCGGCCACACCTCCTCGACCTTGAAGCGCTTGGAGAATTCCATGTATTGCCACAGATCGGACTTGGCCTCGCCGGGGGCCTTGACCTGCTGACGCCACACCTGGGTGCGACGCTCGGCGTTGCCGAAGGCGCCCTCCTTCTCGGTCCACATGGCCGAGGGCAGGATCAGGTCGGCGGCCAGGGCGGACACGGTGGGGTACACATCCGACACCACCACGAAGGCCACGGGGTTGCGCCAGCCCGGGTAGATCTCTTGGTTGACGTTGGGGCCGGCCTGCATGTTGTTGGTGGTGCTGGTCCAGTAGCACTTGATCTTGCCGTCCTTCAGGGCGCGGCTCTGGGCCACGGCGTGGAGGCCGATCTTGTCGGGGATGGTGCCATCGGGCAGTTGCCAGATTTCCTCGGCGTGGTGGCGATGCTCGGGGTTGGTCACCACCATGTCGGCGGGCAGGCGGTGGGCAAAGGTGCCCACTTCCCGGGCGGTACCGCAGGCGGAGGGCTGGCCAGTGAGGGAGAAGGGGCCGGAGCCGGGGGTGGAGATCTTGCCCACCAGCAAGTGGACGTTGTAGATCATGTTGTTCACCCAGGTGCCGCGGGTGTGCTGGTTGAAGCCCATGGTCCAGAAGCTGACGACCTTCTTCTTGGGGTCGGCATAGATTTCGGCGAGCTTCTTGAGGCGGTCCTGCGGCACGCCGGAGAGCTTGGAGACCTTCTCGACGGTGTATTCGGAGACGAACTTCTTGAACTCTTCGAAGGTGCTCGGGCGGGAGTCGTTCGGGTTGTTCTTGGGCTTGCCTTCGGCGCCGGGGTAGCCGTTGAACTTGGCGTCCTTCTCCAGGGCATGGGCCGGGCGCAGGCCAAAGCCGATGTCGGTCTCGCCCATCTTGAAGTTCACGTTCTTCTTGACGAACTCCTGGTTAACCTTGCCGGTCTGGATGATGTAGTTGCAGATGTAGTTGAGGATGGCCAGATCGGTCTGTGGCGTGAAGATCATGCCGTTGTCGGCCAGCTCGAAGCTGCGGTGCTCGAAGGTGGACAGCACGTGCACCTGGGTGTCGGTCTTGGTCAGGCGTCGGTCGGTGATGCGTGTCCACAGGATGGGGTGCATCTCGGCCATGTTGGAACCCCACAGCACGAAGGCGTCGGCCTGCTCGATGTCGTCGTAGCAGCCCATCGGCTCGTCGATGCCGAAGGTGCGCATGAAGCCGGTCACCGCCGAGGCCATGCAGTGCCGGGCGTTGGGATCGAGGTTGTTGGAGCGGAAGCCGGCCTTCATCAGCTTGGAGGCGGCATAGCCTTCCCAGATGGTCCACTGGCCCGAGCCGAACATGGCGATGGAGGTGGGGCCGGTGGTCTTGAGGGCTTCCTTCCACTTCTCGGCCATGATGTCGAAGGCCGCATTCCAGCTGATCGGGGTGAAGTCGCCGTTCTTGTCGTACTTGCCGTTCTTCATGCGCAGCAGCGGGCGGGTCAGGCGGTCCTCGCCGTACATGATCTTGGACAGGAAGTAGCCCTTGATGCAGTTGAGGCCCCGGTTGACCTGGGAATCCGGGTCGCCCTGGGTGGCCACCACGCGGCCGTTCTGCACACCCACCAGCACCGAACAGCCCGTCCCGCAGAAGCGGCAGGCGGCCTTGTCCCAGCGCACGGCGGAACTGTTTTCGGCGGCAGCAGGAGCCGCCTCTTTGGCGGCCAGGGCGGGCAGGGAAACGCCGGCCGTGGCGGCAGCCGTGGCAATGGCCTGGGTCTTGATGAAATCGCGTCGGTTGATGGTCATGATTGAGCCTCCTCGCAGGGGGAATTCACGGAATGCGTGGCTGGGGTTTCGTTAAAGCTCGCCGGCAGCGGTGTGTCGGTGTGTTCGTAGGCCAGGGTGGCGGCCAGCACCTGGGGCACCCGGTGCAGGGCAATGAGGGTGTCGGACATGGACGCCCCTTCGGCATCCTCGACGGTCACCACGAGCTTGCCGTCCTCGGACATGCCATGGCATTCAACGCCGGGAAAGGCAGTCAGGGCGGCCTCGGCCTCGGCACGGGTTTCCGGCTTGATGCGCAGGACAAGACTGACAATGTTCATGAAGGCTCCTGAGCAGGATTGACGGCGACGCGCTGGATCGCGACGACAGGACAGGGCGCGATGCAGGCACCGCAACCGGTGCATGCCGTGTTATCCACATCGGGGAGGGGAACCCCGCCAAGACGGGGACGAAAGCGGATCGCGCCGGCATCACACAGTTCGCCGCAGACGCGGCACTCCACGTTCTGGGCCGCCAGACAGCCTTCGCCAATGGCGATACCGAAAGACCAGGGCGCCTGCTCGACGTCCCGGCCGATGGCCCCGGTGGAACACACCCGCGCACAGTCACCGCACAGGGTGCAGTGGGCATCCGAGAAGTCCGCCTCCGGATAGCCACCCTGCCCTGCCACCAGCAACTGCGTGGGGCAGGCCTTGAGGCAATCGTTGCAGCGGGTGCAGCGATCCAGGAAAAGGGGCTCGGCTGCACTCCAGGGCGGACGGAATGGCGTCGGCCCGGGCGCACGACCACCCAGAAAACGACGACGGGAAACATCCATGACTGGCTCAGGGTTTTTTGCGGTGTGGGGCGATCCTAAGTCTCACCTTAGGAAAAAACCTTGATCCGTGCCAAGAAACACCCCGATGGCGCTACCCATACCGGGGGAGACGTCCCTTCAGGGGGGCGCGCCCCCCGTCAGCCCCGTTGCGGCCCTGCATGAAGGGCTTGCATTTAACTAGACAATCAGTCTAATATTTCCACATGCATACCGATCAGCCCGTCGCCCGTCGGCGTGGCCGCCCCCCCCGGCAACGCAACGAGCTCACCGACACCCGTGAGTTGTTGCTGCGCGCAGGTCTTGAGGTGCTCACCGAGAAGGGTTTCTCGGCCACTGGCATCGACGAGATTCTGGGCCGCGTCGGAGTTCCCAAGGGGTCGTTCTATCACTACTTCAACAGCAAGGAGGCCTTTGGCCTTGCGCTGATCGAGGGCTACGGGCGCTTCTTTGCACGCAAGCTGGACCGTCATCTCGGCAACCGGGCGCTCCCGCCCCTGCTGCGCCTGCATGCTTTTGTGGACGACGCCAGGGACGGCATGGCGCGGCACGCATTCCGCCGCGGCTGCCTGATCGGCAACCTCGGTCAGGAGATGGGGGCGCTGCCCGAGAGTTTTCGCGATCGCCTCCGGGACACTTTCGAGGACTGGCAGGCCCGCTTTTCGGCCTGCCTCGTTGAAGCCCGGGAGGCCGGCGAGATCGCCGCCGATGCCGACACCGACCAGCTCGCGGCTTTCTTCTGGATCGGCTGGGAGGGCGCAGTGCTGCGCGCCAAGCTGGAAAAAAGTGCAAAGCCGCTCGAATTGTTTGCCGGACTGTTTTTTGCCAGCCTGCCCCGGGGCTGATTTTTTCAACCGTTAATAGACGATCAGTCTAAATGGAGGAGACATGTTCAAGGGAATCCTGATCGAGAAGGACGAGTCCGGTTACCGTGCGGCGGTGCAGGACCTCGACGAAGCGCTGCTCCCCGAGGGGGATGTGACCGTCAGGGTGAGCCACTCGACGCTCAACTACAAGGACGGCCTTGCCATCACCGGCCAGGCACCCGTGGTACGACGCTTTCCCATGGTCCCCGGGATCGATTTCGCGGGCGTGGTGGAAAGCAGCACGCATCCAGCCTATCGGCCGGGCGACGCCGTGGTGCTCAACGGCTGGGGAGTGGGCGAGGTGCACTGGGGTGGCCTCGCGCAGACGGCGCGGGTCAACGGCGACTGGCTGGTACCCCTGCCCCAGGCCTTCTCCGCGCAGCAGGCCATGGCCATCGGCACCGCGGGCTACACCGCCATGCTCTGCGTGCTTGCCCTGGAACGCCACGGCGTGACGCCCGGGCAGGGTGAAATCCTGGTCACCGGCGCTGCGGGCGGCGTGGGCAGCGTTGCGGTGGCCGTGCTCGCCAAACTCGGCTACACGGTGGTTGCCGCCACCGGTCGCCCCGGGGACGCCGCCTACCTGAAGACCCTGGGCGTCCGCGAGATCATCGAGCGTTCCGTTCTGGCCTCCCCCGGGAAACCCCTGGGAAAGGAACGCTGGGCCGGTGCCGTGGATGTGGTGGGGAGCCACGTGCTCGCCAACGTCTGCGCCGGCATGAAGTACCGGGGCGTGGTCACGGCCTGCGGCCTGGCAGCCGGCATGGACTTTCCGGCAAGCGTCGCACCTTTCATCCTCCGCGGCGTCACCCTGGCGGGTATCGACAGCGTGATGTGCCCACGGGCCGAGCGTCTGGTGGCCTGGCAACGTCTGGCCAGCGATCTGGATATCGCCCGGCTCGGCACCATCAGCCGGGAGATCGGACTGGCCGAAGCCATCCCCCTTGCGGCCGGGCTGCTCAGGGGCGAAGTACGCGGCCGGGTCGTCGTGGACGTCAATCGCTAACCCCCCATCAACAACAACACCTCAAAACACTCATCAAACGAAGGAGAACAGCATGACCCAAACCCCCCACGCACCCGTGAGCCGCTTTCCGGTCCCCGAACTCAAGGACATGCCCGAGGACATCCGGGCCCGGATCCTCGCCGTCCAGGAGAAATCCGGCTTCATCCCCAATGTGTTCCTGACCCTGGCCCACCGGCCGGACGAGTTCCGGGCCTTCTTTGCCTATCACGACGCCCTGATGGACAAGCCCGGCAACCTCACCAAGGCCGAACGGGAAATGATCGTGGTGGCGACAAGCAACGTGAATCAATGCCAGTACTGCGTGATCGCCCACGGTGCCATCCTGCGCGTTCGCGCCAAGAACCCGCTGATTGCCGACCAGGTCGCCACCAACTACCGCAAGGCCGACATCACCCCGCGCCAGAAGGCCATGCTGGATTTCGCCATGAAGGTCTCCCAGAACGCCCACCTGGCCGGCGAAGCCGATTTCGAAGCCCTCAAGGCCCATGGCTTCAACGATGACGACATCTGGGACATTGCCGGCATCTCGGCCTTCTTCGGCATGTCCAACCGCATCGCCAACGTGACGAACATGCGCCCCAACGCCGAGTTCTACGCCCTCGGCCGCTAGGCAGCCGATCGCCCGAGCCACGTCAGCAAGGCACGGTAAAGTCTGTCGGGATCGACGGGTTTGGAAACAAAGTCGTTCATCCCGGCAGCCATGCACCGCGCCCGGTCGTCGCTGAACGCGTTGGCGGTCATGGCCACGATGGGCACCTCCCGCCCCCCGTCGAGCTGCCGGATGGCGCGGGTCGCCGCCACGCCGTCCATGCGCGGCATCTGCATGTCCATCAGGATCAGGGCGTAGGTCCCCGCCGGCGCCCGCTGAAATTCGGCGACGGCCTCCTCCCCATCCACAGCCCGGCCATACAGCAGGCCAACATCGTCCAGGATCGCCTGGGCAACCAGCATGTTGATCTCGTTGTCCTCGACGACCAGGATTCGGGCGCCGGAGAATCGCTCCCGCACCTGCGCCGCCACCGCCTCTACGTCCCCCAGCGGCGCGGCGTCCTGCAAGGCCTCGGCGGCCTTCCTGAGGCGTACGGTGAACCAGAAGGTGCTGCCCTTGCCGGGGACACTCTCGCCCCCCGCGTCCCCGCCCATCAGCTGCGCCAGACGGCGGGTGATCGCCAGCCCCAGCCCGGTCCCACCAAAACTGCGGACCGTCGAGGAGTCCGCCTGCTCGAAGGGCACAAACAGCCGGTCGACCACCTCAGGAGCAATCCCGATCCCCGTATCCACGACCTCGAAGCGGAGAGCCACGTGATCGTCGGACTCCTCCTCCATGATCGTCCTGACGGTCACCGCGCCCTCCCGGGTGAACTTGACCGCATTGCTCACCAGATTGAGCAGGGCCTGGGTGAGGCGCATGGAATCCCCCTGCAACGCCACAGGCGGGAAATCCAGCTCGGTCCTGAGCTGGAGCCCCTTGGCACTGGCCGTCTCGGCCACCATCGCACACACGTTGACCGGCAGGGCGCGGATATCCACCGTGTCTTCAGCCAGTTGCAGCTTGCCCGCCTCGATCTTGGAGAAATCGAGGATGTCATTGATGATGCCGAGAAGGTGCTTGCCTGAGGACTCGATCCTGACAAGCTTGTCGGCCGTATCAGGCTCGTGCCGCCGTCCGCGCAACACCGCCGAAAGGCCGATGATGGCGTTCAGCGGAGTGCGGATTTCGTGGCTCATGTTGGCCAGAAAGCGACCTTTCGCCAGATTGGCTGCTTCGGCCGCCAACTTCGCATCCGACAGGGCCGCCGTCCGCTCCTCGACCATGGCCTCCAGGTGGCTGCGATGGCGCGCCAGCTCCTCTTCGGCCTCCTTGAGCCGGGTGATATCCACCGCCACCCCAGCCCAGACCGCGCCCCCGCTCAAACGCTCCACCGGCGCCGACCGGACCTGCAGCCAGACCTGCCGGCCGGCCGCCGGGTTGAACATCAGCACCCCCGAGTACTCGCTCAGATCACGCAGGCACACGGCTTCGTCCGCCTGGTACCGGGCAAGGGACTCCGGCGCCATCAGCGCGAACAGGGGCCGGGCGTCCACCAGCAGCCGGGCCGGGTTCAGGCCGAGCATTTTCTCGATGCCAGCGCTGATGTAGCGGAACGACTGGCGGCCGTCCCGCACCTCGAATTGATAGACGAAGCCATCCGGCAGGTTGTCACCGATGGAGCGCAGCTGGGCCTCACTCTCCCGCAAACGCGCCTCGCTCACCGAGTATTCGTGCTCGATGCGCTGGGCGTTCATGCTGACGAAGGTCAGGGTCATCAGCTGCACGGTCAGGATCTGCGCCATGGCGTAATGGCTGCCGAAGCCCTTCAGCGCCTCAAAGGCGGTGCTCGTATCCGGGTGACTGAGCTGATGGACGATACGCACGAAGGAGAGCACGCCGAACACCAGCATCCACAGCGCCAGCATGAGGTCGTTCGATCCGAAGTACGGCGGACGATAGCGCAGGGTCACCGCGGCAGTGCTCAAACTCAGAAGGCCGGCCACGGTGCAGTAAATGGCGATCCGGACATCCAGCTGGGCCGGGTCCAGGCTGAAGTAGCCAAAGATCGCCAGAAATGCCACGCCAAAGAGGGCATCCCAGCGGTAGCTCACCTGCAGGCCGCGAAACACGAGGATCCCGCGCAACAGCAGCAGCCAGCCACCGATCAGCATGCCGTTGCGCATGACGCGCACCCCCCACGTCGATGGCAGGGCCCCCGGCACCAGCATCGCCGCCCCCAGGGCGAGGCAGGCGATCCCCGCCGTCCAGAAGCCGAACCCCCGATAAGTCTTGCGGGTGAGCAGGGTCACCAGCATGACCACCGCGGCTGCCGACGACAGCAGGGCATTGGTACTCAGCAGAACAGCTGTATCCACGTCGGGCACCTGTTTTGGGTTGAGCGTTCGTCCAGAACGCCCATCTTAGCCGACAAGGCTTCATCCCAAGCACCCACCCACACCCCGGCGCCAACTTGATATCCCCTCCCATCAGACCGGCCACGCAACAGCCCATCTTCTGCGCCAATCCACTTTTTCAATGCCCTTCGGTGGGTACCGGATCAGCGCGCAATGCACCTGCCGGGTGCGCCGTGCATGCAATCACATCCGCCTCACTGCTCCGCAACAAACCCCCGCCGGGGACACGCTTTTGAACAATTTTTCGTTTATCCGATAGCAAACATCGATTTAGGAAATACATCCCGAAAATCGCGCGGATTGGCACATTGCATGCAATTCCTGAAGTGCTTTCACCCTTCGGAGATCCCCATGAAGCCCAATTCGATCAAGCTTTCCAGATGGTTTGCCGCCCTCCCCCTGGCCCTCGTGATGCACGGCGGTTTGCATGCAGAGACGGTCGCCCGCTACGGCATCTCGATGGCCGACATCCCGCTCACCACCGGCCAGCCCGACCGGGGTGCCGGGGCCTACCAGTTCACCGGCCACACCCTCTACGACCCGCTGGTGGCCTGGGAAGCCAATGTGGGCAATCGTCCGGGCAAGCTGGTGCCGGGCCTGGCCAGTGAATGGAAGGTGGACGCCAAGGACAGCAAGAAATGGGTGTTCACCCTGCGCAAGGGGGTCAAGTTCCACGATGGCTCCGAGTTCAACGCCGACGCCGTGGTGTGGAACCTGGACAAGGTGCTGGCCGACAAGTCACCCCAGTTCGATGCCAAGCAGAGCGCCCAGGTACGCCCGCGCATTCCGTCCATCGCCTCCTACCGCAAGGTCGGCGACTACGCCGTGGAGATCACCACCAAGGACGTGGACGCCCTCTTTCCCTACCAACTGCCCTGGTTCCTGATTTCCAGCCCGGCCCAGTGGGAAAAGATGGGGAAGGACTGGAACAAGGTGGCCGCCAAGCCCTCCGGCACCGGCCCGTTCAGGCTCGACAAGCTGGTGCCCCGCGAGCGCGCCGACCTGGTCAAGAACACCGCCTACTGGGACAAGGCGCGCATGGCCAAGACCGACCGCATCGTGCTGGTGCCCATCCCCGACGCCATGACCCGCGCCAACGCGCTGCTCAACGGCCAGGTGGACATCATCGAGACGCCGCCGCCCGATGTGCTGCCCCAGCTCAAGGGGGCCGGCTTCAAGCTGGTCCAGAACGTCACGCCCCATGTCTGGCCCTATCACTTCTCGACCCAGCCGGGCTCGCCGTGGACCGACATCCGGGTGCGCAAGGCGGCCAACCTGGCCATCGACCGCAACGCCGTGGTCAGCCTGATGAGCGGCCTGGCCACCCCGGCCAGGGGCCAGCTCGACCCCACCAGCCCGTGGTTCGGCAAACCGGGCTTCAAGATCGGCTACGACCTGCCCGCCGCCCGCGCCCTGATGGCCCAGGCCGGCTACGGCCCGTCCCGGCCGCTCAAGGCCAAGGTGATCATCGCCCAAGGCGGCACCGGCCAGATGCTGTCCCTGCCCATGAACGAGTTCATCCAGCAGAGCCTGGCCGAGATCGGCATCCAGGTGACGTTCGAGGTGGTCGAGCTAGAGAACCTCTACCTGCACTGGCGCAGCGGCGCCAAGGCCGACATGAACGCCGGCAAGGGCATCACCGCGATCAACCTGGGCTACGTCACCGCCGACCCCTTCTATGCCCTGACCCGCTTTGCCGACAGCCGCTACGTGGCGCCGAACGGGGTGAACTGGGGGGGCTACAACAACCCCAAGGTGGACGCCGCCATCGACCAGATCCGCACCACCTTCGACACCAAAAAGCAGGACGGGCTGCTGTCCTTCGTCCATCAGACGATGGTGGACGACGCCCTGATGCTGTGGGTCGTGCATGACGTGAATCCCCACGCCCTGTCGCCCAAGGTCAAGGAGTTCGTCCAGGCCCAGCACTGGTTCCAGGATCTGACCACCCTCCGCATGTGACCCACCGGGCCGGGGGGCACCCCGGCCCTGCCACGATCCCGCCCCGGATCGGAGAAAGCGCGCCATGTTTGCCTACCTCATCAAACGCCTGATCTACGCCATCCCCATCGCCCTGAGCGTGACGGTGGTGTCCTTCGTGCTGGTCTATCTGGCACCGGGCGACCCCCTCAATGCCATCGCCCCGGCCGATGCGCCGGAAGAGGTCATTGTCGCCCTCAAGAGCGCCTACGGCCTCGACAAGCCGGTGCCGGTGCAATACGGCCTGTGGCTGATGCGCGCCGTGCAGGGCGACCTGGGCACCTCGATCGCCTCGGGCCGGGCCGTCACCGCCGAGGTGCTGAGCGCCGTCAGCAACACCCTGCTGCTGGCCGGCATGGCTGCCCTAGGTGGCGTGCTGGTCGGCTGCGTGCTCGGCGCCCTCGCCGGCTACCGCCACGGTACCTGGATCGACCGGGTGGCCACCGTGATCTCGGTGATCGGCGTGAGCATTCCCCACTACTGGCTGGGCCTGGTGCTCACCATCCTGTTCTCCATCTGGCTGCCCTGGTTTCCGGCCATGGGTGCCGGCCCCGGTGGCTCCTCGGAGTGGCTGTGGGACGCCGAACACCTGCGCCACCTGGTGCTGCCGGCGCTGACCCTGTCGGTGATCCCGATGGGCATCATCACCCGCACCGTGCGCGCCCTGGTGGCCGACATGCTGGAGCAGGAGTTCGTTACCGCGCTGCGCGCCCGGGGGCTGTCGGGTATCGCCATCTTCCGCCACATCGCCAAGAACACCGCCCCCACCGTGCTCGCCGTGGCCGGCCTGCAGATCGGCTACCTGATGGGCGGTTCGATCCTGGTCGAGACCGTGTTCGCCTGGCCGGGCACCGGCTTCCTGCTCAACACCGCCATCTTCCAGCGCGACATCCCGCTGCTGCAGGGAACCATCCTGGTGCTGTGCATGTTCTTCGTCGTCCTCAACCTGCTGGTGGACATCCTGCAACCGCTGATCGACCCGCGCATGGGCCGCAGCTGACCGGAGCCAAACCATGTCCACAACCCTCGAACTCTCCCTGCCGACACCGGCCGCCAGCGCCACCCCGGCCCCCAGCCGCAGCTACTGGCGGGTGGTCGGGCGCCAGCTGCGCCGCGACCCCATGGCCCTGGCCGCCGGCCTGGTCCTGCTGCTCATCGTCGGCGCCGCCGTTCTGGCCCCGTGGCTGGCGCCGGCCGACCCCTACAAGGCCAGCATGCTCAAGCGCCTGCTGCCCATCGGCAGCCCGGGTTTCCTGCTCGGCAGCGACGAGCTGGGCCGCGACATGCTCTCTCGCCTGATGCACGGCGGCCGCCTGTCACTGCTGATGGGCGTGGTGCCGGTGCTGGCCGCCTTCGGCATCGGCACCGCCATCGGCCTGCTGGCCGGCTATGTGGGCGGCCGGCTCAACATGGTGATCATGCGGGTGCTCGACGTGTTCTACGCCTTCCCGTCGGTGCTACTGGCGGTGGCCATCTCCGGCGCCCTCGGGCCGGGCATGAGCAACAGCCTGATCGCCCTGACCCTGGTCTTCGTGCCCCAGGTGGTGCGGGTAGCCGAGAGCGTCACCACCCAGGTGCGCCAGCTCGACTACATCGAGGCGGCGCGCATGAGCGGCGCCAGCGCCTTCTCGATCATCCGCGTGCATGTGCTGGGTAACGTGCTCGGGCCGGTCTTCGTGTATGCCACGGGCCTGCTCAGCGTCAGCATGATCCTCGCCTCCGGCCTGTCCTTCCTGGGCCTCGGAGTCAAGCCGCCGGAGCCCGAGTGGGGCCTGATGCTCAACACCCTGCGTTCGGCCATCTACGTCAATCCCTGGATCGCGGCCCTGCCCGGCGCCCTGATCTTCATCACCTCCATCGCATTCAATCTGCTTGCAGACAGCGTGCGCTCCGCCATGGACATCCGTCGATGAACTCCGCTCCCCTTCCCCCCAGCCCGGTCCACGACCGGGGCAGCCCAGCCCAGCCGCTGCTGGTCGTGCGCGACCTGAAGAAGCACTTTCCGGTGCGCGGCGGCCCCCTCGAACGGACGAAGAAGTTCGTCCATGCCGTCGATGGCGTCAGCTTCTCGGTGCCCAAGGGCAAGACCCTGGGCATCGTCGGCGAATCCGGCTGTGGCAAGTCCACCACCGCCCGGCTCATCGCCCGGCTGATGCAGGCCGACTCGGGCAGCATGGTCTTCGACGGCGAGGGCGTCGATGAATTCGGCGGCATCCGCCTGAAGGAATTCCGGCGCAACCTGCAGATGGTCTTCCAGGACTCCTTCGCTTCCCTCAACCCGCGCCTGACCATCGCCGAGACCATCGCCTACGGCCCCCGGGTGCACGGCATGCCGGCCGCCGAAGCCAAACGCCAGGCCCACGACCTGCTGGCCCGCGTCGGCCTGGCGCCGGCGCAGTTCGCCAGCCGCTACCCCCACGAGCTGTCGGGCGGCCAGCGCCAGCGGGTCAACATCGCCCGCGCCCTGGCCTTCGACCCGCGCCTGGTGATCCTCGACGAGGCCGTGGCGGCCCTGGACAAGTCGGTGCAGGCCCAGGTGCTCAACCTGCTGCAGGAGCTCAAGGCCGAGCGCCAGCTCACCTACCTGTTCATCTCCCACGACCTGCACGTGGTCCATTACATCTCCGACTACGTGATGGTGATGTACCTGGGCCAGGTGGTGGAGACGGGCCCGGTGGAGCGCATCTACGGCCAGGCGGCCCACCCCTACACCCGCGCCCTGCTGTCCGCCGTGCCGTCCATGGACCCGGACCGGCGCACCGAATCGTCGCCCCTGGCCGGCGACCCGCCCAACCCCATCAACCCGCCCAGCGGCTGCCGCTTCCGTGACCGCTGCCCCCACGCCCACCCGGTCTGCGAAGCCCGCACGCCGGCCCTGATCGGCATCGCCGGCGAGCCCGCCCACCAGGCCGCCTGCCACCTCAACGACCCCGCCTCGGGCCACCCCGGGGCGCTTCCGGAGACGCAAGCATGAGCGCCCCCCTGGTATCCCTGCAGGATCTGTCCGTCCAGTTCTGCGGCCATCGCAAGGCCAGCGCCCTCAACGCGGTCAACATCGAACTCGGCGCCGGCGAAGTGCTCGGCCTGCTGGGCGAATCCGGCTCGGGCAAGAGCGTCACCCTGCGCACTCTGCTGCGCCTGCACCCCGAACGCACCACCAAAATCCAGGGAAAGATGCAGGTGGACGGCCAGGACGTGCTCGCCCTCAAGGGCCGGGCCCTCGATCTCTACCGCGGCGGCACGGTGTCGATGGTCTTCCAGGAGCCCGGGCTGGCCTTCGACCCGGTGTACACCATCGGCCAGCAGATCACCGAGGCGATCCGCGCCCACGAGGCCGTCGGCGAAGCCGCCGCCCGCGCCCAGGCCCTGCACATGCTGGAGCGGGTGCAGATCCCCCAGGCCCGGCGACGCTTCGATGCCTACCCCCACGAGCTCTCCGGCGGCATGCGCCAGCGCGCCATGATCGCCCTGGCCCTGGCCTGCAAGCCCAAACTGCTGCTGGCCGACGAACCCACCACCGCCCTCGACGCCACCGTGCAGATCCAGGTCCTGCTCCTGCTGCGCGAGCTGCAGCGGGAGACCGGCATGTCGGTGATCTTCGTGACCCACGACATCGGCGCCGCCGTGGAGGTGGCCGACCGCATCGCGGTGATGTACGCCGGGCGCATCGTCGAGCAGGCCGCCGTCGGCGATATCGTGCGCGCACCGCGCCATCCCTACACGGTGGGCCTGCTGGCCGCCACGGTGGGCGCCGAGCACCGGGGCCAGCCCCTGCAGGCGGTGCCCGGCGCCCCACCGGATCTGGCCGCCCTGCCCCCGGGCTGCAGCTTTGCGCCGCGCTGTACTCACGCCAGCGAACGCTGCCGGCGCGAGGTGCCGCCACTGACTTCGCTGGGCAATCGCGCGGTGGCCTGCTGGCACCCGGTCCAGCCTGTCGCGGAGGCCGCGTGATGAGCGTCTTTCCCTTTGAACCCGGCCGTGGCCGGGGCGGCCTGGCCGACGACGTGTGCCGCCGCATCGCCGACGAGATCGTGCTGGGCAACTTCGCCCCCGGCTCGCGCCTCGACGAGGTCAGCCTGGCCGCCCGCTTCAAGGTATCGCGGACCCCCATCCGCGAGGCGCTCAAGCAGCTCGCCATCATGGGCCTGGTGGACACCCGGCCCAACCGGGGCTCGGTAGTGGCCGAGCTGACCGTCGACCAGCTCGACCAGATGTTCGAGGCCATCGGCGAGCTGGAGGCCGCCTGCGCCCGCCACGCCGCCCTGCGCATGACCGAGGCCGACCGGGCACGCATGCTGGAACTCCACGCCGAAGGCCGCGCCGCCATGCAGACCGGCGACATCGACCGCTACGACGCGGCCAACCTCGAGCTCCACGCCACCATCATCCGCGGCTGCTACAACCCGGTGCTCATCGAGATGGCCACCAGCCTGCGCCACCGGGTGTCGCCTTTCCGGCGCACCCAGTTCCGCAACCTGGAGCGGATGGGCGAATCCTTCGAGGAGCACTCGGTGATCGTCGAGGCCATCCTCGCCCACGACGTCGTCACCACCTACCGGGAGATGCGCTCCCACCTGCTCTCGGCCCGCAGCGCCACCAACCGCGTGGCGCCGGCCTGGGGCATCCCGTCGAACAGCCAAGCACAACTGAAGGGCGAATCCGCATGAAACCCATCCTCGGCACCCGGGGCGCCGTCGTCGCCTCCCACTCCCTCGCCGCCCAGGCCGGGCTCGACATCCTGCGCGACGGCGGCAACGCCATCGAGGCGACCATCGCCGTCGCCGCCACCCTGGCGGTGGTCTACCCCCACATGACCGGCATCGGCGGCGACGGCTTCTGGCTGCTCCACGCACCGGGCCAGCCCATGCGCTCCATCGACGCCTGCGGCGCCGCCGGCGCGGCGGTCACGCGGGATCTGTACGGCAGTGTCGACAGCATCCCGTGGCGCGGCCCCCTGGCCGCCAACACCGTGGCCGGCACGCTCTCGGGCTGGGGCCTGGCCTACGCCTACAGCCAGCGCGAATGGGGCGGCCGCCTGCCCTTCGCGCGCCTGCTCGAAAGCGCCATCCACTACGCCCGCGAGGGCTTTCCAGTCACGCACAGCCAGGAGGCCAACACCCGCGCCAAGCTGGGCGAACTGCAGGGCCAGCCGGGCTTCGCCCAGGCCTTTCTGAACGACGGGCAGGTGCCGCTGTATGGCCGGCGCCACCGCTTTCCGGCCCTGGCGGCCACCCTGGAGCAGCTCGCCCGGGCCGGCGCCGACGACTTCTACCGGGGCGAGCTGGCTCGGCAGATCGGCGCCGACCTGGCCGCCGTGGGCAGCCCGGTGAGCACCGCCGACCTGGCCCGCCATCAGGCCGAGCTGAAGGCGCCCCTCGAAGTCCGCCTGTCCTGCGGCACGGTGTACAACATGGCGCCCCCCACCCAGGGCCTGGCCTCGCTGCTCATCCTCGCCATCTACGACCGCATCCGTCAGGCCGGCTGGAGCCCCGACAGCGTGGAAGGCATCCACGCCCTGGTCGAAGCCACCAAGCAGGCCTTCATCGTGCGCGACCGGCACGTCACCGACCCGGCGGCCATGGGCATCGCCCCCGCCAGCCTGCTCGACGACACGCACCTGGCTGCCCTGGCCGCCGCCGTGCCCCTCGACCAGGCCAGCCCCTGGCCGGCCCCCAACTCGGACGGGGACACCACCTGGATGGGCGTGGTGGATGGCGAGGGCCGGGCGGTGAGCATGATCCAGAGCATCTACTTCGAGTTCGGCAGCGGCGTGGTGCTGCCCGAGACCGGCATCTGGTGGCAGAACCGGGGCTGCAGCTTCGACCTGCGCCCGGGCCGACTGCGCAGCCTGGAGCCCGGCCGCAAGCCCTTCCACACCCTCAACCCGGCCATGGCCCGGCTCGACGACGGGCGCCTGCTGGTGTACGGCACCATGGGCGGCGAGGGGCAGCCGCAGACCCAGGCCGCCGTGTTCTCGCGCTACGTATGGGGCGGCCACGACGTCCGCTCGGCAGTGGCTGCGCCGCGCTGGCTGCTGGGCCGCACCTGGGCCGAGCAGAGCACCAGCCTCAAGCTGGAATCGCGCTATGCACCGGACGTGCTGGAGCGCCTGCGCGCGCTGGGGCACCCGGTAGAGGTGGTGGGCGACTACGACGAACGCATGGGCCACGCCGGTGCCCTGGTGCGGCACCCCGAGGGCTGGATCGAGGGCGGTGAAGACCCGCGCAGCGACGGCTGCGTGGCCGCCTGGTAAACCGCCCCCGATCAGAAAAGGTCACTCACCATGAAATTCAAGTTCGACTGGTTCATGAAGGGCATGCTGGTCGCCGTCGCCCTGGCCTTCCTCTGGCCGGCCCCCGGCGCCCAGGGCGGCTTCCTGCACCCGGAGCTGCTCAACAAGGCCGGCATTGCGCTGGTCTTCTTCCTCACCGGCCTGGGCCTGCCCCTGGCCGCGCTGAAGGACGGCGCCCTGCGCTGGAAGGTGCATCTGCTGATCCAGACCTGCACCTTCCTGATCTGCCCCGCGCTGGGCTGGCTGCTGCTCAAGGCCAGCGGCGGCTGGATGTCGGCCGACCTGCAGACCGGCTTCTTCTACCTGTGCGCCCTGCCGTCCACGGTGTCGTCGTCGGTGGCCCTCACCGTGGCGGCCCGGGGCAACGTGCCGGTGGCGGTCTTCAACGCCACCCTGTCGAGCCTGCTCGGAGTGGTGCTGACGCCCTTCTGGATGGCCTGGATGCTGGACAGCAGCGGCAGCAGCTTTGCCGTTGGGCCGGTCATCATCGACCTGCTGATCTGGCTGGTCCTGCCCCTGGTGCTGGGGCAGCTGTCACGCCCGCTGCTGGGCGCCTGGGCCAGGCGCCACAAGGCCCGCCTCCAGATCGTGGACCGGCTGACCATCCTGACCCTGGTCTACACCTCCTTCGCCGACACGGTGCAACAAGGAGTGTGGTCCCGCCACGGGCCGCTGATCCTGGTCGAGACCGTGGTCGGCAGCGCCCTGCTCTTCATCATCCTGCTGGCCTTCACCCGGCTGGCGGGGCGCTGGCTGGGGCTGAACACCGAAGACCGGATCGCCGCCGTGTTCTGCGGCTCCAAGAAGACCCTGGCCTCGGGCGTGCCCATGGCGCACCTGATCTTCGGTGCCCACCCGGCGCTGGGGCTGATCCTGATGCCGATCATGATCTACCACCCCCTGCAGCTCGCCGTGGGCGGCGTGCTGGCCCAGCGCTGGGGGGCGCGCAGCAACTAGGCCTGTGCGGCGCCCCGGTCAGAGGTCGGCCAAGGGCCGACCGATGCTGGGGTCGTCG
Source organism: Zoogloea sp. (assembly GCF_023150065.1). Classification (GTDB taxonomy): domain Bacteria; phylum Pseudomonadota; class Gammaproteobacteria; order Burkholderiales; family Rhodocyclaceae; genus Zoogloea. The sequence continues at coordinate 74,149 of NZ_JAKLLN010000011.1, forward strand.
CGCTTCGAGAGCTGGGCGATGACTTCGGCCAGCCCGGCGTGGAGTTGCAGCAGCGTCTCGTCGGGCAAGCCGTGGAGCGCCTGGGGCAGGATGCCCTCCACGGGGCCCGGCGCGCTGGCCAGCACCGCGACGGCGGGGTCTCCCAGCTGCAGGCCAACCCGGCGCTGGTCGTCGGCCCGCCGCGCCTTGACCAGCATGCCCCGCCCCTCCAGCTTGTCCACCAGCTGACTGCAGGTGGACTGGTGGATGGACAGGCGGGCGGCCAGATCCGACACGCCGATGCCCGGGTGGCGCGCCACCTCGTGCAGGATCCACAGCTGCGAGCCACTCACGCCGCAGCGCTGCTCCACCTCCCGGAAATGGCTGCGCACCGACCCGAAGATCAGGCGGAACTGCTTGAGAACGGAGATCGACAGGGTCTCGTCGGCGGTCGGCGTGGCGGCGAGCGGGCTAATGGCGTTCATGGCGGAATTATATGGCGACCCACGGCAGGATGAAGCCGCACCGACGGCTGGGCTGCACGCGTCGACTGCACCACTGCGGAACTCGCCGGCAGACATGCTGCCGTAACGAAGTCCGTCAGCCGATCGCTGGCCCTGCCGCTCGTGCTTTTTCCCGCAACACATCGCCCACCACGCAAGGAGACGCCCATGAATCAGGAATCGATCTGGACCACCCGCTACAAGGATGCCGGCGAGGACTACCTCTTCGGCACCGAGCCCAACCGCTTCCTGGCCCACCGCAGCACCCTGCTTCAGGACGGGCGCACGGCCCTGTCGGTGGCGGATGGCGAAGGCCGCAACTCGGTGTGGCTGGCCGAGCAGGGCCTCGAGGTCACCGCCATCGAGATCTCTGCCGTCGCCATCGAGAAAGCCCGCCGCCTGGCCGCGGGCCGGCACGTTCAGGTGGATTTCCGCCAGGCCGACATGCTGGCACCGGGCTGGCCGCCGGCCGAACTGAAAGCGCAGTTCGACTGGGTGGTGGGCATCTTCATCCAGTTCGTGGGGCCGGAATGGCGGGAGCGCCAGTTTGAGGTGATGAAGGAGCTGACCCGCCCCGGCGGCCGCATCCTGCTCCAGGGCTACACCCCCAAACAGCTCGAATACCGCACCGGCGGCCCCTCCGCCGTGGAGAACCTGTACACCCCCGAGATCCTGCAGGAGGCCTTTGCCGGCTGGGAGATCGAGGAGCTGGTGGAGTACGAGGAGGACATCAGCGAGGGCAGCGGCCACCGGGGCCGCTCGGCGCTGATCGGGCTCATCGCCCGCAAGCCCGGCTGAAGGCGGGGCTCAGCCCTCGCCCGTGGCGGCGAGGGCCTTGATGCGGCGGTAGAGCGTCCGCTCGCTCAAGCCCAGGCGGGCCGCCAGCGCCCGCCGTGACCCACGATGATCCCGCAGGGCCTCGGCCAGGGCCAGGTCGTCGATGGGTGCATCCAGCCCCGGCGGCGTCAGCGCCGGCGCGACGCCCGGCAACAGGGGCGCTGCCCGGGGTCTCCCCGGGTCGCGGAGTTCTTCGGGCAGATGGCGGCGCAGCAGGGTATCGCCGTCGCACATCAGGCTGGAACGCTCCAGGATGTTGCGCAGCTCGCGCACATTGCCCGGGTAGTCATAGCCAATCAGGCAGGCCAGGGTGTCGGGGGCGATGCGCAGGCTGCGCCCCGGCGCCACCCGGGCCAGCAGCGCCTCGGCCAGCAGGGCGATGTCCTCCCGCCGCGCCCGCAGGGGCGGCAAGCCAATGGGGAAGGTGTTGACCCGGTAGTACAGATCCTGGCGGAACTGCCCCTGAGCCACCAGGGCCTGCAGCGGCCGGTGGGTGGCCGAGACCAGGCGGATGTCGGCGCGTACCAGTTCGGTGCTCCCCACCCGACGGTAGGTACCGGTCTCCAGCAGGCGCAGCAGCTTGACCTGCATGGACAGGGGGATGTCCCCCAGCTCGTCGAGAAACAGGGTGCCGCCGCTGGCCGCCTCGATGAGCCCCTGCTTGCGCCCGGTGGCGCCGGTGAAGGCGCCTTTCTCGTGCCCGAAGAGTTCGCTCTCGAAGAGGTTCTCGGTGAGGCCCGAGCAGTCCACCGCCACGAAGGGGCCGCTGGCGCGCCGGCTGGCGTCGTGGATGGCCTGGGCCACCAGCTCCTTGCCGGTGCCCGACTCCCCCTGCAGCAGCACCGCAGCCTCCGACGGCGCCACCCGGGCCACCAGCTCCAGCATGGCCCGGAAGGCCGGCGCCCGGCCCACCAGCCCCTGGCTTCCCGCCAGGCCCCGGGCCACCGGCAGGGGCTCCAGGCGCTCGATGAAGTAGGTGATTTCGCCACCGGCGTCCCGCACCGGGGAGAGCTCGATGTTCTCGTAACGCTCGCCGGCCGGGGTGTGATGGAGGTGCACCACCCGCTCCCGCTGGCCCGAGGCCAGACTCTGGGCCAGCGGGCAGGACTCGCCCGCCTGATCGCAGGGCACCGGGTAGCGGTGGGAGACCTCGTAGCAACGGCGGCCGATCAGGTCGTCCGGCTCGCCACAGTTGGCCCGATAGGCGGCGTTGGCCGCGACGATGCGGTAGTGCCGGTCGCACAGGATGTGGGGCTCGGGCAGGCTCTCCAGAAAGGAGATGAGCTCGGGCAGGGGGCGGAGGGGCGTGTTCATGGACGCGTCAGGGGCTTCAAGGCCCGTTCAGCCCGGGACGGCGCTCCCGGAATAGCCGGGCGGCAGGCGCCATGGCCTGACCGCAGGCGCTGCCACACACGCCAGAAGTACGCCAGACCACTGCCAACCGCGCACGGATACTGCCACAGATCTCCTTCCGTGGCAGAGCCCCACGCCCGCCCCCTTGAAAACACAGGCTTTTCTGGCACCCCATGGCCTGGCACGGCTCTTGATATGTCTGAGACACATTCCGGATTTCTGCCAGCGCCATGCCAAGCACCGACCACCGCCTCCGCCGCCACCTCGCCTGGGTCATCGTGCTCAAGCTCGTACTCCTCACTGCCCTGTGGTGGGGCTTCATCCGGGATGCACGGGTCAGCGTGTCCCCCCAGGACATGTCCCGGCAGTTCGCCCCCCACCCCATCGCCCAAGGAGCCCCCCATGGTCAGTGAACAACTGGTCGACCTTTCACGGCTGCAGTTCGCCGCCACTGCCCTGTATCACTTCCTGTTCGTGCCGCTCACCATCGGCATGGTCTGGATGCTGGTGATCATGGAGTCGGTATATGTGATGACCGGCAAGCCTCTCTACAAGGACATGACCCGCTTCTGGGGCAAGCTCTTCGGCATCAACTTCGCCCTGGGCGTCACCACCGGCATCACCCTGGAGTTCCAGTTCGGCACCAACTGGGCCTATTACAGCCACTACGTCGGCGACATCTTCGGCGCGCCCCTGGCCATCGAGGGGCTGATGGCCTTCTTTCTCGAGTCCACGATGATCGGCCTGTTCTTCTTCGGCTGGGACCGCCTCTCCCGCCGCCAGCACCTGCTGGTGACGCTGCTGATGGCGGTGGGCACCAACCTGTCGGCCCTGTGGATCCTGATCGCCAACGGCTGGATGCAGAACCCGGTGGGCGCCGAGTTCAGCTACGTGACCATGCGCATGGAGATGACCGACTTCTGGGCCCTGGTCTTCAACCCGGATGCCCAGGCCAAGTTCGTGCACACCGTCTCGGCGGGCTACGTGACGGGCGCCATGTTCGTGCTCTCCATCTCGTCCTGGTATCTGCTGCGGGGGCGGGACGTGGAGTTTGCCCGGCGCAGCTTTGGCATTGCGGCGGCCTTCGGCTTCGCGTCGGTCTGTTCGGTGATCGTGCTGGGCGACGAATCCGGCTACACCGTGGGCGAAGCCCAGCAGACCAAGCTGGCCGCCATGGAGGCCATGTGGGAGACCGAGCCCGCCCCGGCGCCCTTCAACCTCATCGCCATCCCCAACGAGGCGGAGATGAAGAACGACTTCGCCATCGAGATCCCCTGGGTGATGGGGATCATCGGCACCCGCTCCCTGGACACGCAGATCCCCGGCATCAAGGAGATCAAGGTACGCAACCGGGCGCGCATCGTGTCGGGGATCGAGGCTGTCACTGCCCTGGATGCCCTGCGCCGTAGCCCCGGGGATGAAGCCGCCCGGGCGGCGTTTGAAGCGCACAAGGCCGACCTGGGCTTCGGGCTGCTCCTCAAGAAGTACGTGACCGACTTCCGGCAGGTGACGCCGGAGATCATCGGGAAGGCCGTCAATGACACCGTCCCCCGGGTGGCACCCCTGTTCTGGAGCTTCCGCCTGATGGTGGCGCTGGGCTTTGCCATGCTGCTGCTCTTCGGGTTGGCCCTGTGGCATTCGGTGAAGGGCGATTTTGCCGACAGGCCGTACCTGCTGCGCGCGGCGCTGTATGCCCTGCCACTGCCCTGGGTTGCCTGCGAGGTGGGCTGGTTCGTGGCCGAATACGGCCGCCAGCCGTGGACGATCTACGGTGTGCTGCCCACCCATCTGTCGGTGTCCACCCTCAGCGTGAACAGCCTGTACGGATCGCTGGCCGGCTTCGTCGGCTTCTACACCCTGCTGCTGATCGTCGAGATGTACCTGATGGTGCGCTTTGCCCGGCAGGGCCCCGGCAGCCTGGGCACCGGCCGCTATGCCAACGAAGCCGCCCACGCCTGAGCCCTTTTCGCGGAGACCGAAACGATGTTCGACTATGAAACCCTCAAGATCGTCTGGTGGCTGCTGGTCGGCGTGCTGCTGGTGGGCTTTGCCATCATGGACGGCCACGACATGGGCGTGGGCACCCTGCTGCCCTTCGTCGGCAAGGACGACACCGAGCGGCGGGTGGTGATCAACACCGTGGGCCCCCACTGGGACGGCAACCAGGTGTGGTTCATCACCGGTGGCGGCGCCATCTTTGCCGCCTGGCCGCTGGTCTATGCCACCGCCTTCTCGGGCTTCTACTGGGCCATGCTGGCCGTGCTGTGGGCCCTGTTCTTCCGCCCGGTGGGTTTTGACTACCGCAGCAAGATCCACCACCCCACTTGGCGCAAGACCTGGGACTGGGGCCTGTTCGTGGGGGGCGCGGTGCCCCCGCTGATCTTCGGGGTGGCCTTCGGCAACCTCTTCCTGGGCGTGCCCTTCCAATTCGACGACCACCTGGTGTCCACCTACACCGGCAGCTTCTGGGCCCTGCTCAACCCCTTTGCGCTGCTGTGCGGCGTGGTGTCGTCGGCCATGATCACCTTCCACGGTGCGATCTACCTGGCCCACCGCACCCAGGGCGAGCTCCAGTGGCGGGCCCTGCGGGCCGCCGGCTTCTTTGGCGGGCTGATGCTGCTGGCCTTTGCCGCAGCCGGCCTGTGGCTGTGGATGGGCGTGCCGGGTTACGTGATCCAGTCCGCCGTCGATACGGCCGCCCTGCCCAACCCCCTGGGCAAGACGGTGGTCCGGGAGGCCGGTGCCTGGTTCGCCAATTACCAGCGCCAGCCGGCCACCATCGCGCTGCCGGCGCTCGCCTTTGCCGGCGTGCTGGGCGCCCAGGCGCTGGCCCGCTCGGGTCGCAGCATGGCGGCCTTCTGGGCCTCGTCCCTGGCCATCGTCGGGGTGATCGGCACGGCCGGCGCCGCGCTCTTCCCCTTCATCATGCCCTCGTCCCTGGACCCGAACGCCAGCCTCACCGTGTGGGACAGCGTGTCGAGCCGGCTCACCCTCAACATCATGCTGTGGGCCACCCTGATCTTCATGCCCATCATCATCCTTTACACCGGCTGGGCCTACCGGGTGATGGGGGGCAAGGTCACCGCCGCCTACGTCCGCGAAAACAACCACTCGGCCTACTGAACGGAGACAACATCATGTGGTACTTCACCTGGATTCTCGGCATCGGCTTTGCGGTGCTCCTGGCCATCCTCAACGCCCTGTGGGCCGAACACGCCGAGGCCCGCGCGGCAAGCAAGGGGCCGGGCAAGGTTACGTAAGCCCCGCCGCCCGGGCCGGACGTAAAAAGCCCGCCCCCCTATCGCCCTCTTCTGTCTCGGCCTGCACCGAGCCCCCCGGCGGAAGACTGCCAGCCGCGCTGCCACTGCCACCAGCACTGCCACACAGCCTCACGTGGCAGCGCCAAAAATCTCCGTCCTGGCAAACCAAGCCCATGATTAAAAAGAAAAATATCTGCAACCACTCCTCTGGCATGGATGTTGATACGGACAGGACGCACCCCATACCCCAACACCCTTGCCCCACGGAGAACACAACAATGGCCCAGAACCCTTCCGCCACCTGCAACACCCTCCCGTGCCAGCCCTCGCGTCGCCAGCTCCTGCTGGCCACCGCCGGCGCGGGCGGGGTGGCCGCCATCGCCACCGCCATCCCCTTCGTCTCCAGCCTCACCCCCTCCGAGCGGGCGCTGGCGGCCGGCGCCCCGGTGGAGGTGGACATCGACAAGCTCAAACCCGGCGAGATGATGGTGGTGGAATGGCGCGGCAAGCCCGTGTGGATCCTCCACCGCAGCCCCGAGATGCTGGCCAGCCTGGCAAAGCTTGACCCTCAGCCCGCCGACCCGGGCTCCGAAGTCCTCAGCCAGCAACCCGAATACGCCCACAACCCCCACCGCTCGCTGAAGCCCGAATACCTGGTGGCAGTGGGCATCTGCACCCACCTGGGCTGCTCGCCCTCCAGCGCCTTCACCCCCGGCAACCCGGCCCTGGGCGCCGACTGGCCCGGCGGCTTCCTGTGCCCCTGCCACGGCTCCACCTTCGATCTGGCCGGCCGCGTCTTCAAGAACAAGCCGGCTCCCACCAACCTGGAAGTGCCGCCCCACCAATACCTCTCCGACAGCCGCCTGCGCATCGGTGACGACGGCAGCCCCGCCTGAAGCCACAGCATCATGGATCTCTCCTCCCGTCATTCCCCCCAGAGGCACCCCGACCCCGGCTATCGCCACCTGTCGCTCCTCACCGGCGTCGTGGTGGCCCTGCTGCTGACCTTCTTCCCCGACGTGGCCCGAACCACCCGGGGCGCCGCCGACCCCATCGCCGCCACCCTGCTGCTGTGGGCCATGACTGCCGGCTTCGTGGCCGGTGGCGTGCTCCCCCTGCCCCTGCCGGTGCGCCTGCGCCCCCTGGCCTGCCGCATCCTGTCGAGCAGCACCTGCCTGGGCAGCCTGGTGCTGGCCGTGGTGCAGGTCGCCACCCACTGAGCCCGGGCCATGTACTTCCGCCAGTTTCTCGACCCGGACAGCGGCATCCTCAGCTACCTCGTCGCCGACGAGGCCAGCCGCCAGGCCTTCATCATCGACCCCGGCCCCGACACCTGCCAGTCGGTGGTGCTGCGCGCCCTGCTGGACGAACGCCGGCTGCAGCTCACGGCCATCCTGCTCACCCACATCCACGGCGACAGCGCCGACATGCTGGGCTGCCTCTACCCCGGCGTCCCCCTGCATGCCGGCGCCGCCAGCCACGGGCGCTACCCCTGGGCCGCCCTCCAGGACGAAGACCGCATCCCCTTTGCCGGCAGCACCCTCCGCGTCATCGCCACGCCGGGCCACACCCCCTGCAGCATGAGCTACCTGTGGCAGGACCGCCTCTTCTGCGGCCACGCCCTGCTGCCCGGCACCTGCAGCCGCGCCGAAGACGGTGACTGCGACCCCGGCACCCTCTTCGACTCGGTGATCCGCCGCCTCTTCCTGCTCCCCGACGAAACCCTGGTCTTCCCCGGCCAGGACGCCGGTGGCCGCAGCGTCTCCACCATCGGCGAAGAACGCCGCCACAACCCTGCCTTCCTCGCCCGCTCACGGGATGTGTTCGTGACGGCGTTCCGCCCCTACCCCCAATACCCCTCCCCCTGATAAATCCCCCTCAAATAGTCCATGAAGTGCCGCACCTTGGCCGGCAGGTAGCGTTGTTGGGGGTACACCGCCTGGATGTCGTAGGCACTCAGCGCGAAGTCGTCCAGCACGGTCACCAGCTCGCCGCGTTTGAGTTCGCCTTCAATCTCCCAGGTGGAGCGCCAGCCGATGCCGAGGCCTTGTTTGACCCAGTCGTAGAGCAGTTCGCCGTCGTTGCAGTCCAGGTTGCCGCTGACGCGCAGGGCGACGGGCTTGCCGTCCTTGCGGAAGGACCAGCCGCGCTGCTGGCCGCCTTGCAGGTTGAAGGCCAGGCAGTTGTGATCGGCCAGGTCTTCCAGGCTGCGGGGGGTGCCGTGGCGGGCGAAATAGGCGGGGGTGCCGCAGACCACGCGGCGGTTGGGGTAGAGGCGCACGGCCACGTAGTTGGGGTCGGTGACTTCGCCGATGCGGATGCCCATGTCGTAGCCTTCGCGCACCAGGTCCACGACGCTGTCGGTGAGGTTGAAGGACAGCTTGATGTCCGGGTGCAGGGCCCGGAAGCCGGGGCCGTGGGGGGCCACGTGGCGGCGGCCGAAGGCGGCGGGGGCGGACACCACCAGGTGCCCGCGCACGGTGTGGCGGCCGGCGCTGATGCTGGCGTCCACCTCGTCAAAGTCGCGTAGCAGCTGGCGGGCCTGCTCCAGGTACTGCTCGCCCAGGTCGGTAAGGTGCAGGCCGCGGGTGGAGCGGTGCATCAGGCGTACGCCGAGGCGCGCCTCCAGGGCATCGAGGCGGCGCCCCATGACCACCGGGGTGACCTGTTCCACCAGGGCGGCGGCGGCGAAGCTGCCCTTTTCGGCCACCAGGACGAAGCTGCGCAGTTCGGTGTAGCGGTCCATGGCGGTCTCCGGATGGGACGTTGATGGGGCGTGCCTTATTCGGCAGGCACTTTGGCCACGTGCAGCAGGTTGGTGCTGCCCTGCTGGCCGAAGGGCAGGCCGGCGATGACGACTACGGTGTCGCCGGGGCGGGCCACGCCGGCCTGGCGGGCGGCGGTGGTGGCGTGGGTGATCATCTCGCCCACGTCATGGACTTCGTCAAAGGGCACCGGCACCACGCCCCAGGCCAGGGCCAGGCGGCGGGCGGTGGTCTGGCGCGGGGTGAGGGCCAGGATGGGGGCCGGCGGGCGCTCGCGGCTGGCGCGCAGGGCGCTGAAGCCGGAGCTGGTGAAGGCCACGGTGGCTGCGGGTTGCAGCAGTTCGGCCACGCGGCGCAGGGCGCAGCAGATGGCGTCGGGGGTGTTGGCCTCGGCCGGGGTGTGGCTGGCTTCCAGTTCGGCGCGCCAGGCGGGGTCGCGCTCCACCTCGCCGATGATGCGGTCCATGATGCTCACCGCCTCCAGCGGGTACTGGCCGGAGGCGGACTCGGCGGACAGCATCACCGCGTCGGCGCCTTCATACACCGCGGTGGCCACGTCGGAGGCTTCGGCCCGGGTGGGCACGGGGGCGGTGATCATGGATTCGAGCATCTGGGTGGCCACCACCACCGGGCGGCCGGCCCTGCGGGCGGCGCGCACGATGCGCCGCTGCAGCACCGGCACCTGCTGGGGCGGCAGCTCGACGCCCAGGTCGCCGCGGGCCACCATCACCCCGTCGGCCAGGGCCACGATGGCGTCCAGGTGCTCGATGGCGGCGGGCTTCTCGAGCTTGGCCATGATCCAGGCCTGATCACCGATCAGCTCGCGGGCCTCGCGAATATCCTCGGGGCGTTGCACGAAGGACAGGGCCACCCAGTCCACCCCCAGCTCCAGACCAAAGGCCAGGTCGGCCCGATCCTTGGCGGTGAGGGGGGAGATGGGCAGCACCACGCCGGGGACATTGACGCCCTTGCGGTCCGACAGGGGGCCGCCCACCAGCACGGTGGTGTCGGCAAAGTCGGCGCCGAAGCGCTCGACCCGCAGGCGCAGCTTGCCGTCGTCGAGCAGCAGCTCGGTGCCGGCTTCCAGCGCGGCGAAGATCTCCGGGTGGGGCAGGCTGGCGCGGGTAGCGTCGCCCTCGGCGCTGCCCAGATCGAGGCGGAAGGCCTGCCCGGCGGTGAGCGTCACCTTGCCGCCGGCCATGCGGCCGACCCGCAGCTTGGGGCCCTGCAGGTCCATCAGCACGCCGATGGGGCGGCCCAGCTCGGCCTCCACCTGGCGGATCTGGCGGTAGCGCTCGGCGTGATCGGCGTGGGCGCCGTGGCTGAAGTTGAGGCGGAACACGTCGGCACCGGCCTGGGCCAGCTCGCGGATGCGTTCGAGGGTGGCGCTGGCCGGCCCGAGGGTGGCCAGGATGCGGGAGCGGCGGCTGCGGTGCATCATGCCACCTGCCTTTCCATGCCACGCACCAGGGCGGCCACGCCGGCCCGGGCCACCTGGGCGTCCTCACCGGCCTTGACGCCGGAGACCCCCACCGCACCGATCACCCGCCCGTCGATGAGGATGGGCTCGCCCCCTTCAAGGGGCACCACCGGCATGGCCAGGGCGGCGATGCGGCCGTTGTTGACCATGTCCTCGAAGGCCTTGCTGGGCTTGCCGGAGAGCACGCAGGTGCGGGCCTTCTCGGGGGCCACGGCGGCGCTCATCAGGGGGGCGTCGTCCATGCGCTGCAGCCACAGGGGGTGGCCGCCGGCATCGCACACGGCAATGCTCACCGCCCAGCCGCAGGCCCGGGCCTCGGACTCGGCCGCCGCGGCGATGTGTTTGACGTCGTCCAGGGTCAGGGCCTGGGTGGGTTTCATGGCTGTCTCCTTTTTATATGTACGTGTGGGGTATGTCAGCGGATCAGAATGGCGCGGAAATCGTTCACATTGGTCAGGGTCGGCCCGGTCACCAGGCTGTCGCCCAGGGCCTCGAAGAAGCCGTGGCCATCGTTGTTGTCCAGGCTGTCGCGGGGGCGGATGCCCCGGGCCCAGGCGCGGGACAGGGTGTCGGGGGTGGCCAGGGCGCCGGCGATCTCCTCCAGGCCGTCCACCCCGTCGGTGTCACCGGCCACGGCGTGGATGCCGGCAGCGCCGTCGAGGGCCACGGCCAGGGCCAGCAGGAACTCCACGTTGCGCCCGCCACGGCCGTTGCCGCGCACGGTCACGGTGGTCTCGCCGCCGGACAGCAGCACGCAGGGCGCCGCCACCGGCTGGCCGTGGCGCTTGACCTGCAGGGCGATGGCGGCCATCACCTTGCCCACGTCGCGGGCCTCGCCTTCGATGCTGTCGCCCAGCAGCACGGGGGTGACGCCCGCCGCCCGGGCCACCTCGGCGGCGGCCTCCAGGGCCATCTGCGGGGTGGCGATCAGGTGGGTCTCGACCCCGGCCAGGCGCGGGTCGCCCGGCTTCACCGTCTCGCCCCGGCCGCTTTCCAGCAGGGCCCGGGCGCCGGCCGGCAGGTCGATGGCGTAGCGGCGCACGATGGCCAGGGCGTCGGCGCAGGTGGTGGGGTCGGCCACGGTGGGGCCGGAGGCGATGTCCATGGGGTTGTCGCCGGGCACGTCGGAGATCAGCAGGTTGAGCACCCGGGCCGGGTGGCAGGCCGCCGCCAGGCGCCCGCCCTTGATGGCGGAGAGGTGGCGGCGCACGCAGTTCATCTCCGCGATGGTGGCGCCGGATTTGAGCAGGGCCCGGTTGATGGCCTGCTTGTCCTCCAGGCTCACGCCCTCGCCGGGCAGGGGCAGCAGGGCCGAGCCGCCGCCGGAGATCAGGCAGATCACCAGATCGTCGGGGCCGAGGCCCTGCGCCAGGGCCAGCATGCGCCCGGCGGCTTCGCGGCCGGCGGCGTCGGGCACCGGGTGGGCGGCCTCGACGATCTCGATACGCTCACAGGGCACGGCGTAGCCGTAGCGGGTGACGACCAGGCCCGACAGCTCACCCGGCCAGTGCTGCTCCAGCACCCGGGCCATGGCCGCCGAGGCCTTGCCGGCGCCGATGACCAGGGTGCGCCCCTTGGGCGGCGCCGGCAGGAAGCGGGGGATGCAGTGCTCGGGCTGGGCGGCGTTCACCGCCGCGGCAAAGAGGGCCTGGAGCAGATCGCGGGGGTTGGCTTGGGTCATGGTCGGTCCTGGTGTTGGAGTGGGGGGGGGCCGGATGAATCCGACCCCACGGGTGCGGCGCCTTCAGCGCTTGCCCAGATCGGTGAAGCGCACCCACTGGGCGCCCTTCCACAGCACTTCGCGGCCCATGTCCATGAGCTGCTCGGTGCCTTCTACCACGGTCAGGAAGTGATTGCCCGCCAGTTGCCCCATCTTGCTGGCAAAGCGGCTGCTGCCGTAGGCAAACAGGATCTCCGTTTCCGAAAAGCCCCCCGGGTAGAGCAGCACGTCGCCCCGGGAGGGGTGGCTGGTGTGGTTCTCGAAATCCAGGCCGGTGTCGAAGTCGGCCAGGGGCACCCACACCGCCTCGCCGCTCCAGCGGGAATGGATGACCTGGTTCGAGAAGGGCAGCATCTTGAGGAAGGCGGCGCAGGTGCGCGGCGCGGCCTCCTCTTCCAGGCGGGCGACGAAACGCCGGGAGCCCACTTCGATAGCGAGATGGCGCATGGCGGTGTCCCTCAGGCGGCCTGCTGGCCGATCTCGAAGTTGGCCATGATTTCCAGGGCACGCACCAGGGCCGAGTGATCCCAGCCGGCGCCGCCATGGGCCGCGCAGGCATTGAACAGCTCCTGGGCGGTGGCGGTGTTGGGCAGGGGCACGCCCAGCTGGCGGCCGGTGGTGAGGGCCAGGTTGAGGTCCTTCTGGTGCAGCTCGATGCGGAAGCCCGGGTTGAAAGTACGCTTGACCATGCGCTCGCCGTGCACCTCAAGGATGCGCGAGTTGGCAAAGCCGCCCATCAGGGCCTCGCGCACCCGGGCCGGGTTGGCACCGGCCTTGGCGGCCAGCAGCAAGGCCTCGCCCACGGCCTCGATGGTCAGGGCGACGATGATCTGGTTGGCCACCTTGGTGATCTGGCCGTCGCCGTTGCCGCCCACCAGGGTGATGTTCTTGCCCATCTTCTCGAACAGGGGCTTCACCTTGTCGAAAGCGGCGTCGCTGCCCCCCACCATGATGGTCAGGCTGGCGGCCCTGGCGCCCACCTCGCCACCGGACACGGGGGCGTCCAGGTAGTCGCAGCCCAGGGCGTTGATGCGGCGGGCGAAGTCCTTGGTGGCCACGGGGGAGATGGAGCTCATGTCCACCACGATCTTGCCCGGGGTCAGGCCAGCGGCGACGCCTTCGGGGTTGAACAGGGCGTCCTCCACGTGGGGGGTGTCGGGCACCATGGTGATGATGATGTCGGCCTGGCGGGCCACGTCGGCGCCGCTGCTGCAGGGGCGGGCGCCGGCTTCGATCAGTGCGGCCGGGGTGGCGCCGTGGGTGAAGGTATGAACCGTATGGCCGGCGGCGATGAGGTGGCCGGCCATGGGGGCGCCCATGATGCCGAGGCCGATGAATCCGATGTGTGCCATGGTGGTGTCTCCTGTCTTGTCGTTATGGGTGGCGTTGGGGTGGGGGTGGGCGTCAGAAGGCGTCGAGCCAGCCCAGGCCTTCGGCGGTGGTGGTGGCGGGCTTGTATTCGCAGCCGACCCAGCCGCTGTAGCCCAGGCCGTCGATGTGGCGCAGCAGCCAGGGGTAGTTGATCTCGCCGCTGCCGGGCTCGTGGCGGCCCGGGTTGTCGGCCAGCTGGATGTGGGCGATGCGCGGCAGGTACTTGGCCACGGTGGCGGCCAGCTCGCCCTCCATGCGCTGGGCGTGGTAGAGGTCGTACTGGATGAAGAGGTTGTCGGAACCCACCTCGTCCAGGATGTCCGCCGCCTGGGCGGTGCGGCTGAGGTAGAAGCCCGGGATGTCGAAGGTGTTGATGGGCTCGATGAGCAGGCGGATGCCCGCCTCCCGGAGCTGGCCGGCGGCAAAGCGCAGGTTGCCCACCAGGGTGTGGCGCAGCAGCTCGGGGGTCACGCCCGTCGGGGCGATGCCGGCCAGGCAGTTGATGCGGGTGCAGCCCAGGGTGGTGGCGTAGTCGATGGCCCGCCCCACCCCGTCGCGAAACTCGGCCACCCGATCGGGGTGGCAGGCGATGCCGCGCTCGCCGGCCTCCCAGTTGCCGGCGGGCAGGTTGTGCAGCACCTGGACGAGGCGGTGGCGCTCAAGCTGTTCGGCCAGCTCGTCCTTGTTGAAGGCGTAGGGGAAGAGGTATTCCACCCCCTGAAAGCCGGCCCGGGCCGCGGCACCGAAACGCTCCAGGAAGGGCTGCTCGGTGAACAGCATGGACAGGTTGGCAGCAAATCTCGGCATGGTCTGTGTACTCCATGTAGGGGCGGCTTCAGCCGCCCGGGGCAAATCGTTCAATCCAGCAGGGCGATGGCAGTGGGGGCGTCGGCGCCGCTCTCGGCCAGGGCCTCGAACTCGTTCACCGCGTTGATCTCGGTGCCCATGGAGATGTTGGTGACCCGTTCGAGGATGATCTCGACGACCACCGGTACACGGAACTCCTCCATCCAGGCGCGGGCCTGGGCAAAGGCGGGCTGGATCTCGTCGGGCAGGCGCACGCGGATGGCCTTGCAGCCCAGGCCTTCCACCACCGTCACGTGATCCACGCCGTAGCCTTCGGTCTCCGGGGCGTTGATGTTCTCGAAGGCCAGCTGCACGCAGTAGTCCATGTCGAAGCCGCGCTGGGACTGGCGGATCAGGCCCAGATAGGCGTTGTTCACCACCACGTGGATGTAGGGCAGCTTGAACTGGGCGCCCACCGCCAGCTCTTCGATCATGAACTGGAAGTCGTAGTCGCCCGAGATGGCCACCACCGGGCGGGACGGGTCGGCCGCGCACACCCCCAGGGTGGCCGGGATGGTCCAGCCCAGGGGGCCGGCCTGGCCGCAGTTGATCCAGTGGCGGGGCTTGTACACGTGCAGGAACTGGGCCGCGGCGATCTGTGACAGGCCAATGGTGCTGACGTAGCAGGTGTCCTGGCCGAAGGCCTTGTTCATCTCCTCGTACACCCGCTGGGGCTTCATGGGGGTGACGTTGAAGTGGGTCTTGCGCAGCAGGGTGCGCTTGCGCTCCTGGCAGTCGGCAGCCCAGGCCTGGCGGCAGGGCAACTGGCCGGCGGCCTTCAGCTCGCGGGCCACGGCGATGAGCTGGTCGAGGGCTGCGCCGGCGTCGGAGACGATGCCGTAGTCGGGGCCGAAGACCCGGCCGATCTGGGTGGGCTCGATGTCGATGTGCACGAACTTGCGCCCCTCGGTGTACACCTCCACCGAGCCGGTATGGCGGTTGGCCCAGCGGTTGCCGATGCCGATCACGAAGTCGGAGGCCAGCATCGTCGCGTTGCCATAGCGATGGGAGGTCTGCAGGCCAACCATGCCGGCCATCAGGGGGTGATCGTCGGGGATGCAGCCCCAGCCCATCAGGGTCGGGATCACCGGCACGCCAGTGAGCTCAGCAAACTCCTGCAGGCGGGCAGCCGCGTCGGCATTGATCACGCCGCCACCGGCCACGATCAGCGGGCGCTCGGCGGCGTTGAGCATGGCCAGGGCCTTCTCGGCCTGGGCCCGGGTGGCGGCTGGCTTGTGCAGGGGCAGCGGCTCGTAGGTGTCGATGTCGAACTCGATCTCGGCCATCTGCACGTCGAAGGGCAGGTCGATGAGCACCGGGCCGGGGCGGCCGGAACGCATGACGTGGAAGGCCTGCTGGAAGACGCGGGGCACCAGGGCCGGCTCGCGCACCGTCACCGCCCACTTGGTCACCGGCTTGGCGATGGATTCGATATCCACGGCCTGGAAGTCTTCCTTGTAGAGGCGGGCGCGGGGCGCCTGGCCGGTGATGCACAGGATGGGAATGGAGTCGGCCGAGGCGGAATACAGCCCGGTGATCATGTCGGTACCGGCCGGGCCGGAGGTGCCGATGCACACCCCCAGGTTGCCGGCACAGGCGCGGGTGAAGCCCTCGGCCATGTGCGAGGCGCCCTCCACGTGGCGGGCGAGGATGTGCTTGATGCCGCCATCCTTGCGCATCGCCGAGTAAAGGGGGTTGATCGCCGCGCCCGGCACGCCGAACACCGTCTCCACGCCTTCCTTGCGCAACACCGCCACTGCGGCATCCACTGCTCTCATTCGGGCCATCTTGTTCTCCTTTGGGGTCTGTCCGTTTGGGTTGATGGAGACAGCTTAGGGATTCGGCACGGCGCTTTGAATTGCCGGCGGAGTCGGTTCTTTCGGTACTTCTGGTATTGAGTGGGTGCCGTTCTTTGGGGCGGCAGAGCCCCTGTAGGGGCGGCTGAAGCCGCCCGCAAGGGGTTGATCGAAGTCCGAGGGCGGCTGAAGCCGCCCCTACAAACCCCCGGTCAGCAGCAGGTAGCCCGGCAGCCAGCCCGTCAGCACGCCCTGGCCGATGGCCATGCAGGCGGTCGGGCGGGCCAGGGGGCGGCCGAGGGCGAGCATCAGGAAGAACATCAACCAGAGTATCGACCAGGCCACCCACGACAGCCCCAGCCACCACTCACCGGGCGTTCCGGCGCGGCCCAGTACGTCGACGGCCACCGGCACCGCGGTGATGGCCACAAACAGGCTGAACCAGCCCAGGCCGCGGCCATCGGCGCCGCTGAAGCGGTTGATGGCCACCCACAGGTAGGTGAAGGAAAAGAGCAGCGACAGGGCCGCCGCCTTCACCGAGGCCAGGTCGGCCCCCTCCCCGAAGGCCAGCTTGAGGGCCACCAGCAGGCTCAGCCCGCCGGCAAACAGGTTGATGACCGGGATCTCCCGGTCGCCGATGCGGCCGAGCATCCACAGGCCATTGAGGATGAGCACGGCCCCCACGTAGAACAGGGCCAGTCCGAGCAGCATGGGCTCAGAAATGCCATTCGAGCTGCAGGGTGGGCGCGTAGGTGTTGATGCCCGGCTTGGTCACGCCAGCGGCGTTGGCATGGTTGCCGAACTTGTTCAGCCACATCTCGTAGCCCACGCCCATCAGCAGGGTGTTCTTCCGGCTGCCCGTCATCTGGCCCACGTCCGCCATCAGCGAGGTGCGCATCAGGGTCTCGGGTTCGGTCTTGACCCCGGCGTAGTCCCGCCCCTTGGCGGTGTTGTAGTTGATGAATCCCTGGAACTTGAGGGGCAGCGGCCCGGCCTGGAAGGGGATGCCCCAGGCGGCGCTGAGGATCAGCTGCGGATCGAAGCCGATGCTGGCCTCGGGGCAGGCCGGCGCGCCCAGGCCGCAGTGGTTCCACTCCTTGCCCGCCAGCAGGCTCACATCCAGAAAGCCGGGCACGTCGAACTTGATGGTCGGGCCCACCACCAGCAGGCGCTTGCGTGGGGCGAAGCGGGTGTTCTTGGTGTTCAGGTCGAAGCCGGCCGTAAAGGCCAGGTCGCGGATCGGGCCGCTGGCAAAGCTGCGCTCGAAGAGCTTGCTCATGTGCAGCTGGTGGCGGTAGGTGAGGTAGAACTCGGTGGCACCCGAATCGCCGCCGCTGATGGGGTCGTTCTTGTCGGACTGGAGCACGTCCAGATTGACGAAGTTCTGCCCCAGGCCGTAGCCGCTGGCGTGGGTGAACTGGAGCACGTGCTTGCGCACGTCCTTGGTGTTGTTGGGTTCGTGGAACTGGGTGCCGTAGCGGTAGCCCAGGAAGGTGTCGGACCAGGTGGCGGCCACGGCCGGGGTGGCCAGGGGGGCGCTCAGGGCCAGGGCGGCGGCGATGCAGCGGGCGTTGGCGATCATGGTTTTTGTCTCCTCGTTTGTTTTTTTGAGACGGCCGCCCCCTGCCACCGCGCCGGTGAAGGCGGGCGGACGGGAGAACAGGCCGGGGTGCTGCGGGGGTGCCGGGGCGCCTCAGTGGGCTTCGGCGGTCTTGGCGGCTTCGATGGCGGCAGACTCGTCGGCCTTGCCTCCGTTGAAGTAGAGGTTGAGGGCCACGGCCGAGAGGGAGGTCAGCAGGATGCCGGACTCGAGCAGGGGGTGCAGGCTGTGGGCCATCTGCTGGGTCCAGCGCGGGGCCACCAGGGGGATCATGCCGGCGCCGATGGAGATGGCGACGATGTAGAGGTTGTTGCGGTTGGTCTTGAAATCCACGTTGGCGAGGATGCGGATGCCGGTGGCGGCCACCATGCCGAACATCACCAGGCCCGCACCGCCCAGCACGAAGGTGGGCACCGACTCCACCAGGGCCGCCATCTTGGGCAGCATGCCCAGCACCAGCATGATGATGCCGGCGGCCACGCAGACCCAGCGGCTCTTGACGCCGGTGACGCCCACCAGGCCCACGTTCTGGGAGAAGCTGGTGTAGGGGAAGGTGTTGAACAGGCCACCGATCAGGGTGCCCAGGCCGTCGGTGCGCAGGCCGTTCGAGAGGTCATGCTGGCTGATCTTGCGGCCGGTGATCTCGGACAGGGCCAGGAACATACCGGTGGACTCGATCATCACCACGATCATCACCAGAGTCATGGTGAGCACCATCACCACATCGAAGGTGGGCATGCCGAAGGCGAAGGGGGTGACGATGTCCACCCAGTGGGCCTGGGCCACCTTGTCGAAGTGCATCTTGCCCATGCCCACGGCCACGAAACAGCCCAGCACGATGCCCAGCAGCACCGCGATGTTGGCCACGAAGCCCCGGCCATAACGCACCAGCAGCAGGATGGCGGCGAGCACGAAGGCGGCCACGCCCATGTTGTCGAGGGCGCCGTAGTTGGGGTTGTCCTTCATGGGCACGGGGCCGGGCAGCTTCATCTCGGGGGCGCTGGCGCCGGGGGGCAGGGTGGCGGCGGCTTCGGCGGCCTTGGCCTTGGCGGCATCCACCATGGCCACCAGCTTGGGCACGTCCACGCTCTGGGCGGTGGGAGCCGGGCCGCCCATGGCCCAGCCAATGCCCACCCGCATCAGGCTGATGCCGATGATGGCGATGATGGTGCCGGTGACCACCGGCGGAAAAAAACGCAGCAGCCGGCTCATCAGCGGGGCGATGGCCATGGAGATGAGGCCGGCGCCGATGATGGCGCCGAAGATCGCCCGGGCCCCTTCCGGCCCGCCCTGCACATTGGCCATGGCCACCATGGGGCCGACGGCGGCAAAGGTAACGCCCATCATCACCGGCAGCTTGATGCCGAAGTGGCGGCCGAAGCCGAGGGACTGGATCAGGGTGACCAGCCCGCAGCAGAACAGGTCGGCCGAGATCAGCATGGCCACCTGCTCGGGGCTGAGCTTGAGGGCCCGCCCGACGATCAGCGGGACGGCCACGGCCCCCGCATACATGACCAGCACGTGCTGCAGGCCGAGGGTGAACAAGCGACCGGTGGGCAGGCGCTCATCCACCGCATCGACTTCTTGGACATGGACTGCCTTTGAATGCTCCGACATGGGAGTCTCCTCTTTCGTGGGTTCCAGGCGCCTCTGCGGGCGCTCTCGGGGGAAGGGATTGAATGGACCAGCGGCGATCTGGACTTGATCGAAGTGTAGGGGGGCCCCAATCGGATGGCTGCCCCCAGTTCTGATAACCGGAATAAGCAGATCGATATAGTGGCGACGCAACATGGGGACTACTCTGCGTGCTGGCGGCTTGCCGGCCGCCGGCAGGTCAGTTTCGCGGCGGCGCACCATGGGAGTTCGGGGTGTCCAGACCCCACGGCCTCTTCCCCGGCAGGCCTGGCTGCGTATTGTTGACCCCGAACCCCGCCCGCGCGGCGACGCAACCCGGCAGCCGGGCACCGGTCTGACCATCCATTATTCGAAATCACATAAGTCCATGCCCGCACCCTCCCCCACCGCCCCCGGCCGCCACCGCGCCGCCCTGGCCCTGCTGCTGATGAGCCTGATCTGGGGCTACAACTGGGTGGTGATGAAGCAGGTCGTGCCCCTGGCCGACCCCCTCGACTTCTCCGCCATCCGCACCCTGCTGGGCGCCCTGGCGCTGTTTGCCGCCATGGCGGTGCTCCGCCGGCCGATGGGGCTGGTTGCCCCCGGCGAGACCCTGCTGCTGGGCCTGCTCCAGACCGGCGCCTTCACCCTGCTGATCCAGTGGGCCCTGGTCCACGGCGGGGCGGGCAAGACGGCGGTGCTGGTCTACACCATGCCCTTCTGGCTGGCGCCCCTGGCAGCCTGGGTGCTGAAGGAGCACATCGGCCGCGTCCAGTGGCTGGCCACGGCCGTGGCCGCGGGTGGCCTGCTGCTGATCATCGGGCCCGTATCGGCTGGCGGCAGGATCCTGGGCAACCTGCTGGCGGTGGGCGGCGGTCTCAGCTGGGCCCTGGCCACCCTGGTGGCCAAGCGCCTGCGCCAGCGCCATCAGGTGGATCTGCTGGCCCTCACCGCCTGGCAGATGCTCTTTGGTGCCCTCGCCCTGGTGGTCACCGCCCTGCTCCACGACTCGCGCCCCATCAACCCCACGCCTTTCTTCTTTGCCGCCCTGGCCTTCAACGCCCTGTTTGCCACGGCCCTGGCCTGGCTGCTGTGGCTGTACGTGCTGCAGCACCTGCCCGCCGCCATTGCCGGGCTGTCGGCCCTGGGCATTCCGGCCATCGGCGTGCTGGCCGGCTGGCTTCAGCTGGGCGAACGCCCCAGCCCCGGCGAGCTGGGCGGCATGGCGCTGATCGGACTCGCCCTGGCCCTGGTCAGCCTGCACGCCCTGCGCCGCCCCCCTCCCCCTGCCCCCCAATCGCTCCAAGGGAAAGCCCCATGACCCGCTCCACGCCCCTGCCCTGCATCCATCTCGTCACCCCCGACACCGCCCTGTGCCGCAGCCTCGCCCACGTGGCAGCGGGCCTGGGCTTCGGCTTCCAGGCCTGGCGCGACGCCGAACGCTGCCTGGCCGAGCTGGACCCGGACGCCACCGGCGCCCTGCTCGTGGACACTGACGCCACCGGCCCGGACCTGCGCCTGCTGGAGCGCCTCGCCCCCGGCGGCATCGATCTGCCGGTGATCGTGCTGGCCCGGGCGGCCACCGTGGACCTGTGCCGCCAGGCCTTCAAGGCCGGCGCCCGGGAGTTCCTGCCCCTGGCCCGGGTGGAACACGACCTCCCCGACGCCCTGCGCCAGGCGGTGGGCCAGCACGTGCTCGAACGCCAGCGCCAGCAGCGCAGCCGCCACGCCCGCAACCTGTACACCCGCCTCTCCGAGCGGGAGCGTGAGGTGCTGGGCATGGTGGTGGAGGGCCTGACCAACAAGGAGATCGCCCGCGCCCTGGCCGTGTCGCCCCGCACCGTGGAAGTCCACCGCGCCCGCCTCGCCGGCAAGCTGGAAACCGACTCCCTGGCCCAGCTGGTGCGGCAGTACGCCGGGCTGGTGGACGAAGACGACGGCCGCCCCGGGCTGGTCTGCGGCCAGGCCTGGGGAGCGCCGCTGACGGTGGCGGCACAGCGGCCGGCGTGAGGGAGCAGGTCTCCCCGCAGGGGCGACTTCAGTCGCCCACCGCGCGTCGATCACAGGCAGGCCTCCTGATCCCAGCCCGCGGGCGACTGAAGTCGCCCCCACAGTTTCTCCATCCACCTGCAGGGATGCCCCGGCCCGTATCAACATCGTTGACCACCTGCCAAAAAAACAACCGCCGGGCGGGGCCACGGCGGTTGAAGGGTGCTGCGAGGGAGAAAGCGGAAAGGGGTCAGAGCACGATGAGCCCCGGCGGGTCGATGGTCACCTCGTCGCAGTTGGGCGCGCTGCCGCTACGATCGACCACCAGGAAGTCGCACACCGCCTCCAGGGCCAGCAGGGGGTGGTGCCAGACGCCGGTGGCGTAATTGACGCCCTGGTCGCCCCGGGCCAGAAAGACCCGCAGCTCATCCACCCCGGGCGGGGGGCCGGGCGGGGCCACCACCACCAGGTAGGGCTTGCCGGCCAGGGGCACGAAGGCCTGGCTGCCCAGGGGGTGGCGCTCCATCATCTCCACCGCAAAGGGCAGCGTGCGGGGCTGGCCGCGGAAGATGGACAGGATGACCTTGCCGTCCGGGCCCGGCTCCACCTCGGCCAGGTCGTGGTAGCGCTCGGTGTTGCCGGCGTTGATGGTGAAGTGGCGCACCGCGTCGCTGGCCTCGATGACCTGCCCGAAGGGGGCGAAGGCCTCGGCGCTGAGCGGCTCCGGGGTGAGGGTGACGGTGCTCATCACGCGCCCTTCTTGTGCACCTTGCCCCACAGGCGCAGGCGCGACACGCCGCCGTCCGGGAAGATGTTGAAGCGCACGTGGGTGATGGGGCCGAGCCGGGCGATCTCGTCGCTGAAGCTGTGCACGGCGTCCATCTGCAGCTTCTGCTCGGGCAGCAGGGTCTGCCAGAACATGCTCTGGGTGGTGATGGAGCGGTCGGTGCCGCCGGTGACATAGGCGGCCTGGATGGCGCAGCGGTCGGGGTAGTTGCCCTTGAAGAAGGCGGTGTCCACTTCGATGCGCTCGACGGTGCCGGGGGCGCCCAGTTCGAGCACGCACCAGTCGTTGCCCGGTTCGCGGCGGCGGCGGGTTTCCCAGCCGTCACCCATGTTCTGGCCGCGGCCGGGGAGCATCAGGGCCGATACGGTGGAGCCGAAGCTGGCGTCGTTCCACGACACGGCGCGGCCGCCGTTCTCCATGGCCACCAGGTCGATGGTCTCGTCGCCACTGAGGGTTTCGAGGGCGCCCACCGGGCGGCCATACACCCGCAGGCGGGCGATGCCGCCGTCGGGGTAGATGTTGACCCGCAGGTGGGTCCAGGCCTCGGCGCTGGCGCATTCGATGAGGTGGTGGCTGTTGGGGCCGAGGGGCGTGGCGGGCAGGATCTCGGTCCAGCTTGCGCCCTTGAGGTGGTCCACGTCGTCGCTGGCCGACACGGTGGCCTCGATGGATACGGCGGGCGGGTAGTTGCCGGTGAAGTGGCTGGTGTCCACGTCGAAGCCGCGGATGATGCCCTTCACGCCCAGCTTGACGAGCGCCCAGTCGTGGCCGGCGACGCGCTTGCGGCGCGACTCCCAGCCGTCCATCCACTTGCCGTTAGTGTCGAACTTGCCCGGCACGAACTGGGCCGGCTCGGGGTTGAGCATGCGCGCCACTTCGGCGAAGAAGTCGTCCGAGGCGTACAGCGCCTGGGCGCCCAGGCGCGGGTTGGCGAGATCCACCGCACGCTGCGCCCACTCGGGCAGGTCGGCGGGCGGGGCAAAGACGGGGGCGCCGGGGGTATGGCTGGCCATGGGTGTGTCTCCTTGTGTTCTGTCGGGCGTTGGGGGCGTCGGGGACGTCAGGGGGCGTCGGGGCGGAAGGGGTGGGTGTCGATCCAGTGGCGGGCGATGTCCACCCGCCGGCACACCCACACCCGGTCGTGCTTCTCGATGTGGTCGAGGAAGCGCTGCAGGGCGCGGAAGCGGCCGGGTCGGCCAAGCAGGCGGCAGTGCATGCCCACGCTCAGCATGGCCGGGCGCTCGTCACCTTCGGCGTACATCACGTCGAAGGCGTCGCACAGGTATTCAAAGAACTCGTCGCCATGGGAGAAGCCCTGGGGCAGCGAGAAGCGCATGTCGTTGGTGTCCAGGGTGTAGGGCACCACCAGGTGGGGCACGTGACTGCCGTCGGTCTTCTGCACCTGGGTCCAGAAGGGCAGGTCGTCCCCGTAATAGTCGGAGTCGTACAGAAAACCGCCGTAGTCGGCCACCAGGCGCCGGGTGTTGGGGGAGTCGCGGCCGGTGTACCAGCCCAGGGCGCGCTCGCCGGTGAGCTGTTCGATGATCTCCATGCCGATGCGCAGGTGCTCGCGCTCGGTGGCTTCGTCCATGCCCTGATAGTGGATCCAGCGCCAGCCGTGGCAGGCGATCTCGTGGCCCAGCTCCTTGAAGGCGGCGGTGAGCTCCGGGTGACGCTGCAGGGCCATGGACACGCCGAAGATGGTCATGGGCAGGCCACGGCGCTCGAACTCGCGCAGGAAACGCCACACGCCGACGCGGGAGCCGTATTCGTAGACGCCCTCCATGGACAGGTGGCGGTCGGGGTAGCTGGCCGGGTTGAAGAGTTCGGACAGGAACTGCTCGCTGCCGGCGTCGCCGTGGAGCACGCAGTTCTCGCCGCCCTCTTCATAGTTGAGGACGAACTGCACGGCCACGCGGGCCCGCCCGGGCCAATTGGCGTGGGGCGGGTTGCGGCCGTAGCCGATGAGGTCGCGGGGGTAAGGGGCGTCAGGCTTCATGACGGTTTGACTCCGGATTCAGGCGCCCAGCAGGGCGTCGAGGCGAAAACGGGCGATGCGGCCGATCTGGGTCAGGCAGGCGGCAAACTCGGTGTCCCGGTCGTTGGCCAGGCGGGCCTCCACGGCGTCCATGATCTGGTAGCGGGACAGGCCCTTGACGGCGATGACGAAGGGAAAGCCGAAGCGCTCCCGATAGGCGGCGTTGAGCCGGCGCAGACGCTGCAGCTCGTCGGCGCTGCACTGGTCGAGGCCGGCCCCGCGCTGCTCGCCGGTGGAGGCCACGGTGAGGGTGCCGGCGCTGGCCTCCTTGCCGGCCAGCTCCGGGTGGGCGCAGATGAGGCCCAGCTTCTCGGCGTCGCTGGCAGCCTCCAGCACGGCCAGCATGGCGGTGTGCAAGGCGTCGATGCTGGCGAAGGGCCGCCCTGGCCAGGCCCGCTCGGGGATCCACGGGGAGTGCTCGAAGATGTCGGCCAGGCGGGCCACGAAGTCGGCCTGGGGCAGGGCACTCAGGGCGGCCAGGGACGGGCTCGGGGTGGAAGTCGCGTTCATGATCTGTCCTTGAAAGAGTCGGGTCAGTCGCTCACCCGGGCGCCCTGGGCATGCCAGCGGGCGATCAGCGTGCGCTCGGCGTCGGTGATGCCGGTGAGGTTGCCGAGGGGCATGTAGCCGCTGGCCACGGTCTCGGCGATCTTGGCGGCGTGCTGGCCGACCTGTTCGGCGCTCTGCAGCACCACGCCCTTGGGCGGCTGGGCAAAACCGGCCTGGGTGGGGGTGTCGGCGTGGCAGGCAGTGCAGCGCTGGGCCAGCACCTGGCGGACGGCGGCAAAGCTCACCTTGTCACCGCCGGCATCCACGGGCCTGGGGGCCATCAGCACCATCAGGGTGGCGATCAGGGCAACACCGGCGGCGGGCAGCCACCACTTCACCTGGCCCCGGTGGCGCAGCACGAAGAACTGACGGATCAGCACCCCGGCCAGCATCATCACCACCAGCACCAGCCAGCCATTGGGGTGGGAGTAGGTCATGGGGTAGTGGTTGCTGATCATGATGAACAGCACCGGCAGGGTGAAGTAGGTGTTGTGCACCGAACGCTGCTTGCCGATCAGACCCGGGCGGGAATCCACCGGCAGGCCGGCGCGGATCTGCTCCACCATGCGCTTCTGGCCGGGGATGATGTGGAAGAACACGTTGGCCGCCATCATGGTGCCGAGCATGGCCCCCACGTGGATGTAGGCGCCGCGTGCCGAGAACAGCTGGTGCAGGGCCCAGTCACAGCCCACCACGAAGATGAAGAGCAGCGCCGACATCAGGCCCTCCTGGCCCATCAGGCGGCGGCACAGGAAGTCATACACCACCCAGCCGGCGGCCAGGAAGGCCACGGAGATGCCCACCGCAGCGGCGGGGGTGAGGGCCATCACCTTGGGGTCGATGAGGTAGCTCGAGGCGCCGATCCAGTACACCACCGCCAGCAGGCTCATGCCCGACAGCCAGGTGGAGTAGGCCTCCCACTTGGACCAGTGCAGGTCGTCGCTGAGGGGCTCGCCCTTGGGGCCGGTGGGGAACTTCTGGCTGCAGTAGAAGCCGCCGCCATGCACCGCCCACAGCTCGCCAAACACGCCGCGGGTGCCATCAGCAGCCTTCTTGGGCGGCTTGAGGGAGTTGTCGAGCATCACGAAGTAGAAGGACGCGCCGATCCAGGCGATGCCGGTGATCAGGTGGAGCCAGCGCAGGAGCAGGTTGGCCCAGTCGAGGAGATAGGTTTCCATGGTACTTCCGTCTCTGAAGGGGTGAGGGAAGCCGGCTCAGCTGCCGCGATAGGTGGAGTAGCTCCAGGGGGACACCAGCAGCGGCACGTGATAGTGCTGGCTGGCGTCGGCGATGCCGAAGCGCAGCACCACCTCGTCCACGAACAGGGGCTCGGGCAGGCTCTTGCCCAGGCGCCGGAAGTAGTCGCCGGCGCCGAAGACGATCTCGTAGGTGCCGGCTTCCAGCGCGGCGCCTTCGAGCAGCGGCGCGTCACAGCGGCCGTCGTGGTTGGTGAGGGTGCGCAGCAGCTCGCGGCGCCCACCGTCGAGGCGAAAGACGGTGACGGCGATGCCCTGGCCCGGGCAGCCATTGGCGGTGTCGAGTACGTGTGTGGTGAGGCGTCCCATGCTGGTGTCTCCAGTCGATGTTCGTTATGCGATGAAGCGAGTTTAGGACGGACAGCCTTTAAGAAAACAGATATAGCGTTATAAGCTATATATAGATTTCGATATTGTCCCCGGACCCTCCATGAGCAGCCGACGAAGCGACGACCAGCTCGACACCTATCTGCTGCGCATGCTGTGCCTGCTCATCTCGGAGCGCAGCGTGTCGCGCACCGCCCTCAAGCTCAACCAGTCCCAGCCGGCGGTGAGCCTGGCCCTCAAGCGCCTGCGCCAGATCCTGGGCGACCCGCTGCTGGTACGCGAGAAGAGCGGCATGGTGCCCACCGAGCGGGCCCTCACCCTGCTGTCCCACGCCAAGGGGGCACTGGCCGAGATCGACCGGATGACTTTCTCGCCGGAGTCCTTCGAGCCCCAGAGCAGCCGCTACGAGTTCCGCATCGGCGCCCCCGACTACCTCGCCCCCCTGTTCATGGCCAGCGTGGTGGAACGCATCCGCAAGGAGGCGCCCCAGGTGCGCCTGAGCCTGCAGTCCCTGGGGCCGAGCTTCGACTTCGAGCGCTCCCTGGCCGAGGGCGACCTGGACGTGGTGATCGGCAACTGGCCGGAGCCGCCCCACCGCATGCACCTGTCCATGCTGCTCGAAGACGAGGTGGTGCTGCTGGTCTCGAACAATCACCCCCTGGCCCGCAAGGGCCTCGGCGCCGAGGACTACCAGCGGGCCGTGCACATCGTGCCCATGCCCTACTCCATCACCCAACGCGGGGTGGTGGACACCATGCTCGCCACCCACCGCATCAACCGGGACGAGCGGGTGGTGGTGCAGTCCTTCACCTCGGCCCCCTACCTGCTCATCAACAGCGACCTGGTGTTTACCACCACCCGGCACTTCGCCCGCTTCTATGCCGACCTGCTGCCCCTCACCATCCTGCCCTCCCCCATCCCCTTTCCGGCCATGCGCTTCTATCTGCTGTGGCACGAGCGCAATCACCTCACCCCGGCCCACCGCTGGATCCGCCGCCTGCTGAGCGAGTGCGGGCGCCTGATCAAGGCCAGCTGAGCGGCGGCCTTGCGGCTCGTCGGCCGCCGCCCTAGGATGGGCGCTGCGCCCCGCGGGGCGCCCCCACCCAAGATTCACCCATCCGAGAAGGAAATCCGCATGTCGATCAAACTTTTGGGAATCGCCGGCAGCCTGCGTCAGAAATCCACCAACAAGGGCCTGCTGCGGGCCGCCCGGGCCAACCTGCCAGAGGGCGTGAGCCTGGAGATCGCCGAACTTGGCGACATCCCCTTCTACAACGCCGACATCACCGACAAACCCGCCGCGGTCAGCCGCGTGCTGGCCCAGATCGCCGCGGCCGACGCCCTGGTGCTGGCCTGCAACGAGTACAACTACTCCCTGGCCCCGGCCCTCAAGAACATCATCGACTGGGCCTCCCGGGAGCCGGACAACGCGCTGCTGGCCGGCAAGGCCGTGGCCATCATGGGCGCTGCCGGCGGCATGGGCAGCTCCCGCGCCCAGTACCACCTGCGCCAGGTCTGCGTGTGCCTCGACATGCAGCCCCTCAACAAGCCCGAGGTCTTCGCCAATGCCTTCACCAGCAGCTTCGATGCCGACGGCAACCTCACCGACGAGCGCCTGACCAAGCTGGTCAAGGACCAGATGCAGGCCCTTGCCGACAAGGTGACGCGCCTGAAGGCCTGAGCGTCCGGCCGCCGATGGACATCGCCGAACTCGGCCACACCCTGCAGCGGGACGCCGTTGCCGTGGTCTTCGTGAACGTCCTGCTGCAGCAGGTCGGGCTGCCGGTACCCGCCGTCCCGACCCTGCTGCTGGCCGGCAGCCTGGCGGCCCTGCCCGGGCAGCTGGGCAAGGTGCTGGCGGCGGCCGTGCTAGCCTCGGTGCTGGCCGATCTGCTGTGGTACGCCTTGGGCCGGCGCTTCGGCTACCGGGTGCTGGCGGGCCTGTGCAAGCTGTCCATCAACCCGGCCTCCTGCGTGAGCCAGACCGAGGCCCGCTTCATCCGCTGGGGCCTCTCGTCCCTGGTGGTGGCCAAGTTCGTGCCGGGCTTCTCCACCGTTGCCCCGCCCATCGCCGGCGCCCTGCGCATGTCCCTGGGCGGCTTCGTCGTGGCGGCGGCGGTCGGTGCGGCCCTGTGGGCCGGCCTGGCCCTCGGCGCCGGGTGGGTGCTGCGGGACACCGTGCAGGCCGCCATCCTGGCCCTCGACCGGCACGCCGGCCGTGCCGCCCTGGTCGCCGTACTGCTTGCCGGGGCCTGGCTGGGCTGGAAACTGTGGCAGAAACACCGCTTCCGGCGAGCCGGCGACCTGCCCCACATCACCCCCGCCGAGCTCATCGACGCCCTGGCCGGCGAACCCCGCCCCCTCGTCCTCGACCTGCGCGGCGCCACCCTGATCGCCGAAACCGGCCCCATCGTGGGGGCGCGGGTGGCCGAACACGACGCCCTTGACCACGCCGTGGGCGACTGGCCCCGGCACCAGCCCATCGTCACCCTGTGCGCCTGCCCCGAGGACGCCGGCGCCATCCAGGCCGCCCGCCAGCTGATGGAGCAGGGCTACACCTCGGTCCGGCCCCTGCGCGGTGGCTACGCAGCGTGGCTGGCGGCCCTGGGCGAGCGGCCCTGAGGGCGCTACGCGATTGGGTGGTATTTCTGGATTATCCATCCAGGCGCAGCGCATTTATCGGCCTGCCGCAGCACCCTAAGCTGGGACCCCCAATCATCCTGAAGGAGACTTTCCATGGCAGATCATTCCATCAAGGGCAAGATCGTTCTGATTGCCGGCGGGGCCAAGAACCTCGGCGGCCTCCTGGCCCGTGACCTGGCCCGGCAAGGCGCCCGGGCGGTGGTGATCCATTACAACAGCGCAGCCTCCGAGGCCGACGCCGAAGCCACCGTGGCCGCCGTCCAGGCGGCGGGCGCCCACGCCCTGGCCCTGCAGGCCGACCTGACTACGGCAGGTGCCGTGGAGAAGCTGTTTACCGATACCGTCGCCGCCTTCGGCCGACCGGACATTGCCATCAACACCGTGGGCAAGGTGCTCAAGAAGCCCATCAGCGACATCACCGAGGCCGAGTACGACGAGCTGTCTGCGGTCAACAGCAAGTCGGCATTCTTCTTCCTCAAGGAGGCCGGCAAGTACGTTAACGACAACGGCAAGGTGGTGACGCTGGTGAGCTCCCTGCTGGGGGCCTTCACGCCGTTCTACGCGGGCTATGCCGGTACCAAGGCCCCGGTGGAACACTTCACCCGGGCGGCGGCCAAGGAGTTCGGGGCGCGGGGCATCTCGGTGACCGCGGTCGGCCCGGGCCCGATGGACACGCCTTTCTTCTACCCGGCCGAAGGCGCCGATGCCGTGGCCTATCACAAGACCGCCGCGGCCCTCTCGCCGTTCAGCAAGACCGGCCTCACCGACATCGAGGACGTGGTGCCCTTCATCCGCCATCTGGTCAGCGACGGTTGGTGGATCACCGGGCAGACCATCCTCATCAATGGTGGTTACACCACCAAGTGAGGGCATTTCCCGGGCAGGGCAGCCAGGCCGGCTGAAGCCCCGCATCACGCAAGGAGAGACAGGCCTCCCGCATGGACAGGTTCGACCAGTACCGCCTATTCGCCCAGGTCGCGGAGATGGGCAGCTTCATCAAGGCCGCCCACGCCCTGGAGGTACCCAGGGCCTCCGTGTCCGCCGCCATCCAGCAACTCGAGGTGGCCCTCGGGGTGCGCCTGCTGCACCGGACGACACGGCGCGTGGGCCTGACGCCCGATGGGGAACTCCTGCTGGATCGTGTGCGGGCCCTGCTCACCGAGGTGGACGACATCGACCAGCTGTTCCAGGCCAGCCAGCGCCAGGTCTCCGGCCGACTCATCGTCGACGCCCCCAGCCGCATCGCCCGCCGCCTGATTGCCCCCGCCCTGCCTGGCCTGCTGGGCCGCCACCCTCAGCTGCAGCTGACCGTCTCGTCCACCGACCGCAGCATCGATCTGGTGCGGGAGGGCGTGGACTGCGTGGTGCGCATCGGGGCCCTGCAGGACAGCAGCCTCGTCGTACGCTCCCTGGGCCGTATCGCACTGATCAACTGTGCGAGCCCGGGTTATCTGCGCGAGCACGGCGAACCACGTCACCCCGCGGATCTCCCTGGCGCTCATTGGGTGGTGGGCTATGCATCCCCCAGGACCGGCAAGGCGCACCCCTGGGAATCATCGGCAGCTGACGGCAGCCCGCAGCAGATCGAGGTACCCAGCCGGGTACTCGTGAACAATGCGGAGAACTACATCGCCTGCTGTCTGGTCGGCCTTGGCCTGATCCAGGTCCCGCGCTTCGATGTGCAGCACCTGCTGAATGCCGGAACGCTGGTGGAAGTGATGCCGGAGCACCGCGCCGCGCCGATGCCGGTATCGCTGCTCTACCCCCACCGGCGCCAGCGCTCCCGACGCCTGCAGGTCTTCCTGGAATGGTTCGAAGCCCTCATGCGGCCGAACCTCGAGGAATAGCGACGCCCCGGCCGCCCCTGTCAGTCACCAGCAATCCGTCTGGCGATCGCCCACCGTCACCCGCACGAAGCTCCCCCGCATGGCCGTGACCAGCCTCCCGTCACCGGCCCGGATACGCCCGGCAGCGTGGCACAGCCGGCCGCCCACCCGCACCCAGTCCATCTCGCTCTCCAGCCAGTCGCCGGCGGCGGCTGCGCCCAGGTAGTCCACCTGCAGGCTGGCGGTGACGAAGCCGGCCTCGGGGGGCAGGCGCCGGGCCAGGTTGCCGGCCAGCCAGACGTCCGCCAGGGTGGCGATGAGGCCGCCATGCACCCGGCCATGGCCGTTGCAGTGGGCCGGGCCCAGCTCCACGCGAAAGCGCAGGTGGGCGCCATCCTCCCGCTGGAAGAGGCGGACGATGACCGGCAGGAAACCTCCGGCAGCCGGCCAGGGGCGGTAGCCCTGCTCGAGCCACGCCGCCTCCCGCGGGCCGGGGGCAGGCAGGGCGCTCATCCGCCCACGCCCTGCGCCGCCGCCCAGGCCAGGGCATCGTCGAGGCGGTCGTTGCCCCAGAACATCTCCTCGCCCACGAAGAAGGTGGGCGCGCCGAAGACGCCCCGGGCGCGGGCCTCGGCGGTCTGCTCGCGCAGGCGCGCCTTGACCTCCTCCGAGCCGGCCCGGGCCAGCAGCGCCGCGGCGGGCAGGCCGAGGTCGGTGAGGATGGCGGCCAAGGGCTCGGGGCTGTTGATGTCCTGGTCGTGCACGAAGTTGAGCTGCATGACCCGCTGGCAGAAGGCCTCCATCCACGGCATGCCGGCACCCTGGATGGCGATCCGCAGGGGCAGCACGCCGAGGCGCGGAAAGTGGCTCGGGCGGGTCCATGGCAGGCCGTACTTGCGGCATTCCCGGGCGATGTCCTGCCACATGTAGGCGCCCTTCTCCTTCTGCAGCACGAAGGGGGAGTTGTCCATGCCCAGCTCGCGGAAGATCGGGCCGAGCATGAAGGGCCTCCAGGCAACCGTTACACCGTGCCGGGCGGCGGCAGCCTCGATGCGCATCACGCTGGGGTAGCTGTAGTTGCTGCCGAACTCGAACCAGAACTCGACGACGGGCGCGGCAAGGCAGGGGGATTCGCTCATGGGGGGCTCCTTCACTCAAAAACAACCAGGCAGCGCACCTCGATGCTCTGGCGCAGGGGGGCGTCGGCGGGGACGTCGGGCAGATCGAAGGCGGAATGGGGCGTGAAGCGCGCCGTACCGTTGATCTGCGAGTCGTATTGCTTGAAGACCAGGGCCTCGTGGCGATCCATGCCCGGAAAGTAGGCCCATTGATGGCGGGCGGCGTGGCGCACCAGGTAGATCTCGCCACTGCGCTCCGGGTAGCGGATCTCGGTGGGCACCAGGTCGCGGGACGACACCGAGCGGGCATCGCAGACGGCCACGGGCGTATCCACCACCGGGCCGGCGATGGAGCGCCAGATGTTGACGATGGCGAAGCGCTCGACCCGGGCCCGCTCGGCCGCGTCGGTCAGCACCAGGTCGAGGCGCCGCCGCCCGGAGGCTTCGCTGTAGTCGTTATGCACCCGCCCCACCGCCGCCGGGTTGCTGCCATCGCCCTGGCGGCCGAAGCCCAGGGCCGGGCGCCCGGCCTCCCGGCGGCGTACCAGGTGATCGAAGACCCAGGCCTGGCGGGCCCCGGTGACCCAGCGCGCCAGCTCGGCGGCCTCGGCGTAGTAGTAGCGCAGGATCGCCGCCTCGTCGGCAAAGTCCGCCACGGCGCTGGGGGCATCCCACAGCTCGTAACCCTCCCGGTCGATGGAGGGGCGGGCGGCGGTGGCCCGGGCATCCACCACATGCATGGGGTGCAGGGCGTACTCGCAGTTCTGCCAGGGCGTACCCGCCGGCGGCTGGAACATGTAGTTGAAGGGCCGCTCGGGCGCCGCCCCGAGGTAGCCGAAGTTGCCCTTCACCCCCGGCAGCCGGGGCGTGGCCGGGGCAAACGGGGCGGACTGGGGAAGGGGTTGCCGGGGCGACGGACTGGGGGGTGCCTGGAATCGCATGAGACCTCCTTGGCTGGGCTGGCGCGAAAACCTCTGAAATTCGCTACCAGCATGGGTGGGTGGCCCCGAGCGCTCTTCGCGAGGGCTCAGGATGGCCCCATTGAAAGCCATCCCAAGGCTGCACTCAAACGACAAATCCCGGCCATTGCCATTCCAAAATGAAATGCGAGAGCACTCACCTACCCGGCCACCCCCGCCTCGGCGAGTATCCAGCGCACCACTTCCTCCACCTCGGCCCGGGGCGCCGCCTCGCTGCGCAGCAGCCAGTAGGCGTTGGCCGACGCCGGCCCCGGGCGGGGCAGGTCGCAGCGGAGCAGCCGCCCTTCGGCCAGGGGCAGACCGATCAGCTCCAGCCGCCCAAGGGCCACACCCTGGCCGGCAATGGCGGCCTGAATCATCTGGTCGTACTGGTTGAAGCGCAGCACGCCGCGGGGCTTGAGCTCGCCCCAGCCCTGGCTGGCCAGCCATTCGCTCCACTGCAGCCAGGGCCGGTACTCCCCGTCGAACTCGAGCAGAACCTGGTCGGCCAGTTGCGCCGGCTCCCGCAAGGCCGTCAGGCCCAGGGAGGGGTGGGCCACCGGCGCCACGGTTTCGCCGAACAGCCGGACCGCGCCCTCCGGGGCGGCCTCGGGCGTGCAATAGCGGATGGCCAGGTCCAGCCCGTCGAAGCGCAGGTCACTGAGGCTGTTGCTGGCCGACAGGCGCACATCGATGCCCGGATGGCGGCGCAGGAAATCCCCCAGCCTGGGCAGCAGCCACAGGCCGGCCACGCCGATGCTGGTGGTCACGGTAACGGGCTTCGACGCCGCACTCACCCGGATCGCACCGATCACGTCCTGCAACTGCTGGACGACCCCGTCGGCGCTGCGGAACAGGCGCTCACCCTCCGGCGTGAAGGCGATGGAGCGATGCCCGCGCACCAGCAGGCGCACCCCCAGCATGTCTTCCAGAGCGAGCACCTGGCGGCTCACCGCCGACTGGGTGAGGCACAGGTCATGGGCTGCCAGGGTGATGCTCATGCGGCGCCCCACCGCCACGAAGCCCCGGACAAGATCCAGGGAGGGAAGCCGGACAAGTGCGATTGACATTCACCAACCTCATGCAAAGGGATCAAAGAAGTGATTTGAAGCGCGGCCCGCAAGCCAGTCTAATGAGCCCATCGACGGCCACGCAAGAAGCACGATGGCTGATCTTTTTGAATGTGGGCATGCCACCCGCGCATGCCACACTGTCTTTCCGCCCACCCAGGAGCACTGCCATGGACACCTCTCTCGCCGCCCGCGCCCTTGCCTTCCGCCAGCTCCACGCCGACCCGGGCTGCTTCGTCATCCCCAACCCCTGGGATGTCGGCTCGGCCCGGCTGCTGGCCGGGATGGGCTTCAAGGCCCTGGCCTCGACGGGGGCCGGCCACGCCTTTTCCTGCGGGCTGACGGACGGCGCGGTGGGCCGCGAGGGCATGCTGGCGCACCTGCGACAGATGGCCGACGCCACCGACCTGCCCCTCAGCGCCGACCTGGAGAACGGTTTCGGCCATGCCCCCGAGACGGTGGCCGAAACCATCCGCCTCGCCGCCACAACGGGCATCGTCGGCGGCTCCATCGAGGACAGCAGCGGCGACCGCGACGCGCCGATTCTCCCGCTGGATCTCGCCGCCGAACGCGTCCGCGCCGCCGTCGAAGCCGCCCGCGCCCTACCCTTCCCCTTCACGCTGACGGCCCGGGCCGAGAACCACTTCCTCGGCCAGCCCGACCTCGCCGACACCATCCGGCGCCTGCAGGCCTACCAGGAAGCCGGCGCCGACGTGCTGTTCGCCCCCGGCCTGCGCACCCGCGAAGACATCGCCGCCGTGCTGAGCGCGGTGGACCGGCCGGTGAACGTGCTGATGGGCATGGAAGGCGTGACCCTCACCGTGGCCGACCTGGCGGCCCTGGGCGTCAAGCGCATCAGCGTCGGCGGCTCCTTCGCCCGGGCCGCCTACGGCGCCTTCCTGCGCGCCGCCCGGGAAGTGCAGGCGCACGGCAGCTTCAGCTACGCCAACGAGGCCATCAGCGGCCGCGACATCACCCGCCTGCTGCGCAGCCCACGGGGCTGACAATCCACGCCCGCTGCGTCCGGCCGGCAATCGCGCTAACATCCGCTCCGCAGTTCCCCAGAGCACACCGTCCGCGCGCAGCCCCTTGATGCCCAAGCCTCCGATCACCCCCTTCCCGGCCCTCGCCTGTCCGCTGGACGGCGGCGCCCTGCAGCGCCACGGCACCAGCTGGCGCTGCGCGGCCGGTCACAGCTTCGACATCGCCAGCCAGGGCTATACCCACCTGCTGCCGGTGCAGAACAAGCGCTCCCGCGATCCGGGTGACAGCAAGGAGATGATCGCCGCGCGCCGGCGCTTTCTGGAGGCGGGGGTCTACCAGCCCATCGCCGACGCCGTGGCCGAAGCCACCCTGGCCGGCCTCGCCCCCGGCGCCACCGCCAGCTGTCTCGATGCGGGCTGCGGCGAAGGTTATTACCTGCGCCAGCTCGCCGCGGCCGCCACCCGGCGCGGACACGCCCTGGCGCTGCTCGGCCTCGACATCTCCAAGTGGGCCGTGCTCGCCGCCGCCAAACAGGACCGGCACACCCAGTGGGTCGTCGGCAGCAACGCCAACCTGCCCGTGCTGCCCGGCACCCTCGACCGGGTTTTGTGCATGTTCGGCTTTCCGGTGTATCCGGAGTTTGCCCGGGTGCTGAAACCCGGCGGGCTGCTGCTCAAGGTGGATGCCGGGCCCGACCACCTGCGTGAGCTGCGCGAGATCATCTACCCCAGCCTCAAGCCCGAACGCCCCGCCGCCCCGACCGCCCCTGCCGGCTTCACAGCCCTGCCCCCCGGCGAGCCCATGCGCCACACCCTGAGCCTCTCCAGCCCGGCCCAGATCGCCGATCTGCTGGTCATGACCCCGCACCTGTACCGCGCCAGCGCCGAAGGGCGCGCCCGTGCCGCGGCCCTGGAAAGCCTGAGCCTGACGGTGGACGTGCGCCTCACCCGCTTCGAGCGCAAGCCCGGCAGGTGAGCGGCGCCACACCCGATACCATCCCGCCCTAAAACGTCCCCACCCTGCCCGATCTCCCCCATGAACCCCGACCTGCAGACACTCCCCACCGACACCATCAATTTCAAGGACATGGACAAGGGCTACGCGCCCTTCGCGGAGGCCTTGCGCACCCTGGGCTTCGACTGGCAGATCGGCAAGACGGAAGACCTCAAGGGCTGGTTCGAGGTGCACGGCGCCGAAGCCCGCATGTGCTTCCGCCTGCTCGCCACCGGTGACAGCCAGCGCGGCGTGGAGGTTACCGAACAGTCGGTCATCTCCGACCTCTGGTCCGGCGTCAGCGAGAGCCTCGCCCTCTTCCGCCAGAAGCAGCCCGGCAAGCTGATCAAGGTGCGCAGCATGCAGTTGGACGGCAGCGCGCTGTACTTCAGCGTTTCATGAACAGCATCAGGAGAACCGATTTGAGCGACCAGATCACCCGGGTTTTCGAGCATGTGGACTTCGCCATCTGGCATGTCCCCCAGGCCAATGGCTACGTCTATGAAGCCGCCGGCATCCTGGTGGATGCGCACAGCTACGAAGACTGCCCCTTCGAGCCCACCTACGAGGACGCGCTGAACGCCGCCTGCGAGCTCTACGACGTGGAAGTCGGCAGCCTCAGCCAGCCCCTGCCGGTGGTGTACACCAACGCCCTGTTCAAGGTCTACGAGACGCCGGCGGGGGAGTTCCTGTACGCCTTCTGCGACGACGAATTTGCCGAAGCCCCCACGGACCAGAACTTCGCAGCCCACCCCGGCGAACGCTACAAGAGCCGTGACGCCGCGGTGATCGCCGCCTTCGAGAAGGATCTGGCGCTGCGCACGGGCTAGCGCCGGGAGGGCCGGGTCCGTGGACGTAGCTTGATGTCATGTCTATGCTGGATCGTTCCCCTGGCCCCTGCGACCACCTCTTGTTTGCCGGATCGGACGGGCTTCGTTTCCCTTCAAGCGCACCCACCCTGGAGGCCTGATCATGACCGATACCCGCATCACCCCCGCCGAACTCAACCGCAAGCTGGCCGACCTCTCGATCCCGGAGCGGGATCTGGCGCGCTACTTCCTGATCGACGATGAAGGCTCCGGCCTCTTCAACCCCCGCCTGCAGCTCAACCCCGAAACCATAGCGCTGCCAGCCGACCCCGCAGCAGCCAGGGCGCGCAGCGATGCGGCCCTGACTTTTGCCAACGGCATCGCCCGCCTGCGCCGTGCGGCCCGCTTCAACCACATGGTGGCGGACGGGTATGACGGCCCCATCCTGGTCTCCGAGGGCGACTCCTGGTTCCAGTACCCCATCATCCTCGACGACACCATCGACCAGCTCTACGAGAAAGGCTTCGCCGTGCGCAGCCTGGATGCTGCCGGTGACACCCTCGAGAACATGCTCAAGGAGCGCGAGTACATCGAGGCCATCCGCGAGGACCACGCCTCGATCTTCCTGCTCTCGGCCGGCGGCAACGACGCCCTGGGCGGGGGCAACCTGCGCGCCCACCTGCGCGACTTCGACCCGGCGCTGTCGCCCGCCGCCCACGTGCTGCCCAGCTTCGAGCAGCTGCTCGACCATGCGCTGGCCATGTATGAACGCGTGCTGCGCGAGGTGGAGGCCGAGCCCGGCGTGGTGACCATCTGCCACGGCTACGACTACGTGATCCCCAACAGCGGCAAATGGCTGGGCAAGCCCATGGAATCGCGCGGCATCACCGACGGCAGCGCGCAGCGGGGCATCGCCGCCCACATGATCGACCGCTTCAATCAGCGCCTGCGCCAGTTGGTGGCCGGTTTCGGCGAGCGCGTCATCCACGTGGATGCCCGGGGCGCCGTGGGCAGCACGCTCGGCTCCTGGCACGACGAACTGCACCCGAAGAACCCCGGCTACGGACGGGTCGCCGACCGCTTCGAGCAGGCCATCCAGAAAGCCCACGCCATCGCCCGCGCCACGCCCCGTTCCCGCGGGCTCGGCACCGCTGCAGCCCCCACTCGCCGGGGCTGGTCCCTGCATGTAGGCATCAACCACATCGACCCGGCCCACTATGGCGCCGACGCACCGCTCTATGGCTGCCATTTCGACGCGGAAGACATGGAGCGTATCGCCGCCGAACGCGGCTTTGAAAAGCGCACCCTGCTGCGCGACGAACAAGCCACCCGCGATGAAGTCCGCAGCACCATCGCTGCCGCGGCAGCCGAACTCAAGGCGGGCGACGTCTTCCTGTTCACCTATGCCGGCCACGGCAGCCAGGTGCCCGACTTCAATGCCGACGAAGACGATGGCTCCGACGAAACCCTGTGCCTCTTCGACGGCATGCTGATCGACGACGAGCTGTATGAGTTGTGGTCGGGCTTTGCCGACGACGTGCGCATCGTGATGATCTCCGACAGCTGCCACAGCGGCACGGTTTCCCGCGCCGCCCGGCGCACCCCGACGGTGGCCGCGCCGGCCGACCCGGCGACCCCGCGTAGCCGCCTGCTGCCCCTCGACATGGCCGCCAAGGCCTTCCGGATGAATCGCGAGTTCTACACCCGCCTTGGCCGCCAGCAGCGCGGCCCCGACGAACGCCTGCTGACCCGCGAGCTCAACATGCCCCTCAAAGGCCCGGTGCTGCTGATGGCGGGCTGCCAGGACAACCAGGAATCCGGGGACGGCATCGGCAACGGCCGCTTCACCCAGGAGCTGTTGCGGGTATGGGACGAAGGACGCTTCAAGGGCGACTGGAAAACCCTGGCCGAACGCATCATCAGCAACATGCCCCCCGAGCAGACGCCGAAGCTCACGCTGATCGGGCGGGCACCGGAGATGCTGGCGGCGCAGGGGCCGTTCAGCATCTGAAGGGGGGCGGACGGAACACCCACTGCCGCCGAGATACCTGACGGAGCTTTCCACGGGAAAACCGCGATAATGGCGGCCAATTCGTTTTGAACGCCATTTCAGGATTCCCCCATGGAAATCAAGGTCAATTTTCTCGACAAGCTTCGCCTTGAAGCCAAATTCGACGACTTCACGGTGGTGGCCGACCAGCCCATCCGCTACAAGGGTGACGGCTCGGCGCCGGGGCCTTTCGATTACTTTCTGGCCTCGTCGGCCCTGTGCGCGGCTTATTTCGTAAAGCTGTATTGCGAGACCCGCAATATCCCCACCGACAATATCCGCCTGTCCCAGAACAATATTGTTGATCCGGAAAACCGCTACCAGCAGATCTTCAAGATCCAGGTGGAATTGCCGGCGGACATCTCTGCCGCAGACCGGCAGGGCATATTGCGCTCCATCGAGCGCTGCACGGTAAAGAAGGTGGTGCAGACCGGGCCGGAGTTCGTGATTGAAGAGGTGGAGAATCTGGATGCCGACGCGCAGGCCCTGCTGACGCTGAAGCCGGACTCCGCCGCAAGCACCTATATCGCCGGCAAGGACCTGCCCCTGGAGCAAACCATCGCCAATATGTCGGCAGTGCTGGCGGGCCTGGGCATCAAGATTGAAATTGCCTCCTGGCGCAATCTTGTGCCCAATGTGTGGTCGCTGCATATCCGCGATGCGCATTCGCCCATGTGTTTCACCAATGGCAAGGGCGCCACCAAGGAAAGCGCGCTGGCCTCGGCCCTGGGCGAATATATCGAGCGCCTCAATTGCAATCATTTCTACAATGACCAGTATTGGGGGGAGGATATTGCCGAGGCACCTTTCGTGCATTACCCCGACGAGCGCTGGTTCAAGCCCGGCCGCAAGGATGCGCTGCCAGCCGGCATCCTCGACGAATACTGTCTGCAGATCTACAACGCCGATGGCGAATTGCGCGCCTCGCACCTCTACGACACCAACTCCGGCAATGTGAAACGCGGCATCTGTTCGCTGCCCTATGTGCGGCAATCGGACGGCGAGGTGGTGTATTTCCCGTCCAACCTGATCGACAACCTCTTCCTCAGCAACGGCATGAGCGCCGGCAACACCCTGGCCGAAGCCCAGGTGCAATGCCTGTCGGAGATCTTCGAACGGGCGGTGAAGCGCGAGATCCTCGAAGGCGAGATCGCCCTGCCGGATGTACCGCCGGCCGTGCTGGCCAAATACCCCGGCATCCTGGCGGGCATTGAAGAACTGGAAAAGCAGGGCTTTCCGGTGCTGGTGAAGGATGCGTCCCTGGGCGGGCAGTATCCGGTGATGTGCGTCACCCTGATGAACCCGCGCACCGGCGGCGTGTTTGCCTCCTTCGGCGCCCACCCCAGCCTGGAAGTGGCGCTGGAGCGCAGCCTCACCGAGCTGCTGCAGGGGCGCAGCTTTGAGGGCCTCAATGATCTGCCCCGGCCGACTTTTGAAAGCAACGCCGTCACCGAGCCGAACAACTTCGTCGAACACTTCATCGACTCCAGCGGTGTGGTGTCGTGGCGCTTTTTCAGCGCCAGGGCCGATTACGAATTCGTCGAATGGGACTTCTCCGGCCACGGGGAAAACTCCAATACCGACGAAGCCGCCACCCTCTTCGGCATTCTCGAAGAATTGGGCAAGGAAGTGTATATGGCGGTCTATGACCAGCTCGGCGCCACCGCCTGCCGCATCCTGGTGCCGGACTATTCCGAGGTCTATCCGGTGGAAGACCTGATCTGGGACAACACCAACAAGGCCCTGCTGTTCCGCGAAGACATCCTCAATCTGCACCGCCTCGACGACGCCCGCCTGGAAGCCCTGCTGGAGCGCCTGGAAGACAGCGAGCTGGACGATTACACCGACATCATCACCCTGATCGGCATCGAGTTCGACGAAAACACCGCCTGGGGCCAGCTGACCATCCTGGAATTGAAGCTGCTGATCAATCTCGCCCTGCAGCAATTCGAAGCCGCCAAGGAGCAGGTGGAAGCCTTCCTGCAATACAACGAAAACACCGTCGAACGCGGGCTGTTCTACCAGGCCATGAACGTGGTGCTGGAGGTGCTGCTGGACGACGAACTGGAGCTGGACGACTACGAAGCCAACTTCCGCCGCATGTTCGGCAACCCGCGGATGGACGCGGTGCTGGGTTCGGTGGACGGCAGCGTGCGCTTCTTTGGCTTGACCCCCACCAGCATGAAGCTGGAAGGACTGGACCGGCACCAGCGGCTGATTGACAGCTACAGGAAGCTGCATGGGGCGCGGGGTAAGGCACAAGGGTGATCGGCGAAGGAATGGCAGAGACCTGATCGTCCAGTCGCACTGCGCTCACAGGACCTAGATGCCCTGCATCTCGTGGCAGGACACGCACGGCCCCCCCGGCAGGAAAGGACACTTTATGCGCGTTTGCCGGGGACCATGCGGGTTTGGCTGAGCACTCAGCAAGCGTCCCCAGAGGCCTGGAGCCCAAACAGCCGTTCGGCATTTCCATGCAATAGTCTGTCGAGCACGGACTCCTTGAAGCCAAGCTTCAAGAAGTCGTCGATACTCTGACGAATCGGGCGGAAGGGGTAAGACGAGCCGAACAGGAACTGGTCGCCGAGAAAACTGTTGGCCGCCTCCACATAGGTGCCCCAGCCCGGCTGGAAGAGGTACATGTCCGGCACGAGATGCACGTTCTCGTAGCGAAAGGCGACGCCAATGGCCTGCTGCACATTGGGCCAGTAGCCGTGGTAGCAGACGATCGGCAGCTGCGGAAACGCCTGGGCGACTCGGGCGAGCGGGGCCGGATCGTTGAAGCGCAGGTCGGGGGTGGTCGGCCCGGTCATCAGGAACACCGGCACGCCGAGCGCGGCGCAGACTTCGTAGATCGGGAAATACACCGGATCGTCCGGGTGACGCGGGGGCGCGCCGAAGCCCGGTTCGATGTCGATGCCGGCCAGGCCCAGCTCCCGGATGGCGCGTTCAGCCTCGTCCACCGCTGCCTGGCCCTGCAGCGCCGGATCGACGCCGGCGATGCCCAGCAGTTCGTCATGGCCGTGGGTGATGCGGTGGATCAGGTCGTTCGGCAGGTGCTGGCCGGGCGTGTGGCGCCCGACGACCACCGCCTTGGCGAGGCCGGCCTCGCGCACTTCGGCCAGAAAGCCTTCCTGGGTGCGCGAGCGGGCGTAGTGCTCGTCGTCACCACGGGAGCCGACGCGCCGGTTGAGCCAGCGGGCTACATCGTTGGCGGCGGAGCCCGGCGTTGCGCCGAAGAAATCATGCAGAAACGCCGGCCTGCAGCGCATGTCGATGACGCGGGTCATGCTGTTACCCCTTCTTTCGTGTTGTCTTGTTTGACGGTGCTGGTATCGAACGGACCGCCGGTCATGACCTGATCCTGGATGGTGACGGGCTGCTTGCCCGGCAGCAGCGGGAAGACCAGTTCGGCAAAACGGTAGGCTTCCTCGAGGTGCGGATAGCCGGACAGCACGAAGCTGTCGACACCGAGATCGACGTATTCCTTCAGGCGGGCGGCCACCGTCTGGGGATCGCCGACCAGCGCTGTGCCGCAGCCGCCGCGGACAAGCCCGACGCCCGCCCACAGGTTGGGGCTGACTTCCAGCTTGTCGCGGCGCCCGCCGTGAAGCGCGGCCATCCGGCGCTGACCTTCCGAATCCATGGCGGCGTAACGGGCCTGCACCTTGGAGATGGTCTCGTCGTCAAGGCGGCTGATGAGCTTGTCGGCGGCGGCCCAGGCTTCCTCGTTGGTCTCGCGCACGATCACGTGCAGGCGCACGCCATAGCGCACGGTGCGTCCGAAGCAGGCGGCGCGGGCGCGCACGTCGGCAATCTTCTCGCCCACCGCCGCGGGCGGCTCGCCCCAGGTGAGGTAGGTATCCACGTGCTCGGCGGCCAGATCGTGGGCCGCCGACGAGGATCCGCCAAAATACAGCGGTGGATACGGCTTCTGCACCGATTCGAAGAAATTGCGTGCCCCTTCGACGCGGTGATGGCGCCCTGCGAAATCCACCGATTCGCCGGCCAGCAGGCGTCGCCAGATGGCGAGGAACTCGGCAGCCTCGGCGTAGCGTTGGTCGTGATCCAGAAAGATCCCGTCGCCAGCCAGCTCGGTCGAATCGCCGCCGGCAACCACGTTCAACAACAGGCGGCCGTGGGTGGCCTGATCGAGGGTCGCGGCCATGCGGGCAGCGGCGGTGGGCTTGGTGAGGGCCGTGCGCAGGGCCACCAGCAGCTTGATCCGGTGGGTGACGCTGGCCAGCGTCGAAGCCGTCACCCACGGGTCGAGGCAGCCGCTACCGGTGGGGATCAGGAGGCCGTCGTAGCCCAGGTTGTCGGCGGCAACGGCGATCTGCTGGAGATATTCGTTGGTGACCGGACGACCGGAATTGGACTTGCCCAGGTAGCGGGTATCGCCGGAAGTGGGCAGGAACCAGAAGATGTCGAGACTCATGATGTTTCCTTGACTCGGTTTGGGTGGCGGCCACCGGCGCGGAGCGAATCCGGGCCAGGGCCACCAGCCGTTGGGAGCACCCCGAAACGGCGGTGCGCTGTCGCCGAGGATTTGCACGATGCGTGCCATGCCTCAAGGCACCGGAATCAGGCACGCTGTGCCGAAAAACTGCTCCTCCACCAGCACCTCTGGCGGCAGGGTGCTGGTGGAGAAGCAGTCGACGTGATGCGTCAGGTCAGGCTTCTGTTGCCACCGCCTGCTCGTGTCGCGCCGTGCCCGCACGGATTGCGGCCTCACGCTTCACCCGCTCGATGTCGCGATAGCGTGCGGCGGGGTGACTCTCAGGCAGCAGTGGGCCTTCACCGAAGAGCTTCTCCCGCAACGTGCCGGGTTTGTAGGCGGTCGGATAGACACCGCGCCGCTGAAGCTCGGGCACCAGATGATTCACCACGTCCTCGAAGGTCTCGTGAGCCAGCGCGTAGGCCAGGTTGAAACCATCCACGTCGGTCTCCTCGACCCACTGCTGCAGGATGTCGGCGACGGTGCTCGGCGAGCCGACGAAAACGGGGCCGAGACCGCCGACGCCGGCCCAGCGGGCGAGCTCGTCGATCGTCCATTCCTTCTCACCGTTGGCCAGGTGCTCGACCACCGACACGATGGCGTTGGTCTCCACCGCGCGCACCGGGTCGTGCGGGGCGTACTGGCCGAAGTCGATACCGCTCCAGCCCGACAGCAAGACCAGCGCACCGTCGTA
Organism: Zoogloea sp.; assembly: GCF_023150065.1. Classification (GTDB taxonomy): domain Bacteria; phylum Pseudomonadota; class Gammaproteobacteria; order Burkholderiales; family Rhodocyclaceae; genus Zoogloea. Next base: position 117,863 of record NZ_JAKLLN010000011.1, read on the forward strand.
GGAGACGTGCTGCTTGTACTCTTCGAACTTGGCCTGAGCCTTCTCGTCGGTCTCGTCCACGATCACCGTGACCAGCGCATAGACCAGCACCTTGGCTGGATCCCGACCGGCGGCGGCGGCCTGGCTGCGAATGTCGCTGACGTACTGCTTGAGGGTCGAGCGGGCCGGCGTCGACACGAACACGCACTCGGCGTGGCCGGCAGCAAAGGCCTTGCCGGCACCCGACGCCCCGGCCTGGAACAGCACCGGCGTGCGCTGGGGCGACGGTTCGCACAGGTGGTAGCCGGGCACCTCGAAGTATTTGCCCTTGTGCCCGATCTCGTGGACCTTGTCCGGGTCGATGAAGACGCGGCGCTCCTTGTCGCGCAACACCGAGTCCGCCTCCCAGCTGCCCTCGAACAGCTTGTAGAGCACTTCCACGTATTCCGCCGCCACTTCGTAGCGGTTGTCGTGGCGACGCAGGCCGCCCTCGCCGACGTTCTTGGCGCCGCTCTCCAGATAGGAGGTGACGATGTTCCAACCGACCCGACCCTTGGTGTGGTGATCGGCGGTGGAGAGCCGACGGGCAAAGGTGTACGGGTGTTCGAAGGAGGTCGACGCGGTAATGCCGATGCCCAGGTGCTCGGTGGCCAGCGCGATGGGCGCCGCAAGCTGGAGCGGGTCATTCACCGGGATCTGCACGCCCTGGTGCAGCGCGTGGTAGTTGTCGCCCTTGTACACGTCGTAGTAGCCAACCACGTCGGCAATAAAGATGGCGTCGAAGAAACCGCGCTCGAGGATGCGGGCGAGATCGGTCCAGTATTCCAGGTCCTTGTACTGCCAGGAACGGTCGCGCGGGTGCGTCCATAGCCCGGGCGACTGATGGCCGACGCAGTTCATTTCGAAGGCGTTGAAGCGGATGCTCTTGCTCATGTCGTGCATTCCAAGTGAGGTTTTCAGGGGAGCGGCAGGGGCTGCGGCCGGCCCCTCGTCGGCGACCCGCCCGTTCTCCAGCACGTAGCCGAAATGAGCGTGGCGCAGCGCGACGTTGATGTTCTGCCCGCCGATCAGGGCCCGGCCCAGCTCGACCCGCTTCTGCAGGCCGTAGGCCAGGTTGCCCACCGAGGTGTCGCGATGGGCCTGCAGCTCAAGGAAAGCCAGCGTGCGCTCGGCCAGCTCACGATGCGTCCGGGCCTCCCGACCCGGATCAGAAGTTGTGACGGATGCCGAAAGCGGCGCTGCGCTGGTAGCCGTTGCCCGGGTTGTAGCCGGCGCCCACCGAACTGATGAAGTCGGCATCACGCCCGGCAGCGTTGTTGGTGACGTTGGAGAAGGTGCCGTACAGCGCGGTGCGCTTCGACAGCGCATGCTCGTAGCCCACTGCCCACTGGCTGGCCTTGGCGTCGCCACCACCGCCGACCAACTCGGTACTACGCCGCACATAGCTCGCCAGCACCTTGCCGTGGGTGCTGACCGGCACGGTGGCGCCGATCAGCCACTGGCGGGAATCCTTGCCCGCGCTGGCGCCGGTGTCGGGGCTGAAATCGGCGCTATCGGCGCGGCGGATGCCATACAGCGCGGCGAGCCTGGCAACACCCAGGTCATAGGTGCCGCCGATCTCGTAGGCGCGCACCTTCTTGCCGTCGTAAGACACGGCCACCGGCGCGCCCCCTGCATCGAGGCCGGAAGTCCGCGAACGCAGCTCCTGCACATGCACGCCCACGAGCAGCGGGCCGTTTCGGTACTGGGGTACGACCGACAGGCCGTACACGTCACCGGTCGCGCCAGTTCCACGGTTGCCGACGGACTCCTGGCCGTAGCCGTTCGGGGTCAATGCCGCCGACACGGAGAAGCCGCTCCAGTCGGGGGAGAAATAGGTGATCTGGTTGTTCCAGCGGTATTCGGTCAGGAACACGTTGTTGTACTGCCCGACGGTGACGCTGCCAAAGGGATCCACCTCCGAGGTCAGCAGATAACCCGGCGTGTATTGGCGGCCGAGCGCGACCTTGCCGAAACGGCCGGCCAGGGCAACGAAGGCCTGACGGCTGAAGCCGCCACCACCGGTCAGGTCGCCGGTTGACGTGTCGATGGCGGCTTCGAGGACGAAGCTCGCCTTGAGGCCGCCACCGATGTCTTCGGTGCCCTGAAAGCCGATGCGGCTCGGCACGCTGGTGCCGGAATCGATACGCGACTGGCTGCCAATTCGCGAATCCACATTCCTGTCGCTCCAGCGGTAGCCCATATCGACGGTACCGAAAATATTGACGTTATCTTGAGCTGAGGCGACCGCACTGACAGCCAGCAGGACCAGCGCGACGATATTGGTTTTCTTCATTTTTCGATTCAACCTTATTTATTGAGAAGCAGCCAACCAATAGCAGCTTGCGTGCCAGCCAATTCAGTCAAAAAATGCCTCCGAATCGCCAAGCAATTCAAATCGAAATAGAACAATGCTTCCTCAAAGGCATTTGCTGCTAATTCAATGTCCGCACGGCAGCATTCCTGCAAATTGAATTAGCTATTCACAAGAGGCTTATGTCCGGAATCGGAAAAAAAAGCCGCACCCCGAAGGAATGCGGCCTTGAGCGGCGTACGCTGCGTTTAATTTTCGCGGCGGCGGCTGTGGTAGTGTTTGGCGTCGCGGAAGCTGCGCCGGCCATCGGCGCCCACGCCCAGGTAGAAGCTCTGGATGTCGTCCCGCCCGGCCAGATCGGTAGAGAGGCCCGCGCTGGCGACACGGCCGCTCTCGAGCACATAGGCCTGGTCGGAATACTTCAGCGCAATCGCCGCGTTCTGCTCGGCGAGCACGAAACTGACCTGTTCGTCTCGGTTGAGACGTCGCACGATCTCGAAGATCTCGGTGACGATCTGCGGTGCGAGCCCCATCGACGGTTCGTCCAGCAAGACCAGTCGCGGTGAGGCGATCAGCGCCCGACCGATCGCCAGCATCTGCTGCTCACCGCCCGACAGATAGCCCGCCAGGCTGCGACGCCGCTCCTTCAAGCGCGGAAAGTAGTGATAGATACGTTCCAGCGAATCGCGCAGGTTTCGTCGCGACGGCCCCCGCACGAAGGCTCCGACCTGCAGATTCTCCTCGACGTCGAGATGGGCGAAGCAATGGCGCCCCTCGAGCACCTGCACCAGGCCGTGACCGACCAGCTCGGCCGGATCGGCGTTGAGCACGTCGCGCCCGGCGAAGTGGATGCGGCCGCTGGTCACCTCGCCGCGCTCCGCGCCGATCAGGCCGGAGATGGCCTTGAGGGTGGTCGTCTTGCCGGCACCGTTGGCACCCAGCAGCGCGACGATGCGCCCCTCGGGCACCGCCAGGCTGATGCCGCGGGTGCCGAGGATCACCTTGTTGTAGATGACGTGGATGTCCTCAACGCTGAGGATGAAAGAAGTCGTCATGGCAGAGTCCGTCCGAGCAGGGCCGCGCGGGCCGGACACCCGCGCGGAAGGGGGAACGATCAGCTTTCCTTGGCGCAATTGCGGGGCGTGATGCCCTTTTCCTTGGCGTAGGCGGCAGCCGATTTCTCGATGATCGGGCGCAGCAGGGCGCGGTCGGCCTGCACCCAGTCGCTGATCACCTTCCAATGGGCGCCATCCCATTGCTGGAAGCGCACCGCGCCGCCGCCTTCGTGGTCGGCGCACGACAGCTTGAGGTTCTGCACCAGCCCGACAGCGCCGAGCTCCTGCAGGCGCTTGTTGTCGATGTTCAGGTGCTCGAAGCCCCAGCGCACCTCCTCGCCGGTGAGCGGACGCTTGCCGAACTTGGCCTGGGCGATGCGCACGGCTTCCACGTTGAGGATGCCGTTCACCACGCCCAGGTTGTAATACACGTTGCCGAAGCGCTTCGGATCCTGCAGGTTGCCCTTGCCGGCCTTGAGCACGTGCTTCTCGATGTCCTTCAGCACCGGAAAGTCGGTGCCGGCCGGGTGGGTGGTGATCGAGATGTAGCCCTTGGCCACATCCCCGGCGGGCGCCGCATCATCCTCGGAGTTGCTCCAGATGTTGCCGATCACGTGATCCACCGGGAAGCCGGTCTTGGCGGCTGTTTTCAGCGCCACCGGATTCATCACGCCCCAGCCGCGCAGGATCACCCAGTCGGGTTTGATGCGGCGGATGTTGAGCCATTGGGATTGCTGCTCGGTGCCCGGGTGCGGCACCTCGATGTGGGTGACCGTAAAACCGTACTTCTTGGCCAGGATGTCGAGGATGGGGATGGTTTCCTTCCCGTAGGGCGAGCCGTGATACAGCGTCACGATCTTCTTGCCCTTCAGCTTCTCAAAGCCGCCTTCACGCTGGCCGACGTAATTCACGATGGCCGACACTTCGCTGTACGGGTTCAGCTGAAGCGGAAAGACGTAGGGAAACACGCTGCCGTCGGTGGAGTCGGTACGGCCGTGGTTGATGGTGATGAGCGGAATCCTGTCGGCGGTGGAGCGGTCCAGCGTGGCGTAGGCGATGCCCACGCTGAGCGGGTTGGTGGCCGCCGCGGGCGCACCGTTGAGACCCTTTTTCAGACGCTCGTAGCACTCGACACCCTTCTCCACCACGTATTCGGTCTCGCACTCGGACCACGTCAGCTTGACGCCATTGACCCCACCGTCGCGAGTGTTGATCAGTTGCATGTAGTCGATGAAACCACCGAAGAAGCCAGTGCCGCCGGCGGCATACGGGCCGACCCGGTAGCTCTGCAGCGGAAAATACTGCTCGCCGGCGGCGTGCACGGCACCGCTGGCCAGCGCGAGGCCCAGGCTGACGGCACCCGCCAGCCGGCGGAAGGAAAGGCGTGAAACGGACATGGAAATCAACTCCTGTAGCAAAGGATGGGCACCGCCAGCGGCGCCCGTGACAAGCCCCGGAGCAACTGGCCAGGCCGCTCCGTGGAATGGAAATCGAAGAAAAGGAAAACGCTCAGTCGCGCAGCGGCCACACCCGGGCGCGGGCCCACAGCCCCCGCCACAAGCTCGCCAGCCCCTCGGGCTCGCGGATCAGGAACACGATGATCAGCACCCCGAACAGGATCTTCTGCAGGTTTTCGGTATCGCCGGGGGCGATCACGCCCGCGAGGAGGGATCCGCCCAGGTTGCTCAGCAGCAAGGGCAGCAGCACGACGAAGGCGGCACCCAGAAAGTTGCCGAGAATGCTGCCCATGCCACCGATGATGATGATGAACAGCACCTGGAACGAGCGGTTCAGATCAAAGCCATGGGGCTCCACTGTGCCCAGGTAGGCAAACGCCCACAGCGACCCCGCCACCCCGCAGAAGAACGAACTGATCGCGAAGGCCAGCAGCTTGGTACGCACCACGGGGATGCCAATCACCGCCGCGGCAGTATCCATATCGCGTACCGCCATCCAGTTGCGCCCAAGGTCGGAGCGCACGATGCGTCCGGCGAGGGCGAACAGCGCCGTGACCACCGACAGGGTCAGCAGGTAGCGGCCTGCCGGAGACGACAGATCGGTGCCCAGCATCACCAGCGGCGGCGCCGTGATCACCCCGGACGGATTGAAGTTGGAGAACCAACCGAATTTGGTCAGCGTCCATTCCACGATGAACTGGGCCGCCAGGGTCGACACGATGAGGTAAAAGCCCTTGATGCGCAGGCTGGGCAGGCCGGACACCACGCCCGCCACCGCCGCCACCAGCCCGCCCAGCACGAAGCTCACCAGAAACGGAAGCCCCTCGACACGCAGCTGGAAGTTGTAGGCAGCAAAGGCACCAATGGCCATGAAGGCCGCACTGCCCAGCGACAGCTGGCCTGCGTAGCCGGTGAGCAGGTTGAGCCCCAGCCCGGCCAGGGACAGGACGAGAAACGGGATGAGGATGGCGCTGAACCAGTAATCGCTCGCCCACAAAGGCACCACGACATAAGCAACGGCCAGCAGCACGGCGAGGCCGGCACGTGCCTGCCACAGGCGGAAGATGCGCCTGTCCTGGGCGTAGCGGGTACTGAACTGCCCGCTACCGGTCAATGACAACATGGTCAAACCCTCTCGATGGCGCGCTCGCCAAACAGGCCCGCGGGCCTGACCAGCAGGAACAACAGCGCAAGTACGTACGGAAACCAGTTCTCCAGCCCATCGCCGATGATCGGGCCGACATAGACCTCGGCCAGCTTTTCGCCGGCACCGACAATCAGGCCGCCGACGATCGCCCCGCCGATCGACGAGAAGCCGCCGATGATCAGCACCGGCAGCGCCTTCAGCACGACCAGCGACAACGAGAACTGCACGCCCAGGCGGGCGCCCCACAGCAGCCCGGCCACGAGGCCGACAAAGCCCGCGACTGCCCACACCACGCCCCAGATGCGCTGCAGCCGGATGCCGACCGCCAGCGCCGCCAGGTGGTCGTCCGCCACCGAGCGCAGCGACAAGCCGATCCGCGTGCGGCTGAACAGCAGCGACAGGCCCAGCACCAGCAGCGCAGCGATACCGGCGGCAAACAGGTCGAAGCGGCTCAGGAGGATGCCGGAGACCTCGAGCGGCTCGTCGCGGATGCCGAGATCCAGCCCATGTACCTGCGCGCCCCACAGCAACTGGGCGAGGCCTTCGATGATGAAGCTCACCCCCAGCGTCGCCATGAACAGGGTGATCGGCGGGCGATTCACCAGATGCCGCAGCACCCCGCGCTCGATGGCAAACGCCAGCGCCAGCATTGCCGCCAGCGTCGCAGCGAACGCGCCCCAGAAAGGAAAGCCGCGCTCCAGCAGGCTGACGAAGGTCAGCGCGGCAAACAGCACCATCGAACCCTGGGCGAAGTTGAAGACGCCCGAGGCCTTGTAGATCAGCACGAAGCCGATCGCCACCATCGAATACATGACCCCGGCCAGGAGGCCGCCGATCAGCACTTCCAGAAAGAAATCCATCTGCGCTCTCCGCGTCTCAGTGGGCGTTACCGATGTAGGCGGCGATCACCTCGGGGTCGTCGCGCACCTCGGCGGGCACCCCGTCGGCAATCTTGCGGCCGTAGTCGAGCACCACCACGTGATCCGAAATGTCCATCACCACCCCCAGGTCATGCTCGATCAGGACCACCGTGGTGCCGAAATCCCGGTTGATGTCGAGGATGAAGCAGCTCATGTCCATCTTCTCCTCCAGATTCATGCCGGCCATCGGCTCGTCGAGCAGCAGCAGACGCGGCTCCGAGGCCATCGCGCGGGCCAGCTCGACACGCTTCTGCAGCCCGTAGGGCAGCTTGCCGACCGGCGTATCGCGGTGCGACTGGATGTGCAGGAAGGCCAGGATCTCCTCGGCCTTGCGCCGGTGTGCGTCGGCTTCGGCAGCGGCGGCCCCCAGGCCGATCACCTGCGCCATCCAGCTCGCCTGCACCCGCAGGTTGCGTCCGGCCAGCACGTTGTCGAGCACGCTCATGCCCTTGAACAGCGCCACGTTCTGGAAGGTCCGGGCGATGCCGCCGAGGGCAGCCTGGCGCGGCGCCATCCGCGGCTGGGCACGGCCGTCATAGACCACGCGCCCCTGCTGAGGGCGATACACGCCGTTGATGACATTGAGCAGCGAACTCTTGCCCGCCCCGTTGGGGCCGATGAGGGCGCACACCTCGCCGCGCCGGACAGCGAAAGAGATGTCGGTGATCGCCCTCACCCCACCAAAGGCAAGGGAAATGTGCTCCACCGCCAGCAGCGGCGTGGCGTCGGGACGTGCCAATGCAGCGCTCGCGGCGCTCATGGCGCCACCCATACGGCGAGCAGGCGGCCCAGATCGTCCGGGGCCTCAGCGGCGGCAAGCACATCGGCCGCCGGCCAGGGCTGCAGCGTCACGCCCAGCGCACGGTAGAAGGCCACCACGTCTTCTTGCGCTGCGCCACCGACGACGATCGCAGTGCGCACGCGGCCAAGCCCGACCACGTCGCGCAAGGGGCGCAGGATCAGCAGTTGCGCCAGCCAGCCGGCCCGTCCGCCAGTCAGGGCGCGCTGGGCAAGACGACCGCGCCAGCCTTCGGACGGAAGCGGCAGGCGGGCCACGATGCGCTCACGCAGACGCACGTAGGTCTGCGCCGAGCCGAGGACCAGGGTCGGGGCGATCTCGCGGCGGTCGCGGTCGCGGCTTTCCGGGCTCTCGGCGATGTTGAAGCAGAATCCGCCCAGTAGCCACGCTGCCACCAGATAGCGGACAACACTGGCCGGGGCAAACCGTCGCCCCGCGAAGGCTTCATCGCGCGCATCCAGCCTTGCGGTACGGACCAGCCGGGCGGCGGCAGCCAGTACTTCCGCGTGGCTGGCATCGCCCGGGGCCCCACCGTCCCAGGTGCCGTGGGTGTGATAGCGCAGGGCGCTGTCGGTCGGGCGGGCGCGGAGCACAGGAACATCCCGACGGGCTGCCGGAGCGGCCCAGTCTGCATAGGCCATCAGCGCCGCCTCCGTATAGCGGTGCAAGCCCCTGCCATCGGCATAGAGCAGGCGGGTGCCGCTGAAACCGGCAGCCAGCAGCCGATCCACCTGCTCCTGGTCCTCGCCGAGCACCACCCGCGGTTCAAGCTCACGCAGAGCCGCGGCCAGTCCATCCGGCGACAGCGCCACATCCAACGGCGCCACCACGCCGCCCAGCCATTGGGCCGCCAGCATCAGCACGAGCGCTTCCGGCGTCGGCTGCCCGAGCAGCGACAGCACATCGCCAGCCCGAAAGCCATCGGCCTCAAGCGCGGCGGCCGCAGCGCCGACATCGACAGCCAACGCGCGCCAGCTGCGTTCGTGCCAGATCCCCAGCCGCTTGAATCGAAGGGCCACCGCCGCCGGGCGCCGTTGCGCCTGGGCGACGAGATGTGCAGGAAGGCTCGCGGGATCGCCCGCCTCACGTTGACTCAATTGATCGATATTCATGGAATCCATTCCCGAATCGATGACATATAAAATGCCCAGGGCAATATCCACCGGACACCTGCTCCCATTGACGATTCATGCCGGCTAATTCTGGCGACTCAAGCAGGTAATAGCAGAAACTGTTCCAGGTCTATTTCGCGGCGATTCCTGCTTTATTCACGGAAACCAGCACGCCAAATGCGGCACCGCAAACATGCGTGCTGAAAATCTGCTTTTCACGCAGCACCCGGACGCAAGGACAGAGCGCCCTTTTGCGGAAACGCAAAATGAAAAGCCCCGCACCAGGGGGCTTTCAATCCATTCCGCAGCATGAATGGCATCAGTCGAAGGGCAGGTCGTGCCCCATCCGCTTTTTCTTGGTGATCAGGTAACGCACGTTCTCGCCGTTACTCGGCGGAACCACTGACAGCACACGGACGACGGGCATCCCGGCCCGCGCCAGCTCGGCCTTCTTGCGCGGATTGTTGCTCAACAGGCTTACCGAGCGCACACCGAGGTTGAGCAGGATGTCGGCGGCGCAATCGAAGCTGCGCGCATCCACCGGCAACCCGAGCGCCACATTGGCATCCACGGTATCGAGCCCATCGTCCTGCAACGCGTAGGCGCGCACCTTGTGGCTGAAGCCGATGCCGCGCCCTTCGTGCCCCCGCAGGTAGATCAGCACGCCACACGGGGCGGCGGCGATGCGCGACAGGGACATCTCAAGCTGCGTGCCGCAATCGCAGCGCAGCGAGCCGAGCACGTCGCCGGTCAGGCATTCGGAATGCAAGCGCACGAGCACCTCGTCGTGGCCGTCCACGTCGCCCCACACGAGCACCGCGTGCTCGGCGCCATCGACTACCGACGAGAAGGCATGCATGGTGAATTCACCATGGCGCGTGGGCAGGCGCGACGTTGCCAGCCGCTGGACGCGCGGCGCGGGCAACGCATGCTCATCGCCGTCGAGGTCATCCGGATGAAGCAGGGCCAAGCCGTGACTAGTGGCGAAAGCCGCCACTTCATCGCCCTGCAGGCAACGGCCGTTGTCGTCGAAGAGCGAACAGATCAGTGCGGCGTCTGCCATGCCCAGACAGCTGGCCAGCGCACTCACGACCTGCTCGCTGTCGGGCCAGCTGAGGCTGCCCGCACCGCTCAGGCTGATGAAGGGCGCGCCGACATCGGATGCCAGATGCTGGGCACCGGCCGGATCGTGGGCGAGCGCGCGCAGCAGCACCGGCAGCGCGGCGGCGAGCGCCGGCTCGAGGGCTTCCGAGGCGTCGCCGTCGTTGGCGAGAAACAGATGAATGCCCTGCTGCTGCCTGTCACGCAGCAGGACGCTGATGAGTCCATGGGTATGCCGGCGCGCGAAGCTCAGGGCGTCCGCCCGCAGGGTTTCGAGGGCAACCAGCAGGCAACCGCCGCCGGGGCGCCGAGGATCGGGTGCAAGCACTACCGGGGCGCCTTCCCGGAAGGCGGTCAGGGCGCCGGCGAGATCAGTGCATTCCCGTTGTCCGTGGTGAATATTGGTCATGGCGGTCACGCAGGGGGTTGAATTCGATCGTAGGGGCCGTCACTTCAGGGCGGAGATCGCCCCGATCCTTATCAGCCGGGCACGGATGACGTTTCGGCTGACGCCCAGCAGCTTGGCAGCCTGGACCTGGTTGCAATGGCAATATTGGTAGGCCGTGCGCATGACCACTTCCTCGATTCTCTCGAAAAGGTCTCCATGGCAATCCTCGAAGAGCATCAGCAGCGCACGTTCCAGGGATTTGAGGGCGTCGTCCTGAGCGTCTTCAGGGGCAGCAGCTGCCTCGGGCCGGAGGCTGAGGGACGAAAGGTAGAGGTCTTCCGGGCGCAGCACGGCATTCCTGGCAATCAACAGGCCGTGGTGGATGACGTTCTCGAGTTCGCGGATGTTGCCCGGCCAACTGTGTTGACGCAGCTTCAGTTCGGTTTCCGGTGCGATAGCCACCTCGCCATAGCCAAGACGGCGGCGGTACTGATTCACGAAATGCCGGGCGAGCGGCAGGATGTCCCCAGGGCGCTCGCGCAGCGGCAGCAGCTCCAGGTGCACCACCCGCAGGCGGTAGAACAGGTCTTCACGGAAATGACCGGCCTTGACAGCCTCCTCGAGACGCACGTTGGTGGCGGCGATCAGCCGCACATTGATCGGTACCGGCTTGCGCGCACCGAGGCGGACCACCTCGCGCTCCTGCAGGACACGAAGCAGCTTGACCTGGATGCTCAGCGGCAGATCACCGATCTCGTCAAGGAACAGCGTGCCCTCGTTGGCAGCCTCGAACCAACCAGCCTTCGACGAAAACGCGCCAGTGAAGGCGCCTTTCTCATGGCCGAACAACTCGCTCTCGACCAGCGTTTCGGAAAACGCGCCGCAGTTGACGGCCACGAAGGGGCCGTTGCGGCGGGCGCTCAAGGCATGTACGTGACGGGCGATCAGCTCCTTGCCGGTACCGGTGTCGCCGATGATGAGCACGTTGGCCTCGCTGGGGGCGACGAGCTCGATCCGCGCCAGCAGTTCCTTCGACCGCGCGTCCTCGAAAACCTGTGCCGTCGCCCGGATCGACTTGGTCAGGACCTCGGGGTTCGGCATCGTCAGCAGAGGCCCGTCCGACGATTCGTCGGGCACGACGACCGACGCAGAGATGAACTCGGGATGTGCCGGGGCGTACCGGGGGGGCGGGGACGAGGGAGGGGCGTGGTCTTTCACGAGTAAAACGTCGGCTTCGGGTATTTCTGTTTCAAGGCCCATTCACCTAACTCCAGAAGTTTGTAGTCGATCGGGTCGTGCATGGTGTGGGTGCGCAGGTTGCGCCAGTAGCGATCCAGCCCCAGGCCGGCGTGGGTGGCGCGGGCGCCGGTGACTTCAAACATGCGTGTACAGAGTTCGAGCCCGACCCGTGTGGCCAGCACCTTTGCCGACGCAATGGCCAGCGCGATGTCTCCGCGTTCGGCCTCGGTGAGGGCGCTGCCCTTCTGCCAGCCGGCATCGAGCATGTCGGCCGCCCGGTCGGTCATCACCCGCACCGCGTCGAGCCCAGCCCAGAAATCGCCGTAGTGGTGCAGGACGTAGGGATCGTCCTCGAAACGTTCGGCGGGCGAGCGGTGCCAGGGGCGTGCCTCGTTCAGGCTGTAGCCCCGGGCATCGGCGTAGGCCCCCTCGGCGATGCCGGCGTAGATGTTGGTGAGGATGAGCTGGGCGATCAGCGGGCGCAGGCAGGCGAATGGCGTGCTCAGCGGGCCGGGATCGGCGAGGATCTCGTTGTCCTCGATGCGCACCCGCTCGAAGTTGACGCTGCCGCTGTCGGTCTGGCGCTGGCCGAAGTTGTCCCAGTCCTGGATCACGTTGACGCCGCTGCGCGCGGTCGGGATCGCCGCGATGATCAGCTTTCCGGGCGCCTCCTGCTCGTAGGCTGAAACGATCAGCATCTCCGAATCGAGCGCCCCGGAGCAGAAGCTCTTCTTGCCGGAGAACTCGCACCACCCGTCGAACTGGCGGCTCGTCGTGCGCCGGTCGAGGGGGTTCAGGGCGTTGCCCCAGAACCAGTTGTGACGGGCCGTCTGTTCGAACCACGCTTCCCACTGCGCGGGCCGGGAGAACAGACGCACCGTGGCAAGCATCAGGTGCTGGAAGGCAAACACATGGCCGATGGAGCTGTCCGCCCGCGACAGCGTCCGCACCACCTCCATGGTCTGGCGCCAGTTGGCGCCTAGCCCGCCGTATTCGGTCGGGATCGACAGACCGAGCAGCCCGCTGCGGCGCAGCGAATCCCGCTCGGCCTTGGGCGTTCCGCCCACGCTGTCGCGTTCGGCGGCAGTTGTCGCAAATTGCCTGGCGAGCCGTTCCGCGATCTGGACGGGGGTTTCCGGGGCCACGAAACCGCTCGAAGCATCCGACAAATGGTTGAGTACGTAGGTCAAGACAGACGCTCCACGCTGAGAGGGACAGGATGCTGTCGTGCACAAAGCGTGCCACGCCCAGAATACGCAGCCGGCACGTGCTGCTCAGGCAGCATGTCGACCGCGGCCTTCCCGCCAGGCGCGCGTCCTGACGCGCCAAAGAACGCATCAGGCCACCCCGGCCGTGCCCTTCTGCCCCATTCACAGGCCGGACTCGTGCCACTCCGGTCAGGTGCTGTCCAATCAGCAGCGCATCAGCAGCGCTGCTCTTGATCCCGCAATTGCCTCCCTTTTTCCCGGTTTCATCCCCCTCCTGGCGGAATGGCACGTTATCTGCTGATGGATGCTCGCAGCCGTGGCCTCGCCGCACCTGCCTCCCTCCACACCGACCCGGAACAATCGAAACGACACCATGCACACCTTGCTAGACGCAGTGGAGACCACCTTGTCCCGCGCTCCCGCCCCCCCCTTGGTCACCGCCCGGCTGCTTGTCGAGGAATTCGCCCGCACCGCGATTCAACGCGACGTGGCAGGCGGCACGCCCAAAGCAGAACGTGACGCGCTCAGGCGCAGCGGCCTGCTGCGCCTCGTCGTACCCAAGGAATACGGCGGACTCGGCGCTTCGTGGCATGACACCCTCCAGATCGTGCGCGAGATCGCGCGGGTGGACAGTTCCGTCGCCCACGTGTTCGCCTTTCAGCACTTGCTGCTTGCCACCGTGCGACTGTTCGGCAGCCCCGCCCAATGGCGCGCGGCGTACGAAAATACGGCCCGTCACGATCTGTTCTGGGGCAACGCCCTCAACCCCCTCGACACGCGCACCGTCTGCGCGCCCGCGGCCGACGGTCAGGGTCTGGTCTTCAATGGCCAGAAGAGTTTCTGCTCCGGCGGCATCGATTCGGACATGCTGATCGCCTCGGCGCTCGACAAGACCACGGGCAAGCTCGTCATCGCCGCCCTGCCCACCAGCCGCGATGGCATCCAGCTGTTCCCGGACTGGGACAACATGGGTCAGCGCCAGACCGACAGCGGCAGTGCCAGCTTCCATCAGGTGGAGATCCGGCGCGACGAGGTGCTCGCGCAGCCCGGGCCGCTCAGCTCCCCCTTCGCCTGCCTGCGCCCACTGATCGCCCAGCTCATCCTGACCAACATCTACCTGGGCATTGCCGAGGGCGCGCTTCATGAGGCGCGGACCTACACCAGGGGGCAGAGCCGGACGTGGCCCGCATCCCAGGTCTCATCCGCCACTCAGGATCCTTACGTGCTCGGCACCTACGGCGAATTCTGGGTCGCGCTCGAAGGCGCACGCCTCCTCACTGACCGGGCCGCCCGCAGCCTCGACACGGCCTGGGCACGCGATCTCGATCTCAGCGAAACGGAAAGGGGCGAGGTGGCGGTCCACGTGGCCGGCGCCAAGGTGGCCAGCACCCGCGCCGGGCTCGATCTGACCAGCCGCATGTTCGAGGTTGCCGGAGCCCGTGCCACCACCGCAGCGCTGCGCCTCGACCGCTTCTGGCGCAACCTGCGCACCCACAGCCTGCACGACCCGCTCTCCTACAAGCTCCGCGAGCTGGGCGACTGGAGCCTCAATGACGCCTATCCAACCCCGACTTTCTACTCCTGACACCGGGCACCCAGATCATGTATGACATCGACTTCGCATCCGGCTTCGACCACGTCGCCGACGCCATCAACGCCATCCGCAACGGTGAATTCGTCATCGTGGTGGATGACACCCATCGCGAGAACGAGGGCGACCTCATCATCGCCGCAGAAAAGATCACCCCCGAGCAGATGGCCTTCCTGGTCCGCCACACCAGCGGCGTGGTGTGCGTGTCCCTGCCCGGCCAGCGCCTGGACGCGCTGAACCTGCCGCTGATGGTTCAGGACAACACCGAATCCCACCGCACGGCCTTCACCATCACCGTCGATTGCCGCCACGGCACGACCACCGGGATCTCGGCCGCCGACCGGGCAGCAACCCTGCGCGCCCTTGCCGATCCGAGTTTCGTGGCAGACGACTTCGCCCGCCCCGGCCATATCTTCCCGTTGCGCGTTCGGGATGGTGGCGTGCTTGTCCGCGCCGGTCACACCGAGGCTGCCCACGACCTGGTGACCCTTGCCGGGCTGAATCCGGGCGGTGTGCTGTGTGAGATCGTTCGGGAGGATGGCAGCATGGCACGCCGCCCGGACCTGCTGCGCTTTGCTCACCAGCACGACCTGCCCATCATCACGATTGCACAGCTCATTGAATACCGTCGCAACATCGTCACGGTTCAAAGCACTGCCCGTCTGCACCGTGTTACAGCGAGTGAACTCCACGCGGCCTGAACCTGCCCTACCACCTTTCAGTTACGGCCACCGTCTGGTGGCCGTTTCCATTTAAGCAGATCCCTGGCGTTATTCAGAATCCTGACTTGCTTATTCAGCAGCAACGAAATAGCTAATCGTCAAATTCAGCCATCAAAAAAGCGTCACCAGCAGCAAGCAATGCTTTTTAAGTGCTTCCAGAGAAGCACCCTTTGAATAAGGGCCGCACTCCGAAGATATAAGCAAATATGAAATCCCGAGCCAATCGGAGATTTTCGCGCCCAGCCAGGGGGCTTCAGGTTAATTTCAATCAATTGCCATCCAGATTCTTATTTCTCCTCGTCTGGCACGGATGCTGCTATAGAAAATACAAGTCGTCGATGCATGCGACACCCCTCAATCCCCTCATCCTGTATTTGTGGAGCCAATTCATGAGCAATAAGCCGAAAGTCGTCGCCGTTTCCGGTGGTCTGTACAAACCGTCGCGTACCCGTGTGCTGGTAGACGAAATCGTCGCTACCCTTGGCCATCACAAGGCCATCGACCTGCATCTAATCGACCTCGCCGACCTCGCCAGCGAACTGGGCGGGGTGGTCAATCCGGCCGATCTGCCGAGCCATATCGCGGCCCATATCCATGCCATCGAGACCGCCGATGTGCTGGTTGTCGGCAGTCCTGTGTACCGGGCCACCTACACGGGCCTTTTCAAGCACTTGTTCGACTTCGTGCATCACGAATCCCTGATCGACGTTCCGGTGCTGCTTGCCGCCACAGGTGGTAGCGAACGTCACGCACTCGTGCTCGACCATCAACTGCGCCCCCTGTTCAGCTTCTTCCAGGCCGTCACGCTGCCGATCGGCGTGTATGCATCCGAAGCGGATTTCGAGAACTACCGCGTCGCCAGTGACAGCCTGCGCGCCCGCATCGACCTTGCCATCCAGCGCGCGCTGCCCTTCGTAAATAAGCGCCGCCAGCCGGAAACCGCCGCGCTGGCCGCCTGATCGTCATTCATTCCAATTCCAATCCGCCGGAGAAATCGCCATGAGCCAATCCCGCAACCCCATCAAGTTCGCCTATTGGGTGCCCAACGTCAGCGGCGGCCTCGTCGTCAGCAAGATCGAGCAGCGCACCAGCTGGGACATCCATTACAACCGCCGTCTTGCCCAGATCGCAGAGGAAGCCGGCTTTGATTACGCGCTGACTCAGATCCGCTTCACCGCAGGCTACGGTGCCGAGTACCAACACGAATCCGTTGCCTTCTCCCACGCTCTGCTGGGGGCAACATCCCGCCTCAAGGTGATCGCGGCTGTGCTGCCTGGCCCATGGCACCCCGTAGTACTTGCCAAGCAGATCGCAACCATCGATCAGCTCACTGAAGGTCGCATCGCAGTCAATATCGTAAGCGGATGGTTCAGAGGCGAGTTCACGGCCATTGGAGAGCACTGGCTTGAGCATGACGAACGTTACCGCCGCTCTGAAGAGTTCATCCAGGCGCTCAAGGGTATCTGGACCCAGGACAACTTCACCCTCAAGGGCGACTTCTACCGCTTCAACGACTACACGCTGAAACCCAAGCCCCTCCAGCAGCCTCACCCCGAGATCTTCCAGGGCGGTAGCTCGCGAGCCGCGCGTGACATGGCTGCCCGGGTCTCCGACTGGTACTTCACCAACGGCAACACCGTTGAAGGCATCAAGGCCCAGATCGACGACATCCGCGCCAAGGCCGCCAAGAACAACCACCAGGTGAAGATCGGCGTGAACGCATTCGTGGTTGTGCGCGACACCGAGGAAGAAGCCCGCGCGGTAGTTCAGGAGATCATCGACAAGGCCGACCCGGAAGCCGTGCGCGCCTTTGGTGACGCCGTCACCCAGGCCGGCAAGGCCAGCCCTGAAGGCGAGGGCAACTGGGCCAAGTCCTCGTTCGAAGACCTCGTCCAGTACAACGACGGCTTCAAGACCAACCTCATCGGCACCCCACGCCAGGTGGCCGAGCGCATCGTTGCGCTGAAGGCGGTGGGCGTCGATCTGGTGCTGACCGGCTTCCTGCACTTCCAGGAAGAGGTCGAGTACTTTGGCAAACACGTGCTGCCGCTGGTCCGCGAAATCGAGGCGGAGCAGCAGCAGGAACGCGTCGCCGCGTGACAGGCCGAGGATAGATCCCCATGAGCGACATCCAAGACAACCCGCTGTCCACCGGCACCGACTACGAGGCCCTGGCCGCCCGTTTCCGGCCGATCTTCCAGCGCATTGCCGAAGGCACCATCGAGCGTGAGCGCAAGCGCCAGCTGCCCTACGAGCAGATCGACTGGCTCAAGCGCGCCGGCTTCGGCGCCGTCCGTGTGCCGCGCGAGTTCGGCGGTGGTGGCGCCTCGCTGCCGCAACTGGTCCGCCTGCTGATCGAGCTGGCCGAAGCCGACTCCAACCTGCCGCAGGCCCTGCGCGGCCACTTCGCTTTCGTCGAAGACCGCCTCAACGCGCCGCCCACGCCCCAGCGCACCCTGTGGTTCAAGCGCTTCGTGGAAGGCGAACTGGTCGGCAACGCCTGGACGGAAATCGGTGACGTGAAGATTGGCGACGTCATCACTGTGGTCTCTCCCGACGGCGGCAAGTGGCGCCTGAACGGCCAGAAGTACTACAGCACTGGCAGCATCTTCGCCGACTGGATCGACGTCTTCGCGCGCCGCAGCGATACCGGTGGCGACGTCATTGCCGCGGTCAGCGCCCGTCAGGACGGCGTCAAGCAGAGCGACGACTGGGACGGCTTCGGGCAGCGCACCACCGGCAGCGGCACCTCGCGCTTCGAGAACGCCGTGGTCGAGGCTGAACATGTCATCGACTTCGCCACCCGCTTCAAGTACCAGACGGCGCTGTACCAGCTGGTGCTGCTGGCGGTACAGGCGGGCATTGGCCGCGCCGTGCTGCGCGACGCCGCCCAGGCCGTGCGCGACCGGCGCCGGGTCTTCAGCACCGGCAACGCACCGCGCGTCGCCCAGGACGCACAGGTTCAGCAGGTGGTCGGAGAGATCGCCGCCCTGGCCTACGCCGCCGAAGCCACCGCAATCCGCGCCGCCGAACCAGCCCAACGTGCCTACGAGGCCCGCTTCAGCGGCAACGACGCTCTCGACAAGGCGGCCAATATCGACGCCGAACTCGAGTCCGCCAAGGCCCAGATCGTCGTCTCCGAACTGGTCATCCGCGCCGCCGGCGACCTCTTCAATGCCCTCGGCGCCTCGGCCGCCAGTGAAGCCCGCGCCCTCGACCGTCATTGGCGCAACGCGCGCACCGTGGCTACCCACAACCCGCTCATCTATAAAGCCCGCATTGTCGGTGACTGGGAGATCAACGGCACTGAACCCCCTTACGTCTGGCAGATCGGCGGCGGTCGCTGAACCGCCCCGAGCGTCCCTACAGAACCCGAGGAATCCCCATGAGCAATCAAGCTGTTGCAACCCTGGAACGTCCACGCGTCAATTCACCCGCGCCCTTCGCCCCGCGCCCGCACCCCGTTCATTCGGCCCACATCATCCGCGACGATGCCGAAGCCATCGCGGTGGCCCGCAAGCTGGCCGCCAAGTTCGTCGTTGAGGCCGCGTTGCGCGATCGCGAAGGCTACCTGCCCATCGACGAGATCGACGCCTATTCCCAATCCGGCCTGTGGGGCATCAACGTGCCCAAGGAGTACGGCGGGGCCGGCGTGTCCTACGCGACCGTGGCCGAGGTGATCCGCATCATTGCCGCTGCCGATTCGAGCATCGCCCAGATCACCCAGAATCATCTCGTGCTGGTCGCCCACATCGGACTGGACGCCAACGAAGATCAAAAACACGAACTGTTCGGCCTGGTGCTCCAGGGCTACCGCTTTGGCAACGCCTTCTCGGAACTCAGTAGCCGCAACGTGGCAGCTTTCGAGACCAAGTTCGTCGACAAGGGCGACCATGTGGTCGTGCAGGGCCAGAAGTTCTACACCACGGGTGCCCTGCTCGCCCACATTGTGCCGATCGTCGCGGTGGATGAGGCCGGCAAGGGCTATCTCGCCTTCGCCGACCGGGACGCACCGGGTCTGACCGTCATCAACGACTGGTCCAGCTTCGGCCAGCGCACCACCGCCTCAGGCTCGGTCAAGATCGACCAGGTCAGCCTGCCGAAGAACCGCCTGGTGCCTGTCGATGCCTTCGACCGCCCAACCGCCGCCGGCCCGATCTCGCAGATCATCCAGTCGGCCATCGACGCCGGGATCGCCCACGGCGCGCTCGACGACACCATCTCCTTCATCCGAGAGAAGAGCCGTCCGTGGATCGACAGTGGCAAGGACAGCGCAGCCGAAGATCCGCTGACGATCTCTGCCATCGGCCAGCTCACCATCCGCCTGCACGCCGCCGACGCGCTGCTCGAACGGGCTGGCCGCAAGATTGATGCAGCCCTGGCGGACCCGAACGACCAGACGGTGGACGATGCAACCGTCGCCACTGCCGAATCGAAGGTGCTCACCACCGAGATCGCCCTCGAAGTCACCAACCGCCTCTTCGAACTGGCCGGCACCCGCGCCACCCTGTCGGCCCACAATCTCGACCGCCATTGGCGCAATGCCCGTGTGCATACCCTCCATGACCCGGTGCGCTGGAAGTACTTCCACATCGGTAACTTCCACCTCAATAAGGTAAGCCCGCCGCGTCATCCCTGGAACTGAGTCACAGTCATCGATCGCCCCAAGGGGCGATCGATGCATTCCGGAACCCGTCAATCTAAAACTGCCGCCATGAGTTCAGACCACCAAGACGACCTGCCTCTCAGTACCGAGACCATCACAGCCCAGGCTCTTGGCCACATCGCACCACCATTCCGCGAGATCGTTCCACCTATCCACGTGGCCACCACCTATGTGCGCAACGAGGATGGTGTGCTCACCGGTGGGCGGCTCTATGCCCGTGATGCCAGCCCCGCTTACGACCAACCCGAGGCTCTGCTGCGCGAACTCGAGGGTGGCGTCGATGCGCTGTTGTTCCCGTCCGGCATGGCCGCGGCCACTGCGGTGATCCAGTGTCTGCGGGCTGGCGATAAACTCGTGGTGCCTCAGGTGATGTACTGGGCCCTGCGCGGCTGGGTCCGTCGCTTTGCCGAAGAGCGTCAGGTCGAGCTGGTTGAATACGAGAACGGCAGTCTAGACAGCCTGCGTGCAGCCCTCACTGGTACGCCGGCCCGCCTGCTGTGGATCGAAACCCCGGCCAATCCAACCTGGGAAGTCACCGACATCATCGCCGCCACCTGCCTCGCCCACGAAACCGGCACCTTGGTTGCGGTGGACTCCACCGTCGCCACGCCGGTGCACACCCGCCCGCTGGAGCTGGGTGCCGACATCGTCATGCACTCCGCAACGAAGTACCTCAACGGTCACTCCGATGTGGTCGCCGGTGCACTCATTACCCGTGAGCAATCTTCCCTTTGGCAGCAGATCAGGCTGAATCGCGGTACGGGCGGCGCGATCTTGGGCGCCTTCGAGGCCTGGCTGCTGTTGCGTGGGCTGCGGACATTGTTCCTGAGGGTGCGCGCATCCAGTGCCTCAGCGGCCCAAATCGCGCACTTTCTGGCGGCCCATCCAGCGGTCGAGGCGGTGCATTACCCGGGGCTCGCAACCGATCCCCACCACGCGGTCGCTGCTCGGCAGATGCACGACGGTTTCGGAGGAATGCTGTCAGTGCGGATCAAGGGCGGCGCCGCCGCTGCGCGCCGGGTAGCAGGACGCTTGAAGCTGTTCAAGGAGGCGACATCCCTCGGTTCGGTAGAAAGCCTGGTCGAACACCGGGCACCGGTCGAAGGCCCGGAAACGCGCTGCCCGCCGGATCTGCTGCGCCTTTCTGTTGGCATCGAGCAGCCCCGGGACCTGATCGACGATCTGACCAGAGCACTCGACGATAGCTGCGCCTGAGTCGCCGACAGCGGGGTCGGCACCCAATCCAGGGGTGGCGACGGCCCTGTCCAGTGGCACATAAGGCCCCCGAAACTCAATCTTTACCTGCTGCCCAGCTCACTCTATCCAGTGTCCAAGGCATGAAGTGCGACACGTTTTCGCGGCATCTACAGAACCATTGAAACGACGAAGGGGCCAGTGGCCCCTTCATTCTTATCAAACTCCGACAAACCTTATTTTCTCTATGGTCGAAAAAATAAAAAGTGTCCTCAGGAGAGCCTGAGCCGAGGCTTTCGGAAAAGTGTCAAAACGGCCCCAAACACGGTCAGTTGATAGCAACATTTTTAGAAAAAGTGTCAGACGTCTCACGCTCAAGCTCCCGCGCTTGGGCGATTCAGACCCCATCCCAAGGATGACCAGTAATCCGGAAAACGCCAAGTCGCAGCCCCAGAATGCCGAGAATTCGGTTCATGGTCTGCACACTACCCTCACTACTCTCTTGTTCAATGCCTTGAAGGGTACTCGTTCAGCACGTCGTCGAGATACCGCCGCAACGTCGGCGGTCAAACTGCCAGTCCGACCAAACCAGCCGCCCGGTTCGGCATGGATCGCGCGGAGGTATTCAAAGAGGGCAACGTTACTCAGCACGCCGGTGACACACCTGATCGGGCGTCAGAGCGTAAGTCGGCACCGGGTAGGATAAGCTACCAGATCCGGTCAATCTCAGTCTCACGCTCGAACGGCCCGACCATTCATGTAGGGCATCCTGCCGGCTTGACGATGTTGCTCTGGCTCTCAATGTGCTCACGAGCCCATTGAGAGGATACATCCCCATAAAGCGCGCGCATCAGCACGGCCATGGCATCAGCCCAGCCCAACCGCTCCTGCTCCATCCGAATACGAGGCCCCCAAGCGCTGGCTCTCAGGTTTTCATAAACCGACTGCTCCTCCGCCGTCAAAGCGTCAAGAGGAACGTTGGGGCACTGGGCCGCCTCCTCAACCCAGAACGAGCGGTGCGACAGCAGCGTCTCCTCGTCCATAAGGACCGAGCGGAGATGCGGAACGGCACGACGTGCGCGATTCAGGATAGCGAAACCGTGGGTGTCAATATCACCCCAGTACAACACCACCTCTGCCCCAACCAGCCACGGAAGTGCTCCCACCGCACCAACGGCGTTTCCGAGCCGCATGACGACCATCGTTTCGGGCAAGTCAGGTAGCGCCAGGCCGGTCTCCAGGTTCTCGACAACGACAACGGCCCTGGGCGAAATCGGCAACGCCGCTATTTCTGTCACCGGCGCTTCGATGTCACATAGACCCCCTATGGCCTGTCGCAAGGCAGGGCAAAGGGCCCGAATCCGTACCCGATGCGCCGGCTTCCTCAGCCCAAAGAGGCGATAGAAGTCACTTTCCTCTTCGCTAACCTCACGCAGCGACCGAAGCAGGCCCGCGACCAGGCCCGTGCGCTTCTCAAGCCACTTCGTATCCACCCCTTCCACCGGTATCTGGCGAAGATACAAGCCTGATGCTCGGTTCGCGTTCAACCAGGCCAAGAGGGACACTAGCCGTTCGAAGTCCACGGCGGAATAGTCCGCGAGCACATCGAACCGTGTTGCGAGTGCACGCACCCCCATGTCTGGCCACCGCTCCCGCATCTGCTGACAGCGTTGCGTAGCAATTTCCCAGCGCCGCAACTGCCCTACGCAAGCAGCGACAGCCGCCGCATCCGGCAAGGTCAAGCTGACCGGCAGCCGATGCCGGCCCAGCCGGGCAAACTGGCGCTCCTCGAACATAAGCTCACCTGGCCCTGTCCTCGACAGCCAGGCGGATGCCCAAGCCCTGACTGCTGCCACGTCGTCCGTGATGTCCTTTTCGGTCGGGACACCCAAATTGACCTTCAGCGGCCACGCACCCTCGCCTGCCAACCAGTTCTGGTGCTGGTTGTTGAAGCGCCGAACTAGGAAGTCCCGAGCGGCGTCAGGAGATAACAGCTTCTTCGGCATTGCGAACATCCTGGGTCAGCTTCAAGCGTTGAGCGCCACGGTCGTACTCGATGGGAATGACAGCAGACTTCTTGCGGTCCTTAATATGCACGAAGCAGGCGCCGCCGATGAACGGCTCAAGCGTCATCACCGACTTGAGCGGCGTCGCCACAATCATCTGGAAGCCAAAGGTCTTGAAGATATTCATCGCCATCGCCGTGAACTCGGCATCAGCCTTGTCGAAAGCCTCGTCAAGCACCACGGTGGAGTAGCTCGGCAACGCCCTGTCCTGACCACCGAGTTGATAGCGCAGTGCTGCAGCCAAGCAGGTCGCCGCCAGCTTCTGGCGCTGCCCACCCGATTTGCCGGCTCCGCTGCGGTAGACCTCCACCTCGATGTCGTCGCCGTCAAGCTCACGAGCGACAAACTCCACGTGTTGCCTGACATCAAGCACCAGGTTGCGCCAGTTCTTGTCCGCGGTCTCCTGGCTCGCAAGACGCTTGACCAAGGCCGCCAAGGTCTTGAAACGCTCCTCAGCCAGATCGCGGTCATTCGAGAACGAGTGGCTGAGCGACTCTTTCAAACTCGCGCGAAACAGCCGCACGTCCTCGAGAGACTTGTCCATCGTCTCGATGACCAAGTGGGTCCCTGGGTTGAACGGCGCGGCTTTCAAGCTCTCGTTAACCAGTTCCATGCGTGAGCGGATAGCCGAGCGCTCTTCGTCCAGTTTGGTCGCCAGCAACGTGAGGTTCTGGTCGCTCTGTTCGCGTAGCAGGCCGAAGAAGCGGCCCTCATAAGCGGGCAAGTTGTCGTCTTCGAGACGCTTGAGCTTGGCCAAGTAGTCGTCCGCACTTTCCAGCGTTGCGTCTAGACCGCCAGCGACTGCAGGCCACAAGCGGTTGAATTCGACGAACCGCTGAACGATGAAACCTTTCAACTCCGTCAAGCGAGACTCCAGCACTCGCAACTCGTTGCTGAGCCCTCGGTCGACCTGCGCATACACTTGGTCGAGACTCTCAAGAGTGACTTCCTTGCCAACGGCCTCGTACCTGGCTGCAATCTGGTCTGCGAACGCCGGCGCGCGATCAGAAGTTGGCCACAGACGCGCCAGCTCGGCGAGTTTGCCGTTCAGCTTTTCGAGGTCCTTGGCGAGGCCCCGGCCTTTCGCGTCCTCTTCATTCTTTTTGCCGACAGCCTTGGAATGCACCGTCTCCTGCGTTTTGATACGGTCGTCCAGAATGGCCAAGTCTGGCCGCGCATCCCGTTCCGCCTTCAGACGCATCGTCAAATCGTCGATGCGAGCCAGGAGAGCGCCAACGTCGACATCATTCCAGGTCAGGTTCGACAGGTTCTGGCAGTGCAGAAGCTGCTCTTGCTGGAGATCCTCTTCGTCACCAATTTTTTCGAGCGCTGTCTGCAGTTCGGAGATGCGCCCACCTAGCTCTGCCGCGCGGCTCTTGTAGAGCGCCAGCTTCTCCTTGTTGTCGAAGCCCAGGACCCACTGGCTGCGGTCGTTGACGTTGTGTCGGTCGTTCTTCTCGTGCCGGGTCGTGCTGTGCTTGACCAAACCTTCCCTCGTGACCGCGCGTGGCGCATTCTGGAAGATCTGCATGGTGTCTGCGCACTCGAGGTCAAACGCGTGCTTCAGCTCCTCGCGAACCCAATCACCGAAGGGCCCTGGCGCCAGGTTCAGTTTGCGCACCAGCGAGTTCGGACCGGGGGTACGCCCAGAGGTCTGTTGGATGGTCCGGAAGTACACCAGGCGCTCGCCGATGTTGCGCTCGTTCAAGTAGCCGGAGACTGCGGAGTAGTTCTTGTCATCGACGAGGATGGCTCGTGCGAAGCCGCCGAGAACACGTTCGATGGCACCTTGCCATTCGGCCGAGTCGGAACGCACTTCCACCAGCTCTCCAACGAAGGGCAGCTTCTCTTCCGGGATCGAAAGGTCGCGCGCCATGCGCTCTCGCAGGTCCACCAGCCGCGCCGGAAGGTTCGATTTCTGGCGCTCAAGCGCCCTTACCTCGGCCACCGTCTTGGCGAAGTCATCACTCGCTTGCCGATGGTCAGTCTTGAGCTGATCCTTGCGGCCTTCGAGTTCCTTCTTCAGGTCGCGGGACTTCAGAACACGCTGCTTGGCAGCGTCCACCCGCTGAACGAACCAAACGACGCCGTCGGGCACGGCCCAGCCCATGGCCTGGCAGGCCGCAGCCGCTTGGTCGCGCTTTGCCATTCGGACAGGCTTTTCAGCTTCGGCCGCCTTGATATCTTCTTCCAGACGGTCGAGAACTTCAGCGCCCATGTTGAGCTTCTGTCGCTGCAAATCCGTCAGCTTCTCGAACTCGGTGTCGGCAATGTGGGATAGCCGCTGAACCTCTTGGCGAGACGCCTCCTTGTCCACTTCCAGTTCCGCAACCCGCTCATCGAGGAGAGCCTTGCGACGAAACTCTCGGTACTGGTCAGTGGCGGTCTGGATGGCCTGCAAGCCGTTGCGCTCGTTGTTACCTCGCCCCAACTCCATGTGCTCATCACGCGCCGGCTTGAGCGTCTGGATTTGCTTGCGAGCCGCCACCACCTCCTGGTGCGCCTCATTGAGCTCCCCGAACTCGTTAACCAAGCTGGTAGCAATGCCGAAGGTCTCGGGCTCATCGAGCATAAAGTCCCGCAGGAACACGTTCAGATCGCCGAGGTTCTTCGCCGATTGTGTCTTGTGCAGGAGCCGAAGCGCACGCTCGTTATCGATACCCAGCAAGCGGCGGAAGCGCTCTTGGTAGGCGCTGAACTCGGTATGCACTTTGGCATCAGGCAGGTCGTGCTTGAAGCGCCGCGTGTCGAACTCGCTCTTGGCAAAGAACTCCAGTTCCTGCACGTCAAGCTCGCGCTCCAGGGTTAGATACAAGCGCTTGGCGTCCCCTGAGGCCGTCGAGTTTCCCTTGACCCATAGAACCTGGGCGAGAAGGACCACATGGCCCTGCTCGTCGCAGTAGGTCTCAGCAATGGCCGACCAAGTCGTGCCGCTGCGCAGGTACTGCGAGACGTACTCACCACCATCGCCCGTCTGCTGCGCCCAAGCACCCCGAAGGTAGGTCATAACGCTGCGGTCACGCCCATGTCGCTCGGCCTCGCGCGCAGCGACGTTGAAGTCCACCCACTTCGGTGGTGTCAGCAATGCCGCATGAGCGTCCAAGACCGTCGACTTGCCCGAGCCGGATGGGCCGACAAAGAGGTAGCCCTCTTTGGGGATTGGGAAGTCGAAGACGTTGGAGAACGTGCCCCAGTTGAACGTCTGGATACGAGTGAGCCGAAACTGGTCATCGGCGCCTTCGAACAGGACAGTTTGGCCAAAGGGGTTCACAGCGCGTCTTCCTCATCTTCAGGGTTATCAAACTGTCCGTCGCCTTCGATACCGTCCTCGTGAGCCGCCGCTGGCGCAGATGTCAACGAGGCGTACGTTCTCACCAAGTCCTGAATTTCCTCAGCAGAGAACAACAGCTTCAGCGTCGGCGCCACCTCATAGCGCTCGCCAGAGCCGCGGATGAACTGCAGCAGGCTCAGCTTCTTGGCCTTGTCAACGGCGTTGACAATCTGCCGTTCGAACCGCGCGTGGTCGGGATTGCTGTCCCGCTCAAACACCGACAAGTGCTGCTGCATGTCGTCGAAGGACACGACCGCGCGCTCGCCCTGAGCATCGGCCTGGGTCAAGCGCTGGCGCAGAAACAGCAGCAACGCCGTCTCCAAGAAGGTCAGCGAAGCCTTGCGCAGTAGGATAGGCACGTCGAACTCTTCGGAGACGACCTGCCGCGTGAACGCGACGCGCTGCTCGTGGTCGATGACGACTTCCAAGAACAGGTCGTGCATGCGCGACCGAATGACGGCTTCGTCGCGCAGCAGCACTGGCCAGAGTTTGGACTGGCGCCGAGCATCCACCGAAGGGCCCAGAAGCAACTGCACGAGCACCCGCCGAGTGTCGACGGGAAGTCCGCCCGTGTCGCCGCGGAAGATTGTCGCTTCTGCGGTCGGCGCGTCCGGTGCTTGCTCCTCGGCAAGAGGCTCGTCCGTCGAATCAGTCAACGAGTTCAAGATAGCGCTCCCTCATGAAATAGATGGTCGGCACCTTGGCGCGACGCTGCGTCGCGTCGTCACCGGCCCACGAAACGACTTCGGATCCGTCCGTGACTTCGCCATGCTTGGCACCCAGGGCCACGTATCCAACGACGCTGCCGAGCCCTTGCTCTGCCGGGAACTCCGTAAGGACCTGGCCGATGGTGACCTGCGACTGGCGTTCGAGAATGGAGCGCAGATGCGCCTTGAGCGTCCGGAAGTCGATTTCAGACTGGCGGACAAGTTCGCTCACCGCGTCGAGGTCCAGCTCTGAAGGCTCGGCGGCAAGCATCGACGAGTCGGTCACACGCTGCGCCGGGTCATACAGAGCCCACTGAGATACCGACCGGATGCGGCTGCTGGATTGCATGAGCTCGAAGCCGACCTGCTCGTTAGGGCGCACCATGTCCTTGGCACTCAGTGCCGCCTGTGTTGCCTCTTTCAGCAAGCTGTGCAGCCGACGGTGCTCGAGGAACTCCCGGCTCTGGACGAAGCTTTTCAGGCTGCGCGCGAAGTGCTGCAGTACGTCGTGCACGCCACGGCCCTCGTTGAGCAGCGCGCCTGTCAGCCCCAGCAGGAACTTCCGTTCGTGTGATTCAAGCTGCTGGGCGAAGGGGCGCCCCGTTACTTCATCTAATGACTCCCGCAGAGTGGTGGCTTGCTCGCTGTCGGTCAGCAACCGCCAGAAGGCATTGAAGGTCCGGCCAGCATCGCTCTCGCCGATGAGGTCCACGCCTGCGAAGAGCTGCTCCAGCACGTCGCCGCGGCTGCCATAGTTCTCCATGAGGCTCTGCCGCAGCCCGCGGTTCAGGCGTTCAAACTCGTCGCGAACGCTCCGGAAATCGGCAGCCAGTTCCTGCGCCAGGGCAATGACCTCTCGCGCGCGCTCCAGCGCTCGGTCAGGTGCGAGTGTCTTGACGCCTCCACGTTCGACCTCTTCGATGGCCCTGTCGATGCGGTCGCGCTCAGCGCGTAGCGCTGCCATACGAGCTTCAGGGCTGGTGTTCGTCTCCTCGGCCAGGCGTGACAGCTGGTGTATGACGACTGACAGCCGGCTCTCGGTCGCGGTAGTCCTTGGCTTCAACAGGCCGGTGACGAAGCGCAGCGCGGTCAGAGCCTCAGCCGACAGCTCGTACTCCTCCTCGGGAGCGCCGGTCGGAAACCGCCGCGTCAGCCATCCCTGGTTGAGCCATTCGGCGACATAGGCCTGAGGCGCCTGCGGCAGGTCTTCGCCTGCGGAGCGAAGAGCATCGACGTCACGAGCAAGGCGTTCCAGGAGCACCGAGCCCGGTAGAGCTTTGTCAGCCTCCATGAACAATGCCTGCAGCAGCGCAATCACCACTGGGGCCTTGGCGGCCGCAAGCAGTTTCCACAGCGGCTGCTCCCGCAGATTGCGGAAGGCTGCAGCACCGCGAAGCGCCTTCATGCAACACCTCCGTCGATTTGACTGCCGTTCGCGACTCGCACCTTGAACCTCCAAGCGGAACTGTCTCTCAAATATACGACTACTTTTTATACTCGTCTAGTTTTTGTTCTTATGGCAAAATCTTCAACATGAAGGAACATAGCAGCCCCACATCGGACACCGCCAAGGCGGCCGGACGCCCGGCCGGCAGGTGGAGCCAAGAACGACGGCTGGAATTCATCGACTTCCGCTTGCAATGGGACGGCCGACTCAATAGAGGCGACCTGATGGACTTCTTCGGCATCTCCGTGCCGCAAGCGTCTCTGGACATATCCCGGTACACCGAGCTGGCGCCAGGCAACCTTGTGTACGACCGAAGCTCGCGGGCTTACCTCGCCTCGGACGGCTTCAGCCCCCTTTACGCGTCGAGCGACGCAAGCCGCTACCTCAACGAATTGCTCGCTCAAGTCGCCGGCGTTGCCTCCGGGCCCAGCAGCTTCCTCGCATGGGCTCCCACGGTGGCTACTGTCCCTAGCCCCGGACGAACGTTTCACATTGATGTCCTTGTTGCATTGCTGAAGGCAATCCGTGAGGGCACGGCCTTGCGTGTCCTCTATCAGTCGATGACACGACCGCAGCCGACCTCGAGAACACTGTCTCCCCATGCGCTAGCCCATGACGGATTTCGCTGGCACGCGCGTGCCTACTGTCACACGCGCAAGGAGTTCCGCGATTTCGTGATTGCCCGAATGCTCGAAGTCAACGGATCAGAGCCCGCAGCGACGGCCAGCGCTGAAGACGACCAGGAGTGGCACACCATCGTACCCCTGGTGCTTGTTCCACATCCGAATCTATCTGAATCTCATAGGCGAGCGATAGAGCTCGACTTCGGGATGAAGGACGGCCAGGTCGAGTTTCAGTGCCGTCAGGCGTTCCTCTTCTATGCTTTGAGACATCTACGGCTCGATCTGGACCAGTCCGCCAGGCCAGAAGCGCAGCAGATTGCTTTGAAGAACCGAGCATTCGTCGAGACAGTTATGGCCGGGCGGATATCTACCGCCCAACGATGAGAATGGCACTGGGTAAGGAAGCCTGTAATGGCGACCACCACACCAGTTGACACTGCTCCTGCCAGGGACGCTTGCTAGTCGAAACATGCCGTGGGCGCGGTGGGTATCTCGTCGTCAGCTGCGAGCGCAGCATGGGCGGTTTTACACCTCTCATTACCTGACCCACGATCCACGGATAATCTCGCATGGAAATCGAGGATGCCAACCCATCCAAATTGAATCGCCCCGGGTTCCCTGAACGTTCCAGTGGCCTGACTTAACCAAGTGGCCTCCGCGAAAGCCGGGGCGATTCAGATGCACGCTGACTCCTAGTTCAGGATGTGCATGTGAGAGATATACCAGTGCACGGGGTACCAAGGCATGGGCCAATGCCGGCAAACACGCAATGCGCAAGCGACCTGTCACTTGCGTGCGCAATTCGCTGGCGCGCGCTGCGATCTGTTCCAAGCCTATAAACGAGCGTTCTACTTCCTGCATTAGCGCAAGTGCTCGCACGGTAGGTCGTAATCGGCCCCGCACCCGGTCAAAAAGGTTAAACCCCAGTAACTGCTCCAGACGACCCAGCTCGCGACTCAAAGTGGGCTGGCTTGACGCGCACGCGTCAGCTGCACGCCCCAGGTTGCCGTGCAGCATGATGGCGCGAAACATCGTCAGCTGGCGATGAGTTAAATTCATATCAATATTGAATAGCTACATGACAAAAATAGCATTGATTGAATTGACTATGAAGGGAATCATCCACTCATGAACCCTTTTACTCCCGCTACCATCGCTCCTTTGGCCCAGCAGTTCGATACCCCGCTGTGGATCTACGATGCCGACACCATTACGCGCCAGATTGCCGCTCTGCGGTTGTTTGACGTAGTGCGTTTCGCTCAGAAAGCCAACTCCAATACACACATCCTTCGCCTCATGAAGCGACAGGGCGTAGTGGTGGACTCGGTGTCTTTGGGTGAAATCGAACGCGCGTTGGCTGGTGGTTTTACGCCGGGCTTGCACAACGGGCACGCAGACATCGTGTTCACGGCCGATCTGCTGGACCGCGCTACGCTTGCGCGCGTGGTGGAACTCAATATTCCCGTGAACTGCGGCTCCATGGACATGCTGGACCAATTGGGTGCGGTCAACCCGGGGCACCCGGTGTGGCTACGCATCAACCCAGGTTTCGGGCATGGCCATTCCAAGAAAACAAATACCGGTGGCGAGCATAGCAAGCATGGCATCTGGCATGGCGACCTGGTACGCGCCTGCGAAAAGATCAAGTCCAACGGCCTGGCCTTGCAGGGCCTGCACATGCACATCGGCTCAGGCGTGGACTACGAGCACTTGCAGGAAGTGTGCGGTGCAATGCTGAAGCTGGTAGAGGTAGTGAATGCGCAGGGTTTGGACCTGCACGCCATCTCCGCGGGCGGCGGTCTGTCCGTTCCCTACCAGGCCGGTGAACCCACGATTGATACGGCGCACTACTTTTCATTATGGGATGCAGCGCGCCATGCCGTGGAACAACTGCTGGAGCACCCAGTGAAACTGGAAATAGAACCGGGCCGCTATTTAATGGCCGAGTCCGGCGTGCTGGTCACCGAGGTACGCGCCACGAAGCAACAAGGCGCTAACCATTTTGTGATGGTGGACGCTGGCTTCAGTGATCCGGCTCGCCCGGCCCTATACGGCGCCTACCACGGTATGGAGTTGATCCACTCTGATGGCACAGCGGTTAATGGCCTGCAGTTTGACACGGTGGTTGCCGGACCTCTGTGCGAGTCGGGAGATGTGTTTACGCAGGGGGACGGTGGCGTGGTGTTGCACCGCTCCTTGCCGCAGGCGCAGGTGGGCGATCTCCTGGTGTTGCACGACACCGGTGCGTATGGCGCCTCCATGTCATCGAACTACAACGCGCGCCCGCTGATTGCCGAAGTGCTGATGGAAAATGGTGAGCCCCGGCTTATTCGACGAAGGCAGACGGTGGCTGAGCTGCTCGCGCTGGAGGCGGTGTAAGGCATCTATGGCCGCATGGCTGCTTAGGAGAAAGCTGACTGGCTGCTTGGGATCGGAAGTTCGCGTTCGCTGGATGGGAAAGCTGCCGTTCAAGGGCTCCCAAGGCTGAACGGCAGGTAAACGACAGATTGCAGCCCGATTCCGCGCATTAGGCCAACGGCCGGATTGGCCGAAGAGTAGTCCCCCGAACCAGCGACAGGACCTCGGCCATAGCTGACTACTGCAGGTATGGATGAGCATGACTGCTACCGCACCTGAAGAGACACTGGCTGTCCGAATCTGGAGCCATGAAGCTTCCGGTCAAACACCCCCACAGTTTGCGTCTCCACAACACGCCCTCCTAACTCGAGCAGCATAACACACAATGCCTTGATGATGTGAAAATGGGCTCATAAGCCAAGGCTGGAACTGGCCATCTTCCGGGGGAGGAATAATGTTTGACGAGCGGGCCGTACAGACGGCTAAGTTCTGGGAGGAATTGCGCGCGCTGCGTGCGCCCTCCGGGCTGAGGGAGGACGAGTTCGAGCGGTTCGCGCTGATAGTGATTGGTCTCACCTGCGTGGCGCAGTCGCCAGGGCCTTGGTCCAACGAGATGACCGACCGGGCGAGGGAGACTTTTATGATCCTGACGACTGTAGACCCATACCAGGACGAGAATCGTTTTCGTCAAGCATGGGTTGGCGCGTGCGATGCACTGGCCAGAATCTCCCGGATCACCGGCCAAGCCGACGTCCCGCGCGAGGTCGGATCCTTTCAAGCATTCGAAAGCATCGTCAGGATGCTCGACCACTTTGGGCGGGCCTGGGCCTCGCAGAGGGAGTTCCTGCTGGACTGTTTCGACGAGGTGTTTCATCGAGTCGTCAGTCGCCTGACTGTGACCGGGTACCGCGGTGGCGACACTGCAGCGGCTTTAGCGGCTCACCTCTCGGCACGCGTCGACCGTATCTCTGAGTATTTCGCAACAACGGGCGAGTTCGCCGTATTGCGGAGTATTCTCCTCAATGTGGAGACGTCCGCGCGCATAGGCGTGATCGACCGCCTGAACTTCTTCATCGGACTTCGGCTTGGCCTTCACGGCATTGATGTGGAGGACCTGCCACCGGGCGAAGACGATCTTGCGTCCTTCGTCAGCAGTCGCTTTTTGCTGGTTGATCATCCGCGCCGAGACCCCACCGGGCGGCGTCCACATTCACAAAGATGGGCCGATCACCAAACCTCGCTCGAGGCCCTGGACCACTTGCTGCGGAATCAGCTCGATCTCGGAGTGAGTTTGATCATCGTTCCTGGTGCCGATCGATCAGCCGGGGGATGGCGAAACAATCTGCGAGAGTATCTCGTGAGCAGTGGTCGGCTGCTCGCGGTGATTGACCTTCCCCAAGATCGCCGACATGGATCGCGCAAGCAGGTGTCGGCTTGGCTCCTCGGGGAAGGGGGGCTGTCAAGCAACCATGTGCTGATGGTGGACGCGAAAGGTCTCGCCGGCAGAGGCGAACTTCGCGAGGCTGGCCTCCTGATGGCGTTCGTGGCTGCGATTGTGTCGCTTGGCGTGCCGGAGGGGTGGCGCTCCTCGAGCCTCCCAAGGCGGCACCAATTCAGATCGGACGACTTGGAAGCAATGCTGGAGGCTTACTTCAAGGACGGGTATCGGGACGTGGAGGGCGTCTGCCGGCGCGTTCATGTTAGCGAACTCATCGAGAAGGCCTACAGGCTCGCTGCGTCCGTCTATATCGAAGGCGCGGACAAGGAGACGAAGCGCAAGACGTTCATGCCGTTGCTCAACAGCGCCCCCGTGTTGGAGGCCCTGCGGCAAGGACGTGACCACAGCACACGCATCTACGTCATTGGCAACAACGGCGAAGGCAAGAGCATTCTGCTTGGTGATCTGGCGGATCGTTTGGTGAAGGACGGCCAGCGCGTCGTCGGCATCTCGTTCGGACTGACGGACAGGTTTCCGTTCGAGCGGCCCAAGCAGGACGGACAGCAGTTCATCTATGTCGGGGCCCGCACCTCGGAACGCGGCATTGCGCTTGGCCGCACTTCGGCGGACGTTAATCGCATGGTGCGCGAGATCCACGTGAGCGCCGAGCGGCTCAAGGTCTTCGACGCGGTCGTGAGGCACCTCGGCTTCGGCGAGCGTCGGTACCTGGTGCCATTTGGCCTGAACAGATCTTTCGATGACGACCGAGAGCGTTACGCCGAACTGCAGCAGCTAACGGAAAGTGCCGATGAGAACGCGCGCATCCTTCAGCGCGCAGGCGCGAACAGGTACGAGCTGGGTCTCATGCGACAGGAGTCCCAGCGTTCGATAACGAGATTCGGCGAGTTGAGTTCGGGGGAGCAGCAACTGCTGACCCTGGCTCTCAAGCTCACGGCTTACGCCGGCGACAGCACCGTGATCCTGGTAGACGAGCCGGAGTTGAGCCTTCACGTGAGCTGGCAGCGCGCCATTCCGGGGATGTTGGAGATCGTCGGCTCCCGTATGGGCTGCTCAATGGTCGTGGCAACGCACTCCCCCGTCGTCGTCGCCAGCGCGACCCATCGCGACGATCAATGTTTCGTCGCCCGCAGGCATGGGCTGACTGAACTTGGCATTCGTCAGCGCCGATCGGTCGAGACAGCATTGTTCGATGGATTCCGGACCTACACGGCGAATAACCGGCAGGTGCACGAGCGCTGCGCCGCGATGGTGTCGCAAACCATCCAGCGTCTCAACGCCCGGTCGCCCGTACAGAATGGGAATCTTCCCACCTTGGAGTCGCTGCATGAAGAGCTGGAGTTGATGGACCAAGTCATTCGGATGGCCGGCTCGGCGCAGTTGTCGCATGCGCGGGAAGACCTGGAGTTGGTCGCTCGCACCCGTTCGGCCATTGATGAACTCGCGTCGATCGAGCGAGGAAACGCCACATGAGTTGGTTTAAGGGAACACATCCCTCGCGGATAGAAATGCGTCGAGAGCTCAAGCTGTATCTCGGTGTGGCGCATGGAACCAAGAAGCATGTCCCACGCACGCAGGTGCTGCTTCGGAAGTTGTGGACCCAGGCGCGCTCACGTCCGTTTGTCGATGTTTGGCCGGCGCTGGACGCGATGGCCGATGTTACGGCGCTGGGTACCATCACGGGAGCCTCCATCAAGTCCGCCTTCAGGCGCAGGCTGTTGGAGTTGCAGGGGGGACGGTGTTGCTATTGCCGCCGCTGGCTGGTCAGCACGGCGTACGCCAAACCCATCGAGCACATCCTTCCGCGGCACCACTATCCGCAGTTCTCCGTCGAATTCTGGAATCTGGCAGTGGCTTGTAGCGATTGCAACGGCGCCAAGACCGATGACGTGTGGGGCGCCATCTCGACAAAGCGGCGCCAATACCCGAGCGCCCGGGAATTCACCGACACGTTTCACCCTAGGTTGCATCGATACGATGATCACGTCCGCTACGTGAGGCTGGAGACCAACTTGAGCGCGGTTGTGCTCTTCACCGGATTGACGCGCCAAGGTCAGCACCTGTGTAGCTCGCTGCTGCACCGCATTGCGGCCAAGGAGACTTTGGTCGAGAACAATCCGGCCTTGGCGCCGGCGATGGACCAGATCCGCAACTTCGGGGCGAAGGCCGAAGGCATGCGCCTGGAGCGCTTCGACGCCTTCCGCGAAGCGCTTGACCAAAGCGTCATGCGTCTGCTCGAGTAGTTCGGCCCTCCTTGGACAATCACCATGCGCACCGGGGAGGATGCATGCGCCCCAGCTACGTGCCGGTCGACTACGAAAATGTGCATGACTTGAGGACAAGCGCCTTGACACTTAGGCACGTCGCGGACGTGCGGGAAAGCCTCAAGAAGCGGCTCGCCTTAAGACAGAGGCGAATGTTGGGCCAATAGCCATCTGGCAGAGCGAATGTGCCCAAAACCTGCCCGTCATCACCGGCGGGAGTTGGCCGTCAGCAGTCATGCTCGCACATATGCATAACCTTCCACTTTGGCCGAAAAGCAACCGTCCCGCATACCCTCCACTATGACCACTTCACACGCGCTCCTACCCAAAAAGTAGGGGGCCAACGGCCCCCTCTCTTCGCTCAGACTCCGACGAACTTTATTCGGATCCGACTGACTTTATTTTCTCCAGTCAAACCTCTCCAGCCCGATCACTCCACCGTCACGCTCTTGGCCAGATTCCGCGGCTTGTCCACATCGGTGCCCTTCACCAGCGCAGCGTGGTAGC
>NZ_JAKLLN010000120.1 GCF_023150065.1 Zoogloea sp.
AAGGGGTCGAAGATCTTCGAGATCGCCCGCAAACTCAAGGCAGGCGTGGTTTGGTGCAACACGTACAACAAGTTCGACCCGGCGTCGCCGTTCGGCGGGTACAAGGAATCGGGGTTCGGGCGCGAGGGCGGCGTGCAGGGGTTGCGGGGGTACGTGCGGCTCGGGTAGGAACACGGCCAACGTGCCCGGGCGCCACAGGGGGTCATGAACGCCGCAGAGTCGAAGCGGAAACTTGACGCAGCCCAGTTTCAAAGCTCCGAAACGCGCGACTGCCCGGTTCCGGGCATGACGCAGCGTGGATCACGTGACGCCTACGAGCCGACAGCCTTCCACCCTTGCATGATGGCGGTTGCCCCGGTGTTCTCGATCACCCCGCACGTGCCAGGATCATCGCCGACCGGCAGCACGAGCCTCAGCTTGCCCCCCACCACCTTCTTGTCGTGGGACATGAGCTCCAGCAGGCGGTCCGATGGCGGGAGGCCCGCGAGCCGGGTCGGCAGGCCCGCCGCGGCCATGGCGGCTTCAACCTGCTTCACCAGCCCGTCATTGCAGAGCCCCGCCCCGAGCGAGCAATGTGCCGCGGCGACCAGGCCCACGGCGACGGCTTCTCCGTGGTGCAGCGGCGCGTGCTCGGGCGTGCCATCGGGCGACAGTTGCGGGATGGTCTGGATTGCGTGCCCGACGGTGTGGC
>NZ_JAKLLN010000121.1 GCF_023150065.1 Zoogloea sp.
CGAAGGCCACTTCCAGCTGGGGCATGACATCCGGGCCCGCCATCGCCCCCGGCAGGGCCGGACGCTCTATGTGAGCTCAATGACGCTGGCCCCGGCCTTCCGCGGCCGGCAGCTTGGGCAACCCTTCTTCGCGGCCTGCCTGGATCACGTGACCCGCAGCCTATCCAGCCTCGAAGAGATCGTGCTGCTGGTCAATGAATCCTGGCGGGGCGCCCGCCAGATCTATGTCGCGACCGGCTTCGAGGAGATCTCGCGGCTGCCCGGCTTCTTCGGCCCTGCCGGAACGGGCGTCGAGGACGGCATCGTGATGCGCCGCACGATCTCCCGAGGCTGACTACCTGACTACCATCGAGGCTCCATCGAGGCTCGGATGAGGTCCACGCGGATTTCGTTGATTGGGGGTTCGCTGGTGGAGACCGGCGGCTTTCCGTTGTTTGACGTCACATTGGCCGGGTCCCGCCCCGGCGGGCGGGTTACTTCTTTGCGTCGCCAAAGAAGTAGGCAAGAAAGGCGACCCCGCCGAGCCGGTCGTCCGCTTTGCGGACGACTCCCTTGCGCTGCTCACAACAGGCGGCCGGCGCAGAACTCGCGGGCTTTGCCCGCTCAGACAGCTGCGCCGGACATCCCCGCCTGTTGTTCCGCTGCTCAGCGGCTCGGAAGGGGCTTTCCGGAATCACCGAGCGTTGCAGG
>NZ_JAKLLN010000122.1 GCF_023150065.1 Zoogloea sp.
CCCTTGTCGAGGGCGCGGCCGATGGCCTCCAGCAGGGTCGACGGCGAGGTGGGCTTGTTGAGGACGTTCTTGACCTCCACGCCGCTCTTCTCGATGCGGGTCATCACTCCGTCGCGGCCGTAGGCGGTCACCATCACGATGGCGGGGATGGAGAAGGGGTACAGGGCCTCGACCCGGCGGACGGTCTCGACGCCGTCCATTCCGGGCATCTTCCAGTCGAGCAAGAGCAGACTGTAGGGCTGGCCCGCCTCGACCGCGGCACCGATCTTGTCGAGGGCCTCGGCGCCGGTGCCGACGACGTCGGTGTCGAGCCCGAAGGAGCGGGTCATGCCCGCCAGGATCTCGCGCGCCGAGGCGTTGTCGTCCACCACCAGGACACGCACGCCGCGCAGCTCGTCGGCGTAGAACATGCGATAGGGGTAGGGGTTCTTCTGCACGCCGAAGCGTGCCCGGAAGTGGAAGATCGAGCCGCGCCCCAGCTCGCTCTCGACCCACAGCTTCCCGCCCATCATCTCGACCAGGTTCTTCGAGATCGCCAGGCCCAGCCCGGTGCCGCCGTAGCGGCGGGTCGTCGAGGCGTCGGCCTGGTTGAAGGCTTCGAACAGGCGGGCGCTCTGCTCCTTGCTCATGCCGATGCCGGTGTCCTTGACCCAGAAATGCAGCTCGACCGCATCGTCGTCCTGCG
>NZ_JAKLLN010000123.1 GCF_023150065.1 Zoogloea sp.
CGATTTCTACCGCAACCACATGATGCTGGAAGAGCGCGAAGCCCTGCCGCTGGCCCGCAAGGTGCTCACCGCCGAAGACTGGGCCGAGGTGGATCGCGCCTTTACCCAGGACCGCGACCCCATGAGCGGCACCCGCGGCAAGCCGGAAGACTTCGCCGACGTGTTCTCGAAGCTCGTCGCCGCCGCGCCGGCGCCCATCGGCCTGGGCGCCGGCCCGTACCGGGGCTGATCGCCTGAGCTGAACCCCGCGCCGCCGCTGGCGGTTCGCACCTTCCTGCCGCGCCGCACGCCAGAACCGGTCACCTGATTTCAGGTGGCCGGTTCTTTTTTGAGCGTCGACACACCCTGCTGTAGGGGCGACTTCAGTCGCCCGCGGACTTTCGGTTTGGCTCCTGCGCGTGCTTTGCGCGCAGTTGGGCGACTGAAGTCGCCCCTACAAAAGATATCAAAAAAGAGTTGTTGCTAATTCGAGATATCGTATAAAGTATATTTGTTGGAGGATTAGCGCCGCTTATATCAAATATTAGATGCGGCTTGACGGTAGTCTGGTTAAGGAGAGGGGTTCGGCCTTGGATGCAGGAATCGTTTTGATACTCGGACAGGACGGGGTGACCGGCGGGGCGATTTATGCCCTGCTGGCGTTGGCCCTGGTCCTCGTCTTCTCGGTCACGCGGGTGATCTTC
>NZ_JAKLLN010000124.1 GCF_023150065.1 Zoogloea sp.
GGCGGCCAGCGCCGATCTGGGCCTGCCGCCGCCTTCCGACGCCCGGGCGCGTCACGTGATCGGTCTTGGCCTGCAGGACGCGCTGCATCACGCGGTGCCGGAGCTGCCCGAATCCGACTACCCGAAGATGGTGGAGCGCTATCGCCATCACTATCTTTCCAGTGATCACGAGCTGACGCTGTTTGACGGCACCCAGGCGCTGATCGCCGATCTTCATGCCCGCGGCCATCTGCTCGCGGTGGCGACCGGCAAGAGCCGCAAGGGGCTCGACCGGGCGCTGGGTTTTACCGGGCTGGGCAAGTATTTTCACGCCACGCGCTGCGCCGACGAGTGCTTCTCGAAGCCCCATCCGGCGATGCTCTTCGAGCTGATGGACGAGCTCGGCGTGATGGCCGAAACCTGTCTGATGATCGGTGACACGACCCATGATCTGCTGATGGCGAAGAACGCCGGTGTTGATGGTCTGGCGGTGAGCTTCGGGGCCCATCCGGTCGATCAGCTGGTGGCCGAGTCGCCGGTGGCCTGCCTCGATACGCCGGCCGGGCTGCGGGCATGGCTGGAGGCCAACGGGTGATCTGCGCGTCGGCCGATCTCGTCGATGGCGGCGACGGCGTGCGCTTTGTGGTGCAGCGGGGCGGCCGGGATGTGGCGGCCTTTGCGGTGCGTTTCCGGGGCAAGGCC
>NZ_JAKLLN010000125.1 GCF_023150065.1 Zoogloea sp.
GGGCGAGAACGAGATTCTTCATGGCGCAACCCGCACGTCGAACATGTTGCCGTTGTTGTCGCGGCCACTGACCATCAGGCTGCCCTGCACGGCCCCGCGATTCAGTGTGAACACCGGGTTCTCGCTGACTGGCTGGGAGATCTCCAGACGCATCAGGCGCTTTCCGGCGTCGTCCTTCAGGACGACCTCCTCGAGGTGAAAGGCCGGTACGCCCGCCATCAGCCCGGTATCCATCGGATGAATGATCCGCAACCGAACCCGGCCGGACATCGGCCCTTCGCTCCAGGTCCGCGCGGTCACCTCGTTCAGGCGCTTCTGCCACTCGGACGAGGTCGATGCGGCCGACGGCGCCGTGCAGCCGCCACCCGTGGTATTCACCCAGACCCCGCCAACGTGCCACACACCATCGGCCGTTTTGGCCGCAGCGCGAACCGGGGACGACTGCTGCAGCTTGGCCCGGAAGCCCAGATAGGCGCTGGTTGACTCCGGATAGAACCTGAGGATTTCCAGGATGGGGTTGAAGTCGGCAAAGACCAGAACCTCCTTGACGCCGGTCAGCGCTGTCGCATCGACCGTAATCGGAACCTGCAGCGGATTCTCTGCAAGCCCGGACGAGATCACCTTCACGCGCTCGTCGAACTGGACCGGCCCATCCGACAGGAAATCCCGCTCCATGTC
>NZ_JAKLLN010000126.1 GCF_023150065.1 Zoogloea sp.
TTCCTTGCCCGCCGACACGACGGCGAACCGGGTGCCAAAACCATCTGGCTGGGGCTCCAGGAGATCGCCATCTTTGTAGAAGGCGCCCGCTATGCGCGGCAGTTCGGGGAGGGCTGAGATGTGTGTAATGGGATGGGCTATAGGGTTCGGTCATTGTCGAAGCGGGTGTCCAAAATCGAGTATAGGTCGACGGACCGTGAAACCTGCGCTTCATCTGATTTGCATCCCTTCCAATGGGAGACGGCCAGCCAAGTCTGTGCTCCAATCCTGCTCCAACGGAGCCAGAAAATTCGGTACGTTGTTGCATTCAGCTGCGCGTTGTTGCATCATAAGGCCTTGATTAACCGGTGTTTTGATTAACAAGTACCGTATTTTCAAGGCTTAGGAACGCGTTCGGGACGCAGGGGCCGGAGGTTCGAATCCTCTTTCCCCGACCATCAATTCTTGCTGAAATCTCCTGAATTTCAGCTTAAAAAAATAGCACGTCGATTAGTCGTGCTATTTTTTTGCCTTATTCCGCTCCGCCGCCCGATTTCCCTAAGCAATTGTTCGACTTGGGGCGCCAAGCCCCAAATCGACGTCAATTCGTCCGCCAGCCGAGGTCGAACCTGACTTCACCGGCAGGAGTGCGGGCGCATCCTGCATCATTTCAGATGAATTCAAGGCTGGGTTGTGG
>NZ_JAKLLN010000127.1 GCF_023150065.1 Zoogloea sp.
CGTCGCCGAGCGCCAGCAGGTAGGGCTGGGCCAGCGTGTCGCGGATGCGCTCGGCGACTTCGCACACGTAGGCGCGGGTGGTTTCGTAGTCGGGGGCCACGCTGACCAGCAGCGCGACGAACTCGTCGCCCCCCAGGCGGGCCACGGTGTCCTCCTCGCGCAGGCAGTGGGCGAGGCGCCGGGCGACTTCCTGCAGCAGCAGGTCGCCGGCGCGGTGGCCGTGGTGGTCATTGACCGGCTTGAAGTTGTCGAGGTCGAGGTAGATCACCGCCCCGTGCCGCCCGCTGCGGCGGCTTTGCGTGACGGCCTGGGACAGCCGGTCGAAGAACAGGCGGCGGTTGGGCAGGCCGGTGAGGGCGTCGTAGAAGGCCAGCTGATGGATCTTGGCCTCGTAGCGCTTGCGGTCGGTGAGGTCGCGCACCGAGGCCAGCAGGGTCGGCTCGCCGTCGAGGTCCATGGCGCTCAGGACGATGTCGGCGGGCGTCTCGAGGCCGTTGTCCCGGCGCCGCAGCATCCATTCGACGCGCAGGTGGCCCAGGTGCAGGGCAGTCGCCATGTATTCGGTCGCCAGCACCTCGGAGGCCGTGCCGCAGGGCTGCTCGGCCGGCGAGACGTCCCACGGGTGAAGCTGGCACAGGGCGTCCAGGTTGTTGACGCCCAGGATCTCGAGGGCG
>NZ_JAKLLN010000128.1 GCF_023150065.1 Zoogloea sp.
GCCGAGCTTCCAGATCGAACTGCGCCTGGTGACGCCGGACCGCCGGATGGTGTGGGCGCTGCTGTCGGTCTCGGCGGTGCGCGACGACCACGGGAACAACGGCTACTACATCGTGCAGATGCAGGACGTGACGGCCCGCCGCTCGGCCGAGGAGCAGCTGGTCTTCGTGGCCTATTACGATGCGCTCACCGGGCTTTCCAACCGCACCCAGATCAATCGCCAGCTGGAGCAGTCCATCGCCTTCTGCCGGCGCCGGGGCGAGCAGCTGGCGGTGATGTTCATCGACCTGGACAACTTCAAGCTGGTCAACGATTCCCTCGGTCACAACGCCGGCGACGCGCTGCTGCGTGACGTGGCCCGGCGCCTGAAGGGGGCCGTGCGCGAGACCGACATCGTCGGCCGCCTGGGGGGCGACGAGTTCGTGGTGATCCTGCCCGGCGTCGAGGACGACCACGCGGTGGCGGGCGTGTGCGCCAAGCTGATCGCGGCGATGGAGCTGCCCTGCGTCTTCGAGGAGCACCGCATCCAGACCTCCTGCAGCATCGGCATCAGCCGTTTTCCCAACGACGCGGTGACCGGCGACCGGCTGATCGTGGCCGCCGACGACGCCATGTATCGGGCCAAGGAGCTGGGCAAGAACGGCTTCGTGTTCTATTCGAGCGAGTGGGGCCGGC
>NZ_JAKLLN010000129.1 GCF_023150065.1 Zoogloea sp.
GGGCGAGCCACTTGAGCAGGGTTGCAAACAGCACGTCGGGCTCGACGGGCTTGGCGATGAAGTCGTTCATGCCGGCGTCGAAGCAGCGCGCCTTGTCCTCGGCGAAGGCGTTGGCGGTCATGGCCAGGATGGGCAGCTCACGGCGCTGGGGGAGCTGGCGGATCCGCCGGGTGGCCTCGGGGCCGTCCATGCGCGGCATCTGCATGTCCATCAGGACCACGTCGTAGGCCCGGCTTGCGACCATGTCGACGGCCTGCAGGCCGTCTTCGGCGATGTCTACTTCCAGCTCGATGTCCTCGAGCAGGTTGAGGGTGACTTCGCGGTTGATCTCGTCGTCTTCCACCAGCAGGATGCGGCGGCCCCTGTGCTGGCGCAGCAGCGCCGCCTCGGCGGACGCCGCGGTCGCCCCGCCGTCGGGCTGGCCGGCGGCCTTGGCGAGCCGGGCGGTGAACCAGAAGGTGCTGCCGACCCCGGGGGTGCTGATGGCGCCGGCTTCGCCGCCCATGATCTGGGCCAGCTTGCGGGTGATGGCGAGGCCCAGGCCGGTGCCGCCGTGCTTGCGGGTGGTGGAGTTGTCGGCCTGCTCGAAGCTGGCGAACAGACGGCTGATGTCGGCCGGGGCGATGCCGATCCCGGTGTCCTGCACCTCGAAGCGCACCAGCACGCTGTCGGCG
>NZ_JAKLLN010000012.1 GCF_023150065.1 Zoogloea sp.
CGGGCGGTGGCACGCCTGGGGCTGAAAGCCCTTTTTGTGCTCTGGCTTCTGGTCGGGATGCTCGGACGGGTGCTCAGCGACGACCGTTCTTGGCCGGTGGGGCGGCGGCTGGAGGCGGCTAGTTGAATATTTCAGGACCGACTGATTAACCGTCTGGGCAAGCTGCCGCTTTACTGTGATGCGCCTTGCTTCCCTCACCTCCACGTCAGGTCGCCTCGATGAAGGCTTTGCGCATTCTTCTACAACTCGTGATTCTTGGCATGGGCGGGATTGCGCTTGGAGTGCTCATCTCTCATCCGGTCGCAGAGATCAAAAGTACTCTCGCACTTCTTGGTTTCTTGGCGGTTCTTCTGGGATTGACCCTGGCGCTCAAGGAGTACACCGAAAGTCGCTCGGTGCCTGGGCATGGACTCAGCTTCAAACCGATGGGGACCGTCTTGCTCTTATTGGGTGCATTCGGCGTTTTTCACGGGGCGAGCTATCTCGTTGGTAGCCAAGTACTGCCCGATGGCAGTGGCACATGCCGTGCCGCATGTGGGCTCATACTCCTGACATCGCAGTCGCTTGGTGAAACAGCCGCAAGGGTGCTTGCTTTCGGCCTGTCGTCAGGCACGGGCTTATTTCTGTGCTATTTGGGCTTCAGGATTCGCGGTGTGAGGGTGAGCGACAACACGCTGCTCACCAACTTCACATTGCGCGGACGGGATAAGGAGAGAGAGTGAAAGAGGGTATCAGGGGAAGTGCTCCGGCTTCCCGTGCAGGAAGCCACGTCGGCAGCGCACTTCCACTTTGAAAATGAACGCCTTTTGGCCCATTTTCGCCGACTTATGCCACGAAGCATTTGAGGCGTGCTCATTTAAGGAGCAATTGCTTTCCGAGTGTGCCGGAAATGAAGACATTGCTTGGGCTGTCTTTTTTCATCTTCGCGGGCAGAGCATTTCGTGGTTGCATCAAGCGATCCCCGCG
Source organism: Zoogloea sp. (assembly GCF_023150065.1). GTDB lineage: Bacteria > Pseudomonadota > Gammaproteobacteria > Burkholderiales > Rhodocyclaceae > Zoogloea. The sequence continues at coordinate 967 of NZ_JAKLLN010000012.1, forward strand.
CTAGAACATCAAATTCCTTTTGAGCTTGTTCGCAGCGGCAAAGCTGATCTTGTCCGCAAATGCCTTCAAAGAATGCCCTGTTGATGCGGAAGGCCATTCTCGCGGGGGTGTCACATCGGGCCGCTCGTCCTACTTGGTTGTGCGGAAGGAAAAAACAGACGCTCAATCTGTACGGCATAATGTGCTGCATTGAGAAGCAGGCGGCTAACGCAAGGGGCAGGAAGAGCGCGATGAACGAGTCAGGCGGAGCGTTGGTATGCAAATGAAGGTTGAGGTCCGGTTGGCCTTGGCCGGACGCAGTCTGTTGCTCCTTATTTTTCGCTAGCCTTGTCCATGCCCGTCAGAACTCACTTTCGAGTCGTACTTGCCATATGGTTGCTGGTCATCGCCGTTTGGATCGCGCTGCCAGGCCGCAATACCTATGGCAACCCGTGGATGGAGGAGCTGGTCGATTCCTGTACGACGTCGGACGGAACAAAGGTACGTCTGTACGTTGGCAGCGGCTTCTTGACGGCGTTCTGGTACTCCGTGACGACTGAAGCCGGCTTGTTTTCCCTCGAAAGGCAGATCCTGCATGTCTACAGCGGCCCTGAATTGCACAAGCTCGCCTGTGCCGATAGGCAACTCAGCATCACGGCAGAAACAGGCCCGATTGTCATCCAGGAGTCCGAACTGCCTGCGCTCCGTAAGAACCCACGCAATTACTCGAGTACGGAGTCTGGCGCATGGAGCATGATTGGCTATGCAATCTCCGCGGTCCTTGCGGCGCTGGCTTTTGCTGTCGCGCCTCCGATTCGACGATTACGCGGAAAAGGGGGGGAACACGCTTGTGACTAGCGATGTTGTCTTGCTGATCACCCAAATAGTCTTGCGCTTCGGCGCCGTTTATCTTGACCCTTGAGCACTATTACTCCATGGAAATTGAGCCTCCGAGCCTGAACGTCCCGCTTGCGCGCAAGGAGCGCTGGGGGCTCCTGCTCGTGCTGGTATGTGCCGGAGTCACCGGCGTTGCTGCGTTATTCAGCCCGCCCTTCGCCCTTGTTTTTTCTGCGTCTTCGATTGTCGGGCTGCCTGTCCTGCTGGCTGTGATGTTTCCGTCTCCGATCTCAGCAAGACTCTCCGCCTGGGGCGATCTTGGCCGCATCGTTGTTGCAGGCGCACTGTTCGGGTATCTGGCGCTGGCAAAGAAAGTCCTCGTCCCTTTCGTGGTGGTGGTTATTGAACATGCGCTTGGCTTTGTGTAGGGATCGGTCTAGGCAGTGGCATAGGGCAAGGGGACAGGCGTTCCGGCGCCTTTTTCTCGCCCCCTTGTTGCTGATCCTGACCACCGCTTCTTCCGCCGCCTGCACGGGCTCACAGGACGAAAATTTCGATGCCTTCTTCGCCAGGTTCTCGACGTCCATGAGCTTTGCCTTGTCTCGTATGCCGCCTGTGGTTCCATCGAGCCGGGTGGTCGATGGCAAGGATGAGCCGGTCACCGTGCAGACGAGGACATCAAGGGCCGAGTTGCGGCACGCGGGAACGCTTGAAAGTCAGATGCGGAGCAATGGCCTCAAGGCTCAGAAGGTCCGCGAGTCGGCGACCGTGGTTGAAGTCGTAATCGTCAGGCCCGATACCGACTGGCAGGTGAGCTACTCTTTTGGCCTGAAGGCGAGGTGCTGGTATCTGCGCCGCATTGACGACCCGTCGCTGTAGTCTAACCACCTTGTCAGTACCCGCCGCCCGTCCGGCACCCACCCACCCGAGGCCCTCGATGACCCCACAAACCGCTTCCCTCATGGCCGAATACAACCGCTGGATGAACGACCGCCTATATGCCGCGGCGGCGACCCTCGACCCGGCGGTGCTGACGGCGGACAGGGGGGCGTTCTTTGGTTCCATCCTGGGCACGCTGAACCACATCGCGGTGGCTGACACGATCTGGCTGCACCGCTTTGCGCAGCATGAGGCGGCGTTTCCGGCCCTCGATGCGCTGTCGGGGTTTCCCCGGCCTGCATCCTTGACCCAAGCCCTCGCGCCGGATCTGGCGGGGCTGGGCCAGTACCGGCGTGGGCTGGATGCCCTGATCGAGCGCTGGGTTGCCGGGCTGACGCCCGAGCATCTGTCGGCTGATCTGGCCTACAGCAACATGGCGGGCGTCCATTCAAGCCGGTGTTTCGGGGCCTTGCTGCTGCACTTCTTCAACCACCAGACGCACCATCGCGGCCAGGTCACGACGCTGTTGTGTCAGGCCGGCGTGGATGTCGGCGTCACCGATCTATTGGCGGTCATTCCGACCACTGCATAAGGAGTACCCATGCCAGGCCCCGCCCGTGCCGGACTTTTCATCTACGCCCTCGATCCCGAGCGCGTTGCCGATTTTTATTGCGCCGTGGCTGGCATGGCCCGCCTGCATGCCACGCCGGAGCTGATCGTGCTCGAATCCGCCGATATCCAGCTGCTGGTGCACCGGATTCCGCCGCCCTTCGCCGTGGGCATCGTCATCACCTCGCCGCCCCAGCGGCGCGAGGATACGGCGCTCAAGTTCTTCTTCAGCGTGCCCAGCCTGGATGCGGCACGCTTGGCGGCCCGGGCGCTGGGGGGCGAGGTGTTTGCCGAGAACTGGCAGGGGCCGGGCTTTACCGTGTGCAACGGGATGGACCCGGAGGGGAACGTGTTTCAGGTGCGGGAGTTTTCTGCGTGAGACGCGGCGCCCGGGTGGGGCCGCTCGAAGCGCATTTCTGAGGGGCACGCATGCCATTCACACCTTTGCACATGGGGCCCGGGCTGCTGATCAAGGCGGTGCTGCAGGGGGCGTTTTCCCTGATGGTCTTTGGCTGGGCGCAGATCGTGATGGATATCCAGCCGCTGGTGGTGATCCTGACTGGTGAGGGGCACCTGCATGGTTTCACCCATACCTGGATCGGGGCGTCCCTGCTGGGCGTCGCGTCGGCTCTCAGCGGGAAGTACCTTTCGGAGTTCGGCTTGCGCCTGATTGGGTGTCGGCGGTTTGTGCCCATCAGCTGGCCGGTGGCCGTGCTGTCGGCCTTCGTCGGCACTTTCAGCCATGTGCTGCTTGACGGGATCATGCATGCGGACGTGGAGCCCTTCTGGCCCCTGACCCGGGACAACGGTCTGCTCGGGCTGGTGTCGGTGCGGGCCATGCACTGGTTTTGCCTGGGGAGCGGGGTGGTGGGGGCGGTGCTGTATTTCATCGTGGCCAGCCGGCTGGCTCCGCGGGACGCTGACGGCGAGGCGTCACCCTGATCGTTGGTGACTTGACTGTGTGGGGGTTCCAGGCGTTTGCCCCGGCCTTTGATCTGCCGCATTTCCGGCCCCCTCTGGTGGGCCGGCTGGCATCATCTGCCCCATCTGACAAACGCAGCGTGGCTCCCGTGTTCGAGTTTTTCGGCAATTTCTTTCTGGCGCTGGCCCTGGTGGGCTTGTTCCGCTTTCTCTGGATGCTTGGTGGCATGCTGATCCGGACGGGGGATGTGGGCAACGCGATCTTTGCGGTCGTGCTTCCGCTGCTCATGCTTTACCTGCTCGGGCTGACCCTGCTGCCCATGGCGGACTGGGAGGGTTTTGTGGCGGGCTGTGCGCTGGGGGGTGTCTTGGTGTATCTGTTCCGCAGCAGAAAGCCGTCCGCGCCGGCCTGAACGGGGCGGAGTTGTGCAGGAAAAAAGGGGGGTGGCCGGGCACGAGGGAGGAATGCCCGGCCACCCGGCGGCGATGCCGGGAGGACGGCAGCCGCAAGACGACACGGAGAACAATCGATGATCGAGCGTTGGCGCAGGGGGTGAGCCCCGCGCCCGGACACTCAGCCGTGCTGCATATACACCACGTGGGTTTCGGTGTATTCGTAGAGGCCGTGCTTGCCGTCGGCGCCGCCGATGCCCGACTTGCGGCGGCCGGCGTGGAAGCCCTGCATGGCCTCGAAGTGCTCCCGGTTCACATAGGTCTCGCCAAAGCGCAGCTCGCGGCAGGCGCGCATGGCGGCGTTGATGTCCCGGGTGAAGATGGATGAGGTGAGCCCGTACTCCGAGTCGTTCGACAGGGTGATGGCTTCGTCGAGGCTGTCCACCACCTGGATGGGCAGCACCGGGCCGAAGATCTCCTTGCGCATGATCTCCATGTTGGCCGTGCAGCCGGTGATGAGCGTCGGCTCATAGTGGAAGCCGCTCGGGCGGTCGGCCTTGCGGCCGCCGAGGATCACCTCGCCACCCTGCTCGCGGGCGCGGCTCACCATGGCGGCCACCTTGTCGAGGCCGATCTGATTCACCAGCGGGCCCATGTGCAGGTCGGCTTCGGCCATCGGGTCGCCGTAGCGGGTGGCGGCCATCAGGGCGCGCACCTTCTCGGTGAATTCATCGGCCACGGCCCGTTCCACGTACACCCGTTCGGCGCAGTTGCACACCTGCCCGGTGTTGATGACGCGGGAGTCCACCACCGCCCTGGCGGCCAGGTCCAGGTCGGCGCTGGCCAGCACGATGGCCGGGGCCTTGCCGCCCAGCTCCAGATTAACCCGGGTGAGGTTGCGCCCGGCGGCCTGCATGATGGTGGAGCCGGTCTGCACGCTGCCGGTGAAGCTGATGAGGCCCACGTCCGGGTGGCTGCACAGGCTGGCGCCCACGTCGGCACCGCGCCCACCCACCAGGTTGAAGACGCCGGCCGGCAGGTCGGTCTCGGCCACCAGGCGGGCAAACTCGAAGGCGTTGATGGGCGTCTCCTCGCTCGGCTTGACCACGATGGTGTTGCCGGTGATGAGGGCCGGGGCCATCTTGCGGGCGATCAGGAAGAAGGGGAAGTTCCACGGCAGGATGCCGACGGTGACGCCGATGGGCTTGCGCTGCAGGAAGATGGTCTCGCCCGGGCGGTCGCTCTGCAGCACCTCGCCTTCGATGCGGCGGGCCCATTCGGCCATGTAGTCCATGTAGTCGGCGGTGAAGTCCACCTCGACCCGGGCCAGGCCGAGGATCTTGCCCTGCTCGCGGGTGATGATCTCGGCCAGGCGCTCCTTGTGCTGGCGCAGCTTGGCCGCAATGGCCCGCAGGTGGCCGGCGCGCTGGATCGCCGGGGTGCGCTCCCAGGCGGGCTGGGCACGGCGGGCGGCGGCGATGGCCTCTTCCACTTCGGCCGGGCTGGCGGTGGGGATGCGGGCCAGCAGGGTGTGGGTGGCCGGGTTATGGACGTCGATGGCCGTGCCCGGGTCGGCCACGGTGAAGCGGCCGTCGATGAAGTTCTGGTACAGGGTGGTCATGGTCTTTCTCCGTTTGGGTGGGGCAGGGGGTCAGGCGGGGCGTGCGAGCTTCTTGCCGACGGTCTCGGATACGTAGCCGAAGGCCAGGCCGGCTACCCAGGTGAGGGCGACGAGGGCGATGCTGAGGTCGATCTTGCCGCCGGAGCCGAAGAAGGACGCCGCGCCCAGGAAGGCCGCCGGGGTGTAGGACAGGGCACCGATGTCGGCCATGGCCACCAGCACGAAGGCCAGCACGGCGACGAGGGCGATGAGGGTGACGAGGCTGCCCCCCAGGGCCTGCACAGCGGCCAGGGTGAGGGCGGTGAGCAGGATGCCGGCGATGCCGGCGGGCAGGGCCTTGCCGATGCCTTCGTTGCCACCACCGGCGGCGAAGAAGGCGGCCCAGGCAACAAAGCCGATCCACGGGTTGAAGCCCAGGTCGGGGTTGCCGACGCTGAGATAGACCCAGGCCGCGACGAGGACGGCGATGCTGAAGGCGAGGGCGTGCAGGATCTTCATGAGGACACTCCTTGGGCTGGTTCGGGGTGGCCGGCCACCGCTGGCGGCCGGCCGGGGGCTCACCACACGTAGGCGTACTTGAGGTTCAGGCTGTTGTTGGCCACGTGGTTCTTGCCTTCGATGCTGCTTGAGTAGCGCAGGGTGATGGACTGGTTGTCGAAGGTGTGGAACATCATCCCCACCCCGCCGTCCAGGGCCCGGGCGCTGGGGTTGCCGTTGCGCCCGCTGGTGCTCTCGTAGTCGAGGGCGACGAAGGGCTCGAGCAGGCCGGTGACCCGGTAGCCCAGGCGGTGGTTGGTGTGGAAGGTGTTGCCCGGGCGGGTGCCGTCGGTCTTTTCGCTCTGGAAGACCATGCCGGCGTCGGCGGTCCAGCCCAGCTTGTCGGTGAGGCGCACGTCCCACAGGAAGCTGGAGAGGTTCTTCCAGTTGGTGTCGCTGACCCGGCTGTCGCCCACCGGCACCTGCAGGAAGGACTGGAAGCCGAAGGTGGAGCTGGGGGTGGGCTTCATCCAGATGGCAAAGCCGGTGAGCGGATCACCGATGCCGCTGCTGTGGCGGTCGGCGGCGTTGGTGGCGCTGTGGTTGCGCACGCCGATCTCCGGCACGATGACTTCATAGGCCAGACCGATCCGGGGGTTGGATTCGGGCGTCCAGAAGCGCACGTACTTGGACATGCCGACGATGGTCTGGCTGCCGTTGCCCTTCACCTTGTCGCCGGCGGCGTTGAAGGTGTCCTTGTTGTTCTGCACATAGGCGTACTGCACAAAGACGTTGAAGGGCTTGAAGTCCACCGGCAGCTCGTACTCGTGGGGGCCGATGACGTCGAAGGTGGTCTGGGCGAAGGCGGCGGGGGCGAGGCCGCCGGCCAGGCCGGCCACCAGCAGGGTGGCCAGAAGCCGCGGCGTGCCGCGGGGGGCGCGGAGGGGATGGGTGTGCATGAAGTGTCTCCTTTTTCGTTTTTCAGGCGTGGCGGGCCCCGCTGCGCCGTCGGGATGACGGTGCAGGGCCCGCTACGCGGGTGGGCTGAACCGGGTGGGGCTTACTTCTGGAGCTTGAAGACGTGGATCGTGCCGCCCTGGGGCACCACGGTCTTGTGGGGGAGAACGGCGTCGAAGGCGCCCTGCATGCGCTGGGCATCCACCCCCCAGCCCGACTGCACGGCGACGTACTGCTGGCCATTCACCTCGAAGGTCGAGGGCACGCCAGTGACGCCGGAAGGCATGGGCGTTTCCCACAGCACCTTGCCGTTCTTCGCGTCGAAGGCGCGGAACATGCGGTCATTGGTGCCGCCACCGAACACCAGGTTGCCGGCGGTGGTCATCAGCGGGCCCCAGTTCATCTCGGGGTAGGTGTGGGTCCATACCTGCTTGCCGGTCTTCAGGTCCCAGGCCTGGATCTCGCCCACGTGCTTGCGCGAGGCCTCGGTCATGCGCACGTTGGTGAGGATGTTGTCGAGGGCGACGCCGATGTACAGGCTGCCGGCGTTGTACTTGACGGGCTCACCGGTGAGCTCGGAGCACAGGTTGTTGTTGGCCGGGATGTAGAGCAGGCCGGTGCCGGGGTTGTAGGCTTCGGGCGGCCAGTCCTTGCCGCCCCACAGGGACGGACAGAAGTTCACCGTCTTGCCGGTGCCGGGGATGCGCTCGGGGTTGTAGCTGGGGCGGCCGGTCTTGGGGTCGAGCTTGGTGAAGACGTTCTGGGTCACGTAGGGCCAGGCGTCCACATAGTTGACCTTGTCCTTGGTGCGCTCGAGCAGCCACAGGTAGCCGTTGCGCCCGGCATGGACCAGGGATTTCACCTTCTTGCCCTTGTAGTCCAGGTCGATCAGCAGCGGCGCGGAGACTTCGTCCCAGTCCCAGGCGTCGTTCCAGTGGTACTGGTGGTGGCCCTTGATCTTGCCGGTGTCCACGTCGAGGGCGATGGTGGAGTTGGCGTAGAGGTTGTCGCCGGGGCGGGTGTCGGGCATCCACGGGCCAGCGTTGCCCACGCCCCAGAAGGCCAGGTTGGTCTGCGCATCATAGGTGCCGGTGATCCACACCGAGCCGCCGCCGGTCTTCCAGGTGTCGCCGGGCCAGGTCTCGGCGCCGGCCTCGCCCGGGCCGGCGATGGTGTAGGTGCGCCAGGCTTCCTTGCCGGTCTCGGCGTCGAAGGCGGCGACAAAGCCGCGCACGCCCAGCTCGCCACCGGACGAGCCGACCATGATCTTGCCCCGGGCGGCCAGGGGGGCGAGGGTCATGTAGTAACCCTTCTTCCAGTCGGCCACGGCCACCTTCCACAGTTCCTTGCCGGTGGCGGCGTCCAGGGCCACCAGGTAGGCGTCGGTGGTGGCCAGGTAGAGCTTGTCGCCATACAGGGCCACGCCCCGGTTGGTGGGGTGGAGCTGCATCAGCTCGTCGGGGATGGTCTTCTTGTAGCGCCACAGCTCCTTGCCGGTGGCCGCCTCCAGGGCGATGACCTGGTTGTTGGGGGTGGTCACGTACATGTAGCCGTTGTTGACCATGGGCGGGGCCTGGTGGCCCTCGGTCATGCCCGTGGCGTAGGACCAGGCCGGCACCAGCTTGCCCACGTTCTGGCTGTTGATCTGCTTGAGGGCGCTGTAGCCCCAGCCTTCGTAGTTGCCCCGGTACATCAGCCAGTTGGCGGCCTCGGGCTTGGTGAGGCGCGCGTCGGTGACGGGCGAATAGGCGGGCAGGGCGGCGCTGGCGAGCATCGGCAGGGCGGCCAGGCTGGCGCACAGAGCCTTGAGTCGGATGGTCATGTCTGGTGTCTCCATTTATTGGTGTAGTGAGCGGGGGCTGCAGCTTCAGGCGCGACGGGTGGTGCGGGAAATCAGGCGGACTTGGATACGCCGGGGTTCGAGGTGAAGGGGCCGGCCACCACCAGCACGCCGTCCTCCTCCTTCAGGGGAAGCAGGGGCAGGGTGCGCGGCGCCGGGCCGGCCACCACCTCGCCGGCGCGGCCGGGGGAGAACTTGGAGAAGTGGCAGTAGCACATCAGGGTCTTGTCCTTGGCCACCCATTCGGAGACTTCACAGCCCTGGTGGGTGCACACCGCGGAGTAGGCGAGCACGCCGGCCGCGGCGTAGGGGCGGGTTTCGTCGGTCAGGTCGGCGGGGGCGACCCGCACCAGGATCACCTTGTTGAGGCGGCTGCCATTGCGCACCTCGCCGCTGGCGGGCTCCAGGGGAAAGGCCTGCAGCGGCTTGGCATCGGGCAGGATTTCGGCGCCACGCAGGGGCACCGGTTGCCCGTTGGCGTCGCTGCGTACTAGCTGATCACCGACTTTCGGGCGGGAATGGGGGCCGGTGTCGGCGAGGGCCGATTTTCCTATTCCGAATCCGGCGCAGAGCAGCAGCGCCGAGCTGGCCCGCAGGGCTTCCCTTCTATCGGGTGATGACAGGGTGTCGGGTGTGTCGGCGTTTTGTTGAGAGCACGGGGTCTTATTCATTTTCCTGTCCTGCGTTCTGGGTTTAGGCCTGGCTTATTAGGCAAGGGCTGTGCCAAAGCGCCGCAGGAGGAAATTGAAAGAGTGCTTTGTGTTTATAAAAACACATTTAATTCAGTGGCTTGGTATTTTTTTTGGTGCCTTGCTTATGTATTTGTATTTGAATTGGGTTTTTATTTTCTGCCGGATTCAAAACGGCGCCCGCTACAGGTGTAGCGGGGTGCACGCCAGGTGTAGCGTCACGAGTGTGCAATTTGCCGTTCAATTTCTTATGTTGCGTTGCGATATTTGTGGGGGTATTCCGCAATGGGGAAAGTTTATTCACCGTTCTATTTATCGTGCGCTATGATCCAGCCACAAACAGGTGCTTTCGCAGGTGTGCACACACCGCAGGAGGCCCGCACCATGAGGCTGGCAATACGGAGGAGGTGGTCATGCAGGGCAGGCACGGAGATGCCTTGACCGGGGGGGCTTTCCCCGGTGGCGGGGTGAGCATGCTCTCCTGCGAGGAGCGCTTGCGCCAATCGTGGCGGCGCTCGGAGGAAACCTATCGCATCGACCCGTCCACCCGGGCCAGCGCGCGGGTGCTGACCGCATCCGAATACCGGGAGTTGCGCGATCGCCTGTCGTCCTTCCTGCGCATTGCCCAGCTCGGCGTGTCACGCCTGCACGAGCAGGTGCGCGATTCCGGCTATTGCGTGCTGCTGACCAATGGCCAGGGGGCGACCGTCGATTTCCGGGGTACGCCCAGCCTCGATGCGGATTTCCACCGCCGGGGCTTTCTGGTGGGGGCCTGCTGGTCGGAGGTGGAGGAGGGCACCTGCGGGGTCGGCACCGCCATCGTGGATCGCGCCCCCATCCTGGTTCACCGGGAGGAGCACTTCCGCAGCCACAACAGCGGCATCACCTGCAGCGCGGCGCCGGTGTTCGGGCCCGGAGACGAGCTGGTGGGGGTGCTCAACGCTTCGGCGTTCTCCGCGCCCGAGAACCGCAACAGCCAGTCGGTGGTGTATCGCTTGGTCCAGCAGAATGCGCTGGCCATCGAGAACGCGCTCTTTGTCGAGGCCTGCAAGTCGGCGTGGATCCTCTCCATCAGTGCCCCCGGCGATTGCTGGAACCTGGGGGAGGTGCACTTTCTCGCCTTCGACGACAGCGGGCGCATCGTGGCGGCCAGCCGGCGCCTGCGGGCTGGCCTGTTTGCCGGTGCGAGCCTGCCCTCACGGCGCCTGGAAGACGTCTTCGACCAGTCGGCCAGCATGCTGATGAAGCGCGCCCATGAACGTCCGGGGGCGCCCATCCCCCTGCGCTGCCTGGCCAATGGCCTGCTCTTCGAGGCCCAGCTGCGCGCGCCGGTGCGGGAGAGCGTGTCGCCGCCGACGGTGTCGGTGAAGCGCGATTTCGATGCCCTGGCGGCCCGCGACCCGCAGGTGCTGGAGTGCATCGAGCGGGTCAAGCGGGTGGTGGACCGCAAGCTGACGGTGCTGCTGCTCGGGGAGACCGGCTCGGGCAAGGAGGCCTTCGCCAAGGCCACCCACGCCTTCAGCCAGCGGCGCGACAAGCCCTTCGTGGCCCTCAACTGCGCCGCCATTCCCGAAACCCTGATCGAGAGCGAGCTGTTCGGCTACAAGGAAGGGGCCTTCACCGGCGCCAAGACCAAGGGGGCGAAGGGCAAGGTGCAGCAGTCCAGCGGCGGCACCCTGTTTCTCGACGAGATCGGCGACATGCCACTGGCCCTGCAGACCCGCCTGCTGCGTGTGCTGGCCGAGGGCGAGGTGGTGGCCCTGGGCGCCTCCGAGCCCGAGAAGGTCGATCTCAACGTGATCTGCGCCACCCACCGGGATCTGGCGGCCATGGTGCGCAACGGCCTGTTTCGCGAAGACTTGTACTACCGCCTCAACGCGGCGGTGTTCCGGCTGCCGCCCCTGCGCGAACGCAGCGACCGGCGTGACGTGATCCGCCAGGTGCTGGACGAGGAGATGGCCACCGCCGGGCGCCAGCTACGGTTGCCCGAGCCTGCCCTGGAACGGCTGGCGGCCTATCCCTGGCCGGGCAACATCCGCGAGCTGCGCAACGCCCTGCGTTTTGCCGTTGCGGTGTGTGATGGCGAGGTGCTGGACGAGGCACATTTTCCGGAGTCGGTGACCCTGCCGCCGGAGCTTGCCCCCTGTGCGTTGCCGGTGGCACGGAGTGCCCAGGCTGTCGAGGCCGCGCTGCCGGCCAGCCTGGCCGACGGGGACAGCGAGCGGGAGCGCATGCTGCAGGTGCTGCGCCGCTGCCACTGGAACATCTCGGCGGCAGCGGAGAGTATCGGGGTGTCCCGTTCGACCCTTTACCGGCGCATGCAGCGTCAGGGCATCGTGGCGCCCAACGCGGCGGATGTGATGGCTGTCCAGCGCACCACCCACTAGGCGCAGCATCAAGCGCCCCGGTGTTCAGGCCGGAGCCAGGGCCGGGGCCATGCCGCTGCCCGCCAGGCTGGCGGCCTGGGCCCGGGGGATGGCCGGGGAGCTGCGCGCCACCGAGGTGATCTGCTCGCGGAACCAGCGGCATTCTTCCTCGTAATGGCTGCGGTCGTGCCACAGCAGGTAAAAGCTCATCTTCGGGAAGTCGATGGGGGCTTCGGCAATCGCCAGGGGCATCATCCGGGCGCAGTGCTCGGCAAAGATCCGCGGGCTGGAGAAGAGCATGTCGGTCTCCAGCAGCAGATAGGGCACCAGGCCAAAGTAGGGCACGTAGGCCACCACGTTGCGCTTGAGGCGTTCCCGGGCCAGATGCAGGTCGATCACCCCCCGCTGGCCGACGGCGTAGGGGGTGGGCACCAGATGTTCGGCGGCCAGGTAGTCGGCGGCGCTCAGGGGGCGGCCGGCGAGGGGGTGGCTCTTGCGCATCAGGCACACCACTTCGTCCTCGAACAGCGGTGCCATGCGCAGGTTCTCGGGGGGCTGGGGCCAGTTGCCGATGACCACGTCGAGCTCGCCGCTCTCCAGGGCCCGGGCGTAGTCGAAGTCCGGCCCCAGGGAATGAAAGGCCACCTGGGAGTGGGGCGCAAACTTGCGCAGCTGGGCCACGATCTTGCCCAGCAGCACCGCGTTCAGGTAGTCGGGGGTGGCGATGTTGAAGACCCGGCGCGAGCTGGCCGCGTCAAACTTCACCTGCCGGACGGCGATGGCTTCGATCTGCTGCAGCGCGATCTTGACCGGCTCGAGCAGCCCGGCGCCCCGCTCGGTGGGGGTCATGCCATTGCGGCTGCGCACCAGCAGCTGGTCACCGGTGATGTCGCGCAGCCGCCGCAGGGCGGTGCTGACGGCGGGCTGTGACTGGTTGAGGCGGCGCGCCGCCTTGCTCACGCTGCATTCGGTGAGCAGGGCGTGGAGTACGCGCAGCAGGTGGACATCCATGGAATCCCAGGTGCAGTTCGCGGCCATGTCGGTGCTCCTTGAACGATATTTGTGTTGCAGTGCAAAAATCGTTCCATGGCGAAAAGCCCTGTCCAGGGGGCCCGTGGTCTGCAGTCCGGAGCCATCCCGGTGCCCCGGACGGTGTCGGGCACGGTTCTGGCACCGGGCTGGTGCGCCCGGCGCCTCAGGCGTAGCTGACGGCGCCGGCGGCGGACACGCTGATGGTCTTGCCGACGCTGGCCGAGTAGGTGCTGCTCTTCACCGTGCTCACAAACACGTATTCGCCCTTCACCGCGTCGGCGGTGACGGTGAATTGCAGGTAGCCGCGCTGACGGGTGTCGGCATAGGCCAGGTCGTCCACCAGCCCCAGCCCGGCGCCGATGGCGGCGGCACCGAGCTGTGCAGTGGCGGCGCTGCCGTCCAGGGCGGGGCCCAGGCTGCCGAGGCCGAGGGCTTCGAAGCCCGGTGAGCTCACCGAGGTGCCAGCAAATTCGTGGCCGACGGTTTGCCCGGCGAGGGTCGTCAGGGTGGCGAACCAGGCGTTGTGGGAGTCGCCGGAGAGGGTCACCAGCCGTTTGCCGAGGGGCCGGACGGATTGCAGAATGGCTTCCCGCTGCAGGGGGTAGCCGTCCCAGGCGTCCAGGTTGTAGGGCAGGCGCGGGTTGCTGGTGGCGGACAGCAGCGTGGTCTGGGCGGCAGTCAGGGGCTGGCCGGCGGCGCGGGTGATCTTGGCCCCCAGGTAGTCGCCGATGGCAGTCTGCACGGCAGCCTGGTTGGCTGCGCTGGGGTTGGCGAAGGCGGTGTTCTGGGCCTGCAGCACCGAGGCCGGCATCCACATGCGGGCCATGATGTCCTGGTTGCCGAGGATCTGCCAGGTGGCCGCTGACTGGGTGATGCCGTCCACCAGCCAGGCCTGCTGGGCCGGGCTGATCATGCGGTGGTTGGCGTCGCTGCCCGAGCCGAGGGCGGTGGCGTAGCGGGCCAGGCCCCCGTCGGCATCACCATAATTGTCGTACTGACGGTCGCGCCCCTCGATGCGGGTGTCGAGCATGTGCAGGCTGAGCAGGCGGCCAAAGTCGAAGCGGCGGTAGATCTTCAGCCGGTCACCGCCGGCGTCGCCGCGGATGGGGAGCCACTCGTGATAGGCCCGGGCGGCGTTGGCCTTGCGGGTGGCCCAGTCGCCCTGGGTGGCGCTGTCGTGGTTTTCGGCGCCGGTCACGTAGGCATTGTTGGCAAACTCGTGGTCGTCCCAGATGGCGATGAAGGGCATGCGCGCGTGCACGGCCTGGAGGTTGGCGTCCGAGCGGTAGCGGGCGTAGCGGTTGCGGTAGTCGTCGAGGGTCACGATGTCGTGGGCGGGGGCGGTGACGCGGTTCAGCGCCACAGCGTCGGTATTGCCGTACTTGGCGGGGTCGGCACCGTATTCGTAGATGTAGTCCCCCAGGTGCAGGGCGTAGTCGGCGTCCGACCGCGCCGCGGCATCGTAGGCGTTGAAGTAGCCCTCGGAATAGATGGCGCAGGAGAACACCGCGAACTTCACGCTGCTGACGTCGGCCGTGGGCAGGGTGCGGGTGATGCCCACCGGCGAGGCCCTGCCCGTGGCGTCGATGAAGCGGTAGTGGTAGCGCTTGCCGGCGCTGAGGCCGCCGGCATCCACCTTGGCGGTGAAGCCGGTGTCTGCGCTGGCCGAAACCTGGCCGGCGGACACGATTTCGCGGAACTCCGCATCGATGGCCACCTGCCAGCTCAGGGTGATGGTGTCGTTCAGGCTGCCGGCGCGGGCGTGGGTCCACAGGATCACCCGGTCGGCGAGGGGGTCGCCGCTGGCAACGCCGTACAGAAAGTCCGCCGGCTGGGCAGTGCTGTTGTCGCTGCTGCCGCAGGCGCTGAGGAGCCCGGCGGCGGAGGCGGTGGTGAGGAGGGTGGCGGAGTGGCGGATGAAGTCGCGGCGGGTGTTGTCGAGGGGCATGGTCGCAGGTCCGGTGGTGAGCCCCGATTAGACAAAGGGCGCATGACAGCGCCGTGACGCCCCCGTGGCGGGCAGTCATGCGCCTGCAACGCCCCGCTGGGACGATGATCGCCTGTCAAATTCCCCCGGAGGCCCCATGAACAATCATGATGTCGGCGAGCTGCACCGCCGCCTGGAGCGCGAGCTGCAGGACAGTTACGACGAAGAGCTGGAGCTCGAGCTGGATGACCGCCGCTTCGAGGAGATCGGTGCCGGCGAGCCCTGCCCGCCCACCGACGACGAGCGGGCCTTCCGCCGTCGTTACTTCACCGAGCTGCTGCGCCTGCAGGGCGAGCTGGTCAAGTTGCAGGACTGGGTGGCCACCGAGAAGCGCCGGGTGGTGATCCTGTTTGAAGGGCGGGATGCGGCGGGCAAGGGCGGTGTCATCAAGCGCATCACCCAGCGCCTCAACCCGCGGGTGTGCCGGGTGGTGGCCCTGCCCGCGCCCAACGACCGGGAGCGCACCCAGTGGTACTTCCAGCGCTATGTGTCGCATCTGCCCGCGGCAGGCGAGATGGTGCTGTTCGACCGCAGCTGGTACAACCGGGCCGGCGTGGAGCGGGTGATGGGCTTCTGCTCCGACGAGGAGTACGAGGAGTTCTTCCGTTCGGTGCCGGAGTTCGAGCGCATGCTGGTGCGTTCGGGCATCCAGCTCATCAAGTACTGGTTCTCCATCACCGACGACGAGCAGCATTTCCGCTTCCTGTCGCGCATCCACGACCCCCTCAAGCAGTGGAAGCTGAGCCCCATGGACCTGGAGTCCCGGGCCCGCTGGGAGCGCTACACCGAAGCCAAGGAGGTGATGCTGGAGCGGACCCACATCCCCGAGGCGCCCTGGTGGATCGTCCAGGCCGACGACAAGAAAGAGGCGCGCCTGAATTGCATCCATCACCTGCTGGGGCAGATGCCCTACGAGGAGGTCCAGCGCCCCCTGGTGGCCCTGCCCGAGCGGGTGCGCCACCCGGACTACGTGCGTCACGAGGTGTCGCCGGAGATGTTCGTGCCGGCCTATTTCCGCTGACGGGAGCCGGGTGGGGGAGGGCGGCCGACCGGGCGCCTTCACAAAAACTTCATTCGAGCTTTGTCTGCCGGGGTCGATAAGCGGAGGTCGTTGTTGCGGTGCATCAACGGCCCCCGGCCATCATCACCAGGAAGACCCACCCATGAGCATCCGACGCGACCTCGCCCTGCTTGCCTCCTTCTCCTTAGCGCTGCTGCTGGTCATCGCCGGGGTGGGGGGAAGTCAGTTCCGTGCCAACTTCGGCGCGATGCACAGCCTGACCAATGACGCGGTGCCCGCGGCGCTGGCCGCGGCAGACCTGCGGGCCGATCTCAAGCAACTGCAGCTCGACCTGATTGAGCGGGTTTCGGCGGCCCGTGTGGGTGCGGCGCCCCAGGGCGGGGAGCGTTTGAAGGCCCAGCAGGCCCGTCTCCAGGCGGGCCTGAGCGCCCTGGCGGTGGCCTCCCCGTCCCGGGCGGAGGCGGGCCTGTTGCAGCAGGCCGCCGAGAGCCTGGACCACTACGTGGCGGCCATGGCCGATACGGTGGCGCTCAGCGGGGCTGGCCAGCATGCCCTGGCCGAGGCCAGCCTCTATGCCAATGTGGCGCCCTACCAGCAGGAGCTGCAGCAGATCCTGGAGACGCTGCTGATCGAGAAACGGCGCAGCAAGGATCAGTCTGCGGCACAGATGCGGGACGGCCTGACCCAGACCCTGTGGTTTCTCGGTGGTGCGGTGTTCGTGAGCGTGCTGGTGCTGGGCGGGCTGATGATCCGGCTGTACCGCAACATCATCACGCCCCTGCGGGCGATGGAGGCCACGATGGCCCGCATTGCCGACTCCCTCGACTTCACCCAGCGGGTGTCCGTCCAGCGTCAGGACGAGATCGGGCAGGCGGTGCAGGCCTTCAACGGCCTGATCGGCACGCTGCAGGCGAGCCTGGGGGCGATGGTCGGGATCATCCGCAGCAACGAGACCGCCTCGGTGGAAATGCATCAGTCGGCTGCGGTGGTGGCGCGAATCGCCTCGGAGGGCAGTGCCTCTTCCAAGCGCATCCAGCAGGCCGTCGCGTCCATCCAGGCCCATATCCGGGAGATTGATCGGGGCTCCCGGGAGGCAGGGCGGATCACCGAGGCCTCGGGGCAGACCGCCAGCAGCCGCAGCGCGATCATTCAGGACACTGCGGAGCAGATCAGCGTCCTCTCCGGTCGCGTCGATACGGCGGCCGATCAGGTGTTCTCCCTTGCCGCGCAGATCACCGAGATCGAGGGCGTGGTGGCGGAGATCCGGAAGATCGCCGATCAGACCAATCTGCTGGCCCTCAATGCGGCCATCGAGGCGGCCCGTGCCGGCGATGCCGGGCGGGGCTTTTCGGTGGTGGCTGACGAGGTGCGACTGCTGGCGGAGCGCGCGGCCGGGGCGACGGCACACATCAGCTTGCGCATGCAGGCCATCCAGGTGGCGTCGGGCGAGTCGGCGGAGCTGATGAAGCTGGTGACCGGCGAGATGAACCAGAGCACGGTCCTGGCGCGCACCGCCGGCGAGGCCATCGAGCGCATCGTCTGCTCGGCCAACCAGGTGGTGGATGTGGTCGGCGAGATCATCCGCATCGTGGACGTGGGGCAGGGCTCGAGCAGCGAGATCGTCGATCAGATCGGGATGATCGACACCCTGCTGGAGCAGGCCCACGCGGCGGCGTCCCACACCAAGAACGCCGCCGACACCAGCCGCGATTTTTCGCGGCGCCTGGCCGATATCGTGGAGCGCTTCCGCATCGACGCCGTGGGGACATCCCTGCGTTTCGAGCGGGGTACCGTCGAGATCTGGTGAGTCCGGAGAGGGCCTGCGAGACGTGCCGCGTGCATTCCGGCCTTGCATAAAAAAATCCGGGGGTAGTATAAAAGCGCCTGCTGGAAGCCGGTCTGGCGTGGCCGTAAGCTTCCTGAAACGTAATACCGATATAAAGCAGGCATACGCCCGGGCTCGCGAGCATGGCTCCGCCCGGTTTGACTGACCCCCCGGATCATCCCCGTCCCATGGCAAAGGAACGTTTCAACTCTCCCTTACGCAAGGCTGGCGTGTGGGCCATCATCCAGTGCGCCGACACCGGAAAGGTGCTGCTCGGCAAGCGTTCCAGCGTGGTGAACAACGGGGGGGCGTGGAATTTCTTCGGTGGCCGGGTCGACCGGGGCGAGTCGCCCCGCACGGCGCTGCTGCGCGAACTGGTCGAGGAGGCCGGCCTGCGGGTCAAGGAGAAGCAGTTGGTGAAGCTCGGCCAGGGCCGGCATCGCTGTGGCGACCGGGAGCTGCATTACTACCTGCTGCGGCTCGAGCGCGAGGTGGCGCCGCGCCTCAACCGGGAACATTCAAATTTCGGCTGGTTCAAGCCCGGGCGCTTGCCGGCGCGCTTCAACCGGCCCACCACCATCGCCATCAAGAAAGGCCTGCTCGGCAGCCTGCGCCAGCACTGAGCGGCCTGCCGGGCCCGGTGTGCCCGGGCCGTGGCAGGTGTGCCCGGTCAGACCACCCCGGCGCCGTGGGCCTGCTGGTCGGCCCAGTAGCTGGAGCGCACCATGGGGCCGCAGGCGGCGTTTTTGAAGCCCATCGCCAGGGCTTCGGTCTCGAACATCTTGAAGGTGTCGGGATGCACGTAGCGCAGCACCGGCAGGTGGCCGCCGGAGGGCTGCAGATACTGGCCGATGGTGAGCATGTCCACATTGTGGGCACGCATGTCGCGCATCACTTCGAGGATCTCGTCATCGGTTTCGCCCAAGCCGACCATCAGGCCGGACTTGGTGTTGACCTCCGGGTGACGGGCCTTGAACTGCTTGAGCAGCTCCAGCGAGTAGGCGTAGTCGGACCCCGGGCGGGCCTGCTTGTAGAGGCGCGGCACGGTTTCGAGGTTGTGGTTCATCACGTCCGGCGGAGCCTGGTCGAAGATGTCCAGGGCGATCTCCATGCGGCCGCGGAAGTCGGGCACCAGCACCTCGATGGTGGTCTTGGGGCTGGCCTCGCGGGTGGCGCTGATGCATTGCACGAAGTGGTCGGCGCCACCGTCGCGGAGGTCGTCCCGGTCAACGCTGGTGATCACCACGTAGTTGAGGCGCATCGCGGCGATGGTCTTGGCCAGGTTGGCCGGCTCGTTTACGTCCAGCGGCTCGGGGCGGCCGTGGCCCACGTCGCAGAAGGGGCAGCGGCGGGTGCAGATGTCACCCATGATCATGAAGGTGGCCGTGCCCTTGCCGAAGCACTCGTGGATGTTGGGGCAGGAGGCTTCTTCGCAGACGGTGTGGAGCTTGTGCTCGCGCAGGGTGTCCTTGATCTCGTTGAAGCGCTCGACCTCGACGCCGGCGCCCAGCTTGATGCGGATCCAGTCGGGTTTCTTGAGGCGTTCGGCGGGAACGATCTTGATGGGGATGCGGGCGGTCTTGGCGGCGCCGCGCTGCTTGCGGCTCTCGGTATCCATGGGGGCTGTCGTCCTTTGGTCAGGCGGTGGGAGGGACGTCGGGAAAATGTCGCCGGAGGTGGCCGAGGAGTCGTTCGGTGACTTCATCGGGGCCTTCAGTCACACCGAAGTCCTTGAGTTGTATGGTCTTGAGCCCACTATAGCCGCAGGGATTGATCCACGTAAATGGTGTCAAGTCCATATCGACATTGAGGGACAGTCCGTGGTAGCTGCAGCCGTTGCGGACCCGCAGGCCAAGGGCCGCGACCTTGTCTCCGTCGATATAGACCCCCGGGGCGCCGTCCTTGCGGCGGGCGTCGAGGCCGTAGTCGGCGATGCAGTCGATCAGGGCCTGCTCCAGCAGTTGCACCATCTCGCGCACCTTGAGGTGACGCCGGTGCAGGTCGAGGAGCAGATAGGCCACCACCTGGCCGGGGCCGTGGTAGGTGATCTGGCCGCCCCGGTCGATCTTGACCAGGGGGATCTCGGTGACGTGGAGCAGGTGCTCGGGTTTGCCGGCCTGGCCGAGGGTGTACACAGGGGGGTGCTGCACCAGCCACAGCTCGTCCGGGGTGGACGCGTCGCGGCTGGCGGTGAATTCCTGCATGGCGCGCCAGGTGGGCTCGTAGGGCGCGATGCCCAGGTGACGGACGATCACAGGACGACCTTCACCATGGGGTGGGACGACAGCTCCATGTAGAGCGCATCGAGCTGGGCCTTGGAAGTGGCGTTGAGGGTGCAGGTGATGGCCAGGTAGTTGCCTTTGGCCGAGGGGCGCATCTGCACCGTGGCGGGATCGAAGTCGGGAGCATGGCGCAGCACCACCTCGATCACCGTCTGGGCAAAGGCATCCACCCTTGCGCCCATGATCTTGATGGGGAATTCGCAGGGAAATTCGAGCAGGGTGGTGCGTTCGTCAGTCATCCGGATACGCTCCTCAGAGGTTCTTGAACCACAGGCGGATGGCGTCCCACAGGCGGCCGAACCAGCCGGCTTCGGGGATGTCGTCGAGGGCCACGATGGGGTAGTCACCGACCGGCTTGTCGTTGAGGCTCAACTGCAGGGTGCCGACGGTCTGGCCCTTGGTCACCGGGGCCATCAGGGGCTGCTGGCTGACCACGTTGGCCTTGAGTTTCTCCGCGTCGCCCTTGGGCAGCGACAGCACGAAATCGTTCAGGAAGCCGGCCTTGACGGTGTTCTCCTTGCCCTTCCAGATGCGGAACTCGTTCACCGCCTGATTGGCGCTGTAGACCTTGACGGTATCGAAGGCCAGGTAGCCCCAGTTGAGGAGCTTCTGGGATTCCTGGGCGCGCACGCTGTCGCTGGTGGTGCCCACCACCACGGACACCAGGCGGCGGTCATTGCGCTTGGCCGAGGCGATCAGGCAGTAGCCGGCGCTGTCGGTGTGGCCGGTCTTGACCCCGTCGACGGTGGGGTCGATGAAGAGCAGGCGGTTGCGGTTGGGCTGCTTGATCTTGTTGTAGGTGTATTCCTTGATGGAATAAATGGGGTAGAACTCGGGGAAGTCGCGAATGATGGCCGTGGCCAGGATGGACAGGTCGCGCACCGAGGTGAGGTGTGAGGGGTGGGGCAGGCCGGTGGCGTTCTCGAAGTGGGTGTTCTTCATGCCCAGCCGGGCGGCTTCCTTGTTCATCAGCTGGGCGAAGTTCTCTTCCGAGCCGGCGATGGCTTCGGCCAGGGCCACGCAGGCGTCGTTGCCGGACTGGACGATCATGCCGTGGAGCAGCTCGTTCACGGTGACGGGCTTGAGGGGCTCGATGAACATCTTGGAGCCGGGCACCTTCCAGGCCTTTTCGGACACCGGGACGGTCTGCTCGAGGCTCAGGGTCTTGTTCTTGACTGCCGAGAAGGCCAGGTAGGCCGTCATCAGCTTGGTCAGCGAGGCGGGCTCGATGCGCTGGTCGGGCTTCTCGGCGGTGAGCACCTGGCCGGAGCCCACGTCGAGGAGCACCCAGGCCCGCGCGGCGACCGTCGGTGGGGTCATCTGGGCAAAGGCGAGGGAGGGCAGGAGCAGCAGAAACAGGATGATGCGATGCAGCATGGTGGGATGCACAAGCGAAAAAAGTGCGATTATAGTCACGCCTCCCGCCGTCGGCCGCCTTCTTAATCGTAAGTGAATGCGGAACTCGACAAGCCGTGGGCGGTCTTCATTGCTGCAATGCACCTGATCCGTCGAAGCCTCTCCTTCACGCTGGCCTGTCTCGTCCTCCTGTGGGCGGGCAGCTCCATGGCTGTCGACAATTACCATGCTGCGGCTGATCTGGCCGAACAGGTCCAGACCCTTGATCCAGCGGCGGAAGAGAAATTCGACCTCAGCAGTCTCGATCCCCTTGATTGCCCGGCCCTTGCCTGCAAGGCGTCCCCCCGGATCCGCTTCCTGCCCTCTGACCCTCCGAATCATGCCCACCCGATGTGGCGTTCGGTGATCCCCAAGCAGACTTCACCGCCCCCCAGGCTGGCCTGAGCAGAACGCCCCTCCGCGGGGCTGTGCTTTGGTTGCGGCGGGCCGCCCTCCGGCCTTGCCGTCCCACGATTTGAATAACAGCGTTGAAGAATCGCTGAAGGATTTCCATGTTCAGGAAGCTTTCCCTGGCTGTCGCCCTTGTTGCGACGATTTTGCCTGCCCTGGCCGCGCCGCCGGGCACCGAACCCTACAAGCTCCAGGCCCTGCGCGATGCCGCGCGCGCCAGCCATCCATCCCTGCAGGCAGCCCGCGCCATGGTCGAAGCAGGCCGGGCGCAGATCACCAGCGCCGGGGCCTACCCCAACCCCGAGGTCGAATTCCTGGCCGGGCGTACCCAGGCCCGGGTGCCCGGCGTGGCCACCGGCGGCGCCCAGAGCCTGTCCCTCAGCCAGCGCATCGACAACCCGTGGCAGCGGGAGGCGCGCATCGACGCCGCCACCTTCGGGCTGGAGGCGCGTCAGGCAGAAGGGCGCAGTTTCGAGGTGGACCTGCTGGCCCGCCTCGACCAGCGCTTCTTTGATCTGCTGCGGCGCCAGGCGGAGCAGCGT
Organism: Zoogloea sp.; assembly: GCF_023150065.1. GTDB lineage: Bacteria > Pseudomonadota > Gammaproteobacteria > Burkholderiales > Rhodocyclaceae > Zoogloea. The sequence goes on from NZ_JAKLLN010000012.1 coordinate 23,030, forward strand.
GCCACCACGGAAGATCTCAGCCTGGCCGAGCAGATCCGGGCCCGGGTGGCCGTGCGCGTGCAGACCGGCGAGGCGCCGCGTTACGAGCTGATCAAGGCCGATACCGAGCTGCTCAATGCCCAGAAAAGCTCCGAGAGCGCCATCCTGCGGGTTGCCCAGGCCCGCGCCGCCCTGCGCAGCCTGGTGGGGCCGTCCCTGCCGGCGGAGTTCGAGGTGGACGGGACCCTGGCCAGTGCGCCGGCGGTGCCGGCCCTTGAGGCGTTGCGCACCGAGGTGGTGGCCCGCAACCCGGAGCTGGCCCGGGCCCGGGCCGAGGTGCAGCGTGCCGAGCGTCAGCTGGAGCTGGAGCGTCTGCGCCGCCATCCCGAGCTGGCCGTGAAAGTGGCCGAGGACCGGGACGTGGAGCTGCGCAACACCCGCATCGGCTTGCTGGCCACCGTGCCCCTGTGGGACCAGCGTCGCGGCCAGGTGGCCGAAGCCGGTGCCCTGCTGCAGAAGAGCCGCAGCGACCGGGACAGCCAGGAGCTGACCTTGCTGCAGGCCTTGGAGGCCTCCTATCGCCACTACGAAATCGCCCGCAACCAGGTGAACGCCCTGGAGAACGGCATCCTGCGCGAAGCCGAGGCCGCCCTGAAGGTGGCCGAGGCGGCCTACCGCTTCGGCGAGCGCGGCATCCTGGATTACCTGGATGCCCAGCGCGTCTTCCGCGCCGCCCGCAACGAACTCATCGCCGCCCGCTACGAGCTGCAGCTGGCCGTCATCGAAATCGAGCGCCTGCGCGCTGCCCAATGATCCGGAATCTCCCCATGAAGCTACGACCGACTACCCTGGCCATGCTGATGGCCGCCCTTGTCCTTGCCGGGTGCAAGGACGCCCAAAAACCCGCGGGCAAGCCCGCCGCGGCCGAGCAGACCGCCACCACCCTCAGCGAGGGGACGGGTGACGCGGTCAGCGTGGCACCGCCCGATCCGCTGCTGGTCACCGTTCCGCCCAATTTTGGTGCGCCGATCAAGGTCACTTCGGCCGGCAACACCCAGGTTTCCGACACCCTGCGGGTGGCCGGCAAGGTGGACTTCGACCAGGCCAGGGTGACCCGCATCGGGGCCACCGTGACCGGTCGGGTCATCGAGATCCAGGCCCATCTGGGCCAGCAGGTCCGCGTCGGGGACTCCCTGGCGGTGATCAACAGTACCGAGCTGGGTGAGGCCCAGCTCACCTATCTCAAGGCCCGCGCCCAGGCCGACCTGCAGGCGCGCAGCGTCGAGCGCGCGCGCCAGTTGTTTGCCGCGGACGTGATCGGCAAGGCCGAGTTGCAGCGCCGGGAGAGCGAGCTGTCGATCGCCTCGGCGGAGCAGCGTGGTGCGGCCGACCAGCTGCGGGTGCTCGGCATGTCGTCCGGGGCCATCAACAAGCTCGGCACCACGGGCGCCATCAACTCGGTGACCTCGGTGGCGTCCACCATGGCGGGTACCGTGGTCGAGCGCCAGGTGGCGCCGGGCCAGGTGGTTCAGCCGGCCGATGCCTTGTATGTGGTGGCCGATCTGTCCCGGGTGTGGGTCACGGCCGAGGTGCCGGAGCAGCAGGGCGCCCTGGTGAAATCGGGGCAGACGGTGGATATCGAGGTGCCGGCGCTGGGTTCGCGCCTGACCGGCAAGCTGATCTACGTGGCCGATACGGTTAACCCCGAAACCCGCACGATCACCGTGCGCAGCGTGGTGGATAACGCCAGCCGCCAGCTCAAGCCGGCCATGCTGGCCACCATGCTGATCCAGGCTGCGCCGGTGGAACGGGTGGTGGTGCCGGCCCAGGCCGTGGTGCGCGATGGCGACGCCGACAATGTGTTCGTCGAGGTGGCCAAGGGGCAGTTCCGCCTGACGCCGGTGCGTCTGGGGCCGGACATGGAGGGCAAGCGGGCCGTCCTGTCGGGGCTCAAGCCTGAACAGCCGATTCTCGTTGAGGGTGCCTTTCACCTGAACAACGAGCGCAAGCGCAAGGAACTGGAGTAAGGACCGGCCATGATCCAATCATTAGTCCGAGCCGCCCTCCAGCAGCGTCTGGTGGTGGTGGTGGTGGCCGTCGTGCTGCTGGCGTTCGGCATGAATGCCGCGCGCAAGCTGTCGGTGGACGCCTTTCCCGACGTGACCAACGTGCAGGTGCAGATCGCCACCGAGGCCAAGGGGCGTTCCCCCGAGGAAGTGGAGCGCTTTGTCACCGTGCCCCTGGAGATCTCCATGACCGGCCTGCCCGGGCTGGAGGAGATGCGCTCCCTCAACAAGCCCGGCCTGTCCCTGATCACCCTGGTGTTCACCGACGCTACCGATGTGTACTTTGCCCGCCAGCTGGTCATGGAGCGCCTGCTGGAGGTGGGCAGCCGCATGCCCGAGGGCGTGGTGCCGGTGCTGGGGCCCGTGTCCACGGGCCTGGGTGAGGTTTATCAATACACCCTCGACCACCCTGATGACGGTGACCGCAAGCTCACCGAGAAGGAGCTGACCGAGAGGCGCATCGTCCAGGACTGGGTGGTGCGACCGCTGCTGCGCTCCATTCCCGGGGTGGCGGAGATCAACTCCCAGGGGGGCTATGCTCGCCAGTACCAGGTGCTGGTGAACCCGGACCGCCTGCGTCACCATCACCTGACGGTGCGCGATGTCTATGAGGCGGTGGCCCGCAACAACGCCAACTCCGGTGGCGGCGTGCTACCCCAGTACTCCGAGCAATACCTGATCCGTGGTATCGGCCTGGTGAAGAGCCTGGGTGACATCGGCTCCATCGTGCTCAAGGAGGTGGGCGGTACGCCGGTGTACATCCGCGACGTGGCCGAGGTGACCTTCGGGCACGAGGTGCGTCAGGGCGCGGTGGTGAAGAACGGTGTCACCGAATCGGTGGGCGGCATCGTCATGATGCTCCGGGGCGGCAACGCCAAGGAGGTGGTCAGCCGCATCAAGACCCGGGTGGCCGAGATCAACGACAAGGGCATGCTGCCCGATGGCCTGAAGATCGTGCCCTACTACGATCGCTCCGAGCTGGTGGATGCGGCTCTGTGGACGGTGATCAAGGTGCTGCTGGAGGGCATCGCGCTGGTGGTGGTGGTGCTCTTCCTGTTCCTGGGGGATGTGCGTTCGAGCCTGATCGTGGTGGCTACGCTGGTGCTGACGCCGCTGCTCACCTTCATGGCCATGAACCACTACGGTATCTCGGCCAACCTGATGTCCCTGGGGGGCCTGGCCATCGCCATCGGCCTGATGGTGGACGGTTCGGTGGTGGTGGTGGAGAACGCCTTTGCGCGCCTGGGCCATGTGGGCGAGGGGGAGAGCAAGGTGCGCGTCATCTTCGACGCGGTGCAGGAGGTGGCCACGCCGGTGATCTTCGGGGTCGGCATCATCATCCTGGTGTTTCTGCCCCTGATGACCCTGCAGGGCATGGAGGGCAAGATGTTCGCGCCCCTGGCCTACACCATTGCCATTGCGCTGGCGGCGTCCCTGTTCCTGTCCCTCACGCTGACGCCGGTGCTCTCCTCCTACCTGCTCAAGGGCGGTGCGGAGCACGACACCTGGCTGATCGCCAAGATCAAGGCGCCCTATCTCAAGATGCTCCACTGGTCGGTGGCCAACAGCCGCAAGACGGTGGTGGGTGGTGTGGTGCTGCTGGTGGCGACCCTGGGCATGTTCCCCTTCCTGGGCACGGCCTTCATCCCCGAGATGAAGGAAGGCTCGGTGGTGCCGGGCATCAACCGGGTGCCCAACATCTCCCTGGATGAGTCCATCAAGATGGAAATGCAGGCGATGAAGCTGGTGATGGAAGTGCCGGGCGTCAAATCGGCGATCTCCGGCGTGGGTCGTGGCGAGTCGCCGGCCGACCCCCAGGGCCAGAACGAGTCCACCCCCATCGTCAGCCTCAAGCCGCGAGAGGAATGGCCCGCTGGCTGGACCCAGGACACCATCGCCGACGCCATGCGCGAGAAGCTCAAGGTGCTGCCGGGGGCCCAGGTGGTGATGGCCCAGCCCATCTCCGACCGGGTGGACGAGATGGTCACCGGGGTGCGTTCCGACGTGGCGGTGAAGGTTTTCGGTGACGACCTGGAACTGCTCAAGAAGAAGGCCGAGGAGATTGCCCGGGTGGCATCGGGCATCACCGGCGCCACCGACATTCGCGTCGAGCGGGTGACCGGTCAGCAGTATCTGTCCATCGAGATCGATCGCAGCGCCATCGCCCGCCACGGCCTGAATGTGTCGGATGTGAATGACGTGATCGAGGCCGCCATCGGCGGCAAGCAGGCCACCGAGGTGTACGAGGGCGAACGGCGCTTTGCGTCGGTGGTGCGCCTGCCCGAGAGCTTCCGCGACAACGTGGAGAAGATCGGCAACATCCTGGTGAATGCGCCCGGTGGCGTGCAGGTGGCCCTGGAGAACCTGGCCCACATCCAGATCGTGGATGGTCCGGCGCAGATCTCCCGCGAGCTGGCCAAACGCCGGGTGGTGGTGGCCATCAACGTGAAGGACCGTGACCTGGGCGGCTTCGTGGCCGAGCTGCAGAAGACGGTCGAGTCCAAGGTGGAGCTGAAGGACGGCTACTATCTGGAGTGGGGCGGCCAGTTCCAGAACCTGGAGCGGGCCATGGGCCACCTGACCATCATCATCCCGGTGACGGTGGCGGCGATCTTCTTCCTGCTCTTCCTGCTGTTCGGGTCGCTCAAGCTGGCCAGCCTGATCATCCTGGTGCTGCCCTTTGCCAGCGTGGGCGGTGTGCTCGGCTTGTTGTTCTCGGGCGAATACCTGTCGGTGCCGGCGTCGGTGGGCTTCATCGCCCTGTGGGGCATCGCGGTGCTCAACGGGGTGGTGCTGGTGAGCTACATCCGAAGCCTGCGCACCGAGGGCATGCCCGTGGTCCAGGCCGTGGTGCAGGGGGCGACTGTGCGCTTCCGCCCGGTGATGATGACTGCGACAGTGGCCCTGCTGGCACTTATCCCCTTCCTGTTTGCCACCGGGCCGGGCTCCGAGGTGCAGCGCCCCCTCGCCATCGTGGTGATCGGCGGCCTGATCACCTCCACGTTGCTGACCCTCGTGGTGTTGCCGACCCTCTACAAGTGGTTCGACGACACCCCCTACGAAGCCTGATCACCGCCGGACGGGCCGCCGCAGACGGCGGCCCGTCCCTGAATGAAGGAATGCACATGAAGGAAATTCGCGCTGTCATCCGCCCCCAGAAGCTGCCCCGCCTGCGCGAGGTGCTGCGGGCCATTCCGGGCTTCCCGGGCATGACGATCAGCAAGGTGGCAGGTTGTGGTGCCACCTCCCGGCATACGCCCAATACCATCCGTGAGGTGCTCACCGACTTTACCGACAAGGTGCGGATAGAGATCATCGCGCCCGACGACATGACCGATACGCTGGTCGATCAGATCGTCCAGGTGGCCAGCACCGGGCAGACCGGCGACGGCCTGGTGTGGGTGACGGAAATCCAGAGAGCGGTGTTCATCCGCAAGACGGTCGGCTCGGACAGCGTCTGAGGCGCCGAGGCTGGCGCCCTGGGCGACGGGCCTAGAGCTCTATGCCCAGGGACAGCCAGACCATGCTGGAGGCCGGGTTGACCGGCCTGTTGAGGTGCACCGGCAGGCACTGTTCGGAGCGATCGGCGATTTCCTGGTGACGTTCGCCCAGGTTGATGCCGTTGATCGCCATTTCCACCCGCCGGCCGTCCACCTGAAAAGCCTTGGCGATGCGTAGATCAAGGCTGGTATAGGCCGGCGAGGTGTAATCGCAGCCCGGTACGTAACCATAGCCGCCGGCCAGGGAGCCCATGCGCAGGATGCTGGCGGTGCTCTTCCAGCCGCTGCCGTAGTCCTGCAGCCAGGTCAGGCTGGCCGAGTAGGGGGCCGTGCGCTTGGCCACCTCGGGCTCGTCGGTGTGGCGGTCGATCAGGCTGTGGCTGAAGAGGATCTCGGTGCCGGCCCGGGGCTTGGTGCGGAACTGGTACTCGAGGCCGCGCAGGACCACCGGCGAATCCAGGTTGACGAACTGGGATGAGGGCAGGGCGCTCAGGGCCAGGGGGCCTATGGGCGAAGGGATGTTGCGGCGGACCACGAAGTTGCGGATGTGCTCGTTGAAGATCCGCACATCGAGGGTCGCGTCGATGCCCGGGAAACGCCCCAGATAGCCCACTTCCACGGTGTCTACCGAGGGGGTGCGCAGGTCGGGATTCGGGACATACGGCCAGGCGATGGGGGCGCTGCTCCGGGGGTCGGTGTTGGGCGCGTAGGCACGCACGTCCCCGTGGATGTCGAACATGTTGCGCTGCTGCCAGGCCCGGGCGTAGCCGGCCCGGAAGGTGTCCGTGGGGCTGGCTTGCCAATTGACGAAGGCCCGCGGGATGAATTGGGCGGCGATGTCGCCGTTCTTCTCGAGGAGCCCGCCGAGGTTGAGCTGCCAGGCCGGGGTCAGGTGCCAGTCCAGGTTGGAGAAGGCCCGGTACATGCTCATGCTCGGCGGCCTGGTGCCGGCAAACAGGAAGGGGGCGTCCGACTCGTCGCGCCGCCCCTCCAGGCCCCACACCAGCCGCGCCTGGGTATTGAGGGCAAAGCGGTGCTGCAGTTCGATGTTGGTGCGGTCACTGGCACGGTTGCGGTTGAGGGGCACATTGGGGAAGGCGGGCGAGCTGGCCGTCCACCGGTCAATGTTGGATTCGTGGTTGCGGTAGAGGCTGACCAGCCACTCTTCCTCGTGGCTCAGGGTACGCCGCCAGGTGAGATGGATGGTGCTGGATTCCGCGCCGGCGGTGCGCTCCCCGTTGTTGTTGTAGATCGAATCGGGGTAGCCCATGCCGCGTTCGAGGCGGTTGTAGCCGGCGCGCAGGGTGAGCTCGTCACGGGTGTTGAGGCGGTAGTCACTGCGCAGGCTGAGGGTCTGGCTGACACGTGAGTCGTTTACGCGGCTGAAGCCGTTGTCGCGGATCTGCCCTGCCGAGAGGCGCACACCCAGGTCGTCACTGCCGCCGGTCCAGCTGGCGCGGATGTCGGCGATACCGTGATTGCCGGCGTTGATCTGGCCGGAGGCGCCGCGTTCCTGGTGGCTGTGGCGGGTGATGATGTTGATCACGCCGAGGAACGCGTTGGCGCCGTAGGCATTGGAGTTGGTGCCGCGCACGACCTCGATGCGCTCGATCTCGTCGATGGTCAGGGGCAGGGACGACCAATCGACGCCACCGAAGGAGCTGGGGGCATACACCGAGCGGCCGTCTACGAGTACCTGGATTTCGGTGGGAAAGTCGCTGCCCAGGCCGTGATAGGTGACCCACTGGGAGTGCCCGCGCTCCTGGCCGATCTGCATGCCCGGCACCAGACGCAGCAGGCGCGCCACATCGCGATAGCCGGTTGCCTGGATGAAGTGCCGGTCGAGGATGGTGACCGCACCGGGGGCTTCATTGAGTACCTGGGGAAGTCGCGACGCCGACAGGACTGTCGGGAGATCCTCGAAAAAAGGGGATTCGGCACTGTATCCCGCCTGGCTGTCGACAGCGAAAACGGTATGAGTGCATGCAAGGCCCGCAAGTGCGGTAAGCAAGGACCGCCGGGAGAACAGCGAGGGCATCGGACGAGTTTTTGTTGTGGTGAGTCGGGGCTTTCCCTGTTATCGACCACGCCCCGGCCTTGCGATTATAAAGCTTGCATGTTGATCTGCCTGTGTATTCTTTAACTCCCGTATTGTGAATTGATGCACGTGCGTGGTACCCGCACGGAGCGGGCACCACGGGCTCCGGTTGATGTTTTCAGTTGATCCGGATGGGCAGGAAGATCCGGCTGCTGCCCCGCTGGATTAACAGCGCAAAGCGGCTGCCGGCGTCGTCGAGCAGCTTGCGGAACTGTTCGACGCTGGTGATGGCCTGGTTGTTGATGCCGAGGATGACGTCACCGTTCTGCAGGCCGGCCTTGGCGGCCGGGCCGCTGCTGCCTTCGACGACGATCCCGCCGGGAACGCCGAGGCGGCCGGCTTCCTGTCCGGTGAGGGCGCGGCCGTTCAGGCCCAGCTTGTTGCTGGCGCTGTCGTTCTTGCGCTCGGGGCTGGCGGCGAGAACCTTCTCACCGGCCTGCTCGCCCAGGGTCACCGTGATCTCGCGGGTCTTGTGGTTGCGCCAGACCGACAGGCGTACGCTGGTGCCGGGCTTCTGTTCGCCGATGATGCGTGGCAGATCGGCGGAGTTGTCCACCTTCTGGCCGTTGACCCCGAGGACCACGTCACCCGCTTGCAGGCCGCCCTTTTCGGCCGGGGAGCCGGCTTCGACATTGGCAACCAGCGCGCCGGCCGGCTTGTCGAGGCCGAAGTTCTGGGCCAGGTCGGCATCCAGCCCCTGGATGGTCACGCCCAGGCGGCCGCGCGAGACCTTGCCGTACTTCTGCAGTTGGTCCTTCACCTTCATCGCCACGTCGATGGGGATGGCGAAGGAGATGCCCATGAAGCCCCCCGAGCGGGAGTAGATCTGGGAGTTGATGCCGACCACTTCGCCGGCCAGGTTGAACAGCGGGCCGCCGGAATTGCCCGGGTTGATGGCCACGTCGGTCTGGATGAAGGGGACGTAGTTTTCGTCGGGCAGGCGGCGGGCCTTGGCGCTGATGATGCCGGCGGTGACGGTGTTCTCGAAGCCGAAGGGCGAGCCCATGGCCACCACCCATTCGCCGACCTTGGTACGCTCGGCATCGCCGGTCCGCACGAAGGGCAGGCCGTTGGCGTCGATCTTCAGCAGGGCCACGTCGGTGCGCTTGTCGGCGCCCACCACCTTGGCCTTGAATTCGCGCTTGTCGGTGAGGCGCACGGTGACTTCGCTGGCTCCGTCGACCACATGGGCGTTGGTCAGCACATAGCCGTCGGCGCTGACGATGAAGCCCGAACCGACGCCCTGCTGGAGCTGTTCCGGGCTGCGATTTCCACCGCCACCGCCGCCCGGCATGCCCGGAACGGGGACGCCGAAGCGGCGCAGGAAGTCATAGAAGGGGTCGCCGGCGAAGGGGTCTTCCCCGCTCGTGGCGCCGCTGCCACGGGAAACCTTCTGGGTGACGCTGATATTGACCACCGCCGGGCCGACCTGTTCGACCAGCGCGGAGAAATCGGGCAGCCCGTAGCGGCTGGCCGGCGCAGCGGGCGCCGGGGCGGTCTGGGGAGGGGGGGCGACGCTGGCGGGCGCGCCATTGGCGGCATGGGACGGGGAGATGGCGCCGCCTTCCTGCAGGCAGCCGGCAAGAGCCAGAACAAGGGCGGAAAAGGCAAAGGTCGATCGGACCAGGACAGGTTTCATCTGTTGCTCCAGTGGATGGCCTGAAAATTGACGCTCCCGGGGAGCATCATGTTCCGTGTTTAAACAAGTGCTTACAAAATGGGGGCGCTTTGGCGGGATGCAAGCCCCCGTGATCGCGGCCTGCCCGGATGCGCCCTTTAGGCGATGAGGATGTATAGTTAATCACTATTGCTAACTGGGGCGACCTGATGACGCTTACCGATCTTCGCTATCTCGTTGCGCTGGCCCGTGAACGTCACTTCGGCCACGCGGCAGAGCGCTGCAATGTCAGCCAGCCGACGTTGTCGGTGGCCATCAAGAAGCTCGAGGACGAACTGGCGGTCACCCTGTTCGAGCGCAGCGCGGCCGATGTGAAGATCACCGATATCGGTGCGCGCATCGTCGCCCAGGCCGAAAAGGTGCTGCTCGAAGCCGGGCAGATCAAGGAGCTGGCCACCGCGGGGCGCGACCCCCTGTCCGGTCCGCTCAAGCTCGGCGTGATCTACACCATCGGCCCCTACCTGCTGCCGCACCTGATTCCCCGGGTCCATGCCGCGGCGCCGTCCATGCCCCTGCTGATCCAGGAGAACTACACCGCCCGCCTGGCCGAATCCCTCAAGCGCGGCGACCTGGACGTGATCGTGGTGGCCCTGCCCTTCGAAGAGCCCGGGATCGTCACCCAGGCGGTGTACGACGAGCCCTTCCGGGTGCTGATGCCCGCCGGCCACGCCTGGGAGGATGACGACACGATTCCGGCCGCCCGCCTGGCCGACGCGCCGCTGCTGCTGCTTGGCGCCGGCAACTGTTTCCGCGACCAGGTGCTTGAGGTGTGCCCCCTGTGCCGTGGCGGCGAGGGCCTGCAGCGCACCCTGGAAGGCAGCTCCCTGGAGACCATCCGCCACATGGTGGCCACCGGTGCCGGCATCACCGTGCTGCCCAGCTCCGCCGCCGACCCCCTTCCCGGCGGCAATTCGCTCCTCACCGTGCGTCCCTTCGACGCGCCGGAGCCCTTCCGGCGCATTGCCCTGGCCTGGCGGGTGACCTATCCCCGCAGCGGGGCCATCGATGTGATCCGGGCGGCCATCCTCGGCAGCCCCCTGCAAGGGGTGCGCCCGGTCAGCCGTTGACGCTTGGCGTGGCGCGGAAGCTGCCCGCCTCGGTGACGATCCAGTCCATGGGCTGGTCGTGGGGCTGAGGATGGGTGGAGTCGGTCCGGGCCAGTTCGAAGGCCACGCCGATGCACAGGGGGGGCGGATCGAGGGCCGCCAGGGTGCGGTCGAAGTAGCCGCCGCCGTAGCCCAGCCGGTAGCCCGCCGCGTCGAAGGCGTTGAGGGGGATCAGGATCACGTCCGGCTCCACCCGCAAGCCGTGCGCCGGTACGGGGATGCCGTGATGATCCGTGTCCATGAGGTCGCCCGGTTGCCAGCGCCGGAAACGCATCGGCTGCGCCGGTTCCGTCACTTCGGGCAGGGCCGCCTGGCGCTGCGGATCGGCGGCCAGCCAGCGCCCTGCCCAGGCCACCAGGTCCACTTCGCCGCGCCAGGGCCAGCAGAAAGCCAGGGTTCGCGGGGCCAGCGTTTCCAGCAGGGCATCCAGGTGGCCTTCGATGCGGGCCGAGAGGGTCGCCCGCGCCTCCGCAGGGAGGGCTTCCCGCGCGGCGATGGCGGCCTGGCGCAAGCCTCTCCGCAGTGCAGCAATATCGCTCCCGGCGGGGGAGTTCGGGGTGTTCACTGTGCTATTCTCCGGCGGCATTTTGGCGGGGCGAAAATCAATGAAGAATAGCGCGTGGGCCGTACTGGCGGCAGTTTTGTGGATGGCCATGCCGGCCGGCGGCGACCCGGGGGACGAGCGCATCCTGCTGGCCCGGGACGCGGCGCGCAGCGGTGATCGCAACCGTCTGGCCCTCAATGCGCCGGCCACCGGCCACGTGCTCGACCCCTATCCCGAATACTGGGCCCTGTCCAACCAGGTCGCCCGCCCCTCCGCCGATTTCGATCCGGCCCGCATCCAGGACTTCCTCGAACGCAACAGCGGCAGCTGGCTGGCCGAGAAGTTGCGCGGCGAATGGCTGCGCAGCCTGGGCAAGCGGGGCGAGTGGGGCAGCTTCGTGGCCGAGTTTCCGTACCAGGAGCAGCCGGACCAGGAGCTGCGCTGCTATCACTATCAGGCCCGCCTGCAGAACGGCGACGGTGCCGTGCTGGGCGAGGTGCGCCCCCTGTGGTTCAGCCTGGTGGACACCCCGGAGAGCTGCATCCCGGTTCTGCAGACCCTGGTCCGCGAGGCGCAGGTGGCGCCGGATGACCTGTGGCTACGCATCCGCCGTCTGATGGAGGCCAAGCGCATCACCGGCGCCCGGGCCGTGGCCAGCTGGCTGCCCGCCGATCAGGCGCTGGGCGCGTCCGACCTCGACAAGGCCAGCACCAACCCGTCCACCTGGCTGGATCGTCAGCCCGTCAACTTCGCGGCCAGCCGCCAGGGGCGCGAGCTGGCCCTGATCGCCCTGGCCCGCCTGTCCCGCGACGATCCGATGGGCGCCTATCTGCGCTATTCCCGGCTCGACGAGCGCTTCAGCGCGGCCGAGCGGGGCTATGCCCTCGGCCAGATCGCCTGGCAGGCTGCCACCAAGCTGCTCCCCGAAGCCCACGCCTGGTTCAAGGCGGTTGGCGACACGCCCATGTCCGAAGAGCAGGCCGCCTGGCGCGTGCGTGCCGCGCTGCGTGCCGGCGACTGGCGGGCCGTGAAGGCGGCGGTCGAAGCCATGCCCGCCGCCCAGCGGGATCTGCCCGACTGGACCTACTGGCTCGGTCGGGCCCAGCAGGCCCTGGGCAACAAGGAGGCCGCCCGCCAGGCCTTCGAGCGCCTGGCCGGGCACCCCACCTTCTACAGCATTCTTGCCGACGAGGAGCTCGGCCGCAGCTTCAAGCTGCCCGACAAGGCCCGGGCCACCAGCGATGAGGAAGCCGAGCGGGTCCGCCAGACCCCGGGCGTGCAGCGCGCCCTGGCGCTGTTCCGGCTCGACATGCGCACCGAGGGCACGCGGGAATGGAACTGGACCCTGCGTAACCGGGATGACCGCTTCCTCCTCGCCGCTGCCCAGCTGGCCCAGCAGCTCGGCATCTACGACCGGGCCATCAACGCCGCCGACCGCACCCGCAACGAGCACGACTACAGCCTGCGCTACCTCGCACCCTACCGGGAGCGCATCGAGCCCAATGCCCGCAGCCGCGACCTGGACACCGGCTGGGTGTATGGCCTGATGCGCCAGGAGAGCCGCTTCGTCACCTCGGCCCGTTCGGGCGTCGGCGCCCAGGGGCTGATGCAGATCATGCCGACCACCGGGCAATGGATCGCCGGCAAGCTCGGCATGAAGGGGTACAACGTGGGGTGGCTGCGTGACCCGGACACCAACGTGATGTTCGGCACCACCTACATGCGGATGGTCCTCGAGGGCCTCGACAACCACCCGGTGCTGGCCTCGGCCGCCTACAACGCCGGCCCCGGCCGGGCCAAGCGCTGGAAGGACGCGAAGCCCCTGGAGGGGGCCATCTACGCCGAGACCATTCCCTTCGGCGAGACCCGCGACTACGTAAAGAAGGTGATGGCCAATTCCGTGGTTTATGCCCTCCTGCTGGACGGGCGCTCGCCCTCCCTGAAGAGCCGGCTGGGCACCATTGCCGCCAGCAACGGCGACGTCAGGGACGTCGGCGGCATGGGCAGCCCGGCACCGGGGGCTGGGCTCGAATAAGCCTCCGCGGCTGGGGAATTCTTTGCGCGGGTTTTGATCTGTGATGGTGGAACATCCCTGGAGAAAGTCATGACCCCCATTCGCAAGGTGCTCGTCGTTGGAGGCAGTGGCTTCGTCGGCACCGCCGTGGCCGAGCGCCTGACGGCAGCCGGCCTTAGCCTGCTCATCCCCACGCGGCGTCGCGAGCGTGCCCGCCATCTGCTGCTCCTGCCCACCGCCGAGGTGGTCGAGGCCGATGTCTTCGATCCACCGACCCTGGCGGGGCTGATGACCGGCTTGGACGCGGTGGTGAACCTGGTCGGCGTGCTGCATTCGCGCAGCGGTACGCCCTACGGGCCGGATTTTGCCCGTGCCCATGTGGAGCTCCCCAAACGCCTGGTCGCCGCGGCCCGGCAGGCGGGCGTGCAGCGCATCGTGCAGGTGAGCGCCCTGGGCGCCAGTGCCGACGGGCCGTCCGAGTATCAGCGCTCGAAGGCCGACGGCGAGGCCGCAATCCGTGCTGCTGCGCCGGAGGTGGCCTGGACCATCCTGCGCCCCTCGGTGATCTTCGGGCCCGGTGACAGCTTTCTCAACCTGTTCGCCAGCCTGGTAAGGCGCTTTCCGCTGATGCCCCTGGGGGGCGCCGATGCCCGCTTCCAGCCGGTGTACGTGGAGGACGTGGCCGACGTGGTGGCTGAAGCCCTGCAGCGCAGCGACGCCGCGGGCCAGACCTTCGACATGGCCGGCCCCACCCAGTATTCCCTGCGCGAGCTGGTCGAGTATGTCGGCGATCTGACCGGCTGCCCCCGGCCCGTGATCCCCCTGCCTGAAGGGCTGGCCATGCTCCAGGCCGGCCTGCTCGAGCTGCTCCCTGGCACGCTGATGAGCCGCGACAACGTGCGCTCCATGCGTGCGCCCAACGTCACCGCGGGGCCGCCCCAGCCGTGGGGGCGGGTGCCCACCCCCCTGGAGGCGATCGCCCCCACCTATCTCGGCAAGGCCAACAAGCGTTGCCGATTTGCCACCTTCCAGCTCCATCGTCCATGAAGATCTACTGCGTCGGCGGCGCCATTCGCGACGAACTCCTCGGGCTTCCGGTCAAGGACCGGGACTGGGTCGTCGTCGGCGCCACCCCCGAAGCCCTGCTGGCCGAGGGCTATCGCCCGGTCGGCAAGGATTTTCCGGTCTTCCTCCACCCCCGCACCCACGAGGAGCATGCCCTGGCCCGCACCGAGCGCAAGACGGCGCCGGGCTATGCCGGCTTCGTCTTCCACACCGATGCGACGGTGACCCTCGAGGAAGACCTGGCCCGGCGCGATCTCACCATCAACGCCATCGCCCGGGGGGAGGATGGCGTGCTCGTCGATCCCTATGGCGGCCAGGCCGACCTGCAGGCGCGGGTCTTCCGCCATGTCAGCCCGGCTTTCGCCGAAGACCCGGTGCGCATCCTGCGTCTGGCACGTTTCGCCGCCCGCTTTGCCGACTTTCGCGTGGCCCCGGAAACCCTGCAGCTAATGCAGGCCATGGTGGTGGCCGGCGAGGTCGACGCCCTGGTGCCGGAGCGCGTCTGGCAGGAGCTGGCCCGCGGCCTGATGGAGGCCCGGCCGTCGCGCATGATTGCGGTGTTGCGTGACTGTGGCGCCCTGGCGCGCATCCTGCCGGAGCTGGATCGCCTGTTCGGCGTTCCCCAGCCGGCCCGCTACCACCCGGAGGTCGATACGGGGGTGCATCAGCTGCTGGTCATCGACGCGGCGGCGGCTGCCGCTCAGCCGCTGGGGGTGCGCCTGGCCTGCCTGCTCCACGACCTGGGCAAGGGCCTCACTCCGGCGCACATCCTGCCCCACCATTATGGTCACGAGGCGGCCAGCGAGACCCTGGCGCGCGAGGTGTGCGAGCGCCTCAAGTGCCCGGCCGACTGCCGCGACCTGGCGGTGATGACGGCCCGCGAGCACGGAATCGTTCACCAGGCCCTGCAGCTGCGCCCGGAGACCACCGTGAAGCTCATCGAGCGCTGTGACGGCCTGCGCCGGCCGGAGCGTTTCGAGGCCATGCTGGCCGCCTGTGCCTGCGATCACCGGGGGCGTGGCGAACCGGCCGGGGGGCGGCCCTATCCCCAGCAGGCGCGGCTGCTGGCCGCCTTGCACGCCGTGCGAGGCGTGGATGCGGGGGCCATCGCCCGGCGTCTCGAGGACAAATCGCGCATCCCGGCTGCGGTCCACGAGGCCCGTGTGGCGGCAGTCAAGGCGCTGGGTGCTGCGGTGCTGGAAGAGGATACGAAGATTGACACTTTTCCCCTCGGGGAGCGTCAGTAATCCCGCGTTCGGCCAGGGGGGATGGGGCATACAATGCCCGCCACCCATGCACCCGCCCCGCGTTTTTCCTGCTCTTGATCTGTTGATCTGGCGCCTTGTGCTGCCGGTGCTGCTGCTCGTTGCCGCGGTGCCGGCCCAGGCGGTTCAGCCGATCCCCGGCTTCGCCGAAGTCCGCGCCAACGCGCGGCCGTCGGTGGCGGTGCTGCTCGCCCGGGATGGCACGCCCCTGGCCGAACGGCGCCTCGACATGGGGGTGCGGCGGCTCGAATGGGTCAGCCTCAACAGCCTCTCGCCGGCCCTCAAGGAGGCTCTGCTGGCGGCCGAGGACAAGCGTTTCTTCGAGCACTCGGGGGTGGACTGGCGGGCCTTCGCCGGTTCCCTGTGGCACAACCTGTGGTACGACCGCAAGCGCGGGGCCTCCACCCTGTCCATGCAGCTCGCCGGCCTGCTTGATCCGGATCTGGCCCTGGGGCGCAATGGCGCGCCGCGCCGTTCCTTCGGCCAGAAATGGGACCAGGCCCTGGCCGCCCAGGCGCTGGAGGCCCGCTGGACCAAGGAGCAGATCCTCGAGGCCTATCTCAACCTGGCGCCCTTCCGGGGGGATCTGCAGGGTGTCCATGCCGCGTCCCGGGCCTTCTTCGGCAAGGGGCCGGAGGCCCTGGGCCGGCCGGAGGCCCTGGTGCTGGCGGTGCTGTTGCGCGGCCCCAACGCCCGTGCCGAGGTGGTGGCCCACCGGGCCTGTGTGCTGGCGGAGCGGATCAATGCACCGGCGGCCTGCACCCCGGCCCAGCGCCTGATCAATGCCAGCCTCGACCGCCAGAACACCGCCCCGCGCTGGGATCTGGCGCCCCACGTGGCCCGTCAGCTGCTGCAGCACCCCGGCGAACGGCTGATCAGCACCCTTGACCCGGAAGCCCAGCGGGTCCTTCTCGGCGTGTTGCGGCGCCCCGGCCTGGTGGAGGGGGCCGGGGTCGTGCTGGACAATGCCACGGGCGACATCCTGGCCTATGTGGGGGGCGGGGACGCGGCCCAGCCGGACCAGGTCCCGGTGTCGCGGAGCATGGGAACCCTGCTGCAGCCCCTTGTTTACGGCTTTGCCCTCGAGCGTCGTCTGCTCACCGCGGCAAGCCTGATCGAGGAGCCCCTTTCCAATCACGCCCCCACCGTGCCCGAGGATCACACCTGGGTCAGTGTGCGCCAGGCCCTGGCCAGCGGAATGGCGGATCCGGCCCAGGCGGTGGCCCGCATGGTGGGCGACGGGCTCGCCGAACGTCTGCGTCAGGTCGAGGTGGACTGGCCCCGGGGCATGCTGCCGGAGCTCGGCCTTCTCCAGCTTGCCGGTCTGTACCGGACCCTGCCCGCCGGCGGGCAGTGGCTGGCGCCGCGCCTGCTGGCAACACCCGAGCGCCAGCCGCGCCGGGTCCTGCGGGCCGAGGCGGCCTTCATCGTCAGTGAGATCCTGGTGGATACCGAGCTTGAGGGGGGCACCCTGCCGCTGGTCCATCGCCAGTACGCGGTGGACGGGCGGGAAGCCCTCGAGGCAGGCTATTCCGACCGTTTCACGGTGGTCCTGTGGGCATCGGGCGGGCGGGGTACCCCGGCGCTGGCCGGCCAGGCCTGGCAGGACATCCTGCGCGGCCTGCATCGTCAGCAGGCCGCCCATCGCCTGGTGCCGCCGCCGGGGGTGGTGTCGGCCCTGGTGGTCTTTGAGCCACCCATCGAAAGCCCGCGCCGGGAGTGGTTCATCCGCGGTACCGAGCTGGAGCGGGTGGGGCTGCCACGCAGCCTCCCGCGGATCACCTACCCGGCCAACGGCCTGCTGGTGGACGCGATGGCCCTGGTCGACGACCCCGCCTTCCGGGTGAGCCTCGATGCCACCCATGCACCGCCGGGGGCGTGGTGGCGGCTCAATGGCGAGAGGCTGGTCGGCAGCAACGGCCTGCGCCTGGCCTGGCGCCCGGTGGCCGGCCGGCATGTGCTGGAGCTGATGTCGGCCGAGGGGCAGATCCTCGACAGCGTGATCTTTGCGGTGCGTGCCCCGCTGGACTGAGGGCGCCCTACAACCAGCGGATCAGCAGGAAGACCAGCAGCGACATCAGCAGCGTGCTGGTGAGCGGAATGTGGATGTGGCGACCGAACAGATCGAAGTGGAGGTCACCCGGGAGGTGGCCGATGCGCCAGCGTCGCAGCGCCAGGCCGGAACCCAGGCCCGACACCACCGCCAGTATCACGATTGCCAGCAACCACTTGAGCATTGCCCTTGACCCGTCTGCATCGAAAGCGCGATTTAACCGCGGATTGGGGCGGGCCGGCAGGTTTTCTGCTTTCCCACTTGGATGACGTGCTGTAAGTTGTGTCCCCACAACAATAGCAATCCAGAACAGCTCATGACCCTGACTTTCTTCCCTGTGCCCCTGCACGCCTGTCTGCGGGGCCTTTCTGCATGAACCGCTCCCGTTTCGGTGATCTTGAGGTCCTGTGTCGCAGCCCTGAAGGTGAGTCCCGGGAGACTCCGCTGCTCTTCGTTCATGGTGCCTATACGGGCGCCTGGTGCTGGGACGAGTTCTTTCTGCGCCATTTTGCGGCGCAAGGCTACAGCGCCTACGCCTTGTCCCTGTCCGGCCATGGCGGCAGCCGCGGGCGGGCCTATCTCGACAGCTTCTCCATCGCCGACTACGTGGACGATGTGGCCGAGGTGGTGGACAAACTGGCCGTGCCGCCGGTGCTGATCGGCCACTCCATGGGCGGCATGGTGCTGCAGAAGTATCTCGAGAAGCATTCGGCACCCGCGGTGGTGCTGATGTCGTCGGTGCCGCCCCAGGGGCTGCTCGGTTCGGCCTTCGGGCTGGCCTTCTCCAAGCCCAACCTGATGGGTGACCTGAACCGCATCATGGGGGGCGGCCAGCCGCAGATGGAAACCCTGCGCCAGGCCATGTTCCATGAGGCGGTCGAACTGGAGCGCCTGCAGCGCTACTACCACTTGTGCCAGCCCGAGTCCCACCGGGCCATCTGGGACATGTCCCTGTTCGACCTGCCCTTCGTCTCACGCATGCAGTTGCCGCCCATGCTGGTCCTCGGGGCCGAGCATGATGTGCTGATTCCGCCGGATCAGGTGCGCATGACCGCCCGCCGCTATGGCGTGGAGGCGAAGATCCTGCCGGGGCTGGGGCACGGCATGATGATGGAGAGCGACTGGCGGGTGGCGGCGGACCCGATCATCGCCTGGTTGAAAAGTCAGGATTTGTAAGCCGGCGGCAAAAAAGCGCCGGCTTGTGAACTCCGTCATTGCGACGGGCGTTCCGGCAGCCCATTCTAGAGCCATGCACACGGCCGATGTATCGTTGGGGAAAGTCCCTTGTCCCCCTGCCTCGTGCCGGAGTCCCTTCAACCTTTGGACGCTGCAGCCGTTAATAAAATCAGCGGGGATTGCTCCCTTCACCCCGCAACGGAGGCCGAAATGGTGATCTGCATGGATATGGAAAGCGGTGCCTGCACCCCCCTGGACCTGGATGGTGAGTCCGGCCTGGCCTACAGCGAAGAAGTGCTGAACGCCAATCTGTTGCCCCCCGAGCTCGCCCTTGGCCTGCAGGAAATCCCGGTGTCGTCGCCGGAGCGACACTTCGTTCCCACGGACGTGGATGCCTTCCTGAGCGCGGTGTACCGCTTCCAGGAATAAACCGCCCGTCACCCGCAGGATGTGAAAACGCCGGCCCTTGAGCCGGCGTTTCCTTGTCAGGCGGGGCGGATGAGACTACAGCGTGTGCAGCCGGTCGCCGCGCCGGAAGCCGATCAGGGGCTGCACGATACCCTTGCCAAGGGCAATCACCTTGAACAACTCGCCCATCTCATGGGGCCCCGTCAGGCGTTGCACGGCCTTGGCGGCACGGATGTAGTCCGTACTCTCCTTCGGTGCCCGCCGCGCCAGGCATTCCAGGATCCCGCAGTTGAAGAGCAGGTTGGCCTGGTCGGCATAGCCCAGCACGTCCAGCCCGGCCTCAAAGCCGGCCTCGGCGGCCGCGGTGAAGTCCACGAAGGCGGTGATGTCGTTGAGCCCCGGCCACAGGAAAGGGTCGCCGTGGGCGTGATGCCGGAAGTAGCACAGCAGCGTGCCGGTGCTGCGGCTGGGCAGGTAGTACTCCGCCCGCGGGTAGCCGTAATCCACCAGCAGCAGGGCACCCTGTTCCAGCCGGGCCGCCCATTCGCCAATCCACGCCCGCCCGGCCAGGTTCAGCTCACTGACGTACTCGCCTTCGTCGGGCAGGGGCAGCCCCAGGGCCTCCGCGGCCTCGGCAACCCTGCCGGTTGCCGGTTGGTCGGCCCACACGAAGCGGCCTTCGCCATCCACGGCCACGCCGCGCTCGAAGATCCCCTCCGGGCGCCAGGCGATCAGGTGCACCGGCATCACATCCAGGACTTCATTGGCCACCATGGCGCCGGAGAAGTGCTCGGGCAGCCCGTCCAGCCAGCTGACCCGGCTGGCCAGGTGGGGGGCCTTGCTGGCCAGGGTGTCGAACTGGCGCTCGCGCAGCTCGGCGGACACCTCGAGGATGCCGTAGCTTTCCGGCAGGGCGCCACGATGCTCCAGCTCCAGCAGCAGGTCGGCGGCCAGCAGGCCGGTGCCGGCTCCGGCCTCGATCACGTGGGGAGCCGACAGGTCCATGATCTGCTGGACCTGGGTGGCCAGGGCCTGCCCGAACAGCGGAGTGAGCTCGGGGGCGGTGATGAAATCACCCCCTGCACCGAACTTGCGGGCGCCGCCGCTGTAATAGCCCAACCCGGGGGCGTAAAGGGCCTCGGCCATGTAGGTGGCGAAGGAGATCCAGCCGCCCTCGGCTTCGATCAGCGCGTGCAGACGGGTCAGGAGGCGCCCGCTCTGCTCAAGGGCGTCGGGGGAAGGCTGGGGAAGGCTCATGGGAAGGACGCCGTAGACAAAGCCGGCATTCTACCCGCGCCGGCCGCCGCCCCGGCAGGGCTGAGGCACCGTATCATGGCGATCCCCGCAGTCGATTTCCTCTTGCAACACATGAACTCTCACTCCATTGCCCCCGTGGTGCTGGTGACCGGCGGTGCCCGCCGCGTCGGTGCGGAGATCGCCCGCCGCCTGCATGCTGCCGGCGCCCGGGTGGCCCTGCATTACCGCAGTTCTGCGGCCAACGCGGAGGCGCTGGCCGCAGGTTTCAACGCCGAGCGGCCCGATTCGGCCCTGGTGCTGCAGGCCGATCTGCTCGACACGGCCTGCCTGCCCGGATTGGTCTCGGCCGTGCTGGAGCGTTTCGGGCGGCTGGACGGGCTGGTGAACAACGCATCGAGCTTCTTCCCCACGGCGCTCGGTGACATCGACGAAACGGCCTGGGCCGACCTCATCGGCTCCAACCTGAAGGCGCCCCTGTTCCTGGCCCAGGCGGCCGCGCCCCATCTGAAGGCCAGTGGCGGCGCCATCATCAACATTGTGGATATCCATGCCGAGCGTCCGCTCAAGGGTTATCCCCTTTATTCGACAGCCAAGGCCGGCCTGCTCGGCCTGACCCGCGCCCTGGCCCTCGAGCTGGCGCCCCGGGTGCGCGTCAATGGCGTCGCACCGGGGGCCATCGAGTGGCCGGATGACGGGCAGTTTTCCCCGTCCGAGCGGGAGGCCATCGTCCGTCACACCCTGCTGGGCCGGACCGGCGCGCCGTCGGACATCGCCCGGACGGTGGCTTTCCTGCTCTTCGACGCGCCCTACATCACCGGCCAGGTCATCGCCGTTGATGGGGGGCGCAGTGCCCACCTGTAGTTTGTTTTACACTTCTGGCCGGCCGTGCGGATATTCGGTCGGACTATAATCATCTGAACTGGATTGACATGGAACACGTAGTGGCAGCCCCCGCTTTTTCACCCGCCGACCCCGCCCCGGAGAAGGAGTCCCGTTTCTCGAACACCTTCCTGCGCCTCAAGAAACACCTCGAGCGCAAGGTTGGCGAGGCGATAGGTGATTACGGCATGATTGCCGACGGTGACGTGGTCATGGTGTGCGTGTCGGGGGGCAAGGATTCCTTCACCCTGCTGTCCATCCTGCTGGCCCTGCGCGAACGGGCGCCGATCGATTTCCGCATCGTGGCCATGAACCTGGACCAGAAGCAGCCCGGTTTTCCCGACCACGTCCTGCCGGCCTATTTCGAGTCCATCGGGGTCGAATACCGCATCGTCACCGAGAACACCTACAAGATCGTCAAGGACAAGATCCCCGAGGGTAAGACCACCTGCTCCCTGTGTTCGCGCCTGCGCCGGGGCATCATCTACCGCACGGCCAAGGATATCGGCGCCACCAAGATCGCCCTCGGCCATCACCGGGACGACATGATCGAGACCCTGTTTCTCAACATGTTCTTCGGTGGCAAGATGAAGTCCATGCCCCCCAAGCTGGTCAGTGACGATCGTCAGAACGTGGTGATCCGCCCGCTGGCCTACTGTTCCGAGAAAGACATCGAGCGTTTTGCCCGGGGCATGGAATATCCGATCATCCCGTGCAACTTGTGCGGCAGTCAGGAGAATGCGCAGCGCAAGCAGATCAAGGCTATGCTTCGTGACTGGGACACGCGTTTTCCGGGCCGCATCGTCTCCATCGCCACGGCCCTCAAGAACGTGGTGCCGTCCCATCTGGCCGACAATGCATTGTTTGATTTCCAGGGTGTGTCCTGCGAGACCCAGGTCGAGCAGGGGGATGTGGTTTTCGATAGCCCCGACATGCCAGACATGTCCGGGATACAGCCCGAATCCGATGCGATTCCCATCGGTGTGTGGAGAAGCTAGTGCCGGAGTACCTAGCGCCAGGTCTTGGCCGGGCTTTCCCCGGGGAGGCGGGCAGCGTACCGGGTGAGTCGTCAAATTCCGTCGTCGGAGTCTGTGAGAATGAGTGAGCGTCCCTCCGCCGCGTGCCTTCTGTATGCCGATGTGGCCGGCGGCGCACGTCTTGCCGTCAAGCTCGGCGAAGCCGAGGCCGGCTATGCGGTCGAGCGCTGCCTGAACCGGATGTCCCGATGCGCGGAGGCCTATTCGGCCAGTGGCCTCGAACTGCATCCGGACGGGCTGGTGGCACGCTTTGCGGAGGCGGATTCAGCCTTGCTGGCCGCCCGGGAGATGCGGGAGCGGGTGCGGGCTCTGCCGCCGATGAGCGGCATCAAGCTCGTCCTGCGGGCCGGGGTGGTGCTCGAGGCCGAGGCCGAGAAGGCCGACGAAAGGGCCGAGGCGATGGCCGTCAGGCTGGTCGCCAGCCACAACCCCGATACCATCTCGGTATCCGAGAGTTTCAGCGAAGTCCTGTCGCCTTCCATGCGTCGCATGCTCAGCCGCCTGGAGGAGAGCAAGGGGACACCGTTTCCGACCCTTGAACTGGGTGATCTGCCGCCACCGACCCCGGCCGAGCTGCGCCAGGAGGCGGCGCAGGCGCTCAAGCAGCTGCGGGTGAGTTTCCGCGGGCAGAGCTGGGTCATCGATGCGGCCCATCCCACCCTGCTCTTCGGGCGCGAAACCGGCAACGACATCGTGGTGGCCGATCCACGGGTGTCCCGGCAGCATGCCCGCATCGAGCTGCGCAGCGGCCTGTTCTATCTTGCCGACTCCAGCACCAATGGCACCTATCTGCTCGAAGAGGGCAACGCCGAGCATTGCATCAAGCGTGATGAGTTCATCCTGGGTGAGAAGGGGCACATCGGCTGCGGCTTCTCGCCGGCCGAGAACATGTCCGACGCAGTGGCGTTCGCTGTCGACTGAGCCGCGGCGGCGTCCGGGCTGAAATACAGAAGGGCCGCAATTTGCGGCCCTTCGTGCTGTCGGGGTGGGCGGATCAGTTCGCCTTGAGACAGTCGCTCATGAACTTCTTGCGCTCGTCGCCCTTGAGTGCCTTTTCGCCGGCATCCTTGTTGCAGGTCTTCATCTTGTCCTGCTGGGTGGTCTTGGCCGGCTTGGCGGACAGGCATTCCTTCATGAATGCCTTGCGCTCATCGCCCTTCAACTCCTTTTCACCGGCGGAGGCGTTGCACTCCTTCATCTTGTTCTGCTGGGCGCCGGCCGCGAGAGCGGCGGGGGCCAGGCTGGCGGCGAACAGGGAAACGGCGACGCTCAGGATCATTTTCTTCATCAGGCCACTCCTCGTAGGAAGGATTATCGGGAACTGCGACACCATCATAAACGGCACATGTGCGATGGCGTTGACGGCGGATCGTGCCGGGGCGCCAATATGCCGCTCGTGCCACAGTTTTTTGCAGCCTTGCTTGGCTCAGATGCCGTTTTCTTCCATCGCCCGACGCTGGCGGTCAACAAACTCCTGGGTCGAGTCGATGCCCCGCAGCAGCAGGATGGTGGAGCGCACGGCGGCCTCGAGGAGCACGGCGAGGTTGCGGCCCGCCGCCACCGGCAGGATCACCCGCCGTACCGGAATGCCCAGAATCAGCTGTTCCTCGGCATCCTGGCTGAGGCGCAAGGGGTCTTCCTGGCCGGGCTGACGACGCTGAAGGTGGACCACCAGCTTGAGTTTCATTTTCCGGCGACAGGCGGTCTCGCCGAAGATCGTGCGGATGTTGAGGATGCCCAGGCCGCGGACCTCGATCACGTCCTGGAGCAGCTCGGGGCAGCGGCCTTCCAGGACATTCGGCGCGATGCGCGAGAACTCGACGATGTCGTCGGCCACCAGACCATGGCCGCGGGAGATCAGTTCGAGGGCGAGTTCGGACTTGCCGGCGCCGGAGTCGCCGGTGATGAACACCCCCAGGCCCAGCACGTCCATCAACACCCCATGCAGGGCGACCCGCTCGGCCAGCTTGCGCGACAGGTAGCTGCGCAGGTGGTCGATGACGTTGGCTGCCGGCAGGGGGCTGGCAAACAGGGACACGTCTTCATTGGCACACAGGGTGCGGATGATGCTCGGGATGTCCTCGTCGTCGGCGACGATCAGTGCGGGGGGCGCATAGGAGAGGATCTCCCGCACGTGGTGGATGACCTTCTCGCGGGTCTGGCGCCGGGCCCATGCAATCTCGGAGGCGCCGAGGATCTGCAGGCGGTCGGGGTGGATCAGGTTCAGGTGGCCAACCATGTCGGCAGGCCAGATGCGGTCTTCGGAGACCGAAATGCGGGTAGCGAGGCTGCCGCAGATGTGCCGCAGCCTCAGGCGTTCGAGATTGTCGTCAAACAGCCGCGCTACTGTCGTCTGGCGCATCACTTCCCCACTGGGCGAAGAGGGCATGGGCGGCCAGTGCATCCGGGGCGCTCAGGAGCTGTTCGCGGAAGCCGCGATCGCTGAACATCTGGGCCAGCTCGGACAGCAGTTGCAGATGGTGCTCGTTGGCCTGTTCGGGCACCAGCAGCACGAACAGCAGGGAGACCGGACGGCCGTCGGGGGCATCGAAGGGAACCGGTTCGGCGAGGCGGATGAAGGCACCAAGGGCGTCCTTGAGGCCCTTGATGCGGCCGTGGGGGATGGCGATGCCTTGACCCAGCCCGGTGGAGCCGAGCTTTTCCCGGGCAAACAGGCTGTCGAAGACGGTGCTTCGGCCGATTCCGTGGTTGTTCTCGAACAGCAGACCCGCTTGCTCGAAAGCGCGCTTCTTGCTGCTCGCCTCGAGTCCGACGACTACGTTGGCCGGCGGCAGTAATTTGGCGATGAGATTCATGCGTGGACTCTCCTGCATGCGGCAAGGACCGACACAGGTTTCCGATGAAGGGCGATTCAGGGGATCCGGGGGCTTCAGCCGCCGGGGCCGTTGTGTCAACTGGGGCGCATTATAGCCACAACGGTCCCGGGGAAAACGGGATTACTTGCGTGGACGAATCAGGATTCGGCCACGTGGTGCTTCAGGGAGTCGTGGCCATGGTCGGAGACCTTGTCCTTGTACTTCAGAACCTGGCGGTCCAGCTTGTCGGTGAGGGCGTCAATGGCGGCGTACATGTCGGAATCCTCGGCTTCCACATGGATGTCCTTGCCGCGCACGTGAACGGTGACTTCGGCCTTCTGACGCAGCTTTTCCACCGAGAGGATCACGCCGACGCTGGTGACGTTGTCGAAGTGACGGATCACGCGGTCGAGCTTGGAGGTGACGTACTCGCGGATCGCCGGCGTAACTTCGACGTGATGCCCCGTGATGTTGAGGTTCATGGTTGCTACCTTTCTGTCAGATGGTTTTGCGCAGACTGACCGGCGGGATGTCGAGGGACTCGCGGTACTTTGCAATCGTCCGTCGCGCCACCACGATACCCTGCTGGCCCAACAACTCGGCAATCTTGGCGTCGGACAAGGGTTTCCTCTTGTCTTCCGCCCCCACGAGCTGGCGAATCAGCGCCCGAATCGCCGTCGAGGAGGCAGCACCACCGCTGTCGGTGGCGACGTGACTGCCGAAGAAATACTTGAACTCGAAAATGCCCCGCGGCGTGGCCATGTACTTTTGGGTGGTCACCCGGGAGACGGTGGATTCGTGTAGATCCAGCTGCTCGGCGATTTCCCGCAGGGTAAGCGGGCGCATTGCCACATCGCCATAATCGAAGAACTGGCGCTGGCGGTCAACGATCGCTTGCGATACACGCTGGATGGTCTCGAAACGCTGCTGCACGTTCTTGATCAGCCAGCGGGCTTCCTGCAGGTGGCTGGACAGGGAGCCGCTGGCGCCCCGGTTGTCCCGCAGGATCTGGGCGTACAGCTGATTGACGCGCAGCCGCGGCATGGCGTCGGGGTTGAGACTCACGACCCAGGTGCTGCGCACCTTGCGCACCACCACGTCCGGCACCACGTAACGGGTGTCGGCCTGGGAGAACTGCGCACCCGGCCTGGGATTGAGGCCGAGGATGAGGTTGTGGGCTTCCCGCAGGGCGTCGTCGTTGCAACGCAGGGCGCGCTTGAGCTTGAGGAAGTCGCGGGCGGCCAGCAGTTCGAGATGCTCTGCCACGATGGCCAGGGCCAGCTGGCGCGCCTCGGTACGGGGCAGGGTCTGGAGCTGCAGGGCGAGGCACTGGCCCACGTCCCGGGCGCCCACACCGGCCGGGTCCAGGCTCTGGATCTGGCGCAGGGCGATGTTGAGGTCGTCGATCTCGATCTCGAGCTCGGGAGGCAACAGGGGCAGCAGGTCTTCGAGTTCCTGGCTCAGGTAACCGTCATCGTCGAGGGCTTCGACCAGGAAGCGCACCAGGGCCCGGTCCCGGTCGGACAGGGGGGTGAGGGCGATCTGGGCGTCCAGGTGGTCACGCAGGGACGGAACGGCGGCCTGGAACTCCTGGAAGTCGGCGTCATCGTCGTCGTCCCGCTGGCCACTGCCGCTGCCTGCGGCCATCCATTCGCCAGCTTCACCGCTATTGTCGAAGTCCTGATCCGGCTCGCGCTCGCGGTCGGCCTCCCGGGACTGTTCCTGGTCCCGCTCGTGGGCTGCCTCGCTGCCGGCCGGGGCCACCGGACCGGGGGCCTCGACCCGGCTGGAGCCCAGATCGCCCTCGGGTTCTTCCCGTTCGAGCATCGGGTTCTCGAGCAGGATCTTCTCGATCTCCTGGTTGAGTTCGAGGGTGGACAGCTGGAGCAGCTTGATGGACTGCTGCAGCTGCGGGGTCAGCGCAAGGTGCTGGGAGAGTTTGAGCTGAAGGCTGGGCTTCATGAGTCGTCTCGGTGCTCAGAGCCTGAAGTGTTCGCCAAGGTAGACCTGACGCACCTGCTCATTGTGGACGATCTCGTCGGGGCGGCCGCTGGCCAGCACTTCGCCGGCATTGATGATGAAGGCGCGGTCGCAGATGCCGAGGGTTTCGCGGACGTTGTGGTCGGTGATGAGGACGCCGATCCCCTTGTCCTTGAGGAAGCGGATGATCTTCTGGATGTCGATCACGGCGATCGGGTCGACGCCGGCAAAGGGCTCGTCGAGAAGGATCAGGCGCGGGTCGGTAGCCAGGGCACGGGCGATCTCGCAGCGGCGGCGCTCGCCGCCCGAAAGGGAGATGGCCGTGCTGTCGCGGAGGTGTTCGATGCCCAGTTCGTTGAGCAGCTCGTCGAGCCGCGCGGCAATCTGGGCCTTGCCGTGGTGCTGTAGCTCCAGCACGGCCTGGATGTTTTCGGCCACGGTGAGCTTGCGGAAGACGCTCATCTCCTGGGGCAGGTAGGACAGGCCGAGGCGTGCGCGCTGGTGGATCGGGCGGTGGGTCAGAACCTGGTCATCGAGGGTGATCTCGCCCCCGTCGGCGGCCACCAGGCCGACGATCATGTAGAAGCAGGTGGTCTTGCCTGCGCCATTGGGGCCGAGCAGGCCCACGACTTCGCCGCTGCCGACGTTGAAGGAGACGTCGTGGACAACGGTGCGTGCCTTGTACTTCTTGCGCAGGTTGCTGACTTTAAGCAGGCTCATCGCCGGGATGTTCTCTCAGGACTCTACGAATGATTTCGGTTGAAAAGCCGCGACCTTGAAGGAATCTCGCCTGCCGTGCCCATTCTCGCGCGTCCGGGGGGGGCGTGGCGAACTTTCGCTGGTGAATTTCCCTGGCGCGGTCCAGTTCGCTGTCGGTGTCCGCCTCGTCGAGGGTGGTGGCGATGAGTTCCGGGGCGACCCCCCGCCGGCTCAGCTCGACCTGCAGCCGGGTGCGGCCAAAACGGCTGGCCTTGGCGCGTATGTAAGCGTCGGCGAAGCGGGCGTCCGAGAGCAGCCCGAGCTCCACCAGCCGGTCGAGTTCGGCCCTGACTTCGTCCTCGCTGCCCAGCCCGCCCAGCTTGCGCGCCAACTCGACCCGGGAGTGTTCCCGCAGGGCGAGGCAGCGCAGGGCGCGTTCGTGGAGGCTCTGGGCCATGGCAGCGTGGGCGGGGGCGTCAGGCAGCCGCTGCGGCGGGCGGGATGACCGCCATCTCGGGGAGGCTGCAGGCGACGCGGATCTTGTTCTCGATCTCCCGGGCGATGTGCGGATTGGCCTTGAGGAACTCGCGGGCGTTGTCCTTGCCCTGACCGATCTTCTCGCCGTTGTAGGCGTACCAGGCGCCGGACTTGTCCACGAACTTGTGCTGCACGCCCAGATCGATGATCTCGCCCTCGCGGGAGCTGCCCTCGCCGTAGAGAATGTCGAAGAGGGTCTCGCGGAACGGGGGGGCCACCTTGTTCTTGACGACCTTGACCTTGGTCTCGGAGCCGATCACCTCGTCATTCTTCTTGATGGTGCCGATACGCCGGATGTCCATGCGCACCGAGGCGTAGAACTTGAGGGCGTTGCCGCCAGTGGTGGTCTCGGGGCTGCCGAACATCACGCCGATCTTCATGCGGATCTGGTTGATGAAGATCACCAGGGTGTTGGTGCGCTTGATGTTGGCGGTGAGCTTGCGCAGGGCCTGGGACATGAGGCGGGCTTGCAGGCCGGGCAGCTGGTCACCCATTTCGCCTTCGATTTCGGCCTTGGGGGTGAGGGCGGCCACGGAGTCGATGACCACCACGTCCACGCCGCCGGAGCGCACCAGCATGTCGGCGATCTCGAGGGCCTGTTCGCCGGTGTCGGGCTGGGAGATCAGCAGGTCGCCGATATTGACGCCGAGCTTCTGGGCGTAGGTGACATCGAGGGCGTGTTCGGCGTCGATGAAGGCGGCGGTGCCGCCGAGCTTCTGCATTTCGGCGACGACCTGGAGGGTGAGGGTGGTCTTGCCCGAGGATTCGGGGCCGTAGATCTCGACGACCCGGCCGCGGGGCAGGCCGCCGATGCCGAGGGCGATGTCGAGGCCCAGCGAACCGGTGGAGACGGTCTGGATGTCGCTTTCGACCTCGCCGTCGCCGAGACGCATGATCGAGCCTTTGCCGAACTGCTTTTCGATCTGGGAAAGCGCGGCGGCGAGGGCCTTGGCCTTGTTGTCATCCATTTGTCTGATCCTTGCTTAAAGGGTTTTGGAGATTATGGCACAGAGTTTGCGTGCGGGTGGACGCGCTGCAGCAGGTACGGAGTGTGCTTGCGCGTAACTGATATTTTATACAGTTCCCGGCGAACGTCTACCTCGATCGCAGGCGGCCGCCCTGCGGCCCCTCAGGCGTAGCGGCGCAGGAGCTCTTCGAGGGCGAAGACGACGGCCTGGTAGCGCACGGACTCCCGGTCGCCGTCGAAATGGCAGGTGGCGGTACCCGGTGTCTCGCCAGCACGCCCCCAGCCGAAGCATACGGTGCCGACGGGCTTTTCCGGCGAGCCGCCGGTGGGGCCGGCGACCCCCGAGATGGACAGTGCCAGGTCGGCCTCGGCGCGCTCCAGGGTGCCTCGCACCATGGCCGCGGTGGTCTGTTCGCTGACCGCGCCGTGGCGGGCCAGGGTCATGGGGGAGACGCCGAGCAGGGCACACTTGGCATCGTTGGAGTAGGTGATGAAGCCGCAGTCGAACCAGGCCGAGCTGCCGGCTGTGGCGGTCACCACCTCGGCGACCCAGCCGCCGGTGCAGGATTCGGCCGTAGCCAGTCTCCAGCCGCGGGACTGGAGGTGGTCGCCGACGGCGCGGGAGAGGGCTTCGAGGCGGGTATCCATCAGCTTGCAAACCTCACGAGCAGGGCCAGCACCAGCAGGGTGTAGCCGGCGGCCAGCAGGTCATCGAACATCACCCCGAGACCGCCGCGGGTGCGCTCGTCCACCCAGCGGATGGGCGGCGGCTTGACGATGTCGAAGAAGCGGAAAAGCACGACGGCGGTGGTCTGCCAGGCCAGGGTGGGGGGCGTCAGCCACAGCACCAGCCAGATGGCGACGATCTCGTCCCACACGATCCCGCCGTGGTCGGCCACGCCCAGGGCGCGTCCGGTGCGCTCGCAAGCCAGGATGCCGAACAGGAAGCTGGCCAGCAACAGCCCGCCGAACAGGGCGTCGGACAGGGGAGCACGGACGAAGGGGAAGAGCAGCCAGCCGACCAGGGTGCCGGCGGTGCCCGGGCCCTTCGGCATCAGGCCGGAGCCGAAGCCGAGGGCGATGAAGTGGGCCGGGTCGGAGACCAGGAAGCGCAGGTTTGGTTTCATGCGTCGCGGCCGAAATGGTCGTAGCCGCGTACGGCGAGTTGTTCCAGACGGCCGTCGGCGCGGCGCAGCTGCAGCTGGCCCGGCGTGTCGGTGAGGCGCCCGATGCAGTGCAGGGGCAGCTCGAGGCGGGCCGACAGGGCGGCCAGATCGTCGCGGCGTGCGGCGGGGGTGGCAAACAGCAGCTCGTAGTCGTCACCGCCGGCGGTGCAGGCCTGGAAGGCCCGCTCCGGGTCGCCACAGGCGGCGATCAGCGGCGCCAGGGGCAGGGCGGCTTCATCCACCTCGGCGCCGACGCCGGACAGCTCGAGGATGTGGTCCAGGTCGCCCAGCAGGCCGTCGGAGACGTCGAGCATGGCCGTGGCCAGGCCGCGCAGGGCCAAGCCCAGGGCCACGCGGGGCTGGGGCCGCTGCAGTGCCGCCACACAGTCGTCACGCCAGCCGGGGGCGAGCTGGATCTCGGCCTTCAGGTGGGCCAGGCCGAGGGCGGCGCGCCCTGGTGCGCCGGACACCCACAGCTCATCGCCGGGCCGGCCGCCGCTGCGGGTGATGGCCTGGCCGATGGGCAGCTCGCCGAAGATGGTCGGGCACAGGTTGAGGGGGCCGCGGGTGGTGTCGCCACCGATGGCGTCGATGCCGAAGGCCTCGCAGCACGCAAAGAAGCCCCGGGCAAAGGGGGCGATCCAGCTTTCGTCGGCCCCCGGCAGGCTGGCGGCGAGCACCACCCAGCGGGGTTCGGCACCCATGGCGGCCAGGTCGGAGACGTTCACCGCCAAGGTCTTCCAGCCCAGGTCTTCGGGGTCGGTGTCGGCAAAGAAGTGGGTGCCGGCCACCAGCATGTCGGTGGAGATGGCCAGTTGCATGCCCGGGCGGGCGCGGATCAGGGCGGCGTCGTCGCCCACCGCCAGGTCGGTATGGCGGGCGGGGCGGGTGAAATGACGGCGGATCAGGGCGAATTCGGAGGGCATCGCGGTGGCGTGGGCGCCGTCAGAGCCGGGCTCAGCCCGGATTGCCGTTGCGGGCGGCGCGGCGCTGCTGGGCGTTGGCTTCCACTTCGTCGGCACGCACGCGGGCCGCCAGCTTGTCGAGCACGCCATTGACGAACTTGTGCCCGTCGGTGCCGCCGTAGCCCTTGGCCAGTTCGATGGCCTCGTTGATGATGACCCGGTAAGGGGTCTCCGGGCGATGGATCAGCTCGAAGGTGGAGATCAGCAGGATGCCGCGCTCGATGGGCGACAGTTCGTTGAGCTGGCGGTCGATGTAGGGCGCGAAGCCGACCTGCAGCTCGGGGGCGTTGCTGATGGTGCCGCGCAGCAGGCCGAGGAAGAGATCCCGGTCGCACTTGTCGAAACCGCCGACTTCGCCGAGCTGGCTTTCGATGGCGGTGAGCTGGGCCTGGCTCAGCAGCCACTGATAGACGCCCTGAAGGGCGAATTCGCGGGCGCGGCGGCGGGGGGACTTGTTGGGTGTGCTCATGCCAGTGCCTTCAGGAGACGGGCCATTTCGACGGCAGCCTGGGCGCAATCGGCACCCTTGACCTGCATGCGGGCCAGGGCCTGGTCGTCATCTTCGGTGGTGAGGATGCCGTTGGCGATGGGGACGCCGGTATCCAGGGTGACGCGGGTGAGGCCGGCGCCTTGTTCGTTGGAGACCAGCTCGAAGTGGTAGGTCTCGCCGCGGATCACCGCGCCGAGGGCGACCAGCGCGTCGAAACGGCCGCTCCGGGCCATCACCTGCAGGGTCAGCGGTGCTTCGAGGGCGCCGGGGACGGTGGCAATGGTGATCGCGTCACTGGCAACACCGAGGCGCTGCAGTTCGGTCGTGCATGAGGACAGCAGGCCTTCGCAGACGTCGAGGTTGAAGCGGCACATGACGACACCGACGCGGAGGCCGTGGCCGTCCAGGTTCGGTTCGATTTCGTGGATGTTTTCGTAGCGGGGCATGGGATGTCCTGTATGGGGAGGAGCGGAGCGCGGAGCTCAGGCGCCGGGGGCCACGTGGCCGACGACGGTCAGGCCGAAGCCGGCCATGCTGGGGATCTTGCGCGGGCTGGCGAGGATCTTCATCCGGCCCACATTGAGGCCGGACAGGATCTGGGCGCCGATGCCGAACAGGCGCGGATCCCACTTCTGGGCCGGGCGGCTGGCGCCGGTGTCGCCGGACAGCTGGGCCAGGAGGTCCTGACCGGTCTGGGGGCGATAAAGGAGCACGATGACGCCGTGACCATGCTCGGCGATGTGCTTGAGGGAGGCATCCACCGGGAAGCTGTGACGGCCGCTGCTGGGGTCGAGGAAATCGAGCACCGAGACCGGCTCGTGGACGCGGACCAGGGTGTCCACCTCGGGGCGGATGTCGCCAAAGGCCATGGCCAGGTGCACTTCGCCGGAGGTTTTGTCTTCGAACGCCGACAGGCGGAAGGGGCCATAGGGCGTGTCCACGTTCTTTTCGCTGACCTTCTCGACCAGCTTTTCGGTGCGGGCGCGATATTCGATGAGGTCGCGGATGGCGCCGATCTTGAGATCGTGTTCCCGGGCGAACTCGATGAGTTCGGGCAGGCGGGCCATGGTGCCGTCATCGTTCATGATCTCGCAGATCACCGAGGCGGGCTCCAGCCCGGCGATGCCCGCCAGGTCGCAGCCCGCTTCGGTGTGACCGGCGCGGATGAGCACGCCGCCCGGCTTGGCCATGATCGGAAAGATGTGGCCCGGCTGCACGATGTCGCTGGCCTTGGCGTGGCGGGCCACGGCGGCCTGAACGGTGCGCGCCCGGTCGGCCGCGGAGATGCCGGTGGTGACGCCCTCGGCAGCCTCGATGGAGACGGTGAAGGCGGTGCTGAACTGGCTGCGGTTGTCCCGCGCCATGTGGTTGATGCCCAGCTGGCGGCAGCGTTCTTCGGTGAGGGTCAGGCAGATCAGGCCACGGGCGTGCTTGGCCATGAAGTTGATGGCTTCGGGGGTGATGAACTCGGCAGCGATGACGATATCGCCTTCGTTCTCCCGGTCTTCCTCGTCCACGAGGATGACCATCCGGCCCGCCTTGATGTCGGCAATGATGTCCTGGATGGGGGCGAGTGCGCTCATGGCAAGGATTCTCCGGCAACGGTTGTGTGGCGCTGACCCTGAAGGTGCGCATGGGCACGGGCGACGGGCCCACCCTGCCGCAGGGGCGGGTTCTTCTGTGATCTTCTGCGATTCATGAGCATGGTGCTGAGTGTCCTGTCGGATCGACGGTGGGCAGTCAGGCCGTAAAGTGTTTCCTGGGCCGGCCATTTTCCCACACCCGGGCGGCCAAGCGCGACTTTATAGCTTGGGGGCCTTGCGGTGATGCAGGCTCCGGCTGTCCAGGCGGCGGAGCTCTCCCTCGACGGGCACGACCTGGATGGGAACAGGGGCTGCCGGCCTCATTGCCGGTGACAGAACCGTCACCCCGTCGCCGGCGCGGCTGATGTGGCTCAGCCGGTGCTGCGCTCCATGCTCAGCAGGCGCTCGCAGTAGCGGGCGATCAGATCGATCTCCAGGTTCACCTTGCTGCCTGTCACCAGGCGGCGCAGGGTGGTCACCTGTACCGTGTGGGGGATCAGGTTGATGGAGAAGTCGCAGCCCTCGACCTGATTCACGGTCAGGCTCACCCCATCCACGGTGATTGAGCCCTTGCGGGCAATGTAGCCGGCGAGGGCGGCCGGCGCGCGAATCACCAGTTCGTGGCTCTCGCCAACGGGCGCGAAGCGCAGCACCTCACCCAGGCCGTCCACGTGGCCGGTCACCAGGTGGCCGCCCAGGCGGTCGGCCAGGCGCAGGGCCTTCTCGAGGTTGACCTCGCCAGGGGCATCCAGCCCGACGGTGCAGTTGAGGCTTTCGCGGGAGACATCGAACTGGACGGTGTTGCCCTCCCGGGCGATCACGGTGAGACAGACGCCGTTGTTGGCGATGCTGTCACCCAGCTGCACATCGTCCAGATCCAGGGTGCCGACGTCCACCGTGAGGCGCACGCCTTCTTCGAGGGGGGACACATTCAGGATGCGGCCGGTGGCGGCAACGATTCCGGAAAACATGGGCTTGACGCTTTCTTGATGATGGGGAAAGCGCAATCTTAGGCGATTTGACCGGGGCCGGGCGCGTCAGGACCGGTGCGGTAGACGCTGAAAGGCCCCGCAAGGGGCCTTTCAGCGTTATGAGTCGGTGGCGCGGTCAGAGGATCTCGGCGATGTGGTCGCGGTCCTTCAGCTCCTTCTCGAACTGGCAGATTTCCAGGCCGAGGGCGTTGCGGGCCGACACCATGCCCACCGGCCGGCCGTTCTCGACAACCGGCACGTGGCGGAAACCGCCTTCAAACATCATGTGCAGGGCGTGGGCCAGGGGCTTGTCGGGCGAAGCAGTCTGCAGCGAACTGGTCATGACCGCCGACAGGGGCGTCTTGTCCGGATCGAGACCCTTGGCCACGACTCGGTTGAGCACATCACGCTCGGTGAACAGGCCGGCAAGCTGGCCCTTGTCGTCCACCACCATGATGGCGCCAACCTTGCTGTTGGCCATGGCGATGGCCGCGGCGCGGACGGAGGTATCGGCAATGGAGGAAATAAGGGTCTGGCCTTCCACGACCTGACGCAGGGTTCTGTTGGGCATAGGTGTCTCCGTTTATGGGTTTAATGGCCGATGCGTTGAAACAGGAAAAAAGGCGATCAGAAACAAGAGCCTCCCACGCTCCTCTGCATGGGGGCTCCCCGTGGGTGTGCTGCGGGCCCCGGGGTGTTTTTGTGGCAAAAAAGGGCGCCCATGGGCGCCCTTGCTCTTCTGGCCGGTCAGGTACCCGTCTTGGGGGCCGCCGGTTTGCTCATGTCGGGCTTGGTGTGCTTGGCGTTGTCGCCACAGGCCTGGGCCGCAGCGGTGAAACCCAGGGCCAGGGCGAGCATCAGGGCAAGGGAACGAATCATGGTGGCATCTCCAGGTGGGGCTGATGCTTCATCATGGAACGTCCGGACAGGTTTCGCAAGGGGTGTGAGGAGGCGTTGAAACGGCGGCCTGTCCCACGTCATGGAAAACCCCCTTGCTTCGGAATACCATCGCGAAACAGTCATTCTCAGATCGGCGATTTGCAACACGCTATGACGGCAACAAGTATGGTCGGCACCGCGACTCCGGATGCCGGCGAGCGGCCCTGCCTGGTGGTCCTGGGCGGCTTTGCGGACAAACCAGAGCGTCTCAGGGAACTGTTGCGGCGCCTTGACCCGCGGGGCCATGCCGCCTTTGTGCTGGCCGATCCCCTGGGGGTGGATGAACTCGCTGCGGAGTGCCGCCTGCGGGTGTGTCATGCGCAGGATGGGGTCTTCCCCGAGGTCGACTGTGTCCATGTCTGTCCGGAAGGGCAGGTGCTGGTCTTCCACGGGAACGGGCTGAAGGTCTTGTCGGCGGGCCCGGGGGACACGGCGGTGGCCGTGCTTGACCGCTTGCTCGGCTCGGTGGCCGAGATCGGCGGGGAGGCCGCGGTCGGAGTCCTGCCGGTGCCATCGGGCTGCGACGAGATTGCGGGCGCCCGTGCCATCCGGGCGGCGGGAGGGGCTGTGCTCTACCTGACGGACGAGGGGCTGGACACCCTGGAGGCGGTGGTCGACTGGCTCAACGATGCCAGGGGCCGTCTCGACAATCTGGCCGAGCAGCGCGCCGAGGCGGAAGACAGTGCCTTCCGCACCCTGCTTGCCCTGACCTCCCGTGAAACCGGGGTTGACCTGAGCGTCTACAAGGAAAGCACCCTGCGGCGCCAGACCCTGCGGCGCAGCCAGGCCATGGGTTTTGCCTGCC
The DNA here is from genome assembly GCF_023150065.1 of Zoogloea sp. GTDB lineage: Bacteria > Pseudomonadota > Gammaproteobacteria > Burkholderiales > Rhodocyclaceae > Zoogloea. Next base: position 59,073 of record NZ_JAKLLN010000012.1, read on the forward strand.
TCGAGGATTACCTTGCACGCGTGCAGGCCGACCCGGCCGAGTTGAGCCTGCTGCAGAACTGCTTTCTGATCTCCGTGTCGTCCTTCTTCCGTGACGGGGCCGTCTTCGAGGCCCTGGGGCGCAGCCTGCGCACCCTGGTCGCGGCCAAGCGCCCGGGGGATGCCCTGCGGGTGTGGGTGCCGGCCTGTGCCACCGGCGAGGAGGCCTATTCCATCGCCATCCTGCTCGCCGAGATCCTTGGTGACCGGCTGGACCAGTGGGAGCTGCGGGTCTTCGCCTCCGACATCGACCAGGAGGCCCTGGAGTTTGCCCGGGCCGGCGTGTATGCCGCGGCGGATCTCGCCGGGCTCGACGCCGAGCGCCGCAACCGCTGGTTCCGGCCGGATGGTGGCGGCTGGCGGGTGGTCAAGCGCCTGCGCGAGCTGTGCGTGTTCTCGGCCCATGATCTCACTGGGCATCCCCCGTTCATCCGGATGGACCTGGTGAGTTGCCGCAACATCCTGATCTACTTCAAGCCGGCTCAGCAGGCCGAGCTCATCCGCACCTTCCACTTCGCCATCAACCCGGGGGGGCTGCTGCTGCTGGGGCAGTCCGAGTCGGTGGGCAGTGCGGCCGGGCTCTTCGAGGCCGTCGACCCTGCCGTCAAGCTCTACCGGCGCAGGGCTGCCACGGGCGCGCGCATGGTCCGGGCACCCCGCCTCGGGATCGTCGAGCGGCCGGTGCGGCCGGTGCTGGCGGTGCCGGCCCAGGGCAATCCGGTGCACGATCTGGTCGAACACAGCCGCCAGCTGATGCTCGAAGCCTATGGCCCCCCGGGGGTGCTGGTGGATGCGGCGTTTGCACCCCTGCATTTCTTCGGCGCGAGCCGGCGCTATTTCTCCCTGCCCGTGGCCAGCGCCGATTTTTCGGTGTTTTCCCTGTGTCTGCCCGAGTTGCGTGGCGAACTGAAGGCCTTGTGCTATCGCCTGCGCCAGGACAAGGCCGAGGTGCTGTACGGGGGTGGTGTACAGGTCCAGTTCGGTGAGCAGACCCTGCGCGTGCGCCCGGTGCTGCGTCGCCTGGTCGGGTTGGACGAGCTTGGTGAAGCGGCGGTGCTGATCAGCTTCGAGGAAAGCCCGGTGCACCCGGCTCAGGCCGGGGGCGAGGCGGGGCCGGCCCTGCTGCCTGTCGATGCCATGGACGAGATCGCCCGGCTGCGTGAGGAGCTCGCCGATACCCGGGCCCACCTGCAGACGGTGATCGAAGAGCTGGAGGTGTCCAACGAGGAGCTGCAGTCCCTCAACGAGGAGATCCAGTCGTCCAGTGAAGAGCTGCAGTCTTCCAACGAGGAGCTGCAGGCCTCCAACGAGGAGCTCACCACCCTCAACGACGAGCTACGGGTCAAATCCCTCGAGTATGTCCAGCTCAATGCCACGCTCGGCAACATCCAGAACTCCATCCGCACCAGCCTGGTGGTGGTGGACCGGGACGGGCGGGTGACCCGCTTCAACACCCTCGCCAGCCGGATCTTCGGGCTGCTGCCCAACGACATCGGACAGTTTCTCTACGGCGTGCCCTGCCACCTGGATCTGCCCCGCTTGCGGGAGTGGGTCGGTGCGGTGGTGAGTGGCGGCGTGTCCCGGGTGGAGCACGTGCACCAGCGGGGCTTCCACTATCTGATGCAGATCGACACCTACCGCAATGAGGTGGGGGAACATGCGGGTGCGGTGCTCACCTTCACCGACATCTCCGACCTGCACCGGGCCGAGGCCGCCCAGGCCGACAGCGAGGCGCGCTTCCGGCAGGTCTGGAACTCCAGTGTGGAAGGGCTGCTGGTGGTCGATCCGGACGGGCAGATGGTGCTGGTGAATCCGGCCCTGGAGCGCATGTTCGGCTACGCCCCGGGCGAGCTGTCCGGGCAGTCGGTCGATATCCTGGTGCCCGAACCCCTGCGCCCGGCCCATGCGGGCCAGCGCGCCCTGTACCGCAGGGCACCCGAACAGGCCCATGCCCTGATGGCCCGGCGCAACCTGCGCGGGCGCTGCAAGTCGGGGGACGAGATCGCCATCGAGATCAGCCTGGGCAGCCTCGAGCTGGATGGCGTCGAGCATGTGCTGGCGACGGTCTCCGACGTCACCGAGCGCAGCCTCTCCGAGGCCCTGCTGCGGGCCAGCGAGCGGCGTCTGCGCCTGGCCCTGGATGCGGCCCGGGCGGGCTCCTGGGAGTGGTTCCTGGAGAGCAACAACAATTACTGGTCCGACGAACTGTGGGCGCTTTACGGCCTGCCTGCCCATTCCTGCACCCCGTCCTACGAGGCCTGGCGCAACACGATCCACCCCGACGACCGGGACCGGGTGGAGGCCATCATCCTCGCCGCGCGGGAGCGGGGCGAGGGTTTCGAGGCCGAATACCCACTCTGCCAGCAGCCCGGCGAGGCCCCGCGCTGGCTGATGTGCCGGGGCCAGCCGGTGGTGGGCGACGATGGCCGGATCGGCAGCTACATCGGGATCGTCCTCGACGTGACCGCCCGCCGCCAGGCCGAGATGCTGCGCCGGCAGAGCGACGAGATGCTCGAGACCATCCTCGACAACGTCGGCGCCTACATCTACATCAAGGATCACGAATACCACTACACCTACGCCAACCGGGCGGTGGCCGAGCTGTTCGGTGTCCGCCGCGAGCAGCTCGTGGGCACGTCCGACGCGGCGTACTTCGACGAGAAGACGGCCGTCGCGCTGCGGGCCAATGACCGCCGCATCATCGAAGAGGGTGAGCGCATCGAGGTCGAGGAGACCAACGTGGATCGCCGTACCGGCGAATCCCGCAGCTACCTCTCGATCAAGCTGCCCCTGCGCCGGGAGGACGGCGGCATCTACGCCCTGTGCGGCATCTCCACCGACATCACCGAACGCAAGCGCGCCCTGGATGAGCGTCTGACGGCCGATGCCCGCTTCCGCTACCTCTTCGAATCCATGCAGGAGGGCTTCTTCCTCGCCGAGCTCATCAACGATGCGGCGGGCAGCCCGGTGGACTGGCGCTTCCTCGACGTCAATCCGGCCTACTCGCGCATCATGGGGCTGAGCCGCGAGCAGGTCATCGGCCAGACGGTGCGCACCCTCTTCCCGGGCCTCGAGGACTTCTGGTTCGATGCCCATGTCAGGGCGGCCTTGTCGGGGCAGCATGCCAGCCTGGAGGGCTACGTGGCGGCCACCGGGCGTTACTACGAGAACCACTACTACTCCCCTCGCGTCGGGCAGTTTGCCTGCCTGTTCTCCGACATCACCGAACGCAAGCGGGCCGAGGAGCAGCTGCGCATGCTGTCCACCGCGGTGGAACAGAGCCCGGGCAGCATCGTGCTGACCGACCTGGACGCGCGCATCCTGTACGTCAACAAGGCCTTCGAGCAGGCTTCCGGCTACACCCTCGACGAAGTGCGTGGTGAGAACCCGCGGATCATGCACTCCGGAGAGACTTCGCCCGAGGTCTTCCGCGAGCTGTGGAACTGCCTCAGCCAGGGCCGGGTGTGGCAGGGCGAGCTGGTCAATCGGCGCAAGACCGGGGAAGTCTACGTGGAGGCGGCGGTCATCTCCCCGGTGCGCCGGGCCGATGGCAGCATCTCCCATTACCTGGGCATAAAGCAGGACATCACCGAGCAGAAGCGCAACGAGGCCGAACTGGCCCGCCATCGCCTGCAGCTCGAGAGCCTGGTGGAGGCCCGGACCCGCGAACTGGCCCTGGCCAAGGAAGCCGCCGAGAGCGCCAGCCGCGCCAAGAGCGCCTTCCTGGCCAACATGAGCCACGAGATCCGTACCCCGCTCAACGCGGTGCTCGGCATGGCCCGCATCATGCAGCGCGAAGGCGCCAGCCCCAGCCAGGCGGAGCAGCTTGGCAAGATCGACAACGCGGCCCGCCACCTGCTGGCGGTGATCAACGACATCCTGGATCTCTCCAAGATCGAGGCCGAGAAGTTCCTCCTCGAAGAAGGCCTGTTCGCCCTCGACAGCCTGGTGGCCAATGTGGCTTCCATGGTCCACGAGAAGGCCAGCGCCAAGGGCCTGCACCTGTCGGTGCAATGCGAGCCCTTGCTGTGCCTGCTGCGGGGGGATGCCACCCGGCTCACCCAGGCCCTGCTCAACCTGGCCAGCAACGCGGTCAAATTCACCGAGGCCGGCAGCGTGACCCTCTCCGTCCGCGTGGCCGCGCGGGAGGGCGAGCGCCTGCTGCTGCGGGTGGAGGTCAGCGATACCGGCATCGGCATTGTCCCCGAGGCCCTGCCCAAGCTGTTCCGGGCCTTCGAGCAGGCAGACGCCTCGAATACCCGCAAGTACGGTGGCACCGGCCTCGGGCTGGTCATCACCCGGCGCCTCGCCGAGCTGATGGGCGGCGAGGCCGGCGCCGACAGCACCCCGGGCGAGGGCAGCACCTTCTGGTTCACCGCCTGGCTGGGGATAGGCAGCAGCATTCCCCATGTCCTGTCGGCCCCCGGCCCGGCCGTGGGGGCGGAGGCCGTCCTGCGCCGCGATCATGCCGGTGCCCACATCCTGCTGGTGGAAGATGAGCCGGTGAATCAGGAGGTGGCGCGGCTCTTCCTCCAGGACGCCGGGCTCGACGTGGCGGTGGCCGGCAATGGCGCGGTGGCGGTGGACATGGTGCGCAACTCGTCCTTCGACCTTGTGCTGATGGACATGCAGATGCCCGAGATGGACGGGCTCGAGGCCACCCGGCAGATCCGCCGCATGGCCGGCGGGCTGCGCCTGCCCATCGTCGCCATGACCGCCAACGCCTTTGCCGAAGACCGGGCCCAGTGCATGGCGGCCGGCATGGACGACTTCCTGTCCAAGCCGGTGGAGCCGGACCGGCTCTACGCCACCCTCCTGCGCTGGCTGCGCCGCGGGCGGCAGGACGGCTGAGGCGCCCTCCGGGGGGAGGGCGCCGGCGTGCTCAGCGGAAGCCCTCCAGCACGATCTTGCCGACGGCGGCGCCGCTTTCCAGCAGCGCGTGGGCCTTTTTGAGGTTGTCGGCGCAGATCGGCCCCAGCCGGGCCTGCACCGTGCTGCGCACCACCCCGGCATCCACCAGCCCGGCCAGGGCATCGAGCAGCTGGTGCTGGGCTTCCATGTCGGCGGTCTGGAAGAGGGAGCGGGTGAACATCAGCTCCCAGTGCAGGCTCAGGCTCTTGCGCTTGAGCAGGCGCACGTCGATGGGCTCCGGGTCGTCGATCAGGGCCAGCTTGCCCTGGGGGGCGAGCACCTCCACCAGCTGGGTGAAATAGGTGTCGGTGTGGGTCAGGCTGATCACGTAGTCCACCGGCGGGGCGTCCAGGGCGGCGATCTGGGGGGCGAAGGGCTGGCGGTGGTCGATGACGTGATGGGCGCCCAGCTCGGTCACCCAGGCCTGGCTCTCCGGCCGGGAGGCGGTACCTATCACCGTCAGCCCGGTGCGCTGGCGGGCCAGCTGGATCAGCACCGATCCAACTCCGCCGGCCGCGCCGACGATGAGCAGGCTGGCGGGGCGTCCCTGACCGGCCAGGGGTACCTGCAGGCGGTCGAAGAGCAGCTCCCAGGCGGTGATGCCGGTCAGCGGAAGGGCAGCCGCCTCGGCCGCGGGCAGGCTGGCCGGCTTGTGCCCGACGATGCGTTCATCCACCAGCTGAAACTCTGCGTTGCTGCCGCTGCGGTCGATGGCGCCGGCGTACCACACCGCATCCCCCGGCCGAAACAGGCGCACTCCGGGCCCCACCTCGCGGACGATGCCGACCGCGTCGTAGCCCAGCACCTTGTACTCACCCGGTGGTGGCGTGGCGCTGCGGCGCACCTTGGTGTCCACCGGATTCACGGCGATGGCCTGCACCTCCACCAGCAGGTCGCGGCCGGTGGGCGAGGGGCGGGGGAGTTCGATGTCGAGCAGGGCATCGGGCCGGTCGATGGCGCCGGCCTGCAGGTAGCCAACGGCTTTCATGCGGGGATCTCCTCGGTGAGGGCGGGATGGCTGGGGTAATCGAGATACCCCCGGGCGTCGCCACCGAAGAAGCGCGAGGCGTCCGCGGGGTTGAGCGGCCAGCCATGCTGCAGGCGGGCCGGCAGGTCCGGGTTGGCGATGAAGGGCCGGCCAAAGGCCACCAGGTCGGCCTGGCCGCTGGCCAGCACCGCACGGGCCCGCGCCGCCGTGTAGGCGCCGGCCACGATCACCGGGCCCGGAAACACCGCCCTGAGCTGCCGGCGGAAGTCTTCGGCGGCGGCGCTGGGCGGGTTCTCCTCCGGCTCGTTGAAGTGCAGGTAGGCCACGCCACGCTGGTGCAGCAGGGCAGCGGCGGCCAGGGCCGTGGGGATGCTGTCCGGGCAGTCCATGCCGCGGGCCTGGTTGCGCGGCGACAGGCGTACGCCGGTCCGGTCGGCGCCGATGGCACCGATTACCGCATCGGTGACTTCGAGCAGAAAGCGCAGGCGGTTTTCGCGACTGCCACCGTACGGGTCGCTGCGCTGGTTCGAGGTGGTGCGCAGGAACTGGTCGATCAGGTAGCTGTTGGCCGCATGGATCTCCACCCCGTCGAAACCCGCTTCCATGGCGTTCAGGGCTGCCTGCCGGAAGGCGGCGACGATGGGGGGGATTTCGTCAAGGGCGAGGGCGCGGGGCGTCGGGCAGTCGGTCATGCTGCCCTGGCCATCCGGGCCGGCCAGCCAGATCTGGCCGGGAAAGGCGATGGCCGACGGGGCCACGGTCTGTTCGCCACCCCGCAGCGCCGGGTGGGACATGCGTCCGCAGTGCCAGATCTGCAGAAAGATCCGCCCGCCGGCCTGGTGCACGGCATCCGTCACCTGCCGCCAGCCGGCAATCTGTTGCGGGCTGTGTACGCCCGGGGTCAGGGAGTAGCCCTTGGCGTCGGCGGAGATGTCGGTGGCTTCGGCGATGATCAGGCCGGCGCTGGCGCGCTGGGCGTAATAGGTGGCGTTCATCTCCGTTGGCACATTGCCCGGCTGGGCCGCCCGGGCCCGGGTCAGGGGCGGCATCACGATGCGGTTGGGCAGTTCCAGGGTGCCGAGGGGGAAGGGGCGGAAGAGGAGGTCGTGCATGGTGGTGAGCGCTTGGATGAGGAGGTGGCCCAGTCTAGGCAAGCGCATCCGGTTTGATAATTGGTCTAGTATTTAACGGACTATCAAACAGATTTTGAAAATGCTTCATTTTCCCGATGTGCAGCTCTTCATCCGCGTGGCCGAGCTGGGCAACATCAGCGCGGCCGGCCGTGCCCTGGGGCTCAGTGCCGCGGCGGCCAGCGCGGCGCTCAAGCGCCTGGAGCAGCGGGTGGAGAGCCAGCTGCTGGAGCGCTCCACCCGCTCCCTGCGCCTAACCCAGGCGGGCGAGGATTTTCTGGGTTACTGCATCCAGGCCGGGCAGGCCATCGATGAAGGTCTGGCCGCCCTGAAGCAGGGGCGGGAGCAGCTCAGCGGCGACATCCACCTCGGTGCGCCGTCCGACCTCGGCCGTGACCGCCTCGACACCCTGCTCGAACCCTTCCGCCAGCGCCATCCCCAGCTGCGCCTGGTGATGCATCTGTCCGACGGTCTCATCGACCTGTACCGCAACCCCATCGACCTGGTGCTGCGCTACGGACTGTCGGAAGACGCCAACCTGGTCGGGCGCAAGCTCTGTGACAACCGGCGTGTCCTCGTCGCCGCGCCCGCGTACCTGCAGGCCCATGGCCAGCCGGAGTCCTTTGCTGCCCTGGTGGGGCGCAACTGCATCTGCTTCTATCGCAACGGCGAGCTGTTCAACCGCTGGCGTCTCTTCCATCGCGGGCAGCAGCAGGAGATCACGGTCAGCGGCGATCGGGCCGCCGACGACGGCGCCCTGGTCCGCAAATGGGCCCTGGAGGGGCAGGGCATCGCCTACAAGTCGCGGCTGGACGTGGCGGAAGATCTGACGGCCGGACGCCTGGTGGATCTCTTCCCCGATGCCATCTATGACGCCAGCCCGCTCTACGTGGCCTATCCGAGCCGGCGTTACCAGCCGGCCCGGATCAAGGCTTTGCTGGTGTATCTGGACGGGGCCTTCGGCGCGGGCGGGCTGCCGTAGCGAGGGTGCCCGGCAGCGCCCGCAGGCGGGCTTTGCAAGCGGGTGAGGGGCTTGTACATTGATGCGGCTTTGATGTGACTTTGATGGAGGGTGGCCATGCATTCCCTGAGTGCTGAACTGCAGCGCCTCTTCGGCCGGCCGGGCCAGGATCTGCCCGATCCGCTGCCCGAGGCGGGTTTTCCGCTCGACCTGCTGAGCTCCGACGAGCGGGTGTGGACAATGGTGATCGGCGTGGCGCCGGCGGCCGGCTGGGCGCCGGTGGCGGCCCTGTGCGAAGGCGTGGTGAATGTGCTGGAGCTGCCGGCGCCGGCGGTGTCGGTGGCCGGCAGGGCGGGCTTTAGGGTGTGGTTCTCGCTCGCTGATCCGGTGCCGTTGTCCCGGGCAGAGGCCTTCCTCGCGGGGTTGCAGGCGCGCTTCCTGGCCGAGGTGCCGGCCGCCCAGTTGACGCTGCTGCCGTCGGTTGCGCTGCGTTCGGTGCCCATCGCGCCCGCCCATGAAGCGGGCGATGGCTGCTGGACGGCCTTCATCGACCCCGCCATGGGAGGCATGTTCGCCGACGAAACCTGGCTCGACATGGCGCCGAGCCCGGAGCGTCAGGCCGAGCTGCTGGCGGGCTTCAAGTCCATCGCGCTGGTGGATTTTCAGCGCGTGCTGAGCGTGCTCGCGCCGGCCGGGGCGATGGTGCCGGCTTCGGGTGGGCCGGTGACCGGGCTGGTGATGGAGGCGCCGGCATTCCCCGGCGCAGCGCCCCGCGCCGGGCTGGCCGTGGGCAGCGGTTTTGTGGATCCGAAGAGCTTCCTGCTGGCCGTGATGAACGACCCGAGCGCCAGTGCCGAGCAGCGCATCGATGCGGCAAAGGCCCTGCTGCCGTACTTTCCGTGAAAGCTGGGTAGAGGCCCGGTAAGCACGGGCGACTTTCAGGGGCGTGCAGGGGCGACTTAAGTCGCCCCCGGACCTCTGATTACCAGTGTTGGCGGATTCAGCCGAGCTTCTTCTTCAGCAGCTCATTCACCTGGGCAGGGTTGGCCTTGCCCTTGCTGGCCTTCATGCACTGGCCGACCAGGGCGTTGAAGGCTTTCTCCTTGCCGGCTCGGAACTCTTCCACCGACTTCTGATTGGCGGCCAGCACCTCGTCGATGATCGCCTCGATGGCGCCCGTGTCGGTGACCTGCTTGAGGCCATGGGCGTCGATGATGGCGTCGGCGGACTCACCTTCCTTGTTCCACAGCGCCTCGAAGACTTTCTTGGCAATCGCGTTGGAGATGGTGTTGTCGGCGATGCGTGCCACCAGGCCGGCCAGTTGCGTCGCGCTCACCGGGCTGGCGGTGATGTCCAGCTCCGCCTTGTTGAGGCGCGCGGCCAGATCGCCCATCACCCAGTTGGCGCAGGTCTTGGCGTTGGCGGCACCGGCCGCGGCAACGGTGTCCAGGTAGAACTGGGCGGTTTCGCGGCTGGCAGTGAGGGTGGTGGCGTCATAGGCCGACAGGCCGTATTCCCCCTGGAAGCGGGCCGACAGGGCAGCGGGCAGCTCGGGCAGCTCGCCCTTCACCCGTTCGATCCAGTCGGCGCCGATGACCAGCGGCAGCAGGTCGGGGTCGGGGAAGTAGCGGTAGTCGTGGGCGTCTTCCTTGGAACGCATGGCGCGGGTTTCGCCACTGTCCGGGTCGAACAGCACGGTGGCCTGCTGCACCTTGCCGCCGTCCTCGATCAGGTCGATCTGCCACTGCACTTCAAAGTCGATGGCCTGTTGCAGGAAGCGGAAGCTGTTGAGGTTCTTGATCTCGCGGCGGGTGCCGAACTCGGCCTGGCCGCGGGGGCGCACCGACACGTTGGCGTCGCAGCGGAAGGAGCCTTCCTGCATGTTGCCGTCGCAGATGTCGATCCAGCGCACCAGGGCGTGCAGGGCCTTGGCGTAGGCCACGGCCTCGGCGGACGAGCGCATCTCGGGTTCGGAGACGATCTCGAGGAGCGGCGTGCCGGCACGATTGAGGTCGATGCCGGTCATGCCGTGGAAGTCTTCGTGCAGACTCTTGCCAGCATCTTCCTCCAGGTGGGCGCGGGTCAGGTTGACCACCTTTTCGTAGGCGCCGCCCTTGCCGTCCGGCACCAACAGGGGGATCTGCCCGCCGACCACCACGGGCAGCTCGTACTGGCTGATCTGGTAGCCCTTGGGGAGGTCGGGGTAGAAGTAGTTCTTGCGGGCGAAGATGCTCTTCGGGGCGATGGTGGCACCCACCGCCAGGCCGAAGCGGATGGCCCGCTCCACGGCACCCTTGTTGAGCACCGGCAGCACGCCGGGCAGGGCGATGTCCACGGCGCAGGCCTGGGCGTTGGGTTCGGCGCCGAAGGCGATGCTGGCGCCGGAAAATATCTTGGACTGCGTGTTGAGCTGGGTATGCACTTCCAGCCCGATGACGACTTCCCAGTCGGTTCTGCTCATGAGGAGGCTCTCTAAATTAGTCGCTTAGTCGCACTGGCCCGTAGGCTTGTCGATCAGCAGCGGCCACACGTAGTCGTGGGCGCTGGAAGGGGAACACAGGTGGTGGCAACCGGCGAAGGCCACGGTGATCTGCTCGCCCTGCTCCCACATGCGCACCCGGCATTCGCGGGCACCGGTGAGTTCGATGGACGGCAGGGCCTGGGTCTGGCGGAACTGGGCCAGATCGTAGCGGCAGCTGCCACGCTTCGGCATGGTCATTTCCACGTTGAAGGCGCGCACCTTGGAGTCGCTCACGTCCACGGTGGCCTTGCCGAAGTTGCCGGCTTCGTCCTTGAAGCGGCACTCGGTCTTGACCGTGAAAGTGCGCAGGGGCATGGGCTTGAGCTTGCCGCCGGGGCGCTCCACCGGCGCCGAGGGGGGCTGGTCACGGGCGGCGGGGGCCGTCTCGGGGCGGTGGGTGACCTGATCCACGGCAGCACAGCCGGCCAGCACGGCGAGGGCCAGGCCGGCCGCGATGCGGCAGGGCACGCGCAGGGACATCATCGGCGGCGGCCTCAGAAGCCGGCCGGCGCCTGCCGGTGCCAGTCGGTGGCCAGCTGGAACTGGTGGGCGGTGCCCAGCAGGCGCGCCTCGCCAAAGTAGTTGCCGATCAGCTGCAGGCCCACCGGCAGATTGCCGGCGCCGAAGCCGGCCGGGTGGGACAGGGCGGGCAGGCCGGCCAGGTTGACGGCGATGGTGTAGATGTCCGACAGGTACATCTGCACCGGGTCGTCACTCTTCTCGCCGATGCCGAAAGCCACGGTGGGGCTCACCGGGCCGGCGATCACGTCGCACTGTTCGAAGGCGGTGGCGAAGTCGTTGGCGATCAGGCGGCGCAGCTTCTGGGCCTTGATGTAGTAGGCGTCGTAGTAGCCATGGGAGAGCACGTAGGTGCCTACCAGAATGCGCCGCTTCACTTCGCCGCCAAAACCCTGGGCGCGGCTCTTGCAGTACATGTCGTTGAGGTCGCCGTACTCGGCGGCCCGGTGGCCGTAGCGCACGCCGTCGAAGCGCGACAGGTTGGAGCTGGCCTCGGCCGGGGCGATCACGTAGTAGGCGGGGATGGCCAGGCGGGCGTTGGGCAGGCTCACCTCGACGGTGGTGGCGCCGAGCTTGCGGTATTCGGCGATGGCGGCCTCCACCGCGGCGCGCACGTCGTCGGACATGCCCTCGGCGAAGAACTCCTTGGGCAGGCCGATGCGCAGGCCGGCGAGGGGCTGGGCACCCACCTGGGTGCACTCACGGGCGAAGTCTTCGGGGCCCTGCTCCAGGCTGGTGGAGTCGCGGGGGTCGTGGCCGGCCATGGCCGACAGCAGCACGGCACAGTCTTCGGCGCTGCAGCCGAAGGCGCCGCCCTGATCCAGGGACGAGGCGTAGGCGATCATGCCGTAGCGGGACACCCGGCCATAGGTGGGCTTGATGCCGGTGATGCCGCACAGGGCCGCCGGCTGGCGGATCGAGCCGCCGGTGTCGGTGCCGGTGGCGATGGGCACCATGCGTGCCGCCACCGCCGCGGCCGAGCCGCCGGAGGAGCCGCCGGGCACCTTGTCGGTGTTCCAGGGGTTGCGGGTGGGGCCGAAGTGGGAGTTCTCGTTGGAGGAGCCCATGGCGAATTCGTCCATGTTGGCCTTGCCCACCATCACCGTGCCGGCGGCCTTGAGCAGGCTCACCACGTGGGCGTCGTAGGGGCTGACGAAGTTGGACAGCATCTTCGAGCCACAGGTGGTCAGCACGCCTTCGGTGCAGAAGACGTCCTTGTGGGCCAGGGGGATGCCGGTGAGCGGGCCGCCGTTGCCGGCCGCCAGGCGGGCGTCGGCGGCGCGGGCGGCAGTCAGGGCGCCGTCGTGGTCAACCGTGACGAAGGCGTTGATCCTGGCATTGCCGGCGTCGATGCGGGCCAGGCTCTCGGTGGCGAGTTCGACGGCGGAGACTTTCCTGTCGCGGAGGGCCGCGGCGATGTCCTTGAGGCTGGAATCGATCATGGTGCGTGGGGCTGGGCGTGGGGCTGTGTAGGGGCGCCGGAGCGGCGGAGGGCTTATTCGATGACCTTGGGCACCAGGTACAGCCCGGCTTCGGTCTGGGGGGCGACGGACTGGTAGGCGGCGCGGCGGTCGCTTTCGGCAACCTGGTCTTCGCGCAGGCGCTGGGCCAGATCCTGGGGGTGGCTCATGGGCTCGACCCCGTCGGTATTCACCGCCTGCATCTCCTCGATGAGACCGAAAATACCGTTCAGTTTGGCCTGGGTGGCATCCAGATCGCCCTCGGCGAGTTCGAGGCGGGCGAGCTTGGCAATATGCCGGACTTCGTCGAGGGACAGGGACATGGTAATTTACAAAGTTGCTTAAACGACAAAGGTTTGTAGGTTATCATAAGCGATTCTGTTGCCCCAATTCCCAACCCCTCCTAACGGTTTTTCCGGGATTTTTCTCCGATGTTTGGTTCTCTGCGCTCCTATTTTTCGAACGATCTCGCCATCGACCTCGGCACCGCCAACACCCTGATCTACGTTCGCGGCAAGGGGATCGTCCTCGACGAACCGTCCGTGGTGGCGATCCGCACCGAAGGCGGGCCGAACGCCAAGAAAACCATCCTGTCGGTGGGCATGTCGGCCAAGCAGATGTTGGGCAAGACGCCGGGCAACATCACTGCCATCCGGCCGATGAAAGACGGCGTGATCGCCGACTTCACGGTCACCGAGCAGATGCTCAAGCAGTTCATCAAGAAGGTCCACGACACCCGCCTGTTTTCGCCCAGCCCGCGCATCATCATCTGCGTGCCCTGTGGCTCCACCCAGGTCGAGCGTCGCGCCATCCGTGAATCCGCCCTGGGCGCCGGTGCCAGCAATGTCTATCTCATCGAAGAACCCATGGCCGCGGCCATCGGCGCCGGCATGCCGGTGGCCGACGCGACGGGCTCGATGGTCGTCGACATCGGCGGCGGCACCACCGAGGTGGGCGTGATCTCCCTGGGCGGCATGGTCTATGCCGGCTCCATCCGCGTCGGCGGTGACAAGTTCGACGAGGCCATCGTCAATTACATCCGCCGCAACTACGGCATGCTCATCGGCGAAACCACCGCCGAGTCCATCAAGAAGGAAATCGGCTCCGCCTTCCCCGGCTCCGAAGTCAAGGAGATGGAAGTCAAGGGCCGCAATCTGGCCGAGGGCATCCCCCGCGCCTTCACCATTTCCTCCAACGAGATCCTCGAAGCCCTCACCGAGCCCCTCAACCAGATCGTCTCCGCGGTCAAGATCGGCCTGGAGCAGACCCCGCCCGAACTCGGCGCCGACATCGCCGAACGCGGCATGGTGCTGACCGGTGGTGGCGCCCTGCTGCGCGACCTCGACCGTCTGCTGATGGAAGAGACCGGCCTGCCCGTCATCGTCGCCGACGACCCGCTGACCTGCGTGGTGCGTGGTTCCGGCATGGCCCTCGAGAAGATGGACCAGCTCGGCTCCATCTTCACCAGCGAATAAAATCGGCCTGACGGCCAGGGCGTCGGCGCTGAACCCCGTGTTCTCCAGCCGCTGCCACCCACCCGGGCATGTCCCGGGTGCCGCCGTTTGCCGAGCGACCTGAGCGATCCGCCCCTTGGTCGGCCATTCTCCTCCTCCCTTCTTCAAACGCGGGCCGGCGCCGCTGGCCAAGCTCGTGTTCTTCCTGGTGCTGTCCCTGGCGCTGCTGGTGAGTGATCTCAAGCTGCGCTATCTCGACGCCTTCCGCCAGGGCCTGTCGGTGCTGGCCTATCCGCTGCAGATGGCGGCGGCCACCCCGGCGGATTTCGTGCGCAACGCCTCCGACTACTTCGCCTCCCTGGTGCGCCTGCAGATCGAGAACAAGGAGCTCAAGAGCCGCCAGCTGCAGGGCGGCGAGCGCCTGCTGCGCCTGGAGCAGCTCGAACAGGAGAATCGCCACCTGCGCACCCTCCTCGAGGCCCGCGAGCGCCAGCCGGTGAAATCCACGGTCGCTGAGATCATGTACACCGCCAAGGACCCGTTCTCGCGCAAGGTCATCCTCGACAAGGGCGCCCAGGCCGGTATCGAGGCCGGTCAGGCGGTGGTGGACGATGTCGGCGTGGTCGGCCAGATCACCCGCGTCTTCCCCATGCAGTCCGAGCTGACCCTGCTTACCGACAAAGACCAGGCCATTCCGGTGATGGTGGTGCGCAGCGGGCTCCGGGCCGTGCTCTTCGGCTCCGGTGATGGCCTGATGGAGCTGCGCTACCTCGCCGCCAATGCCGACGTCCAGCCGGGCGACAAGATCGTCACCTCGGGCCTCGACGGCGTCTTCCTGGCCGGCCTGCCGGTGGCCACTGTGGCCCGGGTCGAGCGCGACCAGGCCCAGACCTTCGCCCGCATTCCCTGCCTGCCGGCCGCCGGCGTCGAGCGCTTCACCCATGTGCTCGTCCTCGGCCACCGGGAGAGCCTGCCGGCGCGGCCGCCGGAGGTGGAGCCGGTGGCGGGCAAGATCAAGGGCCGCAAGGCCCGGCCTGCCAAGGACTAAGCCGTGCAGCCCACCAATCGCTCCCGTCGCATCCTTCTGCCGGTGAAGATGTGGTTTGTCTACACCACCCTCTTCATCGCCCTGTTCCTCAACTACATTCCCACCGGCCACCTGCCCGCGGTGCCCGATTTCGTGGCCCTGGTGCTGGCCTTCTGGTGCGTGCGTGAGCCCCTCAAGATCGGCATCGGCGCGGGCTTCGTGTTCGGGCTGCTCACCGACATCGGGGTGGGCGCGGCCCTCGGCCAGCATGCCTTCGCCTACGTGCTGGTGGCCTACGCCGCCAACGAGCTGTCGCGCCGGGTGCTGTGGTTCACCCCGGTGGAGCAGGCCCTGCACGTGCTGCCCCTGCTGTTCCTGTCCCAGCTGGTGATGGTCATCGTGCGCCTCATGGCCGGCGCCGAGTTTCCCGGCTGGTGGATGTTCTTCGGCAGCTTCGTTGCCGCGGTGTTGTGGATTCCCCTGCACTATGTGCTGCTGCTGCCCCAGTACCAGCCCGTGGAGCGGGACGACAACCGCCCCATCTGAGCCCCCATGGCCGGCATCCGCACCCCTGAGCAGGAACTCGCCCGTTTCCGCGGCCGACTGGCCGTGGCCGGCATCGTCGCCCTGATCGGCTTCGGCCTGCTGGTGGCGCGCTTTGTCTATCTGCAGGTGGTGCGCTACGACTACTACTCCACCCGCGCCGAAGACAACCGCATCTCCCTGGTGCCCATTGTCCCCAACCGGGGCCTGATCACCGACCGCAACGGCACGGTGCTGGCGCGCAACTACTCGGCCTACACCCTCGAGATCACCCCTTCCAAGGTGGCCGACCTGGAAGCCACCATCGAGGCGCTGTCCAAGCTGGTGGACATCCAGCCCAAGGACCGCAAGCGCCTCAAGAAGCTCATGGATGAATCCAAGAGCTTCGAATCCCTGCCCCTGCGCAACCGTCTGTCGGATGAAGAAGTCGCCCGCTTCATCGCCCAGCGCTACCGCTTCCCCGGGGTGGAGCTGAAGGCCCGGCTGTTCCGCGACTATCCCATGGGCAGCTTTGCGTCCCACGTCATCGGCTACATCGGCCGCATCAACGACCGCGACCTCGAACGCATCGAGGAGAGCGACGACTCGGCCAACTACCGGGGCACCGACCACATCGGCAAGTCCGGCCTCGAGAAGAGCTACGAGCGCGAGCTCCACGGCATCACCGGCTTCGAGGAGGTCGAGGTGGACTCCGGCGGCCGTGCCGTGCGCCTGCTGCGCCGCACCCCGGCCATCCCCGGCAACAACGTGATCCTGACCCTCGACCTCAAGCTCCAGGAGATCGTCGAAAAGGCCTTCGGCAACCGGCGTGGCGCCCTGGTGGCCATCGAGCCCTCCACCGGCGGCGTGCTGGCCATGGTGTCCACCCCCACCTTCGACCCCAACCTGTTCGTAGACGGCATCGCCCCCCAGGACTGGGACCAGCTCAACACCGACCAGGACAAGCCCCTGCTCAACCGGGCCATCTACAGCGCCTACCCGCCGGGCTCCACCTTCAAGCCCTTCATGGCCCTAGGCGCCCTCACCACCGGCAAGCGCACCCCCAACCAGACCCTCGCCGACCCGGGCTACTTCAACTTCGGCGGCCACCGCTTCATGGACGACAAGGTCGGCGGCCATGGCGGCGTCGACCTCTACAAGTCCATCGTCGTCTCCTGCAACACCTACTATTACATGCTGGCCAACGACATGGGCATCGACGCCATTGCCGGCTTCATGCGCCCCTTCGGCTTCGGCCAGCGTTCCGGCATCGACCTGCCCGGCGAGTCCGAGGGCGTGCTGCCCTCGCCCGAGTGGAAGAAGAAGCGCTTCAAGCGGCCCGAGCAGCAGAAGTGGTTCGGCGGCGAGACCATCTCGGTGGGCATCGGTCAGGGCTACAACGCCTACACCCCCCTGCAGATGGCCCAGGGCTTGGCGGCGCTGGTCAATAATGGCGTGCTCTTCCGGCCCCACATCGCCCGCCATGTGGTCGATGCCAAGACCGGCGAGCGGCGCACCGTCGAGCCCGAACCCCTGCGCACCATCCCCCTCAAGCAGGCCCATATCGACCTCATCAAGCGCGCCATGGTCGGCGTGAACAAGGCCGGCACCGGCGCCCGGGCCTTTGCCGGGGCGCCCTATGAAGTGGGCGGCAAGACGGGCACGGCCCAGGTGTATTCCCTGCGCGGCGGCAAGTACGTGGAAGGGCGCATCGCCGAGCGCCTGCGCGACCACTCCTGGTTCATCGCCTTCGCCCCGGCCGACAAGCCCAAGATCGCCCTGGCCGTGCTGGTCGAAAACGGCGGCTTCGGCGCCCAGTCGGCCGCCCCGATCGCCCGCCAGGCCCTCGACTACTACCTGCTGGGCAAGGTGCCGGCGGGCATCGCCCCCGAAGACCCGGCGGCCGAAGAGTCCTCGGAGGGCGCCGAGTGAACCCGCGTCTCGACCCGCGCAAGTGGCTGCACTTCCTGCTCTCGCCCCTGGATGGCCCGCTGATGGTGCTGATCCTGGCCCTCACCACCTACTCGGCGGTGATCATGGTCAGCGCCTCGCCGGAGCGCCTCGGCACCCTGGCCGTCAATGCGGGGGTGGCCTTTCTGGCCATGTGGCTGGCGGCCCGCACGCCCCCGCCACGGCTGATGAGCATTGCCCTGCCCCTGTACGTCGTGGGCATCCTGCTGCTCATCGCGGTGGCCCTGTTCGGCGACGTCTCCAAGGGCGCCCGGCGCTGGCTCAACATCGGCATCACCCGCATCCAGCCCTCCGAGCTGATGAAGATCGCCATGCCCCTCACCCTGGCCTGGTACTTCCAGAGCCGCGAGGGCATGATCCGCGGCCGTGATTTCCTCATCGCCATCAGCCTGCTGCTGCTGCCGGTGGGGCTCATCGCCAAGCAGCCCGACCTGGGCACCGCCATCCTGGTCACGGCCTCGGGCTTCTTCGTGCTCTTCTTCGCCGGCCTCACCTGGCGCCTGATCCTGCCGGTGGCGGTGGTGGGCATCGTCGCCGTCGCCTCCATCGTGGCCATGGGCGACACCATCTGCCAGCCCGGGGTGGACTGGCCGGGTCTGCGCGAATACCAGAAACACCGGGTGTGTACCCTGCTCGACCCCACCTCCGACCCCCTCGGCAAGGGCTTCCACATCATCCAGTCCACCATCGCCATCGGCTCCGGCGGGGTCGTCGGCAAGGGCTGGGGCAACGGCACCCAGACTCACCTGGACTTCCTGCCCGAGCGCCACACCGACTTCATCTTCGCCGTGCTCACCGAGGAATTCGGGCTGGTCGGCGCCCTCATAGTTGTGGTAATTTATATCCTATTGATTTTCCGCGGCCTTTTTATTGCCGCTGGTGCCCCGACCCTGTTCTCGCGCCTGCTAGCCGGCGCCCTGACGCTGATCTTCTTCACTTACGCGTTGGTAAACATGGGCATGGTGAGCGGAATTCTCCCCGTTGTCGGGGTCCCGTTACCCTTCGTCAGTTACGGTGGCACTGCACTCGTTACCCTGTGTCTGGGTGTCGGCATGCTCATGAGCATTCAACGACACCGGCGCCGGGTAGGCACCTGAACCTGCGCGCGCCTGACGCGCGCGCCCGAACAGGAAAGAGCGTCATGCACCCTGTAGCGAAACACCCGCGAGCCGGTTTCCGGCTGGCCATCCTTTGTCGTGCCCTGACTGCGGCTCTGCCCCGCGCCCTTGTGGTGGCGGGTTGCGCTGCGGCCACCCTTGCCGTGGCCGCCGACGCCCAGAGCCCGGCCGAGCTGGTCTTCCAGGCCAGCCTCAAGCCCGGATCGCCGCGGCAGGTCTTTGGCGGTGCCTTCCGCTATGACGGCCCCGACGACAGCGCCGACGACGCCCCTGCCGTGCTGGAGGCACCCCGTTTCGAGAAAGGCGACTACGCCCTCGGTCAGGGTGTGGCCCTCGGCAACAGCGGCAGCTCCTTCCGCCAGAAGGGCGTCGCCAGCTGGTACGGCAAGCCCTTCCACGGCAAAAAGACTTCCAGCGGCGACAGCTTCGACATGTACGCCATGACCGCCGCCCACCCCAGCCTGCCCATCCCCAGCTACGTGCGTGTCACCAACCTGGCCAACGGACGCTCGGCGGTGGTGCGCATCAACGACCGCGGCCCCTTCCACCCGGGGCGCATCATCGACCTCTCGTATGCTGCCGCCTACAAGCTGGGCTACGCCGACAGCGGCCACGCCAACGTCGAGGTGGCGCTGATGCTGCCCGAGGGCGTCGCCATGGTGCAGCCCGGCCGCAGCGTGCCGCCCATCCGCAAGCGGGCGCCCACTCCGCCGGTGCAACTGGCCGCCGCGCCGGCCCGCCCGGCCGCCAGCGGGGCCGTGGCCGCCCCCCAGCCGGCAACGCCGGCGGTGGTCGCCGAGGCACCCCGGCCTGTCGAGGCTCCGGCCCTCGCCCAGGCCACCCCGGCCGCTGCCGCTCCGGCGCCCCTTGCGGCGGCGCCTGCCCGCAGCGGCGAGCCGGTCTTCCTGCAGCTGGGTGCCTTTGCCAACGCCGTCAATGCCGAGCACTTCAAGGGCTTCGTCGAGCACGAGCTCAAGTGGCTCAAGGCGTCGGTGTCGGTGCTGGCTGCCGAGGGCAAATACCGCCTGCAACTCGGCCCCTTCCCGTCGGCCCCCGAGGCCCGGGCCATCGCCGAGCGTATCGCCACCACCCTCAAGCTGCGGCCCGAACTCAAGGGCCGCGACTGAGCGGGGGCGCAAGCCCGGCGCTTCTGTGGGAGCGACGTGTGGGGGCGGCTTGGATGGGCGACTGGTAGGGGCGACTTCAGTCGCCCATCCACGCCTCAATCACCGGCATGCCTCTGATCGAAGTCCGCGGGCGACTGAAGTCGCCCCCACAGGACCCGCCTGTTCCGATGGTGCCTTGCGCCGACGTGACCTTTGTCACACTTCCGTAGTGTCTTCCGGGGCTTCGGCCCGGTGTGGCTTTGCCTAGACTAGCGGCCTTACGGGTCAAACGGAGCGCTCACCGGGGCGTTTTTCCGCGGCCCGGCTGAACGGGAGTCCTCGCCATGGCCACCGCCTCTGCCCCCCGCTGTACCCAACCCTGCCCCTTGTGTTCCGAGTCGGCCTGTCGCAGTGCGGCCCTGGCCGACATGGACCCCGAGGCCATCCCCGACGAGATCGACCTGCTGCTGGTGATGTGGGCGCGGGTCCGGGGTGGGTGCGGCGAACGCCTGCCGGCCTGATCCTGCCTCTACAACGACACAGGGCGCCTCCGGGCGCCCTGTGTCGTTGACCTGGGTGCTCCGCCCCAAGCTTATGGCGGGGTGCAGCCGGAGGGGTACCAGACCACCACGGGCCGGTTGTTTATCACAATGATGTAGTAGCCCTGGCAGGGCACGCCACCCTTGGACTTCGGGGCGCTCTGCTCGCCTTGCCCGGCTTCGGGGCCGCTGGGGCATTCGGGCAGTTTGCCGGCTTTGGCCTTGCCCTCGACGGCCTTGGACATGACGCAAGGGGACTGGGGCTTGCCTTTGGCGTCGAGGGGGATCACTTCGCCGTTCTTGCCGAACAGGATGCCCCCGGTGATGTCGGCGGGGGCGATGAGGCCGCGCCCCAGGGGGGCGAGGCCCTCGGCAGCCTGGGCGGGCAGGGCGCTGCCGGCCAGGATGCCGAGGGCCAGCAGGGTGGTCAGGCGGAATTTCATGGGTGAGCGTGCTCCGGAGCGTGAGGGGGAACGGGTTTGAAGGCGGGTTTCAGAAGCGCAGCTGGGCCTGCAGCATCAGGGTGCGCCGGGGGTAGAACAGGGCCACCCGGGGGTCGCCGTTGAGGTCGGTGTTGTGGAAGCGGAAGTCCCGGTCGAAGAGGTTGTAGATGCCCAGGCTGGCGCTGAGGCGCTGGGGCAGCACGGGCAGGGACAGGCGCAGGTTGCTCACTGTGAAGGTGGAGCGGGCGTCGGCGGCGCTGCCGTCGCCGGCGATCTGGCTGGCCCGCTGGCGCACTACCCAGTGCTCCAGCAGGGTGTCCACGGGGCCGGTCTTGAGCCACAGGCGCAGGGGCAGCTGGTCGGTGGCCACCTTCCAGGGGAGGTTCCGTTGCAGGCCGTCGCTGGCGTCGTAGCGGATGGTCTCGTGGCGCCATTCGGCGCTGAGCAGGGCATGGCGGCCCAGGGGCAGGGCCAGGTGGGCCCGGTGCAGGGTCTCCTTCCAGTCGGCCAGGTGGTACCGGCCTGTGAGTGGGTCGGCCATGGGGGCATCGAGCCAGCGCCAGGAGGCCTCCAACCCGCCGCTCAGGGCGCCATCCAGGCGCTGCTCCATGGCGACTGCAGCGCGGCGCCAGCGGGTGCCGGCGAATTCGTCAAAGACCTGGTTGAAGCCGGCAAACTGGGTGGGGGCCAGGCTCTCGGCGTCGTAGCGGGAGCCCGACACCCCCTGGAAGACGGCCGCCCGCAGGGTGGTGCCGCTGGCGGCGCGCAGCACCGCGCCGAGCTTGCCGTTGATCCGCTCCGATTGGGGCAGGTCCAGGTCCTTGAAGCGCACGTAGTCGGCACCGCCGTGCAGGGTCAGGCTGGGCAGCACGCGCCACTGGGCATAGCCGAAGGCGGTGTCCCGGTCGGTCTTGAGGGGCACGGTGGGCAGCCGGGTCACGTCCAGCACCAGGCTCGGGTCCATGCTCAGGGCGGTGGCCACGGAGAGGTTCTGGTTGCCGGACTGGCGGGCGATGGCGGTGCCGGCGCTCAGGGCGTAGCTGTCACGCTGGCGGGTGTATAGGGCCGACAGGCCGCGGGTGCGGATGCCTGAATTGGCCTCGCTGTTGATGTCCAGCTCCAGCCCATACAGGGGGTCGCTGTAGCGGAAGAAGTCCTGCTGCAGGATGCGGAAGCGCTGGGTGTTGGTTTCGACGAGGATCTCGTCGCCCTCGCCCAGCTCGTGACGCAGGGCGATGCGGCCCAAGTCGTTGAGGTTGCGCTGCAGCAGGTTGCTGGCCTGGCTGTCGAACAGGGGGCGGTAGGCGGTGCTGCCCGTGCGTTCGGTGTGGCGGGCTTCGGCCAGCAGGGTGGTGCCCGGGGCGAGCTGGAAGCGGGCGTCCAGGCGGCTGCCGGCCAGGTGGGTGTCGGCACCGGCGGGGGTGAGGCCGGCGTAGCGGTAGTCGAAGCTGCCGAAAGAAAGCTGGCCCTGCTCCCAGGAGTGGGACAGGAGGGCGCTGGCGGCCAGGGTGCTGTGGCTGCCGCCGCCCAGGGTGGCGGCAAAGCGGGTGGGCTTGCGCTCGAAGAAGGCGGTGGCTTCGTCGGGCGACACGGCCCGGGGGCCGTCGAACAGGGGCAGGGGCGGCATCACGAACTGGGGGGCCTGGGGCCACTGGCCGATGGGTTGGCGCAGGTTGGCCTGGAGCAGCTCTGACAGGCGGGCGCCCTCGAAGCGCGGCAGGTCGGCGTAGGCGTCAGCCAGCAGGCGATGGGCGGCGGGGCTGGCCAGGTCGTCCTCGATGGCGTTCATGGCGGCGCCCTGGGCCGGGGCGGTGAGGCCCACCTGCTGGTAGGCGGCGCCCAGGCTCGCGCTGCGGGCGGCCCGGTCCTGGTCGAGCAGGGTGCCGGAGCGCAGCACCGAGCGGTTGGCGTTGCGGGCCAGGGCTTCTTCGCCGCTGTAGAGGGCGGCCAGGGGCTCGCCCTCGCGCAGCTGGCGGAAGGCATCGAAATACCAGGGGGTGGGCGAGGCCGGGTCGAGGCGGCGGGCCAGGTCGAACTGGTCGCCGGCCACCTTGCTGCGGGCTTCTTCCATGTAGGCGCGGCCCAGGTAGCTGCGCAGCTCGGCGTTGGCGGGGTCGAGGAGGGCGGCGATCTCGATTTCACGGCGGCCGGCTTCGGTGTGGCCCTGGCGCATCAGGGCCAGGCCGAGGCCGAAGTGGGCCAGGGGGTCGGCGTCGTTGCGGGCCAGGGTGGCTTCGAAGCCGCTGGCCGCGGCGGCGGTCTCGCCCCCCAGGAGGCGGGCAAAGGCGGCCAGGGCGGCGGCGCGGGGGGTGTCGGGGGCCAGGGCCAGGGCGCGCCGGGCGCTGTCGCCACCGGCCTGGGCGCGGCCCAGGCCCAGCTCGAGTTCGGCCTGGCGAGCGTGGGCGAGGGGGTCGTCGGGGCTCAGGGCGGTGGCCCGGCGGGCGGCTTCGAGGGCGGCGGGGAGCTGGCGGGCGGCCTGCAGGGCGTAGCTGTAGGCGAGCTGGGCGGCCGGTGAATCGGGGCTGCGTTCGACGTTCTGGCGGGCGCTGTCGAGGGCGGCGGGGTTGTTGCGGGCCACCTGGATCACGGCGGCGGTGGCGTCGAGGGCGGGGTGGGTGCCCGGGGCAAAGCGGGCCAGCACGGCGCCGGCGTCGTCGGCGCGGCCCAGGCCCAGCAGCACGCCGGCCTTGAAGGCGGCCAGGGCGGGGGTGCTGTCCACGTCGGGCAGGGGGGCGAGGCGGTCGAGGGCGTCGCGGGCATGGCCGGCGGCCAGATCGGCCTGGGCGGCGGCTATGGCCTGGCGGGTGGCGTCGGGGTAGGTGGCCAGCTCGGCCGGGCGGAGGTGCTGCACCTGGGGGTAATGGATGGCCCAGGCCACGGCGTCGAGGGGGCGCACGGTGATGCTGGCCGGCGCGCCGCCGGCACGGGCTTCGATGGCCTGGCCGGCGCCGATGCGTTGCTCGCCGGCGCTGTTGCCGGTGCGCACGCGGCCTTCGGCCACCACCACGCGGGCCTGGCTGTCGTCGGCGGCCACGGTGAATTCGGTGCCGTCCACGAAGGCGTTGACGAAGGGGGTGATGACGCCGAAGCGCTTGTTGAAGCGGCTGATCACGTGCACCACGCCTTTGGGCAGGCGCAGCTCGCCGGTGGCGTTGGCCTCGGGCAGGGTCAGGGTGGTGTTCTGGTCGAGGCGCACCAGCACGTCCTGGGCCAGCACCACGGCGGCCCGGCCGGGGCCGCGCACGGCCACCTGGTCGCCGGGGCACAGGGCCTGGCGCGGGGTGGCTGTGTGCCATTGGGCGCTGCCGGCGGCGCGCACTTCGATGCGGCCTTCGGTGGCGGCGAGGCGCCCGCTGGGCGGTTCGCAGGCGAGGGCATCAAGGGATAGGGTGGCGAGGGCCGAGAAGGCGAGGCTCAGGCCGAGGCTGAGGGGCCGTAGGGCAAAGGTCTGCGGCAGTCGGGCGAGGGGCTGCATTGCGGGCGTACCGGAGCGAAGGGCGGTGTGTGGCAAATTGCCGGGCTTGCCGGGGATATTAACTGCAAAAGGATGTGACTTGCAGCATTGCAGGTGCAGTTTGCATTTGTCCTTGAATGCTCATTTTTGCGTGAGCACGATGCAGCCGTCGGCGTCGGGGAGGGGCTGGCCGGCCAGGCGGCTTTCGCAGCGTTCCACGTAGAAATGGGCGGGGCCGTCGCCGGGGCTGGCGGCGAGGGCGATGCGCAAGTGCAGGCGGGCCAGATCGAGGGCGCCATCGGCATAGGCCTGGCGGGCGGTGTCGAAGGCCTGGCGGGCGTCGGCGGGCTGGGGCGCGGGGCTGAGTTCGTGGAGGTCGATGGGGCTGCGCTTGCCGGCCAGCACGAAGCGCCCGAGCGGTCTTGCGTACCCTGCGCCGGGGGCGTCGGTGTGGTGGGCGAGCACCGCCGAGGAGGCCAGGATGCGCGTGCCGAGGGCTTTGTTGATGCTCTGGATGCGGCTGCTGGTGTTGACGATGTCGCCCACCACGCGCAGCTCCCGGCGGGCGTCGGCACCCACCTCGCCGAGAAATACCGGGCCGTAGTGGAGGCCGAAGCGGGTCGGCAGCGCGGTGTCGTCCCCGGCCGGGGCCTCGTTCATCAGGCGGTGCAGTTCGAGGGCGGCGGCGCAGGCCTGGCGGCAGGCGTCGGCGCTGCTGTCGTCGGCCAGCCACAGGCACATGGCGGAGTCGCCGACGATGTCCATCACGTGCCCGCCGTGGGCTTCGACCACGGGCAGGAAACGGGCGAAGTAGCGGTTCAGGGCCTCGGTGGTGGCGGCCGGGCTGAGGGTCTCGGAGAGGCGGGTGTAGGCCTCGATGTCGCTGCACAGGCATACCCCATGCACGCTGCGCCCGCCTTCGTGGCCGCGCAGCAGGGCCACGAGCTTTTCGCTGCCCTTGCGGCTGAGGCCCAGGGCGAGGGCCTTTTCCAGGTCGCGCTCGCGCTGGCGGGCGGCCCGACCGTGGCTGAACAGCCCGAAGGCGGTGGCGACGAGGGGGGCGAGCAGCCCCGGCAGGATCACCGGCAGCCATACCTGGTGCCAGACGAAGCTCCACGCAGCGAGACCGATCCAGGCCAGGCCAAGGCCGGCGCTGAGGGCCAGGGCCCGGGGGGTGGTGGCAAAGCGCCACAGGGCGGCGAGGGCTGCGCTCCAGGCCAGCAGGGCGGCGAGCAGGGGGGCACCCTGGGGGCGCAGCAGGGTGGAGCCGTCGAGGAGGTTGGAGAGGGCCGTGGCGCACAGCTCCACCCCGCTGATGTCGAGCCCGTCCGGGGTGCTGTAGGGGGTGCGGAAGATGTCGCCCTGGCGCGACTGGTTGAATTCGGAGAAGCCGATCAGCACGGCCTTGCCGCGGAAGGCGGCGTCGCCGCTGGCCGGGTCGGCCACCCGTTCGAGGGCTTCGGTGTAGGACAGGGTGCGGATGCTGCCGAGGGGGCCGTAGAGGTTGAGGGCGTGCAGGCGGGTGTCGGGCGAGGGGGAGATGGCGGCGGGGGTGCCGGCAGTCATCAGCTGGGCCATCAGCATGGGCAGGGAGGGATGGTCGCCGATGCTGGGGATGAAGCCCCAGAACTCGAAGACCCCCTCGGGCGTCTTGGGCATGATGAAGGGGCCGCTGGCCCAGGCCGCGTCCTGCAGCAGGGGCAGGGGGCGGGTGAGGTGGTCCACGTGGGCGATGATCTGCCCGTCGGGGCGGGTGACGGCTTCCCGGGACAGGCCCTCCATGAGCACCACGTTGCCGGCCCGGTGGATGGCGTCGGCCAGGGCCTGGTCGCCCTCCGGCTCCCGGGCCCGCTCGAAGAGCACGTCAAAGCCGATCACCCGGGCACCCCGGTCCACCAGCCCATTGACCAGCCGGGCATGCAGGTGGCGCGGCCAGCGTTCGGGGCGTTCGGACTGGCCCAGGGCCCGGGCCGAGCGGGAATCGAGGGTTATAATCACTACCTCCTGCGGTGGTTGACGTGTTCCCCGCAGGGCATACAGAAGCTCCAGCCCGGCACCTTGTTCCATGTCCCGGGCGGGGGAAAACAGGGCGGCGGCCATCGTCAGCAGCGAGGCCAGTACCAGTCCGAAGAGGGTTTTGTCGAGGCGTTGCAATGGCGGTCTCAGGGCTGGGCTCGGGGGCACGCTGTCATCGGAGGGGGAAGCGGGCTGTGAAGTATCTGGATCGGGTGGATCTGTTCGACGGCCTCAGTGATGAGCAGGCCGAAGTGCTGAGGGGGCGTTCGCGCATCCGCAGTTTTGCGCCCAACACCATTGTCGTCAATGAGGGTGACGATGGCAGCAGCCTGTTCGTGGTGCAGAGCGGCTCGCTGAAGGTCTTCCTGACCGACAACATCGGTCGCGAGGTGACCCTGTCGCTCCTCGATCCGGGTGACTATTTCGGCGAGCTGGCCCTGCTCGACGACGCGCCCCGCTCCGCCTCGGTCATCGCCCTGACCCGCAGTGAAGTGCTGCAGATCCCCCGGACGGCCTTTCTGGCCCTCATCGAGGCCTACCCCGCGTGCATGCAGATCGTGCTGCGCAACCTGGTGGGGCGCATCCGCACCTTGACCGAAAGCGTGCGCGCCCTGGCCCTGGTGGATGTCTTCGGGCGGATCTCGCGGCTGTTCGATTCCCTGGCCGTGGAGGAGGACGGGGTGGCCGTCATCGACCGCCGCCTCACCCAGCAGGATCTGGCCAACATGGTCGGTGCCTCCCGGGAGATGGTGAATCGCATCCTGCGCGACATGGTCTCCGGCGGTTACGTGGAGATCGAGCCCCAGCGCATCATCCTGCGCAAGAAGCTCCCCGAGCACTGGTAGTCTGATGTAAAAACCTTGCTATCAGTAAGGTAATTTTCGATCCCTTGACTACACTGAAATAAACCAAGGGAGACACATCATGAGCTTCATCGATACACCCATCAGCCGTTGCGAAGCCGTGCGCGAAATGGTCCTGACCGACCAGACCCAGCGCCAGTGCGCCCACGAACATGACTGCCCGCCGGGGCGTCAGTGCCCCCTGGACGGGTGCTTCGCCGAGGTTTCGGGCATCACCGAAGAGACCACCCGGAGCGCCGTGGCCCAGGCTGCGGCAGCCCATCCCACACCCTGATCCATGGCCAATCGCACCCTCGGAACCCGTCAGAAAATGATCTTCCGCGGCCCCGGCCAGGGGCCCGGGAAGGGTGCGCCCAAGGGGCCACGCAACCCGCTCGTCGTGCCCGCCCTGCAGCGCAAGGCCGGCCCCCACGAAAAGTCCCAGGGCGCCAAACGCCAGGAAGCGCAACGCATCCTGCGCAGCCGGACGGACGAGGAGCTGTAGGGCGGTTTTCGTTTTTCGGGTTAAGCGACGCCCGACTTGGCCGTTTGCTGAACGCGCCGAGGTCGAACGAATTCGACCCCGCGGGTCAGGATTTGAGATTCAGCCGGTCGAGCAGGCCGTCGAGTTGATCGAGGCTGCCGAACTGGATGGTGACGGCGCCGACGCCCTTGTTGTTGGCCTTGATCTTCACCGTGGCGCCGAGGCGGTCGGCGATTTCTTCTTCGAGGCGCAGGATGTCCCGGTCGGGTGCCGGGGTGGGCAGCTTCGATTTCGGGTTGAGGGCCTGGTGTACCAGGCGTTCGGCTTCGCGCACCGACAGGCCGCGGGCGGCGATGAGGTTGGCGAGGCCGATCTGGTTGGCGCCGTCAAGGGGCAGCAGGGCGCGGGCGTGGCCCATGTCGATGTCGCCGGCCATCAGCAGCTCCTGCACCGGGGGGGCGAGCTGGAGCAGGCGCAGCAGGTTGGAGGCGGCGGGGCGGGAGCGCCCGACGGCGTCGGCGGCCTGCTGGTGGGTCATGCCGAATTCGTCGATGAGGCGCTGGATGCCGCCGGCTTCTTCGAGGGGGTTGAGGTCTTCCCGCTGGATGTTCTCGATCAGGGACATGGCCAGGGCGGCTTCGTCCGGGATCTCGCGCACCAGGCAGGGCACGTCATTCAGGCCGGCCAGCTGGGCGGCGCGCCAGCGGCGTTCGCCGGCGATGATCTCGTAGCGCCTGCTGTCGAAGCTGCCGCCGATGGGGCGCACCAGGATGGGCTGCATCACCCCTTGGGACTTGATCGAGGCGGCCAGCTCTTCCAGGGAGCCCGGGTCCATGCGGGTGCGAGGCTGGTATTTGCCCGGCTGCAGTTCGGCGGCGGGCAGGGTCTGGAGTTCGCCCTGGGCCTGGTCGCTGTCGTTGTTGGCGGCGAGGAGGGCGTCGAGGCCGCGGCCGAGGCCTTTGAGTTTGGGAGGTGCCATGGTGGGGTTCAGAGGGTCTTGACCCGTTCGA
This sequence comes from Zoogloea sp., assembly GCF_023150065.1. GTDB lineage: Bacteria > Pseudomonadota > Gammaproteobacteria > Burkholderiales > Rhodocyclaceae > Zoogloea. Next base: position 87,587 of record NZ_JAKLLN010000012.1, read on the forward strand.
TCATTTCTTTGGCGAAGGCCAGGTAGGCCTGGGCGCCCTTGGCGCTGCGGTCGAAGACCACGCCGGGGATGCCGTGGCTGGGGGCTTCGGCCAGGCGCACGTTGCGCGGCACGATGGCCTTGAAGACCTTGTCGCCGAAGTGGGCCTCGAGCTGGGCGGAGACCTGCTGCTGCAGGGTGACGCGGGGGTCGAACATGACCCGCAGCAGGCCGATGATGGACAGGTCGCGGTTGAGGTTGGCGTGGACCTTCTTGATGGAATTCACCAGGTCGGAGAGGCCTTCCAGGGCGTAGTACTCGCATTGCATGGGGATGATCACCCCGTGGGCGGCACACAGGCCGTTGAGGGTCAGCAGCGAGAGGGACGGCGGGCAGTCCACCAGCACGAAGTCGTATTCGGTCTGGTGCAGGGCGAGGGCGTCGCGCATGCGGTTCTCGCGGCGGTCGAGGCCGACCAGCTCGACTTCGGCGCCGGCCAGGTCGCGGTTGGCGGGGATCAGGTCGTAGCCGCCGCTCTCGGAGCGCACCCGGGCGTCGGCCACGGTGCCCAGGCCCACCAGCAGGTGATAGACCGATTTGGTCAGGGTGCGCTTGTCGATGCCGCTGCCCATGGTGGCGTTGCCCTGGGGGTCGAGGTCGATGAGCAGCACGCGCTGGCCGGCGGTGGCGAGGCCGGCGGCCAGGTTGACGCAGGTGGTCGTCTTGCCGACGCCGCCCTTCTGGTTGGCGATGCAGAAAATGCGGGCCATGCTCAGGTCCGTTTCACGATGAGGAGGTGGCGCTCGGCGTCCAGGCCGGGCACGGCGAGCGGGGTGCTGTGGGCGAGCTGGAAACCGGCCGGGATGCGGGCGATTTCGTCAGCGGGGTAAATGCCCTTCATGGCCAGGATGCGGGTTTCCGGGCCGGCCAGGTGGGCGGTGAGATTGACGAAGTCGGCCAGGTCGGCAAAGGCCCGGGAGATGATGCCGTCGGGGGCCTGCGGGGCGTAGTCCGGCTGCCAGGCTTCGATGCGCGCGTGGTGGGCGCGGAAGTTGGCGAGCTTGAGTTCGATCTTCGCCTGGTTCTGGAAGGTGGCTTTTTTTTGCACCGTCTCGACGGAATCCACCTGCAGCTCGGGCCGGCAGATAGCCAGCACGATGCCCGGCAGGCCGCCGCCGGAGCCTACGTCCACCAGCCGGTTGATGCCGTCGAGCTGGGGCAGCACCGACAGGGAGTCGAGCAGGTGGTGGGTGATCAGCTGGCCTTCGTCGCGGATGGCGGTGAGGTTGTAGACCTTGTTCCACTTGATCAGCAGGCGGCCGAAGGCGAGCAGGCGCTCGGCGGCATCGGCGGGCAGGCTGAGGCCGAGGGCGGCGATGCCCTTTTCGAGGGTGGCGGCGGTGCTCATGCGGATTTCTCCCGGCCGCGGGCCAGCTCGCTGCGCTTGAGCCACACCAGCAGCAGGCTGATGGCCGCCGGGGTGATTCCCTGGATGCGGCTGGCCTGGCCGATGGTTTCGGGCTTGTGCTGGTTGAGGCGGCCCTGGACTTCCTTGGACAGGCCGCGCACGGTGGAATAGTCGAGGTCGGCCGGCAGGCGGGTGGCTTCGGCGTCGGCCTGGCGGGCCACTTCGTCCTGCTGGCGGTCGATGTAGCCCTGGTACTTGGCAGCGATCTCGAGCTGTTCTACTACCTGGGGGTCGGTCTCGGGGCCTTCGGGGGCGCCGGGCAGGGTCATCAGGTCGGCGTAGCGCACATCGGGGCGGCGCAGCAGCTCGAAGAAGGGGTATTCCCGTTCGATGGCCTTGCCGAGCACGGGCTCGGCCGCTTCGGCCGGCACCTTGGCAGGCGTCGCCCAGGTGGCGCGCAGGCGGGCGGTTTCGCGCTCGATGGCCTCGCGCTTGGCGCAGAAGGCGGCCCAGCGTTCGTCGTCCACCAGGCCGAGCCGGCGGCCGGTTTCGGTGAGGCGCAGGTCGGCGTTGTCCTCGCGCAGGCTGAGGCGGTATTCGGCGCGGGAGGTGAACATGCGGTAGGGCTCGGAGACGCCGCGGGTGATCAGGTCGTCCACCAGCACGCCCAGGTAGGCTTCGTCGCGGCGCGGGCACCAGGGGTCTTGCCCCTTCACCTGCAGGGCGGCGTTGATGCCGGCCAGCAGGCCCTGGGCGGCGGCTTCTTCGTAGCCGGTGGTGCCGTTGATCTGGCCGGCGAAGAACAGCCCGCCGATGGATTTGGTCTCGAGGCTGGACTTGAGGTTGCGCGGGTCGAAGTAGTCGTACTCGATGGCGTAGCCGGGGCGCAGGATGTGGCAGTTCTCGAGGCCCCGGATGGAGCGCACGATGTCCAGCTGCACGTCGAAGGGCAGGCTGGTGGAGATGCCGTTGGGGTAGATCTCGTGGGTGTCGAGGCCTTCGGGCTCGAGGAAGACGTGGTGGCTGTCCTTGTCGGCAAAGCGGTGGATCTTGTCTTCGATGCTCGGGCAGTAGCGCGGACCCACGCCCTCGATCACGCCGGAATACATGGGCGAACGGTCGAGGTTGGCGCGGATGATGTCGTGGGTGCGGCTGTTGGTGTGGGTGATCCAGCAGGGCAGCTGGCGCGGGTGCTGGCTGGCCTTGCCGAGAAAGCTGAACACCGGCACGGGGTCGTCGCCGGGCTGCTCCTGCATCACCGAGAAGTCGATGCTGCGGGCGTCCAGGCGCGGCGGGGTGCCCGTTTTAAGGCGGCCCTGGGGCAGGGCGAGTTCCTTGAGGCGCTGGCCCAGGCTGACGGCCGGTGGGTCGCCGGCGCGGCCGGCGGAGTAGTTCTGCAGGCCCACGTGGATCAGGCCATTGAGAAAGGTGCCGGCGGTGAGCACCACGGCGGGGGCCTCGAAGCGCAGGCCGATCTGGGTGACGACGCCGGTGACCCGGTCGCCCGCCACGGTGAGGTCGTCCACGGCCTGCTGGAATAGCCACAGGTTGGGCTGGTTTTCGAGGCGCTTGCGGATGGCGGCTTTGTACAGCACCCGGTCGGCCTGGGCGCGGGTGGCGCGCACGGCCGGCCCCTTGCGGGCGTTGAGGATGCGGAACTGGATGCCGCCTTCGTCGGTGGCGGCGGCCATGGCTCCCCCCAGGGCGTCCACTTCCTTCACCAGATGCCCCTTGCCGATGCCGCCGATGGACGGGTTGCAGCTCATCTGGCCGAGGGTTTCGATGTTGTGGGTGAGCAGCAGGGTGGCGCACCCGGCCCGCGCCGCTGCCAGTGCGGCTTCGGTGCCGGCATGGCCGCCGCCGACAACGATCACGTCGAATCGGGTGGGATGGAGCATGGGAAAACCGGGGAAGGTGAATCGGGGGAGCCGAATGATACGACCTTGCGCTGCAAAAATACAGCGCCGCGGCCTTGCCGGCACCGGAAAAACGGCGGATTTACAACGGCTTATCCCAGTTTTGGGGCTGCCCTCGGGCAGGCTTGAGGGGCTGCTTTCGGGTGCGTTGCCGCAGACCCGCCGGCCGCGCTTGCCACGGGCCGGGTGGGCGGGGTGGAAGCCCGGCGTCCGGATCGGGGAGGCCTGTTGCTGCATTGAACAAACTTCCTGTCCGGGCCATCCACTTTGGCCTCAAGTTTGCCGCCGGGCGTCCGTTGAGCCATGCAGTACAAAGGCTGCCCCCGCTGGGGGCGCAAAGGATCGCCACCCGGGCAGCCGTCGTCAATCAATTAAAAATGCAGGGCCCGTGCCGGCATGCGGCCGCCCGGGTCAGGGAGTCAGCACGTGAAGACCATCATGCTGGTGGACGATTCCGCCACCGTATTGCTTTCCATCTCCGGGATTCTCGCCAAGGCGGGTTTTCAGGTCGTCACCGCCAGCAGCGCCGAGGACGGCCAGAAGAAGCTGGCGGCCGGGACCAAGCCCGATCTGCTCATCACCGACCTCAACATGCCCGGCATGAACGGCATCGAGTTCATCAAGGTGGTGCGCCAGCGGGCCGAGCTGCGCTTCATGCCCATCCTCTTCCTCACCACCGAATCCCAGCAGAGCAAGCGGGCCGAGGCCAAGGCGGCGGGGGCTTCCGGCTGGATCGTCAAGCCGGCCACCGCCGACACCCTGCTCAACACGATCAAGCTGGTTCTGCGCTGAGCGCTTCCATGACCATCCAGAACAAGTCCCTGCGGCGGAGGGTGCTGCTCTCCGGCGTGACGGCGGCCGGGGTGTTCGGTGTGGTGTATTTTGCCAACCCCCTGTATCACGAGATCCTCCTCGACGGCTTCGGACTCAGTCACTCGATGGGCGACGCGCTGGGTGCAGCCTTCGCGGTCATCATCAGTTTTGTGGCCCACCACCTGCTGTCCATCGCCCGCTACCGTGATCCGAGTTACGGCGCCGAGAATGCCCTGCAGCATGCCCGGGATGACGCGGCTCGGCAGCACGGGGTGGCGGTTCAGGTGGGGCAGTCCCTGGAGCAGGTGCCCCATCTCAACAGCATCCTGGCCGGCCAGCTCAATGCAGTGACCGAACAGACCGAGGCCGCTGCGCTGGGCATGGTGCAGCGCCTGCAGGCGGTGGATGAGGTGGTGCGTGACCTGGACGGGGTGGTGCAGGCCTTCACCCAGGAGTCCAGCCAGATCGTCGAGGAGGCCAATTCCCGCGCGGCCCGCAACCAGAAGACCCTGGAATCCCTGCAGCGCTACATCCACAGCCGCCTCGCGAACGTGGGCGAGGAGCAGGAGCACGTGATGTCGGCCCTGGCCGAGGCCAAGTCCCTGGCCCAGTTCGTCAACCTGGTGCGCGACATCTCCGGACAGACCAACCTCCTGGCCCTCAATGCGGCCATCGAGGCGGCCCGGGCCGGCGAAGCCGGGCGCGGCTTTGCCGTGGTGGCCGACGAGGTGCGCAAGCTCGCCGGCCAGACCGACCAGGCGGTGCTGAAGATCAACGAAGGCATCGGTCGGGTGGTGAACACCATCGAGTCCAAGTTCCGGGCCCAGCTCGACCAGTCGATCTCGAATGCCGAGGAGAGCGCCCTGCGCACGGTGGCCGACCAGTTCGACGAGGTGAGCCAGAGCTATGCCCAGCTGCTCGAACACGAGGGCCGGATCCTCGGCGTGTTCCGCCAGTCCAGCGGCCGGCTGGCCGAGATGTTCATGGAAACCATGGCCAGCGTGCAGTTCCAGGACGTCACCCGGCAGCAGATCGGGCATGTGATCGAAGCCCTGGAGCGCCTTGATGCCCATGTGCTCAAGCTGTCGGCGTGCCTCGCCGGCTCCGTGGCGGCGGACGACATTCCGGCCATGACGGAACAGATCGACCGCCTGTTCGAGAGTTATGTGATGGACCGGGAGCGCGATGAGCATGCGCGCCGCAGCGGCCGGGCCACGTCCTCGGCGGCGACCGGTGCGGCGAGCGGCCCCCCGGTCGAGCTGTTCTGACGCGCAGTCTGGAGAAAATGATGAGCGTGATCCGACGTGCCTTTACCGAAGATTTCACGATCTACCGGGTGGCCGAGATCAAACCTGAACTGCTGGAGGCGATTGCGGCCGGCGAACGCATCGAGCTCGACCTGGCCCAGGTGGAACGCATGGACTCCGCCGGCTGCCAGCTGCTGATGCTGGCCAAGCGCGAGGCCAGCGCCGCCGGCAAGACCCTGGCCATCGTCGCCCACAGCCCGGCCGTGCAATCCCTGATCGAGTTCTACAACCTGGCCGCCTGGTTCGGCGATCCCCTGGTCGTAGCAGCCCAATAGCGGCACCCCACCATGGACGAACTCAAGCAAGTCTTTCTGCAGGAAAGCAACGAGCAGCTCGATGCCCTCGAGGCGCTGCTGCTCGAGCTGGAAGCCCGCCCCGACGACGAGACCACCCTCAACGGCATCTTCCGGGCTGCCCACACCATCAAGGGTGCGGCCGGGATGGTCGAGTGTGCGGCGGTGGAGTCCTTCGCCCACGTGGTCGAGAACGTGCTCGACCGCCTGCGCAACCACGAGATCGCGGTGAGCACCGAGCTCGCTGCCCTGATGCTGGCCTGTACCGACCAGTTGCGCGTGCTGGTGGCCGACGAAGCCGGCGTCGCCGACGTGGCGGCGGAGGAGATCCAGGCCCGTACGGCTGCCCTGCTGGCCCGGTTGGGCGAGTACGGTCCGGCTGCGGTCGGCGGGCAGGTGTCTGCCAGCCCCAAGGCCAGCGAGCCCGGAGTGCAGCGTATCCCCGCGCGGCATGCGGGCCACACCTGCTGGCACATCTCGGTGCGCTTCGGCCCCGATGTGCTGCGCCAGGGCATGGACCCGGAGAACTTCCTGCGCTTCCTCGAGACGGTGGGCAACATCCGCCACATCGAGACCCTGGCCGACGGCATGCCCGCCGCCGAGGCGATGGACCCGGAGCTGTGCTACCTGGGCTTCGAGATCGCCCTCGAGTCGGCTGCCGACAAGCAGGCCATCGAGGACGTCTTCGCCTTCGTGCGGGACGAATGCCGGCTGGCCATCCTGCCGCCGGACAGCAAGGTGGGCGACTACCTGAAGCTCATCGACAGCCTGCCCGAGGACAGCCTGCGCCTGGGCGAGATCCTGGTGCGGGTCGGTGCCCTCACCGCCGACGAGCTGGCCGAGGGGCTGCGCGCCCAGGCCACCCCGGCCTCCGCCGACAGCGCCCCCGAGGGCACGCCCATTGGCGAGATCCTGGTGGCCCGCCAGGTGGTGCAGCCCGAGATTGTTGCCGCCGCGGTAGCCAAGCAGACCCAGGTCAGTGAAAAGAAGGCCCATGACGCCAAACTCATCCGCGTACCGGCGGACAAGCTCGACCACCTGATCAACCTGGTGGGCGAGCTGGTGATTGCCGGTGCCGCCACCAGCCTGCTGGCCCACACCCGGCGCGACGGCGAGCTGATCGAATCCTCGTCCCTGCTGACCCGCCTGGTGGAGGAGATCCGCGACGCCTCCCTGCAGCTGCGCACGGTGCAGATCGGCGAGACCTTCAACCGCTTCCAGCGCCTGGTACGCGATGCCTGCAAGGACCTGGGCAAGGACGTGGAGCTGGTGATCTCCGGCGGCGAGACCGAACTCGACAAGTCCATCGTCGAGAAGATCGGCGACCCCCTGATGCACCTGGTGCGCAACAGCCTCGATCACGGCATCGAAGCCCCCGCCGTACGCGAGGCTGCCGGCAAGAGCCCGCGGGGCACCCTGTCCCTCAACGCCTATCACGATGCCGGCAACATCGTCATCGAGGTGGCCGACGACGGCGCCGGCCTCAACCGCGAGCGCATCCTCGCCAAGGCCGTCGAGCGTGGCCTGGTGGAGCCGGACGTGCACCTGTCCGACCGGGAGGTCTATGACCTCATCTTCGCCCCCGGCCTGTCCACCGCCGAGCAGGTGACCAACCTGTCCGGCCGCGGGGTGGGCATGGACGTGGTGCGGCGCAACCTGCAGGCCCTGCGGGGCACCATCAACGTGGACAGCCACCCGGGGCAGGGCACGCGCCTGACCCTGCGCCTGCCCCTCACGCTGGCCATCATCGACGGCTTCCTGGTGGTGTCGGCCAACCGCTCCTATGTGATTCCCCTCGACGCCGTGGTGGAGTGCATCGAGCGCCCCGTCACCGAGCACGACCGCAACTACTTCAACCTGCGCGGCCAGGTGCTGCCGGCGGTGTGTCTGCGGGAAAGCTTCAAGCTGCCCGGCGAGCGCCCGGCCCGGGAGAGCGTGGTGGTGGTGCAGTACGCCGGCCAGCGCGCCGGCATCGTGGTGGACCGCCTGGCCGGCGAGCTGCAGGCGGTGATCAAGCCCCTGGGGGCGATCTTCCGCCACCTCCAGGGCATCGGCGGATCGACCATCCTGGGCAGTGGCGAGGTGGCCCTGATCCTCGACATTTCCGCCCTCATCAAGATTTCCGGCCAGGCTGAGCAGCGCCTCCTGGCCCGCCCTGAACAACGTAACGCCTGAATATTCAGCAACTGGAGAGTCATCATGTTCAAAAACCTGAAGATCGGAGTACGGCTGGGGATGGGGTTTGCCTTCCTGCTGCTGTTGCTGGTGGTGATCTCGACCCTGTCGATCTCGCGCATCAATACGCTCAACGGCCAGATCGGCCAGCTGGCCGAAGAACGATTGCCGAAGATCGTGCAGACGGAGGAGATCCGGATGAACGTGCAGCTTGTCGGCCGCGCCGTGCGCAACATGATCATGACCACCGACAAGGCCCTGGAGAAGAAGCAGCTCGAGGACATTGCGAAGTACCGCAGCCGCAACGGTGAGATCCTGCAGCAGCTGGCGCCGCTGACCCGAACCGAAAAGGGCAAGGCGTTGCTGACCGCGGCCACCGAGGCCCGGGGCCGCTTCAATACCGTGATCGAGCGGCTGCTGCCTCTCGCCGATACCTCCTCGCCCCAGTACAACCAGGACAAGGCCGTTCAGCTGCTGTTTGGGGAGTACGCCGAGGTGGCTGGTGCGTATAACGGCGCGCTGGAAGCCTTTTCCAAGTTCCAGATCGACAGCGGCAAGCGGACCGGTGAGGAGGCGGTGGCGCTGGCGGCGTCAGCGCAGACCACCCTGATTGTCCTTGCGGTGACCTCCATCCTGCTGGCCGTCCTCATGGCCTTCCTGCTCACCCGCAGCATCACCCAGCCGGTTGGACAGGTGGTGGATGCGGCCAAGAAGATGGCGGTTGGCGATTTCAACTTCACCCTCAAGAGCGATGCGAAGGACGAGGTCGGGCAGGTGGTCCAGGCGGTCGAGGCCGTCCAGCACGCCGTCCAGTCCATGTCTGCCGATGCTTCCGTGCTGGTCGCGGCGGCGGTGGAAGGCCGCCTCGCCACCCGCGCTGATGCGAGCAAGCACCAGGGTGATTTCCGCAAGATCGTCGAAGGCGTCAACAACACCCTCGATGCCGTGATCAATCCCCTCAACGTGGCGGCCAACTACGTGGACCGCATCTCCAAGGGCGACATCCCGGCGAAGATCAGCGACAGCTACAACGGCGATTTCAACACCATCAAGAACAACCTCAACACCTGCATCGACGCAGTGGACAAGCTGGTGGCCGATGCGGGCGTGCTGTCCAGGGCCGCGGTGGAAGGCCGTCTCGCCACCCGGGCCGATGCCACCCAGCATCAGGGTGACTTCCGCAAGATCGTCGAAGGCGTCAACCAGACCCTCGACTCGGTCATCGGCCCCCTCAACGTGGCGGCCAACTATGTGGACCGCATCTCCAAGGGCGACATCCCGGCGAAGATCAGCGACAGCTACAACGGCGACTTCAACACCATCAAGAACAACCTCAACACCTGCATCGACGCAGTGGGCAAGCTGGTGGCCGATGCCAACCTGTTGTCCGCAGCGGCCATCGCCGGGCGCCTTGAAACCCGCGCCGACGCCAGCCAGCACCAGGGTGATTTCCGGAAGATCGTGGATGGGGTGAATGGCACCCTGGATGCCATCGTCGGGCCGATCAACGAGGTGCGCCGCATCATGAGCGCCATCGAGCAGGGTGACCTGACCCAGAACATCGCCAACGACTACCAGGGCGACTTCAAGGCCCTGAAGGAAGCGGTGAACAACACCGTGGCCAAGCTCTCCGACACCATCACCCAGGTGCGCACCGCCGCCGATGCCCTGACCAACGCTTCCGGCCAGGTCTCGGCCACCGCCCAGAGCCTGTCCCAGTCCTCGTCGGAGCAGGCTGCCAGCGTGGAAGAGTCGTCCGCCTCGGTGGAGCAGATGTCGGCCTCCATCAACCAGAACGCCGAGAACGCCAAGGTTACCGACAGCATGGCCTCCAAGGCCGCAGTGGAAGCCACCGAGGGCGGCGACGCGGTGAAGAACACCGTCGACGCCATGAAGAAGATCGCCCAGAAGATCGGCATCATCGACGACATCGCCTATCAGACCAACCTGCTGGCCCTCAACGCGGCCATCGAGGCCGCCCGGGCCGGCGAGCACGGCAAGGGCTTTGCGGTGGTGGCGGCGGAAGTGCGCAAGCTGGCCGAGCGCAGCCAGGTGGCAGCCCAGGAGATCGGTGGGCTGGCCGGTGATTCCGTCGGCCTGGCCGAGCGTGCCGGGCATCTGCTGGACGAGATCGTGCCGTCCATCCGCAAGACCTCCGACCTGGTGCAGGAGATCGCCTCTGCGTCCCAGGAGCAGTCGTCCGGCGTGGCCCAGATCAACAACGCCATGAACCAGCTCAACCAGGCCACCCAGCAGAACGCCTCGGCTTCCGAGGAGCTGGCGGCCACGGCTGAAGAGCTGGGCGGCCAGGCCGAGCAGTTGCAGCAGCTGATGCTGTTCTTCACCATCGACGAGCGCAACATGGGCCGTGGTGCTGCCCGACCGGCGGCCGCCAGTGCGCCGCGCAATGCTCCCGCCAAGCCCCGCGGCGGGGCCCGGGTGGCCGGCTTTGCGTTCAACGAGAACGACTTCGAGAAGTTCTGAGCGGCGAGAAGGAGCCCGACCATGTCCACGCTGCCCACCGCGGCGGGCACTCCAGCCACCCCTGGCGCCAAGGCGCAGGTGGTGGAGGCCAGCCCCGCCCAGTACCTCACCTTCCAGCTCGGCGGCGAGATGTTTGCCGTCGGCATCCTCAACATCAAGGAGATCATCGAGTACGGCACCGTCACCGAGATCCCCATGGTGCCGCCCTTCATCCGCGGGGTGATCAACCTGCGCGGGGCGGTAGTGCCGGTGATCGACCTGGCCAGCCGCTTCGGCGGCAAACGCTCGGAGATCTCCCGGCGCACCTGCATCGTCATCATCGAGCTGTCCGAGAACGACGAGCGCCAGGACGTGGGCGTGGTGGTCGATGCCGTGTCGGAGGTGCTGGAGATCCCGGCCTCCGAGATCGAGCCGCCGCCGTCTTTCGGGGCCCGCATCCGGGCCGACTTCATCCGCGGCATGGGCAAGGTGAATGGCAGGTTCGTGATCATCCTCGAGGTGGCCAAGGTGCTGTCGGTGGATGAGATCGCCTCCCTGTCGCAGCTGGCGACCGAGTCCGTCGCCGACAGCCAGGCCGGCGCCGTGGCTCAGGACTGAGCGCGGGCAGCCGCAGGCCATCATGGACTACGCCAGCCTGCCGGCCCGGGAGATCGAGCGCTTGTCCCGCAACGTGGCCCCGGGCGCCTGGGCCGTGGAGCGGGAGCGGCCCCTGTCCACCCTGCTCGGCTCCTGCGTCGCGGTGTGCCTGTACGATGCCCAGGCCCGGGTGGGCGGCCTCAACCATTTCATGCTGCCCAATCTGCAGCGCAGCGCCCACAGCGAGGTGGATGCCTTGCTGGCCGGCGATTACGCCATGGAGGCCCTGCTCAACGCCCTGCTCGCCCAGGGGGCGAAGAAGCCGCGCATCCAGGCCAAGGCCTTCGGCGGTGGCACCATCATCGAGACCGCCGGGCAATCCCTGGCCATCGGCCAGCGCAACGCTCGCTTCGCCCGCGACTGGCTGCAGCGGGAGGGCATCCCCGTGGTGGCCTCCGACTTTCTCGGCCCGTGGTCGCGCAAGCTGCTGTTCCTGCCCTCCAATGGCGATGCCTGGTGCAAGCGCATCGTCACCTCCCACGCCACCGCAGAGGTCATTGCCCGCGAGGAGCGCGCCTATGCGGCGACCCTCGTCAAGCCCCAGGCGGCGGACGACAACGTAGAACTGTTTTGAGCCTGCCCATGAACGGCCCCGCCGCCGGGCACCCGTCGGGTGCCGCCATCACCGACCAGGAATTCGCCCTGTTCCAGCGCCTGATCTACAAGATCGCCGGCATCAGCCTGTCGGATGCCAAGAAGGTGCTGCTGGTCGGCCGCCTCGCCAAGCGCCTCAAGCACTACGGGCTTCCCACCTTTTCCCAGTATTACCGCATGCTCGCCACCGGCCAGCACCCGGAGGAGCTGCAGGTGATGGTGGATCTGCTCACCACCAACGAGACCTACTTCTTCCGCGAGCCGCGCCACTTCGAGTTTCTCCGCGACGAGATCATCCGCCCGCGGCGCAGTCCGGCGCCCTTCCGGGTGTGGAGCGCCGCCTGTTCCACCGGCGAGGAGGTGTATACCCTGGCCATGCTGCTCGCCGAGACCCTGCCCAACGCCCCCTGGGAGGTGGTCGGTTCGGACATCAGCACCCAGGTGCTGGCCAAGGCCGAGGCAGGGCATTACCCCCTCGACCGCAACGAGGGCATTCCCCCGGCCTACCTGGTCAAGTATTGTTTGAAGGGGGTGCGCGCCCAAAGCGGCAGTTTCCTCATCACGCCGGAGCTCAAGCGTCGCACACATTTCCAGCAGGTGAACCTGACCCTGCCGGTGGATGCCGGGATCGGCGACTTCGAGGTAATCTTCCTGCGTAACGTGATGATCTATTTCGACATGGACACCAAGCGCAAGGTCGTGGCCAACCTGCTGCCCCGCCTCAAGTCGGGCGGGCACCTGATCATCGGTCACTCGGAGACCCTCAACGGCATCCAGCAGGGCCTGGAACCGGTGCGGGCGACCATCTACCGCAAGCCATGATCGAGCTGGCCGACGACATCCACGAGGTGTTCCTGCAACCGGGCGACTTTCATTTCGGGGGGGGACGCACGCGCCTGTCCACTCTGCTCGGGTCGTGCATCTCCATCACCCTGTGGCACCCGAGGCGCCTGATCGGCGGCATGTGCCACTACATGCTGCCGGGGCGCGGCCGCGTCATGGATGCCCCCCTGGACGGGCGCTACGCCGACGAGGCCCTGACCCTGTTCGACCAGGCCGTGGCCCGTGCGGCGAGCCGGCCGGCGGAGTACCAGGTGAAGGTCTTCGGGGGCGGCAACATGCTCGCCCGCGATGGCGCGGCGCCCCGGGTGATGGACATCGCCAGCCGCAACGTGGACCGCGCCCATGAACTGCTGGCCCGCCACGGCTATCACCCCACGGTGACCCACTGCGGCGGCCAGGGCCACCGCAAGCTGATCTTCGATCTGTGGACCGGCCATGTCTGGATGGCCCACCGCCCCCTGGAGGGCAGACTTTGATCGCCCGCAAGCCCATCCGCGTGATGATCGTGGACGACTCGGCCATCGTGCGCCAGGTGGCCAGCGAGGCCATCGCCGCGCAGACCGACATGCAGGTGCTGGCCACTGCCTCGGACCCGCTCTTTGCCATCGACAAGATGCGCAAGGAATGGCCGGACGTGATCGTCCTCGACATCGAGATGCCGCGCATGGATGGGCTGACCTTCCTGCGCAAGCTGATGGCCAAGCGTCCGACCCCGGTAGTGATCTGCTCGTCCCTGGTGGACCGGGGCGCCAAGGCCAGCTTCGATGCCCTGGCGGCCGGTGCGGTGAGTCTGGTGGCCAAGCCCAAGGTGGGGGTCCGGCAGTTTTTGCAGGACGAGAGCGAGAGCCTGGTGGCCGCCGTGCGTGCTGCCGCGGGGGCACGCCTGCGCCAGGGGGTGCCCCCGCCGCCGCGTCCCAAGCTGACCCTCGATGATCTGCCCGCCGGGCCGCGGCTGGCCGCCACGAGCGACCGGACCCGGGTGGTGGCCATCGGCACCTCCACCGGCGGCACCCAGGCCCTGGAGGCGGTGCTGACCAGCCTGCCCGAGGCGGTGCCGGGCATCGTCGTGGTGCAGCACATGCCGGCGGGCTTCACCGACATGTTTGCCCGGCGCCTCGACGGCCTGGCGCGCATCCGGGTGCGCGAGGCGCGCCCGGGGGATCGGGTCGAGCCTGGCCTGGCGCTGATCGCCCCCGGGGGGCGCCACCTGCAGCTGGCCCGGGATGGGGGCGGCTACCATGTGGGGGTGGTGGACGGGCCCCTCATCAATCGCCACAAGCCCTCGGTGGATGTGCTGTTCCGCTCGGTGGCCCGAACGGCCGGGGCACGCGCCCTGGGCATCATCATGACCGGCATGGGCGACGACGGAGCCCTGGGCCTCAGGGAGATGCACGATGCCGGCGCCACCACCATTGCCGAGGCCGAGGAGACCTGCGTGGTCTTCGGCATGCCCAAGGAGGCCATCCAGCGGGGGGCGGTGGACAGCGTGCTGCCGCTCCACGACATTGCCGCCGGGTTGGTGGCATGGAGCCGCGGGGCCCCGCGCAGCGAGTGAGCGGCGCGCCGGTGCCTATTCCGGCTGACCGTGGAAGTAGCTCAGGCGCCGTCGCGGTGCCAGGTATTCGAGGGCCGCGGGGTCGGCCTCGGCGGGGCGCACCACGGCGTCCACCTTCACGTCGGGCTCGCTGGCGAGATCGACGATCAGCGCCTCGCTGCGTGGCACGGCCGGGTCGAAGATCATCACCGTGGGGCGCAGCAGGCGCGTGTGATCCACCGCCACCACCAGCCCCAGGTTGCCGTTGGACAGCTGCACCATGGACCCCGGCGGATAGATGCCGAGCAGGCGCACGAAGCGTTGCAGCAGGTCGGCGTCCCAGTGCATGTGTTCGCTCTTGAACATCAGGGTCATGGCTTCCGCCGGAGTCACCGCCTTGTCGTGCTGCAGCGGGTTGCACAGGTTGTCGTAGCGGTTGGTGATGGCGACGATGCGTGCCGCCCTGGACAGGCGGGCCTCGCCCAGGTGGTTCGGATAGCCCTTGCCGTCCACGGTCTCGTGGTGGCTCAGGATGATGTCGATCACCGCCGGGGGCAGAACTCCCAGGTCCCGGGCCATCTCGGCGCCGTATACGGTATGCAGGCGGAAGAACTCCTCTTCGTGGCGGTTGCGCTGGGGGTTGCGCAGCACCGCGTCGGGCACCCGGGCCTTGCCGATGTCGTGGAACAGGGCGCCCTCGCCCAGCAGGCGCAGTTCATCCGGTGACAGCCCCGCCGAGCGCCCCAGCATCAGCGACAGGATCATCACGTTGAGGGCGTGGAAGTAGGCGTTGTCGTCCGCGACCTTTTCACCCATCAGGTGGAGGATCATGCCGGCATCGTCGGCAAAGGCGCCGACCACCTCGTCCACCAGTTCGCGGGCACCCACCACCGAACGTTCCGAAGCGGCGAAGAGGTTGCGCATCACGTCGCGGATCTGCTGAGCGGCGCTCTGGTAGTGCTTTTCACACCGGGCGATGAGCTTGCGCTGGTGTGCCACCCGCTCGGCCTGCAGGCGCTTTTCCGCCAGCGCGGCCAGCTGTTCGGTACTCGGCCGGGCAGGTGTGGCCGGTGAGGAGGCCGTGGGAGATGCGCTGCGTGGGAGGGGTTGGGCCGAACTGCGCTCCGGCAGATACAGGATGCTCTTCAGGCCGAGCCCGCGCAGGATGTCCACCTGGGCCTGGTCGTGGATGCGGAACTGGTTGAACAGGAAGGGATGGGCCATCCAGCCCGACGGCAGGCGGATGAACAGCCCGGGCTGCAGCTGGGAAGGGTCGATTGCTGTCACCACTTCGTGGCGACGGGTGAAGGGGGGCACGGCGGACTCCTCGGCAGTACTTCAGGCATAACGGCAGTGTGGCCCGCAGCTAAAGTTCGTCGATGGAGGGCCGTAGTCCCTTCCGATATCGAGCCTCGCGGCAACGTCTGCCCGTTCACCGGTCCGTCCCGCCCACCCCATGACCAAGTCCAGCTCTCCCACGCGGATTCGTGGCCGCCTCCAGGCCCGGGAGGCGGCCTCATTGATCCGTGATCCGCTCTTCCTGCTCGGGTCGGACCGCCGCATCCTGGACTGGAACCGGGCGGCGGCACGGGCCCTCGACATGGACGAGCGCCTTCCGGCGAGTGCTGCTGCGCTGGGCACCAGCCCGCGCCTGCAAGGCCTGGCCGAGCTGCTCCGGGAGGCCGACGGGCCCTTCTGTCTGACCCTCGAGGCACCCGATGGTGAGCGCACCTACGCCGCCGACCTGCACCGGGACGAGGAGGGCGGCCTGATCCTGCTGCTGCATGACGACACCGAGCGGGTCCGCCTGCACCATGCCCTGAAGGAAAACGAGAACCGGCTGCGGGCCATTACCGGCGCGGCCATGGAGGCCATCATCACGATGGACCACCGGGGGCGCATCCAGCAATGGAACCCCACCGCCGAGCGCATCTTCGGCTGGACCGCCAGTGAAGTGCTGGGGCGCAATCTGCACACCCTCCTGGCGGGGCCATCGGAGCAGGCGCGTTTTGCGGCGGCGCCGGGCAGCTGGCCGCAGACCGGACAGGGGCGTACCTTCGGTTCGATCATCCGCTTGCCGGCGGTGCGCAAGGATGGCGGGGTGATCGAGGTCGAGGTGTCGGTGACCGCCTATCGCATGGCTGGCCGTTGGGAGGCGCTGGGCATCGTCCGCGACGTGACCGAGCGGGCCCGGGCCGAAGCCCGCCTGAAGCTGGCGGAGGCACGCTGGCAGTTTGCCCTTGAGGGCGGCGGCGATGCCGTATGGGATTGGGATGTGGTCAGCAACGAGGTGTTCCAGGGGCCCCGTTTCTACAGCATGCTCGGATACGAGGAAGACGCCTTCCCGCGCCGCTTCGAGAGTTTTCGCGGGCTGGTGCATCCCGACGACTGGCCGCGCCTGATCCGCGCCCTCGAGCCGGTGTTCAGCGGTGAAATCCCCCTGTACCGCTGTGAGTTCCGCATGCGTGCCGCCGATGACGAATACCACTGGATCGCCTCCCGGGGGAAGGTGATCGAATGGACGCCGGACGGCAAGCCGCTGCGCATGGTGGGCACCCACCGCAACGTGCATGCCCGGCATGAGGCCGAGGCGGCGCTGCAGGCACAACTGGCCGAGACCCAGCGCCTCAATGCCGAACTCGAGGAGACCCAGGTGCAGCTCGTACAGAGCGAGAAGATGGCCTCCATCGGCCAGCTTGCCGCGGGCGTGGCCCACGAGATCAACACTCCGCTGGGCTTCGTCAAATCCAATGTGGGCAGCCTGCAGGGCTACGCCGCCACGCTGGTGGAGCTGGTGGATGCCTTTCGCACGGCGACCACCGGGATGGACGGGGGGCCGGCCCTGGCGGCTGTGCGCGAAAGGCTGGCCGAGGTGGAGTTCGACTACCTGCGCGAGGACATTCCGGCGCTGCTTGCCGAAACCCAGGACGGCATCCTGCGGGTCCAGCGCATCGTCGCCGATCTGAAGGACTTCTCCCACCTGGGCAGCGAGCAGTGGGCCTACGCCGACCTGCATCGTGGGCTCGATTCCACCATCAACATCCTGCGCAACGAGATCAAGCACCGGGCCGAGGTGCTGCGGGAGTATGGTGAGCTGCCCGAGGTGTGGTGCCAGCCCTCCCAGCTCAACCAGGTCTTCCTCAACCTGCTGGCCAACGCCGCCCACGCGATCACCGGGGGAGGGCGCATCACCGTGCGCACGCGCCTGGACGGCGACACGGTGGTGGTCGAGCTCAGCGATACCGGCTGCGGCATTCCACCGGAAAACCACCAGCGTATCTTTGATGCCTTCTTCACCACCAAGCCGGTGGGCAAGGGCACGGGGCTGGGTCTGTCGATCAGCTACGGCATCATGCGCAAACATGGCGGGCGTATCGAGCTGGAGAGCCGGGTTGGGGAGGGCAGCACCTTCCGCCTTGTGCTTCCGGTACATGGTATGCAACCCTCCCATGGGACCTGAAAGGCTTCTTGAATGACCCTCCCGCCCGCTTCCCCTGCTGAGGATCCGACCTTGCACGCCGCGCCGGCTCCGGCTGTCAGCCCACCCGTCGGCGAGGGCGAGGGGGCTGTCCGCAGCCTGGAGCAGGAGCGCGCTTTCCTGAAGGCGCTGGTGCGGGCGCTGCCCGACCTGGTGTGGCTGAAGGACCCGGACGGCATCTACCTGGCCTGCAACCCCCGGTTCGAGCGCTTCTTCGGTGCCCGGGAGGCGGATATCGTCGGTCGCAGCGATTACGACTTCGTGCCCTGGGACCTGGCGGATTTCTTCCGTCGCAACGATCTGGCTGCCATTCACGCCGGGCACCCGGTGCGAAACGAGGAGGAGCTGGTGTTTGCCGAGGATGGCCACCGGGAGTGGGTGGAGACCCTCAAGACGCCGATGTACGACGCCGACGGGAAGCTGGTGGGGGTGCTCGGGGTGGCCCGGGACATCACCGACACCCGGCGTGCCCAGGAGGCGCTGCGCGAGCGGGAGGAGATCTTTGCGAGCATCGTGGGGCAGGCGCCGGACTCGATTGCCCTGGTGGACGCCCAGAGCGGCCGCTTTGTCGAGTTCAATGATGCGGCCCACCGCAACCTGGGTTACAGCCGGGCTGAGTTTGCCGAGCTGACGGTCGCAGCCATCGACTGTGAGCTGAGCCCGGAGCTGATGGCCCGGTATGTGGGGCAGATGTTGAGCCCGGAAGGGCTGACCATCGAGACCCGTCATCGCCATGCCAGCGGCGTAGTGCGCGACGTGCGGGTGCGCGCCCGGGGCATCACCCTGCGGGAGGGGCGCCAGTACCTGGCCGCGATCTGGAGCGACATCACCGACAGCAAGCGCGCCGAGCTCAGCCTGCGGCGGGCCAACCGGGCCCTGCGCACGGTCTCCGAATGCAACCAGGCCCTGGCCCGGGCCACGGACGAGCAGGCGCTGCTGCAGGACATCTGCCGCCTGATGGTGGAGTACGGGGGCTACCGCATGGCCTGGATCGGCTACGCCCGGGACGACGCGGACAAGACGGTGACGCCGATGGCCGACGCGGGGATCAATGCCGGCTACTTCGAGACCCTGACGCTGTCCTGGGGCGACAACGAGGCGGGGCGGGGCCCGACCGGCACGGCGATTCGCGAGCGACGCCCGGTGATGTGCCGCAACCTGCTCGCCGATCCCGGCTTCCATCCCTGGCGGGAGCAGGCCGTGCAGCGTGGCTATCGTTCGTCCTGCGCCCTGCCGTTGCTGACCGCCGGGGGCGGTTGCCTGGGAGCCCTGTCGGTGTACGCAGAGGAGGTCGAGGCCTTCGATGAGGAGGAGATCCGCCTGCTCACCGATCTCAGCGGTGATCTGTCCTTCGGCATCCGTGCCCTGCGTGACCGCATTGCCCGGGACGAGGCCCAGCGCATGCAGCGCTCCGCGGAGCTGAAGCTGCGCCATCTGGTCGAGGCCAGCCCGACCATCCTGTATTCCCTGCGGATCGTCGACGGCCAGACGGTGTCGGTGATGGTCGGGGACAACATCCTGCGCATTTTCGGCTACACCACCGCCGAGGTTCTGGCCCCGGGCTGGTGGGAGGCCCACATCCATCCGGACGACCGGGACCGGGTTGTGGCCATGTCGCGGCGTCTGCCCCGGCTCCGGCAGATCTCCCACGAGTACCGCTTTGCCCGCAAGGATGGCGACTACGTGTGGGTGCGCGACGAGCTGCGGCTCGAACGGGATGGCGTGCCCGGCAGTACGGGCGACCTGGAAATCGTCGGGGCCTGGACCGATGTCACGGCACGTCGGCGTGTCGAGGTGGCCCTCACCACCCAGCGCCAGGTGCTGGAAATGGTGGCTTCCGGGGCCAGCCTGGCGGATACCCTGGATACCCTGGTGTGCGGGGTGGAAGCCCAGCTCAGCGGGGTGCGGGCCTCCGTCCTGCTCCTCGACCCGGATGGCGAGCACCTGCGCCACGGGTCGGCGCCCAGCCTGCCCGAAGCCTACAACCAGTGGGTGGACGGGGTGAGCATCGGCGAGGCGGCAGGCTCCTGCGGAACGGCTGCCTGGCGGCGTGCGCCGGTGATCGTCGAGGACATCTCCCGCGACCCCCTGTGGGCAGCGTATGCCGGGGTCGCCGCGGATTTCGGGCTGAAGGCCTGCTGGTCCACCCCCATCTTCAGCCGCGACGGAAGCGTGCTGGGCACCTTTGCCCTGTATCCGGCGGTGATCTCGCGGCCGGGGGAGGACCACCTGGAGCAGATTGCCCTGGCCACCGACGTGGCGGCCATCGCCATCACCCGCCATCGGGAAGAGTCGGCCCTGCGCCAGAGCGAAGCCCGCTTCCGCCAGCTTTTCGAGGTGGCGCCGATGCCCCTGGCGCTGGTTGGGGCGAATGGCGTGGTGCTGGACATCAACCGCAGTTTCACCGAGACCCTCGGCTACACCCTGGCCGATGTGCCCGACATGGAAACCTGGTGGCGCTTGGCCTACCCCGACCCGGATTACCGGCGCTGGGCCCAGGCCACCTGGGGGGCGGCCCTGCGCGAGGCCAGTGCCAACCAGCGTTCGGTGGAGCCCTTCGAGTACCGCATCACCTGCCGCACGGACGAGGTGCGCACCCTGATGGTGTCAGGCGCCCTGGTGGATGACAGCCTGCTGGCAACCTTCTTCGATGTCACCGAGACCCGCAAGCTCGATGCCCAGCTTGATCTCTACCACCAGCATCTGGAGGATCTGGTGGCCGAGCGTACGGCCCAGCTGGCCGAGGCGCGGAAGAAGGCCGAGTCGGCCAGCCAGGCCAAGACCGCCTTCCTGGCCAACATGAGCCACGAGATCCGGACGCCGATGAATGCCATCCTCGGGCTGGCCCGCCTGCTTGAGCGCAGCCCCTTGCAGCCCGCCCAGCAGGACCGTCTCAACAAGATCCGCAATGCCGGCAGCCACCTGCTGTCGATCATCAACGACATCCTCGACATCTCCAAGATCGAGGCGGGCAAGCTGACCCTGGAGTCCATCGATTTCGCCCCGGGCGTGCTCTTCAACCAGGCCCACTCCCTGATCCACGAGCGGCTGGCCGCCAAGCACCTGGAGTTCCACTCCGACACCGATGGCCTGCCGCCGGTGCTGCGGGGCGATGTGACCCGCCTGCGCCAGGCCCTGCTGAACTACCTGAGCAACGCGGTGAAGTTCACCGAGCAGGGCTGCGTGAGCCTGCAGGCCCGGGTGCTGGAGGAGGGCGAGCTTGATCTGCTGGCGCGTTTCGAGGTGATCGATACCGGCATCGGCATTGCCCCCGAGCATCAGCCCCGCCTGTTCCAGTCCTTCGAGCAGGCCGATGCCTCCACCACCCGCCGCTACGGCGGTACCGGCCTGGGGCTGGCGCTGACCCGCCATCTGGCCGGCCTGATGGGCGGCGAGGCGGGCGTGGACAGCGCACCCGGCCGGGGCAGCACCTTCTGGTTCACCGCCCGCCTGACCAAGCGCCCGGGGATGACCCTGCCCCTGAGCGCCTCGGAGGTGCCGGCGGAGACCCTGATGGATGCGACCCTCAGCCTGCAGGGCGCGCGGGTCCTGCTGGTCGAGGACAACCTCCTCAACCAGGAAGTCGCGGTGGAAATGCTCGGCGACCTCGGCCTGATCATCGACCGCGCCGCCAATGGCGCGGAGGCCGTCGAACTGGCCCGCCTCAATGTCTATGCGGTGATCCTGATGGACATGCAGATGCCGGTCATGGATGGCCTTGAGGCCACCCGCCGCATCCGCCACCTCGACGGCTATGCGCACATCCCCATCGTTGCCATGACCGCCAATGCCTTTGACGAGAACCAGGACGCCTGCATGGCGGCCGGCATGAATGACTTCCTCGCCAAGCCGGTGGAGCCCGAGGCCCTGTGTCAGATGCTCCTGAAGTGGCGGCCCGGGGCAAGGCCCGGGCCGGCGAGGCCTCAGTCCGGGCCGGCGGTGGCCGCCGAGGGCGCTGACGGCGGCACGTCCGACGATCTCGACGTGGAGCGCGGCCTGCGCATCGTCCGGGGCAAGTGGCCCACCTACCTGCGCCTGCTGGGGAT
This sequence comes from Zoogloea sp., assembly GCF_023150065.1. Lineage (GTDB taxonomy): Bacteria > Pseudomonadota > Gammaproteobacteria > Burkholderiales > Rhodocyclaceae > Zoogloea. Next base: position 109,092 of record NZ_JAKLLN010000012.1, read on the forward strand.
CTTTGTCGATACCCACGGGGACGTGGCCGAGCGCTTGATGGCCTGCCTGGCTGCCGGTGACATTGCAGAGATCGCCCGCTTGGCCCATGCACTCAAGGGATCGGCCGGCAACGTGGGGGCGATCCGGGTGAGCAGTCTGGCCGACGCAGTGTGTCAGGCCGCCCGGACGGAGCGCGCCCCGGAAAAACTGGCCGATCTGCTGGCCGGGCTGGGGCAGGCCCTCCACGATCTGTTCAAGGCCATCGGCAAGCAGCTTGCCCGCGGTGGGGACGAGAACCCATGAGCGGCGGCGCGCGGATCGCCCCCTTCCAGTGGGCCGACTATTTCGAAACCGGCTTTGGCGAGGTCGATGCCCAGCACCACAAGCTGGTGGACCTGGTGAATGCCCTGGCCCAGCGGGCGGCTACCGGCAGCGAGATCCAGCCGGCCGAGCTGTCCCATGTGCTCGACGGCCTTGGCAGCTATGCGCTCCATCACTTCACCGCTGAAGAAGCGTTGATGGTCCGTGTCGGTCTCGATGAGCGCCATCTCCGCAGCCACCGCCAGAGCCACGCCGACTTTGTGGCCCAGGTGGAGGAAATGCGCCACACCGCAGACCCGACCCGGGCGGTGCCCGTCCTGTATCGCTTCGTCTCCAGCTGGCTGACCTTTCACATCCTCGATACCGACCAGAACATGGCCCGCCAGCTGCGCGCAGTGGCGGCCGGGAGCACGCCGGCCGAGGCCTTCGAGGCGGCCGCCGGCTACAGCAGCGATCCGGGCAACACGGCGCTGATCGCGGCGGTGCGCAACCTGCTCGGTCTGGTGGCCGAGCGCAACAGCGAGCTGGCCCGGATCAATGTCAGCCTGGAGCAGCGGGTGGCGGAGCGGACCGCCGAACTGACCACCGCCAACCAGACCCTGCGCCACACCCTGGACTCCCTGCAGGAGACCCGGGACCGCCTGCTGGAGGCCGACAAGCTGGCCGCCGTGGGCCAGCTGGCGGCCGGCGTCGCCCACGAAATCAACACGCCCCTGGGCTACGTGGCCTCCAATCTGGGGACCTTGCGCGAGTATGCGGAGCGCCTGCTGGCCCTGGTGGATACGGCCGACCGCCTGGCGGCGGGCGGGCGGAATGCCGACGCCTGGACCGCGGCACGGGATGGCACCGATCTGGACTTCATCCGCGAGGATCTGCCGACCCTGGTGGCCGAATCCAACCGGGGGCTGGGGCAGGTGTCCGATATCGTCCATGCCCTGCAGGACTTTGCCAGCGCCGGCCCCACCGAGACCCGCCAGATCGCCCCGGCACAGATGCTCAATGAGGCGATCCAGGCGACAGCCGGTACACGCCAGCCCGGCCAGGAGGTAGTGCGGAGCTACGCGACCCTGCCCGAGATGGCGGTGAATCCGACCCTGCTGGGGGAGGCCTTGAAGGCCCTGCTCGACAACGCCGCAAAGGCCCTGGGGAGCGATCAGGGCACGATCGTGGTGCGCGCCTGGCGTCAGGACGAGAGCCTGGTGGTGGAGGTGGAGGACGACGGATGCGGCATGGACGAAGCCACCCGGGGGCGCATCTTCGAGCCCTTCTTCACCACCCGCCCGGTGGGGCAGGGGCGCGGCCTGGGGCTGTCGTCGGCCTACCGCATCGTGCACCGGCACGGTGGGCGCCTCGACGTGAGCAGTACACCGGGCAAGGGGAGCTGCTTCCGGGTGGTGCTGCCCCTTTCACCGTCGCCCTGAAAGAAAGAACCCGGCCGTAGCCGGGTTCGTCAGCGTGGGAAGCGGCCGGATCAGCGCCGCTGCACCAGGGCACGCAGGCGCGCCACGCGCTCCTCGGTGGCCGGGTGGGTGCTGAACAGGCCGCGCAGGCCGCCACCGGACAAGGGGTTCATGATCATCATCTGGCCGGTTTCCGGGTGGGCCTCGGCCGTATGCATCGGGATGCCCCGGGCAAAGGCATCGATCTTCAGCAGGGCATCGGCCAGGGCGTTCGGGTCGCCGGCGATCTCTGCGCCGCCACGGTCGGCCTCGAACTCCCGGGCGCGGGAGATGGCCATCTGGATCAGGCTGGCCGCCAGAGGGGCCAGCAAGGCCACGGCGATGGAGGCGATGGGGTTGCCCGGCCGGCCGTTCTCGTCACGCCCGCCAAAGAACATGGCGAAGTTGGCCAGGGCCGAGATGGCGCCGGCCATGGTGGCCGAGATGGTGGAGATCAGGATGTCCCGGTGCTTCACGTGGGCCAGCTCGTGGGCCATCACGCCGCGCAGCTCGCGCTCGCTGAGCATCTGCAGGATGCCGCTGGTGGCGGCCACGGCGGCGTTGTCGGGGTTGCGGCCGGTGGCGAAGGCGTTGGGCTGGTCTTCGTGGATGATGTAGACCTTGGGCATGGGCAGCTGGGCCCGGCCGGCGAGCTCACGCACCATGTTGTAGAGGTAGGGCGAGCTGGTCTCGTCGACCTCCTGCGCGTTGTACATGCGCAGGACCATCTTGTCCGAGAACCAGTAGGAGAAGACGTTCATCGCGCCGCCAAAAACCAGGGCGAGAAGCATCCCGGACTGCCCGCCGATCATGGCGCCGATCGCCCCGAAGAGGGCGATGATCCCGGCCATGAGGATGGAAGTCTTGAGCCAGTTGCCGAGCATTGCGTTTATCCGTCCTTTCGAAGTTAAGCGGAAAGCGAAGGCTTAGATGGGGCGAATCGCAAAAGATTCAATGGGCTGGAGGCGGCTTCAGGCGAAGCGGCTGCCCACGGCAATCGGCAGGCCACGCAGGAAGTCGGCGGCGGAGAGGCGTTTGGCACCGGGTTTCTGCAGCTCGGTGATGCACAGGGCGCCCTCGCCGCAGGCCACGATCACGCCGGCGCCTTCGGCCAGCAGCACCTCGCCTGGCGTGCCGCTGGCGTCGATGGCCCGGGCCCGCCACAGCTTGATCGGGGTCTCGCCGTGGGTGGCGATGGCGCCGGGAAAGGGGTTGAAGGCGCGGATCATGCGTTCGAGCTCGACGGCCGGGCGGGCCCAGTCGATGGCGGCCTCGGCCTTGCCGATCTTGGCGGCGTAGGTGACGCCCTCGGCCGGCTGGGGTGTGGCGCTGAGGCCACCGGGCAGGGCCTTTAGGGCCTCGACGATCATCTCGGCGCCCAGCCAGGCCAGGCGGTCGTGGAGGCTGCCGGTGGTGTCGTCGGTATTGATGGGTTCGGCACGCTTGAGCAGCATCGGCCCGGTGTCGAGGCCGGCGTCCATCTGCATGATGGTGATGCCGGTTTCGGCGTCACCGGCCTGAATCGCCCGGTGGATGGGCGCGGCGCCGCGCCAGCGGGGCAGCAGCGAGCCGTGGATGTTGAGACAGCCGTGGCGGGGCAGGTCGAGCACGGCCTGGGGCAGGATGATGCCGTAGGCGGCCACCACCAGCACGTCGACGCCGGCCTCGGCCAGGGGCGCCTGCTGTTCCGCGCTGCGCAGCTTTTCGGGCTGGTGCACCGGGATGTTGGCGGCCAGGGCCACCTGCTTGACCGGGCTGGGCTGCAGCTGCATGCCGCGGCCGGCCGGGCGGTCGGGCTGGGTCAGCACCAGAGGGACGTCAAAGCCGGCGGCAAGGATGGCTTCGAGGGCCACCGCGGCGAACTCGGGGGTTCCGGCGAAGGCGACTTTCATCAGGCGGTGATCCGGGCCTTCTTGGCCAGTTTTCCCTTGATACGGGTCTGTTTGAGCTGGGACAGGTATTCGACGAAGACCTTGCCTTCCAGGTGGTCGAGTTCGTGCTGGATGCACACGGCCAGCAGGCCCTCGGCGTCGAGCTCGAAGGGTTTGCCCTGCTGGTCGAGGGCGCGCACCCGCACGGTTTCGGCGCGGCTGACCTTGTCATAGATGCCGGGCACCGACAGACACCCTTCCTCACAGACCTGTTCGCCGAATCGGGCGATGATCTCGGGGTTGATCAGGGCCAGCAGGGCCGATTTGTCCTCGGACACATCGATGACCACCACGCGCTGGTGCACGTTGACCTGGGTGGCGGCCAGGCCGATGCCGGGGGCCTCGTACATGGTTTCTGCCATGTCGGCGACCAGCTGACGGATTTCGTCGTTCACTTCATGCACGGGGGTGGCACGGGTGTGAAGGCGCGGGTCGGGGTAGCGGAGAATCGGTAGAAGAGCCATAAATATTGCCGGATGAAGACTTTACGTGCAGAATTTTGAGCGAAATATGCGATGCCTGCGTCTTGACGGAGAGGGCATCGGGCTCCGCAACACAGACTGCCCACGATGCGGCGCAACTGTCCGCCGAAAGCGAGCGCAACTCCCATGATTCGCATTATATCCGCCCTCCTCATCGGCGTCGCCGCCCTGGTTCCGGCCGGCGCCGGCGCAGCTGGCCCGATCCGGCTGGCCGACGACGCGCCCGACAGCCACGTGGTGGTGTCCGGTGACACCCTCTGGGGCATCTCCGGCAAGTTCCTGCGCGAGCCCTGGCGTTGGCCCGAAGTGTGGCGCCTGAACCGGGAGGAAATCCGTAATCCGCACCTGATTTACCCGGGCCAGATCGTCGTCCTCGACCGCAATGGTCCCACCCTGAAGCTGGGCAAGCGGATCGGCGCCGCGGGTGATCGTGCCCTCTACGAAAAACGCTTCCCGCAGGTCTATTCCGAGCCGGCACGGGTCGCCATCCAGAGCATTCCCCTGCGGGCCATCGCGCCCTTCCTGTCCGAGCCCCTGGTCGTGGATGAAGCCGAGGACGCTGCCGCCGGCATCGTCGTGGCAACCCAGGAAGGCCGCGTGTTCACCGGCCCGGGCGACACCATCTTCGCCACCCGCATCGATCCGGAAGTCCGCGACTGGAACGTCTATCGCAAGGCCAAGCCCCTCAAGGATCCGGTCAGCGGCGAGCTCCTCGGTTTCGAGGCAGCCTACCTCGGACAGGCCCGGGTCAGCTCGGGGGCCGGTGTGCTCGTTCCCGATGCTGCCAACGGCGACACCGCCACGGCCAGCCCGGGTTCGGCCATTCCGGCGAGCCTGGTCGTCACTTCCTTCAAGCAGGAGATCGGCAAGGGCGATCGCCTGCTGCCCGCCGGGCGCCCCGAGCTGCCCAGCTATGTGCCCCATGCTCCCGAGCAGGACGTGAGCGGCCGGGTGGTCTCCATCTACAACGGCGTGGGCGGTGCCGGCCGTCATGATGTGGTGGCCGTCAGCCTGGGCAAGCGTGACCAGATCGAGGTGGGGCATGTGCTGGCGCTCCATCGCAACCGGGGCGAGACGGTTTACCGGGAAGAAAACGTCGGGCCGGCCCAGCGCTACAGGCTGCCCGAGCATCGTTATGGCCTGGCCTTCGTGTTCCGGGTCTTCGACCGGCTGGCCTACGCGCTGGTGATGGAGAGCGACGGCCCCGCCACCGTCGCCGACAGCGTCCGCAAGCCCTGAGGCCCCGGGGCTCTACTTGTCGGAGCGCCATCCCCTTGCATCCTGGCTGCGCCTGACCCTGACGCCGGGCCTCGGCCCGGCGAACCAGCGTCAGCTGCTCGCCGCCTTCGGACTGCCGGATGCCATCTATGCTGCCGGCCACAGCGCCATCGCGGCGGTGGTCGGCAGCCCTGCCGCCAGCCTGGTGCTCGATCATGATGCCGGCGAAGCCGTGGACCGTGCTCTCCAGTGGGCCGACGAGCCCGGCAACAGCCTACTGACCCTTGGTGACGCCGCCTATCCGGCTGCCCTGCTGGAAATCCCCGATCCGCCCGTCTGCCTCTATGTAAAAGGTGACGTGTCCCTGCTGTCACGTCCGGCCATTGCCGTGGTGGGCGCGCGCAGTGCCACGCCCCAGGGCGAAGCCAATGCCGAAGCCTTTGCGGCCAGCCTGTCCGCTGGCGGGCTCGGTATCGTCAGCGGGCTGGCCCTGGGCATCGATGCGGCGGCGCATCGGGGTGGCCTTGGCGGTCCGGGTCGCACCGTGGCGGTGATCGGGACCGGCGCCGACCGGATCTACCCGGCGCGCAATGGCGATCTGGCCCGGCGGATTGCTGCCGAAGGGGCGATCGTCAGCGAGTTTCCCCTGGGCATCGGGCCCCTGGCCCACAACTTTCCCCGTCGTAACCGCCTCATCGCCGGCCTGGCGCGGGGCGTGCTGGTGGTGGAGGCCGCGGTCAAGAGCGGTTCCCTGATCACCGCAAGGCTCGCCATCGACTGCGGACGGGAGGTTTTTGCCATCCCGGGCTCAATCCACTCGCCGGTGGCGAAGGGCTGTCATCGCCTGATCCGCGAGGGGGCGAAGCTCGTTGAATGTGCCGAAGACATACTCGAGGAGTTGCGCTTCACCTCGCCGGAAGCCGCGCCGGCACGTGACATGGGGCCTGTGGAAGAGGATGTGGAGGCGAGTGGTGTGCTGTCTGCCCTGGGCCACGACCCGGTGGATGTGGACACCCTGGTGCACCGCACCAGCTTGACGCCGGAAGCGCTCTACGCCATTCTGCTATCGCTGGAGCTCGAAGGACGGGTTGCCCGCCTGCCCGGAGGACGCCTCCAGCGTCTCTGAAAATGACCGGCCTCAGGCCTACGCGCCATGTTCGATATCCTCGTGTACCTCTTCGAGAACTACGTCCACGCCGATGCGTGCCCGGAACCTGCGCAACTGGCCCGCAAACTCACCGCTGCCGGCTTCGAGGAAGAAGAAATCACCGAAGCCCTCGAGTGGCTGTCGGGCCTGCGCCAGCTGTCCGACGGTGAGCGTCCGGCCCAGTTCTCCCGCGCGGGTTCCCTGCGCATCTACTCCGACGACGAACAGATCCGCCTGGGCATGGAATGCCGGGGTTTCCTGCTGTTCCTCGAAAACGCCGGCATCCTCGATTCCGAGTGCCGCGAGATGATCGTCGAGCGGGCACTGGCCCTCGGCGAGACTGAGATCGAACTCGAGAACCTCAAGGTGATCGTGCTGATGGTGCTGTGGCAGCAGGATCGCCCCATCAACGGGCTGATCCTCGACGAACTGCTCAACGAATCCGAAGAGGATGAAGAGCAGCAGCAGGCGCCATTTGCGGTGCACTGAGACGGCACCTTGAGCCTTTGGTGGCTTGCATGCCTGGCGCCGGCTTCCGTATGATGCGCCGCGCTTTCCAACAATCTGCAAGGGTGGTGGTCCATTCGTTGCGCATCTCCGGCCTGCGCTTCGGGCACCCATTGCACTCGCACGCAGATGCGTTCCGCGTCACGCTCCCGGGCCGACTCGCGGCGATTCCCCAACACCCTCTGAGTCAGGCGCCGCAAGGCGCACCACAGGCATGAGCAAGCAGCTGATCATTGCGGAAAAACCTTCGGTTGCAGCGGACATCGCCCGCTCCCTCGGTGGTTTCACCAAAGAGAAGGACTACTTCGAGTCCGAGCACTACGTCCTCTCGTCGGCCGTCGGCCACCTGCTGGAGCTGACGGTGCCGGCCGAGTTCGAGGTCAAGCGCGGCAAGTGGTCGTTTGCCCACCTGCCGGTGATTCCGCCCCATTTCGCGCTCAATCCCATCGAGAAGACCGAAGACCGCCTCAAGCTGCTCACCCGCCTGATCAAGCGCAAGGACGTCACTGGCCTGATCAACGCCTGTGACGCGGGCCGTGAAGGCGAGCTGATCTTCAGCTTCATCGTGCAGCATTCCGGCAGCACCAAGCCCGTCCAGCGCCTGTGGCTGCAGTCGATGACGGCCAACGCCATCCGCGACGGCTTCGCCCAGCTGCGGGCTGCCGCCGACGTGGAGGGCCTGCGCGAGGCCGCCGTGTGCCGCGCCGAGAGCGACTGGCTGATCGGCATCAACGGTACCCGGGCGATGACCGCCTTCAACTCCAAGACCGGCGGCTTCCACCTCACCACCGTCGGCCGCGTGCAGACCCCCACCCTGGCGCTGGTCGTCGAGCGCGAGGAAAAGATCCGCGCCTTCAAGCCCACCGACTACTGGGAGCTGGAAGCGAGCTTTGGCTGTCAGGCCGGGGCCTACGTGGGCCGCTGGTTCGACGAGGGCTTCAGGAAGCCCGAAGAGGGGGCGCCGCTGGCCGAGCACGCCACCGCCTTCCGGCTGTGGGAAAAAGCCCGTGCCGAGGCCATCAAGGCCAAATGTGAAGGCAAGACCGGTACGGTGGAGGAGGAGTCCAAGCCCTCCACCCAGCTGTCGCCGCTGCTGTTTGACCTGACCTCGCTGCAACGTGAGGCCAACGGTCGTTTCGGCTTCTCGGCCCGCACCACCCTGCAGCTGGCCCAGGCCCTGTACGAAAAGCACAAGGTCCTGACCTACCCGCGTACCGATGCCCGCGCCCTGCCCGAAGACTACGTCGGCCAGGTTCCGGGCATCCTCGGCGGGTTGCCCGATGAATACGCGCCCTTTGCCAACCAGATCGTCAAGCAGGGCTGGGCCCGGCCCAACAAGCGCATCTTCAACAACGCCAAGATCTCTGACCACTTTGCCATCATCCCCACCGGCACGGCGCCCAAGAGCCTGTCCGAGGCGGAGGCCAAGATCTACGACCTGGTGACCCGGCGCTTCCTGTCGGTGTTCTATCCGGCCGCCGAGTACCGCATCACCACCCGCATCACCCGGGTCGAGGGAGAAGCCTTCAAGACCGAGGGCAAGATCCTCGTCAATCCGGGCTGGCTGGCGGTGTATGGCAAGGCCGCCGCGGTGAGTGAGGAGGAGGGCGGCACCCCCCAGCTGGTGGTGGTCGAGGCTGGCGAGAAGGTCAGCACCGACGAGATCCTGCTCAAGGCCCTGGTCACCAAGCCGCCGGCACGCTTCAACGAAGCCACCCTGCTGTCGGCCATGGAAGGCGCCGGCAAAATGGTGGACGACGAGGAGCTGCGCGCCGCCATGGCCGGCCGGGGCCTCGGTACTCCGGCCACCCGCGCCCAGATCATCGAAAACCTGATCGGCGAGACCTACATGCTGCGCGATGGCAAGGAGCTGATCCCCACCGCCAAGGCCTTCTCCCTGATCACCCTGCTGCGGGGCCTTGGCACCAACGAGCTGACCTCGCCGGAGCTGACCGGCGAGTGGGAACACAAGCTGGCCCAGATGGAGCGTGGGGCGCTCAGCCGTGCCGACTTCATGGAGCACATCCAGGCCATGACCCGCGACATCGTCGAGCGGGCCAAGCGCTATGAATCCGACACCGTGCCCGGCAATTTCGCCACCCTGCAGACGCCCTGCCCGAAGTGCGGCGGACTGGTGAAGGAGAACTACAAGAAGTTCGCCTGCCAGGCCTGCGACTGGCAAGCCTGGAAGATCGTCGCCGGTCGCCAGTTCGAGATTCCCGAGATCGAAACCCTGCTCGCCACCGGCCGGGTCGGGCCGCTACTGGGCTTCCGCAACAAGATGGGGCGTCTCTTCAACGCCGAGATCCGCCTCAACGACGACAAGCAGCCCGAGTTCGACTTCGGTCAGCCGAAGGAGGATGAGGCCGCCGAAGCCGTGGATTTCTCCGGCCAGGATTCCCTTGGCCAGTGCCCCAAGTGCAGCAGCCAGGTGTATGAGCACGGGCTGTCCTACGTCTGCGGCAAGTCCGTGGGGCCCGAGAAGTCCTGCGATTTCCGTTCCGGCAAGATCATCCTGCAGCAGCCCATCGAGCGGGAGCAGATGCACAAGCTCCTCGATACCGGCCGTACCGAACTGCTGCGGGGTTTTGTTTCCAGCCGTACCAAGCGCAAGTTCTCGGCTTTCCTGGTGCGGGGGGATGACGGCAAGGTGGGCTTCGAGTTCGAGAAGAAGGAGCCCAAGGCCCCTGCCGCCGCCAAGAAGCCGGCGGCCCGCAAGAAGGCTGCAGCGGAGTAGTCTGTGGCCCCATGAATGCACAAAGCCCGCTTTTGAGCGGGCTTTGTGCATTCTGGCGAGCGCTGCTGCCGATTTACATCATGACGGCCGCCACCAGCTCGCGGAACTCGTCGATGTCGGCGTCGGAGGTGCCCAGGAAGGTCTTGGCGTTCTCGAAGCTGCGGCTCCCCACCTCCGCCGCACTGCCGGTGCAGTCGGCAATCACGTGTTCGGCGATGACGGTGACGGCGATCAGCGCCAGGGCGCTGGACGGCAGCTCCCGTTCGGGGAGGATGTAGGCGTCCGGGTCGTGGTGATAGCGGATGGCGGCAGCGATGCTGTCGGGCAGCCCCCAGTTGCGGGCGAGCAGCCAGCCGACAACGGCGTGGTCGCACTTGAAGTGCTCCCGTTCCAGCACCGTCAGGGCTTCCGGATCATCGAGCAGGTGGCCGCAGTGATCGGTGTAGCGCTGGAAGTTCAGCATCATCACCGGGATGGCGGCGTCGTGGAACAGGGCATAGGTGTAGGCCAGCTCCGGCGAAATCCCCACGTGCTTGCGGGCAAGCACGCCGGTGGCCAGGGCCAGGGTCGAGGTCCGCGCCCAGAAGCGCGCCATCAGATCCTCGGGCAGGCCTTCGGTGGTCTTGCGCAGGGCAACCGCGATCACGACGTTCAGGATGTTGTTGGTGCCGAGACGATTGACTGCCTGCTGCACGCTCTTGACCGGATTGGCGCCACCCATGAGGGGCGAGTTGGCGAGCTTGACCGCCATGGCGGACATGCCCACGTCGGAGGCGATGATGCGCGCCAGAACCTTGACCTGCGGGTCATCCTTCTGGGCTTCGCGCATGACCTCGTCCACGGTGGCCGGGTAGGCCGGAATGCGGACGGCAACCAGTGCTTCTTCCAGTTCCTTGTGGGTGAGGGGGCGAGGAGCAAGAGCTGTGTTCATGGGTGTAGTCAGCTATGAGTCTGGTTCTGTGATTTTGATAAAAATATAAAATTTAATATTTTTATCATTTTACTGGGTTGTCGCTTTCATTCAATGACACGCCGGCCGTATGTCGTCACTATTTCACACCCGCTACGCAAACCTCCGCAGGGAGTGATCCAGTGAAGTCATCGTCCAAAACCGTCGTTGTCCTGGCTGCAGTGGCCTTCGCCTTGTCGCAGGCTTACCTGATCGGACTGGTCCACCACTTACGACCGAATCTGGTGGAACTTCAGTTAACTTTTTCACCCGATCGGTACTGGGAAATTCTCGGTCTCTGGGGGGAGGCCGGGCGGCAAGCCTACCGTGCCCATTTCGCCTACGACTTCATGCATATCGGCATCTTCTCCACTTTCGGCTACCTGCTGGCCCGCCGTGGGGGACTGTTCGGTCCGGCGGAACCGGCGCTGGCGCGACGGGCTGCGCTGATGCTGCCGGCTGCGGGCCTGTTCGATCTGGGCGAGAACCTGCTGCAGCTGATGCTGCTGTCCGGCCCGACGGGCGCCGACAGCATCGCGATCCCCCTGTCGGCCCTGTGTTCGGGGGCCAAATGGGGGCTGGTCGGGATGTTCGTGTGGATTACTGCCCGCCGCTTGCTGATCAGGCCAGGGCTTACGTCACACTGAGGCAGTGGAGTATTAGCAAGGCGTGGCGCTTCTGGATAACATTGTTTGACACTCCCCTTGTCGGCCCTTCATGCAGCGCGCTCACTCTTCCCATGTCCCTTCGCCAGGCCAGGCCGAAACCCGGCTCGCCCATTGCCGCGAAGGATTCCTGCAAACCCTCCGTGAGGCCGCCGACGAGACGCTCCAGCATCCGGACTGGCCCGAGGTGCTGGGCCTGGTGGCGGGCGATTGTTTCGACGATCTGGCCGGTCGGCAGGCCAAGCGCTGGGGCGAGCAGGTGCAGGGGCTGACAGCGTCGCGGATCAGCCTGGTGCACGACCAGGACATGGATCTGGCTGTCGAGCTGATGAACCTGGAGCAGCGGCTGCGCAGCTTCTGCGGGCGTGAGCTGGCAGCCCTGCATCTGCGCATGAAAGAGCTCTTCGAGACCCTCGGCCTCACGCTGGGCAACGAGCTGCCCCTGGGGCCCGAGGCCGTCTGCCGTGCTCTGCGCGCCCTGCGTGACCGGGAAAGACTCAAGCCGGACGAGGCGCTGCAGCTGATCGAACAACTCGAGCCGGCCCTGTGCAGCCACCTGTGCAGCTTCTACCGGACGCTGGAGCATCATCTCGCCGGGCCCGCCGCCCCCGCTGCACGGCCTGCCGCGGTGGTGCGCCAGCCTGTCGTGCAGCAGGCCTGGATCGACAGCCCGGCGGCCCGCAGCAGCCTGCCCATCGACCCGCTGGCGTCCCTGCGCCTGTCCGTGCTGGCCCGCCGGGAGGCGACGACAGGCGGTGCCGGCGGCATGGATGCGGGGCTGGCGTCGGTGCTGATCGAGCGGGTCGAAGCCTGGCTTGGCGAGCGCCAGCAATACGGGGAAGGGGTGCCAGCGGCCCTGGGGGGGAGCGAGCTCGGGGCGCTGCTTGCACCCAATCAGGCGGTGGCGGTCGAGGTCATCGAGACGGTGTGCAATTACGCCGCCCGGGCCACCGACCTGCCCGCGCCGATCCGCACCGTCATCGGATCGCTGCGGGTGCCCCTGCTGCGCCTTGCCCTGCGCAGCGACACCCTGCTGGCGGAGCCCCGTCATCCGGCCCTGCGCATGCTTGACCTGATCGCCGATCTGGGCCGCAGCATGGCACCCGATGCCTCACCCGACCTGCCCGCATGCCAGTCCTTGCTGCGCCTGGTCCAGTCGCTCGGCAAGGCACAGCGGGTTTCCGACAAGGATCTGCTGGGCGCCCTGGGCAGTGTCGAATCCCTGCTCGAGTCACGCCAGCGGGCGGCACTCGAGCGCGGTGCGGCCTGCGTCGAGCTTGCCCATCGCCTGGAGCGCCGCGAGGTGGCCTTGCTCCAGGCCAGCCAGACGGTGCAGGACATGACCGCCGAGCCTGCCGATGCGGTGGCCCGGGAGTTCATCGAGGGCTATTGGGTGCACGTCCTGGCCAAGGTGGCCTATCGCTACGGTCCCGGCGGGCCCAAGTGGGCGGCCCGGCTGCAACTGGGCCAGCGCCTGCTCGAGTCCGCCCGCCCGAACCCGGACGCCGCCACCCGGCAACAGCTGATGGCCCAGTTGCCGGCCCTGCTGACCGGGCTCGAAGAGGGCCTGCGTTACATCGGGCTGGGCGAGTCGCACGTGCGCGAGGGGCTGGCACCGTGCAAGGCCCTGCTGGCGGCCCTGATCGCCGGCCAGCCGACGCCGGCGCCGGTGGGCCGTCCGCCCCTGGGGCCGTCCCTGACGCTCCTGGCGGACATGCCGCAATTGCGCGTCCTCAAGCACAAGCAGTTCTTCGCCGGCAGCCTGAGCCTGCCCGCCGAGTGGGCGGAGGTGGATGTCGGCTCCCGGGTGTCCCTGGGCCTGCCGGATGGCAGCGTGATGCGGGGCTTCGTCGCCCTCATCGGTGCAGCCCAGCAGCTGGTGCTGATCGCCGATGCGGATGGCCCGGCCCTGCTGGCGGTGACGGCCCGGGCCCTGGCCCAGCAGGCGGCGCTGCCGGCCACCCGCGTGCTCCTCGACACCTCCCTGGTGGACGAGGCCGCCACCGATCGCGTGATCAATCCGTGACGCACTGCTGAGCCCGCTGCGGGCGGGGGAACCGATGCCGGTGGGGCGGGTCTGCCAACAGGCCCTACAATTCCGCCTTGCGTCCTTTTCGACCCGCCCGCCATGTCCTCCGACTCCGCCCCGCTGTCCACCGGGCCCAGCGCCATCCGCATCCGCGGCGCCCGCCAGAACAACCTGAAGAACCTGTCCCTGGACATTCCTCACCACGAGCTGGTGGTGGTGACCGGTGTGTCCGGCTCGGGCAAGAGCTCCCTGGTCTTCGACACCCTCTACGCCGAGGGCCAGCGCCGCTACGTGGAGACCTTCTCGCCCTACGCCCGGCAGTTTCTCGACCGCATGGACAAGCCCCAGGTGGATCGCATCGAGGGCGTGCCGCCGGCCATCGCCATTGATCAGACCAACCCGGTGCGCACCTCCCGCTCGACGGTGGGGACGATGACCGAGCTGGCCGACCATTTCAAGCTGCTCTACGCCCGCGCCGCCCGGCTGCACTGCCGCTGCTGCGGCAAGCCGGTGAGCCGTGATACGCCGGCCACGATCTTTGCCGACCTCTCGGCCCGGGCCGCCGCGGCGGGTGACCCGCGTCTGGTGGTGAGTTTTCCGGTCACCGTGCCGGCCAACTTCAGCGATGAGGAGATCACCGGCCTCCTCGCCCAGCAGGGCTACACCCGCATCCACGCCCGCGAGGGCGAGGTGCTGCATGTGGTGCAGGACCGCTTCCGTCTGGGCAATGCCGAGCACGCCCGGGTGATGGAGGCCCTGGAGACCGGCCTCACCGTGGGCCACGGCCGCCTGTCGGTGCACGCCCTGGGCGATGCCGGCGAGACCCGCTGGAAGTTCAGCAGCGGCCTGCACTGCGCCGACTGCGACATCGCCTACTCCGACCCCATCCCCAGTCTCTTCTCCTTCAACTCGCCCATCGGCGCCTGCGACACCTGCAAGGGCTTTGGGCGGGTCATCGGGGTGGATTTCTCCCTGGTGGTGCCGGACGAATCGAAGACCCTGGAAGAGGGCGCCGTGAAGCCCTGGCAGAGCCCCAGCTTCAAGGAGTGCCAGGACGACCTGGCGAAGATGGCCAAAAAGTACGGCGTGGCCATGGACATCCCCGTGCGCGACCTGCCCCCCGAGCACCGGGAATGGCTGTTCGAGGGCGACCCCAAGTGGAAGAGCTGGGACAGCTCCTGGCCACGGCACTGGTACGGCATCCGCCACTTCTTCGACTGGCTGGAGAGCAAGGCCTACAAGATGCACATCCGGGTGCTGCTGTCGCGCTACCGCAGCTACACCGAATGCCCGGCCTGCCACGGTGCCCGCCTCAAGCCCGACGCCCTGCTGTGGCGCCTGCCGTCGGCGGTGGGTGACTGGGCCATCCATGCGCTGATGGCCCGGCCGGTGGACGAGATCGTGCCCTTCGTCGCCGGGCTGACCCTGCCCGCGCCCCTGGACGAGGCCACCGAGCTGCTGCTGGGCGAGATCAGGGGGCGGCTCAAGTATCTGCAGGACGTGGGCCTGGGCTACCTCACCCTCGACCGCCAGTCCCGCACCCTGTCCGGCGGCGAGGTGCAGCGCATCAACCTCACCACCGCGCTGGGCACCTCGCTGGTGAACACCCTGTTCGTGCTGGACGAGCCCTCCATCGGCCTGCACCCGCGGGACATCAACCGCATCCTCGGCGTGATGGAGCGCCTGCGGGACGCGGGCAACTCCCTGGTGGTGGTGGAGCACGACCCCCAGCTGATGCTCGCTGCCGACCGCCTGCTCGACATCGGCCCCGGCCCCGGCGAGCGGGGCGGCGAGATCGTCGCCTACGGCGCGCCCACGGCCATCGCCAACGACCCGGCCTCGCTCACCGGCGCCTACCTGGCCGGCCGCAAGCGCGTCGATGCCCGGCGTCAGCTGCGCCCGGTGGCACCGGATGCGCCCCGCCTCCGGCTGCTGGGCGCCCGCCAGCACAACCTGCAGGGCGTCGATCTGGCCATCCCGCTGCAGCGCCTGGTGGGCATCACCGGCGTGTCGGGTTCGGGCAAGTCCACGCTGATCCAGGACGTGCTCTACCCGGCCCTGGCCAAGCACTTCGGCCAGACGGCCGAGGCGCCGGGGGCCTTCGACGGCCTGGCCGGCACGGACGCCATCAAGGGCGTGGTGATGGTGGACCAGTCGCCCATCGGCAAGAGCGCCCGCTCCAACCCGGTGAGCTACGTGGGCGCCTGGGACGCCATCCGCAAGCTCTTTGCCAATCTGGATGAGGCCAAGGACCGGGGCTACACGCCCGGCACCTTCAGCTTCAACTCCGGCACCGGGCGCTGCCCCACCTGCACCGGCTCGGGCTTCGAGCACGTGGAGATGCAGTTCCTCTCCGACGTGTATCTGCGCTGCCCCGACTGCGACGGCAAGCGCTACCGGCCCGAGATCCTGGCCCTGCAGTGGCGTGGGCGGAGCGTCGCCGACGTGCTGGAGATGACCGTCTCCGAGGCCCTGGCCTGCTTTGCCGACCAGAAAGCCGTGCTGGCCGCCCTGGCGCCCCTGGCCGACGTGGGCCTGGAATACCTGCGCCTGGGCCAGCCGGTGCCCACCCTGTCGGGGGGCGAGGCCCAGCGCCTCAAGCTGGCCGGTTACCTGGCCGAAGCCGCCCAGCTGGCGGGCAAGAAGGCGAAGAAGGGCACGACGGGTGACGACCCGGGCCTGCTCTTCCTGTTCGACGAGCCCACCACCGGCCTGCACTTCGAGGACGTGGCGCGCCTGCTGTCGGCCTTCGAGAAGCTGCTGGACGCCGGTCATTCGCTGGTGGTCATCGAGCACAACCTGGACGTGATCGCCGCCGCCGACTGGCTGGTGGACCTCGGCCCGGAAGGCGGCAGCGGTGGCGGCCTGATCGTCGCCGAGGGTACGCCGGCCGCGCTCATCGCCACCCCGGCCTCCCATACCGGCCGGGCCCTGGCCGACTACGCCGCCCAGCTCTCGGCCATGCAGGCGGCGCCGGTGGTGGCCGAGCCGCCGGTGCGCTACCGGCCGGTGGCCGAGCAGGCCATCACCATCCGCCACGCCCGCCATCACAACCTCAAGAACATCAGCCTGGACATCCCCCGCGACCAGTTCACGGTCATCACCGGCCTGTCCGGCTCGGGCAAGTCCACCCTGGCCTTCGACATCGTGTTCGGCGAGGGCCAGCGGCGCTACCTGGAATCCCTCAACGCCTACGCCCGCCAGTTTGCCCAGCCTTCGGCCCGGCCCGAGGTGGATGCCATCTTCGGCATTCCGCCCACGGTGGCCATCGAGCAGCGGGTCAGCCGCGGCGGACGCAAGAGCACGGTGGGCACCCTCACCGAGATCCA
Source organism: Zoogloea sp. (assembly GCF_023150065.1). Taxonomy (GTDB): domain Bacteria; phylum Pseudomonadota; class Gammaproteobacteria; order Burkholderiales; family Rhodocyclaceae; genus Zoogloea. The sequence goes on from NZ_JAKLLN010000012.1 coordinate 125,826, forward strand.
GCCCTTCCTGCGCCTGCTCTACGTGAAGCTGGGCACCCAGTACTGCCCCTGCTGCGACGTGCCGGTGACGCCCCAGAGCTTCGAGTCCATCGTCGCCCACATCCAGCGCGACTTTGCCGGCCAGTCCGTGGAGCTGCTGGCGCCCCTGGTCATCAACCGCAAGGGCCTGTACACCGACCTGGCCAAGTGGGCCCGGGGCAAGGGCTTCGAGCAGCTGCGGGTGGATGGCGACACTCTGCCCACCAAAAAGTGGCCGCGCCTCGACCGCTACAAGGAGCACAACATCGAGCTGCCGGTGGGCAGGGTGAAGGTGGGTGTCGATACCGAGCCGCTGCTGCGCGAGTACGTGACGGCGGCCCTGGAGCACGGCAAGGGCGTGCTCAAGCTGCTGCCCCTGGGCGAGCCCGGCGGTGCGCTCACCACCCTGTCCACCCTGCGGGCCTGCCCGGAGTGCGGCACCAGCTTCCCCGAGCCCGACCCGCGCCTGTTCTCCTACAACGCCAAGCACGGCTGGTGCCCCGACTGCTACGGCACCGGCGTCAAGATTGCCGGCAAGGTGGAGAACCCCGACGAGCTGGACCTGGGCGAGCTGGAGCACGAGACCGACGAGGCCTGCCCGAGCTGCCACGGTGCCCGACTCAATCCTGTGGCCCGGGCCGTGCGCTTCCGCGACCTGGGCCTGCACGAACTGTCGTCCCTGGCTGTGGGCAAGGTGGCGGGTTTCTTCGAGGGCCTGCAACTGGCCCGCCGTGAGGCCGAGATCGGCCGTGACCTGGTGAGCGAGATCCGCGGCCGGCTCGACTTCCTGCAAAAGGTGGGGCTGGGCTACCTGGCCCTCGACCGGGCCGCGCCCACCCTGTCCGGCGGCGAGGCCCAGCGCATCCGCCTGGCGGCCCAGCTGGGCTCCAACCTTACCGGCGTGTGCTACATCCTCGACGAGCCCACCATCGGCCTGCACCCCCGGGACAACCAGCTGCTGCTCGACACCCTGGAGGCCCTCAAGGGCCGCGGCAACACCCTGCTGGTGGTGGAGCACGACGAGGACACCATCCGCCGCGCCGACCACGTCATCGACATCGGCCCCGGCGCCGGCGTGCGCGGTGGGCAGATCATCGCCCAGGGCACGCTGGCCGACCTGATGGCCGCACCGGCGTCGGCCACCGGGCGCTGCTTCAACCACCCGCTGATCCACCCCCTGGCGCCGCGCCGGGCGGTGGCCGAGGATCACCCGGCCCTGGTGGTCCGCAACGCCACCCTGCACAACCTCAGGGGCGTGTCGGCCCGGGTGCCCCTGGCGCGGCTCAGCGTCGTCACCGGCGTGTCCGGTTCGGGCAAGTCCACCTTTGCCCGCGACGTGCTTCACGCCAGCCTGGCCGCCGCGGCCCCGGTGGGCTGTGCGGCCCTGGACGGACGCGAGCAGATCGGCCGCCTGCTGGAGGTGGACCAGACCCCCATCGGCAAGACGCCACGCTCCTGCCCGGCCACCTACATCGGCTTCTGGGACGCCATCCGCAAGATGTTCGCCGAGACCACCGAGGCCAAGATGCGCGGCTGGACGGCCTCGCGCTTCTCCTTCAACACCGGCGCCGGGCGCTGCCCGGTGTGCGAGGGGCAGGGCCAGATCACCATCGAGATGAACTTCCTGCCCGACGTGAAGATGCCCTGCGAGGCCTGCGGCGGTGCCCGCTTCAACCCCGAAACCCTCACCGTGCGCTGGAAGGGCAAGAGCGTGGCCGACGTGCTGCACATGGCGGTGGAAGACGCGGTGGATTTCTTTGCCGCCCACCCGTCCATCGCCCACCCGCTCAGGCTGTTGCAGGACGTGGGCCTGGGCTACCTGACCCTTGGCCAGCCCAGCCCGACCCTCAGCGGCGGAGAGGCACAGCGCATCAAGCTGGTGTCGGAGCTGGCCAAGGTGCGTGGCCGCGCGGGCGAATCCGCCGCCGGGCCGGGCCGCCCGCTGCCCCCCGAGAAGCACACCCTGTATGTTCTCGACGAGCCCACCGTGGGCCTGCACATGGCCGACGTGGAGAAGCTGATCCACGTGCTGCACCGCCTGGCCGACGCCGGCCACACGGTGCTGGTCATCGAGCACGACCTGGACCTGATGGCCGAGGCCGACTGGATCATCGATCTGGGGCCGGAGGGGGGCGAAGGGGGCGGCGAGATCGTCGCCGAGGGGCCGCCGGAGGCGGTGGTACAGGTGGCCCGGTCCCACACCGGGCGTATCCTGGGTGAGTTCATGGCGGCCCGGCGGGCGGGCTGATCCGGACAGAAAGCGAGCGTTCATGAATCATCGTCTTCCCCTGGGGGCTTTCCCCGTGCTGCTGACGGCTCTCGCGGGCGGGCCGGTGCTGGCTGCCGGCAACCCCTCCACCTGCGCCGCCATCGCCGACAACACCGAGCGTCTGGCCTGCTATGACGATGCCGTCGGGCGCCCCCACCAGGAGGCGCCGGCCCCGCCGCCGCCCGACAACACGCCGTTCTCGGCGCGCTGGGAGCTGGACGCCGAAGACAAGCGTGGCACCTTCCTGATCACCCCCTACCGGCCCACTTACATCCTGCTGGGGCGGCTCACCAATTCCGCCAACCGGATGCCCCACTCCCCGGGGCCCGACCGCTCGGTGAGCGAGCCCATGGATGTCTCGCCGGTGGAGGCCAAGTACCAGATCAGCTTCAAGACCAAGCTGTGGGAGGGCCTGTTCGGGCGCCATGGCGACCTGTGGATGGGCTACACCCAGCAGTCCAGCTGGCAGGTGTACAACAAGAGCAACTCCTCGCCCTTCCGCGAGACCAATTACGAGCCCGAGCTGATGGCGGTGTTCCGCACCAACCTGGATGCGGGGGCCGGCTTCAAGGTCAAGCTGTTGTCGGTGGGCTTCAACCACCAGTCCAACGGCCGGGCCGAGCCCCTGTCGCGGAGCTGGAACCGGGTCATGGCCCAGGCCGGCATCGAGCGTGGCGACTTCGCCGTGCTGGTGCGCTCCTGGTATCGCTTCCCCGAGAAGGATGGCAAGGACGACAACCCGGACATCACGCGCTATCTCGGCCACGGCGATGTGCAGGCCATGTGGAAGCTGGGTGATCACGGCCTCGGCCTGACCCTGCGCGGGCCCCTGTGGCAGAGCGGGGGGCGGGGCGCGGCCCAGGTGGACTGGAGCTTCCCCATCCACCGCAAGCTGAAGGGCTTTGTTCAGGTTTTCAGTGGCTACGGCGAAACCCTGATCGACTACAACCACCGCCAGACCACGCTGGGCCTGGGGGTGGCCCTGGTGGACTGGTTATAGGCGACGACGGGCGGCGGGGGGGAGCAGCGCCCCGAGGCTGGGGCCGGCCGAGGTGAGTGTGCAGTTCAGGGCGGGGTTGGCCCGGCACAGGCTGGCGAGGTGGCTGCGCGCGGCGACGGCGGTTTCGTCCTGGCGGCTGGCCTCGGTGAGCCACACCTGGGCGCCCTTGAGCCCGGCGCTGCTCCCCGGCTGGTTCAGATACAGCAGGCCCAGCTCGAGCTGGGCCTTGGCATGGCCCCGACGGGCTGCCTTGAGATACCAGAATTCGGCCTGTGTCAGATCCCTGGGCACGAGTTCGCCGGCAGCATGCAGGCTGGCGAGGCCGTACTGGGCGGCCGGCATGTCCCGCTCCGCTCCTGCCTGGTACCACTGCAGGGCCTTCCTGCCGTTTTTCGGCATGCCTTCGAAGCCGCCGGAATACAGTTCGCCCAGCATCAGGATGGCTTCTCCGTCGTCCTTCCCGGCGGCCTGCTCGAGCAGGGCGACAGCCTGCACGGCGTCGGCCTCCACACCGTAGCCCTTCATATACATCTCGCCCAGCGTCGTTGCCGAGATGACGCTCCCCTGCCGGGCCGCCCGGGCGTACCAGTAGGCGGCCGCGGTCGGGTTGACCGGGCCGCCCTCGCCCTCGAGATGCATGGCGGCCAGGTTGTGCTGGGCCTTGAGATTGCCCGCCACGGCGGAAATCAGATAGAGAGGGCGGGCCGCGAGGAAATGCCCGCCGTTCTGCAGGCGGAGGGCCATGGGGTAGCTGTAGTAAAGCACCGTAGCCACCAGAATGGCCAAAAGCAGGAAGGGCCGGAGCCGGACGAGGGACGACGAACGAGGCATGGACGGGGCGCTTTTCGGGAGGTGCCGTCATGTTATCCGGATTTACTGCAGGGGCATGGAATTGCATTTTCCAAGAAAGGCGTGAAACCGACAAATACGCGAACTTCAGGCTCTTGAATGGCCATTTTTGTTGTGTATGAAGTATTTTCGCAACCATGGCTTTCTGATGTCCTGGTGCCGGATGCGGACTTTTTCGGGGGCGTTCTGCCGATGAGGTAGAGGTGGCAGACAGGTAGAATCATGCGTATGGCACGCGCTCTGGAAGGCTGGCGTGCCGACTTTCCGTCACGACCCGGACCCCGTCATGCCCACACGCCACACGCTCCCCGAGGCGGCCTGATTCATGGCCAGCCCGTTCAAACTCAGTGTCTGCCCCCATGACACGGCCAAGAATCTGCTCGGCTGGTTCACCCTCAATACCTACCTTCAGCGCAAGCTCGGGATCGGCATCCACTTCGATCCCCGCGACAGCTTTCTCGAAGAGCGCCAGGCGGTGCTCGACCAGCCCCACCACGTGGTTTACGCCAACCCGTACAGCGCGCTGTGTTTTGCCCGGGAGCGGGGTTTCGTGCCGGTGGCCCGGCCGGCCGGCGTGGTGGACGAGGCGGTGGTGGTGGCGCGCCCGGGGGCGTTGCCGGGCCCCGCATTGCGCATCGCCAGCGCCACCGACAAGCTGATCATCCATGACCTGGGCTTGAAGGTGCTGCACGGGTTGGGCATTGATGCTGGCCAGGCGGACTTCACTTTCGTCGGCAACCATCTCAACGCCGCCAGGGCGGTGATCGACGGCAATGCCGATCTGGGTATCGTCTTCGATGAAACCTGGAACAGCCTCGGCCCGAGCACCCGCAGCCAGCTGGAGGTGGTGGGGGAGAGCCGCGACGGGCTGGCCTTCCACTGTTTCATGGTGTCACCCGCGTGGGCCGACAAGCGCGAGGCCATCCAGCGCATCCTGTGTGCCATGCACGAAGACCCGGCCGGGCTGCGGGTGCTGGACGATCTGCGCTTCAGCCGCTTCGATCCGGTGGGGGGCGAGATCCTCGCGCCCCTGGCTGCGCTGCTGGGGAGCTGAGTTCAGCCGAACTGGCGGCCGAAGCGGCCCATGCCGGCACCGAACACCACGATGCCGAACAGCCCCATGGCGAGCACCGGCTGCCACAGCAGGGCCATGCCGACGCCCTTGAGCAGAATGCCGTAGGCCGCATCCAGGAAGTAGTGGAGCGGCGAGATCCAGGCCAGGATGCGCATCCACTCGGGCATGGCCTCGATGGGCGTCCATGCGCCCGACAGCAAGAGCATGGGCATCAGGATCACCACCGTCAGCATGCCCACCTGGGCCAGGTTGCGGGCCACCGTGGCGGCCAGCAGGCCCAGCCCGGCGGTAGTGAATACGTACAGGGCGGTGATCAGGAAGAACAGCACCAGGCTGCCGCGCATGGGCAGGTCGAAGCCCGGGCCGAGCACCCCGAACAGGGCGATGGCGGTGCCGGCAAGGATCACCAGGGTCATGGCGATGACCTTGGGAAAGAGGATCTGGAAGGCGCTCAGCGGGGTGACCATCAGCTGCTCGATGGTGCCGCGCTCCTTCTCGCGCACCATGGCGGCGGCAGGCAGCAGGATGGCGAACAGGGTGATCACCGTCAGCAGCTCCGAAATGCCCATGAACCAGGCGTCGTTCTGGTTGGGGTTGTACCAGATGCGGGTATCGGCCTGGATGACCGGGCCGCTGGCGCCGCCGCTGCCCAGGCCTTCGCGCAGGGCCGCCAACTCCAGGCCGTAACGGCCGACGATCTGGGCGCCGTAGCTGGAGGCCAGGAAGCCCAGCACCGAGTTGGAGGTGTCCACCTGCAGCTGCACAGCCACCTGCTCGCCCCGCGCCAGGCGCTCGCCGAAGCGGGGCGGGATGTCGAGCACCGCCATCACGTCGCCGTCGTCCAGGTGGCGGATGGCCTGCTGCGGGGTGCCGGCGCTGCCCGCCGCCTGGAAGTAGGGGGGCTGGAAGCGGCTGGCCAGTTCCCGGGAGGCCAGGCTGTGGTCCGCGTCGAGGGTGGCGATGGCGGCATTCTTGAGCTGCATGCTCACCCCCGAGGCGGCGATGTAGATGTCGCCCGTGAAGGCATACAGGAAGAACACCATGAGTGCCACGTCGCGGAAGAGCTGGAGCAGCTCCTTGTGGGTCATCACGCGCAGGCGACGCAGACCGGCGCCGGAGAAGAAGCCGTTCATGATGCCGGCCGCTTGCTGAACAGCAGGTAGCCCAGCCCGAACAGGCCGGTCGCGTAGGCGCCGAGCACCAGCATGTCGGCCCACAGGGCCTGCCAGCCCACGCCCTTCAGAAAGCTCCCCACCACGATGTTGGTGAAATACATGGGCGGCAGGGCGTGGGCGATGGCCGAGGCGCCGGGGGCCAGGGACGACAGGGGCAGCAGCATTCCCGAGTACAGCACTGCCGGGATGATGCTGACGATGCTGGCCACGATCATCGCCGCTACCTGGGTCTGCACCAGCATAGAGATGACCAGCCCCAGGCCGGTGGTGCACACCACGTAGAGCAGCAGGGCCAGGGCGAAGAAGGCCGGGTCGCCCTTGAAGGGGGTGCCGTACAGCCCCACCGCCAGGGCCCACAGGATCAGCCCGTTGGTGAAGGAGATCGCCACGTAGGGCGCGAGCTTGCCGATCAGGAATTCGCCCGGCGAGACGGTGGACGCGTAGATGTTGAAGATCGAGCCGGACTCTTTCTCGCGCACCACGCCCAGGGCGGTGAGGAAGGGGGGCGACAGCATCATGATGAGCATGATCAGCTTGGGGGCCAGGGACCAGATGCTCTTCACGCTCTGGTTGTAGAGGTAGCGCACCTCCAGCTTCACCGGCTGCACGCGGGCCCGGGCCTCGGCCAGGGGGATACCCCGGCCGGCGGACAGGGCGCCAGCCATGTTGTCGAGGCTGACCGCGCTGTTGATGGCGGCCACGTAGCCCTGGGTGGTCTGGGCGCGCATGGGGAAGGTGCCGTCGATGAGTACCTGCACCGGCGCGGCCTCGCCCCGGGCCAGGCGCTCGCCAAAGCGTGGCGGTATCACCAGGGCCAGGCGGATGCGGTTGTCGGCCAGCAGGGCGTCGAGCTGGCGTTCATCGCTGGCCTGCCCCTTGAAGTCGAAGTAGCGGGACGAGATGAAGCGGTAGGTGTAGTCGCGGCTGGCGGCGCTGCGGTCGTGGTCCACCACGGCAAAGGGCAGGTTCTCCACGTCCAGGGTCAGGCCGAAGCCGAAGAGCAGCATCAGCATGCTGGGCACGATGAAGGCCAGGGCGAAGAACAGGCGGTCGCGGACGATCTCGCGCCATTCCTTCCAGGCCAGGGCGATGATGCGCTGAAGTGTCATGCTGCCCTCCGGTCGGCGGCCTCCAGGGCGGTGATGCGCTGCACGAACACATCCTCCATGGACAGGGGGCGCAGGGCAGCCGATTGCACGGTGACGCCGGCCTCGGCCAGCAGCCCCGGCAGGCGCGCCAGATCGGTCGTGGCGTCACGGGACAGCAGGTGCACGGCGCGCCCATGCAGGGTCGCGCTGGCAAAGCCGGCCGCGCGCAGGGCGGCCTGGGCGGGAACGGGGTGGTCCACCTGCAACTCCACCAGCTCGCCGGACTCGGCGGCGATGGTCGCCTTCATGGCCTCGGGCGAGGCATCGGCCACCACCCGGCCGGCGTACATCAGGGCCAGGTGGTCACAGTGTTCGGCCTCGCTCATGTAGTGGGTGGTCACCAGGATGGCCACCCCTTCCCGCCGTGACAGGTGGAAGAGGATGTCCCAGAACAGGCGCCGGCCGATGGGATCGACCCCGGAGGTGGGTTCGTCGAGGAACAGCACCCGCGGCTCATGCACCAGCGCACAGCCCAGGGCAAGGCGTTGGCGCAGGCCCATGGGCAAGCGCCCGGCGGCGTCGTTCTCGAAGCCGGCCAGCCCGGCCATGCCGATCACCCAGTCGCTGCGGCGGCGCGCCCGGGCGTCGTCGAGGCCATAGATGCCGGCGTACAGGCGGATGTTCTCCACCACCGACAGGTCGTGGTAGAGCGAGAAGGCCTGGCTCATGTAGCCGATGCGCTCCTTGATTGCCCGCCCGGCACTGCGCATGTCGGCCCCGGCCACCCGGCCCTCGCCCGAGGAGGGTTTGAGGATGCCGGTGAGCATCTTGATCACCGTGGTCTTGCCGGCACCGTTGGCCCCCAGCAGGCCGAAGATCTCGCCCTGGGGCACCGTGAAGCTCACTGCGTCGGCAGCCCGGAAGTCGCCGAAGACACGGGTCAGCCCGCGGGCCTCGATGGCCAGATCGGTGCCGGCGGCGGGCACGCGCTTGTCGGCCGGAAAGGCTGATTCCAATTTCGCCCCACGCTGGCGCAGCATGGCCACGAACACGTCTTCCAGCTCCGGTTCGCGGGCAAACCAGTCGTCGGGCTGAATGCCGACCAGGGCCTTGTCCACGGCGCTCCGGGCGTGGGGGGCGTCCAGCCCTTCGGTGAACACCCGCAGCCAGGCACCCATGGCCTCGGTCTGCGGAAACGCCGCCTTGAGCCGCGGCAGGGCCTCGGCCTGGGGTTCGGCACGGAACAGGGCCACGGTGCCCGGCACCCTGGCCACCAGCTCGGCGGGGGTGCCTTCGCCCATCACCTTGCCTTCGTGGAACAGGGACACCCGGTGGAAGCGGTCTGCTTCGTCCAGGTAGGCGGTGGACACCAGGGCGGTGACGCCCTTTTCCTCCAGCAGCTTGCCGAGAATGGCCCAGAAGTCCCGCCGGGAGACCGGATCGACGCCGGTGGTGGGCTCATCGAGGATCACCAGCTCGGGTTCGTGGATGAGGGTGCATACCAGCCCGAGCTTCTGCTTCATGCCCCCCGACAGCTGGCGCATGGGCCGGGCGCGGAAGCTGTCCAGGCGGGTCATCTCCAGCAACTGGCGCTTGCGTTCGAGGAGTTCGGCCGCGGGCACGTCACGCAGGCGGCCGAAGAAGTCCACATTCTCGTCGATGGACAGATCGGGGTAGAGGTTGAGGCCCAGCCCCTGGGGCAGGAAGCCGATGCGCTGTTTGACCTGCTCGGCGCTGCGCGCCGAATCCACCCGGGTGCCGAAGATCTCCAGCGTGCCGGCATCAAAGGCCAGCACGCCGGCCACGGCCTTCATCAGACTGGATTTTCCCGCGCCGTCGGCTCCCACCAGCCCATAGATCTCGCCCCGCTGCACGGTCAGGGCCAGGCCGTCGGCGGCCACACGCTTGCCGTAGCGCTTGGTGAAGCCTTCGACGCGGATGGCCGGGGCTGTCATGGGCCTGCTACCAGCGGGGTGCCTGCCAGGGCACCTCGTCCTTCCAGCGGATCACCGCATCGGCGGGCACGCCGGGGCTCAGGCGATGCTCGGGGTTGGCATCAAAGTAGAGCTTCACCGCGTAGGTCAGCTTGACCCGCTCGTCCGGGGTCTGGACCTCCTTGGGGGTGAACTCGGCCCGGGAGGCGATGTAGCGGGTGCGTGCCGCAAACGCCTGGCCCGGGAAGGCATCGGTGTAAACCTGTGCGGGCAGGCCCAGGCGCAGCTGGCCGATGTGCTTTTCGGGCACATAGACTTTGAGATAGAGCTTGTCGAGATCCACCAGATCGAAAACCGGTGTGCCGGCGGCCACCATTTCGCCGTTTTCCCGCAGGCGGTTCAGCACCACACCGCCCGTCGGGGCGCGCAGGCTCAGGTCGTCGATCAGGCTGGCGACTTCGTTTGCCATGGCCTGGGCCTGACGCAGGCCGGCTTCGAGGGCGGCGATGTCGTTCTCGCGGGCCTTCACCTTGTCATTGCCCAGGTGGGCGGCGCTGGCCGACTGTTCTGCCTGACGCAGGTCGGCCGTGGCGGCGGCGTGGGCCAGGCGCATCTGCTCGGCGCGGCGGGCCTCTACCGTGCCCCGTTCGGCCAGCTCGTCGAAGCGTCGGGCGTCCTTCGCGGCCTGGGCTTCGGCGGCCCGGGCCTTGGCGAGCACGGCCGCCGCACTGGCTTCGGCCAGGGGCACCTCCCGACGGGCGATGGCGAGCTGGGCGCGGGCGGCATCCCGCTGAGCCTGCAGGGTGGCCACGGCGGCATCGGCCTGCTGCTTGCGGGCGGTGAGCTGGGTGTCTTCGAGGCGGGCGAGGCGCTGCCCGGCCTGCACCGTGTCGCCCTCGCGCACCTGCATTTCGGCGATGCGCCCGGGGAGCTTGCTGGCGACGGTGGTGTGGTCGCCCTCGATGCGCCCGTTGGCCTGGATCAGGCCGTCGGGCAGGGCCTTGCTGCCGGCAAAGTGCTGCCAGGCCCAGGCACCTCCGGCCACGATGAGCCCGGCGCCGAGGGCGATCGCGAGGGTTTTCCTGTCGAGACGCATGGTGAAACTCCCTTACAGCTCGCCGACCGCCCTTTTCAGGCGGTAGCGGGCCAGGTGCAGGTCATAGTGGGCGTTGAGGTGGTTGTGGTCGGTGAGGCTGCGCAGGGCTTCCGCATCCAGGACTTCGGTATGGGTGCCGACGCCGTTGCGGTAGCGGTCGCGGGCGACACGCAGGTTTTCGTCGGCCTGGGCCACGGCGGCAGAGGTGGTGGCGAGGCGCTGGGCGGCTTCCTCCGCGGACAGCCATTCCCGGCGCACTTCCAGCTCGACCCGGCTGGCGCCGTCGGCCTGGCGTTCCCGGGCAGCCCGGGCCCGGGCCGTGGCCGCATCGGCCCGCTGGCGCTGGATTCCCCCGTCAAACAGATCCCATTGCACGCCGATGGCCACCTGGGCCACGTCCTGGCCGACCCGGTAGCGGTTGTCTTCGTGCAGCAGGGCGGCGCTCAGGCCCACCTGCGGGCGGCGTGCGGCATGCTCCATCTCGGCTTCCTGGTCGCCGGCCTCGGCCCGGGCGCCGAGGAGTGCCAGCTCGGGCCTCAGCCGGAGGGCGCGGGCGCCGAGGGTGGCAAGGTCGTCGTGACCGGCACTGTCGGGCGGCGGTTCGGCCAGATCGGCCGGTGCGTCCAGCGGGCGGCGCAGCAGGCGGTTGTAGGCCGCCGTGGCGAGATCGCGCCCGTGGCGGGCGCGGGTCAATTGCTGGCGGGCGTCGGCGCAGGCAACGGCCACCGACAGCACATCGTTGCGTGGCACCACCCCCTGGCGGTGCAGGTCGTCCACGTCGCGGGCGTGGGCGTCGAGGGCCGCCAGGTGGCGTTCTGCGGCGGCCAGGGCGCGACGGCTGCGCAGCACGCCGAGCCAGGCTTCGGCCACGTCCAGCTTGACGGCCTGCTCGCTGTGCCTGCGTTCATGGGCACTGGCCTGCACCCCGATGTCGGCCCCGATGATGGCGGCGGAGATGCGGCCGCCGGTGTAAACCGGCAGCGTGGCCTGCAGGGCGTGGGTGGCATAGGTGCGCTCGGACAGCGGCAGCTGGTCGGGCAAGGCGATGCCGGGCAACGCCGGCAGGCCGATGCGGGCGGCGGGTTCCTTGCTCAGCACCGTGTAGCGCGTGCTGGCGGTGGCCTTGGGCAGGGCCAGGCCGCGTGCCGCTTCAAGGTTGGCCCGGGCCGCATCGGCGTCGGCATCGGCGGCACGCAGGCGCGCATCGACCGCCAGCGCCTCCCGCCACGCATCGTCCAGGGTCTCGGCGGCGTGCAGGGGGCCGGCGATGCCCAGGACCAGCGAGAGCAGCAGGAGTGCCAACCGGCGGGGGCGGCGAGACGGCGAGACACCTTCTGGCGAAGGGAGGGGCCGGGACGTTTTCATTGCCTCGTCCTCGTGAATGTTACTGACCATGTGGTCAGTAAACTACGCTGCTGGACGGAGGACACTTTGCGGAAGATCAAGGAGTGATGCCGTCAGGCGCTAGAATCCCGGCCTTCCCCCTCCCGGACTCCAGCCATGCAGCCCGCTGCGCCGTTGAAATACCTGTCCGGCTATCCCGAACACCTGCTCCGGCCGGTGCGTGAGCTGCTGGCCGATGGCCGGCTCGGCCCCCTGCTGCTCGGCAAATATCCGCAGGCCCACCCGGTGCGCAACGATGGCGCGCTGTATGCCTATGTGACGGAACTGAAGGCGCGCCACCTGCGCAATGCCGATCCCCTCAGCAAGGTGGCCTTCGATGGCAAGCTGCAGACCATCCACAACGCGCTGGGCACCCACACCACCGTCTCACGGGTGCAGGGGGGCAAGCTCAAGACCAAGCGTGAGATCCGGGTGGCCACGCTGTTTCGCGAGGCGCCCACGGAGTTCCTGCGCATGATCGTGGTGCACGAGCTGGCACACCTGAAGGAGCGCCAGCACGACAAGGCCTTTTATCAGCTGTGTTGCCGCATGGAGCCCGACTACCACCAACTGGAGTTCGATGTACGGGCGTGGCTGTGCTGGCTGGAGGCGGGGGGTGAGGGCCTGTGGGGGCAGCTTCAGGCTGCGCCGGCTTCCTCGTAGGGGCGGATTCTTCGACCTTCGGGCGTTGAACCTGCGACCTGCGCGGGTTCAACGCCGTCGGCGATCAGAGGCTCAGGCTGCCTTTGAGCTTGTCGAGCATCTTCACACCCATGCCCTTGAGCTTGACCAGCTCGTCGAGGGTCTTGAAGGGGCGGGCGGCGATGATGGCGCTGGCGACGGCCTTGGGCAGACCCTTGACGGCAGCCAGCTCGGCTTCGCTGGCCTTGTTCACGGAGACGCTGCCCGGGGTGGTGGTGGCTTTCGCAGGTTTGACGGCGGCCTTGGGGCTTGCGCCAGCCGGTTTGGCTGCGGTCTTGGCCTTGGCGGTCGGCTTGGCGGCCGGTGCGGCCACGGCTTCGGCTTCCCAGCTCAGGGGGAGGGCGAAGTTGGTGAAGTCGCGGGTGACGTAGCCAAAGGCCGTCCATTCACGCAGCAGCAGGGCGATGTGCCAGGTGCCGGCGGGGCGGGCGGCGAGGGGCAGGTCGAGGGCGAGGCCCTGCCAGCCATTCTGACCGGCCAGGCTGCCGATGTTGCTGGCGGCCAGTTGGACACCCTCGGGGATGCCGTTGCTGTACGGGGCGCCAAGGGCCCACAGCTCGAGCGACAGGGTGCCGCTCAGGTTATCCGCGCTACGGGGGTTCTCGATGCCATCGGCGCTCAGGCTGACCGTGGTTTCACCGACGCTGAAGCCGGTGTTGCCCACGAGGCGGGGCTGCACGAAGGTTTCGGTACGGGGGAAGTTGGCGTAATCCAGCACCTGGTCGAACTGGCCGTTGCGGCCGGCGGCGAGCACCAGCACCATGCTGTGTCCGGCTTGACCGGCAGGCGGGCAAGCGGCGGTGAAGGCGCTGACCCAGGCCGGGCTGGCGGCATCCAGGGCGCCCACGGGCAATTCGGCAATCTTGGCGGCGGCGACCGGCTGACCGTTGAAGGGGGCTTCACAAGCCCACAGCTGGAGTGCCCATTCCTGATCGGCGGCTTCTTCCGGGTTGGTGACCAGCAGTTCGGCGTCGAGCTGGACGCTGTCGCCATCGAAGGCGTAGCCGTGGTTGAGACCGATCCGGACGGCGCCCGAAGACTGGCCGAGGGTGGCCTGGAGGGTGTTGGAGGTTTGCATCCTGAAAATACCTGCCTGTGCGAGGGGCGCGATTTTGCGGGCCCCGGCATTACAGCGTCAATCAATTGGCAATTGAATTTTTGGATGCACTGACACGGGGCGAAAACGTCGCGAAACCCGCACCAATACTGGGATTGCACTGTATTGGTGCGTTTATTCCGTTGGCGTTTTTGTGCCCTCAGAGCAGCACGATGTCGAACTGTTCCTGGCCGTAGCTGGCCTCGGGATGCAGGGAGATGGTCTTGCCGATGAAGTCGGACAGCATGGCCAGGGACTGGGATTCCTCTTCGTGGAAGAGGTCGATCACGTTCGGCGCCGCCAGCACCCGGAACTCGCGGGCGTTGAACTGGCGGGCCTCGCGCAGCAGCTCGCGCAGGATCTCGTAGGCGACCGTGCGGGCGGTCTTGACCTCGCCCCGTCCGCCACAGGTGGCACAGGGTTCGCACAGCAGGTGGGCGAGGGATTCCCGGGTGCGCTTGCGGGTCATCTCCACCAGGCCGAGGCTGGTGAAGCCATTCACCGTCATCTTGGTGTGGTCCTTGGACAGGGCTTTGCGGAATTCGTCGAGCACGGCGCTGCGGTGCTCGGGGCTTTCCATGTCGATGAAGTCGACGATGATGATGCCGCCCAGGTTGCGCACCCGCAGCTGGCGGGCGATGGCCTGGGCCGCCTCCAGGTTGGTCTTGAAGATGGTGTCGTCGAAGTTGCGGGCGCCGACGAAACCGCCGGTGTTCACGTCGATGGTGGTCATCGCCTCGGTCTGATCGATGATCAGGTAGCCGCCGGATTTCAGGTCCACCCGGCGGGCCAGGGCCTTCTCGATCTCCGCTTCCACGCCGTGCAGGTCGAACAGCGGGCGCTCGCCGGTGTAGTGGTCGAGCAGCGGGGCCACCTGGGGCATGTACTCGGTGGCGAAGGTGCTGAGCTTCTGGAAGTTCTCCCGGGAGTCGGCGACGATGCGGGTGGTGGCGTCGGTGACCAGGTCGCGCATCACCCGCTGGGCCAGGTTGAGATCCTGGTACAGCACGAAGGGTGGGCGGGCGCCGACGGAGCGGTTCTTGATCTCCGCCCAGAGCTTCTTGAGGTAGGCGATGTCGGCGGCGAGCTCGTCGTCGGAGGCGTTCTCGGCCATGGTGCGGACGATGTAGCCGCCCGGCTCGTTGGGGGGCAGCAGGCGGCTGACCCGCTCACGCAGGGCTTCACGCCCGGCTTCGTCGCCGATGCGCTGGGAGATGCCGATGTGCTTGTCCTGGGGCAGGTAGACCAGCATCCGCCCGGCGATGGAGATCTGTGTGGACAGGCGCGCGCCCTTGGTGCCCAGGGGATCCTTGAGGACCTGGACGATGAGGTTCTGACCCTCGGCCAGGATGCGCTCGATGGGGCGCGGCGGGTCGCCGGCGTGCCGGTCGGACCAGATGTCGGCCACGTGCAGAAAGGCCGTGCGCTCCAGGCCCACGTCCATGAAGGCGGACTGCATGCCCGGCAGCACGCGGACCACCTTGCCCAGGTAGATGTTGCCGACAATGCCCCGGCTGGCGGTGCGTTCGACGTGAACTTCCTGGACCACGCCCTGCTGCATGAGCGCGACGCGGGTTTCCTGGGGTGTGAAATTGATCAGGTATTCTTCAGACATGATGCGGGAGGCAAACGGAGATGGGCGATGGCGCAGGGTGTGCTGCGCCATCGCCGATCGCCGCTCGTCCGGCATCGGCCGCGCGGATTGCTTCCGCGTCGTGGTGTTATTTTCCCGTCTTCTGCGGGCTCGGGCGTGATTCTGTCAGAGTCTGCAAAAGTCTGTCAGAGAGCGTCAGAGAGGATAGCCGAATTCCTGCAGCAGGGCCGCAGTCTCGAACAGGGGCAGGCCCATGATCCCGGTGTAACTGCCGCGGATTTCCTCGATGAAGAGGGCGGCGCGGCCCTGGATGCCGTAGGCGCCGGCCTTGTCGGCGGCCTCGCCGGTGGCCACGTAGCGGCGGATCTCGTCTTCGGCCAGGCGCCGAAAGCGCACCTGGCTGGTGGACAGACGCTCCTCGAAGCGTTGCCCGTCACTGACCACCACGGCGGTGAGCACCTGGTGGGTGCGCCCGGACAACTCCCTCAGGATGGTCATGGCGTGGGCGCTGTGGTCGGGTTTGCCGATGATCTCGCCGTCGAGTTCCAGGGTGGTATCGGCGGCCAGCAGCAGGCGCGGGGGCAGGGCGCGCCAGCGCACCCGGTTGATGCCGCCCTCGGCCTTGGCCCGGGCCACCCGGCGTACGTAGGTGAACGCGTCCTCGCCGGGGCGCACGTCCTCGTTGATGTCAGGGTCGTCCCGCCCCGGGCCGCGGAACAGCAGGGGCTCGAAGGGCACGTGGATCTGCTTCAGCAGCTCGCGCCGGCGCGGGCTGTTGGAGGCAAGGTAGATGGACGGATGGCTCATGTCACTCCCGGTGGTAGGGGTGGTTCTTTGACAGGCTCCAGGCCCGGTACAGGGCCTCGGCCAGCATCACCCGTACCAGGGCGTGGGGCAGGGTGAGACTGGAGAGTCTCATCGTCTCGTGGGCGGTGGACTTGAGGGCCGGATCGAGCCCGTCCGGCCCGCCAATGATCAGGGCCACGTCGTCGCCCCCGTCCTGCCAGCGTTCCAGGCGCTTCGCCAGGGCCTTGGTGGTGAGGTCCTCGCCCCGCTCGTCGAGGATCAGGCGGCGGCAACGGGCCGGTAGGGCGGCTTCGATGCGGGCGGCTTCGGCGGCCATCATGGCCTCGACGGTCTTGCCGGTGGTGCGGGGTTCGGCCTTGACCTCGATGAGCTGCAGGGGCAGCTCCCGGGGCATGCGCTTGGCGAAGTCGTCGAACCCGGTGTCGACCCACGCGGGCATGCGCGTGCCGACGGCAACGAGGAGCAGTTTCATGGGGGCGATCGGCGGCGGGCAGGCCGCCGTGGGGAGGAGAGGGTCAGGCGCTGCGGGCGATGCTGCCGCCCGGGCGGGCACCGCGCGAGGCGCCGGCGGCCCACAGCTCTTCCAGGTTGTAGTAGGCGCGCACGGCGGGCTGCATGACGTGGACGACCACATCGCCCAGGTCCACCAGCACCCACTCGCCGCCGTCTTCACCCTCGATGCTGAGTACGTTGATGCCGGCTTCGCGGGCCTTGTTGGCCACGTTGCGGGCCAGGGCGCGGGTCTGGCGGTTGGAGTTGGCGCTGGCGATGATGACGCGCTCGAACAGGGAGGTAAGGCGCGTGGTGTTGATGACCTCGATGTCCTTGCCCTTGATGTCTTCGAGGGCGGCTACGACGAGGCTTTCGGTTTGGCTGATGTCCATTGATTCAAGAATAGAGTTGATGCCGGGAAATATAGTCAAGAACCGGCGGGGGGAGCAAATAACGCAGACTTTGGCCGCTGGCGGCACGGCTGCGGATATCGGTGGCGGAGATCGCCAGGGGCGTCATGGAAAAGCTGACGAGGCGCCCGGCAGGGGCTTCCGCGAGTGCCTCGGGGTTGGCCCGGCGCTGTTCCACGTGGCGGGCCAGTGCGTCGGGCAGGCGGGATTCGTCCAGGCTGTAGCCGGGCCGGTTGGCCACCGCCAGATGGGCGAAGTCGAACAGCTCGGTCCAGCGCTGCCAGCCGGGCAGGCCGAGAAAGGCATCCACGCCGAGCAGCAGCACCAGGGGGCGCTCGGCACCCAGGGTGGCGCGCAGGCGCTCGAGGGTCAGGATGGTGAAGCTGGCCTGGGCGGCCTCCACCTCGGCCGGGTCCACCTCGAAGGCCGGGTTGTCGGCCGCGGCCAGGCGGGCCATGGCCAGGCGGTGGGCGCCGCTGGCGCCCGGGGTGGCGCGGTGGGGCGGCTGACCGGCGGGGATCAGGCGCACGCTCTCCAGGCCCAGGGCTTCCCGCGCGGCTTCGGCCAGGCGCAGGTGGCCGTAGTGGATGGGGTCGAAGGTGCCGCCGAAGATGCCCAGCGCCCCCGCGCCCGCCTCAGATGAGCTCATCGGGCCCGATGCGCTCGAACACGTCGAGGGCGTTGGCGTAGAAGCTGGCAAAGATCACCGGAATGAAGACCACCGGGAAGGCCAGGGCCGGCAGCAGGGCGAGCAGGGGCGACACCAGCTCGAGGATGGCGATGAGCAACCCGGCGCCCAGGGCGATGACGAGCAGGCCGATGCCGTAGGCAAGGAAGGCGCGCCAGTTGCGCATGCACGCGATGAAGCTGAAGAACAGGGCCTTGGCCGCCGGCACCTGCCCCCAGCCGGCCAGCAGCGGGGCGAACCAGTAGGCCATCATCAGCGGCGTGGAACCGATGGTGGCCACCAGCAGGGCCATGGCGAAGGCGGGGTCGTCGAGGGTCTCGCCCCAGCCGACACGGCCGAGCATGGCCTTGGAGAGCTTGATGTTCATCTCGCCGTCGATGAGCAGGCTGACGCCCATCACGGCCAGGGTGCCGGCCAGGTAGATGCCGCCGATCTTGACCAGCTCGGGCAGGTTCTGGCGAAAGCCCGACAGCAGGATGTCGGGCCCGGCCTTGCGCCGTTCGGCCACCGCCTTGCAGCCGTTGAAGATGCCCAGGGACAGGGCCGGCATGATCAGGGACATGATCACCTGACCGATGAAGGGCACGGCGGCGATCAGCAGCAGGCACAGGGAGCAGCCGAAGACCAGAAAGGTGATCAGGGCCGGGTTGCGCCGCCACAGGGAAAAGCCATCGAAAATCCAGGCCCAGCCGCGCTGGGCGGGCAACATGCGTGCCTGCATCCGCTTACTCCGTGCCTTCCGGCGGGAGAGCTTCGACCGGTGCGGGCAGGGCCGGTTCCTCGCCGAAGACGTCCTGGTAGGACGAATACACCGTGCCGGCCAGCACCGGAATCAGCACCAGCACGCCCAGGGCGGCAGGCACCATGGCGACCCAGATCAGCACGTAGATGAGCACGCCGAGCACCACGAAGGCGCCGAAGTTGCCGAAGCAGGCCGACAGCGAGAGCTTCATGGCGTCGAGGGGCGGGGTGTCGCGCAGCACCACCAGCGGCGCGGCGAACCACAGGGCGGTGATGAGCAGCACCCACAGCACCGAGAAGGTCACGCTGGTCAGCACCACGCCGCTCACCAGCCCGAGGCCCAGGCCTTCCAGCGCACCGAGGATGTAGCCGGTGAGCAGCGCGCCGCCGCCGATGACCACCGACACGAAGCCGGCGATGAGGCCACCGAGCAGATAGAAGACGCCCACCAGGGCCAGATTGCCGGCATGTACCTTGAGACCGGCGAAGAGGTGTTCGATGCGCAGGGGTTCGCCCTGGGCCTGGGCGTGGCAGCCCAGCACCATGCCCGCCACCATGACCGGAAAGCCGATCAGCACCACCGCCCAGCCCAGCAGGGGCACCAGCCCGAGCACGAAGAGCATGACGATGAAGATCACGCTGATGGCCACCCAGACCCCCGGATTGCCGATGAAATAGCCCCAGCCGGCCTTCAGCCAGCTGAGCGCCTCGGCGGGCGAAACGCGCTGCGGCTGCGGATGGCGCGCGGCGTTGTGGGGATGGACGGCCTGGGGTGCCGGATCAGTCATGGCGGGCGACGGGAAAACGGAGTGAAAAATCAGGATGTTGCACTGCGGTGAGATGCTAGCCCAAATACCCTGTTCACTTCAAACCGGCGGTCTGCGACGGACGGGGGGTTCAACCCGGCAGGGCCGGCAGTGGCAGGGCTTCGGCGCGCAGGCGCAGGATGCGTCGGTACTCCCCCGGGTCCTTTACCAGCACCATCTCGCCGGCCCGGGGCAGGTGAAAGTCTTCCAGCCGCGACAGCCAGAAACGCAGGGCCGCCGCCCGCAGCATGGCCGGCCACGCTGCGCGCTCGCCCGCCGTGAAGGGGCGGGATTCGGCATAGGCCATGAGAAGGGCCTGGCTGCGTGCCGGGTCGAGCGCGCCGTCGGCGTCGGCGCACCAGTCGTTAACCGTGACGGCCACGTCGAAGAGCAGGGCGTCGCGCCCGGCGAAGTAGAAGTCGATCACGCCGCCGATGTAGTCGCCGTCCCACAGCACGTTGTCGCGGAAGAGGTCGGCGTGGATCACCCCCTGGGGCAGGGCGGTGAGGTCGAAGCCGGCCTGGAAGGCGATCTCCGCGTCCAGTTCGGCCTGCTCGACGGCGGGCAGGTGGGCGCGCACTCGGGCGGCGCAGTCGCGGCGCCACTCGGCCCCCCGCGGGTTGGCCTGCTTGCGGCCGAAGGTGAGGCCGGCCAGGTGCAGCCCGGCCAGCATGGCGCCGATGCGCGCGCAGTGGGCCACCGTGGGAACCATCTCGGAGCGGCCGGCCAGGCGGCTGACCAGCACCGCCGGCTTGCCCGACAGGCTGCCCAGGTATTCGTTGTCCCGGTTGGCGATGGGCGCCGGCACCGGCAGGCCGTGGCGGGCCAGGTGGGCCATCAGGTGCAGGTAGAAGGGCAGCTCGGCCCGGGGCATGGTCTCGAACAGGGTGAGCACATAGCGCCCGAGGCTGGTGTTGACGAAGAAGTTGCTGTTCTGGACGCCGGCAGAAATGCCCTGCAGCTGGTCCAGGCGGCCAATCGCGTAGTTGCCCAGCCAGGCGGCCAGGTCGGAATCGGTGACGGGTGTGAAGACGGACATGATGGCCGGAGCTTACCGCAGCCGCTCCGGTGGGGGCCAATTCATTCGACCCGCTCACGCCAATCACGGGCAAGCCGCTGGGCAAAGTCCGGGGTTGAATGAATTCGACCCCGCGGGATGGGTGAGCCCGCTCCCCGGGGCGGTAGAATGCCCTCCCGCTCCACCCCGCGTACTGCCCCCATGTCTGCCCTGCTCCTCAATGCCCCCCAGCGCGAAGCCATCCACTACCTGGACGGGCCCTGTCTGGTGCTGGCCGGGGCCGGGTCGGGCAAGACCCGGGTGATCACGCAGAAGATCGCCTACCTGATCACCGAGTGCGGCTTCAACCCCCACAACATCGCGGCCATCACCTTCACCAACAAGGCGGCCAAGGAGATGCTGGAGCGGATCAACAAGCTGATGGGCGGCCGCGCCACCAAGGGCCTCACGGTATGCACCTTCCACGCCATGGGTGTGCGCATCGTGCGCCAGGAGGCCAAACTGCTGGGCCTCAAGCCCCAGTTCTCCATCCTCGATGCGTCGGACACCACCCAGATCATCGCCGAGATGACCGGCAGCACCGACAAGAACCGGGCCAAGGCCCTGCAGTGGCAGATCTCCAGCTGGAAGAACGCCCTCATCGAGCCCAATGAGGCGGCCCACCTGGCCAACGACGAGATCTCGTCCGCCGCCGCGCTGCTCTACATGGAGTACGACAAGACCCTGCGGGCCTACCAGGGCGTCGATTTTGACGACCTCATCCGCCTGCCGGTGAAGCTCTTCGACGAGCACCCCGAGGTGCGCGAGCGCTGGCAGAACAAGCTGCGCTACCTGCTGGTGGACGAATATCAGGACACCAACCGCGCCCAGTACCGGCTGCTCAAGCTGATGGCCGGCGTGCGCGCCGCCTTTACCGCGGTGGGCGACGACGACCAGGCCATCTACGCCTGGCGCGGCGCCGACATCGAGAACCTGCGCCAGCTGCCCGTGGACTACCCCAAGCTGCGGGTGATCAAGCTGGAGCAGAACTACCGCTCCACCTCGCGCATCCTGCACGCCGCCAACACGGTGATCGCCAATAACGAGAAGCTCTTCGACAAAAAGCTGTGGTCGGAGCACGGCGCCGGTGAGCCGGTGAACGTGGTGGCCTACCAGACCCCCGAGCACGAGGCCGAGGCGGTGGTGATGAAGATCTCCGCCCACAAGTTCGAGAACCGCACCCACTTCAAGGACTACGCCATCCTCTACCGGGGCAACCACCAGGCCCGCCTGTTCGAGCAGCAGCTGCGCAACCACAAGATCCCCTACGCCATCTCGGGCGGGCGCAGCTTCTTCGAGAACGCCGAGATCAAGGACCTGTGCTCCTACCTGCGCCTGATCGCCAACGAGGACGACGACCTGGCCTTCATCCGCAGCATCACCGTGCCGCGCCGGGGCATCGGCCCCGCGACCATCGAAGCCTTGGGCCGCTATGCGTCCAACCGCCATATCAGCCTGTTCACCGCCGTCTTTGAGGAAGGTGCTGCCGAGCACGTGGCCGCCCGCCAGCTGGAGGGGCTGCGGGAGTTCTGCCACTTCATCAACCGCATCGCCCACCGTGCCCCCCGCGAGCCCGCCGGGCAGGTCATTAACGACATGCTCAAGGCCATCAACTACGAGGCCTGGTTGTACGAAAGCTGCGAGCCCCGCGAAGCCGAAACCAAGTGGAGCAACGTGGGCGACTTTACCGGCTGGCTGGGCCGCAAGGGCGAGGAAGACGGCAAGACCCTGTCGGACATGATCCAGACCATCAGCCTGATCACCATGCTCGACAAGGACGACGAAGAGCTCGACCAGGTCCAGCTCGCCACCCTGCATGCCTCAAAGGGCCTGGAGTTCAAGCACGTGTTCCTGGTGGGTGTGGAAGAGGGCCTGCTGCCCCACCAGTCGTCCATCGACGAAGACAAGATCGAGGAAGAACGCCGCCTGATGTACGTGGGCATCACCCGCGCCCAGCGCAGCCTCACCATCAGCTACTGCGACCGCCGAAAGGCCGGCCGCGACGTGCGCACCTGCGACCCCTCCCGCTTCATCGACGAGATGGGCGGCGAAGGCATCAAGCGCAGCGACCGCAAATCTGCGGAGCCCGTGACCAAGGAAGACGCCAAGGCCCGCATCGCCAACCTGCGTGCCATGCTGGGCAGCAAGCCGGGGGGCGCGGGCTAGCGAGAACCTGCCCACGCGCCCAACCCCGTCCTCGGCGTTTGCCCCAGGGCGAGGATCAACCCGGGCCAGACCGGTCAGGCCCAGCCTACCTCTATGCCAAGGGCGCGTTCGCGATCCGCAGGATAGCGCGGGGCGCCATTAGTCGCTGCTGGCGGGCACGCTTCCCTGTGCCTGAGGCGTCCCGCTGAACGGAAAAGCCCGCCAGCGTCAGGAGCCGGGCACGGGTGTCAGCCTTGTTGGCTGCCCTGCCTTGGCATCGTCGGATGGCGCGGCAGGAAGGACGACGGCCTGCACACCGATGCGTACGGCCTGCCCACCCTGTTCCGCGGCGAATCGCCTCGCTGCCGAAGTATCGGAGAACCAGAGCTTCAGGACTGAGGTGCCGCGCTGCGCTGAGACAAGCTGCTGAAGGAGGCTGACATCGAGATGTGGGAGGGCGTGGCGGTAATCCTCCCAACTGGCGTACCCGGCTTCGCGGGCCAGAGCCCGAAGTACATGTTTGCGCTGCACGGTGCCGCGGGCGTGGAAGAGGCTGGGGAGCGACCAGTCTGTCACGGCACGGGTTGCCAAGAGTCGCCGGAGGATGGGGAGCGCCTCTGAAAGGGTGTCCGAGGTGGCGGCGCGATGAAGGCGCCTTGCCTCGCGCAGTACCAGTTGAACGGAAGAGATCTGACCCGCGCACGGCGGCTGGGGTGATGAAATGGGCATACCGACTCCGAAGTCGAGTGGCCGCTCTCGCCGTTGGCCACGGAGGGTATGCAAGCAAGGCTTGCGATGTAAGGTGCTTGCGCTTTCGCGAGGTGGGCGTCCTGGCAGCCCGGGACGCATTTTAGCCTTGTCCCGCCGACAACTGGAAGATGCGCGCGCTCAGGGTTCTGCAGCCAGCCCAAGCGCCAGGACGAGATAGTCCACGACATGCTTGCCGCGGATGTCTTCAACCGACAGCAATTTGATGTGGCGACGGAACTTGCCCTCGCCCTCCAGCACCTTGAAGGTGTCTGGCAGTGATGCTCCTGCTCCGAACTCCAGCGAAACGTGCTTCGCGTAGGAGAAGACGCCGCAAAACGGCTTGCCCGCCGAGAACAGAAGTCCGCCGTACTTCACCTCTTCGGAAATCGAGGGGGCAAGACCTAGGATGATGTCTCTTAAGGCCTGAACCAGCTCGAAGCGCCCGGCGTCGAGAAGGCGGATGTCTTCGAGCAATCTTGAGATGCGGTCGGCTGGCATGATGTCAGGGCTTAAAATGTTGTGTGCACCCCGGTGCTGCGGGCGCACATCGGGCAAAGGCTAAGGACGTGAAGGACGAACCCCGTATCCGGCTCAATTTTCGGGCTGATGGCACACCGCTTCAATGTTGTTGCCTTCCGGGTCGATAATGAAAGCGCCGTAGTAATGCGGGTGGTATTCCGGGCGAAGCCCCGGGGCACCGTTGTCTTTTCCGCCGGCGGCAATCGCCGCGCGGTAAAAGGCATCCACCTGGGCACGGTCCTGGGCTCGCCAGGCCAGGTGGCAGCCCGTTGTTGCCGACGGGCCGCCATAGGGGGAGGGGCCATCGATAAACCACACATCCGCTTTCTTGCCGTCGGGCTCCGCGGCGTCCGGGTAGGCGAACCCCAGGATGTTCATGCCATAGTTGCCCTCAAAGACTGTATTGACCCACCAAATCCTGCACAGGTCACGCTGCTAAAGCGAATGCCTCAGCCGGCGTTTTCATATCCAGCGC
>NZ_JAKLLN010000130.1 GCF_023150065.1 Zoogloea sp.
GGCGGTCGGTGTGGCCGGTGATGATGAGCGTGTCGACGGCCGCGCAGCTGCCGAGCTTGGCGATCACGGCGTTGTCGAGGGTGGCCTTGGCGGAGGCGGTGAGGGTGGCCTTGTTGAAGGCGAAGGTGCTGTCGGCCGAGAGGTTGACGCTGAAGTCGCACTTTGCGGCGGCAGCCGGGGCTGCGACTGCGGCAGCGGCGGGTGCGCCGGCGGCGCCACGGGCTGCGGGAACACAGGTGTCGGCGCCGACGACGTCCTTGTCGCAGTGGCAGCCGACCGGCAGCTCGCCGGCCTTGACTGCGCCGGCGGCGGCGGGCGTCCAGTAGCCGGTGCGCCAGCACAGGTCGAAGCCGCT
This sequence comes from Zoogloea sp., assembly GCF_023150065.1. GTDB lineage: Bacteria > Pseudomonadota > Gammaproteobacteria > Burkholderiales > Rhodocyclaceae > Zoogloea. The sequence goes on from NZ_JAKLLN010000130.1 coordinate 356, forward strand.
GCGGGTGACGACGTTGCGCTGGTCGACGACGTAGGGCACTTCGCCCTGGCCGTCGACGACGATGTCCTTGGTTTGGGCGGCGGCGCCCAGGCTGGCAAGTATCAGCAGGGCGGCGGACGCCAGACGGAATTTGGCTGCGTTCATGGATTTCCTCCTTGGATCGATGGGGCTTTCTGGGGCGCCCGTATCGTGGTGATTTGCGTGGCCGGATTAGAGCATACGAGGACGATGGATAACAACGCGGACGCCTGCGGTGCCGCGCCGCCGGGCGCAGCGGGCGGGCGGGAACGGCTTGGCTCGGCGTGCTAGAATCGCG
>NZ_JAKLLN010000131.1 GCF_023150065.1 Zoogloea sp.
GTGCCAGCCACAGCCACGCCAGCGCAGCCAGGGCGGACATGCAGGCGGACAGGCCGACAGGGCGCCAGCGAGGGGCATCGGCCCGCATCGGCTGGCCCGCGGAAGGCGCTGCCGCCGTGGGGGCAGGGTGCGGGGCGTGGTGCTGCGGTGCCGGGGTGGGGCGGGGCCGCATGGGGGCGGGCTCCGGGAGTGGCTCCAGCTCGAGGCGCGAGGGGCCCGGGGGCGTTGCCCTGCGGTGGGTGGCTGGCTCGGTTGCGCCGGCCTCGGCCCTGCGCAGGACGTCGATCAGCAGGCTCATGGGGAGGCACCTCCGGGGGCGACGGCGGGCAGCCCGGGGGGGCGGGAAGTTGCGGTGGCCGGGAACGGGCTTGTCGGTGAAGAAGTCGGCTCTGGGCAGGTGTTCGCGCAGGTGGGGTGTGCTGGCGACGAGGTTGGGTTCGCGCACGACGACCGGGCGCAGGAAGATCACGAGCTCGGTTTTTTGCACCGTGTTGTCACGGTTGGTGAAGGCTTCGCCGAGGATGGGCAGGGCGCCGATGAGGGGCACGCGGCCGGTCTTGTAGTCGATGCGGTCTTCCATCAGGCCGCCCAGGATGGCGGTCTCGCCGCTGCCCACGCGCAGGATGGATTCGATCTCGCGGGTTCGGATCTGCGGCACGAGGTTGGGGAT
>NZ_JAKLLN010000132.1 GCF_023150065.1 Zoogloea sp.
GCTACACCGTCTCCGACGGTCAGGGCGGCACCGCCACCACCACCCTCACCATCGACGTCACCGGCACCAACGACGTCCCGGTCACCGTCGGCACCCTGCCCAATGTCAGCAGCGTGGATGCCGCCACCGACCTCCGCATCCCCACCTCCGGCAGCTTCAGTGATCCGGACGCCGGCGACGTGCTGCACTACACTGCCACCAACCTGCCGGCCGGCCTCACGATCGACCCGAACACCGGCGTCATCACCGGCACCCTCGGCGCCGGCGCCTCGCAAGGTGGCCCGTACAGCATCGTCGTCACCGCCACCGACGGCAGCGGCGCGAGCGTCACCCAGACCTTCCAGCTCAACGTCACCAACCCGGCCCCGACGGCCGTGGCCGACACCCTCGCCGTCTCCGAAAACCTCAGCGCCGGCGGCAACGTCGTCACCGGCGTGGGCATCGGCGGCGACCGCGCCGACACCGACCCGGACGGCGACACCCTCAGCGTCACCCGCATCGGCACCGGCACCGGCACCCCGGCCACCGCGGTCACCGCCGCCGGCACCAGCGTCGTCGGCGCCCACGGCACCCTGTTGATCCGCGCCGACGGCAGCTACACCTACACCGCCACCGACAACACCCTGCAGGCCGGCCAGCACGCCACCGACACCTTCAGCTACACCGTCT
>NZ_JAKLLN010000133.1 GCF_023150065.1 Zoogloea sp.
ACCACCACCCTGCGCGGCGCGTTGCCCGCCGCCGCACCGGCCCTGTCGGTGGACGAGCTCAACGCCCTCAAGCCCGAGGCCTTCTTCCTGCGGCTCTACCAGCACCGCTTCGGCAGCGATGCGCCGCCCGAGCTGATGGCCGCCTTCGGCGAGCTGCTCGACACCCCGGCCGCGGAGGGCGCGGCATGAAGATCCTCGCCATCCGCGGCAAGAACCTGGCCTCGCTGGCCGGCGAGTTCGAGGTCGACTTCCAGGCCGAACCGCTGGCCTCCGCCGGCCTCTTCGCCATCACCGGCGCCGGCAAGAGCACGCTCCTCGACGCCCTGTGCCTGGCGCTCTTCGAGCGCACCCCGCGCCTCACCCGCGCCGCCGGCCGCGGCGAGATCCCCGACGTGGGCGAGCACTCCACCACCGCCGCCGACCCGCGCACCCTGCTGCGCCGGGGCTGCGCCGACGGCTTCGCCGAAGTGGACTACGTCGGCCGCGAAGGCAGCGCCTGGCGCGCCCGCTGGACGGTGCGCCGGGCCCGCAACAAGCAGGGCGGCAAGCTGCAGAACTCCGAACTCAGCCTCACCCGCCTCGCCGACGGGCAGCTCGCCGGTGGCCACACCAAGAAGGAAACCCTGCAGGCCATCGAAGAGAGCATCGGCCTCAGCTTCGAGCAATTCA
>NZ_JAKLLN010000134.1 GCF_023150065.1 Zoogloea sp.
CCCACCTGCCGCGCCAGCGCGAAGACCACCACCAACAGCACCAGCACCACGATCCACAGCAGCACCGTCGACACGAGCAAGGCTTCGTTCACCGCTCCACTCCCTTCAGTTCGAGCAACCGCGGCGCGTTGGCCAGCAACTGGTTGCACACGGCATACAAGAGGTACAGGCCGATGGCACCGGTGGCCACTGTCAGGCCGTCCAGCCACATCAGTTCGCGCGCCGCCACGGGCGCCAGCGCTGTCAAGGCCATCGACCCGAGCACCGCATTGCGCACCACCAGCCACCACGACAGGTGCTGCCGGCCCTCGGGCCCGCCGCAGCCGCAATCGATGTGCGAACGGCCGCGCAGCAGGTTGATGGCGACGGCGCCGGTCACCAACGCCAGCAGCGCCAGCGCAGCCCAGGCACCACCGCTGCGCGTGGCCAGCGGCAACAGCAGCGTGCCGGCTGCCAACTCGGCCAGTGGCAGCAGCCAGGCCGCCGGATCGACCCACGACTCCGGCAGCAGGCGGTACTGCGCCAGCGCGCCGGCAAAGGCGTCGCGATCGGCGAGCTTCTGTGCCGCTCCCACCAGCAAGACGATGGCCAGCATGGCCGCCGCCAGGTGGGCGTACAGCGGATCGAGCGGCCAGCCCGGCATCAGTGCAGCTCCAGCATGGT
>NZ_JAKLLN010000135.1 GCF_023150065.1 Zoogloea sp.
ACGCCTTCGTTCCACATGGCGATGGCCTGGGCGGCGGTGAACAGCGGGCTGCCGGCCTTGGCGCTGAGCCAGGCGGCGACGATCTGCCGTTCGAGGGGAGCGTCGCCCGCGGTGTCGGTGCCGGTGATGATGGCGCGGATGGTTTCGGTGCGACCGGCGGATGCGGTGAACACGCTGCCGAAGGTCTTGTTGTCGAGGTCATCGACGGTCGGCGGGTTGGCGGCCGCGTAGGCCTGCCAGAAGGTCACGCCGTTCATCTTCGGGGCACAGGGGGCGGTGCCGTTCTGGCTCAGGTTGCCGGACGCGGAAAAACCGGACGGCTGCTTGCATTCGGCGGCGAGCGCGGGGACGCTCTTCAGTGCCATCAGCAGCGGCGCGCCAGCCAGGCCGGTCTGGATGAGCTTGCGTCGATTGGCCTTGGGCGCCTGACCGTCGGTGCTGGGCTGCAGCTCGGCAGATTTTTCGGGGTGTTCCAGATTCATCCTAAACCTCGTTGAACTGACGCCATGGGGGCGTGATTAATTTGCAGTATATGCAGGCCCGCTGATCACGAGTGTGACATGGGTCCGCTTCTTGGTCGGATTAGGTAAAGCAATTTTCATTCCCCTTTCCCTTTGTGGTAGTAGGGGCATGATTTTTAAAGAGATAAAACGGGGTGCCGA
>NZ_JAKLLN010000136.1 GCF_023150065.1 Zoogloea sp.
GCCCGGACGCGGCGGCCTGCCAGGCCTCGTCGAGCGGGCGGTGATAGACGAGGGTGATCATGAGCTCGCCGGAGAGCGTGGCCTGGAAGTCGACCTGGAAGATCTTGCGCTTGAGCGGCTCGCTGGCCATCAGCGCGTCGCGCAGGCGCGGCATCGCGGCGGCGATGGGGGGCGCGGCGGGCGGGAAGGCGTCGAGCACGATGACCTGCTTCGGGTCGGCCGGGTCGAACATCGCGTAGTCGACGCGCTCGCCGGTGTGCCACATGCGGAACTCGGCGCGCAGGCGGTAGGCCTGGGGCTCGGAGGTGAAGACCTCTGGCTCGGGCAGGTCGAAGGCGGCGAAGTCGGCCTTGTAGCGGGCAACTTTGTCGGCCAGCTGTTGCGGGTAGTCGGCGGGATCGAAACTGGGCAGGGGCATGTCGCACACGGCCCGGCCCACGGCCGAACCGATCAAAGGGGGGATGAGGCCCGGAATATACGCCTGTCGGTGAGCCGCGGGGAAACCCGTGCCGTGCGGCAGCAGGCGGACGGCCGCCGCCCCTCCGGGCGGGAAACCTCAGATCAGCCGGACCTGCCAGCGATACCACTTGGCCGACATCAGCGCTGCCAGGGCCTTGGCCATTGCTTCGAGGCGGGCGTCGAAGGCGCCGTCCTTGCCA
>NZ_JAKLLN010000137.1 GCF_023150065.1 Zoogloea sp.
TCCGAAGTGGTACGAGTTGCTGCCCAACCAGGACATGCTCAACACCGTGACCGCGGCCGCACCGCGCGGCCTGTACAACGATGACTGCAGCTTGCTCACGCTGTACGTGAACCTGCGCGACCACAAGGCCGATACGTTGTCCCGGGTGGTCGGCCACATCGAAGCCTACGCCGCGGTCAACGATACGGCCGACGTGCACTTCCTGCTGGCGGCCGGCTCGGCGGGCATCGAGGCGGCCACCAACATCGTCGTCACGCAGGCCTGGCGCCAGATGCTGCTGCTGGTGTATGGCGCGGTGGTGCTGCTGTGCTTCATCACCTTCCGCTCCTGGCGCGCCGTGCTGGTGGCGGTGCTGCCGCTGGCCTTGACGTCGGTGCTGGCCGAGGCGCTGATGGTGGTGCTGGGCATCGGCGTGAAGGTGGCGACCTTGCCGGTGGTGGCGCTGGGCGTGGGCATCGGCGTCGACTATGCGCTGTACATCCTGTCGGTCACCCTGGTGCGGCTGCGCGAGGGCCGCAGCCTGGCCGAGGCCTACGACAGCGCACTGCAGTTCACCGGCAAGGTGGTGATGCTGACCGGCGTCACGCTGGCCGTGGGCGTGGTCACCTGGGTCGCCAGCCCGATCAAGTTCCAGGCCGACATGGGCCTGCTGCTCGC
>NZ_JAKLLN010000138.1 GCF_023150065.1 Zoogloea sp.
GCGGGCGCTCGCAAAGCTGTTGCCCAGGCTGGTGAGGTGATTGCCACGCTCGGCCAGCACCGCGCCGGCCATGGCGAGCACCAGCCCCAGGTGCTGGACGATCATCGGCGCGTTGGCGATGCCCATGCCGTGGAGTGGCCGCAGGGCGATCTCCACCAGCGGGATCAGGGTCATCAGCAGCAGCGCGGCGGAGGCGAGGGCTTCGTCGAAGGGCAGTCGGCGCATGGGGCGGTTGGAGTTGTGGGGTGTGTAGGAGCGATGTGTAGGGGCGACTTCAGTCGCCCGCAGACTTCAATCAGGCAACTGCGTCTGATGGCTGGGCGACTGAAGTCGCCCCTACAGGTTGCCGTGTGGCGGGGGGCGTTGTTGATCCCGGACTTGAAGCGGTTTAAGTCGGACTTGAAATCCTTCAAGTTCGACTTGAGCAAATGCACCTCAAAGCTGCGCGATCCAAAGTCGGACTTGCGATGGCCCAAGTCCGACTTTGGTTTTTTCCAGGTCAGACTTGGGATATCCGAAGTTTTAGTTGGAAGCGTTCAAGTCCGACTTGAACGGTCGCAAGTTTTTGTTGGACTGCGTCAAGTCGGACTTGAACGGGTTGAAGTTTCAGCTTGGACTTCCGTCTGGCGAGCTCGGTCAGCGCTTGCCGGCGCGGTA
>NZ_JAKLLN010000139.1 GCF_023150065.1 Zoogloea sp.
TCTGGTGGCGGCCATTGCTGACATTCCCGACGACATCTGCCCGGGCAATCCGCTCGGGGCCAGCATCGGCATCGCCAGCTACCCGCGGGACGGCTACGACCTCCACCAGCTCCTCAGCCAGGCCGACCGGGCCATGTACGCCGCCAAGCAGGCCGGCGGGAGCCGCTGGAAGCTGGCCTGAGCGAGCTTACTGCTGGGCCTCGCGGCGGATCTTCCAGTCGCTGCCGTCCTTCACCCATTCCAGGCGCTTGCGGCCGGCGTCGCTGTAGTTGCCCGACTGGTAGCGCTGCTCGAAGCTGACCACCACCACATTGCCTTCGAGCTTGAAGCTCGGGGCATCCACCTGCACGCGGATGTCGCCCTTCTTGTCGAGCTTCAGCCGACGGTCAGCCTCCCAGGCGCTGCGGGCACGCTTGTCGGCGGGCACGAAGTCGGCGCCGTAGAAAGCCAGATAGCGGTTGGCGTCCTTCGCTTCCCACGCCTGCCGCCAGGCCTCCAGACGGCTCGCGACGGCCTTGGTGGCATCGGCATCGACCGCTACCGGCTTCGCTGCCGGAGCCGGAGCGGGCGCAGGGGCCGGGGCAGCGACCGGCACCGCCTTCGGCGCACTCGCCACCACCGCAGGCGCGGGGGCAACGACCGCAGCCGGTGCCGGC
>NZ_JAKLLN010000013.1 GCF_023150065.1 Zoogloea sp.
GCGCAGTTGCTGTCGCAGCCCGAGGTGAGGGAAGCGGTGGTGGTGGCCAAGGAAGGTCCGGGCGGAGCGCGGCTGGTGGGTTACGTGTCGGCGCAGGCCGGGAAGGTGATTGAGGTGAGCGAGCTGCGCGAGCGGCTGGGCCGGGCGTTGCCGGACTACATGGTGCCCAGTGTGATCGTGGCGGTGGAGAGCTTGCCGCTCAATGCCAACGGCAAGGTGGACAGGAAGGCGCTGCCGGAGCCGGGGTTCGAGAGCGGGCAGGAGTACGAAGCGCCGCAGGGTGAGGTGGAAGAGGCGCTGGCCAGGATCTGGTCGGAGGTGCTGGGTGTGGAGCGCGTGGGCCGGCACGACAACTTCTTCGAGTTGGGCGGGGACTCTCTTCGCGCGCTCAGACTTGTTGCCGCAGCCAAAGGAGCTAGCCTAACTTTACGAGATGTGATGGCTCGACCTACTCTGGCAGGGATGCTGAAGAATCGAGAGACGGTACGCCACAACGCAGAGCACTTTGCTCGCCTTAATAGCCTGTGTTGGACCAGATCTCCGCTGTTCTGTCTCCATGCGGGAGAAGGTACCTCATTTCCATATTTGCCGCTTGCACGGCATTTGGATCAGGTCCGTACGGTTTTCGGAGTCTCGTGCCGAAGGATTCTAAATCATGATCACCATGACGAATCTCTTGTAACCATGGCCGCAGACTACGCACAGTCCATTCGGCATATCCAGCCCAAAGGCCCTTACTACCTGCTTGGTTGGTCGCTTGGAGGAGCGTTGGCGTCGTTGGTTGCAAACCAATTGGAGACTCAGTGCGAGCACGTCGCAATGCTGAGTCTTGTTGATCCACTCATTCCAGGAACAGATGAAGCTCAGGAGGAGAACTGGAAGGAGTCGTTACGAGAGTTTGTTGAAACAGTGCTACCGAATTCGTATATGAATCGATTTGATGAGTTAATAATGCGTGCCGAGAACAGCGCTGAGGAGACTGTCGCTGGCATTTTGAGAGAGTTGGTTGCAGATGAGAAAGCGCCGGACGCGATTGCACTACCTAAGTTGGAGATGGGCATAGCAGGCGTTGGGCCAGACTTGCTGGCGCGAGGTTTTTGCGTAGCAAGATATCTCCGAGAACTGGCTCGGTCTATTGACGCGCTGCCCCCGACTTTTGTTGCTCCCCATTGTTGGTGGGATTCGAATCGTCCAGAAAGCCATCGACTGGCGCTGTATGCGCAACTGGGGCAACCCGCAGCATCGACAGAACTGGTGTCCGCACATTCGGAAATGATGAATGATGACGCGCTTTCGATGGCTCTAGTACAGTTACTGTCTTAAAAACCGGGCGGTCTCAAATCTGGAGTGCAACACCTTGCCCCTCTGGTAAGGTGTAACGATGACTAGAAAATTCCAACAGATGCAAGCCGAAGAGCGCATGGCGCTGGCGGCGATGAAGCTGCAGGGGATGTCCCTGGGGAGCAGGGGCATTGAAGCGCTCAACCGCAAGCCCAACACCAGTCGCAAGAAAGCCGGCGAGCAGATCCATTCGTACCTGCTGCGCGAGCTGACGATCGATCGGCCCGACCAAGTCTGGGCAGCCTGCGAAGAAGCTGTCTACATGAGGCTTGCTGTGGGTCAAGCGGTGCTGCCGCTTGGCTTGACCTGTGAGCGCCTTGCTGCGGATCTCTTGCTCGATCTTGTACAGCGCGCCGATGCGCCGCAGCGCCTCGGCGGCTGCCTGCGGTTCAGCACCCCGATGGCCAGTGCAAACTCCCCCGTCTGTGGCCACCCCAAGCTCCCCCAGGCAAGGACGGCGGATTATGAAGGCTCGGTGCTGAGGGCCAGGCGGCTGGCGGCCTCCTTGAGCCACACAAACCTGGGAGTTCTGACCATCCCCAGTTGCCAGGTTTGATCAGTGTTCATCGGGGTTGTGGCAGTTTTGCAAGGCCGACTACAGAGCGGGCGGCGGCGCCGTGGATAACGCTACGCCGCAGGGCTCCACTTAACCGAGGGGATTTCCAGTCCAAGCAAACGGGGCCACCTCTAAGTTGGAATTGCCGCATGGCGCGCCACGACAAATATCAGAAGCGATATGTCGTACTCAGGTTGACCGTTCGTCTGACCCCCGGATAGTAGCCATAGGCGAAGGATCCAACATAATCTTTATTAAGTGCGTTGTTTATGTTCAACACGGTAGACCATTGCTTCGCATCGTAGCGGATCGCCACGTCCATCAGCGTATGCGACGGAATGGTCACGAGGTTCTCACTGTCAGCGTAACGCTTGCCGACGTGGCGTACTCCCATACCGAAGCCGAGCCCGCGTAGATCTCCACCCTGAACACGGTAGTCCAGCCAAGCCGAAGCCATCTGTTGGGGTACATTGACGGGACGTTTCCCAAGATCTATATCGTTGCTGCGTGTGACCTCAGTTTTGCTCAAGGTATATTGCGCGGAAACGTTTAATCCTCGGGTTATCTCCTGCTTGACTTCCACTTCCAAGCCGCGTGACAGGATCTCGCCAGTCTGAACCGCGTAGCCCACATGATCCGGGTCGGTTGTTTGTACGTTCGTTTTACTCAGGTTGAATAGCGAGGCAGAGATCAGACCATTGCCCTGATTAGGTTGGTATTTCACACCCACTTCATACTGCTTCCCGCGGGAAGGATCGAAGCGTTTGCCCGAAAAATCCGCACCGGTCTGAGGCAGGAACGATTCAGTGTAGCTTGCATACGGCGCCCATCCGGAGCTCGTGAGATAGCTTATTCCCAGGCGTCCTGTGACCGCTGAGTCATTAACCGAAGTGCTGGTGCCAGTTAGGTGGTCACTGCTGCGGGTTTGGACTGAGTCATGACGTAAACCCGCGTTCAGGCGCCAATGCTGTCCCAACTTCATCTGGTCTTGGATATACACGCCGGTTTGCCGCTGAACGTCTTGTGAGTCGGAATACGCTGTTTGCGGTTCGGATACGGCGAGACCATAGAGTGGGGATAGAACATTCAATCCCGGCGCCGCGCCAATTGTGGCCTTGGCTTTGTAATTGATTCGAATCCAGTCTAGGCCCAATAGCGTTGTATGCTCAATACCGCCAAGCTGGAACCGTCCCATCAGCTGATTGTCAATGGCCGTGTGACGCATCGACTCATAGTGGCCGTAGGCATCGCGCGTCATGTTTCCCAGGGTGTCTGCGCTTTCGACGCCCCAGCCCCATACGAACCGGGTGTCGACATTGTTCGACGCCGTGCGCATGTTTTGACGGAACGTCCATGTGGCGTTGAGTCGATGCTCAAACTGATACCCAAGACTCCATTGCCGTTGGTTGTGTCGATCAAAAGCCGGCTCACCGGTTAGCACTCCGGAGCGCTGTTGGCCCGGTCCTAGATACTCGGTCGCATTTGTCCCCGCGCGGATATCCAGAAAATCAGAAAGCAGAGTCAATGAAGTGTCATCAGACTGACGCCAGGTAATTGACGGAGCCAAGTAGACGCGCTTCGTACGTTTATCGTCATAGTTTGGATAGTCGTTTTGTGGTTGATTGTCACGGCCGAGTGCAATCAGTCTATACATCAAACTTCCGTCCTCTGAGAGGAGGCCCCCTACGTCAGTTGCCAACTCTCGTCGGCCGAAGTTGCCGATTTGAACCCGTACTTCATTGTTGGGGGCTGCATCGGGGCGCTTACTTACGCGCGCCACTACGCCACCAGCATCGCCCTGGCCGTACATAACCGATGACGGACCGCGAAGAACTTCAATCCGCTCCAACCCATAGGGTTCGTTCTGCTGGCTTGTGTAACCACTTCCCGGCTGGCGCAAGCCATCTAGATAGCTGGCAGAGTAGATGTTCTCAAAGCCACGGATGGTGAACCACTCAAAGCCTCGATCATCGCGACCGTAGGTTTCCGCAAGAACACCAGGCACATAGCGGATGGCTTCGATGACCGATGTTGCTCCGCGCGCGTCAAGCTCCTCCCTAGTGATCACCGAAACTGACTGCGGCGTTTCAAGGATCGAAGTGTCGGTTTTTGTTGCGGTGGAACTACGCTTCGCTACATAGCCTTGCACCGGTCCTGTCGCCGTTTCCTGATCAGCTCTTGCCTTAACAGACACTACCGGTAATGTGGCTTCCAGAGGTTCATTTTGAGTATCCGCGGACTCGGCAGCGCAGGCAATGCTGGTGACAAATAACCCGAGAAGGCCCGCTTGGAGCGCGCGCGCGATTGGGGTGAGTTGTGCGACAGGCACCTCTCTTTCATACAGATTGCTGAGATTGAGCATGGCTAGTTAGCTTGGTTGGAGGATAAAGTGCTGGGGAGGAGGCAAGAGCAGGCCCAATCAGAGGGCGCTAACTGCCATTCGTTGCTTGGGAGACTGTGTCGTTGAAAACAAGGCTTCACCGATCTCGCCCGTACGCACCGCAGTCACTGACAGCAGCGTGTCACTCAGGCCGTGTGTTGGTTCGCTGGCGCCCTGCACGAAGATCGCCGGGTGGAAATCGGGAGCGGTCTGGAGACGATAGTGACGGTCGATTTCGAAGCTGCCGAGATGCGGAGCCAGGGAGGTGAGCACGGTCTTGTGGTACTCGCGCTCGTAGCCTGTCGCCAGTACTACTGCGTCATAGCGGGTGGTGCTGGTTCGTTCGCTGTTCAGGTCATGCAGCGTCAGGTGCACGCCGTCGTTGGTGGCACGGACATCCCTAACCTCATGTCGGCGCAGGAATTGGTGGCGTGTCTCTGCCTTGACCTTCTGTTCGTAGAACACCTTGAAGATCTGCTGGATCAATTCCAGATCCGGGCAGGCGTAGTTCGTATGGCGAAACTCGCGCAGCAGTTCAACGCGCTCGGCCGGGGTGCGGCTGAACATGTGGTCGACGAAATCGACGTTGAAGATCTCGTTGACGAAGGGACTGTCGTCGGACGGCTTGATCGCCCGGGCGCGCATGACGAGGTCGACCTGGGGAGTGTTGGGCCGGCCGTGGAGATCCATGAAAATCTCGGCAGCGCTCTGGCCGGCGCCGATGATGGCGATCTTCTGGGCATCGGGATTGGCTGCGATGCTGCGCAGGTAGTTGTGGGAATGAAAGACTCGCGGATCGTCCTTGAAGGGACGGAAGCACTCGGGCACATGAACGGTGCCGCCAACGCTCACGACGAGGTTGCGGGCCAGGCGCTCATGCACTTCGCCGGCCTGGTCGCGTGAGCGCACGCGCAGCAGGGCGACTTCGCCGCCGCGCTTCTCCGGCAACACCTCCACTACGTCCTCGCCATAGACGCAACGATCCTCGAACTGGGCCGCAGCCCAAGCGAAGTAGTCACTGAACTCGTGGCGGCTGGGGAAGAAGGTTTTCAGGTTGATGAAGTCCTGCAGACGCTGCTTTTCGTGCAGGTAGTTGACGAAGGTGAAGCGGCTGGTCGGGTTGCGCAGCGTGGCGAGATCCTTGAGGAAGGAGATCTGCATGTGTGCGTGATCAAGCACCATGTTCGGGTGCCAGGTGAAGGCGGCTTGCCGTTCGATGAACAGTGAGCTGATGTTGTGGGCGCCGGTCTGCCGCTTCTCGTCCAGGGCGATGGCAAGCGCGATGTTGGATGGACCGAAGCCGATGCCGATGAAGTCATGAATGAGCATGCCGCACTCCTTTGTCAGGTTGGGTTGGCACCACATGGGTGCGCCAAGTTGCCGACCACATGTCCGGCCGGATTACAGATACCTAGACGGGGTGCCCCGGCGTTTGTTTAGTCGACCAGCCTGAGTGCTTTCTTCGGGGGGTGGTTCTTAAACAATCGAGCTGGTTGTTCGTCTTGCATGCGTGATGTGTCGATCTGTCTGGAGGGTTGAGCGCCCTCCTTCGTGATCGGGCACGGAAGTGCTGCTGCGTTGCCGTCGCGTCGGGGCGCTCGGGTGCGGGCATGCGGGTCATTTCTTCCTTCAACTTTTTTGGCGATTGGGCGCAGATGGCAAAGACGAAGCTTGTTTACATTTGGTCGTTGAGGAATGCGGCGGCCGACAAGGCTGGGCAGTACATCGAGTACAAGGGGGAGCGGCGTTACATGAAGTCGCCGCTCGAGGACCTGGTCGAAGCCTTGAATGGGACGGGGCTGGGGGATGCCTACTCCCTGGAGGCGGTCGTGTTTGACGACGACGAGGAGTCGGCTCGGGACGGGGTGGCAGTCAAGGACTACGGCTTTTCGTATCAACCTGGCAGGCAGTGGTTCTATCCGCCGGCGCTCGAGGTGGGTGGGCGGCGGGTGAACGATCTGCTGTGTGCCATCCCTTCGACATACCGCCGGCTGCCCCTGGACGCGGCTGAGCGTGTTGCGGGCAAGAGCGCTTTCGAGGCTCGCCTACTGGACAAGTTGCTGACGCTGGGCGCGGAACTCGTGGTGCTGGACGGATTGCTGGTGATCCTCGATGAACTGGTGCGTCCGGGCGCGCCGTTCGACCGCAAGATCGTCAACATCCACCCCGGCATCACCCGGATCGAGTCGCCTTACGAGCGCCGGGGTGCCTATGCAACCCTCGATGCGCTGCATGGGGCAAAGGGGAAAAAGGTGGTGAACTGGCAGACGATGGAGGTGAAGCCAGTGCCGGTGGTGGACATGACCGGGGCATCGTTTCACTACGTCGATAACGGTATCGATTCCGGCGAGGTGATCGTCGACGTGCTCAATACCCGGATCGATCCGCGGGACACCATCCTGGAATTGCGCTGGAACAATTTCAACAACAGCCTGTTCCCGGCGCTGCGGCAGGGGCTGGCGCACATGGCCGGGCTGTCTGACGTGGTTGGGAACGAGCCGGCATGATCACGTTCTTCAATGCCGATCACGTTCATCACCAAGGCAAGCTGGAGATGTTCCGTGGCGAGCTGGTGCCGTGCTTCGAGGTCTTGGCGCGAGCCGAGCGCGTTCTAGACGAACTGCAGCGGCGTCGACTGGGTGCCATCGAGGCGCCGTTGCCTTGCGGCGATTCTGCGTTGTACCGGGTTCATGCGCCGCGCTACGTCGATTTCCTTCGCGGCGCCTGGGACGAGTGGGTTGCCCTGGATCCGGCGCACGGGAATCGTGATGCGCTGCCTTCGGTTTGGCCGGTGCGGCAACATCGCAGCGACGTCCTGCCCGAGAACTTTGCGGCACGCATGGGTCTGTTCTCATTCGATGTGGGTACGCCGCTCACCAGCGGTACTTGGTGTGCTGCGCGTGGTGGTGCGGCGTGTGCGCTGTCTGCCGTCGAATGCATCCGCTCAGGCGCAAAGTCGGCCTTCGCGCTGACGCGTCCGCCAGGCCATCATGCCGGCCATGACTTCTTCGGGGGCTACTGCTTCTTGAACAACGCCGCCATCGCGGCGCAGGCGCTGCGCGACGGCGGTGCGGAGCGGGTGGCGGTGCTGGACGTCGACTACCACCACGGCAACGGCACGCAGAGCCTCTTCTACGAGCGTGCCGATGTCTTTTTCGCGAGCATTCACGGCGATCCGCGAACCGAGTACCCGTTTTATCTCGGCTATGCCGACGAGGCGGGGGTGGGGGCCGGATGTGGCTTCAATTTGAATATTCCGTTGCCGCGAGGAACCGAGCTCCCAGTCTGGCGTGCGGCGCTGGCGGATGCGCTGCGCGCCATCGGCGACTTCCGCGCCGATGCCCTGGTGGTGTCGCTGGGGGTCGATACCTTCGAGGCCGACCCGATCTCCGGGTTCCGATTGCGCAGTGACGACTACCTCCGGGTCGGCGAGGACATCGCCCGCGCCGGGCTGCCCACGGTGTTTGTGCTGGAAGGCGGCTACGCGGTAGAGGAGATCGGAGTCAATGTGGTGAACGTACTGGAAGGGTTTGAAGCGTGTTCTTCTTGAGCGGGTTGTCGGGAGTGGGGCGAGGCGCGCTTGCATGGCGCGCTTGGGCGTTGATGCTTTGTGGCGGGCTGCTGCTGTTGGCGGGGGGCTCGCATGCGAAGGAGCGCGTGCCGTTGGAGCAGTCGGTTGTGACAGGTGTCGAAATTCGGCGCACCACGGATGGCATTCCGCATCTGCGGGCGGGCAGTTGGCGTGAGCTCGGGATCGGCGTTGGCTATGTCCAGGCGCAGGACGCGCTGTGTACCTTGGCCGAAGCGTTCGTCACCTACGAGGGGAGGCGCGCCTGGTTCTTCGGGGCCGATGGCAGGCCGGCGCGGGACTCCACCTTCGGAAGGCCGAAGAATGTCGATCTGGATTTCTTCTTCCGCGCCTTCGCTGATGACGTCGTGTTGGCCCGTTACCGGGAGCAGCATCCGCCCGAGCTGAATGAACTCATCGACGGATTTGCTGCGGGTTACAACCGCTATCTTGCGGATGCTCGCAACGGCCGTGCTCGGGCCGTCGGTCGGTCATGCCTGAAGCAAGCTTGGGTTCGGGACATCACGGCGGACGACATTCATCGGCGCATGTATGCGGCCCAGATTGCCGCGGGCTATGCCAAGTTCGTGACCGAGATGGCCAACGCCAAGCCCACGAAGTCCGCAGCAGTGGCTGAAACGGGGAAGGGGGGCGATACAGCGCTGCGCGCTCGGCTCGCCCAAAGGATAGGCACGCAGCCCGGCATTGGCAGCAACGTCCTCGCTTTCGGCCGCGAGGCCACGGGGGGTGACGGAGCAGTGTTGTTTGGCAATCCTCATTGGTATTGGGGCGGGCCGGATCGCTTCTACCAGATGCACCTGACGATCCCCGGCAAGGTCGATGTGGCGGGTGTCGCCTTTCTGGGTGTGCCGGTGGTCATGATCGGTTTCAACGATCATGTGGCCTGGAGTCATACGGTCTCGGAAGCACGCCGTTTCGGGCTGTTCGATGTGGCGCTGGATGAAGCCGATCCGACGCGTTATCGGGTCGATGGAAAGACCGAGGAAATGATGGCGTACGAGGTTGGCGTTGACGTGCGTGGGGATGATGGGCGCGTGCGCCGCTTGACACGCACCTTCTATCGAACCCGTTTCGGACCGATGGTGGATCTTGGTGACCACAACGCCGCCTTCGGCTGGGGCTCGGCCCACGCATTGGTCATTCGGGATGTGAATGCGGAGAACTTTCGCATCTTCCGCAATTTCTTCTACTGGAATCAGGCGAAGTCGCTGGATGACTTCATCGCGATCCAGCGCCGCGAGGCGGCCGTGCCATGGGTTAATACGGTGGCCATTGGCCAAGGGGACGGGCGGGTCTGGTACGGCGATGTCGGAGCGGTGCCCAATGCCCCGGACGATCTGCGCAAGGCGTGCATGACGCCGCTGGCAACGGGCTTCGCGAATGTGGATCCGCTCACTCCCGTCCTCGACGGCAGTCGCTCGGCCTGCGATTGGCGGGCCGATTTGTCCGCGGTGCAGCCGGGTGCCATGCCGGTTGCTGCATTGCCCTGGCTGCTGCGCGAAGACTATGTGGCGAACATGAACGACAGTTACTGGCTCAGCAGTGTCCGCCAGCCGTTGGAAGGGTTTCCTTCACTGTTGGGTGGCGAGCGCCAGCCGTTGGGGCTGCGGGGTAGATTGGGGCACCACATGGCGCTTGATCTGCTCCAGTGGCAGGCCGCATCGGCCGAAGCCCTGAGTCGCCGCGCGATGAGGGACGTGCTGACGCCACGGGCCTATTCGGCCGAACTGTTCAAGGATGAGGTACTCGCCCAGGCTTGTGCTCAGCGGTTGGTCCAACTGGATGCCGCCGCGCTGAAGGCAGCGGGGCTGGATGGGCTGGTGAAGGTTTCGTCAGCGGTGCGCAAGGTCGACATCGGACGGGCTTGCACAGTCCTGCGCCGCTGGTCGAACAAGGCCAATGCTGACGACCGTGGTGCCTTGCTTTGGGAGGCGCTCTGGGCTCGCCTGGAGCAGATTCCGGCCGACGACCTCTACGGGGTCGCGTTTTCCGGCGACGCACCCTTGGATTCGCCTCGCAAGCTGCAGGTGGGCGACGGACGGGCGACCAAGGCTTTGGCTGTGACCGTGCTGGAGTTTGGTGCCAAAGGCTGGCCGTTGGATGAGGCGTTGGGTAACCGTCGCTTCGTGGCAAGCGGCGGGCATCGCTATCCGATCTATGGCGGATGTCATTCGGCGGGCTATTTCACCGTGGCCTGCGATGATGACGGTGGCAACCGAATGGGGCCGGACTCCTTGGCGAACAGCTACCTTCAGGTGGTGCGCTTCGGTTCTTTCGGAGTGGAGGCCCACACGCTGCTTGCACACGGCCAGGACGAAGCCGCAGTGGTCGGCGGTCAAGGTGCGGCCCCGGTTGCCCGGTATGCCCGCAAGGCTTGGCTGCGCTTCCCGTTCCGTGAGGACGAGATCAGGCGCGATCCAGGGTTGAAACGCACCGTACTGCAGCGCTGATAGAAGGCGCGCTTGCAGAGAAAAATGGAGCGGAGTTGAATCCGATGAGCCGGGCTGCGCCGTGTCGCATTGCTGGCACGGTGGCGGTTCTGCGGTGGGGGTAGGGTCTGGTTGGGCCTTTCTCCCGCGGATTCGCCGTTGCAGCGACGCCTTTCATTTGCCCTCCTCCATCGGAAGCCTCGTGTCGGCCGTCGATCTGGCCATTCACCAACAGGTTCATGCGCTCTACAGTGACCACCACGGTTGATCGCACGGGTCATCATCCGGGCGCGATGACCGGGGTGGATAATTTCAATCTGGCTGTCCCGTCGGACCAAGGTATCGACCGTCTGCGCGGTGCGCCGGTGCCAGCGGGCAGGCGCCACAGTAGTCCTGACCAGGCACACGGTAGAACAGGCAGCACTGACGGTGCAGGGTGATGGTGCTGGCTGCCCCATCCTCGACATGCACCGCCGTGCGCTTCCGGCCGTAAAGGGGATTGGGACGGCCATCGGGATGTGTCGGCTGTTGCAGCAATGTTTCCCGGTCCGCGGCGATGTGATCGGCGTTGTTGGTCAGTGCCAGCGCCTGCTCGAGAATGACCTCCAGGTAGCGTGCCGCGTTGCCCCAGAGAATCTTCTGCGCAAGGCGAGTCTGCCGGCCGATGGCCTTGAAGAGCGGGTCGAGGTGCTCCTCCAGCAGCGGGGCATAGCGGGTAGTTGCCGGGGTGCCGGGCATCGCGTGGCCTTCATGCCTGATGTGAAAACGGACGGGGGTGCCGATATCGTTCAGGCTCAACGCAACGTCGTCCGCGTGCATCGGAAATCGGTGTTGCAGCACGCTTGCCGCGGCGGCGGTCGGTGGCAGCAAGGCCCACAGGTAGTCCAGGCTCCAGGCGGAGGCCGCAGCGCGCAGGTCATTGCCTGTGACGCCGAGGTGGGTCGCGTAGCGCCGAATCGCATCGCCAAGCAGCGAGTCGTGGCTCACCAAGCGGGAGATGGGGACTCCCTCGGACGGCCAATGGGAAGCCAAGGCGAGCGTCTCGCCATGGGCGGCCCATTCACCCTGGAACAGAGGCGCGAGCAGGAGAATCAATGGGCTTCCCCCGGATTGGTGCTGTTCCTTCGTTCGCGAAAGGCAACTTGGGGATGGATCTGATAGAGATGTCTCATGCACCCATGACGTTCTGGCCGGGTGGATGTTCAGCTAAACAAATGAGCATGCTGCTCGTCTTCGTGTTGTTGGCTCCAGAACGCGCGGTTACGCGAGCTGTTTCCGCCGCCCTTCCATTTCTTCTCAAGGTGAACCGGTTTGCTTAGCTATCTGATTCAACAGTCGCGCAAGCTGCTGATCGCCGCGGCGTTGGCCAGTGTTACCAGCGGTGCATGCAGCGTGCTGCTCCTCACGCAGATCAACGCGGCCTTGACGGCGACGTCTTCGGCGGAGCACATGATGTTGGCGTGGCGTTTTGCGGCCTTCGCGGTGGCAGCGATGTTGAGCCAGATGGTGGCGTCGGTGCTGTTTGAGCGCTTGAACCAGCGTGCCCATGCCGACCTGCGGCGCTTCATTTCCGCGCGGGTGATCGCGGCAGACTTTCGCCGGCTGGAGGAGATCGGCGGCCCGAAGGTGCAGTCGGCCCTGTCGGAGCACAGCACGCAGGTGGCCGAGTTCTTCGTGAGCTTCCCGACGATCCTGGTCAACGCCATCATCGTGTCGGGATGCCTGGTCTACATGGCGTGGCTCTCCTGGCAGATCTTCCTCGCGGCTGTGCTGGTCATCGGGCTGGGCTCGCTGGGTTACCACTTGGCGCACCTGCGGGCGATCCGCCACCTGGACGTGGCATCCAAGGAGCAGGATCGCCTGTTCGACCACTTCCGCTCGCTGATGGAGGGGGCCAAGGAACTGCGTCTGCATGCTGCGAAGCGCCGTCGATTCTCTGATGATGTGCTGGGTGGCTCGATCGAGACGGTGCGGCGAGAACGCGCGTTCGGCATGTCGGTGTTCCTGGTGTCCTCCGCCTGGGGCAACTTCCTGATCTACGGCTTCATCGGGCTGGTGCTGTTCGTGCTCGTGGGCGACGTGCCCGAGCGGGGGCGCATCATGACCGGCTTCGCGCTGGTCTTTGTGTACATGGTGGCGCCGCTGGAGAACCTGCTGATCGCGTTGCCGCGCGCCAATCTGGCCAAGGTTTCCGGTGCCCGCATCGATGAAATTACGCAGCAGCTGGAGCACACCGAGCGCGATGCCGCGTCCGAGACTCCATCTGGCTTGGAGAGCGCCGTGCTGCAGGGGGTCAGTCACCGTTACTACCATGAAGGTGTGGACGATCTGTTCACCCTGGGGCCCGTCGATCTGACCTTCTCACCCGGGCAAATCACTTATCTGGTGGGGGGTAACGGCAGCGGCAAGACCTCGCTGGCCAAGCTGCTGGTGGGCCTGTACCGGCCGGAGCAGGGCGCCATCCTGATCAACGGCGAGCCGGTCGGCGACGCAAACCGCGATCGCTACCGCCAGAGCTTCTCGGCAATCTTTTCGGACTTCCACCTGTTCGAGCAAATGCTTGATGCTGCATCGGCCGAACTGGATGCGCAAGGCAACGCCTTGCTGGAGAAGCTCCACCTGCAGCACAAGGTGCAGGTGCGCAACGGGGCCTTCACGACGCGGGCCTTGTCCCAGGGGCAACGCAAGCGGCTGGCCCTGGTGGTCGCCTATCTCGAAGATCGGCCCTTCCTGGTGTTCGACGAATGGGCCGCGGACCAGGATCCGGTGTTCAAGGATGTGTTCTACCGGGAGCTGCTGCCTGAGCTGAAGATCAAGGGCAAGGCGGTATTGGTGATCTCGCACGACGACCGCTATTTCCATCTGGCCGATCGCCTGATCCGCATGGAGAACGGACAGGTCGTGGCCATCGAGACGCCTGCCGAACGCACACTGCAGAAGTCACCGGCTGCGAATCTGACCGCCGTGTCATGACGATTGGGCGGATTGGAGTCGCTCGTCTGCGTTGGGGCATCGATCGTCCTTTGCTCGTGCTGGTGCACCGCTGGGTTGGGCTGGTCATGGCGGGTTTTCTGCTGGTCGCCGGGCTGACGGGGGCGCTGCTGGCCTGGAACGAGGAGTTGGAAGCGGCCATCAGCCCGCAACTGTTTCGCGTGATGCCACCGGCACCCGATGCCGCGCCCATGGATCCGCTGGTGTTGCGGGAGAGGGTGCAGGCAGCCTATCCGCAGGCATTGGTGGCCTATGCCCCGCTGGCGGTTGAACCGGGGCACGCGCTGGTGCTGCGCGTGTTCGCGCTGCCGGACCCGGCCACGGGCATCGCGCCCGATCTGCCCAACAACCAGGTCTTCGTAGATCCGTATACCGGCCGCGTGCTGGGCGAGCGCAACTGGGGCGACATCTCCCAGGGCTTTAAGAACCTGATGCCCTTCATCTACCGGCTGCACTACCAACTCGCACTGGGTGTGGTGGGCAGCTATGCCTTTGGTGTCATCGCGCTGCTGTGGACGCTGGATTGTTTCGTCGGTGCGTACCTCACCTTTCCGGCTCCGGTGCGCAAGGGGCCCAAATCGAACTCCGCGGCAAAGACCGGCGGCAAGCCCTGGCTGACGCGCTGGTGGCCTTCGTGGAGAGTTCGCTGGACGGGTGGCAGCTACAAGGTCAATTTCGATCTGCATCGCGCGGGCGGCCTGTGGATGTGGGCCATGCTGTTCGTGCTGGCCTGGAGCAGCGTGGCCTTCAACCTCTCCGAGGTGTACGACCCGGTGATGAGAGCCGTCTTCAGGCACCAGCCCGACGGTGGCACCTTGCAAGCGCTGCCCGCGCCGAAGATCGATCCCGCCATCGGCTGGCACAAAGCGCGCGAACTGGGCCGCCGGCTGATGGCCGAGCAGGCCCGGGTGCAGGGCTTCACCATCCAGCGCGAGGATGCGCTGATGCACGATCCGCGCAGTGGCCTCTATCGCTACAACGTGATCAGCAGCCGCGACGTCAGTCATCGTTGGGGTGGCTCCAGCGTGGTGTTCGATGCCGACACCGGCGCCCTGAAAAGCCTATGGCTGCCGACCGGCGTGGCCAGCGGCGACACCATCCGAACCTGGCTGACCAGCCTGCACATGGCGGCGGTGGGCGGCGTCGTGGCCGGTCTGCCGATGAAGCTGTTTATCTGCACCATGGGTCTGGTGGTGGCCATGCTGTCGGTTACCGGTGTGATCATCTGGTGGAAGAAGCGCCAGGGGCGTGCGCGTCTGGCGGCTCGGGATCTGGCGGATCGGCCCGCCGACGGTGCAGGGTTGCCCAAGAAGGCAGCCACGCAGGACAGGGCTGCGTGACCTCATGGGCAGACCATTCGGCACGCATTGCCCGGCCGGCTTTCGGCACCATGCGCCCACGGGTGGGCGCAGGTCTGGCCTTGTCCGCCGGGCAGCAGCCTTCGCCGTTGTATTGACCGTATCTTCGGTGATGGCATCGCAGGATTCCGTTCCTCCAGCGCCGACACGTTTGGCCGCTGCCGTGCGTCTGCCTGCGACGACGCCCGCTGGCGATCCAGTGTCATCACTGGCTGATGCGGCACCGATCGGCGGCTTCGTCCAGGTGGCTCCCGTGTCTGGGGGTGCCCCCACTCGCCGAACCGAATTGCGCATGGCTCACGACGGCAAGGCTTTGCACATCCACGTGCATGCCTACGACCCCGAGCCCTCTGCCATCGTGGCGCAGCAGATGCGCCGGGACGTGGAGGGCATGCTCACCGAAGACCAGGTAACGCTGGTGTTCGACCCCGATGGGGACGGCCGCAACGGCTACCTCTTCGCCGTCAATGCCAACGGTGCCCAGTTCGACGCCCTGATCTTCGACGGCGGCCAGATGCGTTTCGACTGGGATGCGCTGTGGCGCAGCGAGGCGCGCATCGAGGCCGATGGTTGGAGTGCCGACATCACGATCCCCCTGTCGGTGTTCGGGCGCGGGCGCCGAGTCAGCGGGGACGAGGTGCGCAACTGGCGCGTCAATGCCGAGCGCTGGATGCCGCGGGGCAGCGAGCGTGTGCGGCTGGCCGGCATCCAGCCCGACAAGGAGGTGTACTCCCTGGGCGACGCCCTGCCCATGCCGGCTGTCGTTGCCGAGGACCAGGACGGATGGGGGCTGCGCCTGAAGACATCCTTGCGCGCCACCAGCGAGTCGGCCGCCGCGTCGGGTACCGGCCGGGCGCGGCAGCGCCTGGAGCCCGGCCTGGAAGTGTTTCACGAGAGTCCCTCGGGGCTGCGCACGACTGCCGCGTTGAACATCGATTTCGGTGAAGCCGAAGCAGATGAGCGCACCGTCAACCTCACGCGCTTCGAACTCTTTCGCCCCGAGAAACGCGAGTTTTTTTTGCAAGACGCGGGGCGTTTCACCTTCGGTGGATTGGTGGAGAGCGCCGTCATCCCGTACTACTCGCGCCGGGTCGGGCTGGACGCGACCGGGCGAAGGCGCAGCCTGGATGCCGGTCTCAAGTTCTCGGGCCAGCTCGCCGGGACTGACTTTGGCCTGTTCGGCGCACGCGTGGCGGGAGGGCCGACGGAGCCCGGCGAGCCCAATCAACGCGCCGCCGAAGTGGCGGTGTTGCGCGTCGCGCGTCCGCTGGACAGCCGCAGCCGCGTAGGACTGATGGCCACCCGCGGCAACCCTGAAGGTACCTCAGGCAGCAGCCTGTGGGGTGTGGACTACCAGTTCCGGGACACCAACTGGGCGCCGCCGGGCGGGGAGGGGGGCAAGACCCTGGAGACGCATGCCTGGATGCTGGAATCGAGCAATGCCGGGTTGGGCAACGGCCGCTCCTGGGGCGCCAGCGTGAAGTATCCCAACGTGGGTCTCACCGGCAATGCCGAAGTGCAGCACATCGATGCACGCTTCAATCCGGCCCTCGGCTACCTCGCCGAAGCCGGCGTGACGCGAGGGCAGGGCGAATTGGGGTGGTGGCATCGCACGCGCAGGGGCGAGAGCATCATCCCCGAACTCGACTGGAGTTTTCGGCGCAAGCAAGACGGCAGCGAGCACTCGTGGCTGTTGAATCCCGAGCTGGGTTACATCAATGCGGCGGGCGATACGGCGATGGTCGAAGTGTTCTTTGAGGGCGACCAACTGGCCTCTGCCTACACCCCGGTGCCCGGTGTCACCGTGCAGCCCGGCAGCTACGGCTGGCACTACCTGTTCGGCTACCTTGAGACTTCGGCGTCCCGCCCGGTTTCGGCACATGCGGAGTTGCGCAGCGGCGGGTACTACGACGGCCACCGTGACGACCAGGTCCTGCAACTGGCCTGGAAACCCAGTCCGTACTGGGGCTGGCGGGCCGGCCTGGCCAGGAACGCGATTCGCCTGCCGGCGGGCAGCTTCACCGTTCGTACGGCCACCTTGCGACTCGATCACACGCCCAACACGCGCCTGGCGCAGAGCCTGCTGCTGCAGTGGGACAACGTGTCGAACGAAGTGGGTGTCAGCGCGCGCCTGCGCTGGTTGCTGGCATCCGATCGGGAGCTCATTTTCTCACTCGACCGTCTGGGCTACACGGGAGCGCAACGCGATCTGCTTCCCAACCAGACCCGCGCCATGCTCAAGCTGGTGTGGAACCTGGAGCGTTGAGGGGATGAGCATGGCACCACTCTTTCTGCGAAATCTCTCCCCTGTGGCTGAGGGGCCCTGCGGCGTTCGCCCTGCGTCCGACATCGAACTCGAACCCATCATCAAAGACAAGACCGAACGAAAGGGCGCCCGTGTGACGCGATCCTCCCCATCATTCCACGCTGAACATTGGCATCGCCTGGCCTGGGAACACGGCGCGCCACTCGTCCTGATCTGTACCGCACATCTGGCCGCGCTGTGGTGGTTGACGACCACGCTGAACCGCAGCCCGGTGCTGACCACGCCGCCAGCGGTAGTGGGGGTGCTGGTATCGGCGCCTGCCGCGACGGTCGAGCCCAAGCCGCTACCGATGGCGCAGCAGCCTCGGCCCACGCCAGTGCCGCGCCGACGGCCGACGCCGCTGCCCCCGAAAGCCCCACCCTCGGAACGTGCTGTGGCGGCATCGCCGCCCGAGCCAGCCGCCCAGCCGCAGGCGGCAACTGCGGCTGTTGCGCAGGCGGCGCCACCTGCCGCCGCTCCTGAGGCCAAACAACCCGCCGCGCCCGTCACGCCACCACGCGCGGACGCGGCCATGCTCAACAACCCCGCCCCGGCATACCCGGCGCAGTCGCGCCGCCTGCACGAAGAGGGCCGCGTGCTGTTCGATGTGTACATCCTGCCTAACGGCAGCGTTGGTCAGATCAAGCTCAAACGCAGCAGCGGCTTCCCGCGGCTGGACGATGCGGCGCTGGAGGCGATCCGCCGCTGGCGCTACGTCCCCGCCAAGCGGGGCGATGAGCCCATTCCGTACTGGTACGTGCAGCCGCTCGATTTCCAGTTGGATTCGTAGGCGCGGCATCCGAAATGCATTCCCTGTTCCCCAAGAAAGGACTCACTCCATGACCAACAACCCATATGGCATTGCCGCGCTGTGGAGCGGCGGCGATCCGGTGATCCGTACCGTGGCTGTTTTGCTGCTGCTGATGTCGATCGCCTCATGGTTCATCATCGTCACGCGCGTCTGGCGTGTGGTGAAGTTGCGCCGTTCGGCCCGCGCCTCGGCCGACTTCTGGCATGCGCACAGCTTCGGCGAGGGGCTGCACATGCTCGGTGGTGATGCGGAGGGCAATCCGTTTCGCCACCTGGCCGAAGAGGGCAAGGCCGCCATCGACCACCACGCCAGCAATCGGGAAGACCTGCACGGTCAAATCAGTCTGGCCGAATGGCTGACCGAGAGCCTGCGTGGTGCCATCGACGAGAGCGCCGAGCGCCTGCAAAGTGGCCTGTCGGTGCTGGCTTCGGTAGGGGCCACCGCGCCCTTTGTCGGCCTGTTTGGCACCGTGTGGGGCATCTACCATGCGCTGGTGGGCATCGGCGTGGCAGGACAGGCCAGCATCGACAAGGTGGCCGGCCCGGTGGGCGAGGCGCTGATCATGACGGCCTTTGGTCTGGCCGTCGCCATCCCCGCCGTGCTGGGCTACAACGCGCTGATGCGGGTCAACAAGGGCATGCTGGGCAGGCTCAACCGATTCGCTCGGCAACTGCACGCCTACTTTCTGACCGGCGCACCGGTGGCGCGCGGCAATGGGGCCGGCAACGGCAAGGCCGTGCCCGCACGCGCCCTGGCCCAGGCTTGAGGAGTACCGCCATGGCCTTTGGAAGCGGACTCGACAGCAGCGACGACATGGTCAGCGAGATCAACATGACGCCGCTGGTGGACGTGATGCTGGTGCTGCTCATTATCTTCATCATCACGGTGCCGGTGCTCACGCATTCGGTGAAGCTGGATCTGCCGCGTGCGGACAATACTCCCAACCTTGTCAAACCCGAGAGCGTGAATGTCTCAGTCACCGCCGACGGAGCGCTGCACTGGAACGACGACACCATCAATGAGGCGCAACTGACCTCACGCCTTGAAGCGGCCGCCACGCAGCAGCCTCAGCCTGAAATCTTCATTCGCGGCGATCGCAAGGTGGACTACGAGCGCGTCGTGAAGGTGATGGCGGCTGTGCAGAAGGCCGGGGTGTTGAAGCTGGGCTTCGTCACCGAGCCGGGGGGCTGAGCAAGGTATTGCCGCGGTGCTTACCGGGCATGCAGTGATAGCTGGCTTCTGCCCCCACCGGGTTCTTGCCGACCTGATCTGTGCAAATTGGGTGCGGACGGGGTTCCAAAGAGAGTTGAGTGGAAAGACCGCTCGAGCTAAACAAACTCACGGATTGGACGTCCTGGTTGACAGAGTGGTGGGCTGCCATGAGCGATGGTCGCGAAGGCCTGTGGAGCGAGATCGTATTCAACAAATCGGTATCTGTGTATGAGGACCATTGAGGGGACGGACAACCAGGATCTGAAAAGTGTCGGCCTGAAGGTAACCCTGCCGCGTCGCCTCGTTATGGAGATCTTCCGCACTGGTAGCGAACGTCATCTGTCCGTTGAAGATGTCTTTCGGCGGCTGGTCCAGCAAGGGAGCGACGTGGGGTTGGGCACCGTGTATCGGGTGGTGTCACAACTCGAGTCGGCCGGCCTGTTGTCCCGCAACGTTTTCGAGTCGGGCAAGACACTCTACGAAGTCAACGAGGGCGGCGACCACGATCACTTGGTCTGCCTCGGGTGCGGTCGGGTGGACGAGTTTCGCAACGAAGCGATAGAGGGGCTGCTGCTGGATGTGGCTGCGACCCATGCGTACAAGCTCAGCCGTCACAGGCTGGTTCTCTACGGCTACTGCCCGGATTGCGCCGGCATGCACCAGCCGGACCGATGAAGCGATTGAATTCCATTTGCCCGTGAAGGAGCTTTGCCATGTTTCTTGCTGTTTCCCACCGCTCTTCTGTTGCCCATCGCCCGAGCACTTTCCTGGGCGCGCTTCTGTTGCTGGCGGCCATGTCGTCGGCGCAAGCCTCGGACCACACCGTGAAAATGCTCAGCTCCGGCAAGGATGGGGCCATGGTGTTTGAACCCGCCTTCGTCAAGGTGGCGGTGGGTGACACGGTCATCTTCACTCCGACCGAGAAGGCGGCTCATAACAGCGCTTCGCTGCTGGTGCCGGCGGGCGCGACCGGCTGGAAGAGTGACCCGGACAAGGAGTTCAAGGTCAAGATCGAGAAGGAGGGCGTCTACCTCTACGCCTGCCAGCCACACAAGATGATGGGTATGGTCGGTGTGATCCAGGCTGGTAAGCCGGTCAATCTGGCCGATGCCAAGGCCGCAGCGGCGAAGGAGCAGGCGACCTTTGCCATGGGCAAGGACCGCTTTGACAAGGCGTTGGCCCAGGCCAAGTGATCCCGGCCTGGTGATCGTTGAGGCAACCCGTGAGTTCTCCGGAATTTGCTCCCCAACCCCATCCTGGGCCGGTACAGATTTGGGAGGAGCTCGCCCGCCAGAGCAAGGATCTGTTCCGCCGCGGCGAGTTGTTGCGGGCACTCGCCGTTTGCGAGGCGGCGCGGGTCTTCGCGCTCGCGCACTTCAACCAGTGGCCGACTCCCGACGATGCACTGGCCGCTGCCATGGTGAGCCATTTCAATCTCGCCGACACGCAGGCCCGTGCCGGCTGGCTGCCCGAAGCCTCGGCGACCCTGTGTCATGCGCACGGCAGCCTGCTGGCGGTCATCAACGACGCGCAGGCGCATCCCGGGCTGCGCCAGGCCGCATCGCGCCACATGCACCGCTCGCTTCTCGCGCTGGCGCAGTTTCAGTCGGCTCATGGTGAGCGCAGGGAGATTGCCCAACTGCTGCGCCAGCACGGCCAAGCCATCAGCGCAACTCGGGCTGAACGCGATCATGGCGGCGAAGCCGAAACGACCGAAGTTCCACGTGTTCTGCATTGACCCTGATCCAGTCCACCCGCTATGAAAGGAATCAAGACATGTGCATGACTTTGGCATGATCTTGACGAGGCTTCTTCGCGTTGTGCTGGGGAGGGTCCTCCCGCTCGGGGATGTCAACCCGGGCTCACCGACTTGGGCACCTGCCCGAAGTAGCGCGCAAAGGCCGCACTGAAGCTGGCCGGGTGCCTGTAACCGACCGCGTAGGCGGCCTGCGCTACCTGACAGCCGGACTGCAGCAGCGTTCGTGCTCGCCGCATGCGCAGTTCAAACAGGAACTGGTGCGGCGTGGCGCCGTAGAGCTCACGAAACCCCTGCTTGAATTTGCACTCGTTGAGCCCGACGGTGACGCTGAGGTACGGAATCGTCAGCGCGCGATCCATCTGGGTGTGCATCAGATCGCGGGCTCGGGAGAGTTTTTCCACGTCGGCTGCGCTCAGGCGCAGGGATGAGGTGCTCGGCACCGATGCTGGCATGAGTGGGCGCAGGTGTTCGGCCGCCAGGGTCAGGGCGGCGATGTGCCGATCCACGGGCGTTGCCGCTTCGGGCGACAGCAGCGGATGGAGCAGAGTGCGGCACCAGGCCGTCGTCGGGTGCTCACCCAGCAGACGAATTCCCTTGCGACTGGCCAAGTGCGTCATGGCCGCCTCGCCGAGGTAGCGCGAGAGCGCGTTGCCGTTGAGCACCAGCCTGAGCTGGCGAACCGCCGTCTCCGCCCGAAAGTGCCGCTCGCCGCGCGTGTGAGCAAAGGCCGCGAGGGTGGTGCGTCCGGCGCCAAAGCGCAGGCTGGCGCCATCCTCGGCCACGAAGCCGGACTCGCCCGACAAGCCGTACGTGATCACCAGTGTCGGCCCTGCCTCGTTCTGGGTGGATGCCTCGGCGAGGTCCCGCGTCGGTTGGTAGTGCGAGCGAACCACCGTCAGCCCATCGTCGAGTGTGGCGCGGTCGATCCAGCAGCCGTTGCCTGAGATGGGAAGGCGGCCTGTCGTCCCCACGGCGCGCGCCTCTTCAACCTTCGTGCCCAACCTCGCTCCCGTTTGCATACGAAACCCTCCCGATTGCCATCGAAATTACATGAGAACAATTCTCATTGCTTCTTAGCATGGAAGTCGTCTGATACTCAAGGAGAACGACTCATGCCCACCCTCTACTTGCGGGCAAGCGGGCTGCTGCCGCTGATGGTGACAGCCCTGTCGGCGACGGCGCAGCAGGCACCTGAGCCGCAGCGGGAGCAGGAACGGGAGCACGTGCTGCCGGCTGTCACCGTTACGGTGAACAAGCAGTCTCAAACGCTCGAGCGTGTGCCCGCCAGCGTGTCCGTCTTCGACGGTGAGCAGCTCGAAGCCGACGGTGTGCGCGGTCTGGAGGGCGTGGCGGCGATCACCCCGGGTTTTGCGTTCCAGACCATGGGGCAGTCGGGCGCACAGCCGCCGGTGATGCGCGGGCTGTCGGCCAACGTCACCTCGTTTTCGTCATCGACCGCGCTGGTGGTGGATGGCGTGGCGACGCTGCGCGGGCTGGGCTTCGACGACGCCTTGCTGGGAGTAGAACGCGTGGAGGTGCTGCGCGGCCCTCAGTCGACGCTCTATGGACGCAATGCCGAGGCCGGTGTGGTGAACATCGTCACCCGTCGACCGGGCAATGAACCGCATGCCGCCGTCTCGCTCGACCTGGGCAGCCGCAACAAGCAGGCCCTGCGCTTCGATGCGAGCCGGGCCCTGGTGGACAACACGCTCTTCCTGGGCGTGGCCGGCGAATTCGCTCGGCAGGACGGTTTCATCGACAACACCTACTCTGGCCGCAAGGAGGATGACCGCGAGCGCAAGGGCGGCCGCGTGGCCTTGCGCTGGACGCCGAGCGCCCGGACCGATGCCACGCTGCGGCTGAACCAACGTGAGTACGACGACGGTGGTTCGCTGTGGGGGCCGACGGGCGGTGCACGAGAGAGGGTGCGCTCCGGAACCGAGAGCTGGAACCGATCCCAGGCCCGTTCGGCGTCGCTGGATGTCTCCCATGAGCTGGCCGACGACCTGCGCTTGCGCTCGATCACGGCACACAACGAGTACTTCGACCGCATTCTTCAGGACACCGACTTCCAGCCGGCCGATCTCCTGCACCTGGGGCGCGATTACCACTTCAAGACCGTGTCGCAGGAGCTGCGCCTGGAGGGCAAGGCCGGTGAGGCGCGCTGGCTCGCCGGCGTCTACCTCGACCGCGAAGACAACGCCTTGAACTTCGAGCAGAAGACGCCGTTCGCACTGGCGCGCACGCGGTCGACGCAGAAGGGGGACTCCACTGCCGTCTTCACCCACTGGGACGTGCCGCTGACGGCGCTGGGGTTGGCGCTGTGGTCCATCCAGGCCGGCCTGCGCGTCGAGCGCGACGAGATGCGCTTTGCACTGGCCGGCGGCAGCGAGCAGACGCGGAGCTGGACGCATGCCAGCCCCAAGCTCGCGCTGCAATACCAGTGGCAGCCTGCGGCGCAACTCTACGCCAGCGTGTCCGACGGGTTTCGTGCGGGGGGATTCAATGCCTTCGCGCCGGAAACCCATCGCCGCTATGAGCCTGAGAAGGTGCGTGCCTTCGAACTGGGCGCCAAGGGCCACCTCTTGAACCGGCGCCTGCGCTACAGCGCGGCCGTCTACCGCATGGACATCGACGACATGCAGGTGCAGCAGATGGGCTCGGTGGCCGGGCAGGTGTTCATGACCAACGCCGCCTCGGCCCGCTCGACCGGCGCCGAGGCCGAATTGCGCTGGCTGGTCGGCAGCGGCTGGCAGGCGCAGATGGGGCTGGGGCTCAACCACACGCGCTTCCGAGAGTTTCGCGACGGCGCCAACGACCACGCCGGCAAGCGCAACCCCTTTGCGCCCGACATCAACGGCCATCTCGGCGTGCGCTACGACGCGCCCTCGGGCTGGTTTGCGCAGGCCCAGGCCGCCGGCGCCGGCAAGGTCTACGTCGACGCGGCCAACACGGCGGCCAACAAGCGGTCGGGGTATGCCGTCATCAACCTGTCGGCCGGCTATGCGTGGACCCGCACCGAACTGACGGCCTACGTCAACAACGCTGCCGACAAGCACTACGACGTGATCGGGTTCCCCGCGAGCACGATCACGATCTACAGCCCACCCCGCGAAGCCGGGCTGCGCCTGACCTTCCGTCTTTGATCGACAGGGAGCCGATCTCATGAATCTCGAACAAACACATGAGCTGCGCCGCTGGTGGGATCTGGCGGTCGCTCCCGTGCAGGCCGAGGGCCTGCGGCTTGCCGTCGAACTCGGCGTGCTGGATGCGCTCTTCGAGCCGGCCGGCGCCGCGACGCTGGCGCAGCGCCTGCAACTGCACCCCGTCGGCACCGCCCATCTGCTGGAACTCCTGTGGAGCATGGGGGTGCTGGAGCGCGAAGGCCATGGCCGCGACCACGACGAAGGCCAGGTCGATGACGACGGCGCCACCGATGACAAGCCGACCTATCGCCTTGAAGCGGGCGTGCGGACCTATCTTGGCCACGGCTCGGAGCTGTCCTGCGCCAAGGCCTGGCTGTTCCGGCTGCGGTCCATGCGCGGGTTCGTCGACAGCCTCGGTGAGCATGTCCGCCACGGTCCGGGCGTGCCGAAGCTCCCGCTTTCGGCTGACCACGGCCCCTCCGGTGGCGCAGCGCAGTGGGCGGCCGCCGCGCGGGTGCAGATCGCGCAGGAGCAGCGTGCGGTGACCGCGCCGGCCGCCGTCGAGGTGATGGCGCGCCTGCCGGAGTTTCAGCGGGCGCAGCGCCTGCTCGATCTGGGTGGCGGCCCGGGTCTGGTGGCCATCGCGCTGGCCGAGCGGCGCCCGGACCTTCAGGGCGTCGTGTTTGACTTCCCCGAGACGGTCGCCGTGGCGGCCGAGAACATCATGGCACGGGGGCTTGGCCACCGGCTGTCCACGCGCGGCGGCAGCCTGGCCGCGGACGACATCGGGTCGGACCACGACCTGATCTGGTGCTCATCGGTGCTGCATTTTGTGCCGGACATCGAATCCGCCCTGCGCAAGATCCTCGCCGCCCTTCGACCGGGTGGCGTGCTGGTGGCGGTGCATGCGGAACTGCCCGAGGAGCAGGGTGGAGCGCGCAGCGTGGTGCCGTGGTACCTGCCGCTGCGCATGCTCGGGCGGCACGTGACGCATGAGGGGGAGCTGGCTGCGGCCATGGCGCGTGTCGGCTTCGTGCGCATCGAGCAATTCGCGTCCGGTCAGTTTCCCATGGCCGTGCAGCAGGTCGTCGTGGCGCGGCGCGAGGTGCCATGAACGGTACGCTGCGTCCTGGCGTCCAGCAGCTGCTGTTTGGTTGGGTGAACTTTGCGTTGACGGCGCCCGCCATCTACCTCTGGCTGGGCCTGCCATTGATCATGCGGCAACAGGGTTGGTCGGGTACGGAGATCGGTGTCTTTCAACTCGCCGGTCTGCCCGCTGTGTTCAAGGCGCTGCTGGCGATTCCGGTGGAGCGCTGGCTGCTCCGGCGGCGCTCTGCCTTGTCGTCGGATCCAGCGTTCGACCCGTCGAACAGGGTCTTGGCCTGGCAGCGCTGGGCTTGGCTGACGGGCGGCGGCTTCACGCTGTGCCTGCTGGCTCTGGCGGCAGTGGGTGAGGATGCCGGCAAGGGAACGCTCTTTGCGCTGGCCCTGCTGGCGGCCCTGCTGTCCACCTGGGCCGACATCCCGGTGCAGGCGCTGGCCATCGGGCTGCTGCCACCTCAGGCCCGGCCGCTGGCCGGCGGCATCCGCGCTGCGGCCACGTTTGCAGGTGCAGTCGTGGGCGGTGGCCTCATGCTGCTGCTCCAGCAGGCCAGGGGCTGGGCGCTTCCTTTCCTGATTCTGGCCGCAGCTGTGTCGAGCGCCTTGGTGATCGTCGCTGTGCTGGGCCGTGGATCCGCTCCATCGCCGCAGGCGATGTCTTCAGGGGCCGCCGTGTCGAGGCTGGCGCCCTGGCGTGTCTGGAGAGGCTTCTTTCAGCAGCCGGGGGCGCCGGCCTGGACGCTGCTGCTGGCCGGGCAGTTTCCTTTCGTCGCGGCCGCCTGGGTGTTCCTCAAACCGCTGCTGCTGGACCATGGACTGCCCGCTGCGCAGGTGGCGCTGGTCGCCGGTGTGGGGGGAGGGGCCTTGGGCGCTGGCGCCAGCCTCGCGGCAGGCTGGGTGCGGCGGGAGCGCCTGATGTCGATGGCGTGGCTGTCGGCGTGGGCCAATGTGCTGGCCCTCGGGTTGTTTGCCGCTGTCCTGGGTTTTCAGCTTGGCGTGGAGGCGCGTTGGGGACTGTTGGCGGGCAGCGCCGCGCTGGCCCTGGCGATGGGGCTGGCGTCTTCGCTCGCCTTTGCCTTGATGATGGAGTTCTCTCGCGATGCCTGCCGGGCCACCGACTACGGCCTGCAGGCCGGGCTGTTCGCGCTGAGCCGCGTGCTGGTGCCGCCCGTGGCGGGCCTGCTGCTTGACCGTTTTGGCGACGCGGCGATGTTGGGTGCACTGGCGGCGCTCGCGCTGTGCACGGCGCTGGCCGGACGCCGTCTGCGGCAAGGAGCGTCCACGTCATGACGAACAAGAGAGATGACGTGACGGTGGTCGCCGACCCGGCGGTACTGGTTGTCGGCGGCTATGGCGCGGTGGGGGGCGGCATCGTCCGCGCCCTGCTGCGCGACAGCCCCTGCCATGTGCTGGTCGCTGGACGCAGCCTGGAGCGGGCTCGCGCGTTCTGCCAGGCCCATGGCCCTCGGACGACGGCGGTTGCCTTGCGTGATGAGGATTTCTCGCTGATCGAGGTGTTGCCGCACCGAATCACCGTGGTGGTCAACTGCGTCGAAGAAGCGAGCCTGCGAATCGCCCCGCAGTGCCAGGCCGCCGGCGTTCACTACGTCGACGTCTCGGCCACGGCTTCGGTGCTGGATGCAGTGCAGACCCGATGGGCGCTGGGCGAAGGTCGGCGCTCCTGTGCGGTCCTGAGCGTCGGCGTCGCGCCGGGGCTCACCAATCTGCTGGTGCGCCAAGCCTGCGACCACCTGGGGCCGCTGCGGCACGTGGACGTCACGGTGCTGCTGGGTGCAGGCGAGGTCCACGGCCTGGCCGCCATCCGCTGGACGCTGGACCGTTTGGGCGCCGCGTTCACGCTCCAGACCCCAGCCGGTCCAAGAGCGGTTCGGGCCTTTGGCGATTCGCGGCCGGTGCGGCTCGCAGCGCCCTACGGCCGAAGAACCGCCTACCGCTTCGACTTCTCGGAGCAGCACACGCTGCCGCGTACCCTGGCTTTGCAGTCGGCCGCTGCCTGGCTGTGTTTCGATTCCCGGCTGGTGACGCAGGCCTTTGCCTGGATGGCGCGCCTGCGCGTTCGGCGGTGGCTGCCGCTGGACGGCTTGGCGAAGTCACTGGCCTGGGCGGCCGCGCATGCGCCGGTCGGCGGCAATGGATTCATGGTCCAGGTCGATGCCCTCAGCCAGGCTGGGGATCGCGCGAGTTGGGCCGTCGCCGGAGAGGGGGAGGCGGCATGCACGGCTGCGGTGGCCGCCTGGGTGGCTCGCACGCTGCTGGCTGGCCGTCTGACACCGGGCGCCCATCACATTGAGGAGGTGCTGACGTTGGACGAGGCGTTGGCGGGTTGCGCGCCAGTCCTTCGGCGGGTGGGGTTCGACCCGATGTAGGCGCTTCTCGCCGACTTGACAAGGCTCGGATTCGCCTGGATTGACCGCGTGGCTGCGCTTTGTCGCGGGTGCCTCAGCCACGGTGTTGCGGACAGAATCGCCGCTCGAACCACTCGGTGAGCATGGCCTTGTCGTACACCAGCGGATCGCCATCGGAGCGGACAAAGGCACTGCGAGACAGGTAGTCCATGTCCGAAACACGCTCCTGCTGTTCGGCGAGTACCTTGCCCTGAGCGTCCTTCCAGAGGTACTCGAGGTCCGCCCGCGGCCACGTGACACCGCGCATGATGCGCACATCGTACGTGCCAGGGCGCCACCACTCATGTCGGCCCGCCAGGTCGAGGTCGGTGATTCGGATGTCCAGCGTATGGCCCGCCGGCAGGCAGCGATCTCCCAGGGCCTGCAGGTGCCGCCTGATGGACTCAAGGTTGCGCTGGGAGCGCACGCCGTAGTCGCCCGCGTCGGCATAGTGCTCGGGATGGACGAACTGCACCCCGACGTCGGCTGCAGCAGGCGGCACGGGTGCCGACAAGGCTGCGACACAGCACAGCGCGCGGAACGTTCTGGTGGTCATGGTGAACCCTCGTATTGCTACAAGGTATTCGACTCCGTAGACCTTCATCTGGTTGCACCGCGCACACGGGGGCTGACATCGAAATCGGGCCGATAGAGCAGTGATTTTGGATGGCGTTCCTGCCTTGCTGGCGGCACGATGGGCTTTTCGAGACCTCCATGGACGCTCAGCGCTATTCCATCGCCGGACAGGTGTATGACGCTTTGGATCCTCGCTTGCAGGAGGTTCTGGCGCGCGTGCGCGAGGGGGTGGATCGGCCGCGTTGCCTGTGCGTGCCTGACGGTGTCGAGATGTACGTGGCGCGCCACCGGCAGTACGTCGTCAAGCGCATGCCGGGCACTGGTGGGCAGCATCATCCGCAGTGCCCGTCCTATGAGCCGGATGCCCAGCAGTCCGGGCTCGGCGAACTGATGGGGGAGGCCATCATCGAGACCCTGGCGGGCAGCGTCGAGTTGCGCGTGGATTTTCCGTGGGTGCGCGTCCTCGGACGGGGTGTCGCGCCGGGCGAGCCCCATGATCCGGGTGAGATCAACGTCCCGCGTCGCCGGATGAGCCTGCGCGCCTTGACGCACTTCCTTTTCGAAC
Organism: Zoogloea sp.; assembly: GCF_023150065.1. Lineage (GTDB taxonomy): Bacteria > Pseudomonadota > Gammaproteobacteria > Burkholderiales > Rhodocyclaceae > Zoogloea. Next base: position 28,525 of record NZ_JAKLLN010000013.1, read on the forward strand.
GGGCGGGCTTCAATCGCTGGTTGCCCGCCATGGCGGGCAAGCGCAACCAGGGTGTCATCTGCAAGCACTTGCTGGAGGCTGCGGCGGAGATGATCGTCAAGGGACAGCCGCTTTCTCAACGCCTTCATGTTCCCGAGCTCTTCAGCGAAGCTTCGAAAGCTGCGGCCGCCCAGCGCCGCCGCGATAAGCTCGCGGTCCTGCAACCTCGTGATGGCCATTCGCCGCTGGCGGTGGTTCTGGGCGAGTTCAAGACCTGCGAGGCGACAGCGTTCGGGCGTCGCGTGTGGATCAAGCACATGCCCGACGCGCCGCTGCTCATCGCCGACAAGACCTGGGAGCGCGCTCGGCGGGCCTATGCGGCGTACTTCGAGGTGCAGGACGCAGATGTGGGCTACCGGCCGCGCTTGGTGTTGACGGCCTTGATCCGTGCCAAACGTGAGCACGTCTATGAAGTGGATGCGTTGAGCTTGATGTTGACGACCGAACACTGGATTCCGGTGGAGGGCGCGCACGAAATTGAACTCATCCACGCCCTGGTGGAACAACAGCGGCGTTTCATCAAGCCCTTGGGTTACGACGCGAGGAGCACGGCGGGGTTTCCGAACGCACTGCTGACTGACACCGGCGCCGAGCCAGTCGCCCTTCACGTGGTCAGCGCGTTCGCCGAGGCAAAGGAACGTGCGGCCAAAATGCAGGTGATTGCGCGGATATCGCCGCCGCCCTGGACCTGGTGGACCGATCAGCCGATGCCGACATTGCCTGCTTGTGCGGTGTGCTGAACACGGCGTCCTCCGAGGGAGGAAAAGTTCGGGTACGGTACCCTACCTTTGGAGGAAATCGGGTACCATACCCGACGTTGGCGAACTCTGTTGAAAGGATGGCTATGCGACTGGTTCCGACCCCGGTGGCATCGAAGCTTACGGGCCTTTCGATAGAGAAGCTTCGCGAGTGGACCAGTCGACGTGCGCTGGTGCCGGCGGACGTGCGTCCGAAGACGAAAGGATCGCCTGCACAGTTCAGTTGGCAAACCATCCTCGTTCTTCGGCTGGCCGTGCTTCTTCGCGACCAGTTTGCTGTTGAGCTGCAGACGCATCAAGGCGCGTTCGCCCAGTTGCGCAAGGCACTGCGATCAACCTCTTTCATTGCGCTTTGGGGCCGGCGCTTGGCGTTGGCTCCCGGAGGCGCATGGTTCTTTCTGGATGATGGGTCGCTGCCGTCCGAAGCCGATGCCATCGTTGTTCGTCTCGATCCGCACCTTGCTGTCCTGCGGGACGGTTTTGCCTTGCCTGATGTGGCTGCTGGTCAACTCGATCTTTTCTCCTTGCCTGCCACGCGCGATACCCCGACGGTCAAGGCGGTGAGTCGCCCCCGCCAGAGGAGGTCGGCATGAGCCGCCAAGCTTGGAGCGTCGCAGTGCGTGGTAGGCACGGTTTGATGCGCAGAGGGGTGTAGCGTGGCGGGCGCAGTGCTGAAGCAGTGGCTGGACAGGCTCGGCTATGCCGCCGAGCCTGCGGCGCTTCACGTCCGCGGTGCGGCGATCTCCGAAGCGCACCCTTATGCGTTGGAGATCAAGTCGCTGCTCAAGCCGGACGGGGCCGTTCGGGCTCAGGCGGTCTTCGTGGTGGAAGGCGTGCCAACCGTTGTCTTCATGGCGGATGACCAGCCTTTGTCGGCTTCTGCGCTCGACGATGTCCGCAAACGCATTTGGAATCAGAACCTGGCAACGGTGGTGATCGAGCTGCGCGACCGCGAAGCGGTTGCGCTTCCGGTACGAAAGCTCCAGAAGGCTGAGCAGCGTTTCAGTTTGCAAGAAGCCAGGCCGGATGGTCCGTTTTCCGCCCTCGACGTCGCCACTGCGAATCTGTCGCGAAGGCTGCCGGCTTGGTTCGACGTCAAGGCTCGGGTGGACAGCAAGCTGCTTGCGAACTTGTCGGTGACAGTGTCGAAACTTGCGGGTACTGGTTTTCGTGGCGCTGCAAAGACCAGTGACCGCAAGCGATGGGCAGAGCTGCTCATGGGGCAGGTGCTCTTCATCTCCTATCTGGAGCATCGGGAGATTGTTGGAGTGACCTATCGCGGGCGTCGCGATGTCGGTGAGCTTCATGACCTCGTTGCGCGAATGGACCGCGAGGGCGTGCGCGTGCTGGTCGATCGTCTGCGCGGAGATTTCAATGGCGATTTCCTGGGCGACGACCGGCACGATCCCTGGACCGCCCTCACAGATGACGGATTCGATTTTCTGAACCAGTTTCTGCGCCGAACCGACATGGAGACGGGGCAGGGCGATTTCTGGAATTACGATTTCAGCTACATCCCCGTCGAATTGCTCTCCGGTCTCTATGAGAAGTTTCTGACGCCAGAGCAGCAGGCCAAAGATGGCGCCTACTACACGCCCCGCAACCTGGCAATGCTGGCGGTTGAACAGGCGCTCATGGCCTCGCCCGATCCGCTGGCGGAGACGATTTTTGATGGAGCCTGCGGTTCAGGCATCCTGCTGACCACAGCCTATCGTCGCCTGATTGCACTGTGCGAGGCGCGGCAGGGGCGGCAACTCGGATTCGCCGAGCGGGGTGAGCTCCTCAAGCGCAGCATCTTTGGCGGCGACATCAATTTCATGGCGTGCCGCGTGACGGCCTTCAGCCTGTACCTATCCCTCCTTGAGGGGCTGGCCCCAGCGGACATCTTGGCGGCACAGGAGCGCGATGGAACGAAGCTGCCCTCCCTCAATGGGAGCAACCTCGCCCATGGCAGCCAACGGGCCGACTTCTTCCGGACTTCCCACACGTTCCACACGCGCCGTTTTTCATTGGTCATCTCCAATCCTCCCTGGGCAGAACCTGAGGGCGAGAGCCGAACGTCGGCGGATGACTGGGCGGATCGCGCTGGTGTTCCTTTTGCACGGCGGCAGATCGCCGGTGCCTACGCGCTGCGCGCGCTTGAATTTCTCTCGGAAGGCGGTAGAGCTTGCCTGATCCTTCCCATCGGCCAATTTCTTGGCGCCTCCAGCGCGGACTTTGTCGCTCACCTTCTCAAGGGATACCGACCGTCGCGCCTGATCAACTTTGGCGATCTGCAGGGGCTGCTGTTTCCTACGGCTGAAAACACGTGCCATATCTTCCTGGGGGAGAGACGTCCGGATGGTTTGTTGAGTCACATTCCGTTTGGGGAGACGTTCGACTATTTGGTGCCGAAAGCCGACCTTAGTCTTGCCCTCGGTCGGTTGACCATGCAGTCCGCCGATCGCCACACGCTGCAGACCCGCTCGGTTGCCGAGGATCCACAACTGCTTGTCGCCATGATGTGGGGAGATGCCAGTGACCTGTCCATCTGGACGCGGTTGACCTTGCGCGGTACGTTTGCCGATTTCTGGCGTGGGCCCCGCGAGTTTCGGCGCTGGGTATATCGAAAGGGGATCCATCTCCATGACAAGAGCCGTGAGGCTGTCGATCCCGGCGAGCTGCGCAAGATGCCATTCGTGCCCATTGTGGCGCTGCGTGCGGGATCGCCTGTTCTTCATCCCGAACTGCTAGCCAAGTGGCCTGAGGCTCAGGACACGGTCGTGGGTTTGAACGAAGGGGTGCGTGCCGTTTTCGATGGACCGCGAGTGCTTTTTCCGGATGGTTTCTCCAAGGGTGAGCAGAACATTCGCGCGGTCTACTACGATGGGCAGGCCTCCTTCACCCACAGCATCGGTGTGATCGCTGGCCGCGAGGAGGACGCTGCCCTGCTTCAGTTCACTGCGGCGTATCTGCGCTCGACGCTCGCCCGCTACTTTCTCATGATGCGTGGCTGGAAGATGCTGTGCGAACGCAACGGCGTGCATCTGGCTGACGTCGAAACCTTCCCGTTCTTTGTGCCAGAGGATGCGCCGGATCCGGCGGCGGCACGGGACGCGCTCTTGGCGGTTCAGGCTCGCATGGCGGAACTGATGGCCTTGCCCGAACTTGAGCAAGCATCCCGCTACGACGAGTTGCGTGACGAGTTTGACGCGGCGGTTTTTTCCTATTTCGGACTCTCCGGTGAAGAGCAGACGCTGATCCGTGAATCGGTTCGCGTCCTCATGCCCTCTGTGCGGCCGCGCAGTTTCAAAAGTTTGGATACCCCAGCTCAGCATAGGGCCAGCGCCGAGGACTTCGGCATCTATGCGCAGGCACTCGCCAATGCCTTGACTGCGTGGAGAACGAAGGCACGCGGCCAAGGCCGATTCCGTGTCGATGTGGTTGCGAACGATCCGAGTCGCGCTGGGCCGTCAGGCATCGTGCGGATTTCGTATCTGGGAGATTCCACTGACAGGCCCGAGGTCAGCGCGTCGATGAATGACGAGTTGGTGCTTGCGACACTCGCCGAGTTGAGAAAAGCGGGGCTTTGCGCGATTCCATCGGGAGACTTCCTCTGCCTGGTGCCGGATGTGCATCTCTGGGTTGATGGCGCGCTGTACCTTGTGCGGCCGCTAACCAAGCGCAACTGGACAGTGCGAAAGGCTCTTCGAGATGCCGAGCATATCGTCCGTGGTGTGCAAGTGCGCCAATCCGTCGAGAAGGGGGAGGCGACGGCATGATGTCTCCAGTCGACTGGTTTGCTGCCTTTCCGATCCAGCCGGCCACGGAGGCCGTGGAGGCGCTGCGTCAGGGCTGGACAGAATTGGCGGGACGGCCGCGCCCGGATTTCAATCCCAAGACGAAGGAAGATGGGCTGACCAAACGGCTGAAGGTGTACGTTGAGAACCACGTCGCACGGGAACGCGGCTTGCTCGGTATGTGGGCTGCCGAAGACATCATCGGGGACGTTGATCCGAACACTGGCGCGATGCTTGAGGAGCGTCGGACCGATATTGTCTACGGCTGGAACGATGACGTCCGCGGCATGAAGCTGGTCTTCGAGTTCAAACGCCTGGGTCGCCAGAAGAAACACCGTGACCACTATCTACAAGACCAGGGATTGGGGCGATTCGTCACGGGCATCTATAGCAGAAAGGAGGCCGTTGCGGCCATGGTGGGAGTTCTGCTGGATCCGGAGCCTGAGGTGGTGCCACCCATCAGGGAGGCACTCCAGGACGCTGCGCTTGCCACGTTTCTGCGTTTGCGGCGCTTGCCTTCGGGCCTCCCTTATGCCCGGCCTTCTGCGATGTTCACGGGGGCGGATTTCGATACGGAACACGAGCGGGATGCCGCGCTTGCACCCACGCACGGGACGATTCGCGTATCTCATTTCTTCTTCGCATTCGGCTATCCGACTACCACTCGGAAGCAGAAATCCGCATAGGAGCCCATTGCCAGCTGGATCATCGGCCGCGCCGTCTGGCCTCTCCCGGATTGACGCCGAACTGCTTGCGAAATGCCGCTGAGAAGTGGCTCATGTTCGAGTAGCCCAGATCGCACGCCACTGCCGACACACTGGTATCGTCCCTCAGCAGGCGGCGCCGCGCCTCGTTCATGCGCTCATGCTGGAACAGGCCGTACACACTGAAGCCGTACAGCGCGCGAAACCCGCGCTTCAGTTTCGCCGGGCTCAGCCCGTTCTCGCGCGCCACATCCAGGATCAGCGGAGGCTGCGACAGATCGGACAGGAGATGCGCGCGCGCACGGGCCAGACGCATTTGATCTGCTCGGTCCAATGCGCCTGTGCCACCTATATCCGCCCGCGCCTCCAAAAGCAGGCTCACCAGCGTCAGTCCTTGTGCCTGCAGCCACAAGGGGTGCCGGTCCCCTGACGATTCGCCGTCGCCCGGACGGTACCGCATCGCGTGCGCCAATGCTTGGGCCGTGGCATGCAATTCCGTGCCGCGGAGCCCGGTCTCAAAACACAGTCCATTTGATAGCGCACGACGCAGCGTCGGTTCGGCGTCGCCCATCAGTTCCTCGAATGCGTCATGTCGCACCATGACGCCAACGCTCTCATAGACACCGTGCTGGTGAAATCGCCAGCACTGATCGGGGCCAAAAGCGATGTTGCCACTGGCCGCGTGAACCTGACGCTCGTCGATCCGCCGGCCGACACCTTGCCCCTTCATGCCGTTCAGCACCGCGAGGGATTCGCCCAGCAATACGTAGCTGAAATGGATGAACCCGCTGTCATCGAGCACGCTGAGATCGATCGGGTTGGCCAGACGCGTGGACCAGTGCATCAGCTGCACGCCCTCTCGCGTCGCCACCCGCCGATGACTGGACGTAACAAGGTCCAGCCCCAAGGCTTCGCTGGGGTCTCTGATCATCTCCGTGGCCAGGAGATGGGGTATCGAAGTAGCTGCGTTGGCCCTGGGCATCACTGCATCGCTTCCTCTTGCCTCCGTTGATCCGATGCGGGCAGCAATGAGCCCGTTCCGGGTGGCAATCGTAATACGAATCATTATTATTGAACAGGGTTGTAACTTTTCCTTGCGTGGGTCCGAGGGGCTGGGCGTTTGCTTTTGCACCACCACGGATCCATCGAATTCCCTTGATCGACTCATGTCCCAAGCACCGCTCAATCCCGTTTCCGCAGTTGATGCCACGCCGGTGCTATGCGGCGTACCGCAGACCATGTTGTGGACGCTGCACAACCGCGCCACCGAATCCCTGCGGCCCGATGCTTGGTTTCGTGATCCGGCGGCCGAGCGCATCTTCCAGTCCATCGCTTTTGACTACCGGGCCCATTTCGGCCGTCCCGACAGTTCGCACGCCACCCGCTCGCAGATGTTCGACGAGGCGCTGCGTCCGTGGCTCGCCGCGCATCCCGGCGGCACGGTGGTCGAACTCGGTTGCGGGCTGGAGACGCAGTTCCAGCGCTGCGACGATGGACGGGTGCGCTGGTTGTGTGTGGATGTGCCGGACGCGATTGCCGTGCGCGAGCGCTACCTGGCACCCAGCGAGCGATGCCGCCATGTTGTGCGCTCCGCGCTCGACTTGAGCTGGATGGATGAGGTCGAGGCGAGCAACGGTGTCTTCGTCACCGCCCAGGGCCTGTTCATGTATTTCCCCGAAGACGAGGTTGGGTACCTGATCTCGGCGATGGCGAGGCGCTTCAAAGGGGGCGAACTCATGTTCGACACCATTCCGCGCTGGTTCTCGCGCAAGACGATGGCCGGGCTCGATATCACGAGCCACTACCGCGCCCCGCCCATGCCCTGGGGTATCAATCGCGACGAAATCGAGACCGTGCTGAGGGCATGGTGCCCACACATCGACTCGGTGCAGAACGAGCCCTACCGCCGTTTCAGAACCTTCCCTGCGCGGCTGGGCCCCTGGATAGCGCACATACCGGTGCTCGCCAAACTCCTTCCCGCGATCGTGCGCGTGCGCTTCGCTCGGGAATGACCGCCCTCTGGCGTCCTCCACAAGCTCCTCTTCGTCCATGCCCGCTCCCCATCTTTCCTCATGACACCCTTCCAAGCCCGCCCGAACAAAGCCCACCGCATCTCAGCACTTGTCGCACTCGCATCGATCCATTGGACCTGCCTGGCCGCCGAGCTGCCCTTCGACATTCCAACCCAGCCGCTCGAGGCCGCGCTGAAGCTGTTCGAAGCACAGGCCGGCGTTCCGGTTCAGCGTCCGCTGCAGTGGCCCCAAGGGCTGGCTGAAACCCCGGCCGCTGCACTGAGCGGCCGCTTCGAGCCAGTGCGGGCGCTGCATCGCCTGCTTGCGGGACACCCCCTCCAGATCGCGGAACACGATGGACGCTTCGTGATCGCGGTGGTCGAGCAAGCCCAGCCCGCCACCGAGCCGGACAAGACCTTGCCCGCGGTGACGGTCACTGCCCGGCGCGGTGCCGAGCGCGCCAAGGACGTTCCGTTCAGCGTCAGCACGGTTCAGGGGTTCGAGCTGGAGCAGCGGCGCCTCACCACGCTCGAAGAAGCCCTGCGCGACACCCCTGGCGTGGAGGTCAATGCCTGGGGCGGCTTCGGCGATGCCAACGTGCGCATGCGCGGCGTGGGGTCGCTGTACCAGGTGAGCAGCGAGGACAGTTCGGTTGTCGTCAATCTGGACGGTACACCGCTGTCGGCGCGCAACGCTTCGCTGCCCATGCTGGACGTGGAACGCGTCGAGGTGCTCAAGGGGCCGCAGGGCACGCTCTTCGGCCGCAACAGCGAAGCCGGCGCCATCAACATCGTCACGCGCAAGCCTACCCGCGAACCCGATGGCTATGCGCGCGTCGAGGCCGGGCAGGAGGGGCAGCGGCTGATCGAGGGCGCCATGGGCGGTGCGCTCGCCGAGGATTGGAGCGCGCGCATCGCGCTGCGCAGCCAGCAGTCGGACGACGTGGTCCATAACGTCCAGACCGGCAAGCCGATCATGAAGGCCAAGGAACTCGGCCTGCGCGCCAGCGTGCTGTGGCAGCCGCGGGCCGCGACATCTGTGCTGCTGTCCACCGAGCACCAGGACCAGAAGGACAAGGTCGGCCTGATGCTGCTGCGGCCTTATGGCGATCCGCCCAGCCTGGACGCGACGCCCGGCCTTTTCGGTGCTGACGTGAAGAGCCACCGGCACGCGCTGGAAATCAATCACGACCTGGCGAGCGCAAGGCTGACGTCTCATACCTCATTCCAGCAGCGCCGCGAAGATCAGACCTCGGGGGCCGACCGCATAGTGGCGGCCACCGTGTTCGGGATGCCCACCGAGTACCTCAAGCAATATCGCCGCGACGAATCCGCGTGGAACCAGGACCTGCGCCTGTCCTCGCTGCCCGGAGCCGCGACGTTCTGGGTGGCGGGCGTCAATCTGTACGGCTCCAAGCGCGAGTACGACACCACGGTCGGTGGGATGACCGACAACCTGCGCGACTTCGAGACGCGCAGCGAGGCGGCCTATGGGGAAGTCACGGTGCCGCTCGCGGCCGCGCTGAAACTCACCGGCGGTCTGCGCTACACGCAGGAGCGCAAGAAATACGACGCCAGCTTCGTCACCACCGGCTATCCGGCTACTCAGGACAGCCGCTCGCTCGACGACCGGTACGCGACCGGGCGAGTGGCGCTGTCCTGGGCGCTGAACCCCCAGACCAACCTCTACGGCGTGCTTGCCCACGGACACAAGGCCAAGGGTTTCCAGGACGAGACCTCGCAGGTTGCCGACGGCGATCCCTTCAAGGCCGCCAAGGTCGACAGCCTGGAACTGGGCATGAAGTTCGAAAGTGCGGACCGCCGTCTCGCATGGACCACCGCCGCCTTCTTCAACCGGGTGCGCGACGATCACATGCTGGGCTACGACTACACCACCTTCGCGACCAAGGCGATCAACGCCGATACGCGAACCCGGGGCCTGGAGGTCGAAGGCCAGTGGCGGGCGGCGCCCGGTCTCACCCTCAAGGGCGGCGCCGTCTACACGGATGCCACCATCACCCGGTCGGTAACGGGCGTGTCCGGCGGAGACGTGGCCACCGGCAACCGCGTGCCGGACGTGCCGCGCTGGAGCGGCAAGCTCTCCGTCAATTACACCCGGCCGCTGCCCGGTTTCATGGGGCTGGCCTCGCCGCAGCTCACAACGCTGCTGGCCTACCGGGTCATGAGCACGCGTGCCAACGATCCGCAGAACCACATCTTCCTGCCGTGCTTCCAGAAGATCGACGCGCGTGTCGGCATCGCCTCGGGCGCCGGCGAACTCTATCTGTGGGTGGACAACCTGCAGGACAAGCGTTACGACCAGTACGTCTACTACTTCACCCCGAATGCCAATGTGGGCATGCCGACGCGCGGCCGGACCGTGGGGCTGGGTTTCACCTGGCAGTTCTTCTGATGTGCGACGCCATCATGAGTTCTCTGCCCGTGGCGTCCCGAACCTGCCCGCAAGCCGATGCCTTGGCGCACGCCCATGACTTCGGTCAGGAGGGGATACGCCCGGCCGAGCGCCGGGTCAGCATGGTGGCCATGCTGACCGTCGCGGTGATGGGCCTGGAGATCGCCGCCGGGTGGTGGACGGGCTCCATGGCGCTGCTGGCCGACGGGGTGCACATGGGGGGACACGCCGTTGCACTGGGCCTTGCGGCTGGCGCCTATGCCATGTCGCGGCGCTACGCCCGTGACCGGCGCCTGAGCCTGGGAAGCGGCAAGATCAACGATCTGGCGGCCCACACCAGCGCCCTGATCCTGGCTGTATCCACGGTGTGGACCGCCATCGAGTCAGCGCAGCGCCTGCTGAGTCCCGAACCGCTGCGCCCGACGGAAGCCCTGGTCGTGGCCGTGCTGGGGTTGGCGGTGAACCTGCTGTCCGCTTGGCTCTTGGGCGGTGCGCACGATCATGAACACGACCACGGACACGGACACGACGATCCTCGCGACCACCCCGGCCACGTGCATGACCACAACCTCGGTGCCGCACTGGCGCATGTGCTTGCCGATGCCGTCACGTCGGTGGCCGCCATCGCCGGTCTGCTCGCCGCCTGGGGCTGGACTTGGCTGGATCCACTGATTGCGCTGCTGGCACTGGGCGTGGTGGCGCGCTGGGCCGTCCGACTGCTGCGCCAGACCGGCGCGGTGCTGCTCGATGCCGAAGGTCCCGCCGAACTGCGGCGCCAGGTGAGCGCCCGGCTCGAAGCGGTGGCCGGCAGCCGCGTGACCGATCTGCACCTGTGGTCGGTGGGCCAGGGCGCCTGGACGCTCGCAGCCTCGGTGGTCAGTCACGGCCCGGCCGCCACCGAGGTGTACAAGGCCGCGCTCGCCGGCCTGCCCGGCATCCATCACCCGATGGTCGAGATCCATGCCTGCCGCCACTGCCAGAGTTCCCATGGAGCGGAGTTGCCATGACCGAGTTTGCGACGACGACACGCCTGCGCACCCCGGCCGGCACCTGGTGGCTGCTGGGCAGTCTCTACACCACCCAGTTCCTCGCGCTCGGCTTTCTGTCGGTGGCACTGGTTGCGCTGCTGCAGGAGCAGGGTGCCTCCATGTCGCGCGTGAGCCTGATCTATCTGCTCGGCACGGTCTGGGCCTTCAAGCTCCTGTGGGCGCCGCTGCTGGATCATTTCGGCTGGACCCGGCTGGGCCACTACCGCGGCTGGCTGCTGCTCACTCAGGCCGGGCTGGTGCTCGCGCCGCTGGCCATGATGGCGCTCGATCCGGTCGTGGACTTTCCCGCCGTCTATGCGCTGGCCGTGCTCGTCGCCGTGCTGTCGGCGACGCAGGATGTGGCCACCGACGCCATTGCCTGCCGCACGCTGCCCGAGACCGAACGCGGTTTGGGCAATGGCATCCAGACGGCAGGCGGCCTGCTGGGGAATCTGCTCGGCGGCGGGGTGTTGGTGATGGCCTACCCGAGCATCGGCTGGAGCGCGTGCATGGGGTGGCTCGCCGCGGGCACGGCCGTATCGCTCGCACAGCTCGCCTGGCTGAGCGAGCCCGGGCAGCGCCTGACGCCGCTCGCAGCGCGCACCTTGTACGGCCGCTTGCGCACGTTCTGGCCCGATGCCGGGGGCATCGGCTGGCTGTTCGTGCTGCTCCTGTTTCCCTTCGCGTCGGGACTGGCCTATGGCCTGGTGACGCCGTTGCTGGTGGCGTCAGGCTGGGGCATGGAGCGCATCGGCCTGGTCACCAACGTTGCCGGTTCGCTGCTCTCGGCGGGCTCGGCGCTGGCGGCCGGCTGGCTGCTGCCACGCTGGGGGCGGCGGCGCGCACTGGTCATGGCCGCGGCCATCAATCTCTTCGGCAGTGCGGCGCTGCTGGCCCCCTGGGCCGGCTGGGGCGGCGTTGGCGGGAGCGACGCTGCCCTGACGCTGGCCGTGTGCCTCTACTTCCTGTGCTACACGCCGCTGCACGTGGTGCTCGCCACGCTGATGATGGACCGTGTCCACCCCGCCAGCGCAGGAACCGACTACAGCCTGCAGTTCAGCGTGTTCATGCTGTCCAGCATGGGCTCGGCCACGCTGGCGCCGCTGCTGACCGACGCGCTGGGCATGCGCGACACGCTGCTCGTCGGCGCCGTCGCCGCCCTCGCGTCGGTGGTGCTGGCTTGGCGCCCCCGCCTGTCGACCCCGCCGGCTCCCGCAACGGCTCCTACACCGGCCCGTCCGTCATGAACACGTCCAACACCGCGACCGCCGATCGCTCGGCACTGCCTCCCACAGCCGATCCGCAGGCGGGTGACACCGCAGCACCAACGCCTCGATCGGTGCGTGCCTCCCCGTGGCGGATCATGCAACCGGTGCGCAGGGGCATCCAGTTCGCCATGGCCCTGTCTGCGCTGGCCACACTGTGCCAATTCGTCGTGCTCGGGGCGCTGGCCTGGATGGTGCGCGCGCTGCTCGCAGCGACTGACTCAGGTCCATGGCCTTGGCTGGCGCTTGCCGCGGTCGGCACGGTGCTGTTCCTCGTGCTGCGCATCACGGCCTTCAACCAGTCACACTACGCTGCCTTCCGGCTGGAGACGATCCTGCGCACGCGGGTGGCCGAGCATGCGGCCCGCGTGTCCATGGGTGAGGTTCAGCGCCTGGGCTCGGGTGCGCTGGCCAAGGTCATGCAGGACGACGTGAATGCGCTGCATGTCTTCGTTGCAGACAGCACTCCCCTGTTTGCTCGCGCCGCCGTGGCGCCTCTCGCAAGCCTGGCGCTGATGTTCGCGCTGGACTGGCGTCTGGCGCTGGCCGCGCTGGGTGTCGTGCTGGCAGGCCTGGCCGTGCTGAGCCTGGCCATGCGTGATCGAGTCGAGATGGTGCGCCGGTACAACGAGGCGCGCGAACAGGTGAGCGCCGCTGTGGTGGAGTTCGTCCAGGCCATGCCGGTGGTGCGCACCTTCGATACCGGCCAGTCCACCTTCGGCCGCTACCAGCGCGCCCTCGACAGTTACCTGGGCGTCCTCGTGCGTTGGTACGCGGGCGTGGCATTCAGCGCCCGTTTCGGCATGGCGGCCATGAGCGCGCTGCCCACGCTGGCCGTGCTGCTGGCGCTGGGCGGCTGGCTGTTCCAGGCCGGTCGGCTCGATTTCGGCACCTGGCTGGCCGTGCTGCTGCTGGGTGCCGGCGTGGCTGAGGCCATGCTGCCGCTGATGACGCTGATGCATCTGGTGGACAAGACCATGCTCTCAGTGCGCCGCATCCAGCAGGTGCTGGAACTGCCGGTTCTGCCGCAGCCCGCGGCGGCGCAAGCGCGCACGCCAGCAGACGCCAGCGTGCGCTTCGAACGCGTCAGCTTCAGCTACGTTGCCGATGCCACCGAGCCCGCCTTGAGCAACGTGAGCTTTTGCGCGGCGCCGGGCACAGTCACCGCCCTCGTGGGCCCCTCGGGCGCGGGCAAGACGACCGTGGCGCGCCTGATCCCGCGCTTCTGGGACGTGAACGCCGGCCGGGTGCTCGTCGGCGGCGTAGACGTGCGGGATATGAGCGCCGACACCTTGATGCGGCACGTGGCCTTCGTCTTCCAGGACACCTTCCTCTTCGCCAGCAGCATCGCCGACAACATCCGCCTGGGCTTGCCCGATGCGACGATGGACGAGGTGATCGCCGCGGCCACCGCGGCGCAGGCGCATGAGTTCATCAGCGCGCTGCCGCGCGGCTACGACACCCCGGCCGGCGAGCGTGGCGTGTTCCTCTCGGGCGGACAGCGCCAGCGCATCACCATCGCCCGCGCCATTCTGCAAAACCGGCCCATCCTCGTGCTCGACGAGGCCACCGCCTTTGCCGATCCCGAGAACGAGGCCGCACTGGTGCAGGCGCTGTCGGCCCTGATGCAGGGCAAGACGGTGCTCATGGTCGCGCACCGCCTGGCCACCATCCGCGACGCCGACCAGATCCTGGTGTTCGACCGCGGCCGCCTGGCCGAATCCGGCACGCACGAGGCGCTGCTGGCAGGGCAGGGCATGGGCGTAGGACAAGGCGTTTATGCGCGCCTGTGGGCCGGCTACGAGCGCGCCCAGCACTGGACCTTGCACACCACTCCCGGCTCAAAGGCCCCTGCATGACCACTCCCGCCCCTCAGACCCATCGCAGCGACGACGTATTGCTGGCCGTCCTGTTCTTCGCCCAGGGCCTGCCCACTGGGCTGGCTTGGCTCGGCTTGCCGGCGTGGCTGCGCAGCCATGACGCCGCGCTGGACACCATCGGCCTGGTGAGCCTGACCTTTCTGCCCTGGGCGCTGAAGTTCCTGTGGGCCGCGCCAGTCGAGCGCCTGGCGGTGCGGCTGGGTTGCGGCCGCGTCATCGTCGCCACGCAACTTGTCGCGGCCCTGGCCTACGCCGCCCTGGCGGCGGTGGATCTGCGTACGCATTTCCTGCCCGGATTGGTGCTGCTGACCCTGTTGGCCGCCGCCTGCGCAACGCAGGATGTCGCCACCGATCGTCATGCCATCGTCCGCCGGGGGGCAGTCGGCGCCGCGCGCATCAACACCCTGCGCTTCGCCGGTTTCACGGGCGGCATGCTGGCGGGCGGATCCGGTCTACTGCTGGCCGGCGCCACGGCGGGCTGGGCCACGTTCATGCTCGCCTGCGCGTCGGCCATGATCGTCGCGGCCGCCATGGCGATTCGGATGATGCCGGCGACGCGGACACCCGATGGTGCACTCGAACTTCGAGCCCGGGACGATGCGGCGCGGGTGCGGATGCGCGGCTTCTTCGAGCGCACGCACCCCTGGACGCTGCTTGCGCTGGCCCTGTTGTTCAAGAGCGCCAGCGCCGCCAGCGAATCCATGGTCAAGAGCTTCTGGATAGACCACGGCGTCACGCTGGAGCAGGTGGGCATCATGACCGCGGTGAACCTGGGGCTGTGGGGACTGGTGGGCGCTCCGCTGGGCGCCTGGCTGCTTGGCCGCAAGGGGCTGTCCGCGCGCGGTGTGGCGGCCGGTGCAGGCCTGTGCCTGGCGCTGCTGCTCGGTCTGCTGGCCGTGTGCATCCATGGTGGCCTCGGCATCACGTGGTTGCCGACATCGGGCATCGAGTGGGATTGGGTCTACGTGCTGCTGCCAGCGCTGCAGGCGGTGGCCGACGGCGTGGCATCGATGGGCTTCTTCACCGTCTTCACCCGTGCCGTCGTCGGCCGCCAGCCAGGCACCGACCTCACGCTGGTGATGTGCGCAGAGAGCCTGGGCGGCCTCGTGCTCGGCGCGCTGGCCGGCGTTTCGGCGGCGCGCCTGGGCTACGCGGCGCATTTCGGACTTGCAGGTGCTGCCTACGCCACCTACATCGCCTGGGCCTGGCGGGCGCTGCCGCGCGTGGATATCCACGCTGCGGTGGACGAGCGCGCCAGCCAACCCTTCAACGCCACACCGGCCCGAGCTCTGCCATGAGTACTGCAACCATTGCCAACATCGCCCCCCTCGCCACCTGGCGCCAACTGCTGCATCGCCTGCTGCGCAGCACCGGCGGCGAGGCGCAGGCGTTGCGCGCCAGCCTCGCCGGTCTGGTGGCTGCCTCCGCCGTACAGGGCTTGGCTTTGGCCTGCGTGTTTCCGATGCTCGCCGCTCTGTCGGTAACCGCGCAACGCGCGTCCGACGTCGCAGCCGCATCACGCTGGCTGCTCGCCTTCATGGCGCTGGCGCTGATCGCCTCCGCGCTGCGCTGGCGCGCCCAGGGCTTCGACTTCCAAGGCCACATGGCACGCGCGACTCACGCCCTGCGCACGCGGCTGGGCGAGCAGTTGCGCCGCATGCCGCTTGAGGCCATCCAGGACAAGCGCGCGGGTGAACTCAACGCAGCCCTGTTGGGCAACGTGGACGAGAACTTCAACTACACCCTGACCGTTGCCAACTTGATCGCGCAGGTGTTGGTGATGCCGCCGGTGCTGGCGTTGGCACTAATGTTCGTGGAGTGGCGTCTGGGGCTCGCGCTGCTGCTGGTCTACCCGCCGGTCGTCGTGCTGTACCGCTGGCGCCGCCCCTACCAAGCGCGCGGCATGCGCGCGCTGGAAGACGCCCACCGCCGCGCCAACGCCGACATCGTCGAATACACACAGGGCCTGCCGGTACTGCGCGCCGCGCGTTGCGAGGGTGAAAAGGCCGTCGCGCTGCAGGCCTCGTTTGCGCAGGTCGAGCGCGTGCAGACCATCGGCCAGCGCAAGGCCGCTGGGCCGAAGATGATTTTTGCCAGCGTGGTCGAACTCGGCCTGCTCGCTACGGCTGCACCGGGCGCGAGCTGGGTCGCCACAGGTACGCTGGAGCCGGCCCTGCTGGCCGCATGGCTGGTCGTGCTGGTACGCTTCTCTGAGCCGCTGGCCAATTTCCTCAGCTACACCAACATCGTCGAGCTGGTCGAGGTGGCGCTCGACCGCATCGAGGCGCTGCTGGCCGTGTCCCCGCTGCCGCAGCGCGTGCCGGTGCGCACGCCCACGAGCTTCGGTGTGCAGTTCGAAGGCGTACGCTTCCATTACGCCGGCCAGGATCCGGCCTGCGACGCGCCTGTTCTCTGCGACTTCAGCGCCGATCTGCCCGAGCGCGGCATGACCGCGCTGGTGGGCCCCTCGGGTTCGGGCAAGACCACCATTACCCGTCTGCTGATGCGCCACGCCGACCCCCAAGCGGGTCGCGTTCTCATCGGCGGCGTCGACCTGCGCGAGATGACGCCCGACGTACTCAACGGCCTCATCTCCACCGTGTTCCAGGACGTCTACCTGTTCGACGACACCGTCATCGCCAACATCCACATGGCTCGCCCCGATGCAAGCGACGAGGCGGTGCGCGAGGCCGCTCGCGCTGCGCAATGCCTGGACTTCATCGAACGCCTGCCACAGGGCTGGGATACGCGCCTGGGCGACATCGGCGCGCGCCTGTCCGGCGGCGAACGCCAGCGCATATCCATCGCCCGCGCCCTGCTCAAGGACGCGCCCATCGTCATCCTTGATGAGCCCACCGCGGCGCTCGATACCGAGAGCGAATTGGCCGTGCAGCAGGCCATCGACGCGCTGGTGGAGAGCCGTACGGTCATCGTCATCGCCCACCGGCTTTCCACAATCGCGGCAGCCGACCGGGTCCTGGTCATCGACGACGGCCGGCTCGTGCAGAAAGGTCGGCACGATGAACTCATCGCGCAGCAGGGACGCTACCGGGCAATGTGGTCTGCACAGCAGCGGGCAAAGGCATGGCATGTTCGGCACGCAGGTCCGGCGGAAAGGCAATATCCAGGTCTGCAGTGAGACTCGCCAGCACGCTCACCAAAGCGCAGTTGCGTTTTGGACGAGGCTCACTTGCCTGCCGCCTGCCTTGCGGCCGCCATCAGAGCGTGAGGGCAACGGGCATTGCGCTAGTCAGCTGCGAAAATCCCCCCCATGGACGCTCATATCCTTGATCCGGCCGAGGTGCGGGACATTTCCGGATTGCTGCTGGACGAGCAACGCTGCCTTCGTGTGATCCCGTCCAGCGTTCTGGAGGACACCACGCCGCAGGAACGGCTGCTCTTCGGCGTGCGTCACGGCCTGTACAGCTTCCCGACCGAGGAACTGTGTTCGTTCCTGCGCGAGCGCATCCGTGGCAGGCGGGCTATCGAGATCGGTGCAGGGCACGGCGCGCTCGCGAAAGCGCTGGCGATCCCCGCCACGGACAACCGGCAGCAGGAGGATGAGCGGGTGAAGTCGCACTATGCGGCCCTTCGCCAACCCACGGTGCCCTATGGCGAGCACGTGGAGAAGCTGGATGCCGCCGCAGCGGTTGAACAGTACCGCCCCGATGTCGTCATTGCGTGCTGGGTGACCCATCGCTTCGATCCTGGTCGGCCTCATGCGGGGGGCGGCTCGAGCGGGGTTGACGAGGAGGCGATCATCGCCTCGTGCGACGAGTACATCTTCGTCGGCAACGAGCATGTCCACGCCCCCAAGCCGATCTGGTCGCTGCCCCACGAGAAGCTGACACCGCCGTGGCTCTACTCGCGTGCTGTGAACGGAAGCCGAGACTTCATCGGGATCTGGCGACGCGAACGCTGACACCACGGGTGACATCCTTCGCGCTTTGCACCGCTGTCACGGCACTGTAGTCCCGCCTGACTTCCAGCGGCGCAAGCGCCGCCGCGCGGCCACTTGAACAGCGAGGGTCCGCTGAGAACATGAATCGTCGGCATGAGCCGGCATTCATGAAGGAGCGAACCATGGCGAACGCGATCGTCACTGTCCAAGGCGGCGTGCCCGCACTACCTACACTGCTGGGCCAGGGGCCGGCCCGCATCCCCACCGGCGGCAAGATCCGGCCGGGGATCATGGTGCTCACCAAGCGTGCGGCCGAGGTGCCTCAGGCCAAGGAAATCTACAAGCAGGGCGTGGCCGATGGCCACTCGTTCGAGCAGATCGAACGCCTCCTGAAAGAGGCGCTGCCGCAGCTGAAGTCGCCGCTGGTGCCGCGCAACCTGCCTTGGTTCACCGTGCGTGCGGCCGATTTCCCGAATCCCGAGGTCGCGCGACAGATCGTCGACGCCTACGGCGAAGACCGCGGCCAGGGGCGGCGCCTGTACCGCTTCCCCGTCGTGTTCCCGGCCGACCACTGGCAGAGCGTGATGCCGCATGAAATGGCGGCTTGGGGCACGCATGAGAAGCGCTTCTGGTCGCAGTATTCGGCCGATGGCCTGACGCGCCATTGCATGAGCCACGCGCCGATCCCGACGGACAACACGGGCCGGCGCACGATCCGCATCTTCGGCGGTCGCAAGACCATGCTGCGCGAGGAGAACGGCGGGGTCTGCGATCCCGAGTCCTGCCCGGAGTACCAGGCGCGCCAGTGCAACCTGACCGGCCGCTTCCTGTTCTTCATCCCGGGCATCCGCACGATCAACGCATTGGAGTTGCCCACCACCAGCTTCTACGCCATGTCCAATGCGATCCAGCGCTTCCAGGCCATCGGCCACATGCGCGGCGGAAGAATCTCGGGCTTCCTTGGCCGCGCACGCGAGACCTTCTATCTGACCAAGGTGCTGCGCGATGTGCCACACATCGACGAGACGGGGCGGTCTGTGCGTGTCCCTCAGTGGATCATCGAGCTGGAGGCGCCGATCGACGTCACTGCATTGCTGCGCGACGGTGAGGATGACGAGGCGGCCATCATGCAGGCCTCGATGGCCGAGCAGGTGCTGGAAGGTGCGGCATCCCGAGCCCACGCGCAAAGTGCGAGCGCGGCGGTGTCCGACGTTCAGCCGAGCCACGCCGAGGAAGAGCTGCCCATGCGTCCGGGCCATCCCACGCTGGAACAATTGCTGCATCGTGTGGAGGCCATGGGCGTAGATCGCGAGCGTTTCGAGCGCTACGCGGATGGGCGTTGGGGCCGGGGCTGGAAGATCAATCCGCATGGCCGCGGCCGAGCCTGGGATGAGGTCGAGCGTTATGCGAATGACGCAGAGGGCTACGCCGACAAGATCGACTGCGCCGTGGGGGCGCTGGCGGGGAGGGACTGAACATGCGGATCGCGCACTTTTCCGATCTGCACTACGGCGCGGCGACGCTTGAAGAAGCCGATCGGTGCTTTGGCGCGGCCATCGACCGCGCCATTGCCGAAGGGGTCGAGGCGGCCGTCATCTCGGGGGACGCCACCGACCACGGCCTGGACTTGCACGAGCCCGCCACGCGGCGGCTGTGCGCCCAGGTGCGCCGCCTGGCCGACCATTGCCCGGTGCTGATGCTGCAAGGGACCTTCTCCCACGAACCACCGGGCACGCTGGCCGTGTTCGGCTTGCTGGGGGCGCGTCATCCGGTTTACGTGGCCGAGCGGATCGAGCAGGTGGTCTTGATGGAGGATGGCCGGTGGCTGTCCTCGACGGGCTGGCGTTTCGATCTGGTGCCGGCCGGCGCTCGCGCGCTGCTCACCTGCGTGCCGACCATCAACAAAGCCGTGGTGGCGGCGACCGTCGGCGCCGTCGAAGCGCCGCAGGCCGTGGGCGAACACCTGGCCCTGTTGCTGCGAGGCTTCGCGCTCACCAACCGACGGGCAAGGGCGCGTGGCGTGCCGACGATCGCCGTGTCACACGGGACGGTGTTCGGCAGCGTCAGCGAGCATGGTGTGCCGATGGCGGGATTCGACCACGAGTTCAGCACCGGGGTGCTGTTCAGCGCCGAGACCCAAGCCGTGATGCTGGGCCATATTCACCGGCATCAGCGCTGGGAACAAGAGGTACCGGAGGGCCGCCAGTGCATTGCGTATGCGGGCTCCATCGGGCGCTTCCATTTCGGCGAGCATGGCGACAAGGGCTTCCTGCTGTGGGAAGTGACGCCTGACGGTGCCGCGTGCGAACTGGTGCCGACGCCGGCACGCCGCACCATCGACATCGTGTTTGAGGGGCGGCCCGACCTGGAGGCGCTGCGCGAAGCTGCGGCCAGCCATGGCATCGACGGAGCACATGTACGCGTGCGCTGGACTGTGGCGGACGAAGACCGCCACGCGGTTGACCGCGCAGCGATTGCCAGGCTGCTGGCCGGCGCGGCGCATACGAAGCTGGAAGGGCGGATTGTGCCGATCGTTCGCGCTCGAGCCCCGGGCATCAGCCAGTTGACCTCGCTGGCCGACAAGGTGCAGCGCTGGGCCGATCTGACCGGGGTCGAGCCGACTTGTGTTCTCGACTGCCTGGAGGCGCTGGTGGAGCGTGCGCCGGCGGAGATCGCGGAGCAACTGCTGTCAGGGTCTGCCGAAACACATGAGCTTGAGCCTGGAGGCCCCGGGCAACAGGACGAAGTGCGGGGAAGGTAAGTCGAGTGCGTGTGAGGAGCCTGTCCAAATTTCTGTGTGCAAGGCATTGACTGTCTCCCGCGATCCTGATGCAGGAGGCGTTGAACGACATCGCCGACACCGGCGAGGCGCGGTACCGGCGCTACCATGTGCAGGTGGATCGCTTCCCGCGGTTTCAATATGCCGAGCAATCGGTCGGGGAGTGGTCGGCTGTCTTGGCTGGGCTGTTGATTCCGGCTGATCTTCTGGGTATGTTTGCTGCATACCGTGCGCGCAGCTATGCGATCGATTCGTAAGCCGCGCAACCGCTGGGAAGAGGAAGGGGACCGCTCGTTGTGGTCGAGCCAAGATCGTTCAAGGGGGTAGTGTGCAGGCAAGTCGTCCGGTACAGATTGTGTTGCTGAGGCATGGGCTGCCGATGATCGACAGGGATCGACGGGTAAACGCCAGGGATTTCGGAGTCTGGGTTTCCGAGTACGATGCCGTCGGCATCGATGCCCGGCATCGACCGCCTCAGGCGGCAATCGAGCAGGCAAGAGGTTGCGCGTTCGTCGTGTGCAGCAGCCTTCCTCGCTCGCTGGAGTCGGCCAGAGCTCTGGGCATGGAGAATATCGGCGCCTGCGAGCCACTGTTCCGGGAAATGGGCATGCCCTATGCGAACTGGCGCTTCCCGCGCCTGGGCTTGGCCGTATGGTCGGTTCTGTTCAGACTGATGTGGGCGGTCGGGTATTCGGCAAATGCCGAGCCATTCAGGGAAGCGAGGGAGCGAGCCCGTGCATGTGCCGAGCGGTTGGCTGAACTGGCATCCTTGCATGGTACGGTTCTCCTTGTCGGGCATGGTTCCCTGAACTGGTTCATCGCGAGATATTTCAAGAGCATGGGGTGGAAGGGCCCACGGAAGTCGCCTCGCAAGCACTGGGATTTCGCCGTGTATTGCCACCACCAGGCCATGTAACGATCCCGTCGCTCCCCTTGATTCGTATGGCTTGGCGGCGGGTCCGAAACACCACAGTAAGGGTTACTGACCCGTTTGCCGCGCCCAGGCGGAAAAGTCAGAGCGGGAAGGCCGCGAGCAGTTGGCTGAACGTGTGTTCGGCGGGCAGTGCCGGCAGTTGCTGAGAGCGGTAAGGTGCCGGGACTTCGTCCGGCGCCATCTCACCCTTGCGCACGGCGCGGTTGAGCACGTTCAGGCGCTCGAACCAGATCAGCTCGTAGCGCGCGATGGCATCCCATTGCTCGGGCGTGTCACGCTCCAGGTCGAAGGCGTAGCCGGTGGCCACCGGGTCGGTGTCTTCGTAACGCACGCAGACTTCGCGGTAGCTACCGAAATCGTGGGGAAAGGTCTTCACGATCAGGCTGACCAGAGCCTCGGGCGGTACGGGGTGCAGGCGTTCGAGCGGGGACAGTTCGTCGTAGTCGGGGCGGCCCACCTGGGCCGCGTTCTCTTCGCACGGCATGGGGCCGATGTTCATGATCTGGCTGGGCATCAAGGTGTCTCCGAGAAATGGGAACACCTTGTCCGCACTGGGAAGCGTGTTCCCGGAGTTGCGGGCGCGCATGGCGCGTGTGGAAGGCAGGTGTTTGTCGGTCGCGCCGATGGTCGCGGGGAGAGGCGTCCGGGATACCGGGGCTGAGGCGCAAACCCTCTACTGCGCGCCTACCCACTGGCACCTACTCTTGTTCCTGCTCCTCGCCTTCGAACACCGCCCGCACCGCCGCGACGATCTGCGCGTGCCTGCCGTAGAAGGCCCCCTCTTCGGCGAAGACCTGAGGCAAGGTCTTGCGCAGCTTGTTGCTGACCTGCCAGCCACTTTCCTTGAGCGATCGGATGATGCGGTCCGCATCCGGGTCCGGCATTTCCACGAAGTTCTTGATCGCCTCCCGCGCATCGTCGTACTGGCGCAGTGTCAGGGCTTCCTGCGCCATTTCCTGTTCGACCGTCTGGCGAAGTACCCCGCTCAGGTAGCGCACCTGCTCCGTCAGATCGAGGTAACGCCAGGCGTGTTGTGCATCCTCTGAGCGAAGGAACTCGAAATTGGTTTCGACCCCGTCAGGGCATACCCGCCTTGGCCCGAAACGATAGCCATCGGTGTAGGCCTGCATGAAAGGACGTGAAAACCCTTCCAGGGCCTGGTCGTAATCGGCGCGCCCCTTGGCTGAGCCTGCGATCGTCGCCGACACCGGCACGATGATGTTGGCCGGTACCACCTTGTCGGCCGCGAGCAGGTGGTTGATCAGGAAGCGGTGGATCCGGCCATTGCCATCCGCAAGCGGGTGCAGGTAGACGAAGGCGAACGACACGGCTGCGGCGCGTGCCACGGCGTTGGTGCCTTGCGTGCGCGTTTCGAACCCGCGCAAGGCGTCGAGCATGCCATCGACCCATTCCTCGGACGGTGCGACGTAGTGGACGATCTCGTTGATGAAGCTGCGTTCCCCGACGAACACTGGCGATTGTCGGATGCCAACCCGCAACGCAGCTTCGCCGAGCACGGTTTGCTGCAACTTGAGAAGCTGCTCCGGTGCCATCGGATCGTTCATCCGCCCGCTGTACGTACTGATGGCTGCCGCGAAACGTTTCACCCGGTCCTGCTTGTCCGCCTCGTGCTCGATGGCGAAACTGGCCCGGGACTCCTTGAACGTGAGCCACGCCGCGCTGCGCAGCAGCAATTCCGGTCCGTAGGTGTCATCCAGGGACTGCACGCCGGCTGCCAGGTCGTAGAGCCATTCGCGTTGCTCGGGGGCACCGAGAAAAACCATCGGGCAGAACTCGCGTGAGCCCGGCAGGTTGTTGTTGACGCGCCAGCGCCGCATGCGATCTGGCCGCCGAGCCGCCAGATACAGGCTGGCGTCGATCGCATCGACATAGCCCACGTTGGGCGCTGTGTCCGGCACGGCGAGTTGCCGGCCGGTGAACCATTCGTAGAAGAACGCCGCTCGCCGGGCGTAGCTGCCGGTAGGCTCGTCTCTCACCCATGACGCCACCTCTTCCGGGTCAAGGCGATCGAACAGGCGCGAGAAGAACTCGAAGCTGAGCCGCTCATACTTCAGGCCGAACTCGAAGTGCCCCCGAAAGTTGTCCACGGGCTGGTACTGGGCCGTCCAGATGCGGGTTTCCTGGCCATTGGCCGTCTCGCGCTGGCGCACCGGCCCCAGCCGGCTGCGGGTGAACAGCGGCTGCACCAGCTGGATGCCATGCATCTCAGCGAGTCGGTGGAAGCCCAATAAGGTGTCGGACATGGTCAACCATTTCGCTATGGGTTGTTCTATTTTGCTATAAAAACCGCTTTTGCGACAAAATCAATATACATCCCGGGCGCAAAGGGGGCTGGCTCGCCTTCCAAGCAGCGCCAGGCGCAAGCATGTCGCGATGTTTCCGGGCGCCGTCTGGCTCTGGGGCTCCAGAGCCATGGCTGATTCGAAGACCGTGGCGAAGCCAGACCCTTGAACCGCGTTGAACAGGGGGCAAGCTGAAGGCTCTGATCCTTGGAGCCCGATGCCATGTATCCCCTCTCGCTGACCCTCAAAGGCTTTCGCGGTATCCGCGATGGCCTCGGCATGGATGTGCTGACCCTCGACCTGGAACGTCTTGCCGGCGATGCCGAACTCGTGGCACTGGCCGGCGCCAATGGCCGGGGCAAGAGCACCATTCTCGACAACCTGCACCCCTTCCTCGTCATGCCGTCGCGGGCGGCTGGCGTCGGGGGCTTTTCCTACTACGACCATGTGTGCCTGCCTGAGGCCGAGAAGGATCTGCTGTGGCTGCACGAGGGGCGGCGTTACCGCTCGCAGGTCGTGATCCGCAGCAATGGGCGGCGGGCCACCGATGCCTTCCTGTTCGAGGCCGACGACGAGGGGCGCTGGCGGCCCGTGCAGTTGCCAGATGGAACGGTCTCGGACGGCAAGACCGGCACCTATGTGCGGTGCGTCGAATACTTGCTGGGCAGCGCGGAGACCTTCTTCACGTCCGCATTCAGCGCCCAGGGCAAGCGGCAGCTCAGCAGCTACCAGAACGGCGAGATCAAGACTTTGCTGGCCGACCTGCTGGGACAGGAAGAGATCCGCAACGAAGGCAAGAAGGCCGCGCAGGTGGCCGATCTGCTGAAAGCCGGTCTGGTGTCCATGCGCCAGCAACAGGCCACGCTCGACGAGCAGATCGGCCGCCAGGATGGCGAGCGGCAGCGCCTGGAAGAAGCGCCGAAGCGGGTGGTCGAACTCGCCGGCACCCTGAAGGCGGCGCAAACGACCCTGGAGGCCGCACGCGAACGCCTGGCGCAGCAGCGCGCAGTGCGGGAGCAGGCGCGCGGCACGGAGACGGTGCGCAGTCGGATGAGCAGCGAGCGCACAGCGCTGATCCGCACCGGCAAAGAGGCCATCGAAGCCATCGCCTCCCAGAAGAAATGCCAGCAACAGCGGCTGGAGCGGCTCGAACAACGTGCCGCGACCCGCCGGACACAGCGTGCATCGCGGGTGCAGGCCCTGGCGCGCCAGCGGCAGCAGTGCGATGCGGTTCTGGCGCACGAGGCGGGCGTGCAGCGGGCCGTCCGGCGTCTGGAGCTTGCCGAAGCTGTGGCGGCGGCGCATGGCGAACGGGTGCGGGCAGCCCGTGAGCAGGTCCAGGCCTTGGCCCGCTGCGACAGCGCGTTGGAGGCGGCAGGCGTTCGCGCCAAGGCGATCGAGCGTGAAGCCGGGCAGGCCGCCCTGCGGGCCGAAGACCTGGCGCGCCGAATCGGCCTGACGCGGGAGGTGCCCTGCGCCGGGACCGATCTGCAAGGGCAATGCAAGCTGCTGGGTGACGCCAGGGAGGCGCAGGCGCTGATGCCGAGTGCCCAGGGCGCGATCCGGCGTCTTGCCGATGATCGGGCGGCCACGCGGCGGCAGGAGGCGGCGCTGGCGGCCCAGCGGCGTGACCTCGAGAGCGGGCCGCAGGCCCTGGCCTGGGCCGAGTGGCGGGAATCGGTGGCCCGCGGCCGGGCGGAGCAGTGCGGCCGTTTGGCGGAACGGGCCGGAGAGCTTCGCCAGGCCCGCCTGCGCTGCGAAGAGATCGATGGCGAGCTGGCCGGCTTGCAGGTGGGGGGTAGCGACGACGGGAAGGATGAAACCCCGGAAGAAGTCACCGAGCGCGGTGACATTGCCAAGGTTCTGGAGGCGCTCGCGGCCCAGCAGGAACAGCAGGCCAAGTACTACCGGCAGTCGCTCGACAGGCTGGATGCGGCACTGGCCGCTTTGCCCCCGGCGTTCGACGAGCAGCGGCTGACAGCAGCGGAGCGTGCGGTAGCGGGAGCGCAAACAGCGGCCGTCGAAGCCGAGCGCGCGCATTTGCAGGCGATCCGCGATGTCGAGGTCAAGGTAGCGCTGGATCGTCAGCTGCGTGAGCGCCGGAGCGAACGTCACCAGCTGGCGGCGCGCGTCGCTCTGGTGGAGTCGCAATTGGGAAGCTGGAACCTGCTGGCCAAGTGCCTGAGCAACGACGGCGTGATTGCGCTGGCGATCGACGACGCTGGCCCTACGCTGGCGGGGCTGGCCAACGACCTGCTTCTGGCCTGCTACGGGCCGCGTTTCACGGTGTCGTTGCTGACGCAGCTCGAAACGCGCAAGGGCGAGCAGCGTGAGGGCTTTGCCATCGAAGTCCACGACGGTGAATCGGGACAGAGCAAACGGGTGGAGCAGATGAGCGGCGGCGAGAGGGTCTGGGTGAACGAGTGTCTGGTGCGTGCCGTGGCCTTGTACCTCGGCCAGAACAGCGGGCGCTGCTACGGAACTTTGTTCAGCGACGAAGCGGACGGCGCGCTGGATCCGGCGCGCAAGCGGATGTTCATGGCGATGAAGCGGGAAGTGCTGCGCCTGGGTGGGTATGCCCGGGAGATCTACATCTCTCAGACGCCCGAGCTGACGTCAATGGCCGATGCGGTCATCAATCTGGATGGGCTGTGCCAGGCGCAGGGTGATCGAGTGCTGGCGAGCTCGGCTGCTTCGTAGGGTGGGATGGGGTTTCTATCTGACAAATGATGCCGGATGTCCGGCATGGAATGCGACTGTAAGATGTTGTCCGGTATGGTGAAAGCTGCTTTTCTTTGGTCTGAATGTTAAAATGCTCTGGCGAACACAAGAGGAGCCAAACATGAAGCTTGAAGATCGGATGCGGCAGTCGATCAGGCGTCGTTCTGGCACGGTGGTTCTGCGTTCCGACGTGGCCGCGCTGGGGGGGCGGACACAGGTCTCCCATGCCCTGGATGCTCTATTGCGCGGCGGGGAACTGGTACGTCTTGGGGCAGGTATCTATGCCAAGGCCCAGCGCGAATCCCCGGCCGGGCGAGTGCGCCTGCTGGGCAGTCTTGAGGCGATCATTCGTGAGGCCGCCCAGAAATGGGGGGTCATCCTTCATGAGGAGGGGCTCCCCAGGGACGCCGCAGGCCTTAACGAGCCTGCACTTGTGGTCGAGACAGACACGCCGCGGATTTCGCGCAAACTGATCGTGGACGGGAAGCGCGTCGAGTTCCGCAGCCGTCGCCGCAAGCCTCGAAGCTACAAGGCAACACCGTTGGCAATTCCCACGGTGGATGTCGCTCGTTTCGTGCAGGAACTGGCTCGCCGATACAAGGTGGTCTACACCCCCAATGCCATGGATCAGTGGGCCGAAACCGTCACCCGACTGGCTGGGGATGATGTTCGCGCGGACAGTACTGAAGACCTGCTGATCGCGTTGAAGCGTGCCGGCAAGATATCCACGACGGACGTCGCTGCGCTGACGATCAACCACCTGAGGGAGCGCAAGCAGCGTGTTCGATCCCTTTAAGGATTTTGACCAAGCGGGTTACCTGCGCAATCGATACGGTGAGAAGGATCCGCAGATCGTGCGCGAGCTCGAACACACCATGTTTCGTGCCGGTCTCGACGAGGCGCTGGGTCATGTGGCCAAGCGCAGGACACTCGGCTACGAGGACTTTCTCGCGGTGCATCGCATCCTGTTTTCAGCGTTCTACCCCTGGGCCGGACAGGATCGAGCGGCCACAACCCCCGACATTGCCATACGCAAGGGTGATACCTTGTTTTGTCACCCGTTCGATGCCCGACGGGCGGTGGAGGAGGGATTGCGGATTGGGCAGGACAAGGCGGCGCTACGGCAGCGACCGGGCGAAGTGATGGGGCTGTTTGCCTATGGCCACCCGTTCCTTGACGGCAATGGCCGCACGATGCTCGTCCTGCACAGCGAACTGTGCCATCGCGCGGGTTTCTGCATCGAATGGCAGCGCACACGTAAGACCGACTACCTTGCTGCACTCAGCGCGGAAATCGCATCTCCTGGCAAAGGCCATCTGGATCGCTACCTGCTGGGCTTCATTGGGATGTCACGCGACCGCCAGTTGTGGGGCGGCGTCATTGACGGCATCCAGGGACTCAATGGCGGCAGCGTCGACGATGCGGTCGATGACGAGTATTCGGATGCGCATGTGCGGCAGAAGTACCAGGCGTTCGAGTTGAATCGATCTCGCTCCAAGGCTGGATCGTCTTGATCTTCCGGTTGAGTGGCGTCACGGATCTGATGCTGTCTGGACGCGAGTGGGAATGGGGCACGGTTTGGCGGGCTCGCGTATGGTTCCAACCCCTTGAATGAGGGTGGTGGTAACTCTTGCCGGTAAAAAAACCGCCTCGGCGCGAACCGAGGCGGGAAAAGGGCTGCAAGGCCACAGGGAGGAAATGGCCCGTCGAGGCAGCCTGTCAAATTATGCGTAGCAAATTCTTGTGCGCTGGCTCAGTCCGGGCCGCAGGTTTCCACGTCGCCCGTCTCGTCGGCGGGGTGCTCGACGTAACGGTTGCCGACGTTGAAGGTCTGGTCGAGGTAGATCTGCTCGATCACGCTTGGCGGCACTTTGATGTCCAGGTGCGCCAGCGTCTCGGTCAAGGTGTTGATGTCGGTCCAGTCCTTCTGGGGCTCATCCAGGCTGTCGTAGATGAACGCCTCGGCCGCATCCCTCGGGGCAGCATCCGAGCCTTCCCGGATGACGTGGAGGAAGAGTTCGCGCAGCGGTCGGTCGTAGCCGGCGACCACCAGGACGGGCAGGCCGCCGTGGCGGGATCGGGTGAGGTGTCGGCTCATGCTTGATGCTCCTGGATGGTTGGGCGTGCCGGTTGAACGGCGGGCGTGTGCGGCTTCTTCGGGCGTGCAGCCCGGCTGAAATCCATGCCGCAGTGGCGACAGCGGTACCAGTGCAGGCGGCCAAGGCTGCCGAGGGCAATGCCTGGCCCCTGGCACAGCGGGCAGGTCGGGGGTCTTCTCGTGCCCATGCTCAGATCAACCCGTGTTCGGCGAACGAGTAGTGCTGGTCGCCGGCCACGATGAAGTGGTCGATGACCTGGACGTCGACGAGTGCCAGGCTGGTCTTGAGCTGCTGGGTGAGCCGCTGATCCGCCGTGCTGGGCTCTGTACTGCCACTGGGGTGGTTGTGCGCGAAAGCGACCGCAGCAGTGTGATGGGCGAGCGCAGCCTTGACCACTTCGCGGGGGTAGACCGAGGTCTGGGTCAGCGTCCCCCGAAAGAGCTGTTCGATGGTGATCAGCCGGTGCTGCGCATCCAGGTAGATGACGAGGAAGACCTCGTAGTCGAGGGCAGCGCAGTGCAGGCGCAGCCATTCGGCCAGCAGCCTGGGTGAATCCATCACGGGGCGGCCCCGCAGATCGTCCAGCATGTCGCGGCAGAGCAGTTCGCGCGCTGCTTGCAGACGTCGAGCAACCGTGGTCTCCAGTGAGGCGGGCAGGGCTCGACTCGAATCGACGTCGCACACCCGGTAGATCTCGTCCTGGCTGACGGACGACACCGGCGCCAGCAGTTCGCGCAGCAGACCTGCACGGCTGAGCTGGCGCGCGTCGAATTCCGTGCCATTGGCGTCATTGCTCGAGTGCGCTTTCGGCGCTGAACTCGCGGCAATGGCGCGCAACGTTGTCTTGCCGATGTGGCGGATCGATGCGTTCAGCATCGTCCAAAGATCCATGTGAAGCGTGCTCATGGTGTTCTCCTGAAAAGAGGGACACCGAACCTCCCTCGGGATCGGTGTCCCGAATGGATGGGAGGGTGCCCGTTGCATGCGCAAGGGCGGAAAGGGCGGGTGTCGACCGCGACGCCGGAGGGACCGGAATGGCTTCGTTGATGAAGCCGGGGTGATGACGAAGTCTCGCGCTGAGCGGCTGGCCTGTGTGATGCCATGGCGCGGGTGCCATCCGCAGGAGACCGCTGGCGAGGGGCTTTTCGGGTGGCGGCTGAGGTGCCGGTGCGGGTGCTCGCCATGCCGGATCAGGGATGTCTGGCTTCCCAAAAAACAGCCCCGATCACCTGTCATGGTGATCGGGGCTGCAGAAGAGTCAAAGTTGTGACTCAGAGTGAGGCGTGGCCAGTCGGACGCGGTTCCGAATCGGCGGTTGCAGCAAGGAGCCGAAATTGCCGCAGCAGCGGCCCGCGCTCGAAAGTCTCGAGGTTCATCTCGGCCGGACGCCGCGCCGCGACGTCCGGGTTGTGGAACGGGGTCATGAGAGTCCTCCTGGGCGCAGCGCCCGCTCGGGGCACTGCGCAAGAACTGCCCGTCACACGGACGGACAGGGATTACTGGAAGATGCGCGGTTCGATCGTCTCGCCGCGCATGAAGGCGACGTAGGCGCCGGCCTTGCCGATATCCTGGAAGCGCGCCACGACCCGTTCGTCGTGCAGCACATCCCACGGGCGCTCGGCGTCGTCGCTGGGCCGGATCAGCAGATCCGGCGCACGGTAGCGGGCATGACGAAAGAGAAACTCCCCGCTCCGCCAATCGACGATGGCCAGCAGGCACGCCGACAGGATGGCGGTTCCGCCATCGGCGCCGGGCTCGACCAGGAGCGGCACCTTGAGCGTGCCCGTCGAGCGGCCGATCCGGCCGACCACGTCATGCTCATCGAGCCAGGTCCGGCCCGTCTCGGTGTCGCCCTGGATCAGGCGGACCTTGGCGCCGTTCTCGCGGCACCGCTCCAGAACCCGGGCGGCCTTGGGATCGGTTGCCGGGTCGAAGTAGGTCTTGCGGCTCAGGGCCGATTGGCCCCAGGCGTCGACGGCGGCCAGGTACTTCTGGTAGCCGCTGAGAGCGCCGAAGTCCGTTTCGCCAAAGGCCAGCTCGGGGCGCTTCAGCCGCTCGGCCATCTGTTTGGCATGGTCACGCGCGTTGGCGAAGCCGAAGCACGTGTAGCCGTGGCCGTGGTCGAGCACGTAGAGCTGCCGCTCGGCATTGAGGGTGATGTTCGCCATGGCGCACCTCATCCTTGCCGATGGCTGCCTTGAAGCGCGCCCTCGACCTGCTTGACGGCGCGCAGGCGCAGCACCGAGACCTTCGTGCCCGAAGCCTTGAAGGCACCGGCCGGCAAGGCTTCGACTTCGGCGCCGATGTTGTCCACGAAGGCGCGGAAGTTGCGCTGCGCTTTCGTGCGCCCGGTGCGCCATCCCGGCGAGGTGAGGCTGACCAGCACGCCGCCAGGACGCAGGAAGCGCCACATGTGGATCACATGGGTGATGTCCTGATCCTTGCTGAACGGTGGGTTGGCAATGACCACATCGAAGAGACCGATGTCGGCCAGGCTCAGGGACAGGAAATCCCGCTCTATTACCTCGAAACCCTTGTCGCGCAGGATCTGCGCGCTCGGGCCATTGATCTCCACGGCGATCACCTTGGCGTCGGCGGCTCGGGCCGGTTCGGCCAGTGCGCCTTCCCCTGCGGAAGGTTCGAGCATCCGCTTGCCGGTCAAATCGCCCAGGCATTCCATCGCCCAGGCCACCGTCTCGGCGGCGACATCTTCCGGGGTGTAGAAGGCCTGCCGATCCTTCTTGGGGTTGGGCTTTTCGCCACCCCGCAGACGGTTCAGCACCTGGGTCACGTCGATCGCCGCGCCGAACTGAAAGCCATTGCGGCTGTAGACGCCGCCGGCGTTCAGGATCAGCGTCTTGATGTGCGCGTAGTGCTGCAGACGCCGGGCGGGCAGCTCGATGCGCTGCCCCTTGGCCCGCAGCAGGGCCATCTCGCCTTGCAGCGATGCAGGCTCCGTCTCTGCGGCTTTCGCGGGCTCGGGTGCCTGCAATTGCCGGACCGTCTCTTCGAACGATTCGGCCTGTTCATCCGTCATCCGGATCAGCAGGCGCGAACCGAGGATCTGCTGGTACTTCAGCCACAGGCTGCGTTGCTCGCGGAGGTACTCGACGTAGAAGTCGTCGGCGACCCGGACGTTGCGCAGCGAATAGATCACGCCGCTGTCCAGCACCGCCTGGATCAACCCTTCATAGAGCTTCAGGGCGATCTGCGGGCGGGCGCCCGGGGTGTGCTCGGTCTCGACGGATGTCGGGATGCCGAAGATCCGCAGGACACTGCGGTCGCGCGGATCGGCCGCGATCACGGCGGCCAGGATGCGGGGGAACTGCTCGGTCGCAAGGACCGGTGTGGGCGCGTCGGCCCAAAGGGTAGAGGACATGCTCGACTCTTGATGAAGAAGGGGATGCCCTCGCCCGGCGGGGAGGACATCCCCGTCGGGTAGGTGAAAGAGGCCATGTGGCCTGGGGGGCAGAGGTCGGTCGGCGTGGACGGCCCGGACGCGCTTTGGAAAGCGCGCGACGGCCCGTTGCCGAGGCTCACCTCAAGCGGCTTGGCGCAGCGCCGTGAAAAGCTGCCGGGCCGGGCCGTGGTCGCCGTGTTCGAGCGCCATGCACGCCCGCGCGACGTGCAGGTCGACGGTCGGCATCGGCGTCTCAATCGCTTCGACGCGAACCAGGACGGTGCCGTGGTGCGAGCGCACGGTGAGCGTGCCGCGACCATCGGTCCAGTCGGCCTCGGTCAGATCGTTGGGATCTGCCTTGTGCCGATCCACTGCCAGTTGCACGGCCAGCGTGAAGCTCTCGACGACGGCCACGTCCTCGAGGTCGCCGTAGTCGCGATCGAAGAGGCGCACCTCGTAGTCGCTCGGCGCCGACGGCAGGATGTCGTCGAGGGACGGGAGCGGCGGGAAGGGCGGCAGCGGCGGCGCATTGGCCGCGTCGATCGGCCGCACGACTTGGTCGCCATGCAGGCGATCCAGCTTCAACAGCAGGGCATCCGCGTGGTTCCTGTCCTCGAGGACGAGGCTGGTGCGCATCTTCAAGACCTGCTCCATCATCAGGTGCAGCTCTTGGGCGATGGCGCGTTCGGCGCGGTGCTCGATCGAGCGCAGGATGTCGGAAACGGTACTCATGATGGGTGGGCTCCTTTCGAGTGAGCGAAAAATCAGGGGGAGGCCGCCGTGCATGTGCATAGCGGCGGGGTGAAGCGCCCGCGGCCAGGGGCCGGGGCAGGGAATCGGGGGTGTGGCGCGGAGCGGCAGGGCGAGGCCGCACGGACCGGCGTCGGAGGACGCCAGGTCACGTGGGCACATCGCGGCTCAGGAGGAGGCCGGTTCGGCTTTCTCCGCGCCAGCCTCTGCGGGGGCAGGGGCATCGGGCCGGGCCTTGCGGCTGCGGCGGGTCGGCGTGACAACGCCGGGTGAGGAAGGCGGCAGGGGGGCCTGCCGGTTGGAACGCTCGGGTTCGGGCAACATCTCGATCGCGATGTCGCGGCTCTCTCCGCCGAATTCACGGAGGGCCTGCCACGGCATGATGAACAAGGCGTGCGTCAGCCAGCGAACGAAGAAGCCGATGCGCTTGTGCCTTGCTTGGCGTGCCTTCTCGCGCCGCAAGGTTTCCTTACAGGACAGGTACAGGGCCAGGTGGCTGCGCTTCATTTCGACATCTCGTTCAAGCTGGCCGATCACTTCGGCGGCCAGTGCAGCATCGCTGCGCACGCGCCGGTAGAACTCGACCCAGGTGCGTTCTTCCTCGGTTTCGATGCCCGAACGCTTCGGGCGGGGACGTTTCTCAGGGGACATGGCACTCTCCTTTTCAAGAAAATGGGAGGCACTCGTCCCCGACCGGGAGACGACCGGATCTCCCTGGGATTGCACAGGTGTGCGACGGGGCTATGCTGAGCGCTGACCCCTTTTCAGGAGAGCGACAACATGCTGCGCACAGGCGATTCACTCCGGTTCACACCCGCCGAAGTCGAGGATTTCCGAAAGCTCGGAATCGACTTCGACGGCGTGCGAACGCAGGCCGACGTCGAGGCGGCGATGGCCACATGGACCAACGTGCTCGGCGAGGAACGGCCGGATCTGCTGGAGAAGATCGCCGTGGAAAT
This sequence comes from Zoogloea sp., assembly GCF_023150065.1. Classification (GTDB taxonomy): domain Bacteria; phylum Pseudomonadota; class Gammaproteobacteria; order Burkholderiales; family Rhodocyclaceae; genus Zoogloea. Next base: position 62,248 of record NZ_JAKLLN010000013.1, read on the forward strand.
GGCCAGGGCCAAAGGGGTATTGCCACCCCCACGACTTACTGTCGTTAGCCCCGAACCTGATTCTCCTGAGCAATCCTGATCCAGCGGTCGGCGATCCGGTCCAGATAGACCAGATCGTCGGCTTCGATGTCACCCGACTCGCGAAGACGGGCGATGACTTCCTTGACCAACTGAGGGTCATCCTTGGCGAGTTGGATCGCCATGGCGGCAATGCGCTTGCGGTAAGAGCCGAGCATGCTCAACTCCTTTCGCTGCGCGAGGGAAGAGCGCCACCGGTCGTATCCGCAGAAGACGGCAGGGGACGCAGCAGTGCGGCCACGGGACGCGACTGCACGGTGAGCGGCCGGCTGTGGCCGGAACCGCCCAACAGCACGCAGGTGCGTGCGACGGATCGGGTTGCGATCGATGCGAACATGGTGTTCTCCTTCGTGTAAAGGGAACACCCATCCCCAGACGGGAAACAGTGTTCCCGTTCGGGTTTGCTCGACCTAGGAGGGTCAAGCGGCTCGGTGGCGGCACCTTGCGGTGCGCTGGGTAGATGGCGCTCTTGCGAACTCAGGCCGACTCATGCGGTGAAGCAGAGGCTCGCGAATCGGGGGAGCCGATTCGGATGACACGCATTCGGCAAGCCGGACGCTGGGCATGAAGCCTGCTACTGAGCCGATCACCGAAGTGATCGACAAGCCAGGAAAACCTGGTGTCAAGAGGCGGGTAACGACCGCGACGCCAGCCAAAGCTGGACTTCAAACCACCCGCGACGGACGGTGTTGAAGGCTGCGCGGACACGATGTCCGCAAGAAGCACGGCCAGTGTGGTCCGATCTTCAACGGGACACAAAGGTACTCCGACCCTCGCCATCCCCACATGATCCATATGGCGACTCTTGCGTGTTGCGCCTTGGCAGTTGACAGGACGCTCCGCTCCCAGTGGCAAGAACCAAGCTGCATTCTGGGCTTGGGACTCGCCGCTGAGATGCTAGGTGGGCCACTGCGTGTTGCACTTTTTTTGTGCACGTGGGCTTCGTAGGTAGGCAGCCCCGGAGCTTACTCGGGTCGATCTCCTACACAGCGGAGTTTTCCCCATGGTTGTCCACAGAAATTGTGGGTAAGTTGGGGCATCAAGGGGTCACTGCATATCTGCGGTGACCCGAACGATACAGGTCTTGCCGCGACGCTGAGCTTCGGGCAAGGCTCCATCATCTCGGGGCAGTACAACCGCCAACAGATCCTCGCGAGTGCGCTGGTTGACTAAACACCGTTGCCGCTCACCCGTCATTCCAGACAAGGCCCCACATGCGGGCACGGGTTTCCTTTGCGCGTGGAGATAAAGGCATGGCGAGTTTGGTGCGTGAGCTCGATCGCAAGCCAGCACGATCGGAGTTGGCAGTACTGGTGTCCCAGTATGGCAAGGTGCAGGAGCGCTGCAGCAACGTGATTGCCAAGCAGGCGGCGCTGATCGACGCCTTACAAGCCGAGCAGATGCGCTTGCGTGCGGAGTTGGTGATTCGCGTGACGGCTTTGCAGTTCGAGCGTGAGGGCCGTGCTCGCCTCGAAGCCTTGGTTCCGGGGCTGCCACGCCGGGCGTTACTCGCGCGCCAGATCGACCACTTGAAGGAGCGCATTGAGGTGCTGCTGCGAGAACGAACCCGCTGGCGATGGGGGAGTGATTCTCGGCATGTGGTGTGCATGCCGTCTTCGCCGGTCGCCGAGTCCCCGAGAGGCGATTGCGCTCACGGGATAGGCGAAGCCTGCCCTCGTGTCCTCCAGGATGTGGTCACGATCACGCCGGAGAGACCGGACGCGTCTGGCATGGACACCAGCCTGCAGGAGACAGAGCTTGTGATCTGTCGCACCGGCTGTATCAGCCAAGGTGATTATTGGCGCGTGCAGGATCAATGTCGTCGAACCGGTAAGCCCTGCATCCTGATCGACGAACACAAAGCCATTCACGCGATGCGTCAGGGCGACGGCATCGTGGTCCAGGCCTGTCCGGTGCGCAGTCTGTGATCGGCTGACCCTGCGAAGCGACGGCTTCGGTAATGAGCCACCGGTTTCTTGATTTGTCCGAGGTATGACGCCATGAAGATCCCCTACAGCATCAACCCTGGACGGCATCGTGCGTTGGAATTCCTGCTGTCTCGCTATTCGCCGTGGCCGTTGGCGGCGCCGGTACCCAGCGACGAGGAACTGCCCTGGTCTTCGCCGCCGCACTTCGCGCGGCTGATCATGGTCGCCTGCAGCCCTGGCGCTTCGCACTGGTGCGCGAGAACGCGCTGGCTGCGCTTGGTGAGGCCTACGCGGAGGTCGCCTTGACGATGGGCCAGGATGTCGCCCCGGAACGCGCACGCGCCAAGGCGCTAGCCTCCCCCATGGTCATCGCCGTGGCGGCGAGGCTGGATGGGCAAAGCAAGATCCCTGAGCACGAGCAACTGCTGTCAGCCGGCGCGGCCGCGATGAACATGCTCAATGCGCTGCACATGATGGGTTACGGGGGATTTTGGAAATCGCCGCCGGGTGGCCCCGAAGGGCCTCTGCGGTCTCTGATGGGGTTCGGGCGCACCGAGCGGATCGTCGCGATGATCCATGTCGGAACCGCCAAGGGCGAGAGCCGTGACCCAACGAGAGCAGACCCTTCAGGCTTTGTTTCCGAGTGCCAGGGTGCCGAGGCGCACGTGCTCTAGAAGCCGCTCCCGCTGGGCTTGAACGAGGCAGTAGCCCATTGTGGCGTCGTACAGCGCGAGGGCGATCTGCAGCGAATGCCGGATGTCGGTTTCCCGGGCCGTACGGCCGAATTTGCATTGCAGCGCGAATTGGTTTTCCGGGTCGGTCTCATTCGCGAAATAGAGTTCGAGCGCTTCGAAGGGCGACACGTAGTCGGCTGCCTCGATGTTCTTGAAGGGGCAGGAAGTGAAGAGTGAGGCGCCGGAGCGCGTGACGAGCATCTCGACGAGGTGACGATGGTCGCGCAGCAAGCTGGCGAAGCCGGCGCGTTCGTGTGCGCCCCAGACCTCGAAGTCCAAGGCGATGAACGGAGGCGTGGCGCTGTCCTTCTCGGCGAAGCCTCGGCACACCGAAAGAGACACTGCCAAGCCCGTGGCGTCGAAGCCTCGTGGGTTCTCGGGGCGGGGCAGAGGGCGATTCGACTTGGTGTAGTAGCTGTTCGTGGGCCGCAGGCGGAATTCCGCGACCGAGACGGTGGGCTTGTCTCGTTGGAGAACCTCCTGCTTGGACTCGCTCAGAACGCGGCGCGTGAGATCGGACGGCAGCGAAGTCAGGAGTTCGTTCGCAAGCGTATGGATCTGTTCGGCGAACTCGGCTGTGACGCAGGCCCAGCGTTGTTCGTCGTCGGTGTAGGAGCGGAATGGCAGGGTCTCTGCCATGTATTCCAGGATCTGAGCGAACATAGGGCTGCCAACAATAACGGTTGAAATTCATCCTCGCCCATTGGCGAATCACCCTGGCCGTATGGCCTCACGGTGGTGGCCAGCCTAAGGGGTTCATGGCGATGGGGTGGGCGACCAAAGCAGTCATGGTACCGAGTAGACGGCCCAAGCGCACGCCGAGGCATCGCCCTTGAAAACCCCTCGGACCAACGGATGCTGGTCCCATGCTTACCGAGAAAGAAAGGACCCTGATGCGACGCTGCCTTGACGCCGTTCGTCAGGGCATGCCGGGCTTCACGTCGCGCCAGCCGCAACTGCGGATGATGGCCACGGCGGCGCACGCGCTCGCCGCCATCGGTGATCCCGCCGCACGGGAGGAGGGCGCACACCTCGCGGTGATCGAGGCCGGCACTGGGACGGGTAAGACCTTGGGCTACCTGCTGCCAGCGCTGGTGCTGGCCCACCTGCGCGGCAAGCACCTGGTGGTCGCTTCCTCGACCGTCGCGCTGCAGGAGCAACTGCTGCACAAGGACGTGCCCGCGCTGCGCCAGTGCCTGCCGTTCGAGGTGCCCTGCGTGGTGGCCAAGGGGCGCGCACGCTACGTCTGCCCGATGCGCCTGGAGAGCGGCGAGCGCACCGGCGCCGCACTGCCCGATGATCCGGACGCGGCCACGCAGGACGACACGCCGGCTGCCCGCCCCAGCGGCGTGCGGCTGCTCGGACGGCTGGCGGACGCCTTTGCCAAGGGCACCTGGTCCGGCGATCGGGATGCCTGGCCGAGCGCCATCCCCGACGCCGACTGGCTCGCGGTGAGCACCGACCGGCAGGGCTGCCTCGGCGGCAAGTGCGCCCAGTTCAAGCGCTGCCCCTTTTACCTCGCGCGCCAGGAGATGAAGGACGCCGACCTCATCGTTGCCAACCACGACCTGCTGCTGGCGGCGGCGGACATGGAGCCCGGCGCGGTGCTTCCCGACCTTGCTGACACGATGCTGGTGCTCGACGAAGCCCACGGCCTGCCGGCCAAGGTGGTCGAACACTGCGCCGCACGCCATTCGCTCAAGGGCGCCCAGGTCTGGATCGAACGGGCGGCGGCGCTCGCCGAGGACGCGGCCGCGGCCCTGCGCCTGGATGTGGCGCTGACCCAGGCGGTGGCGGCCGCGTCGCTGGCGCTCGACGAGCGGATGGATGAACTGCACGCGGCGGTGGGCGAGCACTGCCGCTTCGAGGCCCAGGCGACCGTCTGGCGCTTTCCTCACGGCATCCTGCCGGACCGTTGGCGGGAGATCGGCGCCGGGCTGGCCCAGGCCGCGGCGGCGATGACGCAGGTGCTGCAGGCCGTGCGCGAGGCGATGCTGGCGGCGGCCGGTGATCGCCCGGCCCAGGTCCAGACGCACCTGTCCGGGCTGGGGTTCTACCTCGCCAAGCTCGCCCACGTCGAGCAGACCTGGGCCTGGATACTGCGCAAGGACGCAGCCCAGGCCTTGCCCACGGCCCGTTGGGTCGAGCGTCACGCCGGCGCCGCGCACGCGCAGGACTACCTGGTCTGCGCGGCACCGATCGGCGGCGGCGAGAAACTGCGCGCCCTCCTGTGGAATCGTGTAGGTGCTGCGGTGCTGACCTCGGCGACGCTGCGGGCCTGCGGCCGGTTCGAGCCCTTCCTGGAGGAAAGCGGCCTGTCCGCCTACCCGGCGCTGCATCGGCTCGACGTGCCGTCCCCGTTCGACTACGCCCGTCGGGCCACGCTGCACATCCCGCGCGTGCGGGCACATCCGCGGGACGCTGCGGCGCACACGGCCGAAGTGACCGAGCGCCTGCCGGCGCTGCTGGCCTGCGACCTCGGCGCGCTGGTGCTGTTCGCCTCGGGCCGCCAGATGCGGGAGGTCTACGACGGGCTGCCCGAGGCCTTCCGCGCACGCGTGCTCATGCAGGGGCAGGTGTCGCGGCAGGAACTGATCGCCCGCCACAAACAGCGCGTCGACCAGGACGAGCCGTCCGTCCTGTTCGGCCTGGCGAGCCTCGCCGAGGGTGTCGATCTGCCGGGCGACTACTGTACGCACGTCGTCATCGCAAGCTGCCGTTCGCGGTACCCAGCAGCCCGATGGAGCAGGCCCGGCGCGAGTGGGTCGAACGGCAGGGGCGTTCGGCCTTCATGACGCTCAGTGTGCCCGAGGTCGGCATCCGGCTCGCGCAGGCCGTCGGCAGGCTGCTGCGCACCGATGAGGACAGCGGGACCGTGACCGTGTTCGATCCACGCCTTGGGAGCACGCATTGGGGTCGCCAGCTGCTGCGCGGACTGCCGCCATTTCGGATGGTGGTCGGGGAGACGCAGCCAACTCGGCGTCTTGTCTCGACGCCGATGGCCTGAATCCTACGGCTCTTGCTGTACGCTGCGTGACAGGTCCGGTACCGTTTGTTGCGCCAGCCCTTTCGCTCGCAGGCTTGCGCGGGGTTGTGGCAGCGTAAGTCGTTGACCTCCATGCTGGCCTTTGGGCAAGAGGCCGGGCGAGGGTCAACTGAGGTGCGAGTCCAGGACGCTCAGTGACGGCTGAGGTAGTTCGACGGCGACGCGGCTCAGCGTTTCGATCTCGCCATTCAACCAGCGCAACTCACCGGCATCGTCCTTGAGATGCAACTGGCCCTCTTCGAAGTCGAGGGCACCGCGCCCCGGCCGCAGTTGGAGTGTCGTGACGTGCCGCTCCGCGATCCAGACCCACTCGTTCCCCCGCGTCTCGCAGCGGTCACGCGTTCGGGATATCTCGGCGAGGTGGCCACGTGGCGATTTGAAGAGTTTCAGGACGGTGTAGGACGGCGAGGACATCAGGACAGCAAAGCAGACGAACGGTGAAAAATTCCCCTACCTTATCACTCGACATCGCCCAGTCCAAAAGACCGTTCCCGCTGCATGTCGATGAGATTCGCGATGAAGCGCAGTGTGTCGGTGCCGCGTGGCACTCAGGCAAACAGGCTTGCCGCGAAGAGGTGCTTCAGAACACGGACAGATCGGCCGTGCCGATCACTTTCCGCAAGTCGAGTTGCTTCGCTTTGACGAAATCCAGGAACTGAGCGGCCAGGTCGTCGCTGTCGAACGTGATGCGCATGCCAATCTCAGGCGGTCCGTAGTTGTAGGGGTCTTCGCCGTCAATGCTGACGAATCCGGCATGTTCAAGGATGTCCAGTTCTCCCTTGAGGTCTGCGCCCCGATACTCGCGTTCCACCTTGCTGTAAAGCGCATGTGCCCATGCATCCTGGAACCGGCGGGATTTCCCCGTCTCTTTGCGCTCATAAAGCATGACCAGGAACTCTCGGGTGATCCTTGGCAGTCGCGAGAGGCGTTTCCCAAGCTTCTGAAGCGCCTGACGGATCTCCTTGGTCTCCTTGTCATTCAACTCGGCACCGACTTCATCGCGCAGGTAGTCGATGAAGGCGTCGCCGTTGCCCACCTTGGGCGTAATCCGAGCCTCCCATCGGTCGTACCCCGAGGTGGGGTACTTCCCTTCCTCGTTGGGGACTTCAAGCTCGACCTTCAGGCGCGCAACCTCGGTCCGGATCAGTTGGTGCAGTTTCTGCAGCGCGTCGATTGGCAGGCCCACCGTCTTGCGCGCCAGATCATCCATATCCCAGATGTTGCCGGCACCAAAGTGATGTGGGGCGCACAGTGTGGGGTCCAGTGTGTAGGAGCCTTGCTTTCTGCCAACCACCAGTACGACGATGTTGGTGAACTTGGCGGCTTGGGCGCCCGTGATCTTCTCCAGCGTCGAGTGCACCTTGGCCGCGTCCGCCCGTGATGTCACCTGAATCCCGAGCTTGAGGTTTTCGTCCCCAAGATCCAGCCCAGGTTCATTGGAGCGCTCCTGGTTGAGGTTGTGCAGATGGCTGCCAAGAAGAACGTTCAGGATGTCCCGGAAGAAGTTCTCGGCATAGACCGTCAGATCCGTCAGGCCCAGCCTGTTGCGCATCGCTACCTGCTGTGCGACGGTGCTGAGTTCGTCAATGATCTCGCCAATGTAGTGGCCGCGTGTAATCACGGGATTCCTTTGTCGTTGTGTGGCGCTCAGGGGATGAGGACGATCTGCTTCTTGGACTTCGGCGTGAGCGTCAGTTTGTGGGCCACATAGGTGACGGATCGCGTCCGGTCGGGTTTGTCGGGGGAGGTGTTCTCGATCGGGCCGCTTACCTTACAGAGACCGAACATGACAATCTCGGCATCAGGTGGGAAACCGCCGAGCCAGGAAGCATCGGGGTGTGCGATGCTGACCTCGAACGACTCTATCCGCATGGGATCGTCCGTCTTGCGATACAGCGGCCGACAGTTGAGGAAGCTGCTCTTGTACTTGGCACCAGCGGGGGGCTGATGGAAAGACCGCACGGAACCGACCAGGGCAACCGGATAGGGGTTGTTGCCGCCCTTGGCAACCAGTTCCCAGGCTTCATCGAAGCGATCATGCTCGAAGAAGAACTGTTTCCAGGGAAGCCGCTTGGTACCCAATCGCAGGACCAGTTCGGCGGCAAGCAGAGCATCGGACTCGCACATCGCGCGCAGGACCAGGAGGTCGGCCGTGGTGCGCAGATAGCTGTCGAGCCGCTTCTCCGAGGTGATCACCTCGGTCGCCGTCTTGGGTGCTCCGGCGGTGAGGCCGCTGTCAATGACCGTTGGTGCACTGCCCGACAGCCCGTGCTTGCGAAGTCCGTTGTGCAGGGCGAGCAGACGCAGCTCCCGCTTCCCGTCTTCCAGTGAGTTCAGGAACTCCGGGTCGGATTGCGCCGCAATGATCTTCAGGCGGCCCGATGCGTCGTAGCGGCAGCCGGCGGCGTGTTCCGATCCACGGGTCAGGCCGATGTAGGCCGGTACATCGACGGGCTCGATGCGGTTGGCCCGGTTCTGCTGGTAGCGCGGGACGAACCGGACATCGCAGCCACATGACGGATCGTCGCAACGAAGATCAGGCGCGGTACCGCCCCCATCCGTCATGCCTTGCAGTTCCTCGACCGTGTGACGGTGTCCATGGCGATCCCGCGCTGCGCGCATCTTGATGCCTTTGCTCATGTTGTTGTCGTGCCTCCCAGAGTGATTCGTTTCGGAAAGTGTGCCACGCGACGCGCGCCAACGACATGGTTTTGGCATTCGCGCTCCCCCGTCAGCCCTTCGCATGATCCAAGCGGACGATGTCTCACGAGAAGCTGAAGGCGGCTCGTCAAGGTGCTGACCTTGATTCCGCGATGGCGTCCGTAGCCTGGGAGCAGGAGGTCTATCGTGGAACAGATCGAACTGCCCTGGCTGGCATCGGCAGCTTTTCCCCCAACCATCGCGGCAAGCACGGCCGCAGCCGAGTGCTTTGCCGTGGCGCGCAATCCGCAGATCGACATCGCCCTGATGGGCCATGCGCCGGTCTATGTCGGCGTCAGTGGCGGCAAGGACAGCCAGGCGCTGGCCTACCGGATTCAGGCTTATCTCGACACCATCGGGCACGCCGGAACGCGGGCATTGATCCACAGCGACCTGGGGCGTGTGGAATGGCGCGATTCCATCCTGGTCTGCGAGCGGCTCGCCGAGCGCTTGGGCTGGGAGCTGATCGTCGTGCGCCGTGCGGCGGGCGACATGATGGATCGCTGGCTGTCGCGCTGGACAGCGAACGTCGAGCGCTACGCTGCCTTGTCGTGCGTGAAGCTCATCATGCCGTGGAGTTCGGCGTCCCAGCGCTTTTGCACCAGCGAATTGAAGTCTGCGGTGATCGCACGCGCCATCCGGGTACGGCACCCGACCGGGACGGTGATTTCGGCCGTGGGCATCCGGCGCGAGGAGAGTCCCGCACGATCCCGCGCGCCAGCAGCCAAGCGGGACGAGCGGTTGACCCGCTCGCGTGGGATCGGCCTCACCTGGAACCCGCTTATCCACTGGCCGCGTAGCGACGTGCTCGACTACATCCGCACGCGTGGGGACATCCTGCATGCCGCCTACCGGATCTACGGCAGCAGCCGGGTCTCGTGTGCGTTTTGTGTGCTGGCGTCGCAGGCCGACTTGCTGGCCGCCACCCGCTGTGAAGAAAACGCAGCGATCTACCGCGAAATCGTCGAACTGGAGACTCGCTCGACCTTCTCGTTCCAGAGCAAGCGCTGGCTGGGCGACGTGGCACCGGGCTTGCTCGATGCACCGTTGCTCGCGGCCCTTGTCGAGGTCAAGGAGCGGGCCGCGCAGCGGCAGGCTGCCGAGGCGGAGATTCCCGCCCACCTGCTCTATGAAGCGGGCTGGCCGGTGAGCATGCCGACGCCGGCCGAGGCGCGGCACCTCGCATCGGTGCGCCAGCGCGTTGCCGAAGCCGTGGGCATCGCCGTCGATTGCCTGGACGGCGATGCGGTCGGCGCCCGCTACGCGGCGCTGATCCAGCAACAGACCCAGCGACGGCAGGCATGATGGCCGTGGGACGCGCCTTCGGCGGCAACGTGTGGGTGGTCTGGACGCCGGGTGTGCTGGTATCGCTGCGCCGACTCGGCCACCGCGAGGCCATCCAGCGCTTGTGCGCCGAGTTCGACGAGGACGGCCCGGATTGTGGCTACAACGCCGTGATCCAGGACTACGCCAGCATATGGTGGAAGCAGGCGAACAGCGACCCGAACCTCACCCGGTTTTCCGACCATCACCGACAACTGGCGGCGCGCCTGAAACGCATGACGGGCCGCACCCATTCGACAAAGGCCTGACCATGAAGCTGGATCAGCAACTGCTCGACCGGATCACCTTGAACGACCGCGACGCCTTGTGCGAAGTCGCGCACCTGTTGCGTGAAGCGGATCGCGCCTGGAACCGGATCGAACGCGGCAAACAGACCGAACTCAGCGCCATGCACCACGACGACGGCTCGCTGGCGTACTGCCTGCGCTGGGCGCAGCAGGCGGCGGACGAGTTGATCGCGGCAACCCAGGGGGCTGGTTCGCAGACGAGCCGGTGAGGGCGCAGGTCCTTGAAAGAGATCGGCCCGGCGAGAGCATGAAGACATCCCATCAGGAGGCCGTCATGGACACACCGAACCATCCCACCCTGCCGCTGCGCCGCATCGTGCAGGGCAAGAACCCCCGCGAATACTTCGACCCGGCGGAAATGGCCGAGTTGGAGGATGGCCTGCGCGCTGCCGGCCGCGTCATCCAGCCCATCCTCGTCCGCCCGATCCCCGGCACCGACCGCTACGAAATCGTGGCGGGGGAGCGCCGCTGGCGCGCCGCCCAGACCGTCTTCGGCGACGACTACGACATGCCCGTCGTCATCGAGGCACTGAGCGACGAGCAGGCCGAAGCCTTCGCCACCATCGAAAACCATCACCGTGCCGCCATGTCGCGCGCCGAGGAGGCGCAAGCCGCCCGCCGCCAGTTGATGCGCCACAAGGGTGATAAGGACGAGGCGGCGGCAGCACTTGGCTGGAAGCCCGAACTGCTGGAGCGACGGCTGGCGCTGCTGACCTGCACGCCCGCTGTGTTGAAGGCACTCACGCACCGGCAGATTCAGCTTGGTCACGCCGAACTGCTGGCCGGGGTGCCGCCTGAGAAGCAGAACGCCGTGCTGACCGGTGTGATTGCGCACAAGGTGCCGGTGGGCGTCTTGAAGGAGCAGCTTGGCCGCTTCGCCCGCCGTCTGGCTGACGCCATCTTCGACATCGCACAGTGTGCGGCCTGCCAGCACAACTCGTCTCGCCAGTCCGGGCTGTTCGACGCGAGCCTGGGCGACGGCTTCTGCCAGCACCCTACGCACTACGACGAACTCACGCAGCAGGCCGTGGCGGCGAAGGCGGCGAGCTTGGGCGAGCAGTACCCCATGGTTCGCATCGTCAAGGCGACCGATGGTTTCTTGCCGCTGTCAGTGGCCGAGGACGGCGCGCTCGGTGTCGGCGCAGCACAGTATGCGGCCTGCAAAGGCTGTGCCTCCTTTGGTTGTGCCGTCTCGGCCATGCCGGGCACGCAGGGCGAAGTGACGACTTCCCTGTGCTTCGATGCGGCTTGCAACAGCCAGAAGGTCGCCGCGTGGGTGAAGGCGCAGCGCGAGAGCACGAAGCAGGAGAGGACGTCTGACAAGGCCGTGGCCCAAGGCAGCAAGCGCCAGCCGGCGTCCAAGACGAATGCCAAGCCCGCCACTGCGCCGAGCAACAAGACGCCGCAGCGCGTCGTGGACTACCGGCTCATGCAGTGGCGCAAATGGGCCGCGAAGGAACTCATGGTGCAGCCAGAGCGCAACCGGCGCGTGATGGTCGCTTTGGCGCGCTCGGGCCGGGCCAGCGACGTGCGCAGCACCGAGTACGGGCAGGCGGCGAGCCGGATCGCCGGCGCGGGTGCGATGGAGGGAACGGGCTTTCGCGGCCTGCTGCAAGAGGTGGATGCCATCGACGCACAGCACCTGGAACGGCTGACCCTCGCGGTCACCGCCGCAGCCGCGTTCGGCGTGACCACGCACGACTTGGAGGCGCTGCTGAACTACCTCCAGGTCGATGAGGCAAAACACTTCAAATGGGACGCTGCCTTCCTTGAACTATTCACCCTGAGCGAACTGGACGCCCTGGCCAGTGAGGTGGGGCTGCGCGCAAAGATAGGGGCGAGCCTTTACAAGCTGGCCCGCGAGAAGAAGAAGGCCGACTTCATCAAGGCGCTGCTTGCCGTTTCGGACTTCCCCTATGACGGCTCCGTCCCGGCCGTCATGCGCTATCCACGCAAGACTGAGCAGCCCGAAGTCGAACCGCTCGACCCCGATGCGGCCGAGGAGGTAGAAGGCGCCGACGAGGACGCCGCCTTGGCGGCGTGAGCGCCGCAGCCACTGGAAAACCCCCGATGCCTTCGTAGCATGGTCTTCGAAGGCATTTCTTTTTTGAAGGAGCGTGACATGACCCTGTTTGCAGAACTCTATGCGCTGGCCCTGACCGCGACGCTGACCATGACGGTGAGCGCCGACGAGAAGTCGGGCCGGCTGACCGTGAATGTGATTCCCAAGCCGCGCAAGGACGTGAGCGAGCCGACGCTGACGCAGCCCCTGAGCCTGACGGCGACCCCGCAGGAATTCGATGAGGGTTTCATCGCGGCGCTGACCGGCTACCGCGAGGTGCGCCAAAGCCTCGCGCAGCAGGCGGAAGCGACCAAGGAGGTGATCGAGGCGGCGAAGGCCGCTTCGGTGAAGAAAGCCAGCGATGCGGCGAGCAAGGCCGCCAAGTCCGGTGCCGCCACCGGCGTGACCAGCAAGGTGGCGAGCCCCGCGAACATGCCTGTCCAGGCGACGCCCGCAGAGGATGACGACGAGGGAGCCGACACCGCCTGCACGAGCGCCACGCCCGCCGCTGCGGCAACCGCAGCAACGGCGGGTGCCGAGTCCTACGACCTCTTCGGTTGAGCGCCACCGAAGCGCCGCGACGTGGGCTTGCAACCGCCCCTTCGGTTGAGAGACTGGATTCCAAGGCGGTCGAAGGCGACCGCCATCTCACCGAACCAAGGAGCAAAACACCATGTCGATTGCAGTTCTCGAAATCAGGCGATCCTTCCGCTACAACGGCATCATGCTGCCGGACGTGCCGGGGTTCGAACCCCGCGAAGTGCGCGACCTCTACAGCGCGCAGTACCCCGAACTCGTGAGCGCCGAGGTCGAGCCCGGCGAGGTGCGCGACGGCGTGCAGGAGTTCAATTTCCGCAAGGCGGTCGGCACCAAGGGCGCAGGCGTTGCGCCTGCCGGGGTGCAGGCCGAAGGCGGCGAGGCCGGCCCGCGCCTTGCAGCCCTGTTGGCGACGATTCAGGCCGACGAGGCAGGGGCGAGCGGCGCGCAGTCCAAGTTGTCCGCCGCGCTGTCGCGCCGTAGCGTGCTGGCCCGTTCGACGGCGATGAGCCGGTTCGCCCAGGCCACCCTGGCGAAGCCGCACCTCGATGCGCGCCCGCACCGCTCGGCGGCGACAAGCGACATGCTGGCGCCGGTGGCATGACGCCGAACCTGAACATCGGCATGGACAGGCCAGTCTTCGCCGCGATGCCCATCCTGGCGCTGCCTCAACTGAGTGGGAAGGTGCCGCTGTCGGTGGCCTCGCGTTCGCAGGCCAAGGCGAACGCGGGGCTGTGCCGTTGCCTGATCGATGCGGGCATCGTGCATGAGGATGCGCTGCCCGCGAACGAACCCGATCCGCTCAAAGCCTGCCAGCAGGCTATCGACGCCTGGATCAAGCGCCTGATCGGGCCGCTGCACTGCCTGCAACCCCGTGTGGCGATCAACGTGCTCGACGAGCACCAGCACCACCCGGCCAGCCGAGAAGGCAAGCAGAGCGCCTACGCCTACCTCGACCTGTACTGGTGCGAGTACCACGAGAGCGAATGGCCGGTGGGCCGGCAACTGGAAGCGCTGAATACGGCGATGCCGGGCCTCGGGGCCACGGTGTTGCAGGTGCTGCGCGAGCAGAGCCGCTACGTCTATCCCGTCTTCACCCCCGACATTGCCGACGACGTGTCGTCCTATCTGTACTGGCAGGGCGAGTCGGACGAAGAGGCCGCGCTCGACATGATGTGCGAGGACGACAACGAAGCCGACCGGGAGGCCATGCGCGACGAAATGGTCACCCGCGCAATGCTCGACGCCGCCTATCCCGAGTGGGCGCGGCGCTGGCTGGTGCGACCGGAGAAGGGGAGGCGTCGGCGCAAGGGCGAGGCGGCCCTGCGACTCTGCGATCTGCGGCGTGCAGCCAAGACCCTGACCGACCCTGCGATGCGCGCCATCGTCGCCGACGCACTGGCGCTGTCCAAGCTGGCGCTGGACGACAGCTTCCGGCCCGACATCGACGGCGAGTACATCGGCTTCGGGGCCGTGCTGTCCTGGGACGAGGCCGACATCACGACGCGCATCTACGACGACCTGCTCAACCTCGCGCACCAGTCCGAGTTCTGCGACCGCATGGGCGAGGCAGTGATCTCGCTCGACGACCCCGGCGCGCTCGGTGCTTGCTTTGCCCGCCTGGGCCTGCGCTTTGAGGCCATCGCGCTGATCGACCGCTTGATTCACGCCCTGAGCGACTGAGACTGTTCTCAGGAGGTCATTCCAAGATGAACGAAGCCGAGTTTTCCATCCACACCCCGACCGAGAACGTGCTGACGCTCGATCAGGCGGTGCTGCTCTACCACGGCCGCAACGGCGGCGCGCTGGCCACCGTCCACGAGGTGATGACCGTGGACGGTGCGCCGGTGATCGGCGCGGGCCGCGCCATGACCGCGCAGGCGGCACGCGAACTGGCCGCAGCCTTGCTCCAGCGGGTGGCCCACAGCGGCTTCCTGCCCGAGACGGTGCTCTACGTGCATGGCGACCTGATCCTGTGGTGGGTACCGCCTGCACGCCGCCACATTGCCTTCCGGGTGGATGGCGACCATGCCGAAGCCTTCGGCGGTGGCGAGCGCGGGGAGACGGTGCCGCTGCCGGGGCTGGTCTTCGCGGCATCGAGCCGGACGTGGGGCGTTTGGGCCGTCAAGGGAAGCCGCCGCCCGACGCCGCAGACCCCGCTGTACCAAGCCCCATTCTTCAACGTCAATGGGCAGGGCGGTATCTGCCAAGGCAATGTGCCGAAGCCCGAAGGCACCACGGTGGAGAAGATCGAAGCCTGGAACGATGCCTTCTTCCGCTCCTACTTCACCCACCCGAACGTGACCGGCAAGCTGCTGCGCTACCGGGGCGGCGCCTATGCCTTCTGGCGCGACATGCTCGACCGGCGTTTCGCCCGCTTCCCGGAGCGCGTGCTGGTCGATGTCAAGACGACGCTGGGCGGGCTGCTCGGAGAAAAAGACCGCAAGGGGGCCGCATGATGGACGTGCGCGATCAAGCCTTGCTGGCCTCCTGCCCGGTGGTGGCCGCACCGCGTTTCAGCCCGCTGCCGGACATGGCCAACGGCCAGCGCATCATCGTGGCGAGCAACGGCTGGTTCGTCCAGACCCGGCTGGACTGGCTCGACTGCATCACCGCACTGAGCCTGGATACCCCGGCGATGCGCCTGCCCTACGGTGAAGTCCGGGAGCACCTGCGTTTCAGCTTCGGCCAATTGCCGATCCCGCTGATCGAGGCGTTTGTCGCTCATGGCCGCAAGCACCTGCCCGATGAAGCCGCTGGTGTGCTGATCTACTCGCGCGGCACCGGGCGGCTGCGACTGGCGTTCTGCGAGGCAGTGCGGGCCTCACCCGTTCGCATCGACTACCGAAGGCCACCGATGGCCGACGACGAAACCGTGGCCGTGGACCTGCACACGCACGGACGGGCTCCGGCGTTCTGGTCAGCCGACGACGACCGGGACGACCAGGGCATCAAGGTGGCGGGGGTGTTCGGTCTGCTGGATCAGCCCAAGCCGATGGCGCGGTTCCGGCTGGTGATCAACGGCCTGTACCAGGACTTGCCGCGCCACCCGTGGCCGGGGCCTGATGCGTTTGCGGACAGGGTGGACGGCGAGGAATCCGCCCCTTGGCCGAACCGCTGGATGCGCAGCGTCATCCGCCGCTGGACAGGCGCTTGAAAGCGGCCCCCGGCGCGGGACACTGAGTGCAACACGTCATGGAGGCTGTGCATGGAACATCGAATTGATCCCCGACTGTTGGAGCGCCGGGTGCGTTGCCATCTGGTCGGGGTGGGGGGCAATGGCGCGCAGATGGCGACATGCCTTGCCCGGCTGGACATTGCGATGCGCGCCCTCGGCCACCCGTACGGGCTGCATGTGCAGGCCTTCGACGCCGACCGGGTGAGCGAGGCGAATGTCGGGCGGCAGTTGTACAGCGCCGCCGACCTCGGCCGATACAAGGCGCTGGTGACGGTGCATCGGCTCAACCAGTTCTACGGCCTCGACTGGGACGCCTACCCGATGCGCTACGAGGACTACGTGGAGGGGCACCGGATTTCAGGTGGCGCTGACATCCTGATCAGTTGCGTGGATAGCCGCGTGGCACGCCGCAACCTGCATCAGTTCCTGTTCCGCGATCACGTTCCGTGTCGCTACTGGCTCGACCTGGGCAACACGGAAACCACTGCCCAAGTGGTGCTGGGCCAGCCGGACAACCACGCTGTGCTGCGCAACGCGGGCGATGCCCCGAGACTGCCGTGCGTCACCGAGCTTTTCCCGGAACTGCTCGACGAGACGGTCGTGGAGGACAACCAGCCATCTTGCTCCGTTCGCATGTCGCTGGCCTCGCAGGGGCTGTTCGTCAATGACGTGGCCGTGCGCTTCGGTGCGCTGCTGCTCTACGAACTTTTCTCCCGTGGCGGACTGGGCCAGCACGGCGTGGTCATCAACCTCGACAGCAAGCGAACCGGCCCCATCGAGGTCGATCCTCGAACCTGGGCGCGCTTCGGATTCCGGCATTCTCAAGACGATGCCCACGCAGAGCCTGCAGCCGAGGAGGCCATGGTATGAAGGATTGGAACGTGTGGGTCAGCCGTGAAGGGTGCGGTGTGGTGATCGGCACGGTGTCCGAGGAAAACGAGTCGCTGGCCCGATGCGCGGCGCTTTCTCGCTACGCGGTTGCCGAAGAAGAACTCGCTTCGGGGGCGGTGCCATCCATGAGATGCGCCATCCTGCCCGACGAGGATTTCGGGGTGTCTCCGGCGTAGTCCGGGGCGCATCGGGGCAAGGGCTGATCCTCCGATAGACTTGGGACAACCCCGGACGCGGCTTTGCCGACCCGGCGTCAGACGGACAAGCTGCAACGAAAGCGCTCATGGCACGCAAACGCACCCTGCAAGAGATCGACCGGGAAATCGCCAAGCTGAATCAGGAGGCGGATGCCATCCGCGCATCCGAGAAAGCAGAAGTGGCGGCCAAGATGAAGGACGCCATTGCCTACTATGGCTTCACGGCCGCCGACCTCGGTCTGGCTCGCGGCGGCAAGAAGGAGGCGAAGGCCAGCACCAAGGCCAAGCCGAAAGCGGGCAGGGGTGCTGGCAGCGCCCCGGCACGCATCAAGTACAAGGATGATGCGGGCAACGCATGGTCGGGGTTTGGCCGCAAGCCCAAATGGTTCGTCGAGGCGCTGGCCAGCGGCAAGACGGCCGAGCAACTGCTCGCCTAGCCCCAGATGGATGGCAGCCCTGGCCGTGGCTGCGATTCATGACGTTTCATTCATCGCACCTTCGAGCGTATGCTGGCGCAAACCCGCCTCATTTCCGCTCGAAGAATCACACGCATGGATCATCTGAATGACTGGCCCAAGACGGCCATCTGGCCGTCTCCGACGGGCGCGGGAGCGCCTGAACTTCAATGGGTGACCCGATGAGCGAGGATCATCCCATCATCAAGCAGTTCGAGGCGCAGGCCGAAGTGCTGGACATCACCGGCAGTGCCGAAGCCATTGACGAGGCCATCGTTCAACTGGCCACCTGGATGGACGGCCTCGAACTCTCCGATGACGACGCGGCCTTGCTGTGCCGCATCGGGTCCATCCTTTACCGGGAAGGACTGCGCCGGCGCATGGACAAGGCCGGGTGATCCTTGCGGAATGTGGGAACGGGGCCGCAATGCCCCCGTTCTCTTTGGCGCAGCGCGCACCCCTACGGTTCAGCGCTCCTCGGGCATCTCTTCATCGCCCGGCGTACTCGGCTTCGCGTCTGGCGGCTGGGCCTTCTGCGCCGCTTGCCGCGCCAGCAGTCCCCCTAAGTAAGCTCCCGAGGCGCGGGGGCGATTGTGGCCAGCCAAGCGGGCAGCCGAAAGCCTGGCTTGCGCATCCACATCCGGGGGCACGTCCGTTCTGCCGCGCACCGGGGGTGCAACCCCGGCCTTCGCGCTGTAGTGGTCGATCAATGCTTCATGCCGCAGACCGTGCGACGTGGCGCCCAGCCCTTCCTTGGTGAGCTGAAAGCGTCCCATCACGTAGTCGAAGCGCCGCAGGTTGCGATCCAGGCTGCGGCGGGGATCGCCCATGTGTGCGTCGTCATCCGTGGCCAGCGCCTGGGCGAAACGCAGCGCCGCCATGCGCTGCGCTGAATCCAGCGGGACGAAGCGCAGCCGCCCCCCTTTCGCGCCTTCCTTGATCCGCACGTAGCTGTCGGCCTGTCGTTCTTCGGACGGCAGCCCCGTGGCCTCGAACGGCACCACGCAGCGATGCGGTCGGAACATGACCGATTCCTTCCTCCGCAGGCCAAAGGCGCGCATCAGCTTGAGCGACGCTCCGATGTAGCGGTCGTAGAGGCACACCTCTTCGATCACCGCGTCGATGTCGATGCCGGCCGCCGTCCAGCTCTTGTCGCGCTCGGCGTTTTCGTGGCGCTGGTATTCGGCGGGCGTCAGGCCGTAGTGATCCGGCTTGCGGATGAAGCCCGGCTTGCCCAACCACATCGCCAGTCCCCGCAGGAAACTCAGGTAGGTCTGGATCGTGGCCGGCGCCAGCCGCTCTTTCTGCCAGACGGCGACCATGGCCCGGATGTGGCGATCCCCCAGGTTGCGCGGGTCGGGCACCATCTTGAAACCGGCCTTCTGGTGCAGGTCGCGGAAGAAGCGCCGCAGGAAGTCGGCGCGCTCCTGCCGGGTCTTGTGCGAGACGGTCTTCTCCCGTGCGGTGTGCTGGGCGTTGTACAGGGTGATCAGCAGGTCAAGCACACGCATGGGATCGGCGTGGCCGGGCCGCAGCCGTTCAAGGGCTTGCTCCGGCGACAGGGTGGCGCGCTCCTGGTCGCGGCGCGGCTGGTGATGGTGGGCGTCACGCCACGCGCCCAGGGAACCCTGGACACGGCGGGGGGCGTGTTGTGTGTTGAATCTGGACATGGCAAATCTCCGACAGCAGTGCCGTGAGCCGTCCCGGCGGCGCACAGCGGGAATGGGGTGGAATCCATCGGTTCATCGCCTCGCGGATTCCGATGCGCGGGCGATGCGTGGTCAGGTGTTTCAGCAAGGCGTGCGACCACGAGCGCGCCATGCCTACCCAGGGGTTTGCCGGTGAGGCGCGGGATGCGCGTCAGCCGACTCGGTCGTTCTTAAAAATGAACACGGTGATCCGTCTCGCTTTCGCATTTCTGCGTTCGTCGAGAGTTGGGATGCCGTCCCGCCTCATGGGCCGGGAACAACATCGGCGCCAAGGTCTGGCCTTGCGCGCCATGGGGGATCAATCCTCTGAATGCGTAGCGTCATCCCCCTGCATGGGTCCGCCCCTTGACCGAAAGTCCAGGGCAGTGCGAGGTTCACGAGCGAGGGGCACATGGGGAGCCCAACAAGGGGCCAACACAGCCATGTGCTGCGCGAAGTGCGCGTGCTCGAAGGGATGACGGGAACAGCGGCGCGGCATCAGGTGCCGGCCGGGGAACTGCTCGAACGCAGGACTCGTTCTCGGGGAACGTCTGGCAGATGACTGCCAGCAATGCACTGCGCTGCTCTACGGGGGAAACACTTCGGGCATGGGCTCAAGGGGCCATGCCGAGCCCGATTCATGGATCGGGACTTGAAGAGGCGGGTAACGACCGCAACGCCTTTCGCTCCGCGATGGAGCAGGCCAGGAGGCCTCGGGAGACTGTAGTTCACACCCAGGCCGCGATCGGGTCAATGACGAGCAGGGCCGCGCCACCCACTTGACGCCAGAACGGCGGCGTTTGCGGGTGGCCCTTGAAATTGCAACGCGAGGGGCGCTTATTTTTGGAAAGCCCTCCGGAATGGCCCGCCGCCTGGGGTTGACATTGCTCTTGCCTGCCTCTGGTTTTGATCGTGAGGGTTTCGATGCCCATTGACCCCTGGGAGCGCCCTCGGCGCTGAAAGCGTGGTCTTGACGACGTCCGATCCAGTGAGACCGTAGTCCGACACGGAAGACGCGGGGCGGCGTGGTCGGAGGTACTCGACCTGCACACGGCCTCGGCTCGTATCGGCTGGGAACACAGTCCGAGCTGATTGCGAGAACGAGGCTTTCCCCAGCGATTTCCGTGTGGAACGGTCGCATCGACAAACCGATGCTGACCCCTCTCGAACCCATACAGGAGTCATTCATGGACTTTGTCGTCAGAGCCGTCGACGTCGGCTTCGGAAACACCAAGTACGTCATCAGCGCGTCCGGCAGCGAAATTCGCTGCGCCAGCTTCCCGTCAGTCGCCTATCCAAGCATGCGGGAACCGTCCGCCCAGCCCGGCTACGAGCGACGCAAGACGGTGGCCATCCCGATCAACGGTCTCTTCTACGAGGTCGGTCCAGAGGTCGAGCTGGCGGCGGATACCTTCCGCGCGACCCAGATGCACGACCGCTACACCGAGACGCCCGAGTACATGGCGCTGCTGCGCGGCGCGCTGGCCCTGATGAAGCAGCCGTCGATCGACCTGCTGGTCGTGGGGCTGCCCGTGGCGGCACTCACTACGAAGAAGACCGCACTCGAGAAGGCCGTGACCGGAACCCACGACATCGGAAACGGCAAGACCGTGGTGGTTCGCAAGGCCTTGGCCATCGCCCAGCCCCAAGGCGCCCTGGTGGACTTCGCCGTCCAACATGGCAAGGGCGCCACCATCGAGCGGGAGCAGAGCCTGATCCTCGATCCGGGCTCCCGGACCTTCGATTGGCTGGTGGCCAGGGGCATGCGCCTGGTGCAGGCCAAGAGCCATTCGGTGAACCGGGGCGTCTTCGACATCCTGCAGGCTATTGCGGCCGAGATCGGGCACGACATCGGGACGCCGTACAACGACATCGAGGCCATCGACCTGGCACTGCGCACGGGCAAGAACCCGGTGATCTACCAGAAGCCCTACGACATCTCCCGAGCCATGCCCATGGCGCATTCGATCGCCCAGCAGGCCGTGGCGTCGATGATGCGCTGGATCGACGCGAGCTACAGCTTCCAGAACATCATCCTGGTGGGTGGGGGCGCATACCTGTTCAAGAAGGCGGTGAAGGAGGCTTTCCCCAAGCACAAGATCCTGGAGGTCAAGGATCCCTTGCATGCCAACGTCCGCGGTTTCCAGATCGCCGGCATGAACCACGCGCCCAAGCTCCTGGGAGCACCGGTGGTCGCGGTGCAGGGAGGTGCGTGATGAACGACACCGTGTCCCCGAAGCTGGAAACGATCCGGATGCTATTCGAGCTGGATCGGGAGGATGACCCGCGGCTCTACGACGACCTGATCCGCTTCAAGAAGGGTACCAAGCGCATCAACCGCTTGCGTCTCCTGGCGCACGAGGCCGTGCTTGGGCAGTTCAGCCAAGCCGCAAATGGGGCGGGCGGCCCGGCGGTGCCCGTGCCGCCCGCTGCGGGGGTTGCAGTCAGTGGCGTGTCCGCAGCGGCTTTCGAGATGCCTGCGGCCGCTGACGTCTTTGCCGCGCCCCTCGAGAACTAGCCTTGCCTGGAGAACGTCCATGAATGAATCGAACTTCATGTTCATCCACGGCTGGGTGGACGATGTCACCCGGGAAGCCGATCAGGATGCGTATCGCCTTCGAGTGAGGTTGGCCAACGGGCAGGTCGCGGACTTCCTGCTCAGGAAAATGGAGCGCCCCGTGAGACTGGGCGACGAAGTCAGCATCGTCGTTGAGCGCGATCGGCCCGGGCGGGTGCTGGTCCTCATGGATCACGCCACGGGTGAAGCAACGAACCAGCTGCGCGAGGATGACGCTTGCCGGCCAACCGATTCGGATGCCGTCATCGTTGCGGCGACGGCCGGCGGCTTTGCCGTCACGCTGGGCTGGGCGGCGGTGCCCGCCACCTTGTCGTTTGCCGTGCTGTTCTGGCTGGTCGTGCGCTGGTGGCCTCATGTGCGCCGGCGCCGGACAGCCGCGCTGGTCGACTACCTGGTGGATCGAGAGTACTGCCGCTGGCGATCCGGTCTCGACCGCGGAAGGGCGGCGCGATGAATCGGGGCCAGACCTCTCGAGCTCGGGGTGGACGCGCAGGGGTCAGCGCTTCCGAACTTGCGCAGATGGGCGTTTGCGAGCGGCTCGTATTGTTCGAGCACCGGTATGGTCCGCAACGCTCGGCACAGCAACTTGTCGCCATGAAACGGGGTGACCGCGAGCATCGTCGGTTCTTTCTGGAGGGACAGATCGAGCGCCGGGGACGCTGCTTCATCGCCACCCTGGTCTATGGGGCGGGGGAGGAGGTCACGACGCTTCGCTCGTTCCGGGACCGGGTGATGCGTCCCACGCGGCTCGGTCGCGCGCTCATCCTTGCCTACTACCGAACTGCCCCGGGCGTCTGCCGCTTTCTGGAATGCCATCCTCTTCTGGTGCGGGCTATGCGGGGGCTGCTCAGGCCGGTGGTCTGGATTGCCGCGAAGACCCTGGCCGATCGGGGAGGGAAGGGCGATGTTTGAGCGCGGTCTCGTGGCCTTGGCCCTGTCGGCATTCGTTGTCTGGCTGCTGCTGGGGTGGCGCCGACGGCGGAGCGACTGGCTACCCAGGGAGCTGCGGCGGGCCGAACTGGCCTACGCCGAGAAGCTGTTTCGTGGCGACGGCCCGACTGTTCTGACGGCCAAGGTCGATCGCGCTTACCGACTTGAGAGCGGGGTTCTCGTGCTGGTGGAGCTGAAAACCCGTGGGGTCAACCGTCCCTACCGCTCGGACGTGATTGAGCTGTCCGCTCAGCGGGTGGCCATCATGAAGCAGACTGGCGAAGCCGTGGCCAGGCATGGCTATGTGGTTGTGCAGACCGGAGAAGGTCGCCGCACCGCGCACAAGGTGACCCTGCTGGATGGCGCGGAGGTCGAGGCCTTGGTTGATCGTCGGAAGGCGATCCTGGAAGGAAGTGTTCAACCTCTGCGCACTTGCGCACCAAATCTGTGCCGCAAGTGTGTTTTTGCGAAGAAATGCACGGATAGCTGACCAAAAGCCAGTGAACTCATAAACACCGGATGGCCTGAGCCGTCTTAGTGGGCAGAGGAGAACGTCTTCTCAACGATGACGACAACAGGATGGACACAGACATGCTTGAAATCACTCGCAAGTCTTGCGATCCGGATTTCGATGACGCGTGGCGTCTCTTTACGGCGATGCATGACAACCCGTCAAGCGCGACGGCCAGGGATCTCATCAAGTGGCTCGAGCAGTGCCCGCAGCATGTTCGGGCCTTTGATGACGTGTTGACGCTGTGGGCGCTGGCAGGAGGCGGCCTGGTCAGGCGCACCAATCCTGCCGTTTTGGAGGCACCGGTCGCGGTTCAATGAAAGGCTACCCGTGCGCAGCCGTTGCCATCAGGCGGCCCGGCGCAGGGGTACGACGGTCCAGGGAAGTCCCTGTTCGCAAGCCAGGAGGAAGGCCGCCCACAACTCGAGTGCAGCCTGACGCTCCGGGAGGTAGTCGTACTGGTCGTAAATCTCTTCCATGCCTTTCAGCACATGGTTCAGAGATCTTTCGGACACCTCGTTGGAGACGCCCATGGCCTTCATGTGTGACTTCACCGTACTCCGGGTGTCATGCGGGGTGAATCTCCGGATGTCCAGGCCACCTCTTTCAAACCTGCGGGTCAGCGCTGCCCAAAGTGTGCTGTTGCCGACGTGGGTGTCCCCACCGAGTCTGGCGCGTCTGTGACCACGACGAGCGGGAAGAACCCAACGCGAGTCCCCGGCACACTTCTTCAGCTCCCGGAACCATGAAACGACTGTCGGGCACAGCGGTACTACGTAGCCGCGTCGCGTCTTCACCGTTTCTTCGGTGACGATCCAGGTGCCCTTGTCCAAATCCACGTTGGCCCACTGCGCCTTCACAAGCTCGATCGTCCGCACGCAGGTTGCGAGCAGGATTCTGAAGGCGAGGGCGTTTTCGATGCCGATGGAGTTGATGTCTGGCAGCAGCGTCCGCAACTCGTCTTGAGACAGCATCAACCTGCGGCGTACGGGAGGACGTTGGCCAATGACCGAGATCAGATCAATTCCAACGGTTGGATTGACATGGATGAGCCGTTTCCCGAGGGCATGGGCGAACAGCCGGTTGCAGGTCGAACGAAGCCGCTTGCACATCGTCCAAGTCCGCCCTGAATCGGCGATCATGCCGACGATGTCTGCGGATGTCACGCTCGTGACCAGCATGGCACCGAGCTTGGGAATGATCACCTGGTCGAGGTCTGCGTTGCGGGCTTCCTGAGTGCTTTCCGCAAGTGCCACAACAATCTTCTCGCGATAGTCCTCGGCGAGCTCTCGAACACTCCAGGTGGTTCGGACGCGAATCTTCTCCTGCTTTTTTGTGATCGCGGGGTCGCCACCCTTGTCGATCTCAACGCGCTTTTCGCGTGCAAGTTGGCGTGCGGCAGGGAGGCTGATGTCGGGGTAGTTGCCCAGCGTCAGTTCTCTGGAGCGCCCTCCGAACTGGTAGCGGAGAACCCAGGTGGCCGTACCGGCCGCAGACAGGGTGAAGGTAAGCCCGTCGCCGTCGGTTCTGGCGATGGGTTCGCGTGCACGCACCCAGTGCTGGAGCTGCACCGGCGTCAGTAGATTCTTGCCTCTTTTTGCCACCTTGATGTCCTCCGGGCGCTCTCGGGGGACGATAGGCCGAGGGCATGTCTTCAACAGCTCTTTTGCTTCGAGCAGAGGCGCAACATCAACTTCTTAGCTACGTCCCTGGCTACAAATTCTAGCTACGAAGCCAGCTACAAAGCAAGCCCGACATGTCCTGAAACGGTGGGGTATGAGATGGCTAAAAACTGTTGTTTGACAATAGTTTATATAGGTTCCGATTGGGACGTCTTGACACGTTTTGATGTTGCATTAGGCATTGCAGGTGGCGATTTTCATGGGGTGATTCAGGTCCTCAGCGCTTGGCGGCCGGATAGCCGGCGTTGTCCAGCAGGCCTTGCCAGAGGGGCTCGGCCAGGCCGGATTCGGTCTGTTTGCCGACCACCAGGGTGGGGACGAAGGGCTCCTTGCCGAAGCGGGCCTTGAAGGCTTCGACCTGCTCGGCGCTGTCGATGGTGGTTTCGCTGAAGGGCACGCCGCGCTTCTGGAGCAGGGCGCGTCCGTCCTCGCAGGGTTTGCCGCAGTCCTTGCTGGTGTACAAGGTCACCGGGAAGCTGGCGACCGCCTTGCGGGTCAGGAAGGGCGTCTGGGCGTTGCCCCGGTTGGGTTGGACGTTGCGCTCCTCGAATTTCTTGATGGCCTGGGGGGGCGGCTGGTCGCTGTACTGCACGCGACCCTGCTCATCCACCCAGCGATAGGCGCTCTGGGCGGCGGCCGGCCCCGCGCCGGCGAGTGTCACCAGCAGCAGGGACAGCAGCGCGCGGGGGCCGGCGGGTTTCATGCCGGCACCATGCCGCTGTGGCGCAGCAGGGCATCCACCTGCGGTTCGCGGCCGCGGAAGGCCTTGAAGGATTCGAGGGCCGGGCGGCTGCCGCCGACGGCGAGGATCTCGTTCCAGAAACGCTGGCCGGTGGCGGCGTCGAGCACGCTGCCCTTGGGGCGGCCTTCTTCCTCGAAGGCGGCGAAGGCATCGGCCGACAGCACCTCGGCCCACTTGTAGCTGTAGTAGCCGGCTGCGTAACCCCCGGCAAAAATGTGGGTGAAGCTGTTGGGGAAGCGGTGCCAGGCTGGCGGCACCAGCACGGCGACCTCCTTGCGGACCTCGGCGAGGAGGTCCAGGTAGTTCCGGCTGGCGGGGTCGAAATCCATGTGCACCAGCAGGTCGAACAGGGAGAACTCGAGCTGGCGGACGGTGCCCAGGCCGCTCTGGAAGTTCTTGGCCGCCAGCATCTTGTCGAAGAGGGCCTTGGGCAGGGGCTCGCCGGTGTCGGCGTGGGCGGTCATCTCGCGCACCACGTCCCATTCCCAGCAGAAGTTCTCCATAAACTGGCTGGGCAGCTCGACGGCGTCCCACTCGACGCCGTGGATGCCGGAGACGGCCAGGTCTTCCACCTGGGTGAGCAGGTGGTGAAGGCCGTGGCCGGTCTCGTGGAAGAGGGTGATCACATCGTCGTGGCTGAAGGTGGCAGGTTTGCCGCCCACCGGGCCGGGGAAGTTGCACACCAGATAGGCCACCGGGGTCTCGATGCCGCTGGCCAGGCGCCGGCGGGTGATGGCGGAATCCATCCACGCGCCGCCCTTCTTGGTGTCGCGGGCGTAGAGGTCGAGGTAGAACTGGCCGACCAGCTGGCCGGCCCGCTCGATGCGGAAGAAGCGCACGTCCGGATGCCAGACGGGGCCGCTGTCGGGCTTGATGCTGACCTGGTACAGGCGTTCGACGACCTTGATGAGCCCGTCCAGCACCTTGTGTTCGGGCAGGTATTCCTTCACTTCCTGTTCCGAGAAGGCGTAGTTGGCGACGCGCAGCTTTTCAGAGGCATAGGCCACGTCCCAGGGCTCGAGGGGGGAGAGGCCGAGCTGCTCGCCGGCGAAGGCGCGGAGTTCGGCCAGGTCGCGTTCGGCGAAGGGCTTGGCCTTGACGGCCAGCTCACGCAGGAAGCCCAGCACCTGGTCCGGGGTGTCGGCCATCTTGGGCACCAGGGAGACTTCGGCATAGTTGCGGTAGCCGAGCATGCGGGCTTCTTCGGCACGCAGGGCGAGGATCTGCTGGATCAGCGGGCCGTTGTCCCACTCGGGCTTGCTGTAGCCGTTGTCGATTTCGGCGGCGCGGGTGGCGTAGGCCCGGTAGAGGGTTTCGCGCAGGCTGCGGCTGTCGGCGTACTGCATGACCGGCAGGTAGGAGGGCATCTTCAAGCCGAACTTCCAGCCTTCCTGGCCGGCCTTCTCGGCGGCTTCACGGGCGGCGGCGATGACGTCTTCGGGCAGGCCGGCCAGATCGGCCTCGTGGGTGACCAGATGGCTGAAGGCGTTGGTGGCGTCGAGCACGTTCTCGGAGAATTTGGCACCCAGGCCGGCCATCTCTTCCTGGATGGCCTGGAAGCGGGGCTTCTGCTCGTCGGGGAGTTCGGCGCCGGAAAGGCGGAAGCCGCGCAGCTCGTTGTCGATGATGCGACGGCGGGCCGGGCTGAGGGTGGCGTACTCGGGGCCGTTGGCAATGGCTTTATATTTTTCGAAAAGCTTAAGGTTTTGCCCCAATTCGGCGTAAAAACGGGTGACCTCCGGCAACATCGCGTTGTAGGCCTCCCGCCATTCGGGGGTGTCCATGACGCTGTGCATGTGGGCCGCAATGCCCCAGGCCCGGCCGAGGCGCTCGCCTTCGTTCTCGATGGGTTCGATAAAGCTGGCCCAGGTGGGGGTGGCGGGGTCGTCCTGCAGGCGTTCGACGGTGCTGCGCAGGGCATCGAGCAGGCTGCGCACGGCGGGCTCCACGTGGGCGGGCTGGATGGCGTCGAAGCGCGGCAGGCCGGACAGTTCGAGCAGGGGCGAGGTGGCGGGGGTGGCGGTCATTTTTATGAAAGCAGTCAGTTGAGTGGTTTCATTTTGCCGAATTCCGCGCGGAGTGTCGCCTGTGTTGGCGGCCGGAGGCGGAACGGCAGGCATGCACAAAGGGGATGGGCGTGAGCGACAAGGCGTTGAATCTGGCAGAGCAGGCTTTCCTGCATACCATCAACCAGGAGCTGGAGCGCGGCGAGCTGCGTTTCCCGACCTCCATGGAAGTGACCATGCGGGTGCTGGAGGCCCTCGACAACCCGGACCTGGACCTGGGCCGGATGTCGACCATGGTGTCTGCCGAACCCCTGCTGGCGGCCCGTACCGTGGCGCTGGCCAACTCGGCCTGGTACAACCCGAGCGGGCGTGTGGTGACCGATGTGCCGAAGGCGCTGGTGCGCATCGGCTTCGGCAAGTTGCGCGCCCTGGCCATGGCGGTGGCGGCGGAGCAGCTGATGCACCGGGAGGTGCTCGGCCCCTACCAGCCGCTGATCCGCAAGCTGTGGGCCCATTGCGTGGATGTGGCGGCGACGGCCAGCGTGCTGGCCCGGCTGTGTACGGCCCAGGACCGGGATGCGGCCTTCTTTGCCGGCATGGTGCATGACATCGGCCAGTTCTTCCTGCTGGCCCGGGTCTGGGAGTATCCCGAACTGCTGAATGATGACAGCCCGCTCTCGGATCTGGTGCGGGTCTGGCATGCCCCGGTGGGGCGGGCGGTGCTGGCGGCCATGAGCATGCCGCGGGAGCTGGTTGATGCGGTGGACAACCCGGAGATCTATGGGGGCGAGTGGCCTCCGACCACTATCCCGGACCTGATTTTCATTGCCAACCTGGTGGCGGAGTCGCGCAATCCGTTCTCGCCCGAGGATGAGGATTTCCGCCGGGGCCTGGCCCGGGCGGCGACCCTGGGGCTGGATGAGGCCCGCCTGGAGAAGGCGCTGGCCGAGTCCGCCGAGGAGCGGCAGGCGTTGATGGCCCTGTTCCACGTCGGCTGAATCCGGCCTCGCACTTACCCGAGGCAGAACCAAAAAGCACACAACCCGCCGAGGCGGGTTGTGTGCTTTTGGGCTGCCCGGCGAGGGTGCGCTCAGAGGCGCTGGCCGGTGAGGTGCTCGTAGGCTTCGACGTACTTGGCAGCGGTGCGGGCGATGACTTCGTCCGGCAGCTTGGGGCCGGGGGCGACCTTGCCCCAGTCCAGGGTTTCCAGGTAGTCGCGCACGTACTGCTTGTCGTAGCTCGGCGGGCTGATGCCTTCGGCGTAGCTGTCGGCGGGCCAGAAGCGCGAGGAGTCGGGCGTAAGGGCTTCGTCGATCAGGTGCAGGGTGCCGGCGGCGTCGATACCGAACTCGAACTTGGTGTCGGCGATGATGATGCCGCGGGTGGCCGCGTAGTCGGCGGCTTCGGAGTACAGGCGGATGGCGGCGTCGCGGGCTTCGGCGACCAGTTGGGCGCCGGTCTTGCCGGTGCCCTTCAGGGCGTCGGCGAGGACGGCATCGGTGCGGGCCTGGGCTTGCTCGAAGCTGATGTTCTCGTCGTGATCGCCGACCTCGGCCTTGCTGGCCGGGGTGAAGATCGGGAAGGGCAGCTTCTGGGCCTGGCGCAGGCCGGCGGGCAGGTCGATGCCGCAGATGGCGCCGGTGTCCTGGTAGTCCTTCCAGCCGGAACCGATCACGTAGCCACGCACCACGGCCTCGATGGGCAGCGGGGTGAGGCGCTTGACCACCAGGGCGCGGCCGCGCACCTGGTCACGCTCGTCGGCAGCCACCACGCTCTCGGGGTCGATGCCGGTGAGCTGATTGGGGACGATGTGGCCGAGCCGGGCAAACCAGAAGTTGGCCATGGCGGTGAGCACCTGGCCCTTGCGGGGGATCGGATCCGGGAGGATGACGTCGAAGGCCGACAGGCGGTCGGAGGTGACGATGAGCAGTTTGTCGGCGTCGATGGCGTAGATGTCGCGCACCTTGCCACGGCCCAGCAGGGTCAGGCTGCGGATGGAGGATTCGAAGAGCGGAGTGGTCACGGTCTGGTGTCCGTCGGTCAAAACGCGATTATAGCGGGGTGGCGGGGGTCGGTCAGTGTCCGGCGTCGGCGGCGGCCAGATGCTTGCGCATGCGGTGCAGGCCGAAGGCCACGAAACCGGCGATCAGGGGAATGGCGGCGGCGGTGATGCCCTCCGGCGTGAGGGGCTCGATCTGGTGCTTCACGCCCTTGGCCATGTACTGCACCAGCTGGGAGGCGTAGTAGGTGATGGCCACCACCGACAGGCCCTCGACGGTCTGCTGCAGGTGTAGCTGGAGCTTGGCGCGGCGGTTCATCTGGCCCAGCAGTTCCTGGTTCTGGCGCTCCAGCTCCACCTCGACCCGGGTGCGCAGCAGCTGGCTGTTGCGGGCCACGCGGCTGGACAGGTCTTCCTGGCGGCGGGCCATGGTGACGCAGGTGTTCATGGCGGGCAGCAGGCGCCGTTCCATGAATTCGTGGAAGGTGGGCAGGCCGATGATGCGGCGCTCGCGCAGCTCGGCGATGCGCTGCATCACCAGGCTGTGATAGGCCCGGGCGGCGCCGAAGCGGAAGGTGGTGCGGGCCACCGAGTGCTCGACTTCGGCGGCCATGGTGGTGAGGTCGGCCAGCACGCTGCGCTCGTCGTCGGTGCTGCGGGCGCTGCCGGTACGGTCCATCAGGTCGGCGAGGCGCTGCTCGGCGGCGCCCAGCAGGCGTCCGACCTCCTTGGCAACCGGAAAGGCCAGCAGGGCCATCAGGCGGTAGGTCTCGATCTCCACCAGGCGTTGCACGGTGCGGCCGGCCTGGCGGCGGGTCAGGGATACGTCGATGACCAGGAAGCGCGAGAAGCCGTTTTCGAAGAGAAAGTCGGTGAACACCCAGGCAGCGCCATCGGCCACGGTGGCGCCGACCATCTGCCGGCCGGTGGGGGAGAGCTGGGCCATGACGCTCTCGGGCGTCACCTCGGCGGCGGAGCGGAGCTCGACGTGGGTGGCGACGATGAGCTTGCCCGGCAGGCTCTTGAGCCAGGCCTCGGGTACCACGGAGAGGGCCGAGGCGCTGCCATCCAGGCCCTCGCCCCGGGCGATGGAGCGGAAGAAGGTGTAGCTGGAGAACTCGTTGTGGAGTTCCCACTTGAGCTGGAAACTGCCGAAGTCGATCAGGTGATGGGTGCCGGCGTCGTCGATGGGCTGGCCGAGGAGCTTGCCCAGGGCGATGAGGTGCTGCTGGGCGGCGCCGGGGGCTTCGTCCTGGTGGTGCAGGGCGAGGTAGCTGATGAGCTGCGGGCTCTCGAGGGGCACCGGCGGACGGGCGTGAAACTCGTCGTTGAGGGCCTGACGCTGGTCGTGTTCGGTGAAGTGGGGTGGCAGGGTCATGGGATCTGACAGGCCGGGGGTGATCGGGGAATCATCTTGCCGTTACGGAAGCCAGGCTGGCAAGCCTGCCGGCAGGATGGTCGTGCTACGGGTCACGGGGCGTTGTTGCGCTGCAACAAATCACCGGTTGGCGAGCAGCGTCACGGCCAGCGCAGCCACGGCGAGGACGCCGACGAGGGCCAGGGCGATACCCAGTTGCCGGACCCGCTGCTGCAAGCGGTGGGTGGTGTCCACCAGTTCGGCGTTCTGGGTGGCCAGCGCGGCAAGGAGCCCGGCGGCTTCCTGCTGTTGCAGGCTCAGCTCGTCGAGCTGACGCGCCAGGGCGGCCAGGCGGGCATCGTCGGGGCCTGCCGCGTTCGAGGGGGGGACGGTGTCGGCCGGCGCGCCCTGGGGGGCGGCCTTCTGCCACAGTTTGCGGGCGCTCTGGGCGAGGTCGGGCGCCCTGGCGATGACTTCGGACCAGGGAATGGCCTTGACGAGGGTGGACCAGGGGAGCGCCATGGGTGAGTTCCGGAATGAAAAGGGGCCGGCATGGCCGGCCCCGATTCTGACACGCCGGCGAGCCGGCGGCAGGTTTAGCGGACGATCTGGTTGAGGGAGCCGCTCTTGTAGGCTGCAGCGATCTTGTCCAGGGAGATGGGCTTGATCTTGCTGGCGTTGCCGGCGGTGCCGAAGGCTTCGAAGCGGGCCTTGCACACCAGCTTGGCGGCTTCGCGGGCGGGCTTGAGGAATTCGCGCGGGTCGAACTTGGAGGGGTTCTCGACGAAGAACTTGCGGATCGCGCCGGTCATGGCCAGGCGGATGTCGGTGTCGATGTTGATCTTGCGCACGCCGTACTTGATGCCGCGGACGATCTCCTCGACGGGCACGCCGTAGGTTTCCTTCATGTCGCCGCCGTACTCGCGGATGATCTCGAGGAGCTCCTGGGGCACCGAGGAGGAGCCGTGCATCACCAGGTGGGTGTTGGGGATGCGGGCGTTGATGGCCTTGATGCGCTCGATGGCGAGGATGTCGCCGGTGGGCTTGCGGGTGAACTTGTAGGCGCCGTGGCTGGTGCCGATGGCGATGGCCAGGGCGTCCACGTTGGTCTGGCGCACGAAGTCGGCGGCCTGGTCGGGGTCGGTGAGCATCTGGGAGTGGTCCAGGGTGCCTTCGGCGCCGATGCCGTCTTCCTCGCCGGCCTGGCCGGTCTCGAGGGAGCCCAGGCAACCCAGCTCGCCTTCGACGCTGACGCCGATGGCGTGGGACAGCTCGACCACGCGGCGGGTCACGTCCACGTTGTATTCGTAGGAGGACGGGGTCTTGCCGTCTTCCATCAGGGAGCCGTCCATCATCACCGAGGAGAAGCCGGAGCGGATGGCGCCCTGGCAGATGGCGGGGGACTGGCCGTGGTCCTGGTGCATGACCACGGGGATGTGCGGGTAGGCTTCGACGGCGGCGTCGATGAGGTGGCGCAGGAAGGCTTCGCCGGCGTATTTGCGGGCACCGGCGGAGGCCTGCATGATCACCGGGCTGTCGGTTTCCGACGCGGCTTCCATGATGGCCTGGACCTGTTCGAGGTTATTGACGTTGAACGCGGGCAGGCCGTAGCCGTTTTCGGCGGCGTGGTCGAGAAGCTGGCGCATGGAAACAAGGGACATGGTTTTTTCTCCGGGGGCCGGGGCCGGCCTGGTAAAGACGTAAAACCGCAATTCTACCAAGCCGGCATGCCCCCTGCGCGACCGGCAGGTGAGCATATGTCCCAAATTGTGTTGCCGGTCACACCACCCCGGGCTTGGGGGTGTCGCCCACGCGGACGATCTTCATGGTGTTGGTGCCACCCGCGGCGCCAATGGGCTCGCCGATGGTCAGCACGATGAGGTCGCCGTAATCGACGACGCCCTGCTCGAGCAGGATCTGCTCGGCTTCCCACAGCATCACGTCGCGGTCGGCGTGCAGCTGCGACATCAGCAGCGGATAGACCTCCCGGTAGAGGGTCATCTGGTTGCGTGCCGACACCTCGGGGGTGAGGGCGTAGATGGGCACGCCACTGTTGAGGCGGCTCATCCACAGGGCGGTGGAGCCGGTCTGGGTGAGGGAGGCGATGGCCTTGACCTTGAGGTGGTAGGCGGTCCACATGGCGGCCATGGCGATGGACTGGTCGATGCGCGTGAAGATGCGGTCGAGGAAGTCCCGGTCCATGGTGACCTCGGCGGATTTCTCGGCTTCCAGGCAGATCCGCGACATGGATTCGACCACCTCGACCGGGAACTTGCCCGAGGCGGTTTCGGCGGAGAGCATCACCGCGTCGGTGCCGTCGAGCACGGCGTTGGCCACGTCGGAGACCTCGGCGCGGGTGGGCACCGGGCTGTGGATCATGGACTCCATCATCTGGGTGGCGGTGATGGCCAGCTTGTTGCGCTCCCGGGCGGCGCGGATCATGCGTTTCTGCAGGGCCGGCACGGCGGCGTCGCCCACCTCCACGGCCAGGTCGCCCCGGGCCACCATGATGCCGTCGGAGGCGTCGAGGATCTCCTCGAGGTTGGCGACGGCCTCGGTGCGTTCGATCTTGGCGATGAGCATGGCGCTGCTGCCGGCGGCGCGCAGCAGCTGGCGGGCCATGTACATGTCGGCGGCGCCCTTGGGGAAGGAGATGGCGACGAAGTCCACGCCGATCAGCGCGGCGGTCTTGATGTCGTCCATGTCCTTGGCGGTGAGGGCCGGTGCGGTGAGGCCGCCGCCCTGGCGGTTGATGCCCTTGTTGTTGGACAGCTCGCCGCCCACCTTGACCCGGGTGTGGATCTCCTGGCCGAGGACGCGATCGACGCTGAGCTTGAGGCGGCCGTCGTCCAGCAGCAGCACGTCACCGGGCTTCACGTCCCGGGGCAGGTCCTTGTAGTCGAGGCCGACCCGGTGGGCATTGCCGGGGCCCGTGAGGGCCGCGTCGAGGATGAAGGCGGCGTCCTTGGCCAGATTGATCTTGCCCTCTTCGAATTTGCCGACTCGGATCTTGGGGCCCTGCATGTCGGCCAGGATGCCCACCGGGCGGCCGACCAGCTGGGCGGCTTCACGGATCTGGTTGGCGCGGGCGATGTGGTCCTCGGCTTTGCCGTGGGAGAAATTCAGGCGCACCACGTCCACGCCGGCGTGGACAAGGCGCTCAAGGGTCTGCAGGTCGGAGGAGGCGGGGCCGAGGGTGGCGACGATCTTGGTGTGGCGGGACATGAGGTCTCCTGGTTGTAATTGGTCTGTTCGGCGTGGTGTCGGAGGCGATTCTAGGGCATGGGACATGGCAGCGTGATTGCATCAGGTCAAGCGGCGGGCTTGCCTGCGGTTTGCCGTCACGGTGGGTTGCGCCGCGTGACGGCGCCGCTGGCGCCGTTGCGGCCAATGGATTTGGTGCGATACATGGCGGCGTCGGCGCGACGCGTGAGGCTGTCGAGATCGGTGCCGTGGTCCGGGTAGAGGGCAATGCCGATGCTGACCGAGACCAGGGCCTCCCGGCCATCCAGGATGAAGGGCGCGTTGATGGTGCGGCGGATCTTCTCGGCGACGGCGAGGGCTTCGTTCATGCCGCCCATATCATGGAGCAGGGCGGTGAACTCGTCACCCCCCTGGCGGGCGAGCAGATCACTTGCCCGCAGGCACTGGCGCATGCGTCTTGCCGTCTCGATGAGCAGGGCGTCGCCGGCGGCATGGCCGAGGCTGTCATTCACTTCCTTGAAGTGGTCCAGGTCCAGGTAGAGCAGGGCGAAACGGCTGTGCTGCCGGCGTGCCATGAGCAGGCTGGTGTTCATCTGGTCCAGGAAGCTGGCCCGGTTGGCCAGACCGGTAAGGGAGTCGTGGGTGGCCAGGTAGTGGATGCGCTCCTCCGAGGCCTTGCGTTCGGAGATGTCGGTGACGCTCAGGATCACGCTTTGCAGTCGGCCGTCCTTGTCCAGGTAGGGGGCATCCGTGACGATGGCGGTCAGATAGCTGCCGTCGGCGGTGAGCAGGGTCTGCTCGTAGGTGGCAGGCTCGCCGCGCAGCAGCCGGGCGAGGAAGCGGCTGCGGCTCGCCGGATCACCAGGGGGCCACAGGGCGGTGAACGGCGTTCCGATCAGGTTGCCTTCCGGATGGCCGAGGAGGCGCTGCAGGCGTGGGTTGAGGAAGGAAAAATGGAGGTCGGCATCGAGGGCGGCAATGCCGTCCCGCGACTGATTGACCAGGGTGCTGTAACGGGCCTCGCTGCTGCGCAGGGAGTTGCCGATGCGATCAAGCTCCCGGGCCCGTGAGCGGGCGCTGGCCAGGGAAAGGGTGAGCAGGACGAGCAGGCCGCAGATCAGCACGATGGACCCAGTCTCCAGCCGATTGCCGGCGGCATGGCTGGGGGCCAGGCGCGGCGTGCTGTCGAACGCCAGGGTCCAGACCCTGCTGTCCAGCTCCAGCAGGGTCCGGTCGCTGAGCTCCGCGGTGTCGTCTGCGTCCGGGTGGCTGTCGAAGAGCAGGGCCTCGGGTTTCGTGTCGTGGCCATCGTAGATGCGCAGCCGGATGCGCGGCCCGGCATTGCCCAGGGTGCCGGCGATCAGATCGTTCATGCGGAAGGGGCTGTAGACCCAGCCGAGAAACGCGCGCTCGCGCTGGGCCGGGGTCCCCAGGTCTACGCCCCGGCGGAATACGGGCACGTAGAGCAGTACGCCGGGCTGTGGGTCGATGGTGGTCTCCTGAACCAGCCGGACCTTGCCCGACAGGGCCGGCACGCCCAGCTGCAGGGCCCGGGTCATGGCCTCCCGGCGTACCGGCTCGGACAGCATGTCGTAGCCGAAGGCCCGCTGGTTGCGCCAGTCGAAAGGCTCGATGTAAACGATCGCACCATACTCGCTGCGTGGCCCCGGGGGGCTGACCCGATAGTCAGGGAAGCCCTCGGCGCGGATCCTCTCTTCGTGGCGGATCAGCTGGTCGGCGTCGACGTGCATGGCAAAGCCGACCCCCTGGATTCCCGGGTAATCCACCGGCAGCTGCAGGGCTTCCACGTAGCTCCGCCATTCGCTCCGGGTCACCTCCCTTGAGGCCAGAAACAGGGCGCGGGCGCTGATCAGGACCTGCCGGTAGGCTTTCAGCCGCTCCTCGATGCGCAGCGTCACCTCCCCGGTTTCCCGGGCAAACGCGTCCTGCGCGGCCCGCTGGCGGGCCTGCTCCAGCCGATCCACCACGATCAGTCCGATCACGCTCGAGAACAGCAGCGCGATCAGGGTCGGCACGGCGACGGCTGGCGTCAGCGTGCGAGCGAGCCATCTGGCAAATCCCGGCATGATAGAAGCGCCTCCCTCTGGCTCCCGGGCCCCGTGCGGGGTCTCCCCCGGTGTGGGCGGAGCCTGTTTCCGGCTTAACGGCAGCGTTGTCGGGAGTTTGATCCTGGTTGTGGATAGTGGTGGAGTGCGCAGACTTCAAATTCCAGGGGTGTCATAATCAGAAGGCTTTACGGAGGCGTTTCGGTACTTGCCGGACGGCCTCCAGCGCGGCCCGCAGGCGGCGCCCATCCGTGAAACCCTGAGGACCCCCCATGATTCTCGTAACCGGCGGTGCCGGCTTTATCGGTGCAAATTTCGTTCTCGACTGGCTGCGCACAAGCGACGAGCCGGTGGTGAACCTGGATGCCCTGACCTACGCAGGCAACCTGGAAAACCTGGCTTCCCT
Organism: Zoogloea sp.; assembly: GCF_023150065.1. Lineage (GTDB taxonomy): Bacteria > Pseudomonadota > Gammaproteobacteria > Burkholderiales > Rhodocyclaceae > Zoogloea. The sequence continues at coordinate 98,854 of NZ_JAKLLN010000013.1, forward strand.
CAAGGGTGACCCGCGCCACATCTTCGTGCAGGGCGACATCTGTGACCGTGAGCTGGTGGATCGCCTGTTTGCTGCACACCATCCCCGGGCCATCGTCCATTTTGCCGCCGAGAGCCACGTGGATCGCAGCATCCATGGTCCTGGTGATTTCGTGCGCACCAACGTCAATGGCACCTTCACCCTGCTCGAGGCCGCCCGTGGCCACTGGATGAGCCTGGAGGGTGAGGCCAAGGCGGGCTTCCGCTTCCACCACGTGAGCACCGACGAGGTGTACGGCTCCCTGGGCCCTACCGATCCGGCCTTCACCGAGACCAAGACCTACGAGCCCAACAGCCCCTACTCGGCCAGCAAGGCGGCTTCCGACCACCTGGTGCGGGCCTGGCACCACACCTACGGGCTGCCGGTGACCACCAGCAACTGTTCCAACAACTACGGCCCCTACCACTTCCCCGAAAAGCTCATCCCGCTGATGATCGCCAACGCGCTGGCCGGCAAGCCCCTGCCGGTGTACGGCGACGGCATGCAGATCCGCGACTGGCTCTTCGTCACCGACCACTGCTCCGCCATCCGCGCCATCCTGGCCAAGGGCACCCCCGGCGAGGTGTACAACGTGGGCGGCTGGAACGAGAAGCCGAACATCGAGATCGTGAACACCCTGTGTGCGTTGCTCGATGAGCTCAAGCCCGATCCGGCCGGCAGCTACCGCCGCCTCATCACCTACGTCACCGACCGTCCGGGCCACGACCGGCGCTACGCCATCGATGCCCGCAAGATCGAGCGCGAGCTGGGCTGGCGTCCGGCCGAGACCTTCGACACGGGCATCCGCAAGACCGTCGAGTGGTATCTGGCCAACCAGGAATGGGTCGCCCACGTGCAGAGCGGCGCCTACCGGGACTGGGTCGAAACCAACTACGCGGCGCGCTAAGCCTCTTCCGATGAAAATCCTTCTCTTCGGCAAGAACGGCCAGGTGGGCTGGGAGCTGCAGCGCAGCCTCGCCCCCCTGGGCGAGGTGGTGGCCCTCGATCACGATGGTGCACCGGGCCTTTCGGGCAACTTTGCCGATCCCGACAGCCTCGCTGCCACCGTGCGTGCGGTCGCCCCCGATCTCATCGTCAATGCTGCCGCCCACACCGCCGTGGACAAGGCCGAGAGCGAACCCGAGCTGGCCCGCGCCCTCAACGCCCTTGCCCCCGGCGTGCTCGCCCGTGAAGCCGCCGCCAGCGGTGCGCTGCTGGTGCATTACTCCACCGACTACGTTTTTGATGGCAGCGGCGATGCCCCCCGCGCCGAGGACGCCCCCACCGAACCCCTGTCGGTGTATGGCCGCACCAAGCTCGAAGGGGAACAGCTGATCCGGGCCAGCGGCGCCCGCCACCTCATCTTCCGCACCAGCTGGGTGTACGCCGCCCGGGGCGGCAACTTCGCCAAAACCATGCTCAGGCTCGCCGCCGAGCGCGACACCCTGACCATCATCGACGACCAGCATGGCGCCCCCACCGGTGCCGACCTGCTGGCCGATGTCAGCGCCCACGCTGCGCGGATGACCCTGGCCAACCCGGCGCTGGCAGGTACCTATCACCTGGTGGCCGGTGGCGAGACCACCTGGCATGCCTATGCCCGCCATGTCATCGAATTTGCCCGGGCCCGGGGTGTGCCCATCAAGGTCGCCTCCGAGGCCATCCTCCCGGTGCCCACCAGCGCTTTCCCCACGCCCGCCCGGCGCCCGGCCAACTCCCGGCTCGACACCCGCAAGCTCCAGCAGACCTTCGGCCTCAAGCTGCCGGCCTGGCAGCAGGGCGTCGACCGCATGCTCACCGAAATCCTGTAAGCGGACCTCCCCATGACCCAACGCAAAGGCATCATCCTCGCCGGCGGCTCCGGCACCCGGCTGCATCCGGCCACCCTGGCCGTCTCCAAGCAGCTCATCCCGGTTTACGACAAGCCCATGATCTACTACCCGCTCAGCACCCTGATGCTGGCGGGCATCCGTGACGTCCTGATCATCTCCACCCCCCAGGACACCCCGCGCTTCCAGCAACTGCTGGGTGACGGCAGCCAGTGGGGCCTGAACCTGCAATACGCGGTGCAGCCCAGCCCGGACGGCCTGGCCCAGGCTTTCGTGATCGGCGCCGACTTCGTCGGCAACGGGCCCAGTGCCCTGGTGCTGGGCGACAACCTTTTTTACGGCCACGAGTTCGGGCGTCAGCTGCAGGCGGCGAGCCGGGGCGAAACCGGCGCCACCGTGTTCGCCTACCCGGTGCACGACCCGGAGCGCTACGGGGTGGTTGAGTTTGACGCCGCTGGCCGGGCCATCAGCCTGGAAGAGAAGCCCAAGGTGCCCAAGAGCCGCTACGCCGTCACCGGCCTGTATTTCTACGACAACCGGGTGGTGGATGTGGCCCGGGAGCTCAAGCCGGGCGTGCGCGGCGAGCTGGAGATCACCGACGTCAACCGCCAGTACCTCGAATGGGGCGCGCTGGATGTGCAGGTGATGGGCCGAGGCCACGCCTGGCTCGACACCGGCACCCACGAGAGTCTGCTCGAGGCTGGTCTGTTCATCCAGACCATCGAGAAGCGCCAGGGCCTGAAGATCGCCTGCCCCGAGGAAATCGCCTGGCGCGCAGGCTGGATCAGCGCCGAACATCTGCAGAAGCTTGCGGCACCGCTGGCCAAAAACGGCTACGGCCAGTACCTTCTGCGCATCCTCGACGACAAAGTGTTCTGATGAAAGCCATCCCGACGGCGATTGCCGGCCCCCTGATCCTCGAACCGAAGGTCTTCGGCGACGCCCGGGGCTTCTTCATGGAAAGCTACAACGCCCGGGTGTTCCACGAGGCCACCGGGCTGGACGTGAACTTCGTGCAAGACAACCACTCCCGCTCCGGCAAGGGCGTGCTGCGGGGCCTGCACTACCAGATCCAGCAGTCCCAGGGAAAACTGGTGCGTGTCGTGCGCGGCTCGGTGTTCGACGTGGTGGTGGATCTGCGTCGTGCCTCGCCCACCTTCGGGCAGTGGGTCGGGGTCGAGCTGTCGGAAGAGAACAACCGGCAGTTCTGGATTCCGCCGGGCTTTGCCCATGGTTTCCTGGTGACCTCCGACAGTGCCGACTTCCTGTACAAGACCACCGACTACTACGCGCCCGAGCACGAGCGCAGCCTGGCCTGGAACGATCCCGATGTGGGCGTCGCCTGGCCCCTCGACGCTGCGCCCCTGCTGTCGGCCAAGGATGTCGCCGGCAAGCCCCTGGGAGAGTGTGAAACCTTTCCCTGAGGGGCGGCCTTCGACCGGCCTCTGACAATTATTTCTTTGTTGGCCCCGCAAGCCCCGCGCGATAATGCGCGCCTGTCATTCCGCCCGTGGAGTCCTGCATGTCCCGTTCCCTCATCTACCTCGTCGCCGGCGCGCGTCCCAACTTCATGAAGATCGCGCCGATCGTGCGAGCCCTGCAGGCGCGGGCCGATCGCTTCGATTTCCGCATCATCCACACCGGCCAGCACTACGACCGGGAGATGAGCGACGTCTTCTTCGACGAACTGGGCATCCCCAAGCCCGACTACCACCTGGAAGCCGGCGGCGGCAGCCACGCCACCCAGACCGCCAAGATCATGGTGGCTTTCGAGGAGATCTGCCAGAAGGCCCGCCCCGACTGCGTACTGGTGGTGGGCGACGTGAACTCCACCCTGGCCTGCTCCATCGATGCCAAGAAGCTCGATATTCCGGTGGCCCACGTGGAGGCCGGCCTGCGCAGCGGCGACATGCGCATGCCCGAGGAGATCAACCGCCTGGTGACCGACAGCATCTCCGACTGGTTCTTCTGCACCGAGCCAGCGGGTGTGGACAACCTGCTGCGTGAAGGCAAGGCCCAGGACGTGGTCTTCCATGTAGGCCATGTGATGGTGGACAACCTGCTGTTCCAGCGCGACAAGCTCGATGCGTCGGACAAGGCTGGCATGGACACCCAGGCCATCAAGGCCAAGTATCCGAAGTACGGCGTGGTCACCCTGCACCGGCCGTCGAATGTGGACGACGAGGCCAACCTGCGCGGCATCGCCGGCGCGCTCAAGCAGATCGCCGCCGACCTGCCGCTGATCTTTCCGGTGCACCCGCGCACCCGCGGCAACCTCGAAAAATTCGGCCTCGACCTGGGCCCCAACGTGGTGCTGACCAAGCCCCAGTCCTACATGGAGTTCCTCAACCTGTGGAAGGACGCGGCCCTGATCATGACCGACAGCGGCGGCCTGCAGGAAGAAACCACCGCCCTCGGCATTCCCTGCCTGACCCTGCGCGAGAACACCGAGCGCCCGGTGACCATCGATGAAGGCAGCAACGTGCTGGTGGGTACCGACCCGGCGCGCATCCTCGAAGAAGCTGCCAAGGTGCTGGCCGGCCAGGGCAAGCAGGGCCGGCGCCCGGCCCTGTGGGACGGCAAGGCCGCCGAGCGCATCGTGGCCGATCTGGACCGCCTGCTGCCCTGAGCACTGCTTCAAGGCACTGCCAATGAAAAAGCCGCTGGGGGCAACCCGCAGCGGCTTTTTTGCGTGAGCCTTCCGGCCTCAGGCGGCGGGCGGGGTGCCCGGTTCCTGACCCACCGGGGTGAACAGGGCGTCCACGAACTCCTTCGTCCGGAATACCTGCAGGTCGTCGATCTGCTCGCCCACGCCGATGAAGCGCAGGGGCTTGGGGCACTGGCGGGCGATGGCCGCCACCACGCCGCCCTTGGCGGTGCCGTCGAGCTTGGTGAGCACCAGGCCGGTGACGCCGATGGCGGCGTCGAAGGCCTTGACCTGCTGGATGGCGTTCTGGCCGATGTTGGCGTCCAGCACCAGCAGCACCTCGTGGGGGCCGCTGGGTTCGGCCTTCTGGATCACCCGACGGACCTTGGCGATCTCTTCCATCAGATGCAGCTGGGTGGGCAGACGACCGGCAGTGTCGGCCAGCACGATGTCAATGTTGCGGGCCCGCGCCGCGTTGATGGCGTCGAATACCACCGCGGCCGGATCGCCGGACTCCTGGGCGATGACCGCCACGCCATTGCGCTCGCCCCAGGTCATCAGTTGCTCCCGGGCCGCGGCCCGGAAGGTGTCGCCGGCGGCCAGCAGCACGCTTTTGCCCTGGCTCTGGAAATGCTTGGCCAGCTTGCCGATGGAGGTGGTCTTGCCCGAGCCGTTGATGCCCGCAATCATGATGATGTAGGGCGTGTGGCCGCTGATCTCGAGGGGTTTCTCGAGGGGGGCGAGGATGTTCAGCAGGCCTTCGGAGAGCGCCCCCTGGAGCTGGTCGGCCGTCTCCAGCTTGTCGCGCTTCCAGCGCAGGCGCAGCTCCTTGAGGAGGTGCTGGGTGGCTTCGACGCCGCAGTCTGCCATCAGCAGGGTCGTTTCCAGTTCTTCGAGGAGGTCTTCGTCGATCTTGCGGCGGCTGAACAGACTGGTCAGGCCGCCAAGGCCACCACCGATCTGTTCCCGGGTGCGGGACAGGCCGGCCCGCAGGCGGTCCATCCAGGAGCGTTTCTTTTCGGGTTCGGGCGTGTCGGCCGCAGGGGCGGGGGCCGTCGCGGCCGGTGCGGCGACCGCTGCCGGGGGGGCAGGGGTGGCTGGAGCGGCTTCAGGGGCTTCGGGCTCCGGAGCCGGTGCGTCGCCCGGCTTCAGGGCTTTCTTGAGGAAACCAAACATGGAGTGGTGAGTCAGAAAGTGGGTCGATCGGGACGAGGCCGGGGGAAAATGCCCCTGCTTTGCCCGGTTGGCCGAGCTGCCGGAATGCCGCTATGATGCCGCGCCATACGCCGGCCGGTGGCCACCGTTTCCGAATTTTACCAGATGCTTCAAGAGCCTATGATGAATCGCAGATTGCGGGTCGCCAGTACTGCCCTTGCCCTCACCGCAGCCCTTGCCGGGCCGGTGTGGGCCAACCCTTTCGAGACGGCACTTCCCAACGGAATGAAGCTGATCGTCAAGGAGGATCGCAGGGCGCCGTCCGTCGTACATATGGTGTGGTACCGGGTGGGCGCGATGGATGAGGTGGATGGCACCTCAGGGGTCGCCCATCTCCTCGAACACATGATGTTCAAGGGCACAAAGAAGCTGGGCCCGGGGGAGTTCAACAAGCAGGTGGCGGCGGCGGGCGGGCGCGACAATGCCTTCACCAGCCACGATTACACCGCCTACTTCCAGCAGGTGCCCAAAGAAGCCCTGGGCCGGATGATGGCCCTGGAGGCCGACCGCATGGCCCACCTGCAGGTCACCGATGAATCCTTCAAGAAGGAGATCGAGGTGGTCAAGGAGGAGCGCCGTCTGCGCACCGACGACAAGCCGCGCTCCCTGGTGGTGGAGCAGCTGATGGCCACCGCCTTCCAGGCGCACCCCTATCGCCGGCCGATCATCGGCTGGATGAGCGACCTGGACAACATGACGGCCCAGGACGCCCGGGACTGGTACCAGCGCTGGTACGTGCCCAACAATGCCACCCTGGTGGTGGTGGGTGACGTGGATCACAAGGCGGTCTTCAAGGAGGCTGCGGCCACTTACGGCAAGGTCAAGGCCCGGCCGCTCCCGGTACGCAAGCCGCTGATCGAGCCCGAGCAGACCGGGCCTCGCCGCACGGTAGTCAAGGCTCCGGCCGAGCTGCCCTACGTGGCCTTGGCGTGGCGGGTGCCCACGCTGCGGGATGTGAAGGCGGATGGTGATTTCTACTCCCTGCAGGTGCTGGCGGCCGTGCTGGACGGCTATGAAGGCGCGCGGTTGGCAAAGAACATCGTGCGCGGCAGCCGGGTGGCGGTGACCGCCGGGGCCGGCTATGACGGCACTGCCCGGGGTGAGTCCCTGTTCTACCTGGATGGCGCTCCGGCCGCCGGGCAGACGCCCGCCGACGTGGAGGCGGCCCTCAAGGCCGAGATCGTGCGCATCCAGAACGACGGGGTGTCCGAGGACGAGCTGCGCCGGGTCAAGGCCCAGGCGGTAGCCGGTCAGGTTTACAAGCGTGACTCGCTGATGGGCCAGGCCATGGAGATCGGCATGGACGAGATGGTCGGCCACTCCTGGAAGGACGACGCCCAGATGCTGGAGCGCATCCGCGCCGTGACGGCTGCCGAGGTGCAGGCCGTGGCCCGCAAGTATTTCCGGGATGAGACCCTGACCGTCGCCCAGCTCGATCCCCTGCCGGTGGATCCCCAGGCTCGCGCCAAGGCCGCCGCCCCCCACCGCCACTGACGGCTCCCGAATTCGAGGTTGATTGATGATTTTCCAATGCAAACGTGTGGGGGCGGCCCTTGCGCTGACCTTCGCGACCCTCTCGGCCCAGGCCGGTATGACCATCCAGAACTGGACCGCAGCCAACGGTACCCGGGTGTTCTTCGTCGAGAGCCGGGCCTTGCCGATCGTCGATGTGCAGGTGGACTTCCGTGCAGGAGGCGCCGAGGTGGCGCCCGGCAAGGCCGGTCTTGCCGGCCTGACCCGGGGTCTGCTCGATACCGGCGCAGGCAGCCTGGACGAGGATGCCATTGCCAACCGGGTCGCTGACCTGGGGGCGCAGATCGGGGGGGGAGCGGACATGGACCGCGCCTCCGTGTCCCTGCGCACCCTCAGCACCCCCGCGGAGCGGGACGGGGCGGTGGATCTGCTGGCCACCCTGATCCAGCAGCCGACCTTCCCGGCCGCCGCGGTGGAGCGGGAGAAGGCGCGCAGCATTGCCGGGCTGAAGGAGTCCGACACCCAGCCGGACGCCATCCTGTCGCGCCGCTTTGCCGCGGCCGTCTTCCCGGATCATCCTTACGGGCGTCTACCTGCGGTCGAAACCATGGCTTCCCTCACCCGTGAGGATCTGGTGGACTTCCATCGGCGCCATTACACCGCGGCCGGCGCTGTGGTCAGCATTGTCGGTGATGTTTCACGCGGGGAAGCCGAGGCCATCGCCACCCGGCTCACCGGGGCCCTGCCGGCGGGGGAGGTGCCGGTGACGCCGGCCGATGCGGTGCCTGCCGCGGGCCAGACGATCCGTGTGCCCCATCCGTCGGCGCAGGCCCACATCGCCGTGGGCCAGCCGGGCATCCGTCGCGGCGATCCGGATTTCTTTCCCCTCGTGGTCGGCAACTACATCCTTGGTGGCGGTGGCTTTGTTTCCCGACTGACCCGCGAGGTCCGCGAGAAGCGAGGCTATGCCTACAGCGTCTATAGCTACTTTTCCCCGCAACGCAGCGTCGGCCCCTTCCAGATCGGCCTGCAGACCAAGGGCAGCCAAGCGGACGATGCCCTCAAGGTGGTGTCGGAAACCCTGGGTGCCTTCCTCAAGGACGGGCCGACCGACAGTGAGCTGAAAGCCGCCAAGGAAAACCTGATCAACGGCTTCGCCCTGCGTCTCGACTCCAACCGCAAGATGCTGGAGCAGGTGGCGGTGATCGGCAGCTACGGTCTGCCCCTTGATTACCTGGACACGTATCGCGACAAGGTGTCGGCCGTGACCGCCTCGCAGATCCGCGATGCGTTCCGGCGTCATGTGTCGCCCGAGCGCCTGGTGACCGTGGTGGTGGGCGGGGAGGGCGACAAGCCCGCCAACCGCAACGGGGCTGCCCGTTGAGCCGCATCCGCATCATTGGCGGGGAGTGGCGCTCCCGTCTGATTGATGTCAGCACCGTCAAGGGACTGCGCCCGACGCCGGACCGGGTGCGGGAAACCCTGTTCAACTGGCTGGGGCAGGATCTTGACGGCAAGACCTGTCTCGACCTGTTTGCGGGAAGTGGTGCCCTGGGCTTCGAGGCGGCCTCCCGTGGGGCAGAGCAGGTGACGATGATCGAGCAGGACCCGGTGGCCTGGGCGGCCCTCCAGACCAATGCAAAAACCCTACAGGCAGCGTGTGTACGGATTGTGCGGGGCGATGCGCTAAAATTCGCCCGTTCCGCTGATCGACGCTTTGACGTGGTCTTTCTTGACCCGCCCTATCGGGCCGGCTGGATCGAGCGGATGGCACTGTTTCTGCCCGACCTTCTCGGAGAGGGGGGCGTGGTCTATGTGGAAGCGGAATACAAGATCGAAAACATCGACCGATTGACGCGAGTCAAGCAGGGAACGGCCGGGCAGGTGTATTACCACCTCTTTGCCGCTGCACGCTGACAGACGCAAGATTGCGCCGACAGGGGAGGCCTGCAGCATGAGGGATGGCATCGCGGTTTATCCAGGGACGTTCGACCCCTTCACCAAGGGGCACGAAGACTTGGTGAGGCGGGCATCCCGCCTTTTCGAAGGTGTGATCGTCGGTGTTGCGGCGAGTGCCGGCAAGGGGCCGATCTTCACCACCGAGGAGCGGGTCGAGATCGCCAGGGAAGTGCTGGCGCCTTACCCGAATGTGGAGGTGAAGGGTTTTTCCTGCCTGCTGATGGACTTTCTCCACCAGAACAACGCGCGGGTCATCCTCCGGGGCCTGCGGGCCGTATCCGATTTCGAGTACGAGTTTCAGATGGCAGGCATGAACCGCAAGCTCTACCCGGATGTGGAAACGGTGTTCCTGACGCCGGCCGACGAGTACATGTTCATCTCTGCCACGATGGTCAGGGAGATCGCCCGACTCGGCGGTAACGTGAGCAAGTTTGTGCAGCCAGGCGTCTACGAGCGCCTGTGCCTGAAGATCAACAACAGTAGTAAGTAACGAGGAATTAAGCAAAATGGCCTTGATGATTACCGACGAGTGCATCAACTGCGACGTCTGCGAGCCGGAATGCCCGAATGGTGCCATCTCCCAGGGTGACGAGATCTACATCATCGATCCCGACAAGTGTACCGAGTGTGTCGGCCACTTCGACGAGCCCCAGTGTCAGCAGGTCTGCCCGGTGGACTGCATTCCCTTCAATCCGGAACACCCGGAGAGCAAGGATGACCTGATGGAGAAGTTCCTCAAGCTGACCGCCGACAAGTAAGCACGCCGGCTGCGCAGGAAACAGACAGGGCCGGGCTCCCCCGAGGGGAGTCCGGCCCTGTTGCCGTACATCGGTTGGTGCGTGCCCGGCCGGCGGTGGCCTCAGGCGGCCAGTGCCGACGGGGCATTGCTGCCCGCCGGCATTTCCAGGGCCAGTTCGATGCGCTCGGCCAGGGCATTGAGCTGGGCCACCTGGTGGACCAGCAGATCTTCTGCCTGCTGCAGTTCCCGCACCCGGTCTTCAAGGGTGTCGGTGGCCTGGTGGATGCGTTTCACACTCTCCAGGCGGCGCTTGAGCTGGAGCTGATATTCGCGCACCTGGGTCTCCAGCGGCGCCATCACGGCCCGCAGCCACTGCTCCGCATCCCGGTTGGCGATCTCGAAGGTGCGCCGGGCCTGGACGGCCACGGTTTCGAAGAACTTCTGGGTGAGGGTGTGCTTCTCGGTGGTGACGATGGTCAGCACGGTATTGAACTGGTTGTTGAAGGCTTCTTCGAGGCGCTCGATCTCCTTCTCGTAGCGCAGGGTCGAGAAGGCCGTGGGGGCCGCCAGCTTGAGGCCGTGCTCGACGGTGAAGCGCTTGTACATGGCGTCGAGCATTTTCGAGATCTCGCCGATCTCGTCGGTGGACTTCTTGAGGTTGCCGCGCAGGTGCTGGAAAAAGCCCTTCATGGCGTCCCGCAGGCCGCGGGAGAAGGCGGCGTCGAGCATGGCCTCGCGGGTGCGACGGGTCTCGTCGCGCAGGGCGTCGAGGCCCAGGTGGCCGAAGAGGTTGTTGGACAGGCTGGAAAACACGCTGCGCACGGCGTAGTACTTCTGCAGGCCCTGTTCGAACTCGTCTTTCTCGGAGCGCACCTTGCGCATCATGTATTCGATGACGTTCTGGTTCTTGCCGCGCAGGTCGGTGAGTTCCTGGAGCTGCTCACGCAGGCCGGAAAGGCGGGCGTTGAGGAGCTCGCGGCTGCGGCTGACGATGTCGGTCACGTCGCCGTGGGTGTTGTCGCGGACGATGTCGCGCTTGGTGGGGAGCAGCTCGGTGGACAGGGCCCGTTCGAGGCTCAGGATGCGGCTGCGATCGAGCAGCTCGGGGTCGTCGTTGACCTTGGCGACCAGCCCCTTCTGGGCCGATACCGGATAGACCTGGGCGGGTGAGACTTCGAGGGTGCTGGCGACGCTGGCCACCTGGCCGGCAATCTCCCGCTCGATGTCTTCCTCGCTGCGCAGGCCGTCCCACAGACCGTCGATCTTGTTGAGGGCGATGATGCGCCCGCGCTGCCGGCGCCCCGCATTGACGTGCTCCCGCCACACGGCCAGGTCGCTCTGGGTGACGCCGGTGTCGGCGGCCAGGATGAACAGTACCGCGTGGGCGTTGGGCAGCAGGTTGAGGGTGAGCTCGGGCTCCGCGCCGATGGCGTTGAGGCCCGGGGTGTCGAGAATCACCAGGCCCTGTTCGAGCAGCGGGTGAGGGAACTGGATGATGGCATGGCGCCAGCGCGGGATTTCCAGCTTGCCCTCGGCATCGGGGCGGATGCCGTGGTCGCCGCTTGCGTCGATGGGGAAACCCAGCTCTTCGGCTTCGGCCTGGCTGGCCAGGCGGGTTTCGCCGACCTGGGCGAGGGCCTGCTGCAGGCTCTCGGCCGAGCTGGTGTCGAGGGGGCGGGTCTGCCATTCCTCGGGGTAGCGCTTGAGTTCGGTGATGCTGGCGTTGGTCTTGCGGCTCTCGATGGGCAGCAGGCGGATTTCCGGCTTGTCCCCTTCCTTCCATTGCAGCTCGGTCGGGCACATGGTGGTGCGCCCGGCGCTCGAGGGCAGGATGCGGTTGCCGTAGCCGGCAAAGAAGACGGCGTTGATGAGCTCGGACTTGCCTCGGGAGAACTCGGCCACGAAGGCGACGATCAGCTTGTCCTCACGCAGGCGGTCGAGCAGGTACTGGAGGCGCAGATCGGACTGGGCATCGCCGATCTCGTTGAGCTGCAACCACTTGCGCAGCTCCCCGATTCCGGAGGCCACATCTCCCCGCCACTGGGTGTAGGCAGAGAAGTGTTCAGCGAGCATGTGTGCGTCTTTCACGGGCTTCATTCCTGGCTGGGCGCCGCTACGCCGGCAGTAATCGTCAATATTGTTAGCATAAACGGGATCGGGGCCGACCGAAACCGTTTCAGCGCTGGCAGCGCGGGCAGTAGAAGCTGGCCCGCTGCCCCATGATGCGTTTGCGGATCGGAGTGGCGCATTTTCGGCACGCCTCGCCCTCGCGGCCGTAAACGAAATACTGCTGCTGGAAGTAACCCGGCGAGCCATTGCTGCCGACAAAATCCCGCAGCGTGCTGCCGCCGGCGGCCAATGCATCGTGCAGGGTTTCGCGAATGCACCGGGCCAGGCGGGCGCAGCGCCGGGGGCCGAGTTCGCCGATGGGCGTGGTGGGGTCGATGCCGGCCCTGAACAGGCTCTCGGAGGCGTAGATGTTGCCGACGCCCACGATCTGGTGGCCATCCATCAGAAAGAGCTTGGCCGGTGTCTTGCGGCCCTGCGCGGCCGTGTGCAGCCAGGGGCCGTCGAAGCCATCGTCGAGGGGCTCGATGCCGAGCCTCTCGAGCAGCGGATGGGGCGTGTCACCGCTCTGCCACAGCACCAGTCCGAAGCGGCGGGGGTCGCGCAGGCGCAGCGCACGCTCGCCGAAAAGGATGTCGAGGTGGTCGTGCTTTGCCGGTGGTGTCGCTGTGGGCACGATGCGCAGGCTCCCCGACATGCCCAGGTGCACCAGCAGGCTGCCATCGGGAAAGCGCAGGAGCAGGTACTTGGCGCGGCGTTCCACAGCGAGCAGGGTCTGTCCGCGGAGGAGGGAATCCAGGTTTTCAGGTATCGGGTGGCGCAGCCGGGCGTTGCGGACGATGGCGCCGGTGCTGCCGAGGTGGGTCAGTTCGGGCGCGATTCCCCGGCGGGTGGTTTCGACTTCAGGCAGTTCGGGCATGGGGAAAACGGGGCGGAGGGGCTCGCTTGCTGGGCTTGGGGAAACCGCCTAACATCCGGCGAACCCTATTGTAGCTGTGCGATCAAAGACCATGTCGCGCCGCTGCGCGCTTTTCGGGACGGCGGCCGACCGAACCCCGAACGCCTTTCAGAGACATCCATGAAGCCTACCTTTCGCCTTGTTCAAGCGGCCGGATTGCTGGTCACCCTGCTCGTCTCGGCCGGCCTGTTCGCCGGGGCAGCCCATGCCCAGCAGGATGCGCCCGGAAACGACGCGGCGAAGGAGGCCTATCCCGCCCAGGAGCTGACACCGCAGATCCTGCACCAGATGATGCTTGCCGAGGTGGCTGCGGCCCGTGGGCAGACTGCGATGGCCGCTCGCTCCTACCTGGATCTGGCACGTCGTACGCGGGATGGGCGGATTGCCCGGCGCGCCGCCGAGATGGCGCTGTTCTCCCGCGAGTCGGATCTGTCCAGCGAGGCCGCGCGGCTGTGGCTCGAGATCGAGCCCGGCTCGGTCCAGGCACAGCAGCTCACCTCCGGAACCCTGGCCAGCACGGCCCGCATCGACGACTTGCGCGCCCATCTTGCCGAGGCGCTGACGCGTCAGGGTGATGCCATCGGTCCGGCGCTGCTGGGGCTCAACCGGGGGCTGGCACGCATTCCCGACAAGCCTCTCATCCGGCGCCTCGTTACCGAGCTGACCGAGCCTTACCTCAATTACCCGGAGGCCTGGTTCGCCCGCGCCAATGCGGCTTTCGTGGCGGGCGACGGGGCCGCCGCGTCGGAGGATCTGGATGGAGCCCTACGCCTGCGCCCCGACTGGGAGCAGGCGGTGGTCCTCAAGGCCCAGTTCGAGCATGAGGCTTCCCCAGGCTCTGGCATGCGGACCTTGCAGGCCTACCTGGAAAAGCATCCGGATGCGCGCGAGTCCCGCATCACCCTGGCCCGGTTCCTGGTGGCGGGCAAGCAGTTTGCGCCGGCCAGGGCGCAGTTCGAGCAGATCCTCACGCGTCAGCCCGACGACAAGGACGCCATTCATGCAGCGGGCCTGCTCGCCATGCAGCTGGGGGATGGCGCCGGAGCGGAGGCGCATTTCCGCCGCCTGCTCGATCTGGGTTTTGCCGAAGAAGACAGCATCCGCAGTTATCTCGGACAGATTGCGGAGGAGGCAAAGCGTTACGACGAAGCGATCGGCTGGTACAAATCCGTAACCCCCGGTAGTCGTTATGTTGCGGCCCAGGCGCGGGTGGCCCAGATCATGGTGAACCGTGGGCAGACCGCCGAGGCCCGGCAGTATCTGCAAACCCTGGCCCGTGACGCGGCGCCGGCCGAGCGTCAACAGTTCGTTCTGGCCGAGGCGCAGATTGCCCGCGATGCAGGGCGTAACGAAGACGCCTTCAATGTTCTGGACGAGGCCTTGCGGGGTGATCCGGAAAGTGCCGAGCTTCTCTACGAGTCTGCCTTGATGGCCGAGCGCATTGGCCGTCCCGAGGTGATGGAAGGGCGGCTGCGCAAGCTGATTGCCCTCAAGCCCGATCATGCCCACGCCTACAACGCGCTGGGTTATTCCCTGGTGGATCGCAACCTGCGGCTCGATGAAGCCGAGGGCCTGATCCGCAAAGGCCTCGAGATCGCTCCGAACGATGCTTTCATCCTGGATAGCCTGGGGTGGGCCCTGTATCGGCGTGGAGACCTGAACGGCGCCCTTGCCCAGCTCCAGCGGGCCTTTGAGTTGCGGGCCGATCCGGAGATCGCCGCACACCTGGGGGAAGTGTTGTGGATGATGGGGCGGCGTGACGAGGCCGCCCGTACCTGGAAGGATGCCGCCAAGGCAAATCCCGACAACACGGTGCTGGCCGACGTCATCAAGAAGTTCAAGCCTTGAGAGCGCTTGCCCTGATTTGCGTGCTGGGTCTGGCCGCTTGTGCCACGACCCAGGACGCTCCGCCCCGTGCCGCCTTGCGGAGCCTGGCCGAAATGCCCCGGTTTCAGCTCGAAGGACGTCTGCAGGTGCGCGACGGCGAGCGCAGCGCCGTGGTGGGTGTCGATTGGCAGCACGCAATCGAGCAGGATGTCTGGTTTTTCACGGGGCCCCTGGGCCAGGGGCTGGCGAGCATAGAAAGCCAGGCCGGCAGGGCACGCATGACCCTGTCCGACGGTAGTCGGGTCGAAGCGGATACGGCGGCCGAGCTTGCGGAGCGTGTGCTCGGCATCAGCGCCCCCTTCGCCGAACTGCCCCGCTGGGTCACCGCGCGGGTGCGCGAGGGCGCAGAGGTGCGCCAGCTCGACGCCCTCGGGCGTCCGCGCCAGGTCATTGATCGCGGTTGGACCATCGATTACACCGAATACACCGGAGAGGCGCCCGACGACCTCCCCCGCAAGCTCGACGTTCATCGGGGCGATACCCGCCTGCGCCTGATCGTCGACAGCTGGAACCCCTGACATGCACGCCATTCCCTTCGACCCTGTGGCCACGGACGTGCGCCTGCCGGCGCCCGCCAAGATCAACCTCTTTCTGCACATCGTCGGCCGCCGCCCGGATGGTTACCATCTGCTGCAAACAGCCTTTCGCCTCCTCGATTGGGGGGACGAGATCCACCTCTCGCTGCGCAGCGATGGCCGCATCCTGCGCACCACCGATGTGCCGGGGGTTCCGCCCGAGGCCGACCTGGTGGTGCGCGCAGCGCGGGCCCTGCAGGAGGCAACGGGCGCAACGCAGGGGGTGGATATCGGCGTATACAAGCGCATTCCCATGGGCGGTGGGCTGGGAGGCGGGAGTTCGGATGCGGCCACCGTACTGATTGCCCTCAACCGCATGTGGGGCTGCAATCTGCCCGGAAAACGCCTCCAGGAGATCGGTTTGCGCCTGGGGGCCGATGTGCCTTTCTTCGTGTTTGGTCAGACCGCTTTTGCCGAAGGCGTCGGAGAAGCGCTCCAGGCCTTGAGGGTGGCTCCGGCCTGGTATGTGATGGTGGCGCCGAAGGTTGCCGTGCCCACTGCCGAAATTTTTTCTGCAGAAGAGTTGACGCGGAACACCGAACCCATAATAATGCGCGCCTTCGCAACACACACAACGCGGAACGACATGCAGGCAACAGTCTGCAAACGGTTTCCCGAAGTGGCTGAAGCGCTGGTCTGGTTGTCGCAGCATGGGGCAGCAAGAATGAGCGGTTCAGGGGCCTGTATCTTCGCCCCCTTCGATTCGGAGGAGGAAGCAAGTCAGGTTGCCGCAGCAGCCCCGCAGGGCTGGAAGGTCTGGGTAGCCGCAGGGCTCGACAGGCATCCACTGCAAGGCTGGCTTGTGTGAGGTGGTGAAAACGATTTTTTGGGGAGTCGCCAAGTTGGTCAAGGCACCGGATTTTGATTCCGGCATTCGAAGGTTCGAATCCTTCTTCCCCAGCCAAATTCAGCGGGCAGGCCAAAAACCTGCCCGTTTTGTTTTAAGCTGTTCTAATTCGTTGTAACGAGAGGTGATCATGGCTTCGGGCAGCCTGATGGTTTTCACCGGCAACGCCAATCCCAAACTGGCCGCAGATGTGGTGCGTCGTCTTGGGAAGTCTCTGGGTTCGGCCACCGTTGGTCGTTTCTCGGACGGCGAAGTCAATGTCGAACTTCTCGAGAACGTGCGTGGCAAGGATGTCTTCGTCCTGCAGCCGACCTGCGTTCCCACCAACGACAACATCATGGAATTGCTGATCATGGTGGATGCGCTGAAGCGGGCCTCCGCTGGCCGCATCACTGCAGCGATTCCCTATTTCGGCTACGCTCGTCAGGATCGTCGTCCCCGTTCGGCCCGTGTGCCCATCACCGCCAAGGTGGTGGCCAACATGCTCCAGGCCGCCGGCGTGCAGCGTGTCCTCACCGTCGATCTCCACGCCGACCAGATCCAGGGCTTCTTCGATATTCCGGTGGACAACATCTACGCGGCCCCCGTGCTGCTCGATGACCTGGAAAAGCAGAAGTACGAAGACCTGATGGTCGTGTCGCCGGACGTCGGCGGCGTGGTCCGGGCCCGTGCCTTCGCCAAGCGCCTCGAGTGCGATCTGGCCATCATCGACAAGCGTCGTCCCAAGGCCAATGTGTCCGAAGTGATGAACATCATCGGTGAGGTCGAAGGCCGTACCTGCGTGATCATGGACGACATCGTCGACACCGCCGGCACCCTGTGCAAGGCCGCCCAGGCGCTCAAGGAAAACGGCGCCAAGCGCGTGATGGCCTACTGTACCCATGCCGTGCTGTCCGGCCCGGCGATCAGCCGCATCAATGAGTCCGATCTGGACGAACTGGTGGTGACGGACACGATTCCGCTGTCCGATGAAGCCAAGGCCTGCAAGCGGATCCGCTTCGTGTCGATCGCCGAGCTCCTCGCCGACACCATCCTGCGGATCAGCAACGAAGAGTCCGTCAGCTCTCTCTTCAACGAGTAATAGACCTGTTTTCAAGCCGGTGGGTGCAAACCCGCCGGCTTTTTTCAGCCCGCCTGGTCGCGGACGGGCCCATCAACTGGAGTAGTGAACATGACCATTCAATTCAACGCCACGACGCGCGTTCTGCAGGGCACGAGTGCGAGCCGCCGCCTGCGTCGCGCTGGCAGTGTTCCCGGCATCGTCTACGGTTCCGGCGCCCCCGCCCAGATCGAAGTCGACCACAACGAGATCTTCCACGCCCTGCGCAACGAGGCCTTCCACGCCTCCGTGCTGACCATGGTGCTGGATGGCGCCAACCAGTCCGTGATCCTCAAGGACACCCAGTGGCACCCGTACAAGCAGCAAGTCCTGCACCTGGATTTCCAGCGCGTTGACGCCACCCACAAGATCCACGTGAAGGTGCCCCTGCACTTCATCAACGCCGACATCGCTCCGGGCGTCAAGCTCGAAGGCGGCATGGTTTCCCACCCGCTGACCGAACTCGACCTCGAGTGCCTGCCGGGCGACCTGCCCGAGTTCATCGAAGTGGACCTGAAGGACCTGAAGACCGGCTCCTCCATCCACGTTTCCGCCCTGACCCTGCCGAAGGGCGTGAAGGCCCTGACCCACGGTGAAGACCCGGTCGTGGCTACCGTCCTGGCTGTTCGCGGTGGCGATGCTGCCGAGGACACCCCGGCTGCCTGATTCACCTGAGGATTGCGGGGCCACCTGAACGATGAGCCAGCCAGCACCGAAGCTTGTCGTCGGCCTCGGCAATCCCGGCAGTGAATACGCTGAAACCCGGCATAACGCCGGGTTTTGGTTTTGTGAGCGCCTTGCCCGTGAGCTGGGCACTTCCTTCAGCAAGGAAGCCCGCTTTCACGGTCTGGCGGCCAACGCCCGCAATGATGGCGTATGGCTGCTGATGCCCCAGACCTTCATGAACCGCTCCGGCCAGTCGGTGGCCGCGCTGGCGCGCTTCTATCGCATCGAGCCGGCCGAGATCCTCGTCGTCCATGACGAACTCGATATTCCTCCTGGTCAATTGCGCCTCAAGTTTGGTGGCGGCCTGGGGGGGCATAACGGCCTGAAAGACATCACTGCCCATCTGGGCACCCAGGACTTCTGGCGTCTGCGGGTGGGCATTGGTCACCCCGGCGACCGCAATGAAGTGGTCAACTTCGTCCTCAAGCCGCCCCGGCGTGAGGAGTCCGAACTCATCGACGCATCCCTCGACCGTGCCCTTCTGGCCTGGCCCCTGCTGGCCCGGGCCGACTGGAACGGGGCCACCCAACGCCTCAACGCGCGTCCTGCGCCGGCCAAGCCCGGCTCCTGATTTTCTCCTTGCAGCTGCCTTAAGGCGCACCGTGTCCCTGCCGTAGACCTGATTCAGGTATTTCAGACCGGGTCACGATGATTTCCGGCTGTTTTGAGGAAGACATACATGCGCAAGCTTGCCGACACACCCATCTGGTTGCGTCTGACGGGTGCCATCTGGCTGATGCTGGTGATTGCCTGGGGCAGCATGATCGCGTGGGAAACCCGCGTGAATCGCCAGACCGCCATCGCCCAGGCCGAGGATTTTGCCCATTCCGTCCACGAAATGACCATGGCTGGCCTGACCGGCATGATGATTACCGGGACGGTGGGGCAGCGGGAGGTCTTTCTCGACCAGATCAAGCAGCTGTCCGTCATCAAGGATCTGGTGGTGATCCGTGCCGAGGCCGTCAGCAAGCAGTTTGGCCCCGGGAATCGCCCCTCGGCAGCGCTGGATGCAGACGAGCAGGCCGTGATCGCCAGCGGCAAGGAACTGGTCCGGGTGGAGAGTGATGCCAGAAACGGGGAGTACCTGAGGGTCGTCAAACCGGCTCTGGCCTCCGAGAATTACCTGGGCAAGAATTGTGTCGGCTGCCATCAGGTTCCAGTGGGGACGCCGCTGGGGCTGGTCAGCATGAAGGTCTCCCTCGACAAGGTGAATGCTGCCGTCGATACCTTCATGTGGAAGAGCATTTTCAGTGCCCTGGCCCTGTCGCTTCCCCTGATCGTGTTCGTGGTGTTCTTCATCCGCAAGTTCGTCGTCAGTCCCCTGACCGAGATGAACCGCAGCCTTTCGGAGATCGCGAAGGGAGAAGGGGATCTGACCCGTCGTCTGAAGGTCGCCGGCCAGGATGAGATCGGTCAGACGGCTGCGACCTTCAACGAGATGCTGGGCACCATCGGGCAGCTGGTGCGTCACGTGTCCGAGTCCGCCTCGAGAGTGACCGGATCGGCCCATCAACTGGCTTCCAGTGCCGGACGGGTGGCCGACGGATCGCGACGGCAGAACGATCAGTCCATGAGCGCAGCGGCGTCCGTCGAGCATATGGCGACCAATATCGCCAATGTCGCGACCAGTGCCGAGCGTGTCCACCAGCGCTCCCAGGAGAGCCTGCGTCGGGCCGAGGAGGGGGGGCGCACCCTTGAATCCCTCGTCGCCGAGGTGTGCCACGCGGAGGATGCCGTGCGCCAGATGGCAGAGTCCGTGGAGGAGTTCGTTCAGTCCACTTCGTCCATCACGTCCATGACCCAGGAGGTCAGGGACATTGCCGAGCAGACCAACCTGCTGGCCCTCAACGCCGCGATTGAAGCTGCCCGCGCCGGGGAGCAGGGGCGGGGCTTTGCGGTGGTGGCTGACGAAGTCCGGAAGCTGGCTGAAAAGTCTGCCCGTTCCGCTGGCGAGATCGACACCGTGACCTCCCGCCTGTCCAAGCAGTCGGTGGCGGTCCGCCAGGCGATCCACCGGGGGCTTGATCACCTGACGTCGAGCCGCGAGGCCGTCGCGTCGGTATCCAGCGCGATTGCCTCGGCCAACGAATCCGTGGTCGAGGTCGGACGTGGTCTCGACGAGATCGCTGAAGCCACCGAGCAGCAACGCAATGCCAGCGCTGCGGTGGCGGGAAGTATCGAAACCATTGCCGAGATGGCCCGGGACAATACCGAGGCGGTTGATTCCACCGCCCGGGCAGCCCAGGACATGGAGAACCTGGCCAGTCAGCTGCAGCAGACAGTTTCCCGTTTCCGAGTCTGACGCGGCACCCGGGCAAGAGAAAACGGACGGTTTCAACCGTCCGTTTTTCATTGTTCAGCGTTCTTCCAGGGCGGCGTAGCGGTCCTGGGGATTTTTCTAGCGGATGCCTGCGCGCTGGATGAGGGCCTGGATCTCGCCGACGATGCCACGCCGGAAGGCCAGTACGCAGACCACGAAGATCAGGCCCATGATGACCGTGACCCAGGAGCCCACCTTGTCTGCCAGCTCGTTCTGCAGGGTCACGATGGTGGCGGAACCGACAGCCGGGCCGAGGATGGTGCCCAGGCCACCGAGCAGGGTCATCAACACCACTTCCCCCGACATGTGCCAATGTACGTCCGACAAGGAGGTGAGCTGGAACACCAGGGTCTTGGTGGCGCCGGCCAGCCCGGCGAGGGAGGCCGAGATGACGAAGGCGATCAGCTTGAACTTGCTGACGTCGTAGCCCAGGGAGATGGCCCGGGGTTCGTTCTCGCGGATGGCCTTGAGGATCTGGCCGAAGGGCGAGTGGATGGTGCGGTAGATGATGAAGAAGCCGATGCTGAACACCGCATACACCAGGTAGTACATGGCGATGTTGTCGGACATGTCGATCAGGCCGAACAGGTGACCGCGGGGCACGCCCTGCAGCCCGTCCTCCCCGCCGGTGGCCTTCACCTGCAGCACGATGAAGTAGACCATCTGGGCCAGGGCCAGAGTGATCATGGCGAAGTAGATGCCGGTGCGTCGGATGGCCAGCAGGCCGAAGATCCAGCCCAGCGCCCCTGCCGCCACCGTGCCGGCAAGGATGCCGATCTCGGGCGTGACGCCCAGGTCCCGCACCATCAGCCCGCAGACATAGCCGGCCGTGCCCAGAAAGGCCGCATGCCCGAAGGACAGCAGGCCGGCAAAGCCGAGCAGCAGGTTGAAGGCGCAGGCAAACAGCGCGAAGCAGAACAGCTTCATCAGAAAGGTCGGATAGACCGCGAAGGGCGCGATCAGGCCGACGATGAACAGTCCGGTGTACAAGACCTCGGTCTTGATCAGGGCGGAGGGTTGTTTGGCGGTGCTCACGGGGTGTCCTTTCAGGCCTTGCCGAACAGCCCGGCGGGCCGCACCAGCAGAACGATGACCATGATGACGAAGACGACGACGGCGGAGGCCTCGGGGTAGAAGACCTTGGTCAGCCCCTCGATCAGGCCCAGCCCGATGCCGGTGACGATGGAGCCCAGGATGGAGCCCATGCCGCCGATCACCACCACGGCAAAGACGACGATGATCAGGTTGGAGCCCATCAGCGGATTGACCTGGAACACGGGTGCTGCCAGTACGCCGGCAAAGGCCGCCAGGGCGACACCATAGCCGTAGGTGAAGGTGATCAGCAGGGGCACGTTGATGCCCAGGGCCTGGACCATCTGGGAGTTCTCGGTGCCGGCGCGCAGGTAGGCCCCGAGGCGGGTCTTCTCGATCATGTACCAGGTGCCGAAGCACACCGTGAGGGACGCGACGATGACCCAGGCGCGGTAGATCGGCAGGAACATGAAGCCCAGGTGGATGCCGCCGGAGAGGGCTTCGGGCACTTCGTAGGACTCGCCGGAGATGCCGAACTGGTCGCGGAAGACACCCTCGATGATCAGGGCGAGGCCGAAGGTCAGCAGCAGGCCGTAGAGGTGGTCGAGCTTGTAGAGCTTGCGCAGCATGGTGCGCTCGAGGATCACCCCGAACAGGCCCACCAGCAACGGAGCGGCGATCAGGGCCACCCAGTAGTTGACGTTGAACTTGGTCAGGGCCAGCCAGGCAATGAAGGCGCCCATCATGTACTGGGCCCCGTGGGCGAAGTTGATGATGTTGAGCAGGCCGAAGATGATCGCCAGGCCGAGGCTCAGGATCGCGTAGAACGAGCCGTTGATCAGGCCGATCAGCAGCTGGCTGCCCAGCAGGGCGGTTGGGACGCCGAAGATTTCCATGGGTCACTCCAGGGCCGGAGCGGCGCGGGGCCGCCCCGGGGGTCGTGGTTGCGGCGGCTTACTTCTTGACCAGCGGGCAGCGGGACTGGGACAGGGGCTGGAAGGCTTCGGCCGCCGGGATGACCTGGCGGACGTTGTAGTAGTCCCACGGGTACTTGGACTCGGCGGGCTTCTTCACCTGCATGAGGTACATGTCGTGGACCATCCGGCCGTCTTCGCGGATCTGGCCGTTCTTGGCGAAGAAGTCGTTGATGGGCATCTTCTTCATCTGGGCCATCACCTTCTTGGTGTCGTCGCTGCCGGCGGCCTTGACGGCCTTGAGGTAGTGATACACCGACGAGTACTGCCCGGCCTGGACCATGGTGGGCATCTTCTTCTGTACGCCGAAGAAGCGCTTCGACCAGGCGCGGGTCTCGTCATTGAGATCCCAGTAGAAGCCTTCGGTCAGGTACATGCCCTGGGTGGTCTTGAGGCCGAGGGAGTGGATGTCGGTGATGAACATCAGCAGGCCGGCCAGGGACTGGGTGGGGGTGATGCCGAACTCGGCGGCCTGCTTGATGGCGTTGGTGGTGTCGGCGCCGGCGTTGGCGAGGCCGATGACCTGGGCACCGGAGGCCTGGGCCTTGAGCAGGAAGGACGAGAAGTCGGAGCCCGGGAAGGGGTGGCGCACGGAGCCCAGTACCTTCCCGCCGTTGGCGGTGACCACGGCCGATGCGTCCTTCTCGAGGGCCTGGCCGAAGGCGTAGTCGGCGGTCAGGAAGAACCAGTTCTTGCCGCCCTGCTTGGTCACGGCCTTGGCTGTGCCGTTGGCCAGGGCGTAGGTGTCGTAGGTGTAGTGGACGGTGACGTCGTTGCATTGCTCGTTGGTGATGGGGGTGGAGGCGGGGCCGCTCATCAGGGCGATGCGGTCTTTTTCCTTGGCGATCTTCATTACGGCCAGGGCCACGGAGGTGGTGACCAGTTCGGTGGCGGTGTCCACGCCCTCGCGCTCGAACCATTCGCGGGCCTTGTTGGAGGCGATGTCGGCCTTGTTCTGGTGGTCGGCGCTGACCACTTCGATCTTGAAGTCGGGCTTCTCCTTGGCGATGAAGTCCTCGACGGCCATCTTGGTGGCCAGTACGGCGCCGGAGCCGGCCAGGTCGGAATAGGTGCCCGACAGGTCGGTCAGCACGCCGATCTTGACCACGCCCCCGGAGACCTGCGCCTGGGCTCCCGCAGACAGGGTGGCCAGGGCGGCGGTACAGGCGATGGAAATCGCTTTTTTCATGGTCATGTCTCTCTCCTCCTTGTTGTATTGATCCGGCTCAGACGCCGAGGGTTTGGTGCAGCCAATCCATCTTGCCGGGGAGCTCCTCCCGGGTGATCGTGGCGATGATCTCGCCGTGTTCAAGTACGTAGTGGCGGTCGGCCAGGGGCGCGGCGAAGCGGAAGTTCTGCTCCACCAGCACGATGGTGAAGCCGCGCTTCTTGAGCTCGATGATGACCTCGCCGAGCTTCTTGACGATGACCGGGGCGAGACCCTCGGTGATCTCGTCCAGGAGCAGCAGCTTGGCGCCGGTGCGCAGCACCCGGGCCATGGCGAGCATCTGCTGCTCGCCGCCGGAGAGCTTGGTGCCCGGACTGTTGCGGCGCTCCAGGAGGTTGGGGAACATGGCGTAGATCTCGTCCACGCTCATGCCGCCGCTGGCCACCTGGGGCGGCAGCATCAGGTTCTCCTCGGTGGACAGGGAGGCGAAGATGGCGCGCTCCTCGGGCACGTAACCGATGCCGTAGCGGGCCATGCGGTGGGTGGGCTCGGCGATCACGTCCTTGCCATTCACCATGATCGAGCCGGTACGCCGGCCCACCAGGCCGAGGATGGACTTGAGGGTGGTGGAGCGGCCGGAGCCGTTGCGCCCGAGCAGGGTCACGCACTCGCCGCGTCCAACGTTGAGATCGATGCCGTGCAGGATGTGGGATTCGCCGTAGAAGGCATGCAGATCGTGGATCCGCAGCATCTCGGGCTTGGGGTCGAAGGCGCTGGTCATGGATCGCTTCCGGTCAGTGGTGGGCGTCGTTCATGTCGCTGGAGCCCACATAGGCCTCCAGCACCTGCGGGTTCTTCGACACTTCCTCGTAGGGGCCTTCGGCCAGCACGCTGCCGCGCTGCAACACCGTGATGCGGTCGCACAGGTTGGCCACCACCGACAGGTTGTGCTCGACCATCAGGATGGTCCGGTTGGCCGAGACCTTGCGGATCAAGGCCACAACCCGCCCGATGTCCTCGTGGCCCATGCCCTGGGTGGGCTCGTCCAGCAGCATCATGGTGGGCTCGAGGGCCAGGGTGGTGGCGATCTCGAGAGCGCGCTTGCGGCCATAAGGCATCTCGGCGGTGACGGTGTCGGCAAAGCTGCCCAGGTCTACCGATTCGAGCAGCTCCATGGCCCGGTCGTTGAGCACGTCGAGGCTTTTTTCGGAGCGCCAGAAATGGAACTCGGTGCCGAGCTTCTTCTGCAGGCCGATGCGAACGTTTTCCATCACCGTGAGGTGGGGGAAGGTGGCCGAGATCTGGAATGAGCGCACCAGGCCGCGGCGGGCGGTGACGGCCGGGGCTTCGCGGGTGATGTCGCGGCCGTCAAAGGTGATGCTCCCGCGGGTGGGGGGCAGAAACTTGGTGAGCAGGTTGAAGACCGTGGTCTTGCCGGCGCCGTTGGGGCCGATCAGGGCATGGATGTGGCCGCGGCGGACTTTGAGATCCACGTTGGAGACAGCCGCAAAGCCCTTGAATTCCTTGGTCAGACCGGCGGTTTCGAGAATGAAATCGCTCATGGGACTTCCCGGGTGGGGCGAAATCAGTATTTCGCCGGAGTGGAGTTGCGGACGGGCCGACGTTGCAGGGCAGCTTGCCGCTGGCGGGCTGCAAGGTGGCGCGCCATGGCGATGGCGAGGCCTGACGTGAGGATTGCGGCCAGGATGGTCAGTGCAGTCATGGCAAGGTCTCCGTTGTTTTCTTATGGCATCAAGACTAGGGCCGGAGCGTGTCTACACCGTTGCTCAAATGTAACGAATGGTGCGCCTGCGTCCCGGGCTGAAAGCCTTATGCCTGCTGTGTTTGTGCCTTCATTAAGGGGCTTTCCCCTCCCCGCGGCCAATGGGGGAATACCCGAACTGACGCGGGCGTAAAGCGCTTGTGGCGAGCGGGTGTGCATCGAGTCGCAGCAGTAGCAGTCTGAGGAGCTAGAATGGAAGGCTGGCAGTAAATCCATATGTTTGCAGACGGAGTCCCCCGAGATGCCCCAGTATCGTTCCCGCACTTCCACCGCCGGTCGCAACATGGCCGGCGCCCGCGCCCTGTGGCGCGCCACCGGCATGAAGGATGGCGATTTCGAAAAGCCGATCATTGCCGTGGTGAACAGCTTTACCCAGTTCGTGCCGGGTCATGTGCACCTCAAGGATCTGGGGCAGCTGGTCGCGCGGGAGATCGAAAAGGCCGGTGGCGTGGCCAAGGAGTTCAACACCATCGCCGTCGATGACGGCATCGCCATGGGCCATGGCGGCATGCTCTACAGCCTGCCCAGCCGCGACCTGATCGCCGACAGCGTGGAGTACATGTGCAACGCCCACACGGCCGACGCCATGGTCTGCATCTCCAACTGCGACAAGATCACCCCGGGCATGTTGATGGCCGCCCTGCGCCTCAACATTCCGGCGATCTTCGTGTCCGGCGGCCCGATGGAGGCCGGCAAGGTCAAGTGGGAGGCCAAGGTGATCTCCCTCGACCTGGTGGACGCCATGGTCAAGGCCGCCGACAGCAGCTGTTCGGATGAAGAGGTGGATGCCATCGAGCGTTCCGCCTGTCCGACCTGCGGTTCCTGTTCCGGCATGTTCACCGCCAACTCCATGAACTGCCTGACCGAGGCCCTGGGCCTGTCCCTGCCGGGCAACGGTACGGTGTTGGCTACCCATGCCGACCGCGAGCAGCTCTTCCTGCGCGCCGGCCGCACCATCGTGGACATGGCCCGCCGCTATTACGAGAAGGACGATGAGTCCGTGCTGCCGCGCGCCATCGCCAGCTTCAAGGCCTTCGAGAACGCCATCAGCCTGGATGTGGCCATGGGCGGCTCCACCAACACCGTGCTCCACCTGCTGGCCGCGGCCAAGGAAGCCAGCGTCGATTTCACCATGAAGGACATCGATCGCATTTCGCGCCAGGTGCCGTGCCTGTGCAAGGTGGCACCGGCGGTGGCCGACGTGCACATCGAAGACGTGCATCGTGCCGGCGGCATCATGGCCATCCTCGGTGAGCTCAACCGCGCCGGCCTGCTGCACACCGACCTGCCCACCGTTCACACCAAGACCATGGCCGAGGCCCTGGCCAGCTGGGACGTGATGCAGGCCCACGACAGCGGCGTGTTCAACTTCTACAAGGCGGCGCCGGGCGGTGTGCCCACCCAGGTGGCCTTCAGCCAGGATCGTCGCTGGAACGAGCTCGATCTGGACCGCAGCAAGGGCGTGATCCGCGACAAGGCCAATGCCTTCAGCCAGGACGGTGGTCTTGCCGTGCTTTACGGCAACATCGCCGAAAAGGGCTGCATCGTGAAGACCGCCGGTGTCGATGAGTCGATCTGGACGTTCACCGGCCGGGCCCGTGTCTTCGAGAGCCAGGAGGATGCCGTGGCCGGTATCCTGGCCGACCAGATCGTGGCGGGCGACGTGGTGGTGATCCGCTACGAAGGCCCGAAGGGCGGCCCGGGCATGCAGGAAATGCTCTACCCGACCAGCTATCTGAAGTCCAAGGGTCTGGGCAAGAGCTGCGCCCTGCTTACCGACGGGCGCTTCTCCGGCGGCACCTCTGGCCTGTCCATCGGTCATGCCTCGCCCGAGGCCGGCTGTGGTGGCGCCATCGGCCTGGTGGAAGAGGGCGATGTGATCGAGATCGACATCCCGAATCGGCGCATCCATCTGGCTGTCGCTGACACCGAGCTGGCCCGTCGTCGTGTGGCCCAGGATGCCCGTGGCTGGAAGCCGGCCAACCGGGTGCGTCATGTGTCGGCGGCCCTGCAGGCCTATGCCGCACTCACCACCAGCGCCGACACCGGTGCCGTGCGTGATGTGACCCAGGTTCAGCGCTGAGCTGCAGCCCCGGCAGGTAAAGCAAAAGCCCGGCTCAGGCCGGGCTTTTGCGTTGACGTCGTGCCGCGGGCCAGGCTTGCGCCTAGAGCTTCTTCTCCATGAACAAGGCCTGCCCCATGGCCGGATCGAGCTGATAGGCCTCGAAGCCGAAGCCCGCGTATGCCTTGCGGGCACCGCTGTTGCCCTCCAGGACTTCCAGGGTCAGCTTGCAGCAGCCACGCGCCAGGGCGGCCTGCTCGGCGTGGGCCAGCAGGGCCCGGGCGATGCCCCGGCGACGGAAGTCCTCATGCACGATGATGTCGTGAATGTTGAGCAGAGGTTTGCCGGCGAAGGTCGAGAAGCCTTCCACGCAGTTGATCAGCCCCGCGGCCCGGCCGTTTTGGTAGGCCAGAAAGCTCAACACCGTGGGGCGCTGGCGCAGCTCGGCCGGCAGGCGCATGCGCAGCTCCGGGGGCATGGGCTTGCCGGTGCCGCTGGGGCTGCGCATGTAGTGGTCGAGCAGATCGAGAAAGTCGTCCGTGCAGGCCGGGTCGTCGAAATCCACCGGCTGGATGCGGGGAGCGTGCATGGGGCGCTACGCCTCAGTGGATCTGGGACAAGGTGTAGATGAAACCGGCGGTGATGAAGGTCAGCACCAGGACGACGGTTCCACCTGCAGCCAGGATCGGGGTGTAGCTCACGATGGCAAAGTGCCTGCCGCATTTGCGGCAGCGGAAGTACTCGGTGAAGTTGATGCCGGCAAAGCGGTGGGGATGCATGCGCGAGGGGCGGACATCCACGCTCTTGCAGTGGATGCAGTACGGATTGGAGGTCCGGGCAAAGGCAAAGCGCCGTGCCGGCCGACGCTTGGTCTGGTCGCTCCCGAAGCGCCGGGTGGGCTTCGATTCCACAGGGGCGGGCATCTCGCTGTCGGGGCCGGTGGCATCTGCGTCGGACTTCGTCAGCTGGCGGTTGATCTGCCCGCGGCGGAGCAGGAAGAAGGCGAAGCCGCCCGAGATGAAGGCTACGAAGATGGCCAGCCCGAAGGTGACATAGGGCCCGACCACGCTCCAGACCGACGCAAGGCTGGGGGCCGCGGAGGCCTGGGCGGTGTTCTGCGGGGTGGTGGTGGCAGCCTTGGCAGGCTCGGCGCCGGCGGCACCCTTGAGCTCCTTGAGCTTCTCGTGGCCGTTCCAGGCCGCATCGGCCGGTGACATGCCGGCCCGGGCGAGCAGGACCGCGTCGTCGAACACGAAGCCGGCTTCCCACCAGGCCAGCCGGTCGCTGGGGGAGAAGCCCTCGCGTTTCCACTGGCTCGGGTCGGACTGGTCCAGCTCGGACATCAGGCTGCGGCTGGTCTTGGCGGAGTCGAGCCACTCCCGCGCCTCGTCGGGGTCGAAGCCCTTGTCCGACCACGTCCGGGCGACAAGGGGAGTGAAGCCGGCGCGCTTCCAGTTGACGGCTTCGTTGGGTGTGAGGTTGTAGGCCTGCCAGTCCCGCGCTTCCAGCGGGGTCATGCCGGTGTTCTCCCAGCGGGTGATCTTGGGAGGGGTTGGCAGGGCAGACTCTCCCGCAGGGGTGTCGGCCTGGGAGGACGCCTGCGCGGGGGCACCGGGGGGCGTTTGTGCGATGGCCGGTGTCGCAAACAGGGCGAAGGCCGAAACGGCGGTCAAGAGTACTTTCATGGTCTCGGCACCATAAAGGAGTGTGCTTTCAAAGGTGTAGCGGAAAGTTTTCGATGATGCGACAAAAGTCATATTGTCGCTGCCTTTTCAGAGGGTTCAAGACAGAGAGATGACACATTTCATATGTTTTCCGCATGGCGCGGGCATGGGGCGATCCAGCCCCTGCCATCGTGGCGGCTGCGGGCCCTGAGACTGCGGCTGACAGTCCGTCGCAAATCGTCCGGGGAAAAGCGTATCGTGGGGCCGCCGATCGGTAGCGCTGTTCGGCAAGCGGGGGGAGGATGAATGCACGAGATGTCGCTGGCGGAGGGTGTCCGCCAGATCATTGAAGACGCGGCCCGGCGCCAGGGTTTCGGACGGGTCCGGACGGTGGTGCTGGAGATTGGCCAGCTGGCTGCTGTCGAACCCGACAGCCTGCGTTTCTGTTTCGACCTGGTGATGAAAGGGGGGCCGGCCGAAGGCGCGGTGCTGCAGATCGACCGGGTTCCGGGGCGGGGCTGGTGTGCGCAGTGCGATGCCCACGTGGACATCGCCGAGTTGTACGATCCCTGCCCCCGCTGTGGTGGCTATCGGGTGCAGGTGACCGGTGGCACGGAGATGCGGGTGAAGGAACTGGAAATCGAGTGAAGGTGTTGTGTCATGTGCAATGTGTGCGGCTGCGGGGCCGGAGAAACCCGTATCGATGGGCAGGACCCGCCCGGTGGAGACCCGGTGGGCGAGGAGCGGCCCGGGGGCTGGCGTGAGACCCGCGGGCATGACGCGCTTCACTATGGCCGCGGCCCGGCGGGGGCTGAGGCGCCGGGGATGAGTCAGACGCGGATGCTCAGCATCGAACAGCGCATCCTCGCCCGAAACGATGCCCTGGCGGACGAGAACCGGCGCTGGCTCGCCGGGCGAGGCATCCTGGCCCTGAACCTGGTTTCCAGCCCCGGAGCGGGCAAGACCACGCTGCTGGTCCGTACCATCGAGGCCCTCCAGACCCGCGTGCCGGTGAGCGTGGTCGAGGGGGATCAGCAGACCAGCTTTGACGCCGAACGCATCCGGGCCACCGGCGCACCGGCCGTGCAGATCAATACGGGCAAGGGCTGCCATCTGGATGCCCTGATGGTCGGCCAGGCCCTGAGCCGGCTGGCGCCGCCTGCCGACAGTGTGTTGCTGATCGAGAATGTGGGCAATCTGGTGTGCCCGGCAGCCTTTGATTTGGGCGAGCGGGCCAAGGTCGTGGTGCTGTCGGTGACCGAGGGTGACGACAAACCGCTCAAGTATCCGGACATGTTTGCCGCTGCCAGTCTGATGCTGATCAACAAGACCGACCTCCTTCCCTACGTGGATTTCAACGTGGATAAAGCCATTGATTTTGCCTTGCGGGTCAATCCCGCCCTGGCCGTGATTTCTGTTTCTGCCACCACGGGTGCGGGCTTCGATGCCTGGCTCGGCTGGGTGGATGCGCAGCTCGATGAGGCCCGGGCCGCTGCCCGTCGGCCGGTGGGCCTCACTCTGGACGGGGAGTCGTAAGCGCATGCTGATGTTCGTCGATCCAAGCCGTGTCGCCCGTCGCCTGCGTGTCCGGGGTGTGGTGCAGGGGGTGGGCTTCCGGCCCTTCGTGTATCGCTTTGCCACCACCCTCGGCCTGGTGGGCTGGGTGCGCAATGATGGTGGTGGCGTGGAGATCGAGATTCAGGGCAGTGAGCCCGTGCTCGATGCCTTTACCCAGTGTCTGGCCACCGAGGCGCCGCCCCTGGCCCGGGTCGACTCGATCGAGCCAGAGGTCATCCCTCCCGATCTGTCGCGCAAGGATTTTGTGATCCTGCCCAGCGTCGAAGGCGCGGTGGCCACCTCCATCGGCCCCGACGTGGCGGTGTGCCCATCCTGCCTGGGCGAGCTGTTCGACCCGGATGATCGGCGCTGGCGCTATCCCTTCATCAACTGCACCCATTGCGGTCCGCGCTACACCATCACCCGCACGCTGCCCTACGACCGTGCCCGCACCAGCATGGCCGGGTTTCAGCAATGCCCTGGCTGCGAGGCCGAGTATCGTCACCCGGGGGACCGGCGCTTCCATGCCGAGCCCAATGCCTGCCCGGCCTGCGGGCCGCAGCTGAGCCTGTTTGAACCCCACGGTGTGCGTGCCCTGGCGCGTGACCCCATCGCCGAGACCGTGCGTCGGCTGAAGCTCGGCGAGATCGTGGCGATCAAGGGCCTGGGGGGCTTTCACCTGGCCTGTGACGCATCGCAGGCGCAGAGCGTGGTTCGCCTGCGCGTGCGCAAGCAGCGTCCCCACAAGCCCCTGGCCCTGATGTGCGCGAATGTGGCGAGTGCGGCGCAGTGGGCGAGGGTGTCTGCCGCCGAGGCGGCCAGCCTGACAAGCCCCGAGCGGCCGATCGTCCTGCTCGGCAAGCAGCCCTCCCTGGATGCGACGTTGCCCGGCGTGGCCCCCGGCCTCGACGAGGTCGGTGTGATGCTGCCCTATACGCCGCTCCATTACCTGCTCTTCCACGAGGCCGCGGGCCGCCCCGCCGGCACCGCCTGGCTGGACGAGGCGCAGCCCTTGGTGCTGGTGATGACCAGTGCCAACCCCTACGGCGAGCCCCTGGTACAGGGCAACGACGAAGCCTTCGAAAGGCTGGGCGAGATTGCCGATGTGCTGCTCATGCACGACCGGGACATCGTGGTGCGCTGTGACGATTCGGTGCTGCGCCTGCGCCCCGACCTGCCCGCTGGTGCGGTGGAAGGGGCGGGCGGGGGCGTCCAGTTTCAGCGTCGGGCGCGGGGCTTCACCCCCCTCTCCCTGCCTTTGCCTGATGACGGGCCGGCGGTGCTGGCCTTCGGCGCCCATTTCAAGGCTACCCTGTGCCTGACCCGCGGGCGGGAGGCTTTCCTGTCCCAGCATATCGGCGGGCTCGACAATCCCGCCGCGTGCTTCGCCCTTGACGAGGCTGCCGAGCATCTCCAGACCATCCTCTCCGTGCGTCCGGCCGCGCTGGCCCACGACGCCCACCCGGACTACTACTCCACCCGCGCCGCCCTTGCCCTGGCGGACCGGCTGGCGATTCCGGCCATTCCGGTTCAGCACCATCATGCGCACATAGCGGCCGTGTGTGCCGAGCATGGCCTCGACGAGCCCGTCCTCGGCCTGGCCGCCGATGGGGTAGGGCTCGGCACCGACGGCATGCCCTGGGGCGGCGAGCTGTTGTACGTGGAGGGGGCGGCCTTCCGGCGCCTGGGGCACCTGAGCCCCTTGCCCTTGCCGGGTGGTGACCGGGCCGCCCGCGAGCCCTGGCGCATGGCCTGTGGCGTGCTCCACGCCCTGGGCCGTGGCGACGAGGCCATCACGCGGTTTGCCGCCCGGCCGAATGTGGAGCAGGTGCTCGGCATGCTGCTGCGGGGCACCCGCTGCCCGCCCACCACCAGCCTCGGGCGCTGGTTCGATGCTGCCGCCGGCCTGCTGGGGGTGTGCGAGGACATGACTTACGAGGGGCAGGCGGGGATGCTGCTGGAGACCCTGGCCTGCCGCTTCGGCGCCAGCCTGGCCCTGCCGGGTGGTTATCACATCGACACTCGGGCCGACACGGGCCTGTCCGTGCTCAATCTCTACCCCCTGCTCATGAAACTCGTCGATGAGGATGACGGGGCGCGGGGTGCCGCCCATTTCCATGCCACCCTGATCGAAGCGCTGACCCAGTGGGTGAGCGACGCGGCCCACGCCACCGGTATCCGCAGCGTGGTGCTGGCGGGGGGCTGCCTGCACAACCGCCTGCTGTCGGCGGGGCTGCGTCATCGCCTGCAGGTCCGGGGGCTGGCGGTCTTCGAAGCCCAGCATGTTCCACCCGGTGACGGGGGGCTCGCCCTGGGTCAGGCCTGGGTGGCCCGGGCCAGCCTGCGTCAGGGTGTGATCTGAACAACGGAGGCGGAAACCATGTGTCTTGCCATCCCTGCGCGCGTGGTCGAACTCCTGTCCGATGGCCAGGCTCTGGTGGATCTGGGTGGTGTGCGCAAGGCGGTTTCCCTCGCCCTCGTGGACGCTGTCTGCTGTGGTGATTACGTGATCGTGCATGTGGGCTTTGCCCTGGCCAGGCTCGACCCGGAGGAGGCGGCCCAGACGCTGGCGTTGATGCATGAAGCCGGCGTTGCCGGTGGTGACGAGCAAGGCCCGCCGTGAAGTACGTGGATGAGTTCCGCGACGGCAGACTGGCGCGGGGGCTGGGGGCGGCCATCGCCCGCGAACTGCAGCCCGGTCGGCGCTATGCGTTCATGGAGTTCTGCGGCGGCCACACCCACGCCATCTCGCGCTACGGGGTGGCCGATCTGCTGCCGGCCGGCGTCCGCATGGTGCATGGCCCCGGCTGCCCCGTATGCGTGCTACCCATCGGCCGTATCGATCAGGCCATCAGCCTCGCCCTGGATCATGGGGCGACGGTGTGCACCTACGCCGACACCCTGCGTGTCCCGGCCTCGGGTGGACGCTCCATGCTGCGGGCCCGGGCTGAAGGGGCGGACATCCGGATGGTGTATTCCGCCACCGATGCGTTGGCCCTGGCATGCCGGGAGCCGGCCCGCCAGGTGGTGTTCTTTGCCATTGGCTTTGAAACGACCACGCCCCCCACGGCGGTGGTGATCCGCGAGGCGGCCCGTCTGGGCCTGCAGAACTTCAGTGTGCTGTGCTGCCACGTGCTCACTCCGGCGGCGATCAGCGCGATCCTGGCTTCACCTTCGGTGAGCGCGCCGGAGGCCGTGCCGCTGGACGGATTCGTCGGCCCGGCCCACGTCAGCACTGTCATCGGCAGCCGCCCCTACGCCGGCTTCGCTGCGGCCTTTCGCAAGCCGGTGGTGATTGCCGGCTTCGAGCCTCTGGATGTGATGCAGGCCATCCTCATGCTGGTGCGTCAGGTAAATGAGGGGCGGGCCGAGGTGGAGAACCAGTTCACCCGCGCAGTCACCGCAAGCGGCAATCTCAAGGCTCAGGCCCTGGTGGCCGAGGTGCTGGCGGTGCGGGAGTCCTTTGAATGGCGGGGCCTGGGAGTGCTGCCGGCCTCCGCCCTCCGGCTGGCCGATGCTTATGCCTCACTGGATGCGGAGCAGCGCTTTGGCTTGCCTTACCGGGCGGTGCCAGACAACCCGGCCTGCGAATGCGGCGCCATCCTGCGGGGTTTCAGGACGCCCCGGGAGTGCAAGCTGTTCGGCACCGCCTGCACGCCGGAGAGCCCGATGGGCTCGTGCATGGTGTCGTCCGAGGGGGCCTGTGCGGCGCACTACACCTACGGGCGCTTCCGCGACCGCCCGATTGTTGCTGAGTGATGGAGCGCTCCGCGCAAGTGCTTGTATCAAAAGGGGACAGTCCCGTTCGGGTGAGGTTTTGG
This sequence comes from Zoogloea sp., assembly GCF_023150065.1. Taxonomy (GTDB): domain Bacteria; phylum Pseudomonadota; class Gammaproteobacteria; order Burkholderiales; family Rhodocyclaceae; genus Zoogloea. The sequence continues at coordinate 133,274 of NZ_JAKLLN010000013.1, forward strand.
GTGGGGTTATGGAAATCCCGTAGAGGGGGGCAACCTCTGCTTTCTGCTGCCGATAAGCGCCCATGGGCCCGCTTCGAGGCCCGCAAGGAGACAACGGAGTGAACCTCTTCAAAAGCCTGCGCGGCACCCCTGCACCGGGTGTCGTCGTGCTGCAGTGTCGGGCGTCCGACGTGGCGGCAACCCTCGCCGCCACCTCTCTGTCGCCCACTTTCATCAGCGGCTACGTTTCGCCCCATGTGGACATCGACCCGATCGCCCGAGCTGTCACGGCGCGCTTTCCGGGCGTGCCGGTGATGCTCTGCTCCACGGCCGGTGAGCTGTGTGGCGACAACGAGAGTCTGTATTGCCGCACCGGCGACAGCTGGGACCGGGTGGTGATCCAGTGCTTCGACGCAAGCCTGGTGGCCCGCGCCCAGGTCATTGCGGTGCCCTTGGGCAGCGAGGATCTGCGCCGCCGGCACAGCGAGCTTCCGGTCCGGGAGCGGGTTGCCCGGATTGCCCGCAGCATCCAGGCCGCCCGGGTGGACATGGACATCGACTACCGGGACACGCTGGCCTATGTGCTCTTCGATGGCCTGTCCGCCTCCGAGTCCTTCTTCATGGAGGCCCTTTATGACTCGGGGCGCTTCCCCTGCCTGTTCGTGGGTGGGTCGGCCGGCGGCAAGTTCGATTTCAAGAACACGTGGATTCACGACGGCAGCCGCCGCCTTGAGAACCACGCGTTGATCGCTTTCCTGAAGATGCCCAAGGGGGTGCGCTTCGGCGTCCTGAAGAGCCAGAACTTCGTGCCCGACGGCCCGCACTTTCCGGTCATCGGCGCATCGTTGGAGCAGCGTCACGTCAGCCAGGTGATCGATGCGGAAGGGCGCATCGTGCCCTTCGTCGAGGCCTTGTGCGCGCATTTTCGCTGTGCCCCGAGAGATCTTGAGGGCAAGCTGGCTGACTATTCGTTCGCGATCCAGGTGGGCAAGGAGATCTTCGTCCGCTCTGTTGTGAACGTCGATCTGTCGGCAGGGCGGGTTAACTTCTACTGCGACATTTCGCCTGGCGAGGAGCTGTTGCTGGTGCGCCGTACCGGCCTGGTGCAGAGCACGGAGCAGGACTTCCGTGCCTTCATGGCGGGCAAACCCGGGGTGCCGGTGGCCGGCATCCTGAATGACTGCATCCTGCGTCGCCTTTACAATGACAAGGAACTGTCGAAGGTCGGCTCGGCCCTGCCCTGCAAGCAGCTGGCGGGCTTCTCGACCTTTGGCGAAATCCTCGGCCTCAATCTCAACCAGACCCTGACGGCGGTGTTCTTCTTCCGGGTGCCGGAGGGCACGCCCTTCCGCGACGACTACGTGGACAATTTCGTTGCCCACTACGGTGAGTTCAAGGCCTTCTTCCTGCGCCGCCAGAGCGCCAAACTGGCCGGCCTGTCACGGGTCATCGTCAAGCAGATCACCGACTACCAGTCCCAGGCCTTCGACAGTCAGCTTGATCCCTCCAGCTTCGACGACAACATCGCCCTGGTGGTGCATGGCCTGAACAGCCTGGGCCAGACCCTTCGGGAGTCCCACGACATCCGTGACGACACCGCCCGGCAGCTGGAATCCTGCGCCGGCGATCTGTATGCCTCCGTGGGCAACCTCACCGGACATATCCAGGAGCAGGGAAACGTGGTGCATGCGGCCAGCGATACCGTTGCCGAGCTGACCCGGCAGGCTGCCGATGCGGCTGACAGCGCCCGCAAGCTGGCCGATGCGAGCGGACGCATCCAGGGGGTGGTGGAGGTGATCCAGCAGATCGCCGACCAGACCAACCTGCTGGCCCTCAACGCCGCCATCGAGGCTGCCCGGGCCGGCGAGGCAGGCCGCGGCTTTGCCGTGGTGGCCGACGAGGTTCGCAAGCTGGCCGAGAAGTCGCGCATGAGTGCGGGCGAGATCGGTGCCGACATCTCGACCCTGGCCAGCGAGATCGGGCGGGTGGCAGGAGAGATCGAGCGTCAGGCCGGGGATGTGTCCAACCTGTCCGGGCTGTTGTCCGACATCGAGGCCTTCAGCGGCAAGACCGCGGGCACGGCCGACCACACCAAGTCGGTGGCAGACACCCTCAAGAACCTCACCGGCAACCAACGGGTTCTCGCCTGATGGGCGTGGGGCGCAGTATGCTCCGGCGATGAAGAAGCCCTATCTCCGCCCCCTCGACCTGCGCCACGGCTGCGTGGATCTCTCCCACGGGGGCGGTGGTCGGGCGATGGCCCAGCTCATCGCCGAGCTCTTTGGCTGCGCCTTCGACAACCCCTGGTTGCGCCGGGGCGACGATGGGGCCGTGCTGCCCGCGCCAGCTCCCGGCGAGCGCCTGGTCCTGGCGACCGATGCCCACGTGGTGTCTCCACTGTTTTTTCCGGGAGGAGACATCGGCAGCCTGTCGGTACACGGCACGCTCAACGATCTGGCCGTGATGGGGGCCCGCCCCCTTTACCTGGCGGCGAGCTTCATCCTCGAAGAGGGCTTTCCCCTTGCCGATCTGCAGCGCATCGTCGCCAGCATGGCCGCCGCAGCCCGTGGAGCCGGCGTGCCGGTAGTGACGGGAGACACCAAGGTGGTGGAGCGAGGCAAGGGCGATGGGGTCTTCATCACCACCACGGGGCTGGGGGCGGTTGCCGCGGGGCGGGATCTCTCCGGTGCGAATGCCTGCCCGGGGGATGCCGTCATCGTGTCGGGTACGCTGGGGGATCACGGCATGGCGATCATGGCCCTGCGGGAGAGCCTGGCCCTCGAGTCCGACATCGTTTCCGACAGCGCAGCCCTGCACGGCCTGGCGGCGCTGGCCCTGGAGGCGGCCCCGGGCCTGCGGTTGTTGCGTGACCCCACCCGGGGCGGGCTGGCGGCGACCCTCAACGAGATTGCCCAGCAGTCCGGTGTGGGCATGGTCCTGGACGAGGCAGCGATTCCCGTTGCGCCCCAGGTGGCGGCTGCCTGCGAATTCCTTGGGCTTGATCCGCTTCATCTCGCCAATGAGGGCAAACTGGTGGCGGTGTGCCCGGCCACGGAGGCCGCGGGCCTGGTGGCCGCCCTGCGCACCCATCCCCTGGGCCTGCAGGCGGCCTGTATCGGCGAGGTGATCGCCGATGCGCATCGTTTCGTGCAGATGAAGACCGTGCTGGGCGGGCGCCGGATGGTGGACTGGCTGGCTGGCGAGCAACTCCCGCGGATCTGCTGACCCCCACCGGTTCCGGCACGGATCGGTGGCACTTACTGCCGTCCGCCGAAACGGTTTTCCTGGCCCCGTCCGCCGTCGCCACCATGGCCCCGCTGGTTATCCATGCCCGGCGGGGGGCGGAAGCGCGAGTTGGGTTCGCCGGGAGGGCGGGGGGCTTCCATGCGCGGAGCTTCCTGTCGTGGCGCATTCTGCTGACCCCAGCCTCCCGGGGTCGGTTGGGGGGCTGCCCGGGGCGGAGCAATGGGGGACGAATTGGGTGGCGGCTCCTGCCTGGGGGCGCGCTCCCGCTCCTGGCGAGGTGGAGCATGGCGGTAGTCGTCCCGCGGGCCGTCGCGACGCCTGTCGTCCTGCCAGTGATGTTCGCGTTCGTGGTCCCGGCCCGGGTTCCAGCCGGGTTGCCAGCCGGGTGCAGGCACCGGATGGGGGGCGAAGCGAGGCGGCGGCGGGCGGTACAGGGCCGGCGGAGGAGGGGCGTGGCGCCAGTTGTGGCGCTCGCCGTACCAGGGGCGATCCCGGTAGTGATGGCCCCAGTAGTCTCCAATGATGAAGCTGATCAAGGGGATGCCGAAGGACGGACCGTACTGGATGATCGGCAGGGGCTCGCCAGCCCAGGAGAAGCTGAGCGCGCCGCTCCAGGCCCAGCCCCGAAAGCCGTCCGGGGTCACCAGATCGCACCACTGGTAGCCCTGCAGGCAGCCCACCACGTCGATCTCCATGCCGGGCGGCAGTACCGCGATCTGCGGGTAGTCCGGCCCTGGCCCGGCGTGCAGGCGGATGGGCTCGGTGATGTAGGCCGGGCGGGCGTCGGCCACTGCAGGCAGCAGAGCCGCGGCTATGGCCAGGATGCGGAGCAGGGTGGGGAGTGGCATGGTGGGTTGTCCGGGAGGGACGTGGTCCTGACTAGGGTGGCGTATGGGGGATCAACGCGCCGGACTGGATGCAGGACCGACATAGGACTGTAAGCGCAGATTTCGTCCTGCGGGCAAGCCTGTCAGCGCCCCCTGTGCCGGTCAAGTTGCCTTCCTGTTCGCCGTTGAAGGGGGCAAGTCCCTGATCCACTAGGAGTCCACCATGAAAATCGCAGCCGCCAGCATGGACCTTGCCGCCACCCATAGGGCCAGCAGCACGGTCGACGTGGAGGAGCGCCTGAGGGCGTGGATCGGGCCGCGCCCCGGATCATCGGAGGCGCTTCCACCCAGCCGGGCTGTCGTGGTGTCCGATGCGGCCCGGCAGGCCCTTGATCTGGACAAGGCAGCCCCGGTTGCTCCGGCTTCGACGGATGAAGTGGAGGTGGATCCGCAGCTTGAGCTTTTGCGTTCCATCGTCGAGATGCTTACCGGGCGGCGTATCCAGTTGATGTCCGCATCCGAGATGAATCCCGATCAGTTGGCGGCGGAAGCCGCCCGGTCGGCCGAGGCCGCCACCGCGCAGGAGCCGGAATTCGGCGTCGAGTACGATCGCACCGAGACCCGTACCCACAGCGAGGAAACCCGGTTTGCCGCCGAAGGGACGATCCGTACCACCGATGGTCGCGAGATCGGCTTCAGTGTCTCGCTGTCCATGTCGCGCAGCGAGACGGAAACCCGTCAGCTGAGTCTGCGGGCCGGTAATGCGGTGAGCAAGGATCCGCTGGTGGTCAACTTCTCGGGGAGCGCAGCCAGCCTGAGCAGCCAGCGTTTCAGTTTCGATCTGATGGGCGACGGCAATGAGGTGGCGATGCCCTTGCTGCAGCGGGGCAGTGGCTTTCTGGTGCTTGATGCACGGGAAGGGGCAGGGGTGACGTCGGGCCGGCAATTGTTCGGGCCGGCCAGCGGTGACGGCTTTGCCGATCTGGCCCGGCATGACAGCGATGCCAACGGCTGGATCGACGAGGCGGATCCGGTGTTCTCACGCCTCGGGGTGTGGACCCCGGACGCCCAGGGCGGCGGTGAGGTGATGAGTCTGGGTGAAGCCCGGATCGGCGCGCTCTACCTCGGACGGGTGGCCACGCCCTTCACGCTCAAGGAGGGGGGCGAGGATCTCGGCGCGGTGCGCAGCTCCGGCGTCTACGCCCGTGAGGACGGTAGTGTGGGGACCTTGCAGCAGGTCGATCTGAAGGTCTGAGCCGCCTCCGGGCGGGTGGCGTTCAGGCCGGGGGCAGGGTCTTGTCCCGGAAGCCGGCCGGCACACTTGCCGGGCGCCGGGCCTCGTAATTGAAGAAGATGATGCCAGTCTTGCCCCGCGCCACTTCACGGCCACTGGCCTTGTCGCTGGCGCGCCACACCAGGTCGCAACCGTATTTGTTGAACTCCGCCGGTGCCATCTCGAACACCAGGGTTTCGCCGTGGAAGGCTTCGGACTTGTACTGCAGTGCCGCGTCGGCAACGACGATGCCGACACCCTCCACATTCAGTTCGGTGTAGCCCAGGTGCTTGAGGAAGCGTACCCGGGCTTCCGACACCAGGCCGACCAGAGCTGCGTTGTCCAGGTGGTGGCCGTAGTTGATGTGGCTGATGTAGATCGGGATCTCGGTGGCAAAGACGAAGTGTTGGGGCAGGTCGATCAATACGCGGGCCATGGTGTTTCTGGAAGGGGTGGTTTGGGGAGTGGAGGGATTATCGCAGCCCGCCGCCATCCGGCGGCGGTCAATTGCACCTGGCGCGCCCGGCGGGCAGAATGGCCCGAACGTCCTGACCGTGGAGCCGCCGTGGAGCGATTCACCATTTCCCTTGATGAAGAACTGGCCCGGGAGTTTGATGCCCTGATCGCCACCCGGGGTTACTCGAACCGCTCCGAGGCTGTACGCGACATCCTGCGTGCCCAGATCGAAGCCAGCCGCCTGGCGCGGGAGGATGCGCCGCACTGCATCGCCAATCTGTCCTACGTCTACAACCACCATGAGCGGGAACTGGCCGAGCGTGTGACGCACGCCCAGCACGAGCACCATGACCTGTGTGTGGCCACCCTGCACGCTCATCTGGATCACGACAACTGCATGGAGAGTGTGATCCTCAGGGGGCCGACCGCAGCCATCCGTGCATTTGCCGAGGCGCTGATCGCCAAGCCTGGGGTACGGCATGGTGCGCTCAACCTGGTGACGGCGGATTACCGCAGCCTGCCCCATGTTCACGCCCCCGGCGGAGTGGTTGGCGCCGGGGAGGGGCACACTCACCCCCACGGGCATTACCGTCCCCGGAGCTGAAACAGGCCCCTCTGACAGGAGGCTGCCGGTGTGGCACGATTGTCGTATGAACTAAACTATTAAGTTCATAACTTTGTGCGGGTGCCGGTCATGCACGATCTCCCTTCCGATGGTCTCGCCCTTGTCCTGCTGGTGTTTGTGCTGGGGCTGAAGCATGGTTTCGATGCGGACCACCTCGCCACGATTGATGGTTTGACGCGTTACAACGCGCTGGTCCGGCCGCGTCTGGCGCGCTTCTGCGGCAGTCTGTTCTCTCTCGGGCATGGTGCGGTGGTGGTGGCCATCGCCGTTGGAGCGAGCCTGCTGTCCCGGGGGTGGGCGGCACCCGAATGGCTGGAGAGCTCCGGGGCGTGGATCTCCATCACCTTTCTGATTCTTCTCGGCATGCTCAATCTGCGTGCGGTGTATGCCGCCGGGCCGCTCGAAATGGTGCATCCGGTGGGGCTCAAGGGGCGCTGGGTGGCCCGCTGTGGGCGGGTCAATCACCCTGGTGGGGTGGCGCTGGTGGGGGCCTTGTTTGCGTTTTCCTTTGATACCGTCAGCCAGGCGGCATTGTTTGCGATGGCGGGCGTTCAGGCGGGCGGCTGGCTGCCGGCGGCGGGGCTGGGGCTGGTCTTCATGGCCGGCATGTTGCTGGCGGACGGAGCCAACGGGCTATGGATTGCCCGGTTGATTGCGCGGGCCGATGCCACGGCGCGGATCGCCTCCCGGGTAATGGCCCTGGCGGTGGCGGGCATCAGCCTGCTGGTGGCGGCTTGGAGCCTGGCGCGGATGCTGGCTCCGGCCCTGGATGCCTGGGGGGAGGGCAAGGCGCTGCTCTTTGGCGGGGGCGTGATGGCGGTGATCTTTTTCAGCTTCCTGCTCGGTCAGCGGCTCGCCCGTGCCCCTCAGCCGGCCGTGGATGTGTCGGGCTGAAGCATGGCACCGGATGCCGCGGATGGGCGGTTCGTGTCCACCGAGTGCGGACAATTCTGTACGATTCGCATCCTTGACCACGCTTAAGGCTGTTTGCCCTCCGGGGCGGAAAATTCGCGCTGTCGGTCCGTAATCCAGATCTGTCCGACTCACCCGGAAGCGTCCCCATCCCCCAAGAGTCCGCATTGAAATCCCAGAGTCCGTCGGCTGTCGAGGCCCATTTCCAATTGTCAGAGACCCGCACGCAGGGGCGAGTCTCGGGTCTGGGCGCCTGATGACGGACAGGGGCTTGATCTACGCAGTGGTGGTGTCCATCGTGGCCCACGGGCTGGTGCTGGGCTTCGGTGGCGGGTTTCACGGGCAGCACGTCGAGGCGCCGCGTGTCCTGGAGGCCCGTTTGGCGCCGGATCCGCCCCCCGCGCAAGCACCCGAACCGCCTCGCCCACAGCCGGTCAAGTCCCCGGCGCCGGCGGCGCCACCGCGGCAGGCCAGCGCCCGGCCTCCCCAGGCGCAGCCCCATGCCGCCCCGGTGCCGCAGTTGCTGACTAGCTCGCGCCCGGATGCAACGGCTCCAGCCGTGTCTGCCCCGACTTCTGCCGCGCCGGTGCCTGTGGTTGCGACTACGGCGGTGGCGGCGCCGGCCGCGGTTTCTGCGAGTGCAGGAGCGTCAGCGGCGCCGTCGGCCAATGCAGGGGCGGCGGCCTATTCGCCCCCCGGTTTCGGCGCCAGCTATCTGCACAACCCCAAACCGGCCTATCCGATAATGGCGCGACGGCGGGGGCTGGAAGGGGTGGTGCGCCTCGATGTCCGGGTTTCCGCGGAAGGTATTCCCATTGCGGTGAAGATCCGTGAAAGCTCAGGGCACGAATCCCTTGATGATGCTGCCCTGACGGCCGTCTGGCACTGGCGATTCTCCCCGGCCCGGCGTGGTGGCGAGTCGGTCGAGGGCGCAGTCGTGGTGCCCGTCCGTTTCAATCTCGAAGGCGACCCTGCCGGCTAACCGGCGACGCCCAATCTGACTTTACGCGGAGCATTCATGTCCCTGCATCTCTGGCTGGGTTTCCTGGCCGCAGCCCTGGTGGTTGCCATTTCTCCCGGCCCTGGCGCGGTGCTGAGCATGAGCGTGGGGCTGCGCCATGGCTACTGGCATGCGCTGGCGGGCATTGCCGGGTTGCAGACAGCGTTGCTGCTGCAACTGGCCTTGGTGGCAACTGGCCTGGGGGCCTTGCTGGCTGCCTCGGAAACCGCCTTCCTGGTGGTGAAGCTCGCCGGTGCGGGCTATCTGGTGTGGCTCGGCATCCGGAAATGGCGGGCCCGGGTGGAAGAGGGCGCCGCCGCCGCCCTCGGGTCCGATGTGCCGGAGGGCTTCTATCGTCAGGGCATCCTGGTCAATCTTGGAAATCCGAAGGCCATCGTCTTCATTGCGGCGCTCGTGCCCCAGTTCATCGACCCGTCAAGGCCGCAACTGCCTCAGTTCCTGGTCATTGCCGCAACCATGTGCAGTGTCGATACGCTGGTGATGTCCTGCTATGCCCTTCTGGCCAGCCGCTTTCGCGGTCTGAGCAGCAGCCCCAGAGCGGCGTTGCTCCAGAACCGCATTTTCGGCGGGCTGTTCGTCAGTGCCGGCCTCCTCCTGGCGGGAAGTTCGCGGCACTGATCAGCTGGCGCTGCCGGAATCCGCGGCGAGCGCACTCAGGGTGGCTTCATCCAGCGCCATCTCCTCCTCGACCATTTCAGCCCAGTCGATCCAGTCGGGAGATACACCATCCCGCAGCCGGCGGCCGACGGCGAGCAGCATGGCAATCCGTCTGGGGATGTCGTCGAGGCGACCGGCGCCGCGAGGGTCGTGGTGGGCGCGGATGGCCTCGCAGACATCGACGGGCAGCTTCCAGTTGCGGGCGACCAGATAGCTCGCCGCCGCGTGATCCGTCCCGCTGAGCGCGTCCAGGGCGCGGGCGCCAGCCTCCAGTGCTGGGCCCTGGGCACGAAGCACGTGGCCGTGCTCCGGGCTGCGCTTGAGAATCACCGCAAGCCCGGCATCCTGCATCAGCGCAGCGAGATAGGCCACATCCGCAACGCCCTTGAACGATGTCTGGCGGCTGGCTGCATAAGTCAGTTCGGCAGCCCTGGCGCTGGCTGACCACAAGGACTCGACCACCGCGGGGTCCAGTCCTGCGCACTGGCTGCGCAGCGCCGTGCTCGCCGCCGTTGCCATGGTGCGGGTCCGGCCAAGCATCGTGATGGCCTCCAGCGCCGAGCGGGGAGTGCTGCGAGGGCGGAAAACCGGAGAGTTCGCAACCCGCAGCAGGGCGCCGGTGATGGCGGGATTCTGACTGACGGCCGCAGCCAGTTCCCGGGGGCCGGCGTTCTCGTCAGCCGCCGCCGACTGAAGGCGCAGGAAGCCCGGCCCCGGGGCCGGCAGTACGACACCACTGGCCAGTACCGCTTCGATGAGTACGTCCTTGCTCATGTTTCCTTGCCTTTGTGCGCCGGCGCCTCGGCTTCAGCGCCATTACAGCACAAGCCAGGAAAAAATTTGGAAATAGCGTTTGACAGTGGTTGGGTGGGTGCCTATAATGCGCGCTTCTCGCTTGGAGGGGTTCCCGAGCGGTCAAAGGGATCAGACTGTAAATCTGACGGCACTGCCTTCGAAGGTTCGAATCCTTCCCCCTCCACCAACGGTTTTATGCTGTTGCTCCATGTTTGTGTTTAGGCATGAAGTGGTGATTGTGAGTCGTGCGTTGTAAAGCGGGTGTAGCTCAATGGTAGAGCAGAAGCCTTCCAAGCTTATGACGAGGGTTCGATTCCCTTCACCCGCTCCAGGTTGAGTGTGTGGAAGCTCATGTAGCTCAGTGGCAGAGCACTCCCTTGGTAAGGGAGAGGTCGGCAGTTCAATCCTGCCCATGAGCACCATCCTTCCGGGTGCTTCGGTCTTAATTGGTTTCCGATTTCCTGATTTTTTTGCGGGGTTGATGATATGGCTAAGGAAAAATTCGAGCGGAAAAAGCCGCACGTAAACGTTGGCACGATTGGTCACGTTGACCATGGCAAGACCACGCTGACGGCTGCGATCACGACCGTTCTGTCGCGCAAGTTCGGCGGCGAGGCCAAGGCCTACGACCAGATCGATGCGGCGCCGGAAGAGAAGGCTCGCGGCATCACCATCAACACCGCTCACGTCGAGTACGAAACCGAAGGTCGTCACTACGCCCACGTGGACTGCCCGGGTCACGCCGACTACGTGAAGAACATGATTACCGGTGCTGCGCAGATGGACGGCGCGATCCTGGTGTGCTCGGCCGCTGACGGCCCGATGCCCCAGACCCGCGAGCACATCCTGCTGGCCCGTCAGGTTGGCGTTCCGTTCATCATCGTCTATCTGAACAAGTGCGACATGGTTGACGACGAAGAGCTGCTCGAGCTGGTCGAAATGGAAGTGCGCGAGCTCCTCTCCAAGTACGACTTCCCGGGCGACGACGTGCCCATCATCAAGGGTTCCGCCCTGAAGGCGCTGGAAGGCGATCAGTCCGATATCGGCGAGCCCTCCATCTTCCGCCTGGCTGATGCGCTGGATTCCTACATCCCGACCCCTGAGCGCGCCATTGACCTGCCCTTCCTGCTGCCGATCGAAGACGTGTTCTCGATCTCCGGCCGTGGCACCGTGGTGACCGGCCGTGTCGAACGCGGCATCGTGAAGGTTGGCGAAGAAATCGAGATCGTCGGCATCAAGGCCACCGTCAAGACCACCTGTACCGGCGTCGAAATGTTCCGCAAGCTGCTGGACCAGGGTCAGGCTGGTGACAACGTTGGCGTGCTGCTGCGTGGCACCAAGCGTGAAGACGTCGAGCGCGGCCAAGTGCTGTGCAAGCCGGGCTCCATCAAGCCGCACACCCACTTCACTGGTGAAGTGTACGTGCTGTCGAAGGAAGAAGGCGGCCGTCACACCCCGTTCTTCAACAACTACCGTCCCCAGTTCTACTTCCGTACCACGGACGTGACGGGCTCCATCTCCCTGCCGGAAGGCACCGAGATGGTGATGCCGGGTGACAACATCTCCATGACCGTGAAGCTGATTGCTCCGATCGCCATGGAAGAAGGTCTGCGCTTCGCCATCCGTGAAGGCGGTCGTACCGTCGGCGCCGGCGTCGTTGCCAAGGTTATCGAGTAAATTTTAGTGGGTGCGGCGCATGGTGTGCCGCACTGTCTGCTCTTTGGAAGAAAAAATGCAAAACCAGAAAATCCGTATCCGTCTCAAGGCCTTTGATTACAAGCTGATCGATCAGTCTGCTCTTGAGATCGTGGATACCGCGAAGCGCACTGGTGCAGTTGTCCGCGGTCCTGTGCCGCTGCCGACCCGTATCGAGCGTTTCGATCTGCTGCGGTCCCCGCACGTCAACAAGACTTCCCGCGACCAGTTCGAGATTCGCACGCATCTGCGTCTGATGGACATCGTTGATCCGAC
>NZ_JAKLLN010000140.1 GCF_023150065.1 Zoogloea sp.
GACTCATCTCCACCTCGACCCGCCTCACCGCAGCCACGGCGGCATCGAGCGCCGCGCTGGCCTGCGCCGCCGAGCCCGCGGCCACCCGCAGCTGCAGCGTGGTGCCCAGTGCGACCAGGCTGCGCTCATGCCAGCGCAGGCCTGCCGCTGCTGCGCCGCGGGCGGCCAGGCCCAGGGCGGCACCGATGAAGGCGCGGCGCGCCGGCACGGCTGGGGTCATCGCGCGCCTCCGGTCAGTGGCAGGGGATGGATCGGGATGGTACGGCCCTTGCGCGCGGCCAGGATGCGCGGCGCGCACAAGGCATCGCTGTCGTGGATGGCCACGCAGTCCAGGCATTGGAAGCACTCGTCGTAGTCGATCGCACCGGCCGCGGAAATGGCCTGATATTAGCAGCGGTGCCGGCAGGTCTGGCAGGGCTGGCCGCATTCGACACGGCGCGGCAGCCAGGCCCACCGCCGCAGGCGACCCAGCACGGCCAGGCCGGCACCCAGCGGGCACAGGTAGCGGCACCAGGCCTTGTAGAGGAAGGCTCCCAACACCACCAGGCCTGCGGCCCAGGCCACGTAGGGCCAACTGCGCACGAAGTTCAGCGTGATCGATGTCTTGAAGGGCTCGAACTCCACCAGCCGGTCCGTCCAGGGGGCGCTGAC
>NZ_JAKLLN010000141.1 GCF_023150065.1 Zoogloea sp.
ACCTTCAGGATGTAGCGCTGGATCGTCGAGGCCATGGCGCTTGAAAGGTGGGTGAACTCGCAGCCGGCGCGCAGGGTGATGCTGCCGTCGCGGTTGGTGATGCGGAAGAGGTTGCGGACGCGCAGCGAGGTTACGATGGCGCCGGTTTCGGGCAGCATCAGGCGGCAGTTGCCGAACTCCATGTCGGGCTCGACCAGCATGCCTTCGGAGGGAATGGTGATGGAGAGGCCGCCACCGCTGATGTCCAGGACGCTGGCCTCGACCGAGATCTCGCGCTGCTCGCCCCCGATGGTCATCGGGATCAGGCAGGTGAGGCTGTGGGCGCTGGGGGCGGTGAGGCGGAAGTATTCCCGCCGCTGCAGGCGCAGCATCACGTCGGGCACCTGCACCCGGAAGGCGTCGTGGCCTTCGTGCTGGATGCGCTGGATGCCGCGCGCGGCAAACTGGATCTTGATGCGGTCGAGCTGGGTGACACAGATCAGCTGCTCGGCGGCCTCGACACGGCGGTTTATCGTCTCGTCGCTGGCGGCGTCGAGCACCAGCTGGTTCTCGTCGGCGGACAGGGCGACGATGGCGGTGAGGAAGGAGTCGGCGCTGGCGTCGATGAAGGCCGACAGCATCGCACGCTTCTGGATGAGCCCGCGCAGGTTG
>NZ_JAKLLN010000142.1 GCF_023150065.1 Zoogloea sp.
CCTGCTGGGCGTGGCGCTGGAGCGCGGTTGGCAGCCCCGGCTGGTGGTGGCCAGCGAGAGCGGCCGCGCCCAGCCGGAGATCGCCGCGCTGCTCGCCCGCTGCAACCCACAAAGCCTCATCGAACTCCCCGACCGCCTGTTCGCCCACGTCAGCCCCGTCGACTCGCCCAGCGGCGTGCTCGCCGTGGTGGCCGTGCCTGCCGCGCCCGCCGCGGGCACCGCAGTTGGGGCCCTCACCGGCAACTGCGTGCTGCTCGACAGCGTGCAGGACCCGGGCAACCTCGGCACCATCCTGCGCACCGCCGCCGCCGTCGGCATCCCCGACATCCTCCTCACCCCCGGTTGCGCCCAGGCCTGGGCCCCCCGCGTGCTGCGCGCCGCGATGGGCGCCCACTTCAGCCTGCGCATCCACGAAAACGTCGACGCCGCCCAGGCCCTGCAAGGCTTCCAGGGCCCCATCCTCGCCGCCGATCTGCGCGATTGCGTCGACCTCTACGCCCTGGACCTCCGCGGCCCGGTGGCCTGGCTGTTCGGCTCGGAAGGGCAGGGGCTATCCCCGGCCGTCGCCGCGCTGGCCACCAAGCGGGTGAGGATTCCGATGCCGGGCGGCATGGAATCGCTCAACGTGGGGGTTGCGGCGGGGGTGTGTCT
>NZ_JAKLLN010000143.1 GCF_023150065.1 Zoogloea sp.
AGAACACGAGCAGCAGCCACAGGGCGCAGCAGACGATTGCCCCATGGATCGCACGCCGCGCGTCGGGCAACCGGCAGGCACCGCGTGGATCACAGGACATGGGGAGTTCTCTCCAGCCCCACCGGGGCATAGGGACGCAAGGTTCGAAGCAGCACCGATGGTACGGTACGTGCATCCGCCCGGGGCAGGGACAAGGTCACCTATTCCGGCCGCTGCCTGGAGATTTCTTTTCAATGTGTTACGTCGCGCACGCCGCAGGGCGGGGGGCGATGGGGCGCCCGTCAGTCTGCGCCGCACACCCCACCGTCGAGGCGCGGGTGCCACAGCATCGACACGGTGATCTCTGGCACGGGCACCGGCAGCGCAAAGCTGAACAACCCAGCGCGCAGCAGGCCGGTGTGGCGCTCGGGCACGCTGGCGATCAGGTCGGTGCTGCGCACCAGCGCCAGCGCCGTCGAAAAGCCACCCACGGTGGTGGCCACCTGACGCTCCAGCCCGACGGCCTTGAGCGCCTCATCCACCGGCCCGCGATCCACGCCCTGGCGCGCCACCAGCACGTGGCGGCCGGCGGCGTAGCGGGCGGGGGTGATCTCCCGCTGGCACAGCAGGTGCCCTTCGCGCACCACGCCGATGAAGCGGTCGCGGAACAG
>NZ_JAKLLN010000144.1 GCF_023150065.1 Zoogloea sp.
TGGGCGCTTCTGAAGTTAGAACAATGTCCCCTTCCTGAAGCTCGACCTTCATCCACTTCTTGTACAGCTCAGGCGACGCGAATCTCATTGAGCCAACGTCCACCAAGCCTTCGGTCTTGACGTGCTTCGCGGAGAGCACGGGAACACCGCTAGTTGAGAAGTCATCGAAGCCCATCTTGTTAGGGGTCTTGCCTCGATGATCAATGACCAGCTCCAGGAGATCCGCTAGGCACATTCTTACAGCGTTAGACGACATACCCCAACCCCGCCAAGTTCTTCTTGATCTCGACTTCCAGCGAGGCACTCTCCGCAAACTGCTCCGCCAACTGCGCCGTCAGCCGTGCCATCTTGTCGGCAAACACTTCGCCGTCATCGGCCTGGTCTTCAGCGCCCACATACCGCCCAGGAGTCAGCACATGGTCGTGCTTACGCACGTCCTCCAGGCTGGCTGAACAGCAGAAGCCCTTCACGTCTTCATAGCCCATGCCCTGCTGCCAGGCGTGAAAGGTATCGGCCACCTTCTGGATGTCGGCCTGGGTGAAGTCGCGCAATACGCGGTCCTTCATGTAGCCCATCTGGCGCGCGTCGATGAACAGGATTTGCCGGCGCCGGTCGCGTTTTTTCTTGTTGAGGTTGAAGCCGTTGGC
>NZ_JAKLLN010000145.1 GCF_023150065.1 Zoogloea sp.
GACACCGAAGACGGCGCCGAGCTGCTGCGGCGCGACAAGATGGGCGAAGTCTTCGTGGGCGAGCAAGAGCTTGCCCGTGGCATGGCCCGCTACGTCTCCGGCCGGCTGGCAGTGCGCGAAGGCTGAACGCCCGCCGCCCCCCACAAGCCTTGTAGGGGCGACTTCAGTCGCCCAACCACACGTTAAATCCCCGCCGGTGCGTGGCCGGGCGACCGTGGGCGACTGAAGTCGCCCCTACAAGTCGCCCCTACAAGTCGCCCCTACAGGTCGCCCCCGCACGTCACCGCGCCGTTCAGTACGGCCGGCCGTCCTTGTGCAGGAAGCGCCATCCGCCCTCGCCCATCACCGCCTGCAGGTCTTCATCCGGGTAGCTCGCGCTGTCGCCGGGCGTGCGGTCGCCCACTTCCAGATACACCACCTCGTCGGCGCCATCATTGCGCAGCTGGTGCGCGTCGCCCGTGCCGGCCTTGAAACCGGCGCACATGCCCGGCGCGAGCCGCGTCTCGCCGGCATCGGTGACCAGCGTAGGGTTGCCTTCCAGCACCAGGATGAACTCGTCCTGGCGGGTGTGGGCGTGGCGCAGCGCCGACACCGCCCCCGGCGCCAGCCGGGTGAGATTGACCCCGAAGTTGGTCAGCCCGAACA
>NZ_JAKLLN010000146.1 GCF_023150065.1 Zoogloea sp.
GATCGGGTTCTGCCGCTGGAGCGGGCGCCCGAGGCGCTGAACGCCCTGCTGCGCCGCGAAGTCGCCGGCAAGATCGTGCTGACGCCGCCCGCCGCCTGACCGCAACCGCTCAACACCATGAAAATGAAAGGGGAGGGCGCCGGGATGGACGCCGTCACAATCGCGCCGCCCAGAGAAGCCGCCGCCGTATCCGTCACCGAGCCGTTGCTGTCGGTGCGCGACGTCTCCATCCAGTTCGGCGGCGTCATGGCGTTGAGCAACGTCTCATTCGATCTGGAGGAGCGGCGGGTGATCGGGTTGATCGGCCCCAACGGCGCCGGCAAGACCACCCTGCTCGACCTCATCTGCGGCAAGACCAAGGCATCCACGGGCAGCATCCAGTTCAAAGACCAGGAGCTGACCAAGAAGTCCGAGCACGCCATCGTGCGCTCGGGCGTCGGTCGCAAGTTCCAGACGCCCTCCATCTACGAGAACCTCAGCGTCTTCCAGAACCTGGAGGTGTCCTTCCCTCAGGGCCGATCGGTGCTGGGCGCGCTGGCCTTCAAGTGCACCAACGAGGTCAAGGCGCGCGTGCAGGTGGTGGCCGAAGAGATCGGCCTGGCAGACAAGCTGGAGATGGAAGCCGGCCTGCTCAGCCAC
>NZ_JAKLLN010000147.1 GCF_023150065.1 Zoogloea sp.
TCCCCGCCGGCGTTTGAAGGGCCGGACGCGCAGGGGCTCCGAGCCCGCGCCGGTCCGGCGGTGCGTCAGCCGACTGCCGGTGCCTCGCGGGGGATGCGCAGCTCGAACTCGGCGCCGCCGTTGGGGTGGTTGCGGGCGGTGATCGTGCCGTGGTGGCCGAGCACGATCTCCTGGCAGATGGCGAGGCCCAGGCCGGTGCCGCCGGCCCCGGTCTTGGTGGCGCTGCTCTGCACGAACTTGTCGAAGATGCGCTTCTCCTCGCCCGGCGGGATGCCGACGCCCTCGTCGCGGATGTCGATGGCGAGGGCCTCGTGGCTGCCGAGCATCACGTCGCGGTAGATCAGCGTGATGGTGCCGCCCTGCGGCGAGAACTTGATGGCGTTGGAGAGCAGGTTCTGCACCACATGGAAGAACTCGGTCGTGTCGATGGCGGCGATGGTGCTGGCGCTTCGGCGCTCGATGGCGATCTTGAGGCGGCGGCTCTCGATGAGGGCGGCGAGGTCGCCCTGCACCCGCTCGACGACCACCGCCACGTCGGAGCGGCGGAGCTCGAACTGGACCCGCCCGGCTTCTAGCTTGGAGAGCGAGAGCAGGTCGTTCACCAGGTTGGACAGGCGGTTGCCGCTCTGGTGGATGCG
>NZ_JAKLLN010000148.1 GCF_023150065.1 Zoogloea sp.
GATGGCGTTGGCGGCGTAGTTGAGCATCGCCTGCTGGAGTCGCGCCGGATCGCCCAGCAGATGGCGGGGCACGTCGGCGTTGTCGATTTCCAGGTGCAGCCGCTTGGCGCGCACCCGGTCGGCGAGCAGCGTCGCCACGTTGGCGGTGATCGCCGCCACATCCACCGGCGCCTCGTCGATGACGAACTTGCCGGCCTCGATCTTCGAGATGTCCAGGATGTCGTTGATGAGCTGCAGCAGGTGGTGGATGGCGGTGTCGATCTTGTCGAGCCGTTCGGCCTGCTGGGCCGACACGCCGGAGCGGCGGATCAGCTGCGCCATGCCATTGATGGCGTTGAGCGGCGTGCGGATCTCGTGGCTCATGTTGGCGACGAAGTTGCTCTTGGCGCGGCTGGCCCCCTCGGCAAGACGCGTGGCCTCCTGCAAGGTCTGCTCGGCCAGCTTCTGGCTGGTGATGTCGGCGTAGGTGAGCAGGGTCCAGCCGTTGTCGAGGGGCGTGCCCTGGATGCGCAGCGACCGGCCATTGAACTGCCGGCGCTCGAAGACCACCGGCAGGCGCGTTTCCATCGCCCCGACGAAGCGCGACAGCACGTCCTCGAGGCGCTGGCCGGGGTGATCGCCCCGCTCGACGCTGATC
>NZ_JAKLLN010000149.1 GCF_023150065.1 Zoogloea sp.
CACGCCCACCCCAGCCTCACCGGCAACCTGGGCAACATCGCGCTGCTCGGGATGGCCGGCGAGCTGGGCCTGATCCCCGCAGATCAAGCCGCCGTCGCCGCCGACAGCTACCGCGAGTACCGCCGCCTGCAGCACGGCCTGCGCCTCAACAACCAGGCCTCGCGGGTCGATCCCGATCTCGTCGCCGACATGGCCGCCGGCGTGCGTGCCCTCTGGAACCAGGTCTTCGACGACAGCCTGCCGGTCTGACCGGCCGGCAACGCAGATGGCGCGGCGGGGAGGAAACACTCCACGCCGCGCCATATCAAAGCGCAAAAAAAGTCAACACAAGCCCCGCCAAAGCCGTACAATCCGCCGTCCGTACGCCAACCAATCAGCGTACCGGCCTCCCATCATTCGTTTCGTCCGATCCAAACGCGATCACGAACACTCGTTGCGCCCGCCCCGATTGGTGCCGCTCATCTCAAGCGGTCAGGCCGTCGCAGGAGCACACAATCCAATGACCCAACCCCAGCCCGCCGCGCAAGCGGCAGGGACGATCGGCTTTGCCGATCTGGCCCTCAGCGCCCCCATTCAGCAAGCCATCGCCGAAACCGGCTACACCACCCCCACCCCGATCCAGGCCCAG
>NZ_JAKLLN010000014.1 GCF_023150065.1 Zoogloea sp.
GCGTGCCACCCGACGTCGATACGCCGACGGGGCAACCTGCAAAACCTTGCAGATCGGCTCGACCCCAAGGCGGTCCCGGTGCATGTCGATGAAGTCGTGGGTCACTTGTTGCGGCGGTCGAGCTCCGCCTGCGCGAAATACGCGCTGGCCAGGCGCAGGATCTCGTTGGCCCGCTTCAGCTCCCGGACTTCCCGCTCCAGTTCCTTGATGCGCGCGGTCTCGGCACTGCTGACCCCGTCCCGCTGGCCGGTGTCCCGCTCATGCTGCCGAACCCAGGCATGCAGTGTCTGGGCCGTGCAGCCGATCTTCGCTGCAATCGACTGGATCGCTGCCCATTGCGACGGGTGCTCGCTGCGCTGCTCGAACACCATCCGCACTGAACGCTCGCGCACTTCCGGGGCGTATTTCGTTGTCTTCTTCATGGCTCCATCTTCTCAAGAGTGGGAGCCTCCGCGAAACCCGGGGCGATTCAGTGTGAACAAAACTACTAGGTCAGAAAAACTTCGTGCGCCCGATGAGCCGATCCTCGATCACCGAGACGTCAACTGCTCGATCACAGGAGCGGGGAGCGGGGGCGCCGTGAACGCTGATCACCAAGCGAAGCACTGGCTGGAACCTTACTGGGACTGGTGGCGACATGAACAGAGGAACGCCACCATCCTGAACTGGAGGCTCTCCGAACAGTTGAAGCTGTACAGAGTGATGATCTTGACGCTTGTCCTTAGACATGGCTAGTTTCCAAGTTTAGGTGAGACATCAAGGAGTCGGGTATCTAGCTCTGAAGATTTTAGTTCTCTTAGTGCGAGCCCCTCAAGCGTCGAGACGGCCTCAAGGGTCACAGCCGTGACTGGTGCCACAGATCTGAACTTGAGCATTCTGCCCGTAGAAGGATCCTTACGCCCTCTGGGTCCTTCACTGAAGAGGTCCAGAAATCGAGCTGGCGCAACCCCGTCGAACGGAACGATGCGCACCTTACCCTGGTCGCTCTCCGACTCAGTTATAGCATCTGCATGTAACCGCGTGGCAAGACTTTTTCGGTAAGGTTCTATGAACCGCACTTCAGTGATTCCCGCGGCGATGATGTGTCGGGCGCACGAGTGGCACGGATACGTCGTCACATACAGCTTGCCCCCTTTTACCCGGGCGCCCGCCGAGTGGCCTGCGTTTAAAATCGCATGCATCTCGGCATGAACAGCTCGAGAAAACTCGATCAACCCACGAACTTCGGATGATTTACGCAAGCGCGCGAGAACCTTGCCTCGTTCGGCTTCGGGCACGATGCCTTCCTTGATAAGTGCACTCGTTAGACGGTTAGCGATTTCGGACTTTTCTTCGTCATTGAAGCACTTTCCTCCATCCTTGTTCCAGCACCGGTGATCGACATAATTCTTCTCCTCAGGCCTACCAAACGCTTCGTAGAGCCCTCCGAACGATCGTGGGACATCGTTCCAGCCGACAGCAAGGGTTTCCCCAACGGCATCCGTGATGGCGGCGCCAACTTGTCGAGACAGGCAGGCAGAGTTACGAGCTGCTGAATGTGCCTCATACATCGCTCGTTCATCTGCCGTCGGTGTGATGACTTTTGCACCGAGCAGGAGATCGAGATAGCGGGCCAGGGGCGCCTTAATCTGATCATCTGTGCCATCGCTGATTCGTAAGAAGAAATCCGCCTGAGGAAAGATGTCACGGACACTCTGGCCGTTCGCGATCTCCTCCCCGGAATCTCGGTCGATGAGCTTATAGACCTCGCTCTTCTCCCCCAGTTTTTTCGATAACTCCTGGATTCGCAGCTCGATCGGGGAGTAGACGCTGATTACATGCAGCAACTTTCCATAGACGGATCGGAGAAGTTCCAACTCATCCCGGTTTTTGATCGAGTTTATGATGTGGCAGTGGCGTACAACTGGACTTGGCACCACTGCGTCTTCGGGGGGTAGAACCTCATCAAGAGATAGCTGGGCCTGATCCGGGACGGGGCTACTCTCTTGCAAGCGCACCGTTGCGATGTGCCGGATCGCCAATTGAGCAAGTACAGAGTTGCCGTGATCTCGCCTCATTGCGTTACCGGCCTCGATCAGATCATTGATCGATTGGGGATCACTAGGCTTACCAAGTTTCCGAATGAACTCACTCAGTCGAATCTCAGTTGCGCACTTGTAATCATGTGAACGCGAGAGCAGGTCTATCAGGATTTCAGATACTCGATGGAGAGGGGTGCCCAGAGGGCCGCACAAGGCGATCACAATCTCCGGAGTTACCGCCTTGTCGATTCGGTCTTTCGCTCCAAATCGGCCTTTTTGGCCGGCACTGCCTGCTACCGGCAGCTTTGCAACGTTTGCTGAACTTGCCACCTGATTGCCCCCTCTTCTGTTCCGTTTGTCAGCTACGGCTGTTGCCTCACTAATGCGCATGATCACGTCAACATCTTCACTTGGCCCACGAGCTTTGGCTTGCTCTACATAGCTAACGCTAGCCCAGTGATAGCCCAGCAAAAAGGCCAACCCCGAAGAGTTGGCCTAAGTGCTTGTTTCTGATGGTGCCGCTGACCGGAATCGAACTGGTGACCTTCGCATTACGAATGCGCTGCTCTACCGACTGAGCTACAGCGGCTAACAACAGCCCGCTATGATACAGCCACCACTTTATCCACGCAAGCTTTGGGCGGGTATCCGGAACAAAGGAAAGGCGGCTCCCCGGGTCGTATTCAGGCCGGGAGCCGCCCACGTTTACTGGCCGATAATCCGCCAGTTGAGGACGCGTGGATCGCCAAAACCACCAACCTGGCTACCCACGAAGGCCGGATTTCCGGCATTTCCATAAGAGCCGAGCAGGCGAATCGAGGAACCATAGCGAACCAGCTTGGAGCCCACGATACCGGAGGCTGAGGTGACAAACGGAATGGGCACCCGGACACCGTTCTGCACGGTTCCAAACGCGGTCTTCGCTGATCCATACTTCACGGCATAGGCCGCGCTTTCGCCGCCCGGATTGCACTTATCCTGGTTCATCAGGGTTCCCACCCAGGAGACCAGACCCTCGTTGACCTGCGGATGCTGGACGACCTGCTCGGCGAGGGTGCCGCGCAGCCCAGTGAGGTCATAGAACCACCCCATGGGCTTTGAGGAATCCAGGGTCACGCCATCAACCAGACTCGTCACCTCCACCATCTTGCTTCTTCCTACCGGGAAGGTCACACCGCTGGGGAGCGGATTGGCCGCACCTGGACTCGAGGAATAGGGATCGGAAACAGTCCCGTCCCTGAGAGCATAGAAGGTTTGCTGCTGGGAGTTGGTCCGGTCATTGGTATGCAACAGCTTGCCAGTGCCGACAAACACATAGCGGACGAGATCGGGCGCGATATCCACCCGGGGCTCCGTCGTCACGGGCTGGGGATCTCCGTCGGAATCCCTCAGATTGAGAATCGGCGTGGTGGGATTGGGTACGGAGGCGGTGGCACTGGTGAAGTCAAAACGCCACACGTTGCCCAGCAGGTCACCGGCATAGATCTGATCCACGGTCATGTCTGCATAGTCCGGGATGTAGCCCGTCAGATGCGCCAAGCCAGCGGGATTGGCGGCGGTGCCCTGATTAGTGTAGATCTTCTGCAGGAGTGTCCCTGACTTGGGATCAAGGACGAACAGCACGCCCTTTCCGGGGACACTCGTATTCGAGGTACCCAGGGTGTTGTTGTAACCCGCCGCAATCGCCACAACCCAACCCCACTTGCGGGTCTTCACGATGAAGGGTCGCCCGTAGCTGTACCCCATATCTTCGTGGGTGAACTCCCACAGGACCTTGCTCGCAATGGTCGTTTCGCTGGTGGACGCCGTGGGCACGTCGGTGACATCCAGGGCGACGTAGCTGCGCCCGCCCTTGCCGAGACCGAAAACCAGCAAGGTCCGCCAATCGGAAGAGGCGGGGTCGGTCGTGATGGTGCCACCCGCCCGCTTGAAGTCCACATCCCGGGAGAAGGGCGTGCTGTTGACGTAATAGTGGTGGAGGTAGGCATTGTCGCTCAGGGCTCGGAGACCGCTTTCCGCCGGCTTGGCATCAGGGCCGAGATAGACCGCATTGGGAATCACAGCAAAGAGCTCTCCGCCGCCCGACGTCGTCAGCTGCCCATCAAACGCATGCAGCATGCCGTCATTCGCCCCTACATAGACCACCGGTTTGCGCGATGCCTTGTTGGCCTTGAAGGTGGAATATCCGGGGTTATAGGCGTCGGAGTAATACTGGCTCGGCGGACCGACATAAAGGGCTCCGGAATCCACGATATCGCCAAGGACCGAGGCGCGATAGCGATAGGACTTGCGCAGGGTCAGGGTGGATTGGTTGGTGACATCACCGCGCAGATAGCTCAGCACATTGGCCTGCTCCGTGGAGGAGCCGAGGGCAGCCTTCTGGGCTGCAGAAAGATTGGCCAGGCGGAAGGGAACACCTTTGAGGGTACCGGTCGCATCAGGAGACAGGGTGACCACCTTCCGTGCAGTGTCCCAGCCACTTCCACTGACCAGGGAATCCAGCTTCAAGGCTGCGCTCCAGGCCTGGGAAGTGGTGATCACACCGGTATTGACGTTGATGGAGTCGATCTTCAAGCCCTTCAGATCACCAGACCAATAAAGAGAGTTGTAGGTCGTCTGGAAGAAGCCGTCAGATGCCAGGCTGTCCGAGATCACCGATGCGGTCGTACCGACACCGGAGGCGGAGCCGATCAGCGAGTTGATCTGGCTGAAGGCCGAATTGAGGCCCGAGATAAGGCGATCAGGATCCGAGGCAGGGAAGTAGGTATCCGGAATGGTCGTGCCTTTATAGGTCTGGCCCAAGGCGTTCCATTCGCCGTTGTCAGGTACGCCATTGCCGTTCGTATCGGTAAAGCCACCATACTTCGCTGCCTTGAAGTACTGGTTATTGGCGGTCATTGTGGAATATTCCAGAGCATCCACCCAGAACGTCTTGATACGTGCATCGGGAAAGTCGCTGCGCAGCGGCTTGGTATTGGCGGCGTAGGCCATACCGGCAATGTAATCGTAGGTCAGGCTGTAGCCGCTGAGCTTCTTGGTCCAGGCGTTCACAGTCTCTCCATTGAGCCGCTCCGCAGCCACCAACGGATCCATGCTGTAGCCGCTGCCCGAAAGATTGTTGTCGCAATTGTCGCCGCAGGTGTTCGTATCCCCGATGCCGATGATGAACTGCTTCTGACAACTGCCACCTTGCGAGGCTGGCAGCACAGGGTCGATCCAGTTGGTAATGACGGGAAAGTCATCCTTGATATTGATGCGCTGTGCAGTCGTAACACCCGCCGGTATCGCCGAATAGCTCGCCACATGCCCAATCCCGGATGGTCCGAGCAAATAACGCAGGGCAACCGCATACATCTCGCTGACGTTGTCGTAGCGTTTGTAGCTCTTTGCCTTGTAACCGAAAAGATTCAGGTAGTTGATCGCACCCGTGCGGCTCACTTCCGCATCCCCCTGCCGATCGGCGGGGAACGGATCCTGAAGGAAGGCCCCCGTCTCGAGCACCTCCTCCCGTGTGTCGCGAATCTGGGCCTTTAACACACCGCCGTCCCATGCCTTCAGGAGCGTATCCGAACCATAGGTACTTTCGTTCAGATTGTGATAGCCCGCAGCACCAAAACGCATCTTCTGGATATTCTTCTGGATCAGGCCGACCGGCTTGTAGACGCGCTTTGTCTTGTCGGCGTTCTCGTACTTTTGACAGTAAAACTGGTCGGCGTATTCGTGCTTCGAAGTGTCAGTACCGCTGCATACCTGCACACGCACCTGGTAACTCTTGTACTTGGTACTCGACGAATTGCTATTGCTGTAGCTGAACTCTACGTTGATACCCTTGTTGTAAACAGTGGCGATGAGATTATTGGAGCCACTGGTCGACAAAGCAGTGTATTTAGTGATGTTCCCAGAGGCGAGAGACTTGTCAGGGAAGTTGGACTTTGACCCCTGATCGTTGGACCACGCCTTTTTCAGGATGGTGACTCCCACCGGAGTGCTCGCGGAAAAATCGGCTGGTTCATCCTGATCCCGTGCCCCGCCGGTCATGGCCCAGCGGAACAGGTCGATCACGTGCATGGTCGCCCAGTTCATGTAATTGCCGGACCACTCGCCAGAGCAGGTGTAATTGCTACCCTGGATGCTTGCCGTGGGATAGAAGTAGCCGTTGGTTTCCGACCCCGAATAGGCGTAGCAACGGGTCGGGTCGAAATAGCCCAGGTACTTTCGGGTCGGCTCAAAATAAGGATCGGCAGTAGACGATGCAGCCAACGCGGTAACACCGTAGGCACCCGTACTGAAGTTGGCGTGGCTCTGCGCCGTGGGGAACTCCACCGACAGCGCGAGCATCACGTTGGCCGGAACCGCCTCCGTACTGGCAGAGATGGGTACGTCGGCCAGGGCGGTATCGGCGGCATACACCACCGGCAATGCTGCATTCCAGGCAGCAACCACTAAAAGGGAACGGGCCGCGAGGGATTTCCAGCGGGCTGAAGAAGCCCCGGCCAGACTGTTGGATGCGTTCATGTCGGTATATCCCCAGGTCATTTCAGTATCACTCTTCCAGGAATGTCACGGTCCACTGGGCGTAGGTTTGGCTGTTGCGCACGCCGTCGGTACGCACGGTAACGCGGTAAAGGGGTGATGCCGTTGAACCCGGCTTCTCGGCCCAGCCATCCCCTCCAAGGGGTGAGTCGGTCGAAAGAACACAGCTCACCTTGTTCGACGGCCCGTAGGCTTCACACATGCGCTCGATCAGGAAACGGACCTCATTACCATCTTTGTTCTTGTTTGGACCGACTTCGGTGAGGATGAGGGGTGCAATCTTGAACATCGCATCGAACTGGGTCTTGTTCTTGATGATCAGCGGGATGCCGTTTTCGTCGGACTCCAGCATGCGGGGATAGAAATTGAGTTTGGCCCATTCGCCGGCCGCGGAGCATGCCGTTCCCGTATTGGCAGGCGGCGGGCAACCTACGATGGAGTCCTGATAGCTGCGAAAATTTGCCGACTTCATGGTCTCGAACGCCTTGTTGAGACCGCGTCCTGCACTGTTGATCGAGTCACGCTTGAAACCGATGTTGCCGGACAGCAAGGCCGAGGTATCGACAGAATTCAGCAACGACACCGAACCCAGCATCATGACGACCAGCACCACCAGCACCACAGCCAGAACCACGCCATGCTGCCGTCGGGAAGAGAGGTGTCGCAGTTTCGAGGACATTCGGGATCCAAACGCAAAATCAGATGTTCGGGGGCGTTCTCATGCTGCGCAGAGGAATCACCCATTCGTAGGTCTGGTACTGGTAGCGCTGCTCCTCGGTGGTCAGTGTCCGGCTGAAGCGTCTACTTGATGCCAGATCCTGGAAAAGCTCGATGCTGGTCATGGGCGCAGGAGTCGTGATCGGCTGCGAGGAGCGCACCACCATCGCAATCCGGAGCGCCTTGATGTAGCCGATCCGCTGCTGGGTTGCGCGCTTGCCGTCCATCAGATCAGCAAAAGTCCACCCCGACTCCGACGGGGAAACCCACTCATCCACCGCGTTGTCATTGATGTCGCCCCCCACGCCGTTATCAAGCCCATACCGTGCCTTGATGAGAAAGATGTTCTCGCCGACGATCTGTGGATCGATCCGCTTGAGCAGGTCGTACTGGACGAGTTCGCTATCGCTGCTAACCCCCAGCATGGCGAAGTTCGGGTTATCCCTCAGGCCGAGGTGAAAAGCAGCCGGCGATTTCGTGTAGATTGCCGAATCGACGGTCCCATAAGTCGTGGTGTTGAGGGGAACCAGCTTGGCAAAGGTGGCAACCTTGAGCCCGAGCGATGCATCAGTGGTGAGCACCGGAGCGGTCATGGTCTTGGCGGCCTGCACAACCCGGCAATCCCCCGGATCTTCGGCCAGCTTTCGCGGCACCGTCAGGATCAGGTCGTACGCAAGTGCAGCTGCACTGCTCTTCGGAATCATCCCGATGGTCGGCGTCTGGACAACAAGCGAGTCTCCGGTGGCACTGGAAAAGCTCAGGCCCTGATTGCCGGCCGCCGAATCACCGGCCATCACCATGATCACGTCTGATCCGCTCCCGCCATTGACGATCGCTGCAGGCACGGCCCGCAATGTCTGGGGGACGGAGGAAAAGGGGCTGGGGTAACCGGTGGGGCTGGGCAAAACCACATTGCCGGACTCGGTGACCAACAGCCGGCACCCCCACACCCACGACCCGCGGGCCAGACCAGACCCCGCCTCCTGGATCAGCATGTCAAGCCGCTGGGCAGCAATGGCTGCCGACTGCAGCGCATCCCCCGTTCCGGAAATATTGCGCCGATAGGTTTCGCTGGACGAAAAGCTCTGCATGATCACCAGGCTGGCCACCAGCCCGACGACCATCCCCACCATCATCTCGACGATGCTCAGGCCCGCCTGGCGCTGCCGCCGACCCATGGTCTCAGAACAACATTGTTTCGGTGACATAGCTTCCATGCTCCAACGCTTTTGCCCCGGGCAGATCCCACTGGATCGTCACCTTGACTACAAAGGTGTCGACCGCACTGCCGCTGGCGACCTCAACTTTGGCCTTCGGATTCGGCAGTTTGCTCGCTTCCGTCACCCGCTTGGTGAACCAGGCATGGGCAGCGGCGCCACCGCCGCCGGTCGAGTCATAGGTGTATTCCGACACCACCGACACCCGCTTGGCGACCGCCATCTTGGAGATCAGCTCATCGGCGAGGATTGCGGCCTCCGTACGAAAGCGGCTATCTGTCGCAATCCGCGTGGATGCGGCCTGAAAGCCGATCATGCCGAGCAGGCCCAGCGAAAAGATCAGCAAGGCCACCAATGCCTCCAGCAGTACATAGCCACGCTGTCCACGATTCTTCATGGCATCCACCCCTTACGCAGCCGGACAATCACTTGCGGACAACATGGGCTGACAGGCCCTCGGGTCACCACTGGCCTTCGACGGATCACACATCTTGACCGCCCCGCCGGGTGTCACGAACACACAGTAAGCCAC
The DNA here is from genome assembly GCF_023150065.1 of Zoogloea sp. GTDB lineage: Bacteria > Pseudomonadota > Gammaproteobacteria > Burkholderiales > Rhodocyclaceae > Zoogloea. The sequence goes on from NZ_JAKLLN010000014.1 coordinate 9,021, forward strand.
TGTGGCGCTGGTTCTGGATACCCGAAAGATCTGCTTGCTGCCAACTGGGGCGCTGCTCAGATCCAGAACACGCCCGGAGCCATTGAAGCGCACCCCGGCCGGCCCCTGATAAACGACATCGCTGGACATCTGGCTGGTCGAGATACCGTTCACATAGCGATTGGCGGCCGTGCTGTCGGCCATCCGGATGGCCCAGTTATCACCATCAACCTTGGCAGTCAGGCTATTTACCGTGGACACGCTCGGGGTACCGTCGGTGAGGATGAAATCCACCTCGCCATTACGCCGGATCGCTTCGCCCTCGGCCTGCCGCAAGGCGTTCTGGATCACCTCTGCCGCAGCACCCACGGAATTATTGCGAATTACCTGGGTCATGGACGGCACGGCAATGGACAACAAGACGGCACCGACAGCAACAACGACCATCAACTCGAGAATGGTGAAGCCTCGCTGGGCCAGGCGAGAAGTACTCAACACGACGTTTGACCCTTGCTCATCAGCCAGCAGGTTGCCCCCGAGGCCACAGGCGTTGCAGACACCTTCTCGCCACTTTCGTTGATCGAATACCAATACCCACTCATGCCACTGGCGGCCTTGCCGGTGATCCTCAAAGTGAAAGTACTGTCCGTACACGCCGGATTGTGTGCAACAGTAAAGGGCGTCTCCGCAAAGTAAGTGCTCATGTCCGGACAGTTTCCACCCGGCTTGTAGGTTCGCTGGGAATTGAAAACCTGCTCCATCCGCACCTTCGCCTCGGCCAACGCCTCGACGCCTTGAGCAATCTTGCCGCGAGCGATGTGGTCCATATATGCAGGAATGGCAATCGCCGCCAAAATTCCGATGATCACCACCGCAATCAGCAATTCGATCAGCGAGAAGCCGCGCGTCTTTCTCATAATTCCCTCCTTCGATGCTCAATAATCCCGCCTGCCCATGTCAAATGCGAGCCGGGGGCGACAGGCGGAGCCTCCGTGCAGACAAGCGGCACGGGGCTAGCGATGCTCTCCAGCCTATCCTTCAGAGCACCCCTGCCGTACCTGCAAGCTTCGCCCGCGCCCCATGACGCCCGCCTCCCACCTCTCGCTGCCGATCGCCACAGGCCTGTCCATCGCCTTGCATGCGGCCGCGTTGATCAGCTGGCCGCAGCCTCCCGGCCCGGGCGGAGCTCAGTCCGCAGTTCGCCCCCCCCTTGATGTACACCTCGCCCAGACCAGCCATCCTTCGGCGCGTGCGCCGGTCTCGGCAGCGCTGCCCGAAACTCACCCTGTCGCAGCCTCCTCGCCCACGACACCCACATCCACGCCCAAGCCCGCATATCGCCCGGCAGCACCCGCACCCACGCCTGCCCCCATCCCGCCCTCAGAAGCCTCCGAATCCCCCCTACCGGTGTTCCCGATCGAAGCCCTGAGCCGGCTCCCGACCCTCGCCACCGAGATCTCGCCCGAGGACTGGCCATCCACTCCAGGCGCCCCATCCGGCAGTTTCAGGATAGAAGTGGATGTCGGGCCGGACGGCCGGGTGATGCGGGTGAATCCGGTCTGCGCCCCGGAGATGTGTGAGGCCGCCGCAATCTACAGCGGCGCCGTCGTGGGCTGGCGCTTCGTACCCGCAGAGATCCTCGGGCACCGGGTGAGCAGCCGGATTCACGTGGAGTTTGAAATCGGCTCCCCGGAAAGCGCGGGGTTCAGTGCTGCGCCACTGACGCCATCACGCGCCGCCACGCCAGTAGTCCGGCCTGCCGAAGCAGCCCCGTAGGTGATCGATCAGCAAACGAACCCGCAGAGGCAGGCGGCGATTCTGGGGAAACACGGCATAAATCCCCGTCGGCGGAGCGGCAAACGCATCAAGCACCGACACCAGCGTTCCCGCTGCCAGATCCCGTTCGACCTCCCACATCGAGCGCCAGGCCAGCCCGATCCCCCCCACCGCCCATTCGTGCAGCACCGTCCCGTCATTACACTCGAAACGTCCGGAGACCTTGATCGTCCGGGTCTGTCCTGGCACATCCGGATCAGCGAACACCCAGCCCCGCTGGGGATCCAGGGAGAGGCAGTCATGCTCCACCAGCGCATCCGGCGTCTCGGGCGTGCCGCAGCGGGCCAGATAGGCAGGGCTTGCCACCACCACCCGCCGGTTGTCGGCCAGGCGCACCGACACCAGACTGGAATCGCTCAATTCCCCGATACGGATGGAGCAATCCACCCCTTCATTGACCAGATCCACCAAGCGATCGCTCAAATCCAGACTGCAGGTCACTTCGGTGTTGGCCCGCAGGAAATCGCGCACCAGAGGTGCCACATGGCGCCGCCCGAAGCCGGCGGGCGCCGACACCTTGATATGCCCGCTGGCCTTCACGCCACCCAGGCTGACCGATGCCTCCGCGTTGGCAAGGTCGTTCAGAATGCGCTGACAATCCTCCAGAAAGGCGCTCCCCTCGAAGGTCAGACTGAGCTTGCGGGTGGTGCGCACCAGCAACTTCACCCCCAGGCGCTCCTCCAGAGCATCAATGCGTCGCCCCATCATGGCCGGCGTCACACCATCGGCCCGGGCCGCCGCAGACAAGCTCCCCCGCGTAGCCACGCTGACAAAGGCTTCGATTTCCTTGAAATTATTCATCTGATACTAAAAGTAAAAAATCATTTGATTTTATTATGGCTTCTTTTTTCTTTAGTCATTGAATAAACTTCAGTCATCAAGGTGAAGGAGACAGGATCCCGAGCGGTGCCACCCGGCCACGAGCCAGGCAGGAGCACCTCCGAGGAACCCACCACACCCCCAACTTCAAGCATGAGGTCTTAGCGCATGGCCCATCCGCCGCGAATCCAGGCTGTCGCATTCGATGCCTTCGGCACGCTCTTCGACGTCTATTCCGTCGGGCTCCTGGCCGAGCAGCTCTATCCGGGAAAGGGCACCGCGCTGGCCGACCTGTGGCGCAGCAAGCAGATCGAATACAGCTTCATCCGCAGCCTGTCGGGGCGCTACAAGCCCTTCTGGGAGATCACCCGGGATGCCCTGCGCTTCGCCGCTGCCCGACTGGGTCTGGAACTGGACAGCGCGCGCTGTACCCAGCTGATCAACCAGTACGCCTGCTTGTCCCCCTTCCCCGAAAATCTCGGCGCCCTCAAGGCCCTCAAGGAAGCAGGCACCCCCACCGCAATCCTCTCCAATGGCACGCCCGACATGCTGGAAGTGGCCATCAAGAGCGCCGGCATGCACGGTCTCTTCGATCACGTGCTGTCGGTGGATACCGTACAGAAGTACAAGACCAGCCCGGATGCTTACGCGCTCGCTCCCGCAGCCTTCAAGTGCCCCGTCGAGCGTATCCTCTTTGTTTCTTCCAACGGCTGGGATGCCGCCGGCGCGAGCTGGTATGGCTTTCAGACGTTCTGGATCAATCGCAGCGGCCAGCCCCTCGAACAACTGGGCGTCACACCCACCGTCCAGGGCAGCCTGCTCACCGACGTCGTCGATTTCGTGGCGCGCCACCGCGCCTGAGCCTTCAACCGTTTTGCAACCTTCTCAATCAGGAGTCACCATGAGCCTCACCCTCCCCGCCGGCATGCAGATCAACGCCCCGCTCCAACCGGGCTACGAAACCATCCTCACCCCGGAAGCCCTCGAACTGGTCGCCAAGCTGCACCGCGCCTTCGAGCCCCGTCGCCAGGAACTGCTGAAGGCCCGCGTCGAGCGCCAGGCACGTATCGATGCCGGCGAGATGCCCGATTTCCTGCCGGAAACCAAGGCCATCCGCGAAGGAGACTGGAAGATCGCCCCGCTGCCCAAGGCCCTGGAGCGCCGCCGCACCGAGATCACCGGCCCGGTCGAGGCCAAGATGATCATCAACGCCTACAACTCCGGCGCTGATTCCTACATGACCGACTTCGAGGACTCCAACAGCCCGAAGTGGGACAACCAGATCCAGGGCCAGGTCAACATCTACAAGGCCATCCGTCGCGAACTGTCCTTCAAGAACGAAGCCGGCAAGGAATACAAGCTCAACGACAAGATCGCCACCCTGCAGATCCGCCCCCGCGGCTGGCATCTGGACGAGAAGCACGTGCTGGTTGATGGTCAGCGTGTCTCCGGCGGCATCTTCGACTTCGCCCTGGTCTTCTTCCACAACGCCAAGGAGCAGATCGCCCGCGGCGCAGGCCCCTTCTACTACCTGCCCAAGATGGAAAGCCACCTTGAGGCCCGCCTGTGGAACGACATCTTCGTGATGGCCCAGGACCACATCGGTCTGCCCCAGGGCACCATCAAGGCCACCGTGCTGGTCGAGACCATTCTCGCAACTTTCGAGATGGAGGAGATCCTGTACGAACTGCGCAACCACTCCGCCGGTCTCAATGCCGGTCGCTGGGACTACATCTTCTCCTGCATCAAGAAGTTCAAGAAGAACCAGGACTTCTGCCTGGCCCAGCGTAGCGCCATCACCATGGAAGTGCCCTTCATGCGTGGCTACGCCCTGGCGCTCGTCCAGGCCTGCCACAAGCGCGGCGCGCCGGCCATGGGCGGCATGTCGGCCCTGATCCCCATCAAGAATGATCCGGTTGCCAACGAAAAGGCCCTCGCCGGCATCCGTCATGACAAGACCCGCGATGCCAACGACGGCTTCGACGGCGGCTGGGTGGCTCACCCGGGCCTCGTCGCCATCGCCGCGGAAGAGTTCCAGAAGGTGCTCGGCGACAAGCCCAACCAGTGGGAAAAGCAGGTCGATGGCAAGTTCGGCCCCGAGCAGTGGCTCGACTTCCGCCCCACCACCCCGATCACCGAAGCCGGCCTGCGCAACAACATCAACGTCGGCATCCACTACCTGGGTTCCTGGCTCGCCGGCAATGGCTGTGTGCCCATCCACAACCTGATGGAAGATGCGGCCACCGCCGAAATCTCCCGCTCCCAGGTCTGGCAATGGGTGGTCAGCCCGAAGGGCATCCTTGACGACGGCCGCAAGGTCACCGTCGAGATGGTGCGCCCGATGATCGCCGAGGAACTGACCAAGGTGAAGGCCACCGTCACCGCCCAGGGCGAGGACACCGCCAGCTACGACCAGGCCGCCGAGATCTTCGACAAGATGTCCCTGACCCCGGAATATCCGGAATTCCTGACCCTGCCGCTGTACGAGGCGATGGACTGAGCGTTTGCGCACGCCCCTGCCGGAGCATCATGGCCGGGCAGTAGAACAGGAGGCTTCGGCCTCCTTTTTTTACGTCCCTTGAGCAAACACCCAATAAAAAACCTCGCCGAAGCGAGGTTCTTTATTGTCTGCCGAAGCAGGCTGTGCTTACTTGGCAGCCTTGCGACGGACGGCGCCCAGGGCAGCCATACCGATACCCAGCAGCGCCATGCTGGCGGGCTCGGGGACCTGACCGGTGGGCGGGGTCACAACCGGGCCTTGGCCGACGTTGATGATGCTGTTGTCGATGCCACGAGTGAAGTCGTAGAAGTTGTCGTAGGGATCCACGTCCTGAACCTGGAAGGTCAGGGTCGGGGTCGCCACCAGGGTGCCATACAGAGCAGCCAGCAGGACGGAGTCGGTGGAGGTGAACCAGCCGGTATCAACCCGCTCGTCACGGAAACCCTTGTTGGTGCCAGTGCCGATCTGAGCGCCCAGGGAGGTGGTTTCCTGGGTGCTGACCGCAGTCCAGTCACCAAAATTGAGGCCGTTCACCAGCAGATTGTTCTGGCCATCGTCGAAGTCACCGATACCAGTGTCACCGTCATAAAGGGTGAAACGAATCGAGAAGGACTGGAAGCCACCGCCCAGGGCGGACAGCACGCTGGAGCTGAAACCGCTCTGCACACCGATGGTGCCGGGGTTACCACGATAACCGACGGGTGTGCCGGAATCGTAGAAGCCCACATACAGGGACGATGCAGCCAGCTGGCTGATCAGGCGGGCGCCGTTGGTGCCAATGGCCTCGACGACGATACCGCCGACCGTGCTGGCGCCCATGGAGGTGGCGTCAAAACCGGTCGGGGTGGTGGAGGTGAAGACACTCGCAGAGGCGCTGCCGGCGGCAAGGGCAATCGCGCAAGCGGCGGCGATCTTGTTGAAACGAACCATGATGACTCCCTGGAAAGATTGCATCTGAAGTTGGACGACGACACCAGTGATGCCAGGACTAAATCCGCAACACTTATACACAATCAGAGCAAATCTCAGGCCAGGTCACGAGTACGGATAAAAAATTCGTTAAAAAACAGAAATTTGTGTAAATATTTAAATTCAAACCGAGGCTAGAAACACAATTTATCGGCGAATTTGTAAAATATCCCGACATCCGTCATCACGCATGTCACGCCTCGGCACAGCTTCTCCCCCGGCAAGGTCCAGCCTTACCCACCATCCGGGACAAGCCCCTCCAGAGCCGCATCCGCAGCACCAATGATGCGCACGCGCTTGGCTCGCGCGCTCTCTCCACTCACCAGCACGACATCACTCCGCGAAACACCGCAAACCTTGGCGAGATAGGCGATCAACGCAGCGTTGGCCTTCCCGTCTACCGGTGGTGCAGCGAGCCTGATCTTCAAGGCCTCACCATGCAGGCCGACGATTTCGGTCTTCTTCGCGCCCGGCTGGATGTGCAGCGTGAGCATCACGCTGCCATCAGCCGCCCGGCTCAACCACGCCATCGCCGGCTCAGGCCAGACCGATCAGCATGTACTTGCCCATTGCCAGTGCACTGAGGAGAACCTGCAACACCAGCAACAGGGCAATCGGCGTCAGGTCCACCCCGCCCACCAGCGGGATGACCCGCCGGAAGGGCCGCAGGAAGGGCTCGGCCAACGCGTTGATGAGGCCTGCCATGGGCGCATGGGGGTTGACCCACGACAGCACCGCCGACATCAGGACCACCCCCATCAGCAAGTAGAGAGCCACCTTGACCGTCTCAAGGAGGCCCACGCCCCACATCACCACCAGCATGCTCAGAGGGTCGGCGACGCCGATCACCCCTTTTACCCCCAGCGCCACGAACACTACCAGCACCTGCACCACCCAGGCCGGCAGCAGGCTGGCCAGATCCAGCCCACCCAGCCCGGGAATAAACCGCCGCAGCGGCAGCACCAGCCAGTCGGTGGTGGCCACCACGAACTGACCAATGGGATTGCGGAAGGAGATCCGCTGCCACTGCATCACGAAACGGGCAAGAAGCACACCCGACAGCAAGCCACCCAGGGTATCGACGATCGTCAGCAATAGGCTACCGAGCATGTCCATCCTCCGTCAGTCGCGGCCGAGCTGCTCGCCCAGCTCCCGCCCCCGGGCCTCGGCGGCACGCACGGCGCGCTCGACCACGGCCGGAAAGCCATCCGCCGCAAAAGAGGCCAATGCCGCCGCAGTCGTCCCCCCTTTTGAGGTGACCCGCTCCCGCAGCACGCCCGGCGACTCATCACTGCCAGCCGCCAGCCGCGCCGCGCCCAGCACCGTGTCGATCGCCAGCTTGCGGGCGGTGTCGCCATCGAAACCGATGGACTCGCCAGCCGCCTGGAGGGACTCGATGAAATGGAAGACGTAGGCCGGCCCGCTGCCGGAGATGGCGGTCACGCCGTCGATCTGCGCTTCGTCGGCAACCCACACCGTGCTGCCCACCGCCGCCAGCACACGCTCGGCGGCGGTTCGGCCGGCCTCGTCCACCCCGGCGCTGGCAAACAGGCCGGTGATGCCGGCGCCGATCAGGGCCGGCGTATTGGGCATGGCCCGCACCAGTGTGCCGTAGCCACCCAGCCAGCGGCCGATATCCACCAGACGCAGGCCGGCGGCGATGCTCACCACCACCTGGCGCGTCAGCCGGCCAGCCATGGGGGCCACAGCCTCCCGCAGCTGCTGCGGCTTGACCGCCAGCACTAGCACATCGCAGGCCAGGGCCTGCTCGTCTACGCTTTCCACCGCACGCACGCCAAAACTGCCCGCCAGCTTGTCACGGCCCTCGGCAGTGAGCTCGATGGCTTGCAGATCCTCGGCCTTGAAGCCTTGCTTGAGCAGGCCGCCGATCAGGGCGGCCGCCATGTTGCCGCCGCCCAGGAAGGTGATTTTCATCGGTTCATTCCAGTGTTGTGTGAATCGGTTGGGTCAGGCCCGGGACCCGAAGATCGCGGTGCCCACCCGGACTATCGTCGCGCCTTCGGCGATCGCGGCGTCGAGATCGTCCGACATGCCCATGGAGAGGGTATCGAGGGACAGCCCGGAGGCAACGAGGCCGTCCTTCAGCTGTCGCAGAGTCGCAAAACGTGCCCGCTGCACGGCTACATCCGATGTGGCCTCGGGGATGGTCATCAGCCCGCGCAGCTGCAAGCGCGGGAGGGCCGCCACCGCCCGGGCCAGCTCCGGCAGCGCATCGGGGGTGACACCGCTCTTGCTGGCCTCACCACTCACGTTGACCTGGATGCACACCTGCAGGGGTGGCAGATGCACGTCCCGCTGTTCGGACAGGCGCTGGGCAATCCGCAGGCGATCGACGGAATGCACCCATGAAAAAGCATTCGCCACCGGACGGGTCTTGTTGCTCTGCAGCGGGCCGATGAAATGCCATTCGAGCCCCAGGCCCGCCAGCGTATCGAGCTTGTCGATGGCCTCCTGCACATAGCTTTCGCCAAACGCCCGCTGGCCCGCCGCTGCGGCCTCCCGCACGCTTTCGGCCGGCCACGTCTTGCTGACCGCGAGCAGGCGCACTTCCGATGGATCACGGCCAGCGACAATCGCAGCCTGGGCGATGCGCCCAGCGATGTTTTGCAGGCGGGCGGATATGCCTGATTTATAATCTTGCAAAGCTCAATTTCTGGGCAGTCGGGGCTGTTGAGTATAGCATCGGCTCCGAGCCCGACTTCCCGCCCGACAATCCCTGCCCTGCCGCGAGCCCCACGATGGATATCACCGAACTGCTGGCCTTTACGGTCAAGAACAAGGCGTCCGACCTGCACGTTTCAGCCGGCCTGCCGCCGATGATCCGGGTCCACGGCGACGTACGCCGCATCAACCTCCCCGCCCTCGCCCACAAGGACGTCCATGGCATGGTGTACGACATCATGAACGACGCCCAGCGCAAGCAGTACGAAGAGTACTTCGAGACCGACTTTTCCTTCGAGATCCCCAACCTGGCGCGCTTCCGGGTCAATGCCTTCAACCAGAACCGCGGCGCGGCCGCCGTGTTTCGGGTCATTCCCTCCAAGGTCATGACCCTCGAAGAGCTCAACTGTCCGAAGATCTTCAAGGAAATCGCCAACCAGCCCCGGGGCATCGTGCTGGTCACCGGCCCCACCGGCTCGGGCAAATCCACCACCCTCGCAGCGATGGTCGACTACGTCAATGAAAACGAGTACGGCCACATCCTCACCATCGAGGACCCCATCGAATTCGTCCACGAATCCAAGCGCTGCCTGATCAACCAGCGCGAGGTCTCCCGTGACACCCAGTCTTTCAACGCCGCCCTGCGCTCCGCCCTGCGGGAAGACCCGGACGTGGTGCTGGTGGGTGAAATGCGCGACCTGGAAACCATCCGCCTGGCCCTCACCGCCGCCGAAACCGGCCACCTGGTGTTCGGTACCCTGCACACCTCGTCTGCCGCCAAGACCATCGACCGTATCGTCGACGTCTTCCCGGCCAACGAAAAGGACATGGTCCGGGCGATGATGTCCGAATCCCTGCGGGCCGTGATCTCGCAAACCCTGCTCAAAACCAAGGACGGCACCGGCCGGGTGGCTGCCCACGAGATCATGATCGGCACCCCCGCCATCCGCAACCTGATCCGCGAAAACAAGGTGGCGCAGATGTACTCCGCCATCCAGACCGGCCAGAACATTGGCATGCAGACCCTCGACCAGTGTCTGGCCGACATGGTCCGGCGCAACATCGTGTCGGGCTCGGAGGCCCGCCTGCGCGCCCAGAACAAGGACAGCTTCCCCGCCTGAAACCCGGCAAGCCCTGCCGCCTTACCAGACAGCCGGCCCGCCCCGGCAACAGGACCCCACCATGGAACGTGATCAGGCTCTCAAGTTCATGCACGACCTCCTGCGCCTCATGGTGCAGAAGAACGGCTCGGACCTCTTCATCACCACCAACTTCCCGCCGGCCATCAAGATCGACGGGAAGATCATTCCCCAGTCCAACCAGCAGCTCACCCACACCCACACCGCCGAGCTGGCCCGGGTGATCATGAGCGACCGCCAGGCCCAGGAGTTCGAAGCCACCAAGGAGTGCAACTTCGCCATCTCCCCGCCGGGAATCGGCCGCTTCCGGGCCAATGCCTTCATCCAGCAGGGCCAGGTCGGGCTGGTGCTGCGGACCATCCCCCAGAAGATCCCCACCTTCGACTCCCTGGGCCTGCCCCCGGTACTCAAGGACATCACCATGTCCAAGCGAGGCCTGGTCATCTTCGTCGGCGGCACGGGCACCGGCAAGACCACCTCGCTGGCGGCGATGGTCGATTACCGCAACGAGAAATCCTTCGGGCACATCATCACCATCGAAGACCCGATCGAGTTCGTACACAGCCACAAGAACTGCATCGTGACCCAGCGTGAAGTCGGAATCGACACCGACTCCTGGGAGCCCGCGCTCAAGAACACCCTGCGTCAGGCACCGGACGTGATCCTGATGGGCGAGATCCGTGACCGGGAGACCATGGACTACGCCATCGCCTTTGCCGAAACCGGCCACCTCTGCCTGGCCACCCTGCACGCCAACAGCGCCAACCAGGCCATCGACCGGATCGTCAACTTCTTCCCTGAAGAACGCCGCCACCAGCTGTTGATGGACCTCTCCCTCAACCTGCGCGCCCTGATCTCCCAGCGCCTGCTGCCCATGTGCGACCGCAAGGGCCGGGTGCCCGCCGTCGAGGTGATGCTCAACTCGCCGCTGATCTCCGACCTGATCTTCAAGGGCGAGATCCCGGGCATCAAGGAAGTCATGAAACGCTCGGTCGACCTTGGCATGCAGACCTTCGACCAGAGCCTTTTCGACCTCTACGAGAAGGGCATGATCACCTACGAGGATGCCCTGCGCAACGCCGACTCCATGAACGACCTGCGTCTGCAGATCAAGCTCAAGAGCCGCCGGGGCGACAAGGATGTGCTTTCCGGCATCCAGAACCTCGACATCGTCTGAATGGGGGAAGGAAGCTACTGCGCGGTCCAATCTCGCGACTGCGGTGCTCGCCGTACTCAAGTACGGCTGCGCGCCTCATCGCGACCTTGGACCGCTCGCTACGCTTCCTTCCCCCATTCAGCGTGCTCCCGGTAAAAAGACTCTCTGCTGAACTGCCCCAGCAAGGTCAATCGTTCAGCTCTTCGTTGTCCGAAGGTTTGGGTTTGCGGGCTGAACCGGTGACCATCTGGTATTCGAACAGGCGGCATTCGATGGCGCCATTGAACAGCGGGGTGCGCTTGCTGGCCTTGAGGCGGACGCCTTTGGGCAAGGCGGGGTCGCCGCTGAAGAAGTAGCAGCGCCAGCCTGCCCAGTGGGCCTTCAGGGCGTCACCCAGTTTCGGGTAGAAGGCTTCCAGTTCGGCGGTGTCCGACAGGCGCACGCCGTAGGGCGGGTTGGCGATCAGCACGCCGGATGCAGCCGGAGCCTGCAGGTCGAGCAGATCGGCACGCCCCACCTCCACACAGCCCTCCAGCCCGGCACTGCGCAGGTTCACGATGGTCTTGCGCTGCTGTGCTTCGAGGATGTCCGAGCCGTAGATGGCCAGCTTGCGGGGGGCCTGGCGGCGGGCCTCGGCGGCCTGGCGGATGGGCAGCCAGGCATCCCGTTCATACTGTTTGAAGCGCTCGAAGGCGAAGTGCCGCCCCAGGCCCGGCGCCACGTCAAGGGCCATCTGGGCCGCTTCAATGAGGAAAGTCCCGCTACCGCACATGGGATCGCACAGGGCCTCCTCGCCCGGCTTCCAGCCCGTCAGGCGCAGGATGCCGGCCGCCAGGTTTTCTTTCAGGGGGGCCTCCACCGCGGCCTGCTTGAAGCCGCGCTTGTAAAGTGCATCCCCCGAGGTATCCAGGTACAGCGTGACCGTATCAGCCGACAGGAAGGCGTGGATGCGCATGTCAGGCGACTGGGTGTTCACGTCCGGCCGCCGCCCGGCAACCGTGCGGAAGTGGTCGCACACCGCGTCCTTGATGCGCAGGGTGGCGAACTCCAGGCTGCGCAGGGGCGACTTGTGGGCCACCACGAAGACCCGGATGCTCTGGTCGGGCGTAAACCAGCGGGCCCAGGTGGGCGCGTAGGCGATGCGGTAGATGTCCTCCTCGCTGCGGTAGCGACCCATGGTGATCTGCCACAGCACGCGGGTGGCGATACGGCTTTCCAGATTGACCCGATAGCACAGGGACCACTCACCGGCGAAATGCACGCCGCCGGGCACGACCCTGGGGTCGGTGACACCGAGGGCCTTCAGCTCGTCGGCAAGGATCGGCTCGAGGCCGCGGGGACAGGGGGAAAAGAAATTCAAGGCAGGCGTCCGGATAAGAGGATCAGAAAGGCTTCAGCACGACGAGGAAGACCACCACGAACAGCACCAGCACCGGCACTTCATTGAAGAAGCGGTACCAGACGTGGCTGTGGGTGTTGCGGCCCTCGGCAAAGGCACGCATCAGGCGTCCGCAATACAGGTGATAGACGATCAGGAAGGTTACCAGGCTCGTCTTGGCATGGAGCCAGCCGCCGCTCAGATCGAAACCGAACCACATCCACATGCCCAGAGAGACGGCCAGGATGCCCAGGGGTGTCATGAAGCGATAGAGCTTGTGCTCCATCAGGGCCAGACGCTCCAGGGTGGCGGCGTCGGTGACCATGGCGTGATTGACGAACAGGCGCGGCAGGTAGAACAGGCCGGCAAACCAGCTGGTGACGAAGATGATGTGCAGGGCCTTGATGCTGAGATAGAGCATGGTGTCGGACTCGGTTCTGGTTTCAGGAAACAGCGGGCGGCATGGCGGCCAGCGCGTCGGCCACGGTCGGATAGCGCAGCCGGACACGGAGTTCCCGCTTGATGCGGCCGTTCATCAGGCGCCGCGACTCGGCCATGAAGGACAGGGTCATTGGCGACAGACGGCCCGCCAGCTCGGCCCGCGGCAGGCGGGGCGGCCGGGGCAGGCCGCAGGCATCGGCGACCAGGTCGAAGTAATCCCCCATGCGCATCACGCTGTCGTCGGTGGCGTTGTAGGCCCGATTGGGCCGGCCGCGGAACAGGGCCAGGGCCGACAGGCGCGCCAGATCATCTGCATGGATGTGATTGGTGAACACATCGTCCTCAGCCACCAGCACAGGGTCACCCTTGAGCAGCCGGGCCCGCGGCAGGCGCGTGTCCGCATCGTAGATCCCGGGTGCACGCAGGATGCTGACGCGGCAGCCGCTACGCTTGCCGAAGCTGCGCAGACGGGCCTCCGCCGCCACCCGACGTCCGGCCCGGGCCGAGTCCGGACGCAGCGGCCAGGTCTCGTCCAGCCAGGCGCCACCGCAGTCTCCGTAGACGCCGGTGGTACTTATGTAGCTTATCCGTCGTGGTAGACTCCCGCGACGCGTCAGGGCAGCCAGAAGGCGCCGGGTACGCGGATCATCGACGCCCTGCGCGGGCGGCGGCGCGCAGTGCAGCACGTAGTCGGCAATGCCGGCAAGGCGGTGCAGGGTAGCGGGCAGATCGAGGTCGGCAACAAGAGGCGTGGCGCCCAGCGCACGCAGTCCGGCACACTCATCCGCCCGCCTCGTCACCGCCATCACACGAAAGCGCTCGGCCAGCCAGGGAATGATCCGGCGAGCCACGTCACCACTGCCTACAATCAGTACCTGCTTCATTTTTCGACGTTTCATCCTTCGATTATCTCACGGCCATCCACCATGTCGTTCCAGGTCACCCTCCAGCCCAGCGGCCTCCATTTTGAAGCCGGCAGTGAAGAAACCGTTCTCGCCTCCGCCCTGGCCGCTGGCCTGCTCCTCCCCTACAGCTGCCGTGACGGTGCCTGCGGCGTGTGCAAGAGCAAGATTGTCTCCGGGCAGGTGGAGCATGGCCACTATTCCGAATCGACCCTCACCACCGCCGACCGCGATGCCGGCATGGCTCTGCTGTGCTGCGCGTCCCCGCGCTCCAATCTGGTCGTCGAAGTACGCCAGGTCAGCCGCGCCGGGGACATCCCGGTCAAGAAGCTCCCGTGCCGCGTGCAGAAGCTCACGCGCATCGGCGCCGACGTGATCGTTCTCGAAGTCAAGCTCCCTGCCAGCGAGAAGTTCCAGTTCGTGGCCGGCCAATACATCGACTTTCTGCTCGCCGACGGCAAGCGCCGCAGCTTCTCCATCGCCAACGCCCCCACCGGCGCCGATTACCTCGAGCTGCACATCCGCCTGGTTCCCGGCGGGCGCTTCACCACCCACGTCTTCGAGAAGCTCAAGGAGAAGGACATCCTGCGCTTCGAAGGCCCCCTCGGCGGCTTCCGCCTGCGTGAAGACTCCTCCCGACCGATCGTACTGCTGGCCGGCGGCACCGGCTTTGCCCCCATCAAGAGCATCGTCGAGAACGCCATTGCCACCGGTCTCAAGCGCCCCATGACCCTCTACTGGGGCAGCCGCGATGTGGCTGGCCTTTACCAGCTCGACATCGCCCGCGACTGGGAAGCCCGCCTGCCGGGCTTCCGGTTTGTACCGGTGCTGTCAGACGCCCCCGCCAGCGACGCCTGGACGGGCCGCAGCGGTTTCGCCCATCATGCCCTGATGGCCGATCTGCCCGACCTGTCCGGCCACGAGGTGTACGCCTGTGGCTCACCTGCCATGATCGACGCAGCCCGGGCCGATCTCACCTCGCGCTGCGCGCTGCCGTCCGAAGCCTTCTTTGCCGACGCCTTCAGCTACTCGAATGACGCCGGAGCCGCCTGAGCTCCACACCGGAATCCTGCGCCCATGAGCAATGCCGTCCTGATCACCCGCGAACCGGTCATCAACAAACAGCACAAGATCACCGCCAACCGGCTGATCGTCCATGCTGCCTCGGTTTCCCAGGCGGTGGAAACCCTGGACGGCCTTGCCGACGTATGGCCCTCCACCCATCCGGTCTTCGTCAGCCTCTACAAGCTGGTGCCCACACCAGACCTGCTCAACTGGATCGCTCCGGCCAATGCCATGGTCGAGATCCCCGTCCAGTCCATCGCCCATCCCCTCACCCTGTCCCTGATTCCGCAGCTCCAGGCGGCCGGCATCAGCCTCAACCTCACCTGGTACCAGCACGACACCGTGCTGCCTGCCAACGTGCCCTGGCGCTTCGTGATCATCGACGCCAAGCGCCAGAACCTGCCCGCCGACCCGCCGGGCCTGGCCCTGGCCTGGGGGCTGACGGACGTACCCGATTTCCGCAATGCCATCGTCCAGGGCTATGACGGTGCGTCCGGGTGGTTCTTCCTGCGGGGCGTCACCAGCAACGGCAAGCTCGCCCCATCCCACGCCCAGATCGTGCGGCTGATGAACCTGGTGCGCAGAAATGCCGAAGTAAAGGAAATCGAGACGGTCCTAAAGCAGGATGTGGCACTTTCTTACAAACTGCTCAGATATATCAATTCCGCCGGTTTTGGGCTGATGTGCGAGATCCAGTCCTTCCGTCACGCGGTGACCATTCTCGGCTACGAAAAGCTCAACAAATGGCTCTCCGTGCTGCTCGTATCGGCCAGCCGCGACCCCGCCGCCCCTGCCCTGATGCAGACCGCCATCGCCCGCGGACGCTTCATGGAACAGATCGGCGCAGCCTTCTTCGAGAAAGGTGAGCTGGACAACCTGTTCATCACCGGCGCCTTCTCCATGCTGCATCTGCTGCTGGGTGCCAGCCTGCAGTCCGCCCTCGAAGAGATGCACCTGCCCGCCCCCATCGCCGACGCCCTGCTCACCGGAGACGGCGTGTACGCGCCCTTCCTCAAGCTGGCCAGGGCTCTCGAGAGTTTCGACGACAGGAACCTCGCAGCCCTCGCCGGGGATCTCCACATCTCCTGCGAACAGGTCAACCGCGCCCACCTCGAAGCGCTGGCCTTTGCCGACAGCCTTCAGTTCGGCTGACGCCTCCTCCTCCCTGGCACACCCCCACCTGGGGGTTTATCGCCCCCCGAAAACCCTGCCTGCGGTCGCGAACTGAGTCACGTTCGGGCCTCCACGGCCCGATTTCGGCAAACTTATGTCACAGTTGGGCACAGGGGGAGCACGGTTAGAATCGAAAGCACAAAATCTGCGAAAAATGTGCTTCTTTCATGCAAACCTCCCGAATCTCCAAATTGCGACGTCCCGCTGCGGTTCCAACCTTGCGCCTGCCCGGCCTGCGCGAGACCGCCACCGCCCTCCTGCGGGTCCTCTCCGTCGGGGTCCCGGCGTCGAAGGATGCAGCGCGGATCATCCTGCTCGACCCGGTCCTGGTCTTCGAGCTGCTGCAGACCAGCCCCCTGCAGAAGAATGAATCCGCATCCCTGCTGGAAGCCCTTACGCAGAGAGTCGAAAACACCGACGCCGGACTTCTTCAGGCCTGGGCCCTGCGGCACATCGTGCAGCAAGCCCAGCACCGGACCAGCATCGGCTCACACCGCCACCACTGCCTGCACAGCCAGTTCGTGGCCGAACTGGCTGCCCATATCGCCCGGGAAACCGGCTACGCGGCACCCGAGGAAGCCTACGCCGCCGGCCTGCTCCACGACATCGGGCTGTTGTGGCTGAGCGAATACACCGACGACTACATCGCACTGCTGGCCGAGGCCTCCGACGAACGCAGCCTGACTGCCAGCGAATGGGAACGCTACGGCCAGGACCATGCCGAGATCTCCTCCAACCTGGCCGCCCGCTGCGGCCTGCCGGCCGGTGTCGCCGACGCCATCGCCCTGCACCAGGCCGATGCGGACAGTCTGGTGAGCGCCCATCCGCTGGTACGCATCGCCGCCGCCGCCGAAGAACTGGCCACCTACCGGGGCAATCAGGCCCCCCTCAGCCTCGACAATGCCTGCCGCCTCACCCAGCTGGACGGCGCGATCCTGGTCAGCCTGCTGGCCGACACGACGCGCACCATCCAGGAACGCGCCAGCGCCCTCGGCATCCCCGTCGAGACCAGCATGTTCTCCCGCCCCTGGAGCGCCGACGGCAAGGAGAGCAGCGGGCCGGAGATGATCGACGCGGGCATCGCGCGGGCCGCCCTCGGTGCCTTTACCCGCAGCAGCTTCAGCAAGGGCTGCTCGGCATGGACCGACTTCAGCCTGGCCTCTCGCCTGCTGCTCAGCCTTGACGCACCGGTACTGTTCGTCAAGCCGGTGGATGGCGACGAGCTGACCGGCGCGGCCAATCCGGCCCACCCCGGCCTGAGCCAGATCCGCATCGCCGCCGACGACCAGAACAGCGTTATCGCCGAAGCCTACCGCGACAACGTCGAAACCCGTTTCCAGGCTGCCCCCCGGCCCCCCGGCCGCAGCGCCGCCGACTGGCAGCTCGCCCGCTGGCTGGAGAGTGACGGCCTGCTGTGCGTCCCCTGGAGCAATGGTTTCGAATCCGGCGTGGCGGTGTTTCCGTGCCCTAGCGCCGAGGATGCCGGCGAAGAGATCGAACACACCTTGCGTCAGCTCCTCACCGAAGCCGCCACCGTGCGCATCTCCGAACGCAATGCCGAAGAGCGCCTGCGTCACGAGATCGAGGAGAACATCGGGCGCCGCTACGTGGACCACGCCCGGCGTATCGCCCACGAAGCCAGCAACCCGCTCACCGTCATCAAGACCTACCTGGGCATCATCGACGAGAAGGTGGAAGACGCAACGCTGAAGGAGCAGCTCAATCTCCTCAGCGACGAACTCGACCGGGTTGGCGCCCTGATCCGCAAGACCAGCGACTTCACCGGCATCCTCCCGACGGGTCCGGCCCACAGCGGCGTCGCCGAGATCCTCCACGACCTGCGCGCCCTCTACGGCGAAGCTCTGTTCGCCCGCCGTGGCATCCACTTCGAGCTACGCACCTCGCCCAATCTGCCGGCCGCTGCGATCCCGCCAGACGCCCTCAAGCAGGTGCTCCTGAACCTCTTCAAGAACGCCGCCGAAGCGATCCCCGAGGGTGGCAAGCTCACCGTCTCGGCGGTAGCCGGCATCAACGCCAACGGCAGCCCCTGCCTTGAGGTACGGGTGGTGGACAACGGCCCCGGCATGTCGCCGGAGCGGGTCCAGAACCTGTTTGCCGGCGGAGCCCGCAACAGCACCAAGCCCGGTGGCGGCGTCGGCCTGCCGGTAGTGCGCGAGCTGGTCACCAGCAACGGCGGAACCATCCTGTGCCGCAGTCAGCTGGGCTCCGGCACCGTTTTCCAGATCTTCATGCCGCTGGCGGCCTGAGCATGATTTGGTGCATGATTGCAGTGAAAAATAATAGACCCACGTCAGGGAGTCATAATGTTCATCCCCTGGAAAGGGCAGCCCTTCCTGCCGGAGGGGAACCGGCGCGCATCAGCCGAAGCTCTTGTCCGCATCCTGGTCATCGACGATGAACCGTCCCTGGCACGCTCCATCACCGCGCTCCTTCAAAGCGACGACCGGCTGATCGAAGCATGCGGATCGGTCGCAGGGGCGCTGGCACGCCTCAACACCGCCGCCTATGATCTGATCGTGCTCGATTTCCGCCTGCCCGACGCCTCGGGCCTGGCGGTGATGGACTGGCTACTCAGCCACGACCGGCGTGAGTCCGTGATCATGATCAGCGCCGAGCAGTCGATGGACGCCGCCGTGGGTGCCCTGCGCCGGGGCGCCGCCGACTTTCTCCTCAAGCCTTACAGTGCCGAGCAACTGCGCCGCTCCGTCAGCACCGTGCTCGCCAAGCGCCAGCAGGAACGCAGCAGGCGACAGGTCCACCAGCGCCTGGAGTCCTCCGAGCAGATGCACCGCTATCTGGTCGAGAACTCCCTCGACCTGATCTACACGCTCGACGCCGACGGCCGCTTCAGCTACCTCAACCAGCGCATCGAGTCCCTGCTCGGCCACCCCCGCAGCGCCCTTCTCGGCAAGCACTTCTCCGAGATCGTCCATCCCGAGGACCTGGAGCGCGCCCGCTTCTCCTTCAACGAGCGCCGCACCGGCCCGCGGGCCACCAGCAACCTCGCCCTGCGCCTCACCCGCAACCCCTTTGGCGAGACGGAGAGTGAGGAGCACGGCCCGGTCACCATCGTCCTCAACGCCATGGGGATCTACAACCGCACCGACTCTCGCGCCCCCATCCACTACGCCGGCACCTATGGAGCCGCCCGCAGCCTCCCCGGCTACCGGGCCAGCGAGCAGAACGGTGGCTACCAGACCTACCACGACCCGCTCACCCAGCTCCCCAACCGCGATCTGTTCCGTGACCGGCTGAACCTCTCCATCGCCCAGGCCAAGCGGCGCAAGACCCATATCGCCGTACTTTTCATCGACATGGACCGCTTCAAGCTGGTCAATGACACCTACAGCGTCGGTGACGGTGACGCCCTGCTGCGGGCAGTGGCCCTGCGCCTGCGCCAGAGCCTGCGCAAGGGCGACACCTTGACCCGGCACGGCAGTGACGAATTCCTGATCCTGCTGCCGGACATCGGCACCCGGGGCGACGCCCAGGCCATCGCCGAGAAGGTCCTGTACGCCTTCCGCGCACCATTCCAGATTGCCGATGGCGAATTCACCGCCACCATCAGCATGGGCGTGGCCCTGCACCCGGAAGACGGCAACAGCGCCGAAGACCTCATCCAGCATGCCAGCATCGCCATGCACCAGGTCAAGGGCAACGGCGGCAACGCCTGCGGCTTCTTCTCCCCCGAGATGCACGCCAACTACCGGGCGCGCACCTCCCTCGAGAAGGAGCTGCGCCTGGCCCTCTCCCGCAACGAGCTGGAAGTGCATTACCAGCCGCTGATCAGCCTGTCCCGCAGCAGCATCACCGGCATGGAAGCCCTGGTGCGCTGGCGCCATCCGGTACATGGCATGGTCGCGCCATCCCGCTTCATCCAGATGGCCGAGGAAGCCGGGATCATCCACGAGATCACCCGCTGGGTCCTCGACACCGCCTGCGCCCAGTTATCCTCCTGGCGTCATCGCTATCCGGAGCTGCGCCTGTCCACCAACCTGTCGTCCCGGGACTTCGACCACACCGATCTCAACAGTACGGTATCCCGTGTGCTGACCCGCCACGGCCTGCCGGCCGACAGTCTCGAACTGGAGATCACGGAGAGGCTGCTCCTCGAGGACAGCGACAAGGTGTCCCTGCGCATGCAAAGCCTGCGGGAGCTCGGCATCGGCATCGCCATTGACGACTTCGGTACGGGCTACTCGTCCCTCGCCTACCTTCAGCGCTGCGGAGTGACCCGCCTCAAGATCGACCGGAGCTTCGTCAAGAACATCAAGACCACCGAGGATCACCCCATCGTCAGCGCCATCGCCGGCATCGCCCGCGGGTTCGACATCCGCCTCGCCGCCGAAGGCGTGGAGCGCGACGAGCAGATGAATGCCCTGGAAATCCTGGGCTGCGACGAGATGCAGGGCTTCCTGTTTTCGCGGCCGGTGAATGTGGACGAAGCCACCCGCATCCTGCAGGAATTCCGTCTTCCGGGCCTCACCTTGCCCGAGGCGGATGTCGCCCCCTGAGCCGTCCGGCGCCACCAACAACCGTCACACTTCAGCGCTAGATTGGGAGCCCAGTCGAATCCAACTGGAGATCGCCATGGGAATCTTCCGACTCGTCCTGGCCCACCCCCAACAACCGGAAACGCCGCGCCTGGTTGCCGAGCATCTCGACCCGGCCTTGCTGAAGCAACGCGGCTACGAAATCGCCAGAAATCTGGGAGACCAGGCCGCCATCTGGGCCGCCGCGCCGGGCGGACAGCAGGCGGTGCTGGCCCTGCGTTGCCGCACCGGCCACGCCTTGGTCATCATGACCGCCTGAGGTTTCGGCTACGCAGGGGCTCAACGCCCCAGCGGCAGCAGCACCCCCACATCGACCCCCTTCTCGCGCAGGCGCGCCTGGGCCGCAAGGGCATCCTTGCGATCCGCAAAGGGCCCGACGATCAGGCGGGTCTCGATCTGTGAGGGAACACCGGCCTGGGCGAGTCGTGCCTTGAGTTCTTCAGCCGATGCCACGCTGGAGAAGAACCCGAACTGCAGGACATAACCCCGCCCCGTCTCGGCCGGCACGGACGCCTGGGGCTGCGACTGGGGGGCAGCCGGCTTTTGCGCGACCGCCGGAGCAGCCACCGCGGCGACCTGGGGTACCGACGGCGGTACGGGTGCAGCAAGCGCCGGAGGGCGGACCGAAGGCACCGCAGGCGCAGCCACCGGCGCCGCTACGCCCGCTTGGTTGGATGAACGTGGGGCCGGCGCCACCGGTGCGGTCGGCATCGCCTGCGCCGTCGCAGCCGGCTTCACCGGGGTCGCCTCGCGGGCGGGCGCCCTGGGTGTTGCAGCCTCCCCATGCGACGGGGCCGCGGCAGCCGGCCGCGCCTGCGGCCGGGTAGTTTCCACCAATCGATCCGACTTGTCGGCAGCGGGCCCAGCCTCGCTGTCCGGCAGACTCGGCGGCGCCGAGCCCTCGGGGGCCAGAGCCGGCGGAGCCTCACCCGCCACAGCGGCCTCACCGCCGGCCCGGACCACATCGGGCGGCGCATCGCGCCCGGCTTCCGGAGTGATCTGGGCAGGGGCAATGGGTCTCGTAGGCAGGGCGACCTCTTCAGGCTGAGGCGGCCGCGACAGGTGGTCGAACAGGGCCAGCCCACCCAGCAGCAGGGCGATCAGGCCTCCCGCCACCCCCGCCCGAATCAACAACTGGCGGCGGGCTTCATCCTCACCGGTCGCATCCTGCTCGGGTGTCCTGGTGTGTTCGCTCATCGGCCCTCCTCCGCCCGTGCCAGGGCACAGACCAGCTCCGCCTCTGCCACGGAAATACCGCAATGCTCGGCAATCCGTGCCGCGTCTATCCCCCTGCCCGCCAGCAGCATGGCTTCGGAATGCTGCGGTGACACCGGTCGGGCGTACTGCACCGGCTCCCGGGCGGTCTGCTGGGCGTCCTTCAGCTCGTCCCGAAGTTCGTCCACATCACGGCGGGTGGCGGCCAGCTCACGCCGCAGGAAATCGCTCTCGGTACGCAGTTGAGCCACGTCCCGGCGCAGCTGCTGGATCTCGAGTTCGTTGAGGAGATCCCGCGACACGGCCTCTTCCTCAGGGCTGGGAGGCGGAACGGGCTGGGGCTCCGGCGCGGCTGCGGCGGGCTCATCGACCAGCAGGGTATTCGGGGCTCCGGGCTTTTCGCCGGAGTCGGCAGGCTTCCGCGGGCTGGCCAGACGGAAGAGGATCACCGCAAGGTAGAGGACGAGTACGGCAACCAGTGCCCACACCCCCTCGTGCACGCCAATGTCAATCACTGCGCAAGCTCCCCGGCGGCCGTGCTGCGGCGGCGTGACTCAAACCCTTTGCTGACGATGATGATTCCCCTGGTGGCTGGCGTTCAATTGACGCTGCGATAATAGCCGTGCGCCACTCCACCGACAATGCGGCACCCCGCCAGGCCGCGCCTTTTCGTCATGTTCATACTCAAAAAGATCCTTGCAGGCCTGATTCTTCCCCCCCTGGGGCCGCTGATCCTCATTGCCCTGGGCCTTCTCCTGGGCATCCGGCGTCCCCGGGCCGGGCGCATCGTCGCTGCGCTGGGGCTGCTCGCGGCGCTGGCCCTGTGCACACCCGTCACCGTCAAACTATTGCTCGAAGGGCTCGAGAACGCCCCCCCGGTGGACGAGCAAGCCCTTGCCAAAGCCGACGCCATCGTGATTCTGGCAGGTGGCAGGCGGAGCTACGCGCCGGAGTTCGACGGCGAGACGGTGAACGCCCTGAGCCTCGAACGCATCCGCTACGGCGCCCGCCTGGCCCGTCAGACCGGGCTGCCGGTGATGGTGACCGGCGGTGCCCCGAAGGGCGGCACTGCCGAGGGCGAGCTGATGAAAACGAGCCTGGAAGAGGACTTCGGCATCACCCCGCGCTGGGTCGAATCCCGCTCCCGGGATACCCGGGAGAACGCCGAATACTGTGCCGCGGTAATGCTGCCCGGCGGGCACCGACGCATCGTCCTGGTAACCCATGCCGCCCACATGCGGCGCTCGGTCGAAGCCTTCGAGGCCGCAGGCTTCAGTGTGGTGCCGGCCCCCACAGCCCACCTGCTCAACCGCAATCCCGACGACAGCGCCATCCCCTCCCTTCCGGGGATGAGCAGCGCCTATGCCGGCTGGTACGCCAGCCACGAATGGCTCGGCCTGCTGGCCTATCGGCTCAGCCGTTGAAGCGGGCCTTGCGCTTGCCAAGGAAGGCGTTGATGCCCTCGTCGAAATCCGGCCGGGCGGAACACCGGGCAAAAGCCTCGGCCTCCAGCTGCAGCTGGGCGCCCAGCGACTGATCCGGTGACGCATTGAGCAGGTGCTTGATCTCACCGTAGCAGCGGCCCGGCCCGCGCCGGATGCGCGCCACCAGATCGGCCACAGCAGCATCGAGCTCGGCCGCGGGCACCACCCGATTCACCACGCCCAGGCGCTGGGCCTCGGCAGCGTCGAAGCGGTCGGCCAGCATAAGCAGCTCGAAGGCCCTGCGTCGCCCTAGAACCCGGGGCAGCAGCCACGACACACCCCCGTCGCCAGACAGGGCAATGCTGGAATAGGCCGTGGTGAAATAGGCAGTGTCGGTGGCCACCGCCATGTCGCAACCCAGCACCAGGGACATCCCGAAACCCGCGCAGGCCCCCTGAACCCGGGCAATCACCGGCACCGGCAGGCCCTGCAGGGCCTCCACACTGGGATTGATGTACTGCTCGATCATGGCCCGGAACGTGGCCAGGCGGCTCTCGGGCGACAGGTGCAGGTGGGCGGCAAAATCCTTGAGGTCGCCCCCGGCCATGAAGTGATCGCCGGCGCCCTCCACCACCACGACCCGCAGGTCATCCCGGTGGGCCAGCCGGGCGGTGGCTTCCGCCAGGGCTTTCATCATGTCCACCGACAGGGCGTTGAGGGCCGCCGGGCGGTTGAGGGTCAGGGTCGCGACGCCGTCGGTGACGTCAAGCAGGACGGGGGAAGTCATGGGGGATTCCTTCTCGTTCAATATCTCAAGGCAATCCCGTCATTTCACCCCTAAGGCCCGCCTGCGGGAAGAGCCCGAACGTAAAAAAGCCCATCGTGCGCAGGAAAGCACACGATGGGCTGGAGCGGACACGAGGCCGTTCAGAGGCGCTCGAACACCCCCGCCGCCCCCATGCCCGTGCCGATGCACATGGAGATCAGGCCGTAGCGGGCCTGGGTGCGCTGGAAGGCGCTCATCAGGGTCGCCGCGCGGATCACGCCGGTGGCACCAAGAGGATGCCCGAGGGCGATCGCACCGCCCTGGGGATTGACCTTGGCCGGATCGAGGCCCAGCTGCTTCATCACCGCGATGGCCTGGGCTGCGAAGGCTTCATTGAGTTCGATCCAGTCCAGGGCATCCTGGCCTATGCCGGCCGCCTTGAGTGCCCGGGGGATCGCCTCCACCGGGCCGATGCCCATGATCTCGGGCGGCACGCCGGCTACCGAGTAGCTGCAGAAGCGGGCGATCGGGGTCACGCCGTAGCGCTTCACCGCGGCTTCGGACATCAGCAGCACCGCGCCGGCACCATCCGACATCTGCGAGCTGTTGCCCGCCGTCACCGAACCCCGGGCAGCAAACACCGGCTTGAGCTTGCCCAGGCTCTGCAGCGTGGCGTCGCCCCGCGGGCCTTCATCGGTATCGCAGACACGCTCGCTGACGCGCACCGTACCGCCCTCGCCGGGCACGTGGGTACGCACGGTGTAGGGCGTGATCTCGTCGCGGAAGGCCCCGGCTGCGATGGCTGCCGCGGCGCGCTGGTTGGACTGCACCGCAAAGGCGTCCTGCTCCTCGCGGCTCACCTGCCACTGCTGGGCCACCTTCTCGGCGGTCAGGCCCATGCCGAAGGCGATGCCCAGGTTCTGGTCCTTCTCGAAGATGGCCGGGTTGAGGGAGATCTTGTTGCCCATGATCTGGGGCATCACGCTCATGCTCTCGGTGCCGGCGGCGATCATCACGTCGGCCTCACCCAGGCGGATGCGCGCCGCCGCGTCGGCCACGGCCTGCAGGCCCGATGAGCAGAAGCGGTTGATGGTGATGCCCGGCACGGTGTTGGGCAGACCGGCCAGCAGCACGCCGATGCGCGCCACGTTCATGCCCTGCTCCGCCTCGGGCATGGCACAGCCCACGACCACGTCGGCGATGTCGGTAGCGTCCAGCCCCGGCACCTTGTTCACCACCGCCCGCAGCACGTGGGCCAGCATGTCGTCGGGGCGCACGTTGCGGAACATGCCGTTGCGCTTGGCCACCGGGGTGCGCGTGGCGGCGACGATGTAGGCTTCCTGAATCTGTTTGCTCATCTTGATCTGTCTCCGTTCAGTTGCGCAGGGGCTTGCCGGTTTCGAGCATGTGCACGATGCGCTGCTGGGTCTTCTCGGTCTTCAGCAGGTCCACGAACTGGGCGCGCTCCACGTCGAGGATCCACTGCTCGGACACCTTCGCATTGGTCTCCACCTCGCCGCCGCACAGGGCGGTGGCGGCGGCCCTGGCCACCCGGTAGTCCCAGGCGGAGATGAAGCCGCCCTCCTTCATGTTGATCAGCATCATCTCGCAGGTGGCGATGCCGTTCCGCCCCGCCACCGTCACGGCGCGCTGGACCAGGGGCGGCTGGTAGCCCGCCTCGGCCAGGGCGCGGGCCCGGTGCAGCGCCACATGCAGCAGTTCGCTCGGATTGAAGACGATGTCGTCCGACGCCCTGGCGAAGCCCAGCTCCACCGCCTGCAGGGCGCTCTTGGAGACGTTGGCCATGGCGATGGTCTGGAACATGTTCTGGATGAAGGGGAAGACGTCGCTCCCCGCCGCCCGGCTGGCCATGGACGCCGCCTGCAGGGCGAACTCCTTGCAGCCGCCGCCGGCCGGGATCAGGCCCACGCCGGCCTCCACCAGGCCAACGTAGCTCTCCAGGGCCAGCACCCGGTGGGTGGCGTGCATCACGAACTCACAGCCACCGCCCAGGGCCATGCCCTGCACGGCAGCCACCGTCGGCACCATGGCGTGCTTGAGGGCCATGGACGCCTGCTGGAACTTGGCCACGGTCTTTTCGAGCATGTCGAACTGGCCCGCCTTGCAGGCCTCGGCCACCTGGGCCAGGTTGGCACCCACGGCAAAGGGTGCCTCGTGCCAGATTACCAGACCGTCCAGGTCGCGTTCGGCCCGGGCCACGGCTTCGAGCACGCCGTCCAGCACCTCGTCGCCGATGGCGTGCATCTTGGACTTGAAGGACAGGATGCCGATGCGGGCATCCTTCGCCGGCAGGTTCCACAGGCGCACGCCGTCGTTTTCCCACAGGGTGGTGCCCATGTCCCGGGCCGCCTCGCCGAGCACCTGCTCGGGGTAGAGCTGGCGGCCATACACCGGCAGGGTGGAACGGGGCTTGAGGGCGGCGTCGGTGGCGCTCCAGGAGCCCTCCGGCGCATGCACACCCTGGCGCCCGTCAAACACCCAGGCGGGCAGCGCTGCGGCAATCATGGCCTCACCAGCCTGGATGTCGGCCTGCACGGCGGCGGCGATCGCCTGCCAGCCGGCGGCCTGCCAGGTCTCGAAGGGGCCCATGGCCCAGCCGAAACCCCAGCGCATCGCAAAGTCCACGTCCCGGGCGTTGTCGGCGATGTCGGCCAGGTGGAAGGCGCAGTAATGGAAGACGTCGCGGAAGATGGCCCACAGGAAGCGGGCCTGGGGGTGGCTGCTGGCGCGCAGCTGGGCAAACTTCTCGGCCGGGTTGCGGTTCTTCAGGATGGCCAGCACCTCGGGCGCCACTTCGCCGGCGCTGGGGCGGTAGTCCTGTTTGGCCACGTCGAGCACGACGATGGCCTTGCCGTCCTTGCGGAAGATGCCGCCCTTGGTCTTTTGCCCCAGCACGCCCTTGGCGATCAGGGCGGTGAGCCACTCGGGGCTCTGGTAGAAGGCATGCCAGGGGTCGCCCGGCAGGGTCGCCTGCATGGTGCCGATCACATGGGCCAGGGTGTCGAGGCCCACCACGTCGGCGGTGCGATAGGTGGCGCTCTTGGGCCGGCCGATCAGCGGGCCGGTGAGGGCATCCACCTCGTCGAAGCCCAGGCCCAGGCGGGCGGTGTGGTGCATCACCGCAAGGATCGAGAACACCCCCACCCGGTTGGCGACGAAGTTGGGGGTGTCCTTGGCGCGGACGATGCTCTTGCCCAGCCGGGTGGTGAGCCAGGCCTCCAGTGCGTCCAGGGTGGCCGGATCGGTTGTGCGGGTGGCAATCAGCTCCACCAGCGCCATGTAGCGCGGCGGGTTGAAGAAGTGGATGCCGCAGAAGCGGGCGCGGGCCTCGGCCGGCATGCCTTCCGACAGGCTGTTGATGGACAGGCCCGAGGTGTTGGACGCAAAGATCGCGTCAGCCCGCAGATAGGGCGCAACCTTGGCGTAGAGGTCCAGCTTCCACTCCATCTTCTCGGCGATGGCCTCGATGATGAGGTCGCAGTCGCGGAGCTTCTCCAGGTCGCTGCCGTAGTTGGCCACGTCGATGAACTGGGCCCGGTCGCGGGTGGCCAGGGGGGCCGGTTCGAGTTTCTTCAGCCCATCCACGGCCTTGCTGGCGATGGCGTTGGCGGGGCCTTCCTTGGCCGGAAGGTCGAAGAGGATGACCGGCACGCCAGCGTTGGCGCAATGGGCCGCGATCTGCGCCCCCATCACGCCGGCACCCAGCACGGCCACCTTGCGAATGATCAGTCTGCTCACATGTGCCTCCTTTGACTCGGCCCTGACAGGGCCTTTTTATTGACTACGGACCACGCAACTGCATGGCGGTTTTGAACAACTGTTCAAATCTTAGCGCAATGCTGCCCATGGATACAACATGGTTTAAAAATCAGGCCTTTGCCAGGCCCGTCGGTGACACGCCCGGCGGCGCCATGAAGCCGGCCACGACGAAGGGCCGCAGCCT
Source organism: Zoogloea sp. (assembly GCF_023150065.1). Taxonomy (GTDB): domain Bacteria; phylum Pseudomonadota; class Gammaproteobacteria; order Burkholderiales; family Rhodocyclaceae; genus Zoogloea. The sequence goes on from NZ_JAKLLN010000014.1 coordinate 37,003, forward strand.
GGCCATGACGGCTTCCGGGTCACCTGCATCGGTGAGGGCGTAGGTTTCGGTCATCCGCATCACGTCCTTTCCGGCCATCGCGTAGGCGACGATGCCAACGAAGAAATACATGCGCCAGACCACGTCGTCCTGACTCAGATCGGGGAGCGCACGCATGAAGGCCTGACGGTAACGATCCACCGCCTCCCGGTATTCCGCCGGGAAGAAGGCCTCGGTGCCCGGCCCGGGTTCGTAGAAGGCCCGCCCGATGAGCTGCTTGAAGACCTCGCCGGGAATGCTGTCCTTGCGGGTCAGGCGCAGGGCCGACGACAGGAAGGCATCCACCAGCACGTCCACGGCGATCGGCTGCCCGCCGGCATCGGCCTCCAGCCTGTCGAGGTAGCTCACCCGGCTGCCGCCCCGGCTGCCCAGGGCACGTTCGTACACCGCCTCCATCAAGCCCTGCTTGGAGCCGAAGTGATAGCTCACCAGGGCCACCGGCACGCCCGCCGCACCGGTGATCATGCGCACCGACGTAGCGGCGTAGCCGTTTTCCATGAACAGGCGCTCGGCGGCGTCGAGGATGCGCGTCTTGGCGTCGGGAAGTGGGGGATCGGAGCGGGCCATGGAAAAAACCGGGAGAAGCAAAAAACAGCGGGGCCGCCAGAGCGACCCCGCGCACAGGACAGGAATCAGAAGGCCATGGAATACTGGGCACCCATGATCCACACCCGGGCGTCGTAGGCGCCGGTCACCCGGCCACGGCCCAGAGAGGTCTGATTATTGTCCACCTTGGACTCGGGCACGTTGAGGTAGGACGCCCCCAGATCCAGCACCGAGCCCTTGGCGAGCTTGATCTGCGCCCCCGCCGAGAACCAGGTGCGGTTGTTGTCGGGCAGGGACACCAGGCGATGCTGGGCGTCAGGCACCGGGGTCTGGTCGTAGGCCACGCCAAACTTGAGCTTGACCATGTCGTTCAGGCGGTAGTTGGCCCCCAGGGCATAACGCCAGGTGTCGCGGAAGTGGGTGTCGAGGGTCTGCACGGTGGCCCCGCTGAGGCTGCCGGAGGTGCGCACGATATCCACCTTCGGAATGCTGCTCCAGCCCGTCCAGGAGATGTCACCGAGCATCTCCCACTTGTCGTTGAGGTTCTGCACCACCGACAGGATGAAGGTATCGGGCAGATCGACACTGGCCATGGCGCTGCCAGTGGTCAGGGCCGGCGAGGCACCCGCCGCGGGGCCGCTGACGGCCAGGCTGCCCTTCAGCTCATGCTTGATCTTGGAGCGGTAGGACACCCCCACCTTGGTGTTGGGGCTGAGGGTGAACAGGGCCCCCACGTTCCAGCCCCAACTATTGTCACCGGCATCCAGGGTGGCCCGGGTGGCCGACAGGGCCGCGGAGGTGACGGTGGCCAGGCGCACATATTCGGCTTCCATGCGCTGGTAGTTGAGGCCGGCCCCCAGCGAGACCATGTCGTTCACGCGGTAGGCCACGCTGGGATTGACGTTGTAGGTCTTGATGTCGAACTTGATGGCCTGGGCACCGCCCAGCCAGGGGTTGTCGTACTCGGTGACCAGGCCGAATGGGGCGCCGAAGCCCACGCCCACGTACAGGTCCTTGCTCAGGCCCCAGGACAGGTAGCCGTTGGGAATCGCAGCCCAGCTGCCGGCGTCATTGCCGGTGCCACTGCCGTTCAGCACGCCGGTGCTGGAGCCCTGGTTGCTGAACTTGAAGGTGGGACGCACCAGGGACATGCCCACCGAAGCCTCGCGGGACTGCAGCTGGGTCATGCCGGCCGGGTTGTAATAGATGGTGCTGGCGTTCTCGGCCACCGCGGCCGAACCCGCATAGGCGTTACCGATCCCGCTGGCATTCTGCTCCAGCAACTGGAAGCCGGCGGCGCTGGCCTGCCCGGCGGCCAGACCGAGGGCGACCAGGGGCATCAAACGGGCGATCATTTTCATTTTCATGGGTGCGTCTCCTCACAGATGGGCGTTTTATCGACTGACCATGGGTTTGCCCGACCCCACGGCGATTCTAGGGCTGCACAAGCCTTTAACTTTGTAACATTCGTTTAAAACTGTTGTTTTTATGCAGCAATCTCCGGCGGGATGTCACGCTTGACCCCGCTGGCACTCACCGCCACGTAGGTCAGGGTTGCCTCCGTCACTTTCACCACCACCGGGTCCTCGGGGTTGCGCTCGGCATAGACCTCCACATCCACGGTGATCGAGCTCTTGCCCACCCGCACGATGTCCACGTAGAAGCTGACGATGTCTCCCACCGACACGGGCTGCTTGAAGACGAAGGAATTCACCGAGATCGTGGCCACCCGGCCGCGGGCCCGCTGGCGCGCCGGCACCGCGCCGGCAATATCCACCTGGGACATGATCCAGCCACCGAATACATCCCCCGCGGGGTTGAGATCCCGGGGCATGGGCATGACCCGCAGCACGGGCATACGGTCGGCAGGCAGTTGAACGGGGGCATCGGACATGGCGAACTCCTGGCAATGGTTCAGGCTGCGGCCCGGGGGCCGCGGGCAAAGTTGAGGGGACCGCCCGTAAAGGGGGCAAAGCCGGTGCCGAATATAACCCCCGCATCCGCCAGATCGGCATCGGCCACCACACCGCGGTCAACACAGGCCTGGCTGGCAGCCAGCAACGGGGCGATGATGCGGGCTGCCAACCCCTCGGGGATGGCCCCCGCGGCCGGCCGGCTGACCTTGCCGCCGGGCCAGGCGTAAAAGCCCTGCCCGCTCTTCTTGCCCAACTGGCCCGCCGCCACCCGCTCGGCCAGGCTGCGGGGCAGCACCGCGTCGGCACCGGCCAGGGCCTTGCCCGCCGCCACGGCGATGTCCAGCCCCACCGTATCCACCAGCTCGATGGGGCCCATGGGCATGCCGAAGGCGGTCATGGCCGCGTCGATGGTGGCCGGGGCGATGCCCTCATCCACACAGCGCAGGGCCTCGTACATGTAGGGGCCGAGCACCGCATTCACCAGGAAACCCGGCTCGTCCTTCACCGGCAGGGGCAGCTTGTCGAGCTTGCGCACAAAGGCCGCCGCGCGGCGGAAGCCGTCCTCAGCCGTGGCCCCGGTACGCACCACTTCCACCAGGGGCATCATCGCCACCGGGTTGAAGAAGTGGATGCCCACCAGCCGGGCCGGGTCGGCCAGCGCACTGGCGATGTCGCTGATGCGCAGGCTGGAGGTGTTGGAGGCCAGCACAGCGTCGGGCCGAGCCCGCCGCTCGATGTCTGCCAGCAGGCTGCGCTTGGCGTCCAGGCTTTCAAAGATGGCCTCAATGATCACGTCGGCCTGGGCCACCCCATGGCCGGCCGGATCGGGGATCAGCCGGTCGAGGGCGAAGCGGGCCTCCCGCGGCTTGCCCCGGAACTTGCGCGCGAAGCGCTTGCCGGCCCGGGCAATGGCCGGCGCGATGCGCTCCACCGACTGATCCTGCAGGGTCACGATCATGCCGCGCAGGGCGCACTCGGTGGCGATATCGCCCCCCATCACGCCCGCCCCCACCACATGAACACGGCGGGGCCGGAAATCCGCATCCTTGCCGAAGCCCTTGAGGCGCTCCTGCAGAAAGAAAACGCGGATCAGGTTGCCCGCCGTGGGCGAGCGCAGGATGGCCTCCAGGGACGAGGGCGAGCTAGCCGGCACATCGAGGGCGTTGCCCCCGTAGTTGGACCACACATCCAGGATGGCGTAGGGCGCCGGGTAGTGCTCGGGGCGAGCCTTGGCGGCCACCTGGGCCCGGGCCTTGCGGGCCACGATGCCGCGCAGGGGGCCATTGAGGAGACGCTGCATGAAGGGCAGCGGGTGCGGTGCCTGGCCGGAGAGCAGCAGCATGCGCGCCGCGTTGTCCATGACCCGGGGAGGCACGCAGGCGTCCGCCATCCCGAGCCGCCTGGCTTTCGCAGCATCCACGCCCTTGCCGGTGAGCATCAGGTCCAGGGCTGCGGCCGGACCGATCAGGGCGGGCAGGCGCAGCATCCCGCCCCAGGCCGGATAGATGCCCAGCATCACCTCGGGCAGGGCCAGGCGGGTGCCGGGCTCATCCACCGTGATGCGATAGCGGCAGGCCAGGGCCAGCTCCAGCCCGCCCCCCATGCAGTGACCGCGGATCAGGGCCAGGGTCGGATACTTGACTGCAGTCAGCCGGTCGAAAAGGCTCCACCCCCGGCTCACCAGGGCACGGGCCGCCTCGGCGGAGTCGATGCGGGTGAACTCCTCGATGTTGGCACCGGCGATGAAACCCGCCGGCTTGCCGGAGCGGATCACCAGGCCGGTAGGCGGCTGACGGTCCAGTTCGTCGAGGATGTCACCCAGCTCGGTCATCACTGCAAGACCCAGGGTGTTGGCACCGGCGTCGGCCACATCCAGGGTCGCCCAGGCGATGCCCTCGGCATCGCGTTCGAGTGTCCAGTTTGCGTAACGCATCACAGGGCCTCCACCAGCATGGCACCACCCTGCCCACCGCCAATGCAGATGCTGGCAAGCCCCCGCCTTCCGCCCCGCCGACGCAGGGCATGGAGCAGATGCAGGACGATGCGCGCGCCGCTGGCCCCCACCGGGTGGCCCAGGGCCACGGCACCGCCATCCACATTGAGCCGTGCCGGATCGACGGCCCCCAGGGCGCCCTCCAGCCCCAGGCGGTGGCGACAGTAATCGTCATCCTGCCAGGCGCGCAGGCAGGCGATCACCTGGGCGGCGAAGGCCTCGTTGATTTCGATCAGGTCCAGGTCATCCAGACCCAGCCCGTGCCGCCGCAGGATGGGCGTGGCGGCATGCACGGGCCCCAGGCCCATCTCTTCGGGCTCGAGCCCTGCCCACTGGCTGTCCACGATGCGCCCCAAGGGCGTCAGGCCAAATTGTTCCACGGCAGCCTCCGAAGCCAGCACCAGCCAGGTGGCACCGTCGGTGATCTGGGAGCTGTTGGCCGGCGTGACCCGGCCGTATTTCTTGTCGAAGAAGGGCTTGAGCTTGGCCATGCCGGCCAGGGACGCATCCCGGCGCAGGCCGTCATCGGCAGCATGCACCGTGCCGTCAGCCTCGATCAGCGGTACCAGCTCGTCGGCAAAATGGCCGGCATCCTGGGCGGCAGCCACCCGCAGGTGGCTTTCCACCGCGTAGGCGTCCATGTCGTAGCGGCTGATGCCGTACTTCCAGGCCAGGTTCTCGGCGGTCTGGCCCATCAGCTGCCCGACGATCGGGTCGGTCAGCCCCTTCATGATGCCGATGACCGGCGCCAGGTAAGCAGGCCGGAACTTCTTCAGCGCCGCCAGCTTGTCACCCAGGCTGCGCGCGCCCATCCAGCCGGCGAACCAGCGCACCATCGGGTCGGAGAACAGCAGCGGCGCCCGCGAGAGGGCATCCACGCCCCCCGCCAGCACCAGCTGCGAGCGCCCGCAGCGGATGTTGGCGATGGCCGAATCCAGGGCCTGCATGCCCGAGGCACAGTTGCGCATCACCGTCCAGCCCGGCACCTTGAGCCCACACCCCATGCGCAGGGCCACCACCCGGCCGATATTCACCTCGTCGGGCGACGGGCTGGCGCAGCCAAGGATGACCTCGTCCAGTTGCTCCGGCAGAAAGCGCTGGCGAGCCAGCAGGGCGCTGCCGGCGGCGGTGGCCAGATCCGACGCCGCAAAGGGGCCGGGGGCGTTGTGCGCCTTGAGGAAGGGCGTACGCGCGCCGTCGATGATGTAGATGGGCTCGGTCATGCTCAGGCCGCTTTCCGCTGCTCGTCCGCCAGCCCCGCCAGGGCCTTGCGCAGACCGAAGTCGTAGGGGAAGTCATCCACGCGGATGACCTTGTCGCGCAGCTCGCCGCGCCGGACGATCAGCGCAAATTCATCACGGCTGATGATCCCGGCCGCCAGGGCGACTTCGTAGAGGGCATCGACCCCGCCGCCCACCAGCAGGCCCGGCTTGAACTGGCCGGACTTGATCGCCTTGCGCACCTTGGCCTCCACGGGCTCCGCCTCGATGGTGGCGGTGAGGGCCGCTTCGAGCGCGCCCACCGGCTCGTCCACATCGGTGGGCAGGTAGACGTCGGAGGTCAGACGGTCGCGGGTCGCCGAGGGGTTGATGAGCAGGGTCGCCACCTCGTGCCCCAGCTGGTCGGAAGGGACGAAATAGGGCCGGCCCAGGGGGAAGACCACGATGCGACGCAGCAGGGTGGCAAACAGGCGGTTGGGGAAGTTGGCGATCACGCCCTCAAAGGCATTCTGGGCCTTGAACATGCAGTCCCAGATCACCCAGTGGAGCAGCGGCGCGTCGGCTGCCTGGCGGCCTTCATCCTCGAAGCGCTTGAGGGCGGCGGAGGCCAGGTACATCAGGGAGAGGATGTCGCCAAGGCGGGCGGAGAGCTTCTCCTTGCGCTTCAGCGCGCCCCCCAGGGTCCCCATGGAGATATCCGCCAGGAAGGCGAAGGCGGCCGAGAAGCGGGTGAGCTGCTGGTAGTAGCGGCGGGTCTCCGGCGCCACGCCCTTGCCGCCGGCGTCGGGGACGCCCACGAAGTGCGACCCGGTGAGGCCCATCACCAGGGCCCGGGCGGCGTTCGAGACGGTGTAGCCCACATGCCCCCAGAAGGCTTCGTCGAAGGCCACCAGATCGCCGCTGCGGGCGGCCTCCATCTCCTTGAGCACATAGGGGTGGCAGCGGATCGCCCCCTGACCGAAGAGGATCAAGCTGCGGGTGAGGATGTTGGCGCCTTCCACAGTGATGCCCACCGGGATCTGCTGATAAGCGCGGCCCAGGAAGTTCTGCGGCCCCAAGCAGATGCCCTTACCGCCGATCACGTCCATGCCGTCGTTCACCGTCTGGCGGGCCCGCTCGGTGACGTGGAACTTGACGATGGCCGACACCACCGAGGGCTTCTCGCCCAGGTCGATGGCCCCGGCGGTCATGACCCGCGCAGCGTCGCTGAGCCAGGTGTTGGCACCGATGCGGGTCAGGGCCTCTTCGACGCCCTCGAACTTGCCCACCGCCGTCTTGAACTGGTAGCGCACCCGGGCATAGGCCCCCACCGCCCGGGCGGTCATCTTCTGCATGCCGGTGTTGGAGCCCGGCAGCGAGATGGAGCGCCCTGCCGCCAGGCACTCCATGAGCATGCGCCAGCCCTGCCCCGCCATCGCCGGCCCGCCGATGATGAAATCCAGCGGCATGAACACGTCTGTGCCACGGATCGGCCCGTTCATCCACACGGCGTTGAGGGGAAAGTGGCGACGGCCGATATCCACGCCCGGGTGGTCATGGGGCACCAGGGCACAGGTAATACCCAGGTCTTCCACGTCCCCCAGCAGGTGCTGCGGATCGAACAGACGGAAAGCCAGGCCGAACACGGTGCACACCGGCGCCAGGGTGATGTAGCGCTTGTCGAAGCTGACCCGCATGCCCAGCACCTCGCGGCCCTGGTAGGTGCCCATGCAGATCACCCCGGCGTCGGGGATGGAGGCCGCATCCGAACCCGCCCACGGGCTGGTCAGGGCAAAGGCCGGGATCTCCTGGCCGCGGGCCAGACGGGGCAGGTAATGCTGCTTCTGCTCCGGCGTGCCGTAGTGCAGCAACAGCTCGGCCGGGCCGAGGGAGTTGGGCACCATCACCGTCACGGCGGGCGCCGATGAGCGGGTGGACAGCTTGGTGATGACCTGCGAGTGAGCATAGGCCGAGAAGCCCTTGCCGCCATATTCCCGGGGAATGATCATGCCCAGGAAGCCCTTCTCGCGGATGTACTTCCACACCCCCTCGGGCATGTCCTGGGCCTGGGTGCATTCCCAGTCCTTGGTCAGACGGCACAGCTCGGTGGTCTCCACGTCGAGAAAACGCTGCTCCTCGGGCGTGAGGCGCGGCGCGGGGTAGGCCAGCAGGGTGTTCCAGGCCGGCTTCCCGCCAAACAGCTCGCCCTCCCACCATACGGTTCCGGCCTCCAGGGCGTCCTTCTCGGTCTGGGACATGGACGGCAGTGCCTTGCGGAAGGCGCGGAAGATACCCGCCGTGACCAGGCTGCGCCGGATGCCCGGCACCACGAACACCGCACCCGCCAACGCCAGGGCACCGACCGCCACCCCAGCTGCAGCCGCCGACCAGCCGGCCAGCCAGGCCAGCGCCACGAGCCACGCCAGCCCCACCCCATACCAGGCAAAAAATGGCGCTCGCCCGTAGGCGAGCGCGACCACCAGGGGAGGGAGGGAAACCAGAAACCAGTACGACATGAGCTATCTCCTTTTACTCGGCGCCGTCTTTGCAGCGCGCTTTTATGAATGTGTTGCCTGATCCGTGTCCGGCAGCGCTACTTGAGGCCGCCAAACTCCGCCAGCGGCGCACGCAGCCCGCCGAGCAGGAAGCTCATCAGGCGCGGCGCCAGCTGCGAGGGGTTCTCGTCGTCGAATTTGCCGGTGACCAGTTGCAGCGCGTCGGTACCGGCGATGGCGTAGGACATCGCCCCCATCATGAAATGGAAGCGCCACAGGATCTCCTTGCGATCCACCTCCGGCAGCGCCCGGTAGAGGGCCGCCAGAAAACGCTCGACGCACTCGGCGTATTCCTCGGCCAGAAACTGCCGCACAAACTCATTGGGCTCGGTGTAGGTGCGGCCGAGCAGGCACATGAAGGTATGCCCGCCCCCCTCCACGTCCGCCGCCATGCGCAGGGCCGTGCCGAAGAAGGCATCCACGATGCGGCTGGGTTTGAGGGATGCGCCGGCCGCCTCAAGCTCCAGGGCCTCGAGGGCCGCCAGGCGGGCGCGGTTGAGATCGGTGAGGCGGCGCCGGAAGACCTCCTGGATCAACAGCTCCTTGGTGCCGAAGTGGTAATTGACTGCCGCAAGATTGACCCCGGCCTGGCTGGTGATCATGCGCATCGACGTCCCGTCGAAGCCGTTCTCCATGAACAGACGCTCAGCCGCATCGAGGATGCGACTGCGGGTGTCACCTGCGGCCTTGCCCGGCACTTCGGTCATGGGAATCTCCTTGGGGTGGATGCCCGCAGCTCGGACGACGAATCTCTCCGGCCACGGTTTCATTAAAACGTTTGTTTGAATCATACATTGGATTGATACGCTGTCAACGTGTCCATTGCGCATTTGTACCCCGTTCCGGCCGCGTCAGAACCCCGGCCGGAACGGGGTCACACTGCCCCTTACCTGCCCCTGAGCCAACCTTTACCCACTCCGACTAAGCACCCTCCGCGGCGCTGGCACGACCGTTCAAGACGGAAGGTTGCGGGCCGATAAGGCAGCATCGCCAGATCCGCCATCCTCGCCCCGCCGCCCATGCCGCCCCCACACGAGCACGACACCTCCGTCGCCCCACCTTCCCGGCTGTCCGGACGGCGGTGCCGCGTGCTCCTGCTGCTTACATCGGCCAGCCTGGCGCTGAGCCTCGCCGGGGTGCTGGCCTTTGTGTCGCGGAACAGCGATCTGCCGCCCTACACGCTGCTCACGGGGGCCGGCCTGGGCCTGGCGCTGCTCATCTGCATCTGCGAGATCCTGCGCCTTCGGCGCATCACCCGGGCCCACGCCCTGGCCATGGAAGGCACCAATGACGGCATGTGGGAATGGGACCCCCTCAGCAAGGAGCTGCGGGTCGGGCGCCGCCTGCTGAGCATCCTGGGTTACGCCGACAATTTTCTGGTGGACACCCACCGCTGGCTGAAGCTGGTTCATCCCGATGACCGCGCCGGCTACAACGAAGCAGTATCGAGCCACCTGAAGGGCGAGACGCCCCACTTCTACCATGAGTACCGGGTCCGCGCGGCCGATGGCGCCTACCGCTGGCTGGCCGCCCGGGGCGTGGCCCAGCGGGACGGGCGCGGCGTGGGCCGCCTGATGGCCGGCTCCATCACCGACATCACCGAGCGCCGCGCCGACGAGGCCCGCATCCGCTACCTCGCCCACCACGACGCCCTCACCGGCCTGCCCAACCGGACCCAGCTGATGGACCAGGTGCCGCGCCTGATCGCCCGGGCCACCGGGCGGGGCACCATGCTGGGCGTGCTTTTCGTGGACCTGGATCGCTTCAAGACCATCAACGACGCCATGGGCCACTCGGTGGGCGACATCCTGCTGAAAGGTGTGGCACGCCGGATCGCGGAGGCCCTGCGCCCCCTCGACCAGGTCTATCGCCAGGGCGGCGACGAGTTCATCGCCGTGCTGCCGGAAATTGCCGGGGCCGGCGACGCGGGCCATGTCGCCGAGCGCATCCTCGAGGCCATCACCCGCCCGATGCGCGAGGCCGGGCTGGAGTTGCATACCACCGCCACCATCGGCATCGCCCTCTTCCCCGGTGACGGGGGCGACACCGAAACCCTGCTGCGCAATGCCGACACCGCCATGTACGCCGCCAAGGCCCGGGGCGGGGCAAGCTGCCACTTCTTCTCGGAGCAGATGAACGAGCGCCTGCAGCGCCGGGTCTCCCTGGAGGCGGCCCTGCGCAACGCCATTGCCACCGGCGAACTGGAGCTGCACTACCAGCCCCAGGTCAATGTCAGCGACGGCCGCGTGGTGGGGGCGGAAGCCCTGCTGCGCTGGCACCACGACGGGCGCTTCATTCCCCCCGACCACTTCATCCCGGTGGCCGAGGAGACCGGCATGATCCACGCCATCGGCAACTGGGTGCTGGACACCGCCATCGCCCAGGCCGCCCGCTGGCACGCGGAATGCGCCTCGCCGCCGCGCATCGCCATCAACCTGTCACCGCGCCAGTTCTGGCACAGCGGCCTGGCGCGGGGCATCCTCCAGCGCCTGAACGCCCACCAGCTCCCCCCCGACAGCATCGAGCTGGAGGTCACCGAGTCGGTGCTGATCCAGCCCGAGGGGCCGGCCATCGGCGAGCTGCGGACCCTGCGTCAACATGGGCTGCACCTGGCCCTGGACGACTTCGGTACCGGCTACTCGTCCCTGTCCTACCTGCGCAACCTGCCGGTAAACCGCCTGAAGATCGACAAGTCTTTCATCTTCCCCCTCGCCGGCAGCCACAGCGAAAACCCCGAAGACGCCGCAGCCATCGTCCGCGCCATCATCGCCATGGCCCACAGCCTGTCCCTCTCGGTGGTGGCCGAAGGGGTCGAGACCGCCGGGCACCTGCATGCCCTGCAGCGCATGGGCTGCAACCTCTACCAGGGCTACCTGCTGAGCCCGGCCCTGCCCGCCGGGCAGTTCGCCGAGACCTTCCTGCGGCCCGCCTGACACCGCACGGCATGTCCCGATACGGGTGAAATGCCAGCCTGCCTTTGATCGGAGTCCGCAGTCGGATAAATTCGACCCCACGGGCCTCCAGCCGCCCGTGACGCGGTACGCTCCCCGCCGGAACCCACTCACCTGCCCTTCGCACTGCCACCATGTTCCAACCCGACCCCGTCTTCACCGGGCTTCAGCCCGCCGCCGTGTGGCAGCACTTTGCCACCCTGTGCCGTATCCCCCGCCCCTCCAAGGCCGAAGGCCGGGTGCGGGACGCCTTACAAACCTGGGCCCATGGCCGCGGACTGGCCACGCAAGTAGACGCCGCAGGCAACCTGATCATCCGCAAACCCGCCCGCCCCGGCCACGAACACGCGCCCGGCGTGGTGCTGCAGGGCCACCTCGACATGGTGTGCCAGGCCAACAGCGGCACCGCCCACGACTTCACCCGCGACCCGATCCACCCGACCCTGCGCGAGGGCTGGCTGGTGGCCGACGACACCACCCTGGGGGCCGACAACGGCATCGGCGTGGCCCTGATCCTCGCCGCCCTGGACGACGACACCCTGCCCCATGGCCCCCTCGAGGCGCTGCTCACCGTCGACGAGGAGGCCGGCATGGGCGGCGCCCAGGGGCTGCAGCCCGGCACCCTCGAAGGGCGGCTGATGCTCAATCTGGATACCGAAGACTGGGGCGAGTTCTATCTCGGCTGTGCCGGCGGCGTGGACGTGAACGTGAGCCGCCCCGGTACGCCGACGCCGCTGCCCGCAGGCTGGGAGAGCTGGACGCTGACCCTCGCCGGCCTGCGCGGCGGGCATTCGGGGGTGGATATCCACGAAGAACGGGGCAATGCCATCAAACTCTTGGTACGGGTTCTGCGCACGCTGGAGCGCGCCCTGCCCCTGCGCCTCGCCAGCCTGGCCGGTGGCACGGCGCGCAATGCCCTGCCCCGCGAAGCCCGCGCCACCGTGGCCCTGCCGGCAGGTCAGCGCAGCGCCCTGGAGGCCGCCCTGGCCGCCGCCCAGGCCGAACTGCGTGAGGCCCTGCGCGGCGTGGACGAGGGCCTGAACCTGAGCCTTGCCACCGCCACCGCCAGCGAACTGATGAGCAGCGCCGACCAGGCCCTGTGGCTGGCCTCCCTGCATGCCGCGCCCCACGGCGTGCGCCGACGCAGCCTGAGCGTGCCGGGCGTGGTGGAAACCTCCAACAACCTCGGCGTGGTGGATCTCGGCCCGCAGGCAGGCAGCTGCAACTTCATGGTCCGCTCCCTGCTCGACAGCGGCAGCGCTGCCCTGGCCGACGAGATCGTCAGCCTGTTCGCCCTGTCCGGCACCGCGGCCGAGCTGTCCGGCCACTACCCGGGCTGGGCCCCCAACCCGGACTCGCCGCTGCTGGCCCGCTGCCAGCGGGTGTTCGCCCGGGACTTCGGCCAGGCCTCCTGCGTCAAGGTGATCCACGCCGGCCTGGAGTGCGGCATCCTCGGCGCCAGCCATCCGGGCATGGACATCGTCTCCTTCGGCCCCACCATCCGCGGCGCCCACGCCCCGGGGGAGCGGGTGGAGATTGCCTCGGTGGACAAGGCCTGGCGGCTCCTCCGCGCCATCCTCGCCGACATCACCAGGGGCTGAGCCCCGATCGATCTGCGCCGCGGCCCGACTCGACCCCGCCCACCATGCACCGCCCTGCCCACCTCCTCGCCCTGCTGATCGCCCTTGCCGGCACCAGCGCGGGTGACGCCCTCGCCACCCGGGGCAGCCGCTATGTCACCTCCGGCCAGTGCGCCGGCCTGCCGGGCGTGCAGCTCAAGATGGCGAAGGGCTTTTGCATCGGACTCGCCGCCAGCGGGCTGGGCCTGCCGCGGGGCGTGCTGCCCCTGGCCGATGGCCGCGTGCTGGTCACCGACCTGGGCCGCTGGGATGCCAAAGCCGGAAGGCTGCTGATGCTCAGCCCCAGGCCAGGCGGCTTCGAGGTGCGCCCGCTGCTCAAGGGGCTGGACCGACCCCACGGTCTGCAGACCGGGCCGGACGGAAAGATCTACCTGGCCGAAGCCGGCCGCATCCTGCGGGTGGACCTCGAACGCACGCCGCCCACCACCCCGGTGATCACCGGGCTGCCCGCGGAGGGCCGGCACCCGCTCAAGCAGTTCGTGTTCGGGCCCGACGGGGCCCTCTACATCAGCGTGGGTGCCAGCAGCGACCACTGTGAGGACGCCCCCGCCCCCCGCGGCATGCGCTGCCCCGAAGCCGAGCGCGACACCCCCGCCGCGGCCATCTGGCGCTACGCGCAGGTGGACGGCCGCTGGGTGGGCAAGCCCTTTGCCCGCGGCCTGCGCAACGCCATGGCCCTGGCCTTCGCCCCCGACGGCAACCTGTGGCAGGCCGAGAACAGCCGCGACACCCTGCCCGGCGGCGGCGATGCCGAGACCCTGCCCCACGACGAACTCAACCGGATTCGCCCGGGCGCCCACTACGGCTGGCCCTACTGCACCGACATGGGCCGCTTCGACCCGGCCTTCGCGCCGGGCGACTGCAGCCGCTATACAAAACCCGAGCGCCTGCTGCCCGCCCATTCGGCGCCCCTGGGCATGGCCTTCTACACTCACGCCGACGCGCCGGCGGCCTGGCGCGGCAGCCTGGTGATCGGCCTGCATGGCTACCGCCGCGAGGGCCACCGCATCATCGCCTGGCCCTTCGACACCACCGGCCGACCCGCGCAGAAGTTCAAGGTGCTGGTGGACGGCTGGCAGGCCAGCGCCCACCATCCCCTCGGCGCCCCCACCGACATCAAGGCCGACCCCCGCGGCCGCCTGTGGGTCACGGAAGACCGCAACGGCACCCTGCTGGTAATCAGCCCGTTGTAAGGCGACTTGTAGGGGCGACTTCAGTCGCCCAGCGCACGCTAAATCACCGGCATGCCCTTGATCGAAGTCCGCGGGCGACTGAAGTCGCCCCCACAGGGCAGCGGGGGGCTCTCCGACCTCAGAGCATCATCACCACCGACTTCGACTCGGTATACAGATCCAGCACCGCCCGGCCCATCTCGCGGCCGATGCCCGACTGCTTGTAGCCGCCGAAGGGCATGGCGTTGTCGAGGATGTTGTGGCAGTTCACCCACACGGTGCCGGCCTTGATCTTGGGGATCAGGCGATGCACCCGCGACAGGTCATTGGACCAGATGCTGGCAGCCAGGCCGTAGGGGGTGTCGTTGGCGCGCCGGGCCACTTCGTCAAGATCGGCGTAGGGCATGGCCACCACCACGGGCCCGAAGATCTCCTCCCGCACCACGCGCATGTCGTCGCGGGTATCCACCAGCACCGTCGGCCTGACGAAATAGCCCATGTTGCCATCGACCGTGCCACCCACCGCCGCCCGCGCGCCCTCGCCCAGGCCGCTGTCGATATAGCCGAGCACGCGCTGCTGCTGCACCGCCGACACCAGCGGGCCGATCTGGGTGCCGGGGTCGATGCCCGGACCGATCTTCATGCCGGCGGCAATGCCCGACAGCTGCTCCACCACCTCATCAAAGCGGCTGCGATGCACGTAGAGGCGCGAGCCCGCGGTGCACACCTGGCCCTGGTTGAAGAAGATCGCCTGGGCCGCGCCGGCCGCCGCCACCGCCGGGTCGGCATCGTCGAGCACGATCACCGGGCTCTTGCCGCCCAGTTCCAGGGACACCCGGGTCATGTTGTCGAGGGCGGCCTTGCCCACCAGCTTGCCGATCTCCGTCGAGCCGGTGAAGGCCACCTTCTCGATACCCTTGTGGGCGGCCAGCGCCGCACCGGCCGTGTGGCCCAGGCCGGTGACCACGTTGAGCACACCCGGCGGGTAGCCGGCTTCCTGCACCAGCTCGGCAAAGCGCAGGGCCGTCAGCGGGGTTTCCTCGGCAGGCTTGAGCACCATGGTGCAGCCCGAGGCCAGGGCCGGGCCCACCTTCCAGGCGGCCATCAGCAGCGGGAAGTTCCACGGGATGATCGCCCCCACCACGCCCACCGGCTCGCGCCGGGTAAAGCCGAAGAACTCCCGCTCGCGCACCAGGGGCACCGACAGCTCCATGGTGGAACCCTCGATCTTGGTGGCCCAGCCGGCCATGTAGCGCAGGAAGTCGATGGACAGGGCCACGTCCACATGGCGCGCCATGGTCACCGGCTTGCCGTTGTCGATGGCCTCCAGCTCGGCCATCTCCTGGGCATTGGCCTCGAGCAGGTCGGCGAGGCGCAGCAGCAGGCGCTCCCGGTCCACCGGGCGCATCCGCGACCACTCGCCCGCCTCGAAGGCGTGGCGGGCGGCGCTCACGGCCCGGTCGATGTCGGCCGCGTCACCGGCCGGCACGCGGCAGAACACCTCGCCGCTGGCCGGGTCGATGACCGGCAGGGTTTCACCGCTCACCGCCTCCACCCGCTGGCCCCCGATCATCATGCGCTGGGGGCCGTCCAGGAAGGCCGCGGTGCCCGCGCCCAGTTCAATGCCGTGCAGTTTCTTCATCTGTGTCTCCTCTTCGTCGGTCTTATGGTGGGGTAAAACAAGATCGGATCAGGTATCGCCCGGCGTGCCGCGCAGGATGCCGGCGCGGGAGCCGGCGGTGGCGCGGGCCACCTCGGCGGCCCCCTCGCCCAGATCCAGCTGGCGCGCCAGGCGGCGCATCAGTTCGCCCTCGAGTTTTTCCAGGCCGTCGGCATAGGCCACCTCCCAGAGCATGGTGAGGATCTCCTGACGCTCGCCCGGGCCGAAGCCGACCCGCACCGCCTCGGCAAACTCCCAGTCGTCGAGAGCCTCGGCGTAGCGCACCTCGGCAAGCGCCACCAGCTCCTCGACGCGCTCGGGGGGCAGGTGGAAGCGCGCCATCAGCAGGCGCTTCACGGCCAGGTGCTCGGCCTCGGAGGCCACCCGGTCCACGTACATCGTTTCCAGCAGCAGGGCCGCCACGGCGATCAGGCGCCGTTCGAAGGGGCCGCGCTCGGCCGCCTCCGCCTGCACTTCGCCGCGGAGCAGGCCGATCAGTCTTTCCAGCATGGGTGTGTCCTCGATGTCATTGGGTGGCAGCTTCACGCAGCACGCCGTTCTGGGCCAGCAGCACCAGGGCCTTGCCGCCCTCGGCAACGGCAGTCACGGCGGCCAGGTTCTGACGGTCTTCACGGATGCGCGTGACGAGCCGCCCGTCCTTCGACGTGACCACCGCCCCGCCCGTCCCCACCAGCACCAGCTCGCCGTCCGGCGCCTCGACGCCGCCGGTCAGGGCCTGGCTGGTGCCGGTGTCCAGGGCTTTCCAGTGCCTGCCGCCGTCGCTGCTCTCCAGCACCCGCCCGCTCATGCCGAGGAGCAGCAGGCGGCCGTCACGCCGCTGCAGGCCGGACCACAGGGAACCGCTCACCCCCGTGTCGAGACGCGTCCAGTGCCCGCCCCCATCCTGCGAGCTGAAGGCGGCCCCGCTCTCGCCGGCGGCAAACAGGGCCCCGTCGGCGGCGGCAAAAATGTGGTTGAGGTGCAGGTCGGCATCGCGCCCCTGCCCCACGGCCATCGGCGCCCAGGTCTTGCCGCCGTCGGTGGTGCGCAGGGCCGTGCCATAGGCGCCGACCACGTAGCCGTGTTCGGCGTCACTGAAATGCACCCCCAGCAGCACCGGCCGGCCTTCGGCCTCGTGCTGGATCTGCCAGGTGTCACCGCCATCGGTGGTGGCCAGGATGACGCCCCCGTGGCCCACCGCCCAGCCCGTGCGGGCGTCGGCAAAGCTCACCGCGGTGAGCAGGCCGCTGACCGGCACGCTGCGGGCCTGGGTCCAGCTCTGGCCGCCATCCAGCGAGCGCACCACGGTGCCGAAATCGCCCACCGCCACCAGACCGGGGCCGGCAGCGGCCACCGCCACCAGACCGGCCCGGGTGGCCAGGCGGGCCTGCATGGCCGGGGCCTCGCCGGCCGGCGCGGTGCCGCCACCGGCCGTCGCCATCACCACGCCGGCGGCCAGGGTGGCCACCAGGGCGAGGCTTGCTGTCACTTTGAGTTTCATGGACGGGGTCTCCATCAGTGCATCATCAGCGGCGCGCGCACGGGGCCGCGCCGGGGGATCAGGACGTCGATCATCACCGCCAGGGCGGGCAGCAGGGTAATGGCCATGATCATGTTCACCATGAACATGAAGGTCAGCAGCATGCCCATGTCGGCCTGGAACTTGAGGGCCGAGAAGGACCAGGTGGCCACACCGATGGACAGGGTCACGGCGGTGAACACGGTGGCCACGCCCACCTCGCGCAGGGCCTGCTTGAAGGCGGTGACGATGTCCTCGCCGTGGGACAGGTGCATCTGCAGGCGGTTGTAGATGTAGAAGGCGTAATCCACGCCGATGCCCACCGCCAGCACCATCACCGGCAGGGTTGCCACGGTGAGGCCGATGTCCAGGGACTTCATGAACCAGTAGCCCAGGAAGGTGGCCAGGGTGAGGGGCACGCAGCAGGCGATCATGGCGCGCCAGTCGCGATACACCAGGAACACCAGCACCAGGATGGTGGCGTACACATAGAGCATCATCGGCAGCTCGGAGTGCTCCACCACCTCGTTGGTGGCGGCCTGCACGCCGGCGTTGCCGCTGGCCAGGCGCACCGTGACGCCGGGGAAGGGGTTGCCGTCGCGATACACCTTCACCGCCTCCACCACCTGCTTGATGGTGCTGGCCTTGTGGTCGGCCAGGTAGAGGTTGACCGGCAGCAGGGTGCACTCGGCGTTGTAGAGGCGCAGGCCTTCGGGCACCTGGCGCACGGCCTCGCCGAGGGTCAGCTCCTCCTGGGGCAGCGACGCCCATTTGGGGTTGCCTTCATTGACGCCGGAGGCCGCCAGCTTGGTGAGGGTCGGCAGCGACTGGGCGGAGAGCACGCCGGGTACGTTGGTGAGATACCAGGTGAGGCGATCCACGTAGGCCATCACCTCATGCTTGTAGCAGCCGTCCTTGGGCGTCTCCACCACCACGGTGAGCATGTCCAGGCCCAAGCCGAAACGGCTGACCACGGCCTCCACGTCCTGGTTGTAGCGGGAGTCGTTGTGCAGCTCGGGGGCGCCCGGCAGCACGTGGCCCACGTGGCGGCCCTGGCTCTGCCACACCGCCACCCCCAGCAGCGCCAGGCCGACCAGGGTGCCCAGCAGGGCGTTGCGGGGGTTGGCGATGTGCACGCCCAGGCTGGCCATCATGCGGTTGCGCATGGCCTCCATCTTGCCGGCGCGGGCCACAAAGGCAGCGTCGAAGCTGAAGAAGCTGGCCAGCACCGGCAGCATGATCAGGTTGGTGACGATCTTGTAGGCCACGCCCACCGAGGCGGTGATGGCCAGCTCGCGGATCATCGGGATGGGCACCAGCACCAGGGTGGCAAAACCCACGAAGGCGGTGATCAGGGCCAGGGTGCCGGGCACCAGCAGGCCGGTGAAGCTGCGCGTGGCGGCGGTGAAGCCGTCGGCGCCGTTGATGACCTCCTTGGCGATGTAGTTCACCTGCTGGATGCCGTGGGACACGCCGATGGCAAACACCAGGAAAGGCACCAGCACGGCCAGGGGGTCGAGCCCGAAACCCAGCAGGGTGATGGTGCCGAACTGCCACACCACCGACACCAGGGAGCTGGCCAGGGGCAGGAAGGTGAGCACCCAGGAGCGGGTGTACCAGTACACCGCCGCGGCGGTCAGCAGGAAGGCCAGGGCGAAGAACTCGACGACGCTGGTCGCGCCTTCGGAGATGTCGCCCATCTGCTTGGCAAAGCCGATGATGCGCACCTGGGTGTCGGCGTCGGAGAACTTGTCGCGCAGCTCGGCCTCCAGGCGCTGGCTGAACTCGAAGTAGTCCAGGCGCTTGCCGGTGGCGGGGTCGGGGTCGGCCAGCTCGGCCACCACCATCGCGCCGGAGCCGTCATTGGCCACCAGGCTGCCGACGAAGCCGCCGATGATGGTGCGCTCGCGGATGCCGGCGATGTTGTCGGGGGTGAGGGATTTCACCGTCACGTCGCCGCCGATCACGTCCTCGGCCTTCATCCCCTCCTCGGTGATCTGCACCGCCCGGGTGTTGGGCGTCCACAGGGAGGTGACGGTGCGCCGGTCCACCCCGGGCATGAAGAACAGGGCCTGGGTGACGTCGTACAGTTTGGTGAGGGCCTTCTCGTTCCAGATGTCGCCCTTCTTCGCCTCCACCACCACGATGATGCGGTTGGCACCGAAGAGGACATCCCGGTACTGGTTGAAGGTCTGGATGTATTCGTGGTCCTGCGGCAGCTGCTTGTCGAAGCCGGCCGACATCCTGAGCTGTGCGGCAAACACCCCCATGAGGGCGGTGAAAGCCAGCAGCACGCCCAGGGTCAGCAGCCGGTGCCCGAAGAAGAAGCGCTGCAGGCCGATGACCAGTTTCTCGATCATGTTGGGGATTCCTGTCTGTGCCGGGGGGCCGGGCGCATGCTGCTGCCGGCGCCCCCGGGGCTGCGGGTCAGAACGCGTAGGAGATGCTGGCGGCCAGGAAGTCCCGGTCGCGCATCAGGTTGTTGTCGCCGCCACCGGAGAAGTTGGCGTACTGCAGGGCGCCTTTCCAGCGGTCGCGGTAGTTGGCGAAGACCGACAGGGTCACCGCCTTGCGGCCTTCCACGAAGGGCAGCGCATTGGGCGCGGTGCCCTTCACGTCGTGGGCAAAGTCGATCTGCGGCGTGAGGGTGATGCCGCTGCCGGCCACGTTGGGGTAGTTGATGCCGATCTCGGCGACATAACCCCAGGAAGTGCGGTTGGGGATGCCGTAGTTGGGCAGGAAGTAGGGAATGCTGCCGCTGCGGTCCAGATCCGGGTAATGGGCCACGGCGGCCTCGGCGAGGATGAAGCCGTCGGTGGCACCAAGGGCGGTGGCCAGCCCACCGAGGGGGTCGTTGCGGGAGAAGGTGTAGAAGGCGGTGGTATGGAACTGCCACTTCTTGTGCTCGACAAAGCCGGGGTGGCGGCCCACGTCATAGACGCTGTTCTTGTCGAACTTGCCGCCGAAGACCGAGCCGAAGGGCACCGTCGGGTCCACCCCCACGCTGTCCCGCGGGCGGAAGGACAGTTCCATGCCCACGGCCACATCGCCCACCTTGGTGTTGCCGGAGACGGCGAACAGGTCGCGGTCCTGACCGTAGGCCAGGAAGTAGCCGGTGACCGCCCCCGTGTCGCTGCCGGTGAAGCCCAGGAAGGGCAGCTTGTCGTGGTAGCGCTGGTAGGTGAAGGCGAACTCGGTATCGATGGATTCGGCGTTGTAGCGGAAGTTGACCCCGTACTGCCCGCCCTGCTTGGGCTTGGCCTGGCCCAGGTAGGGCAGCGCCGTGCCGTTGAGGACCATCTGCCGGTCGGTCAGGCCGGAGCGGTCGCCGCAGGGCGTCGGCAGGGCAAAGTCGTTGCAGATGGAGGTGGGGTAATAGGCCACCCGGTTGCCCTGGCCGATCACGTCGGCCCCCGAGAAGAAGGTGCCCACCGGGTCGAACTTGAAGCTGTTCCAGGCGAACTGGTAGTAGGCCTCCATGCCCAGGTTCTCGGTGAGGCTGCCCGACCACGAAGCCATCGGCGCGGGGATGAACACTTCCTTGATCTGGGTGCCCGGCACGTGGAACTTCTGCAGGTCGATGGCGTTGATCTGGTTCACCCCGCCGAGGATGAAGATGTCCTCACCCCAGGAAATCACCTGGTTGCCCAGCTTGAGCTTGCCGCGCTGCTCGCCGTAGCGGATCTCCTTGGCCACCCAGGCGTCCAGCAGGTTGGCCCGGGAGGTGGCCGACGACTCGGTGACGTCGGTGCGGCGGGTCTGGTCGGCCTTGAAGTCATGCAGCCAGTAAACCCGCGCCAGGGCGCTCCAGCCCTCCGGCGCCTTCAGGGCCAGGTCGTGGGTGCCCTTGAGGGCCATGGATACGATGTCGCCCTTCTTGTAGTTGAGGGTGCCGTCGTCGAAGTTGGTGTAGTTGAAATCGGCGTTGGCGTAGCCATTGCTGCCCTGGCGCGCCTGCAGCTGGTTGTTGGCGCCCCGGTTGGTGCCGCCGCTGTCGTTGCCGATGATGCGGGAGTCGGGGGACGACATGCGCCGGATGGCACCGAAGGACACGATCGAATCAAAGCTGCCCGAGAGGCCCTCCTCGCTGCCGAAGCGGAAGGCCTGGGAGGGGTCGGACCAGGCCGACAGGGCCACCGCCACGGCCAGGGTGGCCGGAGCCAGGCCGAAGCCGGCCCGGCGACGGGAAATCGCCATTGTCTTCATGATGGAAAACTCCTGGGTGAGGATCGTTGGCTGGGGGCGGGGATCAGCGCTCGCCGCGGCGGCGCAGTTCGTCCTGGCTGAAGGTGCCGGCATTGACGCGGCCTTCCTTGCCGGCGGTGAGATCCAGCACCTCGCCCTCGGCGGTCCAGTTGTCGGTCACGTAGCGGCGGGCCACCAGGTCGTACATCTGGTACTCGTAGGAGATGCACGCCCCCACGTCCGGCGCGGCCCACAGGCTGCCTTCCTGCACGCGCCACAGGTTGCCCTTGGCGTCATACATGTCCACGTGCAGCAGGGCCCAGGAATCCTCGTCGATGTAGAACACGCGCTTGGCAAAGCTGTGACGCTTGTCGCCCTTCACCGCAGCCTCCACCACCCACACCCGGTGGTTCTCGTAGCGCATGAAGTCACGCTTCACGTACTCGGGTCCGAGCATGTCCTTGAACTTGTTCTTCTTGTCGATCAGCCGGTAGCTGTTGTACGGGACCAGCATCTCCTTCTTGCCGACCAGCTTCAGGTCGTAGCGGTCGGGGGCGCCGGTGAACATGTTGATCTGGTCGACGAAGTACAGGTTGTCGAAGCCGGCAATCGGGTTGTCATAGGCAAAGGTGGGGGAGCGGCGCACCCGGCGCTGGCCCGGAAAGTAGATCCAGGCGTCCTGGGGCTTGTCCAGGTAGGCGTGGATCAGGTAGCCCTCGCCGGCCCGGGACGGGGGGCTGAGCACGTCGAACAGCAGCTTGGAGTCGATGCCCTCCAGATCCTTCAGGGTGCTGGTCTTGGGGTCATTGAAGGGGTAGAGCTCGAAGGCCCACTGGCGCAGCTCGACGATGCTGCCGTCCTTCTCGGGCATCAGGGCGGCGATCTGGGCGCGGCGGCCCTGGCCGGTGTAGCGGGTCTTGTAGTTCCACAGCACCTCGACACCGGTCTTGGGAATCGGGAAAGGCACGCCGGCGGTGTGGGCCTGCTCCAGACGCCAGCCGTCATCGCCGATCTTGGCGAAGGTGGCGTTCTTTCTGGTGCGCTCGGCCACCAGGTCGGGGGCCGGGCAGCTGCGGCGGGTCGGATAAACGTCGAGCTTGTAGCCCTTGTAGGCCTTGATCAGCGCGGCCTGGCCGGGGGGCAGCCGGTCGGCGTATTTGTCCAGGTTGCTGGCGTCCACCGAGTAGAGCGGCTTGTCGGCGGCGTAGGGGTCGAGGCGGCCGGGTTTCCAGCCCGCCGGCACCTTGCTGAGGCCGCCGTCCCAGGCGGGGATGCTGCCGTCCTTGCTGGCGGCCTTTTCGGCGCCGACGGGGGTGAGATCCTTGCCGAGGCGGGCGGCGTCCTGCTCGCTCACCGCGGCCTGGGCCGACATCGAGAAGGCCAGGGCCAGGGCACAGCCCAGGGCCTGGGGCCGGAAGAAGAAGTTCGCGTTTCTTTTCATGATGTGACTCCCTGTCAAAGTATTGAATCGGTGGCTAGCGGATGGCGATGCCCTGCTCCGCCAGCCGGCTCACCACCGTCGCCCGGGCGGCCGCCACGTCGTCCAGCGGGGCGCCGCGCAGGGCGGTCACCTCGCTTTCGGTGTACGGGGCAAAGTCGGCCGGCAGGGTAGGCGCCGAGAAGCTGCGCAGCATCCAGTTGAGGAGGCGGGCAATGTCGGCGTTGGAGAGTGCAGCGTTGGAAGTGCCGGGCACCTTCACCAGAAAGGCCCGCCCCTCGGGCACCTTCAGAAAATGGCCGAGCTGCGAGCGCATGTCGGGCACCCCGCCCGAATGCACCCCGCTGCCATCGGCCTGGTGGCAGCCGGTGCAGTGCAGGATGTACTGGCGGCGTGCCGCCAGATCGGCGTCGGCCAGGGCGTTGCCCGACAGCAGCAGCGCAGCGGCCAGCAGGGCCAGGCGGGCGCGTATCGGGGCCGGCCTCATGATCCGCTCCCCTTGCGCCCTGCCCCGTCACGCAGCTTGCGCACGTCATTGGGCCCCAGGCGCTCGGCCCGCGCCTCGGCCAGATCGGCCGCGGTGTAGGGCTGATGCCCCTCGGGCAGTGCACCAGCGTTGAAGCCGTCGAGCACATGGTTGAGGACGGCCGCCAGGGCCTCGTCGGGCAGCTGGGCGGCAAAGGGCGGCATGGCCCCGGTGTAGCGCTGCCCCTGGACGGTGATGGGGCCGACCATGCCGTGGGTGACGACCCGCGGCAGGTAGCCCCGGCCCGCCACCTGCAGGCGTTCGCCGAGGGTGCCGGCCAGCGGGGGCGCCAGGCCGGGCAGGCCGACCCCGCCCGGCTGGTGGCACACCGCACAGTGGGCGGCAAACACCGCGGCACCGTCGGCAGCCACCGCCGGGAGGGCGGCAGCGCTCAGGAAGAAGGCGAGCAGGCTGCGCATGACCGCCTCAGCCCTGCCCGTCCGCCACGCCGACGACGGCGGCCAGCGTGCAATGGAACATGGACGAGTCGTTCGACATGCACCAGTTGATGTCGTTATGCACGCCCATCCGGTAGGCCGGCCGTTCCCGCTCGTTGGTGTTGCACAGGCAACGTCCGCAGGCGGTCTTGCCGCAGCAGTCGTTGTAGCTGATGAGGTAGTCCTTGCCGTCGTCCGGGTTGCGGCAGGTGCCGATCCACGCCACCTTGGAGGCCTCGGTGCCCGGCGGGCAGGTGTTGGCGCTGCCGCCGCAGCACGAGCACAGGTAGCCGTCCTGGGCACAGTAGCGCCAGTATTCGCAGTCGGCCTCGCCGGGCTTGGCGTTGGCGGCCTTGCGGGCGGCGCCGGCGGCGGCCTGGGCAGTGCGGTCGAAGGGCAGCACCGGCAGCACGAAGGCGGTGCCCACCATCAGTTTTCCGATGCGGATCAGGGCGCCGCGCCGGGAGCTCTGCTGAGCCACCTTGCGGGTCTTCCGCTCGAATAGATCATCCAGCCATTTCATGTTTTCTCTCCTTGGGTTGGGGCGCTCAGGCGTGTTGGTGGTCGATGAACTCCTGCACCGAGGCCACGCCCATCTCCTTGGCGGTGAACAGGCTTTCCAGTTGCTCGCGGGAGTTCACCAGGCCCTTGGCCACCACCCGGCCGTGCTCGTTGAGCAGCACGGCGTAGGGCAGCTTGGCGACGCGGTAGGCGATGCCCGGCTCGCTGGACAGGACGTAGGGGAATTCCTTCAGATCGGCTTTCTCGTAGAAGGCCAGGTGCTCGGGCTGCTCGCCGTCGGAGGTGAGGATGACCCGCAGCCAGTCCTTCTCGGTGTTGTTCACCGAGCGCAGGATGGGCAGCAGCTTCTTGCACACCGGGCAGGTGGGCGACAGGAAGAACAGCAGGGTGCTCTTGTCACCGGGGCGGCCGATGGTGACGCGGGTGTTGCCCACCAGGGCCGGCAGGTCGAAGACCGGCGAGGCCTCGCCGACCTTGGGGCCGGTGTCCATCATCAGGGCGCCCATGGGGGCGACGCGTTCGTAGAGCACGCCGATCTGGCGGGCCAGGGCAAAGAGACCCACGAGGGCGGCCAAGACCGCGACCCACAGCAGGACGTTCGAAATCATCAGGGCTTCGTTCATGATCAGTTCCTCAGTTGAATCAGTCGGGGGTGGTTGGCCATCAGCTGGTTGGCGGCGGCGTAGATGCCCAGCAGGGCGAGGGTGCCGCCGGCCACGGAGAGGTAGTCGATCCACAGCAGGTCGCGCCCGCTGCCGTCCTGCCCGCCCAGTACGGCGACGATCAGGAGCAGGGTGTTGCGCGCCGGCAGGGCCCAGGTGAGGGTCGTGTGGCCCTCTGCCCCGCCGCAGCCACAGTCGATCTCGGTGTGGCCGCGCAGCAGGTTGGCGATGACGCCGGCGGTGGCCACACCCAGCACGGCCAGGGCCATCAGCAGGCCGGCGGTGCGGGTGGTGTCGAACAGCAGGGCGACACCGGCCAGGGCTTCCAGCACCGGAAAGGCCCGGGCGAACAGGGGCACGAGGGCCTCGGGCAGCAGGCGGTAGATGTCCACCGAGGCCTCGAACACCGCCAGGTCGCGCAGCTTCTGCCAGGCGCCGGTGAGCAGCACCACGGCCAGGGCCGCGCCACAGGCCCGTGCCAGCACGGGGTCAAGGGCAAGGGTGTCCATCAGTGCAGCTCCATCTGGGTGGGCGTCTCGCCAACGCCTTCCATGCGCTTGCTCAAAGTCAGCTTGCGGCTGGCGTCGAACACGGCGATGGCGGCCTTGACCCCGTCGTAGGCAAACAGCCGCGGGCGCTCGCCCTGGCTGACGGCCAGCGCGATGGCGTCGTTGCCGGGCGTGCGGGCAATGCGCTTCTTGCTCGCCAGATCGACGGTCCAGATCTCCTTGGCCGGCGTCTTGTGGCTGCCTTCCTTGCCCTTGTCGTGCATGCCGACATAGAGGCGGCCGCTGGCGTTGTGCTGGGCGAACACCTGATAGCCGCCCGGGCGCCAGCCCTGCTTGCGGTCGGCGGCGCCGAGCACGGACCACGGGGCGTCGTAGCTGGCCACCTCGCCCCCCACGTGGGCGGTGTGGATCTCGCCGTGGAAGGACACGAAGCGGTAGGTGTCGCCGTCCTGCTCGCTGTGGATGAAGATCGGGTCCTTGTCCGGATCGAAGAAGCGGGCGCTACGCTTCTGGGTGCGCACCTGGCCAGCATCGTCGAGGCTGACCGTCAGCAGGGTGCCGTCGCCGCACACGGTGGAGAAGCGCCCGCCCACGCTGGCCGCCGGCAGGATGGCCCAGCAGCCGGGGGTGGCCACCTCATTCACCGCTTTGCGGGTCTTCAGGTCGATGATGCCGACCGAGGTGGCCGGGGTGGCGTACTGCACGAAAAGCCAGCGCCCGTCGGCGGAGGGGCGGATGGTGCCCTTGTAGTGGAGGGACTGGGCGTGACGCGGCGGGATCTCGATCTCACCGGTGAGGGCCAGGGTCTGGGCGTCGTGCACATCCACCACGTCGGTACGCACGCCATGGCTGAGGCGCGAGTAGTAGGTGGTGGCGACGAAGATCTCCTTGCGGTCCGCCGACAGGGCGGCCTGCCCGGCCAGGCCGGTGGCGATGACGCCCTCGTAGCGCAGCTTCTCGCCATCGATGACGTGCAGGCGTCCATCCACGATGTGCCCGATGGCCACATCGTGCAGGTAGATCCGGTAGGGGTTGGGGGGCGGCAGCTTGCCGGTGGTGATCGATTCCGTGGGCAGCTCCGCCATGGCGCCGGCACTGGCGCCCAGTGCCAGGGCTGTGCTCAGCAGGCTTCCCGCAAAGGCTTTTCGCAGCACGTTTTCCTCCTTGTTGCCGCGGTGCCCGGTACGGTCTTTCTCTCTGCCGGGGCACCTGTTCGTCTGTCCCCCGGTGTGCTTCCGATACCGGGGTCTGCCTCAGGCCGGAAGGGCTTTCCGGTCTGCGGTCGAACAGATCTTGAGCGCGACAGGCGACCGGGCGTTATCCGAGATCGGCAATGCCAAACTGGTGCAAGTGCCTGTCCAAAAAGGGGATTTTTGTGTGCAGCGCACCATTTTCGGGCGCCTGACGGAAAGTCATGCAAGTCCCTTGCGCAAACCGGGGAATTGGTATTACTTTGGATATAAAGCGCCGGGCTACAGGCGCATGAACACACACAGAGAACACACACCATGACCTTTTCAGCCCGGCAGGACGGCCCGATCGAGAGCGAGCATTTCTCCTTCGCCGCCGCCTCGAGCGACGATGCCCACGACCACGCACGCAGCCTGCAGCACTGGAAGCAGGACTACGAACAGCTCTCCCCCGGGCGCTTCAGCGGGCACATCGAAGAGGTGTGGTTCGGCAACATCCAGATCTTCCGGGAGCGCACCAACCAGATCGTCCACGAGGCCGGATTTCCCTGGGAAGGCTCGCGTACCTTCGGAATTCCGCTGGAAGCGGAAGGTGAGGGCTGGTACTGCGGCGAGGTCTTCGACCGCAACTCGATGCTGACGCTGAAGGGCGGAGACAACCTGGATTTCCGCACCCCGCGGCTGCTCGACATCATTGCCGTGACCGCCGACACCGCCACCTTCAACGACTACTCCCGGCGCATCGAGGGCCGCGACATCGAAGCCGAAATCGGCAAGCAGCGGATCATCCAGGGCTCACCGGCGAAAGCCGGCGAGCTGCGTTCCTTCCTTCTGACGGTGCTCAACACGGTAAAAAGCACGCCGCACGTTCTTGAACACGCGGCGATGCGCAAGGCACTGGAACAGGCGGTGTACGGAAGCCTGATAGCCGCAATCGGCAACGGCAACGATGCGGTGCGCCCCCAGCACACCAGCCAGGCCCGCCGCCAGATCGTCGATCGGGCCCGCGAATACATGCGCACCCACATCGACGAACCCATCACGGTGGCCGATCTGTGCGCCGAACTGGACGTTTCCCGGCGCACCCTGCAGTACAGCTTCCAGGATGTGCTCGAACTCAACCCGGTGAGCTTCCTGCGCGCCATGCGCCTCAACGGCGTGCGCCGGGCCCTGCGCAAGGCCGACGGGGTACATGAATCGGTGGCCGACGTGGCTGCCCGCTGGGGCTTCTGGCACCTGTCCCACTTCGCCGCCGACTACAAGGCCATGTTCGGCGAGCTGCCCTCCGAGACCCTGCGCAACGGCAACCTGCGGCGCCTCGCGCCCCCCACCGGCAGCTGATTCCCCCCGCCCCCGCTCAAAAAGCACACAGCCCTCCGAAGAGGGCTGTGTGCTTTTTACTTCACCCGCGTCCAGCGGCGCTCAGAAGCGGCCCAGCTTGCGGTACAGGGTATTGCGGCTGATGCCCAGGCGCCGCGCGGCCGACGAGATGTTGCCGTTTTCGGCTTCCAGGGTGCGCTGGATCATGTCGCGCTCGATTTCCTCCAGCCGCCCCATGCCGGCGGCGGCGACACTGCGGGCAGGCGCTGCAGCATCGGCCGACAGGGGCGCACGACCCGCCGGCTGCAGGGTACAGGGCTGGGCGATCTCGCCGATCTCCTCGAAGATGTCGTCCGGCAGGTGCCAGGTTTCGATGGACTCCTCGTCGTCATCGAGCAGCGCGATGGCCACCTTGATGACGTTGTTGAGCTGACGGATGTTGCCCGGCCAGCGGTAGCTGAGGAAGGCCTCCATGACCTTGTGGGACACCTGCACCTTGCGGTCCGGGCCGGCCTCCTCACGGAGCAGCTTGTCGATCAGGCTGTCGATGTCGCTGCGCTCGCGCAGGGACGGCAGGTTGATGCACAGGCCGTTGAGGCGGTAGTACAGATCCTCCCGGAACCCGCCGCGGGCCACCTCCTCCTTGAGCCGCCGGTGGGTGGCGCAGACCAGGGTGATATCCACCGGAATGCTCTTGTTGGTGCCCAAGGGGGTCACGCAGCGCTCCTGCAGCACCCGCAGCAGGCGGGCCTGCAGGGACAGGGGCATGTCGCCGATTTCATCCAGGAACAGGGTGCCACCATGGGCCTGCTGGATCTTGCCCACGGCGCCCTCCTTGCGCGCGCCGGTGAAGGCGCCGCCGGAGTAGCCGAACAGCTCGGACTCGATCAGGGTTTCCGGGATGGCCGCACAGTTGAGGGCCACGAAGGGGCCGCTGGCCCGCGGGCCGCTGTTGTGGAAGGCCTTGGCGAACATTTCCTTGCCGGCACCGGATTCGCCCTGGATGAGGATGGGGATGTCACGACCGAGGATGCGGGTGCCCTTGTCGATGGCCGCCTGCAGGCGCTCGTCGCCGGTGGACAGGGATTGCAGGGTCAGGCGCGGCTTGGCGCCAACGGACGCAGCAGCCGGCACCACGGGCTCCTGGCGCCCGCGACTGGCCATGCGCTCGCCCTTCGCATCCACCAGCACCGGCGCATTGGCCGACAGGGAGCCGAAATTGCCACGCAGGCGGGCATAGAAGCGCTCGCCGTTACGACCCGAAATGGCAATCAGCGACGAGGGATCACGCCGCGCCCGGTCGATCAGGGTGCCCAGGGGCACGTCGAAAAGCATGTTGTAGTGGCGCCGGGGCAGATCCTCGCGGCGCATGCCGAGCAGTTCCAGCGCCGCCTGATCGGCCCCCAGCAGGTCGCCGTCGGGGCTGATTGCCAGCAGGGCCTCGCACAGGCTGCCCACGTGATCGGGGCGGGAGTGGAAGCTCAGCAGGCCCTGGTGGGCAAACTCGGATTCAAAGAGACGTTTTTCGATGATTCGTGAGGACATCTTGACCAGGCCGAGGGAGTGACGCTGAAAGGCGCGGTAGTCACTGGAGATGTCCAGAACTCCCATCAGGCGGCCCTGGGCATCCTGGATGGGTGAAGCGCTGCAGGTGAGGAAGGCGTTGCCTTCGAAGAAATGCTCCGATCCGAACACATTGACGGCGCCCCGTTCGGCCAGGGCCGTACCGATGGCATTGGTGCCCCGTTCAAATTCGTGCCAGCTGGCGCCAGGATGCAGGGCCACCTGTTCGGCCCGGCTCAGAAAGTCGGCGTCGCCGTAGCTCTGCAGCACCATGCCGCGGGCGTCGGCCAGGATCACCATGCTGTGGGAGTTGCGGATCTGCTCGAAGAGATGTTCGAGCACCGGTTGGGCGTGGGAAATCAGGGTGCGGTTGCGCTCCCGTGCTTCGGCGACTCCGCGCACGTTGGGCTCGCCAACCTCGACCCGGGCCGGGTCCAGCCCGGCCTGGCGGCACCGCTCCCAGGAACGCAGCACGTTCTGGTCGAGCAGGGCCTCCGGGAGTTCGCCCCGGCCAAAGTACAGCGAGCGCGCTTCCTGGAGGCTCACGGCACGAGCCTCGACGCTGAAAGGAACCTGCATCATCTCCTCCTCCGCTGATGCGGATTGTCACCGGCCCGGAGGCCGATTTTATCGGTGTGTTCCAAAATGTAGCAGGTGGGTCACATTTCAACAATGCGACTGCTCCACTACGACTCCTTTACAGCAAGTGTCGGGCCAGCTTATTGCACCATAAGAAAAACTGAAAAAGGGCGGCCCCATCAATGCCCTTCATCGCCCCCCTGCCCGACCCTCCGAATTGGCACGCCCCTTGCTGAATGGACAAGCACACGGTGGCCTGCCAACCCGCGGCCCACTCGATGAATTCCAATCATGACCAAAGGTGATCCAGGTGACTGTTCGCAACTCTTCCCTTCTCCGTGCCCTTTCCGCCGCCGCCCTGACCCTGGCCACGAGCCTCGCCCTCGCCCACGGTGACGTGGTACCCCAGGCCGTCGACACCTCTTCCCTCACGCAGGTCGGCAAGGACTGGCTGACCAAGAACCCCTATCTGGGCAACAAGGAAGCGATCCGCATCGGCGACTCCGCCTTCAACCAGAACTGCGCCCGCTGCCACGGCCTCGGCGCCGTCTCCGGCGGCATCGCCCCCGACCTGCGCTACCTGCCCGCCGGCCAGGAGGGTGACGAGATCTTCATGCAGCGCATCCGCAAGGGTGCCACCCGCGACGGCCGTGTGTATATGCCCCCGTTCGAAGGCATCCTGAGCCAGGAAGCCATGTGGACCATCCGCGCCTGGCTGGAGACCGTCCGTGAAGACTGATCGTCGCAGCTTCCTGCTTGCCGCCGGCGCCATGGCGCTGGCAGGCAGCCTGCCCGCCCGGGCCGACAGCCTGGAGGACATCCGCAAGCGCGGCAGCCTCCGGGTTGCCGTGTACAACAACTTCCCGCCCTACTCCCACCAGGGCAAGGGCATCGACGTGGAGCTCGCCGAGGCCCTCGGCAAGCAGCTCGGGATCGCCGTCCAGATCGCCGGCTACAACGCCGACGAGGACATGGACGACGACCTCCGCAACATGGTCTGGAAGGGGCATTACCTGGGCACCCAGCCTTCCGACGTAATGATGCACGTGCCGGTGGACTCCTACCTGCAGGGCAAGAACGACAAGGTGAAGATCTTCGGACCCTACCACCTGGAATCCATCGCCGTCGCCCGCCTGCAGCGCATCAACCCGATCCGCGGCTCGGCCGCCAACGCGCTGGAAGTGTTCACCCGCGAGAAGATCGGCGTCGAAGGCCGGACCCTGGCCGACGGCTTCCTGCTGGGCGCCCTCAACGGCCGCCTGCGCGACAACGTGGTGCACTTTGCCAACGTGGCTGCGGCAGTGGACAAGCTGAAAGCCGGCGAACTGGCCGCCGTGATGGGCTCGCGCTCGGAGATCGAGGCTGCGATGGGCAAGGATGGCCGCTTCGTGATCGAAGCCGTGCAGATGCCCGAGCTGAAGTTCAACCACTGGCCCCTGGGCATGGCGGTGAAGGCCGACGAGAACGCCCTCGCCGAGGCCCTGGCCGGCGCCCTCAAGGAACTGCAGAAGAACGGCACGGTCGCAGCCATCTTCGCCCGCAACGGCATCACCTACCTGGCCCCGACCCTCTGACCCCATGCGCCCAAGCCCTCTCCTGCTCCCGGCCCTGCTCGCCGGCCTGATCCTGCCCGCCGGCGTGCTGGCTGCGCCGTTCGCCTACGTCCCCAACGAAAAATCCGCTTCGGTATCGGTGATCGACACCGCCACCGACACCGTGGTGCGCACCCTGCCGGGCGGCAAGCGCCCCCGCGGCATCGCCACGGACGGCAAGCATCTGTACATCAGCGAAGCCCCCAGCAACAGCCTGGTGGTGGTCGATATCGACAGGGCCAGGCAGGTGAAGAGCATCCGCCTGGGCGAGTCGCCGGAGGGGGTCAGCGTATCCGCCGACCACCGCCTGATCGCCGCGGCAGTAGAGGAATCCAACAGCGTGGTGGTGCTGGATGCGCGCAAGCGCAAGCCCCTCGCCGAGATCAAGGTGGAAGGGGAAAACCCCGAGCACGCGGTGTTCAGCCCCGACGGCCGCTGGCTGCTGGTCAGTGCCGAGAATGCCGAGCAGGTGGACCTGATCGACGTGAAGGCACGCCGCCAGGTGGGCAGCATCCCGGTCGGCAAACGCCCCCGCGGCATCGGTTTCACCCCGGACGGCAAGCGCGCCTACGTGGCCTGCGAGCTGGCCAGCACGGTGTACGCCATCGACATGGAGAGCCGCAAGGTGATCGCCGAGATCAAGGCCGGCACCTTCTCCAACGGCGTGACCATGGCACCGGACGGCAGCCGGGCCTATGTTTCCAATGGCAAGGACGGCACGGTGAGCGTCATCCGCACCGCCGACAACCAGATCGAGGCCACCATCCCGGTGGGCAAGCGTCCCTGGAACATGGCCATCACCCCGGACGGCAACAAGCTCTACGTGGCCAACGGACGATCGAACAGCGTTTCGGTCATCGACACACGCCGTCTCGAGGTGGTTTCCGAAGTTCCGGTCGGCGAATTGCCCTGGGGAGTGGTCATAAACTGATCCTGCCGGTACAGCGCAAGCGACCGACTTCTGCACACCCCTGCGCAACGATGGAGCAATTGCTCCACTCTGGAGCAGCAATACAAAAAGGCCCTCACGGGCCTTTTTGCTTATCCGGAGACGGGATTACAGCTTGAGGATCCACTCCACCGCCGCCTTCAGATCCGCATCGCTGATCTTGTCGGCCCCATGCGGAGGCATCGGGATCTGACCCCAGTGGCCGCTGCCGCCATTGCGGATCTTGGCACTCAGCACGGCCACGGCATCGCCCTGCCCCTTGTACTTGGCCGCCACGTCCTTGTAAGCCGGACCGACACGCTTCTGATCGACGGCGTGACAGGCCACGCAGCGTGCCTTCTTGATGATTTCCTCCGACGCCATGACCGGCGATGCGGCGGCAAGACCCAGCGCGACAGCGCAAACCAGCGGGACAACTTTCATGAATGTGCTCCTCCGAATTCTGGATTGATTTTGATCAGCGAGGGCGGGCCGGACAGTCCGGGAGAAAAAACCGGACGGCACGAAGCCGCCCGAAAACCGCCTTGCACCCAGCTATCAGCAAAAAGTGTGCGGACCCCGGGAAAAGCAAAAAACCCCTTTCCTGACAACAACTTGGACAATATCGCAGACATCAGGGATGTGCACCTTCCGTGCTCAGGCCTTGCACACCTGCTCCATAGCGTTACGCCGACAATGAACACCTGCGGCCCCGCATGCCCGCCCGACGGCACGGACCGCCGTGGCGTCGATATGACAAGGGCCCGTGCAAGCCCTGTACTGACGGGAGCTCCAGGCTGGGCGCGGCCCCGCACATGCATATTTACAAAGCCCCTCACGCCACGGGCATGTTTCGTGCTGTTAAACCGGCGTGAAAGACACGGACCCCAACGCCCCCCCCCTCACCCCGGAAGCCATCCGGCGCTCCTGGGAACGCTGCGCGGCAAGCGGGCTGCGGCCCGACGAGCGCCAGCTGGATGATCGCAGCCCGCTTGCCAGCCTGTCGGATCGTCTGGAGGCGAACGCCCGCCTGGTGACCTACGCCCAACCCATCATGGAGCATCTGCACCAGCAGATCGCCCGCAGCTCGTCCACCATCCTGCTGGCAGACGACACGGGCACCATCCTGCGTTCGGTGGGGGACGCCGACTTCATCGAGCGGGCCGCCCGCGTCGCCCTCAAGCCAGGGCACTCCTGGTCGGAAGCCAGCATGGGCACCAACGCCATCGGCACGGCCCTGGCAGAACAGCGCGCGGTCGCGGTGATCGGTGACGAGCACTACCTGGACCGCAACAAGTTCCTCACCTGCATCGCCACGCCAATCCATGCCCCCACCGGTGGCGTGCTGGGCATCCTCGACGTGTCCACCAGCGCCCGCCTGACCCAGGTTCATGCCCAGGCACTGCTCCAGACCACCGCCGAGATCATCGAGAACCGCCTGATCGAGACCGTTGCCGATGCGGCGGTGGTGATCCGCTTCCACCACCAGCCCGAAGCCCTCGCCTCACCGCTGGAAGGCCTGGCGGTGTTCGACGAGGCCGGCAACTTCCTCGCCTGCAACCGGCGCGCCGAACGCCTGCTAGGCATTGCCGACACCCGCTTCACCCGGCCGCCCTTCTGGGAGATCTTCGAGACCCGCTGGAACAGCGTGCTCGACCATGCCCTGCAGAGCAGCGCCCGACCGACCACCCTGCGCAGCCATCTGGCCCGCGAGTTCGTCGCCCACGTGCTGGTCAGCAACCTGCAACGCCTGCGCGCCACCACGGCGCCCCGGGAGAGCACCGCCGCGCCCAACGCCCGCAACCTGCCCACCCTCGATGACCTGGATCTGGGCGACAAGGCGGTCAACCACGCCATCCGGCGCGCCCGGCGCATCCTCGGGCTGGACATCCCGCTGCTCATTCAGGGTGAAACCGGCACCGGCAAGGAAGTCTTCGCCCAGGCCTTCCACCTCAGCGGACCGCGCCGCAGCGGCCCCTTCGTGGCCATCAATTGCGCCGCCATCCCCGCCAATCTCATCGAGGCCGAGCTGTTCGGCTATACCCCGGGCGCCTACACCGGCGCGCGCAGCGAGGGCGCCCGCGGCAAACTGCGCGAGGCCCACGGCGGCACCCTGTTTCTGGATGAAATCGGCGACATGCCCCTCAAGCTCCAGGCCGTGCTGCTGCGGGTGCTTGAAACCCGGCGGGTCACGCCCCTGGGGGGCGGGCTCGAAGAAGCCATCGATCTGTCCCTGGTGTGTGCCAGCCACCGCTCCCTGAAGGCCCTCTGCGAGCGCGGCGAGTTTCGCCCCGACCTGTATTTCCGCCTCTCGGCCATGAGCCTGTCGCTGCCCGCCCTGCGCGAGCGCAGCGACATTGAAGCCCTGGCCCGGCGCCTGCTCCACGACGAATCCCCCGGGCGGCCGATCCGCCTGTCGGCTTCGTCCCTGGATCTGATCCGCCGCCACCCCTGGCCCGGCAACATCCGCCAGCTGCGCAACGCCCTGCGGCTTGCGGCCGCCATGCTGGCCCCCGACGAGGACACCCTGACCCCGGCGCACCTGCCTCAGGAGCTCACCGACGATCCGGACCTGCCCCCGCCCAGCCCGGCCGCCCAAAGCCTGCGCGCCGCCGAGAGCCGCCTGGTGGGTGACACCGTGGCCCGCCACAAGGGCAACATCTCCGCCGCCGCCCGGGAGCTGGGCATCACCCGCACCACCCTCTACCGCAAACTCCGCCAGCAGGCGGCGCCCTGACTGTTGCAGGGAGTAGCAGAGGTTGCGCCCCCCTTGGCCCGATGCGCTGAGAATGGCAAAGAGGACTCCAGGGGCGATGCGTAGGGGCGACTTCAGTCGCCCATCATGCACCGATCACCGACACGCCCCTGATCGAAGTCCGCGGGCGACTGAAGTCGCCCCCACAAGTGAGGCCCGCCTTCCCGGCCCGCCGTGCCCCTCGCCCTGTGGGATACTTCGGCCCGGACTGCCACCCAGGAACACGCGCCTTGAATCTTCGCCCCATTTCCGCCCTCGCCGCCGCGCTCACCCTCTCGGCCTGCGCGCCCGCACCCAGCCCCGTGCCTGCCGAGATGCAGGCCGAGTTCCAGCCCGGCATGAGCCTGGATGACGCCAGCAAGCGGCTCACCGCCCGGGGCACCACCTTCTCGGTCAAGACGGACGCCGAGTGCATGGCCCTGGTGGAACGCAGCCCCAACATCTCCCAGCTGCGCCCCCGGGGTGGCCCGTGCGTCTTCGGCAAGATCCCCCTGTCCAAAACGTGGTTCGGCGGCCATACCGATGTGATCCTGCAGATCGTCTTCACCGCTGACAACACCCTGGCCGACGCCCACTTCGAAGAGATCGGCAGCCTGCTGTAGGCCCCAAAAAGGAAAAACCCCGACGGGGGGACGACCGGGGTTCTTCGATACTGCATCCTTCACGGCCCGGGGCCGCGCGCGTCACACCATCACTTGGGCGACAGGGTCAGGATCCACTTCACCAGCTTCTTGGCGTCGGCTTCCTTGATGGCGACCTTGTTGGGGGGCATGGCCAGGCCGCTGACCTGATCCTTCCAGTGGCTGCCGTAGGGGTTCGAGCCTTCCAGCACCACACGGGTCAGGAACACGTCGGCACCCGGCTTGCCCTTGTACATCTTGGCCACGTCCTGCCAGGCCGGACCGATGGGGGCCATGCCGTTGGGGCCCGGGGTGCCGTGCTCGATGGAATGACAGGTCATGCAGCCGCTCTTGGCAGCCAGCGCCTTCATGTCATCGTCCACAGCAGCGGAGGCGCTCGTCGCGGCCAGGCCCAGACCGGCCAGCACTGCGATCTTGCGTAAGGCGTTCATCTTTCTTCTCCTTGACTAAAAAAGGGCTTCCATCCGTGCAGGCTCGTCACGCGGGGCTGGCCGACCAGTCGATCAGCCCGTAGCGCGCGGCAAGCCGCAGCAGCTTGAAATCGTTGTCGGCATCCAGCTTCTGGCGGATGGCGGACATATGGTTGTGGATCGTCTTCTGGCTCAGGTGCATGGTGCTGGCGATAGCCCCGGGGGACTCACCACTGGCGGCCAGGCGCAGCACATCGAACTCCCGGGGCGTCAGGCGCGACAGCAGGGCTTCGCCATCGAGGGCAGCCCCGGCCAGGGCCTGGGCCACGTCGGGAGAGAGCACCCGCCGGCCGGCCGCCACGTCGCGGATCGCATCGAGCAGCTCGGCGGGTTCACTGTTCTTGGTCAGGTAGCCCAGGGCCCCCACCCGCATGGCCTGGGTCACGTAGCTCGGATTGTCGTGCATGGACACCACCAGCACCCGCAGGCCGGGCTCCCGGGCCAGCATGCGGCGGATCGCGTCGATGCCGCTGCTGCCGCGCAGGTTCAGGTCGACGATGGCCAGGTCGGCCCCGCGCTCCACCAGGCGGGCATAGGCCTCGTCGGCCGAGGCGGCTTCACCGACCACCTGCATGCCCTCTTCGGCGTCGAACAGGCGCCGGTAGCCGTTGCGCACCACCGCATGATCTTCCACCAGCAGAATCCGGATCATGCCCTCGTCCTCCTCACGCCGGGCCCTGGGCCAGGGGCAGGCTCAGATGTACACGCAGGCCGCCGCCGGGGGCTTCATCGAGCCAGCAACGCCCGCCGGCCATCTCGGCCCGCTCCCGCATGCCCAGCAGGCCACCGCGCGCCTTGCGCACCACGTCGGCCACCTGCCCGACACCGTTGTCGCATACCGTCAGTTCCACTGCCCGTCCAACCTGATGCAGCGACAGGCGAACACGGCTGGCCACGCTGTGGCGCAGCACATTGGTCAGGGATTCCTGCAAAGTCCGGTACAGGGCCAGCCCGGCGGCCGGCGGCATGGCCGGCAAGGTCTGGGGAAATTCCGTCTCGATGCCGATATCCGGCGCCCGGCCGCGCCAGCCGCTGACCAGGTCGTTGAGGGCATCCACCATCTGCAGGCCTTCGAGGCCGTGGGGACGCAACTGCGAGAGCAGGGTGCGCACCTGGCCGATCATGCGGGTCGCTTCATTGCGTATGTCTCGGGCACTTTCCGCCAGGTCTTCCGGGGAGGCCCGGCCGGCATGGCGTTCGATGTAAGCGGCGGAAATATTGACAGCCGTCAAGGCCTGACCGAATTCATCGTGCAACTCCCGTGCCAGCTCCCGGCGCTCGCTTTCCTGCAGCTCCAGCAACTGGCGGGCGAGCTGCTGGCGGGCCGCGCGGGTTTCGGCAAGTTCGGCCGACAGGCGCTCCATGGCCCCGGCGATGCTGGCAAACTCCTTGAGGCGGAAGGGCGGCAGGGTGATCTTCTCCTCGCTGCGGCCAATGCGGGCGAGGCCCTGCTCCAGTTCCCGCACCGGCTTCAGGGCCCGGTGGGCGGCGAGCCAAGCGACGGCCGCCATGGCCAGGGAAAACAGCAGCAGGGTGATGATGACGCGCATGCCGTCACGCAGCACCTCGTGGATCTCGGCCCGGGCGTCGGCGCGGATCACCAGGGTGCCGTCTCCCAGGGGGATGCGACGCTCATGGATCTCGCGCCCCTCCATGAAGTAATCGACCAGCGCCGGCAGCACCCCGGCAGCGGGCGGCGCCACACCCTGCTCCAGATTGGAGCGCTCCACGGACAGCGCAACGTGTCGCAACTGACCACCTGCCAGCAGGGCCTCGAGCTCGCCGGCCCGCTGGCCGTCGGAGGCACGCAGGGCCAGGATGGTATTGACCAGCCGGGTCGAAGCCTCCATTTCTTCGGCCACGTCCTCCTGCAGGGCCAGCCCAACCCAGGCCACGGCCATCGCCAGCAGCGCCATGGCAAAGCCCAGCACGTAGCCAAACAGTCTCCAGCGCAGATCCATGTCTGCTTCCCCCATCTTGTAATACCCCCACAACCAGCAAGGCATGTGCCAGATCCCGGAAGTGGCGGGAAAACTTCCCGCCCCCGGGGGGAGGGCTTCCCACGACAGGGGCCGGAGGCGCCTTCCATACTGCGCCTCGTTCCGGGCCAAGGGCTGCATGGGAGGCCGGTCCGGAAGCGACCAACGACAAATCATCCGGAGACAAGGACTCACCATGAAGAACCGACGCGTCACCCTCAAACCCGGCCTGCTGGCCCTCGCCCTCACCGCCGCCTTCGCCACTTCGGCCCAGGCCGCCGGGACCAAGGTCACCTGGGACGACATCCGGAACGACGACAAGACCCCCGGCGACGTGCTCTCCTACGGCCTTGGCCTGAAGGCCCAGCGCCACAGCACCCTGAAGACGGTCAATACCAAGAACGTCGCAGGTCTCGTCCCGGCCTGGAGCTTCTCCTTCGGCGGCGAGAAACAGCGCGGCCAGGAAAGCCAGGCCCTGGTGCACGACGGCGTCATCTACGTGACCGCATCCTACTCCCGCATCTACGCCATCGACGCACGCAGCGGCAAGCGCCTGTGGGAATACGAAGCCCGTCTGCCCGAAGACATCCGCCCCTGCTGTGACGTGGTAAACCGCGGCGCCGCCATCTATGGCGACAAGATCTACTTCGGCACCCTGGACGCCGGCATCGTCGCCCTCAACAAGGACACCGGCAAGGTGGTGTGGCGCAAGAAGTGGGGCGATCACAAGGTCGGCTACACCATGACCGGCGCCCCCTTCGTGATCCAGGACCAGAAGAGCGGCAAGGTGCTGCTGGTGCACGGTTCGTCGGGTGACGAGTTCGGCGTGGTCGGCTGGCTGTTTGCCCGCGACACCGAGACCGGCGAGGAAGTCTGGGCCCGCCCGATGGTGGAAGGCCACATGGGCCGCCTCAACGGCAAGGACAGCACCTACACCGGCGACCCCAGCGCCCCCACGTGGCCCAAGGACAAGGACGGCAAGCCCACCGAAGCATGGCACCATGGCGGCGGCGCTCCGTGGCAGACCGCCAGCTTCGACCTCGAGAAGAACATGGTGGTCATCGGTACCGGCAACCCGGCGCCGTGGAACACCTGGAAGCGCACCCAGGAAGGCGAC
The DNA here is from genome assembly GCF_023150065.1 of Zoogloea sp. Lineage (GTDB taxonomy): Bacteria > Pseudomonadota > Gammaproteobacteria > Burkholderiales > Rhodocyclaceae > Zoogloea. The sequence continues at coordinate 76,606 of NZ_JAKLLN010000014.1, forward strand.
GATCCGCGCAACTGGCCCAGCCTGTTCACCTCCGGCCAGGCTTACGTGGATGCCAGCACCGGCGAGCTGAAGGGCTTCTTCCAGCACACCCCCAACGATGCCTGGGACTTCTCCGGCAACAACTCCGTGGTGCTCTTCGAGTACAAGGACACGAAGACCGGCAAGCTGGTCAAGGCCTCGGCCCACGCCGACCGCAACGGCTTCTTCTTCGTGACCGACCGGGAAAAACTGTCCACCGGCGCGGGCTACCCCAACAAGCCCACCTCCCTGATCGGCGCATGGCCCTTCGTTGAGGGCATCACCTGGGCCAAGGGCTGGGACGTGGCTGCCGGCAAGCCCATCGAGACCGGCAACCGCCCCCCCGAAGCCAAGCCTGGCGCCGACAAGGGTGACAGCGTTTTCGTCTCCCCGCCCTTCCTGGGCGGCACCAACTGGATGCCCATGTCCTACAGCCCGGACACCGGCCTGTTCTACATCCCGGCCAACCACTGGGCCATGGACTACTGGACCGAACACCTGACCTACAAGGCCGGCTCCGCCTACCTGGGCCAGGGCTTCCGCATCAAGCGCCTGTTTGACGACCACGTCGGCACCCTGCGCGCCATCGACCCGAAGAGCGGCAAGATCGTGTGGGAACACAAGGAGAAGTTCCCCCTGTGGGCCGGCACCCTCACCACCGCTGGCGGGCTGCTGATCACCGGTACCTCTGACGGCTATGTGAAGGCCTTTGACGCGAAGAACGGCAAGGAGCTGTGGAAGTTCCAGACCGGTTCCGGCGTGGTGTCCGTGCCCATCACCTGGGAGATGGACGGCGAGCAGTACATCGGCATCTCCTCGGGCTACGGCGGTGCAGTGCCCCTGTGGGGCGGCGACATGGCCGACCTGACCAAACAAGTCACCCAGGGCTCGTCCTTCTGGGCCTTCAAGCTGCCCAAGATCGCCCGCTGATCAGGGTGGCCCCGGGCCGGAACACCTCCGGCCGGCCCGGGGCTTTTTCCCTTTGCGCAAGCCTCCATAAGGAGTCCCCCATGCTTCGCCCCCCATTGTTCGCGCTGCTGGCCGGGCTGATGTTCGTCTCCGCGCCCGCCTCTGCCGCCGGCAACCCTGCCGAGCCCCAGGTCTATGGCACCTGCGGCATGTGGCCACACGCCCGCTGCCGGGGCGCCGACCTGCGCCACAAGGATCTCTCCGCCCTGGACCTGGCCGGCGCCGACTTTACCGGCGCCAACCTGGCCCGGGCCGACCTGCGCGCCGCCAACCTGGCCGGCGCAATCTTCGACGGCGCCGACCTGAGCGGCGCCCGCATGGCCAAGGTGAACGCCCCCGGCGCGTCCTTCCGCAACGCCAAGCTGATCGGCACCGACCTGGAATTCGCCAAGCTGATGCGCACCGATTTCACCGGTGCCGACCTCACCGTCGCCAACCTGGAGGCCGCCCGCACGCCCTTCGCCTGGTTTGTCGGCGCCCGCCTGACCAACGCCAACCTGCAGGAGACCAAGTTCAACGCCACCAACCTGCGCAACGCCAACCTGGAAGGTGCGCTGCTGCGCTACACCATCTTCCCCGACTCCTCCTTCGAGGGCTGCACCGGCTGCCCCACCGACTGGTGACCCCCAATGGCCGCCCCCATGCCCGCCCGCCGCATCCTGCGCTGCCTGAGCGCCGTGCTGCTGACCCTGAGCAGCGCCCTCGCCACCGCCGAGGTCGCCGACCCGAACGTGGTCGTCGACACCTCCAGCCTGCCCCCCATCGCCGTCAACGCCCCCGAGGGCAACCCCTACCGGGGCAACCCCCGGGCTGCCGAGATCGGCCGCGCGGCCTTCAACCAGGCCTGCTCCCGCTGCCACGGCATTGACGCCGTCAACAAGGGACAGGTCGGCCCCGACCTGCTCAAGATGGACCGCTCCTGCCCGCGCATCGCCGACCCGGTGGTCCGCCAGCTGTGCGTGCTGGATCAGGATGATTTCTTCCTGAAGTCGGTCCAGGACGGCAAGACCCGGGTCGGCGTGGTGCACATGCCCGCCTGGAAGGAGGTGCTGTCTCCCGCTGCCATCTGGACCATCCGCAGCTTCCTGGAAAGCAGCAGCCGCTGAAATCCGGGGCGGGACGGGGGATAATCCGGCGCAATCCCACGCCCTCCCCCGATCCGCCCGTGTCCACATCCCCCCTCATCCGCAGCGCCCGCCTTGCCGACCTGCCGGCAATCCTGCACATCCAGGCCCGCTGCTACAGCGCCATCGTCCCCGAATCCGCCGCGTCCATGGGCGCCAAGCTGGCGGCCGCCCCCGATACCTGCTTTGTGGCCTGCCGGGGCGAGCAGATCGTCGCCTACCTGCTGGCCCTGCCCTGGCGCTTCGACGCCCCGCCCTGCCTGGACGCCACCGAATGCCACCTCCCCGGGCAGCCCGACACCCTCTACCTGCACGACCTGGCGGTTGATCCCGCAGCCCGCGGCAGCGGCGCCGCCGATTCGCTGGTGCAGGCCTTCCTGTCGGCGCTGGCCCGCCTGCCGCTCCCCCGCGCCAGCCTGATCGCCATCCAGGGCTCCGCCCCCTGGTGGGCCCGCCATGGCTTCGCCCGGGTGCCCGTCGATGAGGCGCTGGCTGCACGGCTTGCGGGTTACGGCGAGGATGCGGCCTACATGGCCAGGCTCACAGGATGAAGGTCTTCACCACAAAGCCGACGAGCGCGCAGCCGGCAATCACGTGGATGACGTTCGCCTTGAAACGGAACAGGGCCATCGCGGCCCCCAGGGCGATGAGCGCCGACACCCACTCGAACCCGCCCGCGAAACCCTTCGGCCACAGGACGTGATAACCGAAGAACAGCGCCAGGTTCAGGATGACGCCCACCACCGCCGCGGTGATGGCGGTGAGCGGCCCGGTGAACTTCAGATCGTTGTGGGTCGTCTCGATGAAGGGCCCGCCCATCAGGATGAACACGAAGGAAGGCAGAAAGGTGAACCAGGTGACCAGCATCGCCGCCGTCGCCCCCGCCAGAAAGAGGCTGTCCGGGCCGAACACGGCCTTGACGTAGCCACCCACGAAGCCGACGAAGGTGACGACCATGATCAGCGGCCCCGGCGTCGTTTCGCCCAAAGCCAGGCCGTCGATCATCTGGGTCGGGGTCAGCCAGCCATAGTTGCCGACCGCTCCCTGGTAAACATAGGGCAGCACGGCGTACGCCCCGCCGAAAGTCAGCAGGGCCGCCTTGGTGAAGAACCAGCCCATCTGCGTCAGGGTATGGCCCCAGCCAAAAGCGGCCGTCAGCAGCCCCATCGGCACCAGCCACAGCAGGCTGCCGATGAGCGCGACCTTCACCAGCCTACCCCAGGCAAACCGGGCATGCTCTGGCGTCGGGGTGTCGTCATCAATCAGTGCCGGCCCGAAGGATTTGTCCGCCTTGCCATGCCCTCCCCCGGCCTTGAAACTCTCCGGTGCCATGCGCCCGCCGAAGTAGCCGATCACGGCGGCCGCGACAACGATGGCCGGAAAGGGAACATTGAGGGCAAAGATGGCGACGAATGACGCGCCGGCAATCGCCCACAACACATTGTTCTTCAGGGCCCGGGCGCCGATGCGGTGCGCCGCCTGCACCACGATGGCCGTCACCGCCGGCTTGATGCCGAAGAACAGACCCGCCACCAGCGGCACATCACCAAACGCGATATAGACCCACGACAGGCCAATCAGGATGAACAACGAAGGCAGCACGAACAGGCCGCCGGCAACGATGCCGCCCCAGGTCCGGTGCATCAGCCAGCCGATGTAGGTGGCCAGTTGCTGTGCCTCTGGCCCGGGCAGCACCATGCAATAGTTGAGCGCATGCAGGAAGCGGCGCTCCGAGATCCAGCGCCGGCGCTCCACCAGCTCCTCGTGCATGATGGCAATCTGCCCCGCCGGGCCGCCGAAGCTGATGAAACCGAGCTTGAGCCAGAACAGGAAGGCTTGCCATAAGCTGACTTCTGCCGCCCGGGTATCAGGTGCTTCAGATTTTGCCGTCAGGCTTGGATTCATGATTTCGGGCCTTTCTCAAAAGAGGCCAGGAGTCCGTCGAAAATAATGCCGGCCAGGGCCAGGAGTTGGTCGTCGTCAGACACGGTGTCGCGCAGGCCGGCCAGCGCGCACTCGATGCCCACCGCCTCCGGCGGCTGCACACCGCCCACGTCCAGGAAGTGCACCAGCGCCCCGAAGCGCTGCAGGGCGGGCGATTCCAGGCCGAAGCTGGCCAGCAGCACCTCAAAGCTGACGCGGCCCCCCACGTGGGTGAAGGTCGCGCCGTCAAAATCGAAACCCAGGGCGTCGGCCGGGCAATCGGCCGGCGTCGCCAGCCAGAGCAGCCTGGCCTGCGGATCGATGCAGCGGCGAATCAGCCAGGCGCAGGCCAGCCGGTCCACCCAGGGGCGCTGGCGGGTTGCCCAGAGGCGCCCCTGGTAATCCCCGATGCCAAGGCGGGCGATCGCCTCATTAACCGGCCGCGGCTCATCGGGCGACAGGGCCCAGGCCGCCCGCTGTTCGAGGTCACGCAAGGCCTCGTCGGCCTGTTTCCCCGCTTCACCGGGGAAAAAATCGATGGCCGCCAGATTGCCGAAGGTCTTGCGCAACTTGCGGGCGTGCTTCAGGGCCTCGTCGGCCGTGTCGGGGCTGAGCGTGCTCCGGGCTGCCGCAATATCGCCCAGCAAGATTGCAAAGTCTGCGCTGCGATCGAAGAGCCCCGCAAAGTTGCCGTCACGGGGCTCCTCGACGCGCACGACCAGTGCCGTTCCGCCCGCGGCACGCACATCCGTCGCAACCTTGTCCAGGGTATTCCGGCAGGCTTCCCGCTCCGGCATCAGATAGACACCATCCCTCAGCACAGCGGCACCCGACGCCTTGAGGCTGCGCCACGCACGCATGCGGGCCGTGGCGTTCTCGGTGGGAAGGCTGGTAATGAGCGCAATCCATGTATTCATGAGCACACTCTACCTTAATAGTAGATATTTCTACATGGCCGTTCTTCATCTACATCAGCGAGGCGGAGCGGGCTTTCAGGGGCCCTCCAAGCGCTATCGATGCCGCCAGAAAACCCGTTCCGCTCCCCCATCGGGTGATCCTGCCGGGCGCACCTCGCCCCACCCACCGGCACGGGCGGGCAGAATCCGGCACAATCCGCGCACTCGCCAGCCCCCCCTGACCCGATGCGTGCGCTTGTCCACCTCCTGTTCCTGATCCTTCTTGCCGGCTGTACCACGGTTGTCACCCAGGTCCAGCTCGACCGCCAGCTCGGCCGCCCCGATCCGGCGCGCTTCGACCGGCCCGCAACAGCGCCCGCCGAGGCCCCCGACTACCAGACCCGCGTGCGTCCCATCCTCGAACGTCGTTGTGTGGCCTGTCATGCCTGCTACGACGCCCCCTGCCAGCTCAAGCTGACCCGTCACGACGGCATCACCCGTGGCGCCAACCCCGACAAGGTGTATGCCGACGCGCGCCTGCTCGCTGCCAATCCGACCCGCCTCGGCTTCGACGCCACCAGCAACGCGGCCTGGCGTGACAAGGGCTTCCACCCGGTACTCAACGAACGGGCTGCCACCCCTCAGGCCAACCGGGACGCCAGCGTGCTGTACCGCATCCTGGCCCTCAAGCAGCGCAACCCGGGGCCCGACAGCGGCCCCCAGCCCGCCGACCGCTTCAACTTCGCCCTCGACCGGCCGCAATCCTGCACCCGCATCGAGGGCATGGCCGATTTCGAGAAGGAGCATCCGGAATGGGGCATGCCCTTCGGCCTGCCCGCCCTGAGCCCGGCGGAACACGACACCCTGAGCCGCTGGATCGAAGCTGGCGCCCCCTTCAGCCCCCGGGCACCGCTGCCGGCCCGGGTGCAGGCGCGGGTGGAAGAATGGGAGGCACTGCTCAACGGCGACAGCCTGCGCGACCAGCTGGCAGCCCGCTACATCTACGAACACTGGTACATCGGCCAGCTCTACATCGACGAGCAGCCCGAGTACCGCTTCGAGCTGGTGCGCAGCCGCAGCGCCCCTGGCCAGCCCATCGACGTCGTCGCCACCCGCCGCCCTTATGACGACCCCGGCGTGGCCCGGGTGTATTACCGCCTGCGCCCCAGCGACGAGACCCTGGTGGCCAAGACCCACATGCCCCTGGCCCTCGACGAGGCCCGCCGCAGCCGCTTGAAGAAGTGGTTTTTCGACGCTCCCATCGCCGTGAACCGCCTGCCCGGCTACGACCCGAAAACCGCCTCCAACCCCTTCGTCACCTTCAGGGCGCTGCCGGTGGATGCCCGCTACCGCTTCATGCTCGACGATGCCAGTTTTACCGTGATGGGCTTCATGAAGGGGCCGGTGTGCCGCGGCCAGGTGGCGCTCAACGTGATCAACGATCACTTCTGGGTGCTCTTCTACTCGCCGGAGAGCGAGGTGGCCCGCGACACCCAGGGCCTGCTCGACGCCACCCGCCCCAACCTGCGCATGCCCGCCGAGGACGACAGCAGCACCGGCATCCTGGCCTGGAACAAATACGCCCGGGCCGAGCGGCGCTACCTGGAAACCAAGAGCAGCTACATGGCCAGTTTTCCGCGCCTCAAGCCGCAGGTCACCGATCTGTGGAACGGCGACGGGCGCAACCCCAATGCCGGCCTTACGGTGTTCCGTCATTTCGACAGCGCCTCGGTGATCCGCGGCCTGGCCGGCGAGCAGCCCCAGACGGTGCTGTTGATGGGCTACCCTCTGTTCGAACGCATGCACTACCTGCTGGTGGCCGGCTTCGACGTGTATGGCAACACCGGGCACCAGCTCGCCACCCGCCTGTACATGGATTTTCTGCGCATGGAAGGTGAGGAGAACTTCCTCACCATGCTGCCCCTCAAGCATCGCCAGCGGGTGCTCGACCACTGGTACCGGGGCCGGCCTGATCCGCGGATCCGCCAGTTTGCCGACGCCCGCAGCTACTTTCCCGGTGAAAGCGGCATGCGTTACCGCACCGCGGATACCCTGGGCGAGCTTTACGGCAATGTGCACCGCCACCTGCGTCCGGTGCGCCCCGCCAGCCTCGACCTCGCCCCCAACGGGCTGAAGGCCGAGCAGGTGGCTCAGCTGCGCAGCCTCAACAGCATCACCGGCCGCAGCGCCTCAAGGATGCCCGAGCACAGCCTGCTGGTGGTGCATAACGGCAAGGGGCATGTCCGCGTCCTGTCCCTGCTGCGCAACAGCGCCCACAGCAACGTGGCCAGCCTGTTCGACGAAGCCGCCCGGCGCCTGCCCGATGAAGACAGCCTGATCGTCCTCGACGGCTTCGTCGGGGCCTACCCGAACGCCATCTTCCACCTGGACGCCGACGAGCTGCCGCGCTTTGTGCGAACGGTGCGCAACCTGGCCGACGACGACGATGTGCAGCGCCTCTACCAGCGCTTCGCCATCCGTCGCACCGACGCGCGCTTCTGGCGCATCAGCGACGCCATCCACGACTACTGGCAGAACACCGATCCCCGCCAGGCGGCCATCCTCGACTACAGCCGCCTCGACAATCGCTGAACAAGCACCAAGACAAAGGGCAGCCGAAGCTGCCCCTGCCGACACCACCGGATGGGGACGGCGTTCATCCCCGGGCCCCGGTCAGGCCCTTGTGCGGCGCCCCGTCAGGGCAGGCACAGCTTGCCGGTGACCGAGGCTGCCGTGCCGATGCTGCTGCCCAGCACGACAAGGTTGCCGGTGACATTGGCGTAAGCGCCCTTGCCGTCCGAGCCGGAGATCAGGATCTGCTCGGTCACGGCGCCAGTGCTCATGGAACCATCGGCAGCCAGCTTCACCTGGGCCACGATCACATCATTGCTGTAGAGCGCCGTGCGCTGCTTGCCCGAACCGATGTAAACAACGCTGCGGGCGGTCTGGATGCTCTGCCGCGGCAGCGAGGTGGCTGCATCGACCACGGCTGCCGGCGTCGCCGTGGGCCCGGCCAGGCCCACCAGCGGCTCGGCCGTCACGCCCGCATAGCCTGTGGCTGCCGGAAAGCCGACCAGATTGAGGGCCACGCTGAAGCACTGGTTCTGGTAGGCCGGCACCTGGCTGCCCAGGGTGTTGATCTGGCAGGCCGCATCGGGCAGCAGGCGGACGGTGCCCAGCACCGGCACACAGGCCGCGCCGGCAAAACCGGACGCCAGGGTCAGGATGATGGGAGCAAGGACTCGGGAAACAGCACGGGCATTCATGGGGGGGACGTCTCCTGGAAAGGTCATCGGACAACACGGGCCCACCCGGAAGCGCGCAGCCGCCGCGGTGGGCAATCTGTCGTCATGATGACGGCACGCTACCTGGACACGGGTCGGCTCCCTGCCGCGAGCGTGACAAATTTAACGAAACCCACCTACCCGGAAGAACACCACCCCACCACAGCGCTCCGGCAGACGCGGCAAAAGCCGGGCTTATCCCGGCATTGAATCAGGCGATTTGTGCAGTGCAGCATTTCGCACTAAGCTAAAGTAGCTGCCTCACGCCCACGAAGCCAGGCCGGGTCCATCTCCCACAAGAACGCGCCATGAACCCCACCAGCCCCGCCGGCAGCCGCCCCCTGCACCCCTTGCGCTGAAGAACCGCCCGCAGGAACGCTAATTGGCCCCGCCCTGCGGAGCCGTCGTCCATTCATCCAGCCCCCACTGCCCATGATCGTTCGCCCCCGCCCCACCATGCGTCAGCTCTTCTTCATCTGGAAGGGCTCCATCATTCCCCTGATCTTCCCCCAGGTGCTGTTCGTCACCGTGGTCGCCACCCTGGTCACGGTCGTCGCCACCTTCACCGGCCCGCGCTTTCCCGACTTCGCCAGCGGCCCCTTCACCTTCCTGGGCATTTCCCTGTCGCTGTTCCTCGGCTTTCGCAACAACGCCTGCTATGACCGCTGGTGGGAAGCCCGCAAGCACTACGGCAACCTGCTGGTGGTGATGCGCAGCCTGGCCCGCGACAGCCAGATCCTCGACTGTGATGCCGACGGCCGCCACCAGCGCCGCGAGCTGCTGCGCCTCGCCACCGCCTTCATCAAGGCCCTCACCGCCCGCCTGCGCGACCGCCCCGTCGCCGACGCCGTGGCAGGCGAACTGAGCGCCAGCGAACTCGCCGCACTGGCCACCGCCCGCAATCCGCCCGACCACCTGCTGCGCCGCATCACCGACCTGCTGCTCGACGCCCGCCGGCCCGGCCGCCTCGACTCGATCACCTACATGGGCCTGGCCGAGCACATCAACCAGCTCACCGCCATCCAGGGCGCCTGCGAGCGGATCCGCCACACCGCCCTGCCCTTCGCCTACACCCTGCTGCTGCACCGCACCGCCCACCTCTTCTGCGTGCTGCTGCCCTTCGGCGTGGTGCACTCCCTGGGCTACGCCACCCCCCTGCTCACCGCCCTGGTGGCCTACACCTTCTTCGGCCTGGATGCCCTTGGCGACGAGCTGGAAGAACCCTTCGGCACGGCCCAGAACGACCTGCCCCTGGACGCGATGACCCGCAACATCGAGATCGACCTGGCTGAGGCGCGGGGGCTGAGCCCGCTGCCCGCGCCCCTGGAGCCGGTGGATTTCGTGCTGATGTAAGGCCACGCGGCGCGACGGATCTCTCCCCGGGGAAACCCGTCAGACCGGTTTCAACTGCCCGGCAAATCGCTGTATAGTCGACTACATATCGACATACCCGGCAGGCATCCACCTGCACCAAGGAGCGTCAGCCGATGCCCTCCGTCCACCCGTCACCTGCCCCGGGAATTGCCCCCCACCCGGCGCTCCTGAAACACGCTGCGTGAGGCCCATCATGCATCTGCCCGACAGATCCCCCCTGTTCGTCACGGACAGCGGCACGACCACCCCAGACTGGATCAACAGCGCCTTCGGACAACCGGCTGCGCTGCCCGAAGGCCGGCCGACGCCTCGACGGGCAAGACTGATGGAGCTCGACGGCCACTTTCACTGTTCGCTGATCGGCACCTGCCTGGGCACCGGCGAACTGCGCAAACTGGTACCCCGCTTCACCGACGTCGACCGCAAGGCCAGCGATCTCGAGATCCACCACATGGCCGTCCGCCTCTCCAGCGAATCCCAGGCCGGATCGAAAGCGCTCCAGAAGCTGCTGGACACCCGCTACGCTCCGGAGATCAAACGCTTCAACCGCTACAAGTCGGCTGACGAGCTCAAGGCAGCCTGGTCGGAATGTCTCAAGGCCGGTGACGTGCCGGGTGCCTACTGGGCCCTGATGACCCACCCCGCCGCAACCGAATATCTGCGCCAGCTCGCCTTTGGCGAGGTGCACATGCTCTCCCACCTGGTGGGCGCCGCCAATCGCGCCGACATCCACCGCCTGCAGGCCCTGGAAGAAGAAAACACCCGGCTGCAAGACAAGATCGAGCGGCAGCAGGGCCGGCTCCAGGCGCTGGCCATGGAGCGGGAGGCCCTGCAGCGTCAGGCCAGGGCACGAACGGAAATCCCGCTGGACAAGCGCAGCCTGGCCCTGGAAGAACAGATCCGCGCCCTCGACAGCGCCCTCCATGCCAGGGACCAGAGCATCGCCCACCATCACGCCCAGACCCACCGCCTGGAGAGCGCACTGGGCGATGCCGAGGCCCGGATCCACTCACTGACGGTCTCCCTTCAGGAATGGAAGACGCGAGCCGACGACATGCGGGTCGAGTTGAATGCCCTCGACAGGCACCTGTCCTCTCCCCTGGAGCACCCCGGCACCACGCCGGCCCCCAAAGTCAGGCTGGAAGGCAAGCGGATTGTCTATGTGGGCGGGCGTCCCCATTCCACCCAGACCATCGCCAGCTATGTCAAATCGTCGGGTGGAGAGCTGATCATCCACGATGGCGGCGTGGAGGACAGGCGCAGCCTGCTGCCCAGCGCCATGGCGGGGGCCGACCTGGTCGTCTTTCCTGTGGACTGCGTAGCCCACAACGCCGTCACGCTGCTCAAGCGCGCCTGCGAACGCCATGGGGTTCCGTATCGGGCCCTCCGCACTGCCAGCTTTGCCAGCTTCATGGCCGCCGTGAGCCTGTTCGACGCGGGTGGCGCCTGCCCGAACGGCGGCACGGCCGCCCCGCACTTCTGCCTCAGACACGGCTAGTGCCGCGGAGCACCGGGCGCGATGGCAGGAGCAAGCCACCCCACCCTTCTCCCCAAACCTTTGATCAACGCGCCGGGGCGTGCAGGCCAATGCGGTTGCCCTCGCTGTCGGCAAGCATGGCGATGCTTCCGATCTCGGGCGACAGCCGGGTCGGCGGCATCAGCACCTTGCCGCCGGCAGCTTGGGCCCGGGCCAGGGGGATAGACAGATCGTCACCGCCGTCGAGGTAGATGACCACGAATGGCGAGGCCGGGGTGGGCTACCTGCTGCGCCCGGGCTACCGCCTGACCCCGCTGATGTTCGACCCGGAAGAGCTGGTGGCCCTGTCCCTGGGCAGCCGCATGGTGCGCAGCTGGGCCGATGGTGCCCGCAGCGAGCGGATCATCCAGCTCCTGGGGCTGGTGTTCTGGGGCGAAACCTGGACCCTCGGGGCCTGGTGCGAGCTGCGGGGCGATTTCCGCAGCTTCCGCCTGGACCGTATCGCCGAGGCGACCCCACTGGCCGACACCTTCGACAGCACCGGCATGCTCGCCCGCTACCTCCAGGCCGTGAAGGACGAGAGCTGTGAGGATGCCGCCTGAGGCGCCATTCCGGCCCCTTACTTCGCCTGCACGCCCGCTCCCGGCGCCCCTTCCCCAAGCCCACCCTCCTGCTTCCCTGACCACACGCTGTCCGGTGCTCCGTGCCGGGCACGGCGGGCAGCCGCCTTCGCCATCCAGCCGAAAGCCAGCGCGCCCACACAGGCCGTCATATCCACCCCGAGGCTGGACGGGGAGGTGTGGGCCCACATGTTCAGGCCCGGCATGAGCACGGCAACGCAGGACGTGAGCGGAATCGCCAGGGTGGACGCCGCCGCCAGCCACAGCAGACTCACCCCGGCCCGCGCCGCGCCGCGCATGAAGGCCCACGCGATACACCCGAAGAAGCAGCTGTAATAAAGGGGCCGCAGCCAGGCATCGGCATCGCCGACAAGCCCGTAAGCCCACTTGGACCCGACGATGCTCACCGAGATGCCGCAGACACAGCCGAGGCAAACACCGACAGTGGCGGCAGCCAGCAGGCGCACGTCCCGCCTTTGCGCCGGCACGCCCCCACCACTCCGCGGCTGTTTGCGGCGTCGGCTTTCGACCCACAGCAGATTGCCGCTGTAAAAGAGCCAGGCGCCGGCCAGCCCCAGCACAAAGTACATCCACTGCACCGGTGTTCCGCCAAACGCGGCCATGTGCAGCGCAAAGAAGCTGCTGATGAAAAGATTGGGCGTGCTCTGCCGGCCGGGCAGAAAATCGTTGCCGATCACCTTGCCCGAGTACGGGTCGAGCGCCGCAAAACCGCCCCGTGCCCGGGGCGAAACGGCCGCCGCATCCTTGCCCCACACCCGCACCACCGCCCGCGGCCCCGTCACCTGCTGGTACTGCAGCAGGGTCGGCTCGAAGCCCGGCGCAAAGGCTTTCGCCCGAGCCACCAGTTCGAGGGGCGGCAACATGGCCGCCGGGTCCCGCGTGGGCGCAGCCGTAGACGGCGGCGGCCGCTGAAAGGCAGTGCCCCATTTTCCGTCGTGGATCACGCTGTCCTGCACCACGTAAATGCCGTCGTGGTAGGCAAACACCACCGCCGTCAACGCCATGACCAGGTGAAAGGGCAGGCTGACGATACCCACCACGTTGTGGGCATCCAGCCACATCCGCTTCAGGTTCCTGCCCACCCGCAGGGCAAAGAAATCCTTGACCAGGGACGGCAGCAGCACCACGACACCCGAGACAAGGGCCAGGGCATACAGCACGGCAATAATCCCCATCACCCAGCGATTCGGGTCGCTGTCCACCGGCAGGCCCACCACCCGGTGAAGCACGTCGATGAAGGACGCCAGTTGGGAGGGATGGACAGACTCGATGCGCGCCTGCCCATCGGCATCGAGGGTCGCCGCGTAATGACGGACCGAGGTCTCGTCATGCTCATCCGCATCCGGATCACGCACCTGCCAGCCCATGCGCCCGGGCACCTGCTCGGTGTCCGTCAGATGGATGGTGAAGTCCCTGGCCGCCATAGGGTCTGCCGCCAGGACCCGCGCGATGAGTTGCGGCGTGTCCTCCAGGGCCACGGCCGGCATGGCCGCCGGCGGGGCCGCCCAGCGGGCAAGGGGTTCCTTGAAGACCGTCAACGCACCGGCGTAGAAGGCGATGAACAAGGCCATGCCGGCAATGATGCCGGTCCAGGTATGGACCGCTTTGTAGATACGGACGAACTCGGTTCTCATGATTCAGGCCCCAAGGATCAGAGCAGGTAGAAGGCGCCGGCCAGCCCGGCCGCGGCCATGCCGAGCCACAGCCAGGCCCGCAGCCCGCTGGAGAAGAAATAGACCCCGCTGAGCACCCCCAGCCAGATCGGCGGCACCATCCACATGGCGAGCTGCCCCCGGACGGACAGGGGCATGCCGGCATTGAGCCGGGAGAAGAGGCCGCTCAGGGCAAACGCCAGGACCGCCCCGAGCACGAGGCCGGCGAGGGTCTTGGAAAGCCAGTCTCGCTGAATCGGCGGATGGGAGGAACCGGCCATGTCAGCGCTCCCGCCCCATGCCGCGCAGGGCCCCGACATAGGGCAGCACCGCGAGGACGAGCATCAGGAGGGTGATCAGCACAAAGCTGGCTGTCAGCCGCTGCATCGCACCGGCAAGGCCCAGCCAGGCCAGGACGATCAAGGCCACCCCCGCAACGCGCGCCGGCATGACCGGCAGGGCAGTGACCCGCCAGCGCTGATTGGGCGAGGCCAGATAGAGGCAGGCGCAGCCCGCAATGCCGGCAAGGAGCCCGGTGAGGATGAGGAGGTTCATGCGTCGGAATCAGTCAGGTGTAGAAGGGGGCGTGCCAGGCCAGGGCTGCTCCAGGAAGAACTGAACGCCCCGGCTCATCGCGGGCAGCCAGACGGGGCCGTGGTCCTCGCCGGCCAGCTCGTGATAGACCACCCTGCCCTGCCCGCCGGGCTGCGCCTGCAGCTGACGGGCGAGGGCCCGGGCTTCCGGAATCATGCTTCGGCTCTTGATGAGGGCCAGCAGGTCGGGGGGGTAATTGCCCTTCGGGGGGTCGTCCTCCAGGGCGCCGACGCTGATCTGCACCCGGGGCGGGCCGCCTCGCGCCTGGCGGGCAGACTGCCCTTTCACGACCCAGTGCTCACGCCACCAGATCGACGGACTGGAGGCGATGAAGGTGGAGAAACTGTCCGGCCGGGTGAGCAGCGCATGGGCCACCAGCAGACCGCCGAAGGAGTGCCCGAAGAGCGCCTGGCGGGTCCGGTCCACGGGGTGGCGCGCCTCGATCAAGGGCTTCAGCTCCCCCTCGATGAAGTCGAGGAAGAGATCCGCTCCGCCGCCGCCATCGTCAGCCCCTGCGGCAGCACCGCCGGGGGTGTAGTCGCGCCGGCGGGCAGCGGTGTCGAAGTCCGCATCGCCCGGGTAGCCGATCCCGACCACCAGGGGCGGCACATGGCCGGTCACCTCCCGGCGGGCGGCTGCGCTGCGGGCCAGGAAGGCGGCAACCGGAAAGGCCGCGTTGGCGTCCAGCACATAGAGCACGGGATGGCCCGCCGGGGGCGGCGGTGACGCGGGCACGGACACGAAGATCCGGTACGCATGCCCGGTCTGCCGAGCCTTGATGTCCGTCTGGCGGGCAGCCGGCAGCACCACGCCGGACCACTCGGCCTCCCTATCTGCCACTGCGTCGGCCGCCGTCGCCGGGAGCCCTGCGGCCCCCAGCAGGACACCGGCCGACACACCCATCACGAGGCGTCGAATCCGCCTCATCACAGGTCGAAGGTCGCCGAGGCCGACACGGTGCGCGGCGCGCCCAGGGTCGCCATGGAGAAGCTGTCGCTGAAGCTGCCCGACCAGTAGTGCTTGTCGAAGAGGTTGTTGATGTTGAGGCGCAGCACCACCCGGCGTTGCTCCATCCGGGTCACGTAGCGGGCACCCACGTCCACCGTCGTCCAGCTGGGAATCTGCTGCTGATTGGCGGCGTCCAGGTACTGGCTGCTGGTGGTGGTGACACGCCCACTGAGGGTCAGGCCGGAAAGCCAGGGCGTATCCCACTCGCTGCCCAGATTGCCCTGCCAGCGGGGGGCACCGATGGCTTCGTTGCCGTTGTAGCGGTCGTAGGCCGTGCGCGTCTGCTCACCCTTCGTGTAGGCCAGCCCGCCCAGCAGGCGGACCGAGCGGGTGAGTTCGCCGAAGGTGTTCCATTCCACCCCACGCACGCGCTTCTCGCCCTCGTCGGTGTAGGTGGGATTGGCGCTGCTGCCGATGGCCACCATGGTCGGCTTGGTGATCTCGAACAAGCTCACGGTGTTCGAAAAGCCCCCGGCGCTCCACTTGCCGCCCAGCTCCTTCTGCTCGGTCTTGTAAGGGGCGAAGACGAAGTTCCGGTTGGTCGCCAGGGTGTCCGACACGGTGTCACCGCGGCTCAGCCCCTGCACATAGTTGGCATACAGGGAGATCGACGGCCCCCAGGGCTTCACCACCAGCGCCAGCGCCGGGGTGACGACGCTCTTGTCGTACCTGGCGGTCACCGCGCCGCTGGTCGCGCTGTAGTTGAGGGTCTTGACGTTCTGATTGCGCAGGCCGAGGGTCAGGCGGACCCGATCATCGAGGAAGGACACGGTATCCACCAGCGCAAGGCTGGACAGGGTCGTGTCACTGGTTTTCGGCGCCCGGGTCGGCGCCCGGGGCATGACCAGGGTCGTCAAGGGCGAGTCGATGTTCGACGTGACCCCCGCCGCCGAATTGGTGGCCGAACCGCTCTCCTGCTCCAGATTGGTCAGATGCAGGACGAGCTCATGCCCGACCCCGGCCGTCGCGAACTGGGACCTCAGTCCGAGCTCGGACGAGACACTGTCGGTGTAGGCGCGGGTACCGTTGGTTGTCGCGGTGAAGTTGCCGTTGGCGGCGATGTTGCGTGCATGGGTGCCGTTGATGAAGCCGACCGACTCGAAATCCATCACCCCCAGGCCGGCAAAGGCCGTCAGGAAACGATTGAACTCATACTCCGCCCGCGCCACTACGGCCTTGCTCTCCAGGGTGCCGCTGGCACCGGGGAAGAGATTGGTGCGGGGGCTGCGGGCGTCGGGGACCGGCGTCGTCGCCTGAAACCAGTACATGGCCGGCGTCCCGCCCGAGAAGGATTCCTTGCTGTAGTAGGCATCCACGGACGCCTTGAGGGCCTTGCCCCGGTAATCCGCCGCTGCCGACACGAACTCGCGCTTCTTGGACTGACCATCCAGATCCGTGTCGCCGTCATTGAACGCTCCGTTGATGCGCAGGCCCGCCTCCTTGCCCTCGCCAAACCGGCGCCCCACATCCAGAGTGGTTCCAAACTGGCTCTTGGACTGATAGCCCACCGACACACGGTTCAGGGCTTCGTCACCAGCGCGCTTGGGCACCAGGTTGATCACCCCGCCCACACCGCCACCCGGCGCCATGCCGCTGAACAGTGCACCCGGCCCCTTCAGCACCTCGACCCGCTCCACCGCCTCCAGGGGCGCATGGCCGGTGGGCGCCAGCCCGAACATGCCGTTGAGGGCAAGCTCCGAGGCGCTCACGTCGAAGCCGCGGATACGGTAGTTCTCGTAGGCGTGGCCGTTCGAGGTGGTAAAGCGCACGGACGGATCATTGGCCATCACATCGGCCACGTTGCGCGCCTGCTGATCGGCGATCAACTCGGCGGTGTAGCTGGTGATGTTGAAGGGCACCTCCATCACGTCCTGGTTACCCAGGGCGCCAAGCCGGGCCCCACGCGCCACCTGACGACCCGCATGGGGCGCGGGCAGATCGGACACACGCTCCGCATCCACCGACACCTTGACCGCCGACAGGGTGGCCTCCCCCTCTCCACCTCCAGCCCCCTGAGCCAGCACCAATGCCGGACACACGATCGTACTCACTGCCAGCGCGACCGGAGTCATTCGCAGCGCCATGTTTTCTGTTCTCCTTGAATGGATGAAACACTGGCTGGCGGCGGCTGGCTTGTGCGGAAAGCTGAGGATGTACGGGCCGGATGGCACCACGACCGCTCAACGAAAGCCGCCACTTTAAATGATAACAATTATCATTTCAATGCCGTGAGTTGACCGGCGCCCCAAAACGGCGGGACGCAACCGCCCGTCCATCACCCGTGATGGCATGCCAGAATCCACCTCCCATCACACATCGCACTGCCTGTTTCATGCGCCACGCCGCCCCCAACCCCTGCCTGGACTGCGGCGCCTGCTGCGCCAGCTTCCGGGTGTCCTTCTACTGGTCGGAGGGCGAGGCCCGCGGCCTGCCTGAACAACTTACCGAGCAGGTCAATGCCTGGTTCAGCTGCATGGCCGGCACCAACCAGGCGCAGCCCCACTGCATCGCCCTCGCCGGCCAGGTCGGCGACGCAACCCAATGCCGCATCTACGAACAGCGCCCCTCCCCCTGCCGCGAGGTGGAGGCCGGCGACAGCCAATGCGCCAAAGCCCGTACAAAGCACGGGCTGCCTGCGGTAATTTGCGAATGACTTGCATTTGCAAACAGCAACAAGTCTCGATAACATCGATCAGGTTTCCTACCTTTCCAGCATCGACCCCACCATGACCAAGCTGAAAACCCTCGCCACCCTGCTGGCTGCCAGCGTCACCCTGGGCAATACGGCGCTTGCCGCCGATACCGAGCTGAACCTCTACACCGCCCGCCATTACCAGACGGACGAGGCGCTCTACACCAACTTCACGGCCCGTACCGGCATCAAGATCAACCGCATCGAAGGCAAGGAAGAAGAGCTGCTGGAGCGCATCCGCAACGAGGGCAAGAACAGCCCGGCCGACGTCTTCATCACCGTGGATGCCGCCCGTCTGGCCGCCGCCGACCAGTACGGTATCTTCGCCGACGTCGATTCCCCGGCGCTCAAGGCCGCCATTCCGGCGCACCTGCACACCAATCGCTGGTTCGCCTTCTCCACCCGCGCCCGGGTCATCGTCTATAACAAGCTCGACGTAAAGGCCGACCAGGTACGCAACTACGAAGACCTGGCCAAACCCGAGCTGAAGGGCAAGGTGTGCACCCGCTCCGGCAACCACCCCTACAACCTGTCCCTGGGTTCCGCGCTGATCCAGCACATCGGCGCCGCCAAGACCGAGGAATGGGCCCGTGGCCTGGTGGCCAACTTCGCCCGCGCCCCCAAGGGCGGCGATACCGACCAGATCAAGGCCGTCGGTGCCGGCGAATGCGGCGTGGCCCTGGTCAATTCCTATTACCTGGCCCGCATGTTCAAGTCCACCAAGCCCGAAGACCAGAAGGCCGTGGAGCGCATCGGCGTGGTGTGGCCCAACCAGTCCAGCTTTGGCGCCCACATCAACATCTCCGGTGGCGGCATGCTGAAGACCGCCCCCCACAAGGAAGCCGCGGTCAAGTTCCTGGAATATCTGGCCTCCCCCGAAGCCCAGGACTACTTCGCCAACGGCAACAACGAGTGGCCGGTGGTGGCCGGCGTGAAGGTCTCCAACCGCGGCCTCGACGCCATGGGCAAGAACTTCAAGACCGACACCCTGCCGGTGGGCAAGCTCGCCGACACCGTGGTCGAAGCCCAGAAGATCTACGACCGGGCCGGCTTCCGCTAAGCCGGCGCAAGGCGCACCGCAATACCGTAAAGGCCGGGGAGTTCCCGGCCTTTGCATTTCCTGTCGCGCCGCAGCACATTATTGCCAATCATTCTCATTAACATTACAATTGAAACAAGATCCTACGGGCAAGCCAGCCATCAGCTAGCCAAGCCAGCCAGCCTCAGGTCGTGAAACTTCACCAATCCATCACGAGAGGCTTTGCCATGGCTCACAAGAAATCCCGCCGCGCTGCGGACCGTCACCGAACCCCCGACACCTCCGTTGCTGCACCGGCACCCGAAAAGATCGTGCTGCCCCTGGGTGCCATGATGTTTGCCGCCTCCATGGGCGCCTTCGCCCAGACGCCCGCCCAGGGCGAGGAGAAGACCCTCAAGCCGGTGGTCGTCAAGGCCGACGCCGAACGTGAGCAGGAAGGCAAGAACACCCTGCGCACCACCACCACCCGCATCGGCAAGGGCAAGCAGGAACTCCGCGACATTCCCCAGTCCGTCACCGTGGTCACCGAGAAGCTGATGGACGATCGCAAGATCGACACCGTCAAGGAAGCCCTCAAGATGACCTCGGGCATCACCTTCCTGGCAGCCGAAGGCGGCGAGGAAGACATCCGCCTGCGCGGCTTCCCCCTCAACACCACCGGCGATCTGTTCATCGACGGCATGCGTGATCCGGCCTTCTACGACCGCGACACCTTCAATTTCGACCGCATCGAGGTGCTGCGTGGCTCCGCCTCCATGCTCTTTGGCCGTGGCTCCACCGGCGGCGCGGTCAACCAGGTCAACAAGCAGGCCCGCCTGCTCGACGAAACCCAGGTGGACCTGACCCTGGGCAGCCACCAGTACCGCCGCGTGGTGGCCGACATCAACGTCAGGACCGGTGAAGACTCGGCCCTGCGCATCAACGCCATGCGCACCCTGGCCGACAACAATGGCGCGGGCACCAGCCTCGACAAGTACGGCTTTGCCGCCGACTACCGCTGGGGCATCGGCAGCCGTGACGAGTTCGAGGTGGGCTTTTTCTACCTGGAGAACAACAACGGCATCAACTACGGCCTGCCCTACATCCGCAAGAGCGCGACCGACGCATCCCTGACCACCATCCCGGTCGACCCCAAGAGCTACTACGGCGCCAAGAGCGACTACAACCACGGCTCCGCCGGCTACGCCACCTTCGCCCATACCCACCGCTTCTCCAGCGACACCGAGTTGGTCACCAAGGTGCGCAAGGGTGACTTCAACCGCGACCAGCGCGCCAGCACCGTGCGTATCGCCGGCGCCGCGCTGCAGCCTGGCGGCATCCTGGCCACCCGCGAGAACTTCAGCAACGATACCGTGCTGAACCGGGGCACCCAGAACAAGATCCAGAGCATGGAGAACCTTTTCGCCCAGAGCGACCTGTCCACCAAGTTCGAAGCCTTCGGCCTCAAGCACCAAGTGCTCACCGGTGTCGACTTTGCCTGGGAGAAAAAGATCGTCCGCGGCGCCCGCTCCGCCGCCCAGGGCGGTGTCGCCGTCCCCAACAAGCCCACCACCACCATCGGTGGCGGCGGCACCGGCTGGGTTGACGAAGACGCCCGTACCATCAGCAAGACCAGCGAGTTCGAGAGCATGGCTGCTGGCGTATACGCCCAGGATCTGATCCAGGTCGCGCCCTACTGGAAGCTGCTCGCCGGCCTGCGCTACGACGCCATGTCGGCCCAGTACGACACCTTCAACCTGACCACCAACGCCATCACCAACTACCAGCAGTCAATCTACAAGATGAGCAACCGCGTCGGTGTGCTCTTCCAGCCCTCCGACCGACACTCCTTCCACCTGTCCTACGGCACCTCGTTCAACACCTCGGGCGACACTTACTCCTACAGCGCCCAGAACGTGAACACCCCGCCCGAGAAGAGCATGAACCTCGAGCTGGGTGCCAAGATCGACTCCGAAGATCGCCGCATGAGCAGCCGCTTTGCCCTGTTCCGCGGGGTCAAGCTCAACGAGCGCAACACCGACCCGCTGCTCAACATCGCCGTGCTCTCCGGCAAGCGCCACGCCACCGGCTTCGAGACCGACGTGATCGGCAAGATCACTCCGCGCTGGGAGCTCTACGGTTCCTACACCTGGATCTGGGATGCCGAGATCGACAAGGGTGCGGAAGGTGCCGAAGGCGTGGGCGCACGTCCGTCGCTGATCCCCAAGCACCAGGGCACCCTGTGGAGCACCTACCAGGTCACCGAGAAGCTGCGTGTCGGTGCCGGCGCCAACGGCCGCACCCGCATGACGCCCAACCGCAACCCGGCAGGCCTCTACTCCGACGGCTATGTGACCTACGACGCCATGGCCGAGTACGAAGTCCTGCAGGAGCGCCTGACCGTCAAGGCCAACCTCATCAACCTGACCAACAAGTTCTACGCCGACTCGCTGTACGCCAACGGTCACTACATCCCCGGCTTTGGCCGGACGATCTACGTGACCGGCACGCTGAAGTTCTGATCCGGTAAAGGGCAGGGCCCGGAGCGACCTTGATCAAGCGCAAGGTCGCTCCGGGCAAATAGGTTTGTAATGACACGCATTCTCATCAAACCCGGCACGCCCTACTCTTCACACCCTTCAGCCATGCTCCTCCAGATCCCCGAACTCCTCACCGCCGACGAAGTCCGCCAGGCCCGTCAGGCCCTCGCCGACGCCCCCTGGGCGGATGGCCGTGACAGCGCCGGCCCCCAGGCCGCCACCGTCAAGAACAACCAGCAACTGCCCCACGACTGCGCCGCCGCCACCCTGATCCGTCAGCTGGTGCTGCGCGCCATCGACCGGCACCCCCTCTTCCTCACCGCCGCCCTGCCCAAGAAGATCTTCACCCCCCGGGTGAATCGCTACGGCGGCGACACGCCCTACTACGGTGGCCACGTGGACAACGCCATCCGCTTCCGTGCCGACACCGGCGAGCGGGTGCGCACCGACGTATCGTGCACCGTTTTCCTGGCCGACCCCGACGAATACGACGGCGGCGAGCTGCTGGTACAGGACACCTACGGCGCCCGCGGCGTCAAGCTGCCCGCCGGCCACGCCGTGCTCTACCCCGGCACCAGCATCCACGAAGTCACCGCGGTCACCCGCGGTCACCGCCTCGCCTGTTTCTTCTGGATCGAAAGCATGGTGCGCAGCGACGAGCAACGCCGCCTGCTCTTTGACCTGGACATGGCCATCATGCGTCTGCGCGAGAAGGACGGCGAGACCGACGAAGCCGTATCCCTCACCGGCACCTATCACAACCTGCTGCGCATGTGGGCCGACACCTGAGTCATGAGCACCCGCAACACACTGCCCGAGGGCGTGATCTCCCTCCCCGCCCATGAGGCCCACGCCCGCCACGTCCTCGACGCCAATGCCTGGGCCTACTTTGCCGGCGGCGCGGCCGACGAGCACACCCTGCGCGCCAACCCCGCCGCCTGGGAGGCCCTGGCGCTCCATCCCCGCATCCTGCGCCCGGTGGCCGGCGGGCACACCCGGGTCAGCCTGCTGGGGCGCAGCCTGGCCCACCCCATCCTGCTCGCGCCGGTGGCCTATCAGCGCATGGCCCATCCCGACGGCGAGCTGGGCAGCGCCGTGGCTGCGTCGGCCCAGGAAGCCGGGCTGGTGCTCAGCACCCAGGCCAGCACGCCCCTTGAAGCTGTCGCCGACGCCATCCGCAGCGACCCCGACCGGGGCCCCTTGTGGTTCCAGCTCTACCTGCAGCACGACCGGGGCTTCAACATCGAGCTGATCCGACGCGCCGAAGCCGCCGGCTATGAAGCCCTGGTCCTCACCGTGGACGCGCCCTGCAGCGGAGCCCGGGACCGGGAGCGCGCCGCCGGCTTCCGCCTGCCGCCGGGTATCAGCGCCGTGAATCTTGCGGGCCTGCCGCCCCGCCCGGCGCGGGATCTGGCCCCGGGCCGCAGCGGCCTGTTCGACGACCTGCTCCACGACGCCCCCACCTGGAACGACATCGCCTGGCTGCAGGCCCAGACCCGCCTGCCGGTGATCCTGAAGGGGGTGCTGCACCCAGAGGATGCGAGAGAGGCCGTACGTCAGCAGGTCGGTGGCCTGATCGTCTCCAACCACGGCGGACGCACCCTCGACACCCTGCCCACCACCGCCAACGCCCTTCCCGCCGTGGTGGACGCGGTGGATGGCAGCCTGCCGGTACTGGTGGACGGCGGCATCCGTCGGGGCACCGACGTGCTCAAGGCCATGGCCCTGGGCGCCAGCGCGGTGCTCATCGGC
This sequence comes from Zoogloea sp., assembly GCF_023150065.1. Lineage (GTDB taxonomy): Bacteria > Pseudomonadota > Gammaproteobacteria > Burkholderiales > Rhodocyclaceae > Zoogloea. The sequence continues at coordinate 99,568 of NZ_JAKLLN010000014.1, forward strand.
CGCCCCTACATCTTTGGTCTGGCCAACGCCGGTGCCCTGGGCGTCGCCCACGTCATCCGCCTGCTGCGGGACGAGCTGGAGATCGCCATGGCCCTGTGCGGGGCCCGCACGCTGCAGCAGCTGCCCAACGGGCTGCTGGGCAAGCCCGCGCAGCCCGCCCGCTGACCCCGCCTTACAAGCGCAGGCGGGCCACTTCCGCCTCCAGCTCCCGGGCCACGGTCAGCAGTTCCTCCGCCTGGGTACGGTTGGTCGCCGCCGCCTGGCTGGTCTCCACCACCGATCTGGACACCGAATCGATACTGCCGGAGATCAGCTGACTGGCCTGGGTCTGTTCCCGGGTGGCGTCGGCGATGTCGGCCACCGCCGCCGAGGTCCGCTCGGCGCGCTCGTGGATCGCCTCCAGGGCCGCCTCGACCCGGCGGGACACCTCCACATTGCGCCCCACCTGCTCCACCGCCCGGCGCGCCGAGGTGGCGACCGAGCTGACGCCCTCCTGGATGCTGCCGAGGGTGGTGTTGATCAGGGCGGCCGACTTGGAGGACTGCTCGGCCAGCTTGCGCACCTCGTCGGCCACCACGGCAAAGCCACGGCCCTGCTCCCCCGCCCGGGCCGCCTCGATCGCCGCATTGAGGGCCAGCAGGTTGGTCTGCTCGGAGATGTCACGAATGGCGTTGACGGCCTGGTGGATCTCCGTCGAACGCTCGCCCAGCGCCTCCACCTGGGTGGCCGCATCGCGCACCGTGTCGGCGGTGCTGCGCAGATGGGCGATGCTGTCATGCACCGTCCCCACCCCTTCCTGCACCGAGGCAGCAGTCTCCCGCGTCAGGGCCAGGGCCCTGTCCGCATTCGACGACACCTGCTCGACGCTTAGCCCCAACTGGCGGGTAGTGTCCGCCATGTCCCCCGCCGTGGCGCTCTGCTGGCGGGTGGCCTCCCCGAGGCTGCGGGACGAATCCGACATGTCCGCCGCGGTGCGCTGCAGGTGATCGCTGGTCTGGCGGATGCTGCCCGCCAGCACACGCATGGAGTCAGCCGCGCTGTTGATGCTCTGGCCGATCAGATCGATCTCGCTGCGGCTGCCCGGCACCACCTCGGCACGAACCGACAGGTCGCCGCCGCCAAAGCGCGACACCAGGCCCGCCAGATGGGACAAGGGGCTCAGGCGCTGCCGCAGGAAGAAGGCCAGGGCCAGCACCAGCAAGGCCCCGCAGCCTATCGCCAGCAGGGCGATCTGGTTGCGCAGGGCGTTGGACTCCTCGACAAACTCATCCACCCACGACCCGGTGGCCACCAGCCAGTGGAGCTCCGGCAGTTCCCGCACCACCACCATCTTATCGGCCTCGGCGGCGCCGTCACCCCAGCGGTAAACCAGGGTTCCGTTGCGCTTCTCGATCAGCTCACCGACGATGCGCTGCACCGCCGGGTCCATCTCGGCCAGGGTCTTGCCCTCAAACTTGGGGTGGTAGATGAAGCGCACATCCTTGGCGTCGCCCGAGGGCACCGAGATGATGTAGGGGTAGCCGGTTCTGCCGACCTTCATCGCCCCCAGCTTGTCCTTGATGATGCGCACATTCGACTCGGCATCCACCCGCATGGTCACCGCCCCCACCACCTTGCCCGAGGCATCCTTCAGCGGTTCGGCGGCCAGCACGAACATCTTGCCGTTACGCTCCAGGGAGCCCAGGAAGGGCTTGCCGGTAAGCAGGATGGAGGGATAGTCGCCGTTGTTGTCCACCAGCTCCCCGTGGCGGGGGTTGCCCTCCTTGTCCTTCAGGAGCGTCGCTGCGCGGTAGAAGCGGTCGCCCTTGCGCACCAGGAAGGCCGGCTCCCGATCGGTATGGAGGCGGTTGTAGGCGGCCAGCACCTCGGTGTTGGCATTCAGCACCAGATTGCCGATGGCCACGCCCGGCAGGGTCGCCTTGCCGGTGGGCAGTTCGGCACCGGTCAGCCGGGCCGGGCCGGGCATCGACTCGATGAACTGAGTGAGGGCATCCCTGGAACGCTTCTCCAGGCTGTCCTTGGCATAGGCCAGCATGGAGATGGTCATGTCGGCCTGCAGGGACAGGGACTCTTCCGCCCGGGCGATTGCGTTCTGGCGGGACATGATGGCCACGGTGGCCACCAGGATGGCCACCATCAGGGTGACCCCGACGGTGCACAGCAGGACAACCTGCCGGACGATGGGCTTGTGCTTCAGCATGGACTTTTCTCGAAGTGGGCAAGACGCCCTCTCCGTATCGGCCCAAACGCGCCGGAGTTGAGCCCTACGCCGGCGGAATGCCCCGCCCTGTCTTGCGCTACGCCAGCCGGCTACTCGTCGAAGGCGTGGATGAAATCCCGGATGCGGGGGTAGATCTGGCGCTCCCAGCGCTTGCCGTTGAACACCCCGTAGTGCCCCACCGAGGCCTGCAGGTGGTGCTGCTTGCGATACGGCGCCAGCTTGCTGCACAGATCGTGGGCGGCCAGGGTCTGGCCGATGGAGCAGATGTCGTCCCGTTCGCCCTCCACCGTGAACAGCGCGGTGCGGCGGATCGCCTCGGGCTTCACCACGCGGCCGCGGTATTCCAGCACGCCCCGGGGCAGGTGGTATTCCTGGAAGACCTTGCGCACCGTCTGCAGGTAGAACTCGGCGGGCAGATCCATCATGGCCAGGTATTCGTCGTAGAACTCCTTGATGCCGTGGGCCTTCACCGTATCGCCTTCCACGTAGTGCCCGTACATCTTGCGGAAGGACTCCTTGTGCCGGTCCAGGTTCATGCTCATGAAGGCCGAAATCTGCAGGAAGCCCGGATACACCCGCCGCAGCGCCCCCTTGTAACGCAGGGGCACCACGCCGATGAGCTTGCTCTCGAACCACTCGATGGGCTTGCCGGTGGCCAGGTTGTTCACCTCGGTGGGGTTGATGCGGCAGTCGATGGGCCCGGCCATCAGGGTCATGCTGCGGGGCTGGTGGGGGTGCTTGTCCTCGGCCATGACCGCCACCGCCGCCAGGGTCGGCACGGTGGGCTGACACACCGCCACCAGATGGGTGTGGGGGCCGAGCCAATCCACGAAACGGATGATGTGCTCGATGAAGGTGTCCAGGTCGAAGGCCCCCTCGGACAGCGGTATGTCGCGCACGTTGTGCCAGTCGGTCACGTACACGTCGTGGTCCTGCAGCAGGGTCTGGACGGTGCCCCGCAGCAGGGTGGCAAAGTGCCCGGACACCGGCGCCACCAGCAACACCTTGGGCTCGGTACCGCTGGTCGGTGTCTTGCGGAAGCGCAGCAGGGAGCAGAACGGGGTGTTGAAGACCACCTCCTCGCTCACCGTACAGGTGCCGGCGGGGGTGTCCACAGTGTCGATATTGAAGGGCGGGCGGTGATGGGTGAGCCCGGACAGGGCCAGCACCTCACAGGCCGCGGCCGCCTTGCGCAGGGTGCGGCTGTGGGGCAGCCAGAACAGGCTGTGATGTAACCAGGGCGCCAGGAAGCGCGCCGCACCGCGCATCGGCGTGGTCATGTCGGCCACGGCCTGATAGGCCTGGTAGTGCAAGGCAGGGCTGTTGGGGAGCATGGTGTTTTTGTAGTGCCGCAGTTGGGTTCCGGATACTAGCAATAGGCATGCCGTCACAGACGCCCTTTCAGGCACGTGGCTTGCTCGCAGGCTTGTCACGACACGCACACCAGGCCCATCGCCCCACCCCGAACGCCTTGCCGGAGAACCCCATCATGGCCGTCACCCTCACCCTGAGCAGCAAGAATTACTCGTCCTGGTCCCTGCGCGGCTGGCTGATGGCCCGCTTCGCCGGGCTCAACTTCAAGGAGGAAATGGTCGAGCAGGACGATGCTGGCGCCCGCGCCGAGCTCCTGCTGCTGGCCCCCTCGGTGCGCGTCCCGCGCCTGACCCACGGCGAGGTCTCCGTGTGGGACACCCTGGCCATCGGCGAATACCTCAACGAGCTCAAGCCCCAGGCCGGGCTGCTGCCCGCCGATGCCGCCGCCCGGGCCCACTGCCGCTCCATCTGCGGCGAGATGCACTCGGGCTTCAGCGCGTTGCGCTCGGCCCTGCCCATGAACCTGAAGGCCCATTTCCCCAAGTTCACCGTGTGGTCACGGGCCCATGGCGACATCGAACGAGTCACCGAGATCTGGCGCGACTGCCTCACCCGCTACGGCGGCCCCTTCCTGTTCGGCGCCCGGCGCACCCTGGCCGATGCCATGTACGCCCCCGTGGCGACCCGCTTCCTGACCTACGACGTCGCCCTCGACGAGGCCTGTTCAGCCTACTGCCGGACCATCATGGCCATGCCCGAAATGGGCGAATGGATGGCCGCAGCGAAGCTCGAACCCGACGATATCGAAGAGCTGGAAGTGGAGTTCTGAAAGACGCTTTCGCACCGTCCTGATGCAGGTGCCTGTCGGTGGTGCATGCGCCGGCAGGCGGGGGTTGCCAACCCTCCTCCATCCGGCCGAGAAAACTCGGCCACAGCGCAACTTTGGCATACTCAAGCGAGATCTTCGCCCGGTAGAATCCTTGAAGGCAGTCGAGATCCAAATGGTCCAGATCCAGCTCGCCCACCAAGGGCAACGGTGCACCCCTGCACCGCAGAAGAGAGGATCGACTCGCCCCTCTACCCCCAAGACCCCAGCCCGAGGAAGCCAACATGCACCACGGTGAAACATCCCCCCGTCCTGCCACGCCGCCCAGCCTTGGCGCGCGGGCCGTCGCCCTGCTGCTCACCGCCAGCCTGTCCCTGAGCGGATGCCAGTCCGGTGGTCTGGGCGCCGCCCAGACCAGCACGCCTGCCGGCAGCAATACGTCCGCAACGCAGACCAACCCCTGGAACGCCTGCATCATCGGCGCGGTGGTCGGAGCCGTGGGCTTCACGGTTTACACCCAGTACGTGAATCGCAAGGGCGGCGGGGCCAAGTTCTCGGCGGCCGACCAGCGCAAGATCCTCGCCGCGGTGGTGCTCGCCGGCTGTGCGATCCCGGCCGCCGCAACCGCCATCGGCAATGCCTTCAAGAACGACGCCGACCGGGTCCGCCACGAGGATGCCTTCGCCCGTGCCGCCAAGCGTGCCGGCCAGTCGAGCACCAATGATCGCGAGCGTGAGCGCATCATCGAGCAGTACGAGAAGCTCCCCCCCGCACGCAACCCGGCCGACAAGCGCAAGCGGGACGAAGAACTCAAGCGCCAGCTGGACAAGCTCGGCACCCCCAGCGTCGAAGAAACATGGACCAGCGAAACCGGTACCGGCGGCGTGGAAATCGGCGGACCGGTGAAAGACCCGACGGTCTCCGGGCAGGACTGCCGCTACATGAAGGAATACGTCCGCAACCCCGAGGGCCAGCAGGTCCAGAACAAGGTGTACGCTTGCCGCAAGGGCCCGGGCGAGCAGTATGTGCGGGTGGATCCCAACATCATGCAGGGGTAAGCCCCATGGTTTGCGCAACATCCTCGCACCGCCGCAGGCAGGTCGCCATGGCCTTGCTGCTGGCGGGCGCCGCCCTGGGGGCCGCGGCCGCCGAACCCAACGCCGAACGCTTTCCCTGCAAGCCCCTCAAGGAAGGGGGCTGGGCCGTGCTCGCCCACAACGGAATAAAGGGCGAGATCCGCTACCGCGACGGCCGGGTCGAGCCGGGGGACGGCGAACTGCTGAAACGCGCCATCAACGCCTGCAAACGCAACGGGCCGGTCCGGCTGGTGGATTTCAGCTCTCCGGGGGGCAGCGTGAACGAGGGGGTCAAGATGGCCCTCCACATCCGTGAAGCCGGCCTGGACACACAGATCAGCCCGGGCAGCTACTGCACCAGCGCCTGCACCTTTGCCTTCCTCGGCGGGGTCAACCGTGCCATCTCCGCGGCGGCGAGCTACAACGTGCATGCCTTCAGCAGCTTCATGGCCGACCCCCAGTCCTGCGACACGATCGGCCCCGGCAGCCTCTCGGCATCCGGCCGCCCCGCCCTCTTCTACCTGATTGCCCTCAACACGGCCCTTGGCGCGGGCATGTCGGAAGATGCCATCACCCGCGCCTTCACCGAGTACGGCAAGCGTGCCCAGTGCGACCCGCGCTCACGGATGCCGGCGAAGTTCGACTTGGCCATCCCCATGTATCTGCCGGTGGCCACGATCTTCCGCAAGGAACTCATCCGCTTCGAGATGGAGTCGGCCCGCAACATGCTGGGCCTCGTCTCCGGCAACGAGTTCGGCAACCGCCTCCGCCATGCGCCGGGCGCCTCCCCCGGGCAGCGCTACGAGCGGTGCACGCAGCTGAGCGCCGAGATCTACGGCCCGAACTCGAAGTTCATGCAGGAACGCCTGCTCACCCGGGACAACGTGGGCGCCCTGTTTCCCCGCTTCGAGGCCCATGTGATCAACATGGAGATCCTCGACACGCTGGCGGCGCGCTTCCCCGAGGTCAAAACGCGCCTAGAGGCGGTCATCCGCAAATCCGGGCAGCAGCAAGCCCTGCAGCAGTGGCGCGGCCTGCCGGTGGCCAGGCAGGCGCAGACGAAACCGCCAGCGATCCCCGAGATCGACCAGCTCGCCGCCTTCATCCGCGACGGCACGGAAGACCCGCAGCTCCCCATCCTGGGCCTGAAGACGCTGGAGCCGGAGAGTTTCTCCGGGGCCAAGCAGCTGTTCTGCCTGCTCGAAGGCCTGGGCGACGTGCGTCTGCCGGGCAACAGCGGCACCCCGAGCTACCTGGACCGCATGTTCTCCGTGTCCATCCTGACCACCAAGTCCGTTGATCGCCAGGAGCTGCAGGCCATGGACATCATTACGGATACGGAAGGAGGCCCGCGATGACCCCCGCCCCCCGCCTGTGCAGGCTCGCGGCCGCGGCCCTGCTCGCCGCCACGTCGATCGCCCACGCCGCCGACACCGCCAAGGGCACACAGCTCATCGCCGCCGTTGAGAACCTGCTCGGAGAGAAGCTGGGCGATGCCCGGGTGGAAGCCCGGGTGCACTGGACGCACCTCAACGCCGACGGCCTCGTGGACGCCATCGTCGTGGTGCGCAACCAGAATACCGGCGACTGCTTTCCCGACCAGGGGGTGATCTGCCAGCTGATGGTGTTCCGCGGCCAGGCCGACGGCTTCGAGCGCATCTACCGCAGCACCATCGACGAGCGGGGCGTCGCCCTCGCCGCCCCGGCTCCCGGCAGCCTGCGCGAGTTCGTGCACTTCTACCGCCCGGCGGGTGCCGAGCGCGCGCCCTATGCCGTGCGTGCCGCCGAGGGCGGCTACCGCCGCAGCCCGACGCCCCTCAGCCGCGAAGAGTTCGACAACCCGGCGCGCCAGCAGCTTCAGCTGCGGGCCGATTTCGAGCCCCTCGCCCCGGCCTCCGCTGCCGCAGCCCTGCCGGCCATCGGCGGCACGGTCGTGCGCGCCTATGGTTCCAGCTTCCTGCCCGCCCACAACATCCTGCGCGGCGAAAAGTCGGGCCAGCAGGTGATGGAGGCCGCCGTGAAGAGCTGGCGGGAAACCGAACCGCTGCTGGCCAACCAGCTGGGCAAGCTCGTTGCGCGCCAGCTGCTCACCCGCTCCGTCACCCTCTCGTTCCAGGGCTGCAACGACTGGATCGCGATTGTCCGGCGCCGGGTGGACGTGAGCGGCGCCGAAGACGTCCCCCTCTGCTACGAATACCTCATCAAGACCGGCGGCGAAGCCAACCCGCCCGCCGCCCTGTTCTACGCCTTCGGGTCCCTCGGCCCGGCGCTGGTGCGCTTTTCCGGCCAGCCCCTGCCACGGCAGCCCGACGACGAAGGCTTCCGCGGCTACCTGGCGGGCTACCTCATTCCCGACCGGGAGAGCGCCCGCGCCCTGTGGACGGTGGATGGCCCCCGCTATTACCGGGAGATGGGCGAGCTGTTCATCAAGGTCACCGACACCGACAAGGCCGAGGACGGCATTTTCCGGCGCGACTTTGCCGTCCGCTTCAGCGCCATGGCCTGCGCCCTGCGCCTGCGCGACAAACCCGCCTATGACCGGCTGCTCACCGCGGCCGATGGAATCCGCAACGACGACGTGTTCGCCAACGGCGAAACCCGCAACGTGGCCCTCAGCCACTGGGCCCGCAGTACCGAAAAACAGTGCACCGAAGCCGCGAGCTGGCTCAAGACCCGAGGTATCCAGTGAAGATCCGTCAAACACTCCTCCTGGGCGCGATCCCTGCCGCCCTGCTCCAGGGCTGCGCCTCCGTCCCCCTCGAAGGCAACGAGAAGGTGGTGTGCTACCACCCCAAGGCCATGGGCATCAACGCCCCCTATGGGCAGTACGCGCTGGTTGCCGGCAACCCCCTGGGCGCACCGGTGGCCACGCCGGACCCACGCCGCCGCCTCCCCGCCCCAGCCGTCCCCGGTAGCACCCCCGAGCGGGTGGTGGACAGCACCAGCCCCGACAGCCAGAGCGGCAGCCTGTGCTTCACGCTCACCGCCTACAGCGCCCAGGCTGCCCAGAGCAGCGGTACCTGCCTGGCCGTGCGCGGCCCCCGCGGCCTGCTGCCGGTGCGTGAGGGCAGCTCGCGTTTCGGCGTCACCTGGAAGGAGGCCGGCTTCCGCAACCCCCTGTGGGAGCGTGCCCTCAGCGCCGAGCAGGCGGACGCAGGCAACATCCGCCAGCGCACCGACGCCCTCGCCACCCAGGAAGACGCCCGCAGCGCCATCGAAACCCGGCGTAGCGGCCTGGCCCAGCAGGGCTTCACCCGCCGGGACGAGTGCGAACGGGACACCAAGACAGCCCCGACCCCGCCGCCCCGCCCGGTGCTGGCCGTGGACGAGAGCGCCCGCGCCAGCACCGCCCGCAGCCTGTGCGCCGACAGCTGGCGCAGCGTGTTCGGCGGCGACGCCCGCAAGCTCTTCAGCCTCGCCCGCATGGACGCCGACTGGACGGCCGCGGCCGGCACGCCCCGCGGCGCGGATCTGCCCAAGGCGGTCCAGGGCATGCTCCCCGCAGCCCGCCTGAGCCCCTCGGACCGGGGCCTGCTGAAAGGCGCGATCAGCGACAGCGAGGCGGACGCCGACATCATCGACATCTTCAGCCGCCTCCAGACCCGCTGCGTGGCCGGCCTTGGCGAAGCCATGAAAACCGGCTTCCAGCAATGGCAGGAGCGCCAGCGCATGGCCCTGGCCGCCCCGGCCGAACGCCGCAGCGCCTGCCTGGCCCTGTTCGACGGCATGGATCGGGACCAGGCCCGCCTCGACGAGGCCACGCGCCAGATCGAACGCATCGACGCCGAACGGGCCGCCAGCGGACGCGGCCCCCTGGCCCCGGGCAAGCCCATCGACCTGCGCAACCTGAGCTGCGGCTGAGAGCCCTCAGCGGAACAGCGCGTCCACGTCCACCGACTCCTTCACCCCCACGCTGGCCTGGTCGGCGTGGATCCAGCGCGCGGCCCGGGCGCGGCCCAGATCGCGCAGCATGTGCAGGAAGGAGCGGGTGGCGTTGAGCTTGCTGGCCGTGCCGGCCTGGGCCAGCTCCTCCGCCTCGATCAGGTGAAAGCGCAAGGCCATCAGCTTGCGCTCGAAGCGCCCCAGGGGCATCCAGCCCTCCCCTTCGGTGATGTGCCGGCGGGCGTGGGCGATCATGCGCATCTCCCGCAAAAAGGTGGTCGAGAAGCCCAGCTCCACGCTGCGCGCCGCGATCTCCTCGGCACTGCGCGGCGCCTCCGGGCGCAGCAGCGGGTTGAGCAGGATCAGCAGGATGTCCGGCGTGCTGCACTCGTACATCAGCGGATACACCGCCGGATTGGCGGTGAAGCCCCCATCCCAGTAGGCCTCGCCGTCGATCTCCACGGCGTGGTGCAGGGTGGGCAGACAGGCCGAGGCCAGCAGCGCGTCCTCGCTCAGCTCGTGGGTCTGGAACAAGCGCACCTTGCCCGTGCGCACCCGGGTCGCGGCGATGAAGAGCTTGAGGCGGCAGTCGTGCCGGATGCGCTCGAAGTCGAACTGGGCGCGCACCACGTCGCGCAGGGGGTTCAGCTCCAGGGGGTTGAGCTGATAGGGCGAGAACACCCGCGTCAGCGCCAGCATCATCGCCATGGGCGCGGGCAGCGCCCCGTCCCCCGCCGGGTTGAAGCTGTGCATCAGCTCCAGCTCCAGGGGCGTGGAATCGGCCACCGCCTCCCAGAAGGCATTCAGGCTGGCCCGGGCACCCTCGGCACCGCCGGTGGTCCAGCCCTGGGCCAGGGCCACCGCGTTCATGGCCCCGGCACTGGTACCGCTGACGCCCTCAAGGGCGATCCCTTCCTCCAGCAGCCGGTCCAGCACGCCCCAGGTGTAGGCACCGTGGGCGCCGCCCCCCTGCAGGGCCAGGCTCAGACACTGCGGCCCGGCGGCCTCCTTCTTCCACCAGCGACGGATCGACATGGCTTCATCCCCTTTCAGGTGATTTGCTGCAACGCACAATACCTGAAGGATGGACGCACAGGGGTTGCAGAAGTTCGATGGCGGCTACAAGACACGAAATGCCAGCGTTCAGTCGCCGGGCGCGGCTCGCCCCCATCGCAACCACGAAAGAGCCCCCCAGCATGCTGGCGCTGTCGATCGTATGTGGAGGCGCGCTGGTCGCGCCACACTCGAAGCGGGTCACCCACCGGCCCACAAGCATCTGTTGCCATCAAAAACACCAGGCCCTGAACCTGTGCAGAGCCGCCGCCCCGTGCTCTACTCACATCGGTCAGAAATCCCGTCCGCCCCCCATGCACCCGCCCTCCCAGCCTCACCCCACGCAAGGCCTGTCGGACACCACGAAGGGCCTCATCGCCGGCCTGCTGGTCGTGGCCTGCTGGTCCGGGTTCAACATCGTCTCGCGCTTTGGCACCAAGGGGCTGTTCACACCCTTTGACCTGGCCGCCATGCGCTACGGCGTTTCCGGCCTGCTCGGCGGGCTCTACTTTCTGCGCAACGCCCCCTTCGCCGACTGGCCGCGCTACCTTTCACTCAGCGTCTTTGGCGGCCTGGGCTACGGGCTGTTCGTCTATTCCGGCTTCTCGTTTGCCCCCAGCGCCCACGCCGGGATCTTCGTGAATGGCGGAATCCCCTTCTGCACCGCCATCCTCGTGGCGCTCACCACCGGCTTCCACCTGGCACGGCAGACGCTGATCGCCCTCGGCCTGTCGGCCTGCGGGCTGCTGCTGATCGGCATCGACAGCCTCCTGTCCCATCACGGCCAGGACGAGCTGACCGGAGACCTGCTCTTTCTGGCGGCCGCCATGTCCTGGTCGGTCTTCGGCCTCCTGATGCGCCGCTGGCAGATCCGGCCCGCGCTGGGCGTCTGCGGCATCGCCTTCTTTGCCCTGCTGCTCTACGAGCCCGTCTACCTGCTCTACCTGCCCAAGAACCTGCCCGCCGCCGGATGGGGCGACATCGCACTGCAATGCGTCTACCAGGGCTTCATCGCCGCCATGCTGGCCGCCGGCCTCTACAGCTACGCCAACCAGAAAATCGGCGCCTGCCAGGCCTCGATGATGCTGTCGCTGGTTCCGGCGGTGTCGGCGATCGGGGCCTACTTCATCCTGGATGAGCAACTGACCTGGACGGTGATGCTGGGTATCGTTGTGGTGTCGGTGGGCGCGGTGATCGGGGCGATGCCGGGGCGCGGCAGCGGGCGGTGATTGATGTTCTCGATGGCGAGCAGTGTCGTGATGCTCAAAACTCGGCGTGCAGTCGCATGGCAAAGAAGTTTGCCGGCCCACGGTCCGCGTTGTACGCGGGGTTCCACATCCGCTGGTAGTCGGCGGTCAGGAAGGTGTTCTTCCAGACGCTGAGGCTGTAATAGGTCTCAAACAGCTGCTCGGGCTTGTAATCAAGAGCGCCGTCGCCGATGAAGAACGAGATTCCGCCGGCTTCCAGATACTTGCGTCGGTCTGACGACAAGGTGTTGTGCGCGAGGCCGACACCGAGGGTATCCATGCCCCGGCCCCATGCAGACCCTTTCAGCGCAAAGCCTGCCGCGATTGAGCCGTCTGTCTCGGTAAAGGCATAGGTCTCCGTCCGACCATCTGCCTTCATGGCGCGCAGAAAGAAACCCAGGTCGTCATTGATGGCCTGCTCGATATTGATGCCTGCGCCATACTTGATCTTCTCTCCGTTACGCACCGCCAGGATGGCTTGACGATCGGCGTCGGGGTTGGCGTTCAGATAGTCGAGCGCATCCTTGAAGGAGGCCAGCACGGCCCGGCTGCGCCAGGCAAGCAGACGAACCTTGCCTGGTTGTCCGAGCAGCATGTGGGCGTGCTCCAGTTCGATCTGATCGCCGTAGTGCCTGCCGATCTGGAAATCAGTGGGCAGCATGTTCGGCACCTTCGGCCCCGTCATTCGGCCAACGCGAAGTACCCAGTCATCCTGATACCACTCCGCCGCGAAGCCCCAGCCAAATCCTCGGGCATCCGCCGCATAGTCGAACGACAAGGGGGCCATGAAGCTGGCGTTCATGAAGTGAGTGCGGGGATCCTTGGCATAGCGGTTGTCGTCGAATATATCCAGTGTCGAGAAGTTGCCGACCGTCAGGACTATGCGATTCTTGTCTACGGTGCCCGCCATCTGATTCAGATCGGCTTCGACCGCCTCATCACCGCCGCCCAGCCCCCATGTCTGTCGCAGGAACAGCCGCTGGCGATAGAGCTTGGGACGGTTGCCGGCCGTTCGCGTCAGCTCTCCGTTCGTGAAACCACCGCTACCGGACAATCCCGAGAACGGTATGCCCTGGGTGATCTCAGGGTTCAGATAGACCTCTCCGCCCTGCCACGTACGCATCCCAAGATAGGCCGTTGCCGTGGCGGTGTAGCTGATTTCCCTGGAAGCCTGGAGACTGTTCTGTCCGCTGTACGCAGCAGGCATGCCTGGCTTTGTCTGCCAGATATAGGTTCCCTGAAAGCGAGCGGTATGGTCCTCGTATTCGTCACTGGCCGAGTAAGCGGAGACGCTCGTGCAAAAGGCGCTAGAGACCATGAGCAGACGCATGGCCACGACAGGGGATGGCAGGCAAAAACGCATTCTTTTCCTTGAGGCAGAGTCGGGGGGCAGCCTTCGAGGGTCAATGCAAAGGACCGGTCTGCACAAACGGATGCGCAGACGCCGAAGATTGCCTGGAGTGCGCTCCCCAGTGGGACAAAGCGATAACCGTCACTCAAACAAGGGCCCACGAGGGGTCTCCGGGAAATGAAGATCCGCGGATTTTCGCAGCGCACCATACGACAGTAAGGTTACCAAATGGCGACAATCATCTGGATTCATGAGTGCCACCCTTGCCGGCGGGGGCATCTGTCGTCAGGACGCGTTGATCTCGCCAAACGCTATGGATGCTTTCAAGAACCAGGAGTAGTATACAAAACAACTACAAATCATATACGAGGCATCTGCGGTGGGAATCGTCAAAATTTCAGACCATATGCATGAAAGCTTGCGCCTGACCAGCGCGGCCCTGAGTCGCTCGATCAATGCGCAAGCAGACCATTGGCTCCGTGTCGGCATGCTTTCGGAACTCAACCCCAACCTTCGCTACGACGAAATCTGTCGCCTGCTGATCCAGGCCGAGCAGCAGGCACATGACGATAGCGACCTGCCCGATTCATTGTCGGAGAGGGTGGCATGACTGGCGCCAAAGCAACGCCCCTCCGCTCCGAGGCCGAGTTGGCCATGGCTCGGCGTGCCGGCAAACTGGCCGCCGATATCCTGTCCATGCTTGCCGAGCACGTTAAGCCAGGCGTAACGACCAATGAGCTGGACAAGCTATGCCATGACTACATCGTCAATGTGCAACGCGCAATTCCGGCCAATATCGGCTACCACGGCTATCCCAAGACGATTTGCGCGTCGGTCAATCATGTCGTTTGCCATGGAATACCGTCCGACCGGAAGCTGAAGAACGGCGACATCGTCAACATCGACGTCGCCATCATCAAGGACGGCTGGTTTGGCGACACCAGCCGCATGTACTTCGTTGGAGAACCGGGCATTCTGGCGAAACGGCTGGTTCGTACAACCTATGAGGCAATGCGGGCAGGCATCGAGCAAGTGCGCCCGGGCGCCACGCTGGGCGATGTCGGTCATGCGATCCAGACTGTTGCCCATCGCGAAGGGTTCAGCGTTGTTCGCGAGTACGGTGGCCATGGAATAGGAACGGTATATCACGATGAACTTCATGTTCTGCACTTCGGAAAGCCTGGCGCCGGTTTGATGCTCGAGGCAGGCATGGTGTTCACCATCGAACCGATGCTCAACGCCGGAAAGGCCGGCATCAAGCACCTGCCTGATGGCTGGACTGTGGTCACCAGGGATCGGTCGCTCTCGGCCCAGTGGGAGCATATGGTGGCGGTAACCAGGAACGGCTTCGAAGTGCTTACACCCTGGCCGGATGGCTACGGGGATTACGCCGCGATCATGTCGTTTCCCGAGGAACGAAGTGCTGCACGGGAGCAGAAGACGGACTGAGCAAGATGCCAGGCAGTCCGTGCCCGCAGGGTCACAACGCCAGGTGTGCTGCGATGTGGCGCTGGTCGTTCCGTGTCGGGCCGCAGACGGTAGGGAAGCTGCCGTTCAGTGGCGGAATGGCTGGCAAAGTGCTGGATACATTCAATTCACATTACTAACCATCACGGCTGGTCGAGCATGAACGCATTACCGCACCTCTGGCTTGCCTTGAAAGACGTCAGCAAGTTCATCATTGGCAACAGCGAAATCGGAAAGCAATGATGTCGCACACCCAATGTCTATGTTAGACAACCGTAGCAAATCATCCAGCTGCTTGGCGATTTCGTATATCGCCATCAAGCCAAGATTGCCAGCGGTGCCTTTTACGGCATGCAAAATCAGAAGAGCGTTTTTCCAATCCCTGTGCGCTATAAAATTCCTGAGCGACTTTACGGACTCGGCATTCCTGCCGATTTGAGTCTGCAGTAGGTTCAGGTACTTTTCCTCTCGATTACGCAACATTGAAAGACCACGCTTCAAATCTACGCCTCGTGTTGCAGCCAAGCGAGTCAAGGTAACCTCGTTCATCGTCGGCGAAGGTGAAACAGGTTCTGGATGTGAAATCGATGCAACCCCTGTTGCATCGCGTCGGCGAAGCCAGTTCAAGAGTGTTGCATACAACGAGTCGGGGTTGATGGGCTTGGCAATGAAGTCATTCATGCCGGCAGCCAAACATTCAGCGCGATCCTCCTCGAAGGCATTAGCCGTCATAGCAAGGATTGGCTTTGATGCCCACTCGGGCAAAGCACGAATGGCGCGCGTTGCCTCCACGCCGCCCATTTCGGGCATCTGCATATCCATCAGGATCAAATCATAATTTCCACTCTTGGCCTTCTCGATAGCAACCCTGCCATTTTCCGCAACATCGACCCATAAGCCCACGCCATTGAGCAGTTCGAGTGCGACCTCGACATTGACCTGGTTGTCTTCGGCGAGCAGTAACCGCGCGCCTTGGTGTAGGGCTTGCAAGTCTTCTTCAGCAGAAGCCGGAGGTCTCTCCTTAGTCGGCATCGTCCCGTGGCCACGTTGAAGCCACGCCGTAAACCAAAAGCAACTCCCTTGGCCTTCGATGCTCTCGCAACCGACTTCACCTTCCATCAAATTCGCTAAACGTTTCGTGATGGCGAGTCCAAGGCCTGTGCCGCCGTACTTTCGTGACGTGCTGTTGTCAGCTTGCTCGAATTCGTGGAACAGCTTGGCTTTCACGTCCAAGGACATACCAATGCCCGTATCCTTAACCGAAAAACGTACCTTGAAGCGTTCACCATGTTCTTCCAAAAGCTCAGCACTCAAGGTGATCCCGCCCTTCTCGGTGAACTTGATGGCATTGCCAGCAAAGTTGAGAAGGCCTTGCCGTAAGCGTAACAAGTCACCGCGCAACCATTGCGGTACATGGTCTGGATCAATAGAGACTGTAAGCCCTTTTGATTGGGCTGATGCGTTAATTAGCGATGCAATATGGTCGAGCACTTGATCAAGCGTGAAATTCTGCTCCTCCAATGACATCTTCCCTGCCTCGATTTTCGAGAGGTCGAGGATGTCATTGATGAGTGCAAGGAGGTGTTTCCCTGCTGCGTCGATCTTGGTCAATCGGTCGATTTGCTGCGGAGTAGGATTGCCTCGACGTAGCAGGTGACTAAGGCCTGTTATGGCATTCAACGGTGTCCGGATTTCGTGACTCATGTTGGCAAGAAAGGCGCTCTTTGCCACGTTTGCTGCTTCCGCCTGCCGTTTTGCTTCGGTCAAGGCTGAAGTGCGTTCTTCAACCAATTGCTCCAGATGCTCACGGTACTTGCTTAGTTCGTCGGCCTGAAGCTTCTTCTCAGTAATATCGGTTGAAAAGGCAATACGCCGCGCCGGAACACCCTCCACTGCGGGCTGTCGATAAACGAAGACCTCGACTGGAATAACGCGACCATCACTGCTACGGTGAAAGGTTTCACGCGAAACGAAGCCATGATCGTCAATAGCTTCAGTATCACTGCGCAGCATCTCCTTCGTGTAAAACGGATTGACATCCCATGTATGGAGATCGGTGATCTCCTCTGCCGAATAACCCAAGCGTTTCTGCATGGTGCTATTGGAATAGATAAATCGACCGGTTTGCTCGTCCACCCAGGCAACGCCGATTCCGACTGCATCCAAGGCGAGGTCGTTGTCGTGAAGACGCTGGTTCGCTTTTTCAAAAGCTATCGCCTGCTTCTTTCGTTCAGAGATATCCTCGGCAAAGAGGACGGCGCCACCGATTCTTTCATCTGGCCGGTACCAAGGTAGCATTTCCCATCTTAACCAGCAGTTGTCACCAATCGAGTCTTCTTCCGAACTACTTCCCCTCCCCTCAAGCGCAAGAGCAAGTGCTGTTTTCCACCATTCAGGTATCTCCGAGAGTGCCCCCATTGTTAATTCTGGATCACTAGGCTCCATATCCATAGCGGACAATTCATCCATCCAGCGCCGGCTTGCAGCCATGTATTGGCCCTCCCGGTCGAACATAGCCAGTGCGACGGGTGCGTTGGCGACGAGTTGCCGAAGCTGGCTCTCGCTTTCTCCGCGCTGTCGCAGGCGGAGGGAAAAGTACCAGGCGGACATCAAACCCAAAACTGCGACCAATATTGCGACGGCCGGCGCGGGTAAATAGCCGAGTGCCTCCTTCATCACCAAAGGCTTTGGAATGCCCATATTGACTCCAAAACCGGTACTCGGGTCGCGATCGTAGGCAGAGATCGTGGTCTGGCCGTCGAGATTGATGTTTTCAAACACGCCCAAGTCCGAGTGATGGATTTGTGACTGCAGCCGATCAGACACCTTTTTGCCAACAAACTTATCGTGTTCGCGTGTCCGTGCAATGATTGAGGCATTGGCATCGAAGACGTTGGCTACCCAATCTACCGGCAGGCGCTGATTACTGAGAATATCGCGCAATTGATCGACGCTAAGCACGCTGGTCAGGACATAAATGACCTTGCCGTCACGCTTTATCGGTGTATCGATAAAAATCTCGTAACGGCCAGAGATGGTGCCGATACTAAGATTGGATATTCGAGGCTCCCCGATTCTGAAGACTTCGTTGAGGCGACTCAGGTTCTTGGTAACCGGTAACGCTGTACCGAAATCAACGAGGGTATTGAACAACTGCTGTCCGGATTCATCGCTGAGGGCAATGTGATGTACAAGGCCGGAAGCCGTCTGTGCTTGCAACGCCATTTCATGGGCGCGGCGGAAGTTTTTTTCTTCGAGGTCACGGCCAAGAGCCCCACCAAGCCCGAGCGTGAAACGCATCACGTTCCCGAGCTCCTGATTGACTGTACGAGATATCGCCCTTGTCGTGAGCAACAAGTTTTGTCCGACGCGCTCTTGAACCCGCTCAAACTGTATTGCAGCAACGATGAAAGTTATCACCATGACACAGGCAACAGAAACAACCCCAAGCCAAACCACCACTTTCGGCTTGATTCGTGGTGAATTGTGACTCTGAGAGTGCCGCATCAGGCCCGGCAGAAATTGTTGTTTGGTCATGTAGAAGTCACAAGGCGAATCTTATCGTCGCTGCTGGCAGATCAATCATATGTCAGATTGAGGCAGCAATGGAGTCCTGTCTGCCCTTGCAATGCTACACCGACCATTTTCTCTAGTAACCCAGCACAAGCTGTGCAGACTGGTTGAAATGTTTAGCAGCCATTAATACGACGGCTGAACATTTACAGCGCAACAAAGACGCGCTCGAAGGTGTCGGGCGAGGCGATACGTAGTCCAGGCTCAGAAGGCGACGCAGCGACGGCAGTTTGATGCGCGCCCACTGGCTGATGTCCTGGAAGTCGTCCGCGCCGCTGAGGACCGCGCAGACCGCAACGGTCAGTATCTCGCTCAGGCGGTGGCGCGTTTGCCGAGCGTTACGCCAGTCCTCAAGTCCCTCGAAAACCTCGACCATGTCCATCAGCTCGCCCGTTTCCATCGTCCGCCCAACAAGGCAGGAAACTGCACAAAACGGAGGACTGTGGACAGTGTCACGGCAAGTGGCCGACGGTGAACGCTATTTCTGCTGCGGCGATGTCAGGTGAGTAGCTGCGAGAGCCCTGACGGGGAAACACGACCATGGCAATTATCCGAAATCATCTCCAAAACGATAATTTATTGAGATTGCGATAAAAGCCAATAAACAAGGCTCACCCTCCGCGCAGCCCCCCGGGCGTCACGCCAAACAGCCCCCGAAATGCGGCGATGAAGGCCGAGGGTGATTCGTAGCCATGGGCCATGGCGACCTCGGTGACGCCCACGCCGGCCTGCAGGGCGTCGAGGGACAGGACGAGGCGCAGGCGTTGCCGCCACAGGCCAAAGCCGAGCCCGGTCTCCTTGACGAAGAGGCGGGCCAGGGTGCGGTCGGATGCGCCGACGTGGTGGGCCCAGTCGCCCAGGTTGCGGGGGTCGGCGGGGTTTTCCTGGAGGGCGTTGCAGATGGCCACGAGGCGGCGGTCCTTGGGCAGGGGGAGGCGGAAGCCGCCCCGGCGCAGGACGGCCAGTTCGTCCAGCAGAACGGCCACCAGGCGGCCGGCGGGGCCTTGCGGGTCGTACTCCACGGGCAGTCCGCTGATCCGCTGGACCAGCTCGCCGGCCAGGGGGCTCATCTCCATCACGCAGCATTCGCCGGGCAGGTCGCCGGCCACTTCGGGGGCCACGTAGAGGCTGCGCATCTCGGCGCGGCCGCGGTTGACCACCTGATGGAGCACGCCGGGGGGGATCCACACCGCAAAGTGGGGCGGCGCCACGTAATCGCCCGCGGCGGTGCGCACCCCCAACACGCCGCTGCTGGCGTAGGAGAACTGGCACCAGGGGTGGGTGTGCTCCTCGGTCCAGGACCCGGGCGCCAGGGCTTCGTGCCGGCTGAAGACGGGGCGCGGCAGGTGGGTCATGGCCGGCACGGGGCGTTGATTGGGCTGCATCATGGTCTGCTTTGTCTGTTTGGCGGTATAAGGTGGCGATCTGTCGATAGATGGACAAGGCGGCAGCCCCTAAAGTTGCCGCTATCGCCCACAGCCCGAAATTC
Source organism: Zoogloea sp. (assembly GCF_023150065.1). GTDB lineage: Bacteria > Pseudomonadota > Gammaproteobacteria > Burkholderiales > Rhodocyclaceae > Zoogloea. Next base: position 119,067 of record NZ_JAKLLN010000014.1, read on the forward strand.
ATCATGGCCCACACATCGCCCTCCCCTTCCGCCTTTCGGCGCGGCCTTGGCTGGCTGCACAAGGAGTGGTTTCTCGTGGGCATGCTGGCGGCGGTGGGGCTGGCCACCCTGCAGCCCGATGTGGGGCGCAGCGGCGGCCTGCTGCACGCCGAGCTCGTCACCAAGATCGGGATCGCCATCGTGTTCTTTCTGCACGGGCTGGGCCTGTCGTTTGCCAGCCTGCGCCAGGGGGTACTGAGCTGGCGGGTGCACCTGGTGGTGCAGGCCATGACCTTTGCGGTCTTCCCCCTCACCTGGCTGGCCGCCGATGCGCTGGTGGGGCGCTGGCTGCCCGCCGATCTGGCCCTGGGCTTCTGCTACCTGTGCGCCCTGCCCTCCACCATCTCGTCGTCGGTGGCGCTCACCGGCCTTGCCCGGGGCAATGTGCCGGCGGCCATCTTCAACGCCACCCTGTCCAGCGTGCTGGGCATTGTCATCACGCCGCTGCTGGTGGGCCTGCTGGCCCGGGTGGATGGGCAGAGCCTGCCCTTCATGGACACGGTAATCGGCATTGCCCAGCTGCTGCTCCTGCCCTTGGTGCTGGGCCAGCTGGCGCGGCCCCTGCTCCACGCCTGGCACCACCGCCACAAGCGCCTCACCACCCTGCTCGACCGCTGGGTGATCCTGCTGCTGGTGTATTCGGCCTTCTGCGATTCGGTGGCCGGCGGCCTGTGGCGCGACAACGGCGTGGGCACGCTGCTGCAGGCGGCCGTGGGGGCCGGCCTGCTGCTGGTGCTGGTGCTGGCCCTGTCCACCTGGCTGGCGCGCCGGCTGGGCTTCAGCACCGAGGACGAGATCACCGCGGTGTTCTGCGGCTCCAAGAAGACCCTGGCCTCGGGCGTGCCCATGGCCAAGCTGCTGTTCGGCGCCAGCCCGGCCATCGGGCTGATCATGCTGCCCATCATGTTCTATCACCAGATCCAGCTGTTCGTGTGCGCGCTGCTGGCAAACCGCTACGCCGGGCGAAAGGCGGTGAAGCCGGGGCCCGGAACGGGCCTCTGACTAACACCACAAAAATTCTTCTTGCATGAGCACTGACCGGAGGCAATACAATCGCGGGCTCAACCTATCTGCATAAGCCAAGATCAATAAGCCCATGTTCAAGAAACTCACCACCACTTGTATCGCCCTTAGCAGCGTAATCCTGATGGCCGGTTGTGCAACCGAGCAGTCGCGCACCCTCGAAGTTGCCAAGGTGGCCTCGGCCGGCACGCCCTACAACGGCACACGCAGCCCCATTTCCGTGGGCAAGTTCGACAACCGCTCCAACTTCATGCGCGGCATCTTCACCGATGGCGTCGACCGTCTCGGCAGCCAGGCCAAGACCATCCTGATCACGCACCTCCAGCAGACCGGCCGCTTCAACGTCCTGGATCGGGCAAACATGGACGAGATCAAGCAGGAAGCGGGTTACTCCAAGGCCACCCAGAACATCAAGGGCGCGAGCTACGTGATCACCGGTGACCTCACCGAGTTCGGTCGCAAGGAAACCGGTGACAAGCAGCTGTTTGGCCTGCTGGGGCGTGGCAAATCACAGGTGGCGTATGCCAAGGTGGCTCTCAACGTCGTCAATGTCCAGACCTCCGAAGTCGTGTTCTCGAGTCAGGGGGCCGGCGAATACAGCCTCGACAGCCGGGAGATCATCGGCTTTGGTGGCACCTCGGGTTATGACTCCACGCTCAACGGCAAGGTGCTTGATCTGGCCATGCGTGAAGCCATCAACAACCTGGTGAGCGGCATTGAGTCGGGCGCCTGGAAACCCGGCCAGTAAGGTTTCAAGGACACACCCGCCATGCCAGCCCACCGTTTTGCCCGACTGCCGGCCCACGCCGCCCTCATCGGCGGCCTGCTCCTCACAGGCTGCGTCACCCGACCCCAGCCGCTGTACCACTGGGGCGACTATCAACCCCACGTTTACGGCCACTTCACCAAGGACAAATCCCCCCAGGAGCAGATCGCCGGCCTTGAAGCGGGGCTCGAAGCCGCGCGCGCCAAGGGCAAACCCGTTCCGCCCGGCTATCTGGCCCATCTGGGCATCCTGCACGGGCAAAGCGAGCGCCCCGACCAGATGCGCAAGTACTTCGAGGCCGAGAAGAATCAATACCCCGAAAGCGCAACCTACATCGACTTCCTGCTGCGGAAATTCCGGTAACCCTTTTTTCAAGGTCCAGAGATGCAACTCAAGCTATTCAAGCTGCGCTTTGCGCGAGCGGCCGTCAGCGCCGCCGTGCTCGCAGCCACGGTCACGGGCTGCGCCGTCAACAGGCAGCCCCACGACTACACGGCCTTCAAGCAGAGCCGCCCGGCCTCGATCCTGGTGATCCCGCCCCTCAACAACTCACCCGACGTGGCGGCCACCTACAGCATGCTGTCCCAGGTCACCCTGCCGCTGGCCGAAGCGGGCTACTACGTGTTTCCGGTGAGCCTGGTGGACGAGACCTTCCGCCAGAACGGCCTGGTCAACCCGGCCGAGATGAACGAGGTCAAGCTGCAGAAGCTGCGTGAGATCTTTGGTGCCGACGCCGCGCTCTACATCAGCATCAAGCATTACGGCACAACCTACGTCGTGCTCTCCAGCGAGAGCCGCGTCACCGCCGACGCCACTCTGGTGGATCTGCGTACCGAACAGGTGCTTTGGAAGGGCTCCGCCACGGCGTCGAGTGCGGAAGGCCGCAATTCCGGCGGAGGCCTGGTCGGCTTGCTGGTGCAAGCAGTCGTCAGCCAGATCGTGGAAAGCTCGACCAACCGTTCCCACCCCATTGCCGGGGTTGCCAGCTATAGGCTGCTCGCCGCGGGCATGCCCAACGGCATTCTCTATGGTCCGCGTTCGCCAAAGTACAAGACGGACGGCAACACCCAGCCCTGAGTGAACGCACCGAAAAGGCCCAGGCGGGGGCTGTCCACTCAATCAAGACAAACCCTGCCCGCTCAGAAAGTTGCGTCGACTGACCGGCCGGGAGCGCCCCGGCTCACAGTCCACTTTCCGCCCGGGTCATCTCAAACACCGTCGCTGTCAGCCAACCCCTGAAAGAATCGTTGTCCTGGAATTGTTTGAACAACTGCGCGTCGTCCCTGAACATCGCCGTGATGACCCGCTTGAGCGCCTTGTCGTGCTCAATGCGGGCCGTGCTCGGCGTATTCTTCATCGCATTTTGATAGGCTGGATCAGCGGCAACCTTGGGCGGGATGATTTCGGTAATCCGCTTTTCCACCGACTTCGAGTCCAGAAACAGCCCACCGAACTGGTCGTTGAACTGCTTCACGATGTTCGACAGCTTGTCCAGTTCCGGTTCCGGTTTGCGCCCGCCGCCACCGGTCGGCGCCGGTTCGATCTCGGCATCCGCATCCGGTAGCGCGATGGCGATCATCGCCTGCTTCTCGGCGCGGTAGCTGTCCATGTCGATCGCATCGAGAATGCCTTTCGCCAGGTCTTCTTCCACCGGCGCGGGCAGTTTGTCGATCAGGAAGTTCAGGAAGATCGAAAGCTTCTCCCAATCCTGCACGCCATAGGGCAGGATCGTCGCGAGAAAGTCGTAGCTGCGGGTGAAGGACTTCGCCTTGCCCTTGAAATCCACCTGCTGGTCTTCGTCGAGGTCGTGCACATAGACGGCCACGCACGCATCGAGGATCGGATCGAGCTTCTCCCGTGGCGCGCCCTCCAGAAACAAGGTGACCAAGGCGTCAATCTGCTCGGGCGTATAGACCTGATGCTGGTCCAGTTCGCCCTTGAGTGTATGCAGCTTGTCCGGGTCGGTCTCGCTGCTCAGGATTGTCGTGCGGTAGTAGTCGGCAAATGATTTTTCGATGGTCTCGGTATCGTTCTGAAAATCGAGCACAAACACGTCGCTCTTTTTCGGGTGGGCCCGGTTCAAGCGCGAGAGTGTCTGCACTGCCTTGATACCCGACAGCGCCTTGTCCACATACATCGTGTGCAAAAGCGGTTCGTCGTAGCCGGTCTGGAACTTGTCGGCGCAGATCAAAAAGCGATACGGGTCTTCCTGAATCCGGTCGATAATGTCGTTGCCCGGAAAACCGTTCAACCTGGCCTCGCTGACTTTCTCGCCCTTGTATTCCGGCTCGCCCGAAAAGGCGACGATCGCCTGATACGGGCTCTTCAGCTCTGCGAGGTAAGCGCGAAACGCGAAGAAATACTCGATCGCCCGCTGAATGCTGCCCGTCACCACCATCGCCCGCGCCTGACCGCCGATCTTGCGCTGGCCGATCACCTGTTCAAGAAAGTGATCGATCATGATTTCGGCCTTGTCGCGGATCGCCTTGCTGTGGCTCTCGACATAAACGCGCAGTTTCTTGCGGGCCTTTTTCACGTCGTATTCAGGGTCGCCGGCCACCGTCTTGGCCAGCCGGTAGTAACTCGCTACCGGTGTGTAGTGTTTGAGCACATCGAGGATGAAGCCCTCCTGAATCGCCTGCTTCATCGTGTAACCGTGGAAGGGCCGGTGCTTCACCTCGCCACCGGCCTCATACGGCACGCCAAAAATCTCCAGCGTCTTGCTCTTCGGTGTCGCGGTGAAGGCAAAGTAACTGGCGTTGGGCAGCAGTTTGCGTGACTCGATGATGCGGTTGATCCTGTCCTCGGTGGTTTCGTCCTCTTGTTCCGCGCCGCCCTCGGCGAGCGCCATGCTCATCGCCGCCGTGGCGCGGCCGCCCTGGCTGGAGTGCGCCTCGTCGATGATGATCGCAAACCGCCCACCGCGATGCGCCTCTCCGATGCGATCAAGCACGAAGGGAAAGGTCTGCACGGTGGAAATGATCAGCTTCTTGCCGTCCTTGAGAAACTTCGTCAACTGCTCGGTCTTCGAACTGCCGGCACCTTCCTTCACCGCGCCAATGATGCTGCCGACCTGGGCAAAGCCCTTGATCGTCTCGCGAATCTGCTGGTCGAGAATCCGGCGGTCGGTGATGACGATGATCGAGTCGAACACCTCCGCCCCGTCCTTGGTGAGGCCGATCAACTGGTGCGCCAGCCAGGCGATCGAATTCGACTTGCCGCTGCCCGCCGAGTGCTGGAGCAGATACCGCTTGCCGGCGCCGTGTTCGAGCACATCGGCGAGCGTTTGCCGCACTACGTCGAGCTGATGGTAACGGGGAAAAATCTGCACCTGCTTCTTCTGGCCCGTCTTCGGGTTCACCTCCTCGACGATCTGCGCGTAGTTCTCAAGAATTTCGGTCAGCCGTGCCGGCGTGAGGATGCGCTTCCACAGGTAATCCGTCTTCAGTCCGTCCGGGTTCGGTGGGTTGCCCGCGCCATCGTTCCAGCCCTGGTTGAAGGGCAAAAACCACGAATCCTTGGCCGTCCCCTTGCTGCCCTTGAGGGCGGTGCACATCCGCACCTCGCTGTCGTCCACCGCAAAATGCACCATGCACCGGCCAAAGGCGAACAAGGTTTCGCGCGGATCGCGGTCGCGTTTGTATTGCTCCACCGCGTCGTCCACCGTCTGCTTGGTCAGGCTGTTTTTCAGCTCGAAGGTAATCACCGGCAGGCCGTTGATGAAGGCGCACAAATCCAGCGAGCGCTTGCCTTGGTCGCGGCTGTAATGAAGCTGGCGGGTGATGCTGAAACGGTTGCTGGCATGGCGCGCCACTGCCTTGGCGTTTATCGCCGAGGGCGTGCCGTAGAACAGGTCGAAGCTCAGCGGACCATGTTTGATGCCCTTGCGCAGCACGTCGATCACCCCGCGCCGGGTGATCTCGCCTTGCAGCCGGGCGAGGAATTTCTGCCGCGCCATGTCTGTGCTGTCGTGGGCGTCGTCGATACCCAGCCTGGCGAACTCGTCGGGCTGAGTGGTGCCCAAAAAGACGAACAGCTGCGCGGTATCGACCGCAAACTCGCGGTCATAAGCGGCTGAATCTCCGGCAAACCAGCCCGTGCCACCGTAAGCAGGCGCAGGCTCGGCAAGGCCGGGCGTTGCGATGGAAGCCAGACCATCGACACCGGTCAGGTGCCGCATGATCAGCGTTTCGAGGCCTTTTTCGCTGGTGTCGGTTTTCATGGGGTTAGAGCTTGGCCTTGAGGATGCGCTCCAGCCTTGCAAAGGCAGCTAATGAACTGAGTGCAGCTGGGGTAAGCGTCCCGACGACCTCAAAAGAACGCTTGCCCTTGGCATAGGCGTTGGAGCAATCACGCGTCGCTTGGGTAAGTTTGTCGTGAACCTCCTTACGGTTTCGTTTCTCCAGATCGATCAGTGGCGGCAAGGCATTCTCCTGGAGCTTGTGGCCGTAATGCGCTTTCAACGCGGTACGGTCGGCAACGATCCAGGTTTCCATACACGTCGTCATCAGAAGAACCTGCTCATCGTCCGCGCCGGCAGGCCTATGCCAGTTGTCCCGTGCCTTGAGATGCTCCCACGTCTTTTCGCCATCGGCCACGGGGTCTTCGCTGTCGATCAGCATGGCGATGTAATCGCCTTTTTTGCTATGACTGTGGGCCGTTTTGAAGTCATCAAGCGCTGAGTTACGGCCGCCGCACGCGGTGAGCCGGGGCATCTTCTTGCCTGCTGCGAAGCCTAATTTCCCGATCAGTTTGCGAAATCCCTCGCGGCAGCGAATTTGATCTTCTTTGGACTCTCCGCCCTCAATATAAAGATGTGCACTCACCAGCGGGTTCCTCCTATCTGCCCTTTTGTCCAAAGCTGACCAAGCCGATATTTCGCCAGCCATTGCTGCAGATCTTCTGGAACCAGTCTTTGCATCGTGGTTTGCCCTTCCGATTTGGCGCAAACAACCACGCACTCCGGCGTCTCGGTCATGGCATCAACGAGGATGTCCGAGTGAGTCGTCACAATGAGTTGTGTCCGGGTTGATGCAACACGCAATAAATCGGCCACTTTAGGAAGAATGTCGGGGTGCAGGCCCAGCTCGGGCTCCTCAATGCAGATCAGTGGCGGCGGATCGGGATCGCAGAGAATGGCCAGCAGGCACAGATAGCGCAGTGTGCCATCTGAAAGGCGCGTCGCCGGTATCGGAAAGTCCCCTTCAGTAAAGAAGACCTGCACCGTACTGCCCTCAATAAACACATTAAAGTCCGTGATCCCGTCGTAGAGATCTTTCAATCCGGCGAGGATGGCCTTGTTCGCGACGGGTGAGCGGGTTTTCAAGCGGTTGAGGAAGAGACCGAGATTGGAGAAGTCCTCCTCCAGAACGTCATTCCGCATGTCAGCCTTCTGCGGCTCACGAAACACGGCATTGCGTCCGAAGGCCCATTCGCGATAGATGCGTATCTTCTCGTAGTTCTGTGCCAGCCATGCCAGCTCTGGATAGGTTTCAGGGTCGCGCCGCTGGGCGAGTATCGAACGGTCGGGTTCAATGGTGTCCTTGGCAAGGCCACGCTTTCCTCCTTGCTTCGTATTCACCACCGGATTCCCTTTTTTGTAGCGGTAGTAGAAGAGCACATCCTTCTCCTTGGCCGACCGGGGCTCCGTTTCTTCCACGGTTTCGTCATCCAACGAGAACGCTTGCGACACAGGGTGGAAGGCCATGGCATGGCGCAGGGGCTTCTGCCCTTTGGGATAACTCACCACCCAATCAATTGACGCTGGCGCTTTCGGCCCGCCTTTCCATATCCACTCGGAAACACCGCCGCCCTTCCGCGTCACATCACGGAACTCCTTGGGTGCGGCACGCATGAGGCTGATGGCCTCGATGAGGTTGGACTTGCCGCTGCCATTCGGGCCGATGAAAAGGTTCAGGGACTGAAGTTCAATGCCCGTACTGTCAGGCCCGAAAGACAGGAAGTTCTTCGGCGCTAGATGGCGGATCAGGATCGCATCGGTCTTGGTCGGCATGGCTCAGGATTCCTCGGCTTCAATTTCATCCAGCATATCAGAGTCGCCCGGCGCCTCGTCGGTGAAGGCATCGGCGGCGGGGCCGATAGGCAAGTCGGGCAGCTTGCCAGCCGCTTCGCGCACGTCGAGCTTGCCGGTCACGATGTCGGCGGTCAGGCGCGTGCGGTATTCCTGCATCAGCGCGATTTCGCGCTCGGTGCGGGCGATGGCGGTGTTGAGGGGGTCTGTCGCCTCAGTAAGCGCCGCCAAAATTACGGCTTGCTCATCTAATGGTGGCATTGAAACCCAGAGTCCCTTTACTACGCCTTGACCAATATTCTGCATGGAGCTGCTTGCGCCGTTGGTGCTGCTCTCAATCTGGGCACGGCTAGGTTGCCCACGCAACGCGAGAACAAGGAACTTAGGAATGAAGCACAGTGTTAGTGGCCTGAATCGGAACAGTTTGTCGCAGAGAATCAGCTTGCGCCGAGGATTCTCCGCCAACGCAGCGAGACCGAGCAGTTCTCGGGTATTGGCCCGGCTCATCAGAATATCGCCGTCGCGAATCTCTAAGCTGAAATCCGGCAAGAATGTGGCCGGCAACTTCTTGTTTTGATCTCCGTTAAATTTATCTTTGTTTACGCACCCAACCTTGAGCACGCCCCATTCATTGGATGCCGCGGGTTGGCCATCACATTGCGGCGACCAACCTTGCTCTATACGAGTGATACATTGTTTGAGTTTTCGTGTCTCCCAATGCCTCGGAATCTCGCCAAGCCAAGGAATACCGGACGGTTTGAGAGAAACGTTGGGGTCGAGGCCGCGGGTGACGGCGCGGTGGATGATGGCCTGCTTCTGCTCGTTCAGCAGCCCGATCAGCTTGCGCTTGGCGCGGATGAATCCGTCGATCTTCCAGTTCGCGTGGTCCAGAAAGCGCACGATGGCCGCCTGCTCATCGGGTGGCGGGAGCACTACTGCTATCCGAAAGAAGGCCTCTGGATAGAGTCTGAGACGGGAACTGTTTACCCCTGTGGAGCGGCGCTGGTACTCGTCCGCATAAAGTGGCGTTCGGAGTAGCTGATCCGCGAATCGTGGCAGAAACGTCTCGGTGTTGATGAGCCGGTAAACGCCATATGCCGGACTAACAATGCCCGTGTGTCTGGAGACGCCCAAGGCCGCCATCCAAGCCCAAAGTGTGTTGATCACCAAGTCCTGCGGACGACAGATCTTGTGCCCCACATTCGACTCAGCCATGAACATGGTGACGTTCTTCTGACTGCGAGGTGTAACGCCGGTCTTGTGTGACACAGACAGAAGTTCCTCTTTGCCTGTCCTGGATCGCTCATCGACCTCGCGGAAGAGAAACTTGGCCCGTCGCAACTCCCACGAAGATGGCAACTGACCGAGCCAACGCTCACCCGACTCCTTATATTCCGCATACGGCTTGAGCCCCTCGATCATGGCTCAAGCTCCCGTTCTTCCAGGCGCGTCGTACTGTCGGCGTCGCTAAACCCTCCTCCAGCGATCTCACTGAGCAGCCCTTCGGTTTCTTGCTCCAGCGCCAGAATGTCGGCGCTGATCTCAGCCAGGCTGCGCAGCTGCGGCGGCTGGTAGAAGTGGCGGGTGAAGCTGATTTCGTAGCCGATTTTGGTGTCGGCCTCGACGATCCAGGCATCGGGTGTGTAGGGGAGCACTTCGCGGCGGATGAAGGCTTCGATGCCGCCGGCCTCCTGCAGCGGGATTTGCTCGTAGTCGCGCAGTTCGCTGTCGGGTTCGTATTCGACGACGCAGGTCTTGCCGTCGATGGTTGCTTCGAACAGGCCGTGCAGGGGGGCGGGCCGGGCTTTGCCGGGTTTGTGGATTTTTTTGATTACCGCCGGTGCGTCTTCGACCCGCCAGCTGACGGCGTTGATGATCAGCTTGAGGTCGGCGGCGCTCGGCTTGAGGCCGAGTTGCTTGAGCGTGGCGTCAACGCGTTGAAGGAAGAGGTTGTGGTCTTCCATCAAGCCGTCGCCAAGGGCTTCACGGAGCCGGGTAGCGGTTTCGATAAGCTGGGCATCGCGCTTCCAGGTGGCCTCGTTGAGGAGCTTTTTCTTTTTGGCTTCGGGGAGGGCCTTTCTGGCCGGGGCCTCGCCGTTTTCGTCGTCGTCCGCTTCGCTGTCGGCCTTGCCGTAGTCGTTGACGAGTTGTTCCAGTTGCTGGCGGACGCTGGCGGGCTTGTCGAACAGTGCGTCGCCGAGTTGATCAAAGAGCGCGGCGCGGATGTCTTCGTCGCCCGAGGCGTAGCGCAGGGTTTCGATACGCGGGCGGGTAAGCTGGCTGTGCAGGCGTAGCGGCCGCTCGACCTTGACTTTCCAGTAACCGAAAGCGGCGTTGGGGAAAATTTTCGACTGCGGGGTTTCCTTGAAGGCGAGGAAGGTGTCGCAGATGCGCTCGATGTCATCGGCGGCGAGTTCGCAGTTCTTTTTGCCCATGTTCTTGCGCAGCGGCTTGAACCATTGCGTGGCGTCGATGAGCTGGACCTGGCCCTGGCGGTGCGCGGGTTTACGGTTGGTCAGCACCCAGACGTAGGTGGCGATGCCGGTGTTGTAGAACAGGTTCAGCGGCAGGGCGACGATGGCTTCCAGCCAGTCGCTTTCGATGATCCAGCGGCGGATGTTGCTTTCGCCCTGGCCGGCATCGCCGGTGAACAGCGACGAGCCGTTATGCACCTCGGCGATGCGGCTGCCGAGGGGCGTGTCGTGCTTCATCTTGCTCAGCATGTTGGCCAGAAAGAGCATCTGGCCGTCGCTGGAGCGCGTGACGAGCGAGTATTCGGCATCGCCGGCGTGGTCGATGACGAAGCGCGGGTCTTTCAGGTCTTTCTTGCCGCCCATGCGTTCCAGGTCGCTCTTCCAGCTTTTGCCGTAAGGCGGATTGGCGAGCATGAAATCGAACTCGCGGGAGCGGAAGGCGTCGTTGGCCAGCGTGCTGTGTTCCGGGCCGCCGACGATGTTGTCGGCCGCGTCGCCGTCGCCCTTGAGCAGGAGGTCGGCCTTGCAGATGGCGTAGGTTTCGCCGTTGATTTCCTGGCCATACAGATGCGTAGCGACCTGCTTGCCGTGGGCCCTGGCGATCTGCTGGAGGGTTTCTTCGGCCACGGTGAGCATGCCTCCGGTCCCACAGGCGCAGTCGTAAAGCAGGTAGGTGCCGGACTCGATCTTGTCGGCCACCGGCAGGAACATCAGGTTGGCCATCAGGCGCACGGCGTCGCGCGGCGTCCAGTGCTCGCCGGCCTCTTCGTTGTTTTCTTCGTTGAAGCGGCGCACGAGCTCTTCGAACATCGTGCCCATGGAGTGGTTGTCGAGGCCGGGCAGGTCACCCATCGGGAAGGGGCTGATGTTGATGTCCTTGTCGAGGAATTTCTCGATCAGCATGCCGAGGGCGTCGGCTTTGGACAGGCGCGGGATCTGGTGGCGAAACTCGAAGTTGGTCAGGATGTCCTGCACATTGGGCGAGAAGCCATCGAGGTAGGCCTCGAAGTCGTCCTTGAGTTTTTGCTGGGTGGCGCGGGCTTTGAGATCGCGCAGCAGAAAGGGCGAGGTATTGTAGAACGCCTGGCCGGAGGCAGCGCGCAACGCGTCGTCCTGATTGGTGATGCCTTCCTTGTCCAATGCGGCCTTCATCTCCAGCACGGCCTGCTTGCTTGGCTCCAGCACGGCATCGAGGCGGCGCAATACGGTCATGGGAAGAATGACGTCACGGTATTTTCCGCGCACATAGACGTCGCGGAGCACGTCGTCGGCGATGTTCCAGATGAAATTGGTCAGCCAGTTGAGTTGTGCTTGATCCATGAAGAAATTTCCTGTTGTCGGCAATGCATCGTTCTCCCTGCTTTCAGGCAGGCCGGGCATTGTCTTTCAGCAAACAGGTATCCGCAACGTGTGGCCAAAGGGAAAACGCCTGGCGCGCCGACCCGCGACAAGCAGCGGTTTGGCCTCAATTCGTGGTAGCGCCCCTCGGCTCTTCCACGGCTCAAGCCCCCTCGTTCATCCCCGTCCGCTCGAACCAGTCCTCCAGAAACTCCACGCACACCTTGACCTTGGCGGACACCGACAGGCGGGAGGGGTACACCGCCCACACGTCGGCCTGCTGGTAATAGGCGGGGAGGACGGGCACGAGCAGGCCCGCTTCGATCTCGCGGGAGACGTCCCAGGTGGAGCGCAGGATGATGCCGTGACCGTCGATGGCCCACTGGCGGACGATCTCGCCGTTGTTGGCCGACAGCGGCCCGCTCACCTTGATGGCGACGCGCCCCTCCGGCCCTTCCAGCTCCCAGCGTCCGAAATCCTGGTCGCGCTCGCGGATGGGGATGCAGTGATGCCCCTTCAGATCATCCAGCGTGCGAGGCGTGCCGCAGCGCGCCAGGTAGGCGGGGGAAGCGCACAGCACCCGCCGGTTGCGGGCGATGCGGCGCTTGATGACGTTGCCCTCCCGGACATGCCCGAGGCGGATGTCAAGCTGGAAGCCCTCCTCCACCAGATCCACCAGCCGGTCGAAGAGCTCCACCTGGATCTCCAGCTGCGGGTGGCGCCAGGCCAGGGCCGACAGGGCCGGGGCCAGGCGGCTGCGGCCAAAGCCGGTGCTGCTGCAGATGCGCAGAAGCCCGCTGGGGGCGGCCTTCTCGCGGGAGATGGCCTCGCCCATCAGGTCCACGTCCTCGAGGATGCGCTGGGCCCACTGGTGCACGATCTCGCCCTGGGCGGTGAGGGAGACGTTGCGGGTGCTGCGGTGAAACAGGCGCTCGTGCACGGCGGCCTCGAGCAGGGCGATGCGCTTGCTCACCACCGCCTTGGAAACCCCCAGCTCCCGGGCAGTTTCGGCAAAGCTGCGGTGGCGGGCCACCACGCAGAAGAGGCGAAGGTCATCCAGCTCGGGGGTTATGTTCACGATTCGTGTCCACGGGATTCACATTTCAACGAATTGTATTTATTACCGTGATCTTTAAGCTAGGGGCTCCTCAACTTCGTCCGTGGCAAGGAGCCCTCCATGAAACACCGCATCGCAGTCATCGCCGGCGACGGCATCGGCCGGGAGGTCATGCCCGAGGGCCTGCGCGTGCTCGAGGTGGCCATGGACAGGTTTGGCCTCGAACTGGAGTTCGTCACCTTCGACTGGGCCCACTGCGACTACTACCTGGCCCACGGCAAGATGATGCCGGACGACTGGTTTGCCCAGCTCAAGGGCTTTGACGCCATCTACTTCGGCGCCGCCGGCTGGCCGACCACGGTGCCCGACCACATCTCCCTGTGGGGCTCGCTGATCAAGTTCCGGCGCGACTTCGACCAGTACGTGAACCTGCGCCCGGTACGCCTGATGCCGGGCGTGCCCTGCCTCCTGGCCAACCGCAAGGTGGGCGACATCGACTTTTACGTGGTGCGGGAAAACACCGAGGGGGAATACTCGTCGGTGGGCGGCCGCCTGTTTGAAGGCACCGAGCGGGAGACGGTGATCCAGGAGTCGATCTTCACCCGCAAGGGCGTGGACCGCATTCTCAAGTTTGCCTTCGACCTGGCCCGGTCGCGCCCCAAAAAGCACCTCACCTCGGCCACCAAGTCCAATGGCATCGCCATCAGCATGCCCTACTGGGACGAGCGGGTGGAGCACATGGCCGGCGACCACCCCGAGGTGCGCTGGGACAAGTACCACATCGACATTCTCACCGCGCGCTTCGTGCTCAGCCCCGAACGCTTCGACGTGGTGGTGGCCTCCAACCTGTTCGGCGACATCCTCTCGGACCTGGGGCCGGCCTGCACCGGCACCATCGGCATCGCCCCGTCGGCCAACCTCAACCCCGAGCGCAACTTCCCGTCCCTGTTCGAGCCGGTGCATGGCTCGGCCCCGGACATCTACGGCCAGGGCATCGCCAACCCCATCGCCATGATCTGGTCGGGGGCCATGATGCTGGACTTCCTCGGCAACGGTGACGCCCGCTACAAGGCCGCCCACGACGCCATCATGCAAGCCATCGAGCAGGTGCTGGTAAACGGCCCGCGCACGCCGGACATGGGCGGCAGCGCCAGCACCGTCGAAGCAGGCCAGGCCGTCGCCGCAGCCCTGGCAGCCCTGCCCGCGCACTGACACCTACCGCCCCTCCGGATAGATAAACCGCCCATGCACGCCCTCGCGATCACCGAGCTTCTCTCCGTCCTCACGCTGGGCGCGGCCCTGGGCTTCTTCGGTGGGCTCTTCGGCATCGGCGGCGGCATCATCGCCATCCCCTTCCTGGCCCTGGCCTTCGGCATGGAGCAGGCCCTGGCCCAGGGCACATCCCTGGCCATGATGGTGCCCATCCTGATGGTCGGCTGGTGGCGCTACACCCGCCGCCATCCGGTGGCCCTGCGCACGGCCCTGCCCCTGGCCCTGCTGGCCTCGGCCACCACCTACGGCGTGGCCCATGTGGCCACCGGGCTGGATTCGTCGGTGCTGCGCGCGGTGTTCAGCGTGTTCCTCATCGCCGTGGCCCTGCGCATGCTGGCGGCGGGCAAGCGCAAGGCCGACGAGGCCGGCGCCAAGGCCCTCATCCACCGCCGCTGGCTGCCCCTGGTGGGCATCCCCGGCGGTGCGTGCATGGGGCTGCTCGGGGTAGGCGGCGGGCTGCTCGCCACGCCCTTCTTCACCCAGCTCTTCGGCCAGCGCCAGACCGTGGCCCAGAGCCTGTCCCTGGTGCTGGTCACCCCCTGCTCGGCGGTGGCGCTCTTCACCTACAGCCACGCCCACCAGGTGGACTGGTCCATCGGCCTGCCCATGGCCATCGGCGGCCTGCTCACGGTATCGGCGGGGGTCTCGGTCGCCCACCGCCTGCCCGAACGCACCATGCGCCTGGCCTTCGCCTGGATGATCCTGCTCACCGCCCTGTGGATGCTGCTCAGGCCACTGATCCTGTAAGCGCGGCTCAAGACATCCGTGGGGTCGAATTCATTCGACCTCCTTACGCTCACTCGCCGGCCTGCCTTTAAGTAGAGTCCGTGGTCGAATAAATTCGACCCCACGAGTTGGCTACCGGTCATTCCCCCGCCAGCTTCCGCCGGCGTTTCTGGCCAGCTGCACCGCCGCCACCAGGCGCCGGGCGGCGAGGTCGTTGGCGCTGCGCTGGGCGGCCAGGTGGGTGGCCTGGGCGGTGAGCACGTTGATGAAGCTCACGGTGCCGGCCTTGTACTGGTTGAGGGCAATGGCCTCGGCCTCGGCGGCGGCGGCCACGGCGGCGGCCTGCTCGACGGCGGCTTCGGCCAGCAGGCGGTCGGCGGCCAGGTTGTCTTCGACCTCCTGGAAGGCGGTCAGCACGGTCTGGCGGTAGGTGGCCACGGCCTGCTCCCAGCTGGCCTGGGCCTGGGTGACCGCCGCCTTGCGGGCACCCGCATCAAAGATCGAAGCAGCCAGGGTGGGCCCCAGGGACCAATAGCGGCTGGGCACGGTGAGCAGATCCTCGATCTGGGAGCGGCGGAAGCCCGCCGAGGCCGACAGGCCCAGCACCGGAAAGCGGGCCGCCTGGGCGGCGCCGATGGCCGCGTTGGCGGCCGCCACCCGGCGCTCGGCGGCGGCAATGTCGGGGCGCCGCTCGAGCAGCGCTGACGGCAGGGTGCGGGGGCCCTGCACCACCGGCAGCGCCCCACCCGATGGCAGGCTGAAGCCGGCCGGGGCCTGCCCGGTGAGCACCGCCAGGGCGTGCTCGAACTGGCTGCGTGACAGGCGGCTGTCCAGGGCCGAGGCGCGGGCGCTGCGCAGCTGGCTCTCGGCCTGGACCACGTCGGCCTTGCTGGCCACGCCGGCCTTGTAGCGGTTGCGGGTCAGCGCCAGCGAGCGCGCGTAGGCGGCGGCAGCGTCTTCCAGCAGGGCCTGCTGGCGCTCGGCGGCGCGCAGCTGGAAATAGGTCTGGGCCAGGGTGGCCTGGATGGACAGGCGGGCAGCGGCCAGATCGGCCTCGCTGGCCACCACCCGCGCGTCGGCGGCCTCCACGGTACGGGCGATGCGCCCCCACACGTCCAGCTCCCAGCTGGCGGTGGCGCCCAGGCTGAAGCTGTTGCGCGGCGGCGCGCTCCCCGCCGAGTCGGTGGCGGCCGAGGTGGCCGAGCGGGTGGCGCCCGCGGTGGCATTGACCGCCGGCAGCCACGACGCCCGTGCCGAATCGGCCAGGGCCACGGCCTGGCGGTACTGGGCCTCGGCGATGCGCAGGTTCTGGTTGCTCACCTCGACCCGGGCCTGCAGCGCATCGAGCACCGGGTCATTGAAAAGCCGCCACCAGGCCCCGGGGTCAAGCCGGTCGGCCGGCTCGGCAGGCTTCCAGTCGCCGGCCTCCTTGAAGGCCGCAGGGACTTCCAGCGTGGGGCGGACATGGTCGGGGCCGAGGGAGCAGGCGGCGAGGCTCAGGGTGCAGAGCACCGCAAACAGCGCCTTTACGGCGGTAGGGGCGACTTCAGTCGCCCGCGGACGCTGATCCACAGCCTTACGCTGATCAACGCACGATGGGCGACTGAAGTCGCCCCTACAAGCCGCCCCCACGGGGACAAGGTTTCTCCGGTCATTCATGGGCAGGCAGGCTCCGCTTGCGGCGCAGACGGTCGAGCATGACGAACACGACCGGCGTGGTGTAGAGGGTGAGGATCTGGCTGAGGATCAGGCCGCCGACGATGGCGATGCCCAGGGGCTGGCGCAGTTCGGCGCCGTCGCCGCTGCCGATGGCCAGGGGGATCGCCCCGAACAGGGCCGCCAGGGTGGTCATGAGAATGGGCCGGAAGCGCAGCAGGCCGGCGTGGTGGATGGCGTCGCGGGCGTTTTCGCCCAGGTGGCGCATGCGCTCGATGGCCACGTCGATCATCATGATGGCGTTCTTCTTGACGATGCCGATGAGCAGGATCACGCCGATCATGGCGATCAGGCTGAACTCGGTGTCCCGGGCCATCAGCGCCAGCAGCGCCCCCACCCCGGCCGAGGGCAGGGTGGACAGGATGGTGATGGGGTGGATGAGGCTCTCGTAGAGCATGCCGAGCACGATGTAGATGGTGAGGATGGCCGCCAGAATGAGCCAGGGCTGGGAGCTCATGGATTTCTGGAAGGCCCCCGCCGAGCCTTCGAAGCTGGTACGGATGCTCACCGGCACGCCGATGTCGGCCAGGGCCTGGTTGATGGCCACAGTGGCTTCGCTGAGGGCGCGCCCCTCGGGCAGGGCAAAGCTGATGGTGGAAGCCGCCGAGCCGCCCTGGTGGCTCACCGACAGGGGGGCCAGGGTGGACTCGAAGCGGGCCACCGAGGCCAGGGGCACCCGGGCACCGTCCGCCGCCACCAGGTGGAGCCGGGCCAGGGACTCGGGCCCCTGGAGGAAGTCGGGGGCCGCCTCCAGCACCACCCGGTACTGGTTGAGGGGGTTGTAGATGGTGGACACCTGGCGCTGGCCGTAGGCGTTGTTGAGCGCGGTGGTGGCGGCGCGCATCGTTATGCCGTGGCGCGAAAGGGCGTCCCGGTCGAACACCACGGTGGTCTGGGGGCCCCGGTCCTGCTGGTCGCTGCTCACGTCGGTGATGGCGTCGAGCCGGCTCAGGGCGTTGCGGATGCGCGGCTCCCAGACCCGCAGCTCCTCCAGGCTGTCGGACTGCAGGGTGAACTGGAAGCTCGAATTGCCCGAGCGCCCGCCGATGCGGATGTCCTGGGTGGAGCTGAGGTAGAGGCTGGCGCCGGGCACCTTGGCGAGCTTCTTGCGCAGGCGGCCGATCACCGCCTCGGCAGGCTCCTTGCGTTCGTCGATGGGCTTGAGGGTGACGAACAGGGAACCATAATTGCGCTGGGACCCGCCCGTGAAGCCGGTCACCGTATCCACCGCCGGGTCGGCCCCGACGATGGTCAGAAACTGGTCCATCTTGTCCTTCATGGCCTGGAAGGAGATGGCCTGGTCGGCCTCGACGAAGCCCCGCAGGCGGCCCGTGTCCTGCTGGGGAAAGAAGCCCTTGGGGATGGTCTGGTACAGGTGCACGTTGAACCCCACCGTGGCCAGCAGCACCAGCAGCACCAGCCAGCGGTGGTCCAGGGCCCAGCCCAGGCTGCGCCGGTAGGCATCGGCCAGAGCTTCCAGGGCCCGCCCCACGGCCCGGTCCACACGCCCCCGCTCGGCTTCCGGCGGGCGCGGGCGCAGCAGGCGGGCGCACATCATCGGCGTGGTGGTGAGGGACACCACCATGGACACCAGGATGGCCGCCGACAGCACCACGGCAAACTCCCGGAACAAGCGCCCGACGATGCCGCCCATGGCCAGGATGGGGATGAACACGGCGATCAGGGACAGGCTCATGGACAGCACCGTGAAGCCGATCTCCCGCGCTCCGCGCAGGGCAGCCTGACGGGGCGGCATGCCCGCGTCCACATGCCGGGCGATGTTCTCGAGCACCACGATGGCGTCGTCCACCACAAAGCCGGTGGCGATGGTGAGGGCCATCAGGGACAGGTTGTCGAGGCTGAAGCCGGCCAGGTACATGATGGAGAAGGTGCCCACCAGGGACACCGGCACCACCACGCTGGGGATGAGGGTGGCGCGCCAGTTGCGCAGGAACAGGAAGACCACCATCACCACCAGGGCCACCGAGATCACCAGAGTGCGCTCCACCTCGCGCAGGGAGCCGCGGATGGTGGGGGTGCGGTCCATGACCACGTCCACATCCACCGCCGGGGAGGCGTTGGCGCGCAGCAGGGGCAGCAGGGCCGTGACCCGGTCCACCGTCTCGATGATGTTGGCGCCGGGCTGGCGATTGACCATCAGCAGCACCGCCGGCCGGCCGTTGGCGTAGCCGTAGTTGCGGTCGTTCTCGACCCCGTCGCGCACCCGGGCCACGTCGCCCAGGCGCACCGCGGCGCCGTTCTTCCACGAGATTATCAGGGGGCGGTAGTCGGCAGCGGTGCGGGCCTGGTCGTTGGCCCCCACCTGCCAGGCGTTGCTGTCGCCCTCCACCACGCCCTTGGGGCGATTGACGTTGCTGGCGACGATGGCGGTGCGCACGTCGTCCAGGTTGAGCCCCACGGCCGCCAGCCGCTCCGGGGCCACCTCGACCCGCACCGCCGGCAGGGACGCCCCGCCGATGGACACCTGCCCCACCCCGTCCACCTGGGCCAGGCGCTGGGCCAGCACGGTGGAGGCGACGTCGTAGAGCTGGCCCTGGTTGAGGGTGGCCGAGGTGAGCGCCAGGATGATGATGGGCGTCTCGGCGGGGTTCACCTTGCGGTAGGTGGGGTTGTTGGGGAGGCTGGTGGGCAGCTGGCCCCGGGCTGCGTTGATGGCCGCCTGCACGTCCCGGGCGGCACCGTCGATGTCCCGGGACAGGTCGAACTGCAGGGTCACCCGGGTGGAGCCGAGGGAGCTGGACGAGGTCATCTCCGTCACCCCGGCGATCTGCCCGAGGATGCGCTCCAGCGGCCCGGCCACCGTCGCCGCCATCACCTCGGGGCTCGCCCCGGGCAGGTTGGCCGACACCGAGATGGTGGGGTAATCCACCTGGGGCAGCGGCGACACCGGCAACAGCCGGAAGGCAATCGCCCCCGCCAGCACCACGGCCAGGGTCAGCAGCGTGGTGGCCACCGGCCGGAAGATGAACAGGCGCGACAGGTTCATCGCCGACACGCGCCCCGTGGGGTCGAATTTATTCGACCGCGGACTTTAGCCAAGGGCCTGTCGGTCACCCATGTGAGGAGGTCGAATGAATTCGACCCCACGAAAGGGGCGGAGTCCTGTGGGATCGAATTCATTCGACCGAGGCCTGCGCCCCTCATGCCGCCCTCCGGGCCAGGCGGTCGAAGGCCAGGTAGATCACCGGGGTGGTGAACAGGGTGAGCACCTGGCTCACCAGCAGGCCGCCCACCATGGTGATGCCCAGGGGCTGACGCAGCTCGGAGCCGACGCCGCTGCCCAGCATCAGGGGCAGCGCCCCCAGCAGGGCCGCCAGGGTGGTCATCAGAATGGGGCGGAAGCGCAGCAGGCAGGCCTGGAAGATGGCCTCCCGGGGCGCCAGGCCCTGGTTGCGTTCGGCGTCCAGGGCGAAGTCGATCATCATGATCGCGTTCTTCTTGACGATGCCGATGAGTAGCACGATGCCGATGATGCCCACGATGCCCAGCTCGGTGCGCGCCAACAGCAGGGCCAGCAGGGCCCCCACCCCGGCCGAGGGCAGGGTGGACAGGATGGTGACCGGGTGGATGTAGCTCTCGTAGAGCACGCCCAGCACGATGTACATGGTCACCACCGCCGCCAGGATGAGCAGCAGGGTGTTGGTGAGGGAGGCCTGGAAGGCCAGGGCCGCGCCGCGGAAACTGGTCTCGATGCTGGCCGGCATCTCCAGCTCGGCCTCGGCCTGGCGGATGGCCGCCACCGCATCGCCCAGGGCCGCGCCGGGGGCCAGGTTGAAGGACACCGTGACCGCCGGGAACTGGCCAATGTGATTGACCGCCAGGGTGGCCGGACGCTCGACGATACGCGCCACCGCCGACAGGGGCACCTGGGCGCCGCCGGTACCGGGCACATACAGGCTGGCCATGGCCGCCGGGCCGCTGCGAAACTGGGGCTGCACCTCCAGCACCACCCGGTACTGGGTGGCCTGGGTGAAGATGGTGGAGATGAGGCGCTGGCCGTAGGCGTTGTACAGGGCATTGTCGATGGCAGCGGTGCTCACCCCCAGGCGGCTGGCGGCGTTACGGTCGATCTCGACCCAGGCCTGCAGGCCCTTGTCCTGCAGGTCGCTGGCCACATCGGCCAGCTCGGCCCGCCCACGCAGGCGCGCCACCAGCTGGGGCACCCACTCGGCCAGGGCCGCGGCGTCGGGGGACTGCAGCGAGAACTGGTACTGGGTGCGAGCCACCCGGTCTTCAATCGACAGATCCTGCACCGGCTGCATGTAGAGGGTGATGCCGGCCACCCGCTCCAGCTCGGGGCCCAGGCGGCGGATCACCTGGCTGGCGCTGGCGTCCCGCTCGGCCAGGGGCTTGAGGCTGATCATCATGCGGCCGCTGTTGAGGGTGGCGTTGGTGCCATCCACCCCGATGAAGGACGACAGCCCGGCCACCGCCGGGTCTTTGAGCACCACCTCGGCCACGGCCTGCTGGCGCTCGGCCATGGCCTGGAAGGAGATCGACTGGTCAGCCTCGGTGATGCCCTGGATCACCCCGGTGTCCTGCACCGGGAAGAAGCCCTTGGGCACGGCCACGTAGAGCAACCCGGTGAGCACCAGGGTACCCAGGGCCACCAGCAGGGTCAGGCCCTGGCGCTGCAGCACCCACTCGAGCATCACCCCGTAGCGGGCGATGACCCGGTCGAAGAACACCCCGGTGACCTTGTAGAAGCGCCCCTGCTCGGCGTCGGGCACATGGCGCAGCAGGCGCGCGCACATCATCGGCGTGAGGGTCAGGGACACGAAGGCCGAGATCAGGATGGCGATGGCCAGGGTGATGGCGAACTCCCGGAACAGCCGCCCCACCACGTCGCCCATGAAGAGCAGCGGGATCAGCACGGCGATCAGGGACACGGTGAGGGAGATGATGGTGAAGCCGATCTGCCTGGCGCCCTTGAGCGCCGCCTGCATGGGCGATTCGCCCTCCTCCACGTAGCGGGCGATGTTCTCGATCATCACGATGGCGTCGTCCACCACGAAGCCGGTGGAGATGGTGAGGGCCATCAGGGTGAGGTTGTTGAGGCTGAAGCCGGCCAGGTACATGACCCCGAAGGTGCCCACCAGGGACAGGGGCACCGCCACGCTGGGGATGAGGGTGGCCGGCACGCTGCGCAGGAACAGGAAGATCACCATCACCACCAGGGCCACGGCAAACATCAGCTCCACCTGCACGTCGTGCACCGAGGCGCGGATGGTGGTGGTGCGGTCGGAAATGACCCGCACATCCACCGAGGCGGGCAGGCTGGCGGTCATCTGGGGCAACAGGGCGCGGACCCGGTCGGCCACGTCGATGACGTTGGCGCCGGGCTGGCGCTGCACGTTGATGATGACCGCCGAGGTCTGGTCGGCCCAGGCGGCCAGGCGGATGTTCTCGGCGTCGTCCACCAGGGTGGCCACGTCGGACAGGCGCACCGGGCTGCCGTTGCGGTAGGCGACGATCACGCCGCGGTACTCGTCGGCGGAGCGGAGCTGGTCGTTGGCGTCGAGGGTGGAGGCGCGCTGGGGGCCGTCGAAACTGCCCTTGGCCTGGGTGACGTTGGCGTTGGCGATGGCCGTGCGCAGGTCTTCCAGGCCCAGCCCGTAGGCCGCCGCCGCAGTGGGGTTGACCTGCACCCGCACCGCCGGGCGGCGCCCGCCGGCGATGCTCACCAGGCCCACCCCGGCCACCTGGGAGATCTTCATGGCCAGGCGGCTCTCCACCAGATCATGGACCCGGGTGATGGGCAGGCTGGGGGAGCTGACCGCCAGGGTCAGGATGGGCGCGTCGGCCGGGTTGACCTTGCTGTAGGTGGGCGGCGCCGGCAGGTCGTTGGGCAGCAGGCTGGACGACGCGTTGATGGCCGCCTGGACCTGCTGCTCGGCCACGTCCAGCCCCATGGCGAGGCTGAAGCGCAGGGTGATCACCGACGCGCCCCCCGAGCTGGTGGACGACATCTCGTCGAGCCCGGGCATCTGCCCGAACTGGCGCTCCAGGGGCGCGGTGACGGCGGAGGTCATCACGTCCGGGCTGGCCCCGGGGTAGAGCGTCTTGACCTGGATGGTGGGGTAATCCACCTCGGGCAGGGCCGAGATGGGCAGCAGGCGGTAGGCCACGAAGCCCACCAGCAGGATGGCGAGCATCAGCAGCGAGGTGGCCACCGGGCGCTGAATGAAAAGGCGCGACGGATTCATGCCGCCCTCCCATGGGCCGTCCGCACGTCAAAGGCGTCCATGCTCAGCGCCCCGGCCGGCCCGGACCGCCGGGCCCTCCGCGACGCCCCTCCCGCCCGGGCGCATCCACCGCCTTCGGGTCGATGGCCTCCACCTTGGCCCCGTCCTTGAGCTTGTCCAGCCCATCCACCACCACCCGGTCGCCGGCGGCCAGGCCTGCCTCCACCGCCGCCATGCCGGCATCGGCGGGGCCCAGGCGCACCGGCACTGCAGCCACTGTGCCGTCGGCCGCCAGGCGATACACGAAGCTGCCCTTGCTGCCCTGCTGCACCGCCGCCGTGGGCACGGTGACCACGCCGCTGAGGGTGTCCAGCAGCAGCCGCACATTGACGAACTGGTTGGGGAAGAGGCTGCCGTCCTTGTTGGCAAAGTCGGCCTTGAGCTTCACGGTGCCGGTGGTCGAATCGATCTGGGCGTCCACCGCCAGCAGGCTGCCCTCGGCCAGGCGGGTCTTCATCTCCCGGTCCCAGGCCTCCACCTTCAGCCCGCGCCCCTCGCGCAGCCGCTTCATGATCGCCGGCAGGCGCTCCTCGGGCACCGGGAAGACCGCGGTGATCGGGCTCACCTGGGCAATCGTCACCAGCCCGGCGGTATCCGAGGCCTTCACGATGTTGCCCGGGTCCACCGCCCGCAGGCCCACCCGGCCGCTGATCGGCGCCTTGATGGTGGTGTAGGAGAGCTGCAGCTCGGCGCTGCGCAGATTGCCCTCGTCGGCCTGCACGGTGCCCTGGTACTGGCGCACCAGCGCCTCCTGGGTATCCACCTGCTGCCGGGCGATGGAGTCCTGGGCGAGCAACCCGCGATAGCGCTCCAGGTCGATGCGGGCGTTCTTCAGCAGGGCCTGGTCGCGGGCCAGCTGGCCGCGGGCCTGCTCCAGGGCGGCGCGGAAGGGCTCGGGGTCGATCTGCGCCAGCACCTCGCCAGCCTTCACCGGCTGCCCCTCGACGAACTTCACCGCCAGCAGCGGGCCATCTACCCGGCTGCGCACGATGGCCAGGTTGCGCGGCACCACGCTGCCCAGGGCCGGCACGCTGACCCGCACGTCGCCGGTGGCAAGGCTTGCCACGGTCACCGGCACCGGCCGCTCACCCCGCGGGCCATTGCCCCGCGCACCGGCCGCCTCCTGGCCGCCCGTCTTGCCGTCGGCCGGCGCATCACCCCGGTAGAAGTAATAGGCCCCCAGCCCGGCGGCCACGATCAAGCCGAGGATCAAGGGCAGATAGGAAGGTTTGGCGCGTTGCGATGGCGCAGCGGATGACGGGCTGGACATGGATGGACTTTCAGGGAAGCACCGGCAGCCTGGCCGGATCAGAAGGACTGGAATGCTACACGATGGACCCAGCCGACGGCCCATTGACCCGCGGCCCCGTAAAACGATCCCGTCCTGCGAAAAAAACCGACCGGATCAACACCCATCCCCGGAAACGGCAAAAGAAACACTTATTAACGACCGCAATACCCACAACAACTGTGAGTTGAATCATAGTCAGAACGTGCTGCAGTGCACTTACAACGGAGATCTCCCCGATGACATTCCCACCTGGCGCCGCCCTTCCGAGCGCCGAGGATCTGCTTTCCATCATCCGCGTTCAAACGGAGATCGCCCGGCTGGGAGTGGATCTGGACGCGGTGATGGGGCTGGCCGCCACGGCCTGCATGGAACTCACCGCGGCCGATGGCGCCGCCGTGGAAATCATCGAAGGCCCGCTGATGGTCTATCGCGCCGCGGCCGGCTCTGCGCTGTCGCAGATCGGCCTGGGCATCGACGCGGAGCACAGCCTGTCAGGCCTGTGTGCGCGCAGCGGCGCCCCCCTGTGCTGCGAGGACGCGGAGAGCGACCCCCGGGTGGACCTGGCCGCCTGCCGCAAAGTGGGCCTGCGGGCCATGGCCGTAGTGCCCCTGCGCTATGACAAGGAGACGGTGGGCGTGCTGAAGGTGATTTCCCCGCGACCGTCCGCCTTCGGCCACCGGGAGCTCGAGATCCTGAAACTGATGGCCGACCTGCTTGCCGCCTCCATGTATTTCGCCGCCCGCTGTGGCAATGACGCCCTGTTCCACCGGGCCACCCACGACATGCTCACCGGCCTGGCCAACCGCGCCCTTTTCCTCGACCGCCTGCGCAACGCCCTGCTCCAGGCCGACCGGGAGAAAAGCCAGACCGGCGTGCTGATGGTGGATATGGACGAGCTGAAACTGATCAACGACCGCCTGGGCCACCGGGTCGGCGACCTGGCGATCCGGGAATTTGCCCAGCGCCTCGCCAACGGCGCCCGGCGTTCCGACACCGTGGCACGGCTCGGGGGTGACGAATTCGGCGTGGTACTGAGCCCCACCGCCAGCACCGACGGCCTGCAGGCCAGCACCACGCGGCTGGTGCAGCAGGTACACGGACCGCTGCGGGTGGATGGTCACGAGATCAACCTGGGCGCCAGCTTCGGCGCCGCCCTCTACCCCGACGACGCCTCCGACATCGACACCCTGCTGGAAAAGGCCGACCAGGCCATGTACGCCATCAAACGCAGCCGCAAATCACCGGCCCACCGCTGATCCTGGTCAGTGGTCGAATGAATTCGACCCCACGACAGCACGCCCCAGCCGCCCGGTGGGGTCGAATTCATTGGCGCTGTTCGCGTTAAGTATGGGAAGCGCTTTCACCATTGGCAGGTGGGCATCTCGATGCCCGACGGGGTGGCCGGTACTGGCGGGCTTTCCGTTGTTTTGCGTGACGTTGGCCGGGTATTCGCCCCGGCGGGCGACCTTCTTCTTTGCTTCGCCAAAGAAGAAGGCAAGAAAGGCGACCCGGCCACCCCGGTCAT
>NZ_JAKLLN010000150.1 GCF_023150065.1 Zoogloea sp.
TTACTGGAAAGCACAACTGGGCGACGATCACCCGGTGCTGCAATTGCCGGCGGACCACCCTCGCAAGGCTGATGGCGTCTACAGTGCGGCCCGCCATGGTCTCGAACTGCCGAGCGAACTGGTGCAGGGCCTGCACCAGCGGGAGCGAGCCGAAGGGGCGACGCTGTTCATGGTGCTACTGGCCGGGGTGCAAGCGCTGCTCCACCGCTACAGCGGCCAGCAAGACATCCGGGTGGGGGTACCCATAGCCAACCGTCACCGCGTGGAGACCGAAGGCGTGGTGGGCTTCTTCGTTAACACGCAAGTGCTGCGCAACGTAATTGGTGGGCGGTTGAGTCTGGCGCAAGTACTCAAGCAGGCCAAGGAAGCTGCCCTCGGTGCGCAGACGCACCAGGATCTGCCCTTCGAGCAATTGGTCGAGGCGCTGCAGCCGGAGCGCAACTTGGGCACCAACCCGTTGTTCCAGGTGATGTTCAACCACCAGCGGCAAGACCATCGGGCGCTGCAGCAATTGCCCGGACTCACGCTGGAAGACTATGCGCTGGGCGAACAGCATGCGCAGTTTGAACTGACAGTTGACACGGTCGAAGACGCCGACGGCCAGGTGCGTGTGAGCTTCACCTACGC
>NZ_JAKLLN010000151.1 GCF_023150065.1 Zoogloea sp.
GCTTGGCGCAACCGGACTTTTCCTTCTTGTTGTGGCTGCAGGCCGGCTCGTCGAGCAGGGCCTGGATTTCGCTGGCTTTCATGCTGGCCTCTCCAAGGGTTCAATCACCCTTCTGCAATTTGAGTGCCAGCTGCAAACCCCTGTTTTTAAAGGGGCCGACACCATCCGGCGCGTGTCGTAAAGCCGACAATGCCGCGCTGCCGCAACAAACCCGACAGGCGCCAGCGGAGCGCACGGTTGGGCGACTGAAGCCGTCCCTACAAAAAGCCCGCCGTGCCAACGCCCTCATCAGGGGCAATCGGTGGGTACGACAGGCGGAGCGATGTGCGGGACGACGCGCCGGGATGCCTCACGGGGCGACGTGCGGGGCGACTCGTAGGGGCGACTTCAGTCGCCCAACCGGCCGTACAGTCGGCTCGGCGCGGCGGAGAGACCGATGATCCACACGTGACGGAAGTCAGCTTGGCACACACACAAAGGCCGCCCGGAACGGCGGCCTTTGTGTGTGACGCGACGGAGCTCAGTGGGCAGCGGCGGCCGCGACCGGCGCAGGGGCGTTGTGGTCGGCATCCGGATGCCAGCCCATCACCGTGAGCATGATGAAGAAGCCGGTCACATAGGCCACC
>NZ_JAKLLN010000152.1 GCF_023150065.1 Zoogloea sp.
GCGCACGGCCAGGCGCGCATCGACCTCTCCGCCGCTGCCGTCGAACAGCACCACCGCCTCGCCATCGCGCAGGCGCAACACCCGCAGCGCATGGTGGGCGAGCGCCTCGGGGAGCGCCACCTCGCCGCCCGCGGGCAGGCGATCCGGAAAGTGGAATCGTGAAATCATCGTAAGATTATAGGCCCAGCTCCCCTCGCCCCCAGCCCCTCTCCCGCCGCCCGCCGGCAAGGAGTTCCGCCATGCCGACCGCCGCCCACCGCCTCGCCCGTGCCCGCGCCCTCGAATCGATGGTGCGCGATATCGCGCGCGCCGAAATCCTCCCGCGCTATCTCAAGTCCGCACGCAACCGCAAGGCCGACGGCTCGCTGTTCACCGAGGCCGACATGGCCTCGCAGCAGCGCTTCAGCGAGGCCCTGCCCGCCTTCCTGCCCGGTGGCGTGCTCGGCGAGGAGATGACGCCCGCCGAGCAGGCGGCGCTGTGGAACGACGGCGCACGCGGCATGTGGTGCATCGACCCGATCGACGGCACCACCAACTTCGCCAACGGCATTCCCCTGTTCGCGGTGTCGATCGCCTACCTCATCGCACACGAGCCGGTCATCGGCGTGGTGTACAACCCGATCACC
>NZ_JAKLLN010000153.1 GCF_023150065.1 Zoogloea sp.
TCCTTCAGGTGAGCCAGCTCGTGGGCGACGATCATCCGCAGGAATTCCTCCGGCGCCTCGCGGAACAGGTTGGCGATGCGGATCTCCCGCTTGGTCCGCAGCTTGCCGCCCTGCACCCGCGCCACCCGCGTGTGGGTGCCCAGCGCGTTGTGGATGTTCTGCAGCTTGCCGTCCCAGGCCACCTTGGATAGCGGCGGCGCGTTGCGCAGGTAACGCGCCTTCAGCTCGCCCACGTAGTCGTACAGCGCGCCGTCGTTGCGCACCCCGTGGGGCTGGGGGTACTTGTCCCGCAGGATGTCGCCCAGCTCGCCCCGGGCCAGCACCTCGCCGACCTGGGTGACGAGGTGCGCCGGATAACCAGCCAGATATTTGAGATGGGGAGCGGGCAGCATGGCGCGACGGACGCAAAGGGGAAAGGAGCGCGATTCTACCGCTCGCGGCCCCGGCCTTTGATCTGGCGCAATGCCGTGCCCGGGGCTTGCGTGTAAGTTACTGACTATCGAGTCATTAATTTTTCCGACGGAGGATGACATGCTCGAAACCGTCGCCGAAAACCCCAGCACAGCCGGCCATCCTGCCCCGGCGCGGGCGCTTGTCGTCCTCGCTGCGCTGCTGCTTCCGCTCT
>NZ_JAKLLN010000154.1 GCF_023150065.1 Zoogloea sp.
GATCGAGGGCCATGGCGAGTATCCGGAGAACAATGAATCAGACAGCAATGGGTTTGCCGCATTGCAGCATTGTAAACCACTCCAAGCCGCCATCCCGCCCGAGCGCCTGTCCAGCAAACCCAAAACAAAATCAGTCTTTGCTAATATATATGCTGAAGCACCCCGGCCCGACGCGCAACCGCTACCTCTGCCCGATGGATCATCAAACCCACAAAAGGTAAGACCCCGATGAAAACTGCCCACGATCTGGTCATGGCCGCCAAGGCCCGCACCCAGGAAGTCTCCCTCGACGATGCCGACGAAGCCATCCGCGACGCGGACGTCCTGATCGACGTACGCGAGGCCGACGAGTTCGCCGCCGGCCATCTCCCGGGCGCCGTCCATATCGCCCGCGGACTGCTCGAATTCAAGCTCAGCAGCGACCCGAGCCTGGCCGCCCGCGACCTCAAGCTCGTCGTCTATTGCAAGACAGGCGGCCGCGCGGCCCTGGCCGCCTGCGCGCTGCACGACATGGGTTACCTGGACGTGAAATCCATCGCTGGAGGCTTCGATGCCTGGGCCAGCGCCGGCAAGCCTGTCGCCAAGCCGAGCCTGCCGAGCTTCGACTGAAGCCATCAAAAAG
>NZ_JAKLLN010000155.1 GCF_023150065.1 Zoogloea sp.
GGGCACGCTTCTTTGCCTTCTTTCTTGTCGTGCAACAAGAAAGAAGGTCGCCCGCCGGGGCGAGACCCGGCCAACGTAACGCCAAACAACGGAAAACCGCTCCGTAGCGCCAGAAAAACGCTTTCCCAACGACCGGCGAGACATTTAAAGCCCGGTGGGCCTGCCAGAGACCGTATCTACATAGTCGGCCCTGAACAATCAGGCCGTCCCTTTCCCCGCGGGGGCTGAGCGCCCGTGAGGCCTTGCCGAATCCTCCAGATTCCAGTGCAATCACATTCACTTTCTGGAAGATTTGGAGCGCAGGTTTGCGATGACCACCCCAGATTTTTTCCGCGCCCGGCTCGATGCGATGATCGATCTGCGTCACCCGCTGGCCGTGCTGGTCACCCGCATGCCGTGGGCCGAGATCGAATCGGCGCTGGCGCCGTGCTTTGCCCGTCAGGATCGCCAAGGGCGTCCCATCGAAGGCCTGGATCTGTTTGGCCCGAACTTGCAGGTGGCAGGCGCAGGCACCAGCGCAGCGGGGCGCCCGCGCCTTCCGATCCGGCTGATGGTCGGGCTGCTGTACCTCAAGCATGCCTTCGGCGAGAGCGATGAAACGGTCGTGCAACGCTGGGCGGA
>NZ_JAKLLN010000156.1 GCF_023150065.1 Zoogloea sp.
CACCCTGCGCCGGCAGGTGTGGCGGCGCAGCCGTGCCCTCGGCCTCGGCTCCCTGCGGGCCTACCTGGCCGTGCTGGAGGCCGATGCCGGCGAGCTGGCCCGGCTGCAGCATGGGCTGCTGGTGTCGGTGTCGGCCTTCTTCCGCGACGGCGAGGTGTTCAAGGCGCTGCGCCCGGCCCTGGAGGCGCTCGTGGCGGCCCGGCGCCCGGGGGAGGGGCTGAGGGTGTGGGTGCCGGCCTGTGCCACCGGCGAGGAGGTTTACTCGATCGCGATGCTGCTGGGCGAAGTGCTCGACGCGCAGGGCGGGCGGCTCGACCTGCGGGTGTTCGCCACCGACGTGGACCGGGAGGCCCTCGACTTCGCCCGCGCCGGGCTCTACCCGGCCGCCGAGCTGGCCGAGCTGGGCGAGGCCCGGCTGGCCCGCTGGTTCCGTCCGGAGGCCAACGACCACTGGCGCGTCAGCAAGGCCCTGCGCGACCTGTGCGTGTTCTCGGTGCACGACCTCACCCGCCACCCGCCGCTGGTGCGGATGGACCTGCTGAGCTGCCGCAACGTGCTCATCTATTTCAAACCCGCCCAGCAGGCGGAGCTGCTGCTCAGCTTCCATTTCGCCCTCAACCC
>NZ_JAKLLN010000157.1:0-254 GCF_023150065.1 Zoogloea sp.
CAACCCGCCCTCCAGGCCGCGCCGGCGAAGCACATTCCGCAGCGCCCACCGGCATCCCATGAAAATCATGAGCGGCCTTTAATGCTTATCCAGACGAGCCGCCCGAAACCCGGTGCGATAGTGGCAACCAGCCCGTCGCGACCGTGCCGGGCACCCGGCGGCAGCCCCGCCACATCCAACACCTGAAGGAGACATCAAATGAAATGGGAAACCCCGACCGCCTGTGACTTCCGCTTCGGCTTCGAAATCACCAT
>NZ_JAKLLN010000157.1:291-618 GCF_023150065.1 Zoogloea sp.
GCCCGCTAAGCGCCGGCGCCCAGCCACCCGCCCGCCCCCCGCGGGTGGCAGCTGCCCATCGAACACCATGAAACTCATCATTCTCGGCGCCGCAGCCGGCGGCGGCTTCCCCCAGTGGAACTGCAACTGCCGCAACTGCGCCGGCGTGCGCAGCGGCAGCCTGCGCGCCCGGCCGCGCACCCAGTCGTCGATCTGCGTGGCCGCCGACGGCAGCCCCGACTGGGCCCTGCTCAACGCCTCGCCCGACATCCTGCAGCAGAACAAGGCGACCCCCGAACTGCAGCCCGCCCGCAGCCTGCGCGACACCGGCATCGGCGGCATCCTGCT
>NZ_JAKLLN010000158.1 GCF_023150065.1 Zoogloea sp.
GGCGCTCGACGCGCTGGCGGCGCAGCTGGCCGGGCTCAACCCCGGCGCGCCCCAGGTCCGCATCGCCGGTGGCGAGGTCGACGCGGCCGTGGTGCTCGACTGCGGCCTGTGGAACCCGAACACCCATTCCGCCGACGTGGCCGGCTGGCTGGCCGACGAGGCGGTCGCTGCCGCTGCAGCGCGCCCCAGTCCCTATGCCCCGCGCCGCGAGCCGGCCGCCAGGCCGCCCGCCGATCCGGCGCCGCGCCACGACGAACACACCCACGCCTTCGTGCTGCGCCTTGATGCCCCCGTCGCCTGGGGCGATTTCACCACCGCCCTCGATCTGCTGCAGAGCCTCGTGGGGACGAATCTGCTGCGGGTGAAGGGCATCGTGAATGTGCGCGGCGAGCCGGCGCCGCGGGTCGTGCAGTGCGTGCATCACCTGCGCTACCCGGACGCCTCGCTCCCCGCCTGGCCCGACGCCGACCACGGCACCCGCCTGGTCTTCATCGTGCGGGATCTCGAACGGGACATCGTCGACCGCGCCTTCGCCTGCCTGTGCGGGCAGGCGCCCGGAGTGACCGCCTGATGCGCGTGGGGCGTAGCACCTCCGCCTGCCTGCGCAGCCTGCTG
>NZ_JAKLLN010000159.1 GCF_023150065.1 Zoogloea sp.
TCTCGGCCTGCACCAGCAGGCAGGCCTCATCGTTCGCGCGGTCAAGGTAGTCGGCTTGCGCCCCCCAGCGCGAGGCCCGTGCGATCGAAGCGGCCACGCCGCGCATGCCCTGGGGCGGATAGCGCGTGGCGGCCACCATCGCGCGGGCCTGTTGCGCCGTGTCGACCATGGGCACCAGCAGGGTCTGCACGCCGATGTCCATCATCTGCTTGACCAGCGCCGCATCGCCCTGCACCACGCGCACCACCGGATGGCTGCGATACGCGGCCAGCGCCTGCAGCTGGGCCAGCGTGCCGGGAATGTCGTTGGGCGCATGCTCGCCATCGACCAGCAGCCAATCGAACCCGGCCGTGGCGCACACCTCGGCCGAGTAGGCGTGGGCCAGCGACAGCCACAGGCCGATCTGGTGCTCGCCGCGCGCGATGGCGGTCTTGAAGGGATTCATGCCGGGCCTTTCGGGGTACGGGATCAGTTGGCGCGGGGCCAGCCCTGCGCCAGATGTGCGCGTGGGCCTTGTGCCTGGAAGTATGCCGCCGGCCGGGGCAGCGTTCCCGCCCAATCGCTGCGTGACGCGACCGCCGGGTGCGCCGAGGGGTCGAGTTACGGGACCGTTC
>NZ_JAKLLN010000015.1 GCF_023150065.1 Zoogloea sp.
TTTTTGTGCTCTGGCTTCTGGTCGGGATGCTCGGACGGGTGCTCAGTGACGACCGTTCTTGGCCGGTGGGGCGGCGGCTGGAGGCGGCTAGTTGAATATTTCAGGACCGACTACATACCCAGCGCGAACAGCGCCAATTCATTCGACCTCCGCACGCCGCCCCACCGGCATGCCGCCGCCCCCCGTCCGTGATCGCATCAACTCGCCCCCACGGGCCTTGTCACGTGCGGCGCGCTTGTGTTGCCAGCGGAGCCAGCCGGTCACCAGCAGGAGGGTGGGGATCAGGCCGCCGATGCAGGCGAGGATGCGGCCGGTGAGGCCGAAGGCTTCGCCGTTGTGAAGCGGGTGCATCCAGTCCATGAAACTGTCGCCGGCGGTGTTGCGGCGGTAGTCCCGGGTGGCCAGCACGGCACCGGTGCCCGGGTCGATCCACACCTGGCTGTGGGGAAAGCGGTGGCCCGGATCTTCCGGGAGATACATGCGGATGGCGATCGGCCGCCCCGCCTGGCCCGGAGTTTCGATCCAGCGCACCTCACCCTGGGGAAGTTCGCCTCGGGCGATGGCCATGGCAGCGTCCAGTGAGAAGGCGGGTGTGCCCTCCGGCAGCAGGCCACCGGGCCCGCGATAGAGCGGCGTCAGCGGCGACAGGGTGGCGACCACCGGCCTGGCCAGATCCGGCAGGGACAGCACTGCCCCGGTGAAGGCCAGTGCGGCCAGCACCACCAGGCCGTACACGCCCGAGAGCACATGCAGGTCGTACACCCAGCGCACCTTGCCGGGGCGCAGCACCGGCCGCAGCGCAGCCATCAGGCGTGCCCGGCTCGGCCACCACAGCACCATGCCGCTGATGAGGGAGAACAGCATCACGAGGCCGCTGTAGCCAACGATGTCCTTGCCGGTCTGCCCGAGCAGCAGGGTGTAATGGAGGTCGTAGAGCCAGGTAGTGAGGTAGTCGCCCCAGTAACGGTGGCTGGTCTCGGCCAGGGTGTGGGGGTCGAGGCTCAGCATGAGGGGCGCAAAGCCCCGGCCGGCGGTTTCCGGCGGGTTGTAGTAGCGCACCAGCAGGGGCCGGTCGGGAGCCAGGGGCATCTCGATGCGCCACGGGCCGGTGCGCTCGGGGTGCAGGCGCTGCAGCTGGGCGAACACAACGTCGGCCGAAGGCAGCGGCGCCGGCGCCTCGACCCGGATCTGCGGGTTGATGAGCGTGTCCACCTCCAGGTAGAACACCAGCACGCTGCCGGTGAGCCCCAGCAGCGCAAACACGCCGCCCAGGCTCAGGCCCACCCACAGGTGCAGCTTGAGCCAGAGACGGCGGGTCGCGGCGCGCACGGATCAGCCCCGGGCGGCGCTCAGAACTTCACCGCCACCGAGCCATACACGCTGCGCGGGGTGCCCGGCGCATGCAGGCTCTGGGCGCCGTCCCACCACACGTACTCGCTGTAGCGGTCGAAGAGGTTGCGCACCTGCACCTCCAGGTTCACCGCCGGGCTCACACGATAGGCGGCGGACAGGTTGGCGTGGGCGTAGCCGCCAAACTTGCCGGTGGTGTTGCTGCGCTCCAGATAGTAGCTGGTCTGGCCATTGACCCAGGCCGACAGGCGCAGGGCGTCGCTGGCCTGGTAGTCGGCACCGGCGTTGTAGAGCAGGTGCGGCACGTGGTCGATCTCCTTGCCCAGGCTGGCCGGCAGGGACGAATCCGGCTGCAGGATCTTCGAGCGCTGCAGCGCGGTGGACACCCACAGGCCGAGCTGGCGGGTCGGGCGGGCGTTGAGCTGCAGGTCGATACCCTGGCGGCGGGTCTGGCCGATGTTCTCGGCGTCGTTGGCCGGGTCGTTGAGCTTGCGGCGGGCTTCGTTGGAGGCAGTCTGGCGCCAGGCGGCGATGCGGCCGTCGAGCCAGGCCACGGGGCGGAACTTGATGCCGGCCTCCCAACCCTCGTTGATGGACGGTGACAGGTCGGCGTTCTGGTTGACCTTGTAGGACGCGGTGCCCACGCCCACCTGGAAGCTGCGCCCCCAGTTGCCGTACACCGAGGCCGCGTCCGACAGGGCGTACACCGCCGAGAATTTGGGCTGCTTGATGGTGCCGTAGTCGTTCACGTCGTACACCCGGCCGGTGAGCTGGTTGGTGTAGCTGCCGGTGATGCGGTCGGCACGGAAGGCCGGGGTCAGGGTGAGGCCGGCCAGGGGCTTGATGACGGCCTGCACGAAGGCGCCGGTGGTGTCGAAGTCGAACTGCTGGTTGCGGGTCTGAGTCTGGCGCACCTGGGCGAGGGTGTTGTAGCGCTGGCTGCGGTTGTCCTGGTGCTCCACGTCCACGCCGCCCATCACCGATACATCGCCGATCGCCGTCTTGCCGGCCCGCCAGGTCAGGGTGGTGGCGGCGCCGGTGTGGGTCTCGGCCACCAGGCGCTCCTGCTGGGAGGCGCCCGCCGAGAACTTCACGAAGCGCCGGTCGTCCAGGTTGTTGAGGTAGATCTGGCCGGTCCAGAACAGGCGCTCGGCCAGCTCGGATTCGCCCTGCAGGGCAAACTGGCTCACCTGGCGGCGGTCCTCGTCGGTGGCGTTGTGGGCTGGGGACTGGTCGGGGTTGGCGCGGGCCTGGGCGCGGGTCAGGTAGCCGGCCTCGTCGGCGGTGGCAGTGTAGTGGCGGGCGATCAGACCGAAGCGGCTGGTGCCGCCGGAGGGGGTGAAGAACCACTTGCCCGAAAAACTGCCGTTCTCGGCATTGGCGTGGTCCCGGTAGCCGTCGGTGCGCTGCAGGGACACGGCGTAGTTCTGGGCCAGGCCGTCCTTCTCGATGCCGGCGGCGGCCTGCAGTTCGCGGGTGGCAAAGCTGCCCACGGTGGCCCGGCCGAGCAGGTAGTTGCCGCCGCTGCGGGTGAGGATGTTGGCGTTGCCGGCGATGTTGTGCAGGCCGTAGCGCGGGTCGTTGGTGCCTCGCACCACCTCGATGGAGTCGATGTCCAGGCGCGGCGCCAGGTCGATGTAGGGCATGTTGCCGTCGTTGCTGTTGGACGGCACCCCGTCGATCAGCAGCTTGACCGCGTTGATCTCCCCTTCCCCATTGAAGGCGCGCATGGAGAACTTGCCCGAGGTGGTGCCCTGGCCAAACTGGGTGAGCATCACCCCCGGCACCTGGCCGAAGAGCTCCCAGTTGTTATTCACCACCTGGCGCTCGATGCGCTCGGTGGGCAGGATGTCCACCGAACTGAGCACGCGCCGGGCCTCCAGGGGGCCGCCCGCGGTGCCGCTGACGACCACCTGGCCGAGGGTCAGCGCCGTATCACCGGCCGGCGCCACCGGCTGGGCATGGACATGACCGCAGAAGGCCGCAAGCATGGCGGCGCAGAGGGGGCGGGGAACGGAGCGGAGGGGGGACATGGCAATCCTTGCAGGTCGGCGATGGGGCCGGACTGTAGCAAGGGGACTGCCCGGAAAAACTTGATCTGCGCAGGTAAACCGCCTTCTGCGACACTATGTCGCACAGGCCGCCCCGGCCCAAACCGCCTCCACAGAGATCACCCGGAAAACTCCGGCACCATCACATGCATCCTTCCCGTGAAGCCTTCCTCCAGGCCGGCCACACCCTGCCCAACGTCCGTCGCGACTTTCCCGAATGGCACCTCGGGCGGCCCCACTACGCCCTGTGGGCCCTCGACGTGGAGACACCCGCGGTCGCAGCCGCCGTGGCCCGCGCCGCGATGCACCTGGACGGCCTCCTGCTCGACGGCTACAACCGGCAGGCCCACATCACCCTGGCCCTGTGCGGCTTTCCGACCGCCACACCGCGGCACCCCGACGACTACGGCCCGGCCCGCTTCGACGCCCACTGCCAGGCGCTGCAGGCTCTGGCCCTGAAGCCCTTCGAGATCGACATCGGCGCGCTGGCGAGCTTCACCTCCGCCCCCTTCCTGCAGGTTGACGACCCCGACGGGGGCATCGCCCGCCTGCACCAGGCCCTGGGTGGCGACCACCCCGGCGGGCGCTACCTGCCCCACACCACCGTCGGCCTCTATGCCGGCAACTGGCCGACCGACCAGGTGCAGCAGCGCCTCGACGCCCTGCCCGACCTGCCGCCGCAACGCTGCCGCGTCGAGCGGGTGAGCCTGATGCACTACACCGCCACCGAGATCGGCGGCCCCCTGACGATTCTGGCCGACCACGAGCTGGGCAGCGGCAGGCTGCGCTGGCGGGCGCCACCGCCCTTCCCCAGCGCAAGCGGATCGGCCATCGGCGGCTGAACGGGCGGGGTTTTCCCGGCCCGTGTAAGAAAGGGGGCCCCCGGCCCGACTCAGGAGCAGATACACGCTGCCGCCGCTCAGGCAGCAGCCCCTGCCACCCGAACGGGAGCCCCCCATGAAAACCCTGACCCACCTCCTCGCCAGCGCTGCCCTGGCCCTCGCCGCCAGCACAGCCAGCGCCCTCGACATCCAGCCCTACACGCCCCAGGCCCTCTCCGCCGCCCAGCAGGCCGGCAAGCCCGTGGCCCTGCATTTCCATGCCGACTGGTGCCCCACCTGCCGCGCCCAGGAGAAGGTCTTCAAGCGCCTCAAGCCCGATACCAGCCTCGACCTGCGCCTGCTGGTGGTGGATTACGACAAGGAGCGCGCCCTCAAGCAAAGCCTCAAGGTGCGCACCCAGTCCACCCTCATCGTGTACCGGGGCGACAAGGAAACCGCCCGCCTGGCCGGCGAGACCGATGAGGCCAGCCTGCGCGCCGCCCTCAAGAGCGCCCTCTGAGGGCCGCCGCCATGGCCGATCCACTCTCCCTCTCGCACCTGGGCCTCAGCCTGCTGGCCGGTAGCCTCACCACCCTGTCGCCCTGCGTGTTTCCCATCCTGCCCCTGGTGGTGGGAGGTGCGGTGCAGGCCAACCGCCTCGCCCCGGTGGCCATGGGCGTCGGCATGGCCACATCCTTTGCCCTGATCGGCCTGCTGCTGGGGGCCGCCGGCCCGGCCCTGGGCATCGACGGGGACAGCGTGCGCAGCTTCGGTGGCGTCATGCTGCTGGCCTTTGCCGCGGTGATGCTGATCCCGGCCCTGAGCCGGCGCTTCACCGAGCTGATGCTGCCCATCGCCTCCTCGGCCAACGACGCCTCCAGCCGCCTGGACAGCGGCTCCCTGGGCGGCGCCTTGCTGCTCGGTGGCCTGCTCGGCCTGGTGTGGAGCCCCTGTTCCGGCCCCCTGCTGGCCTCGGCCCTGACCCTGGTGGCGAGTGAAGGCGGCGCCAGCCGCGGCGCGCTGATCCTGGGCCTCTTCGGCAGCGGCGCGGCGATCCCGCTGATCGCGGTGGCCTACGCCTCGCGCAGCGGTTTCAACAAGGCCCGCGGCTGGGTGATGACGCGGATCGAAACGGTGAAGAAGGCCTTCGGCATCCTCATCGGCCTCACCGGCATCGCCATCCTCAGCGGCGCCGACAAATGGCTGGAGGCACAGGTGGTGGGCGTGTTGCCGGATGCCTGGGTGAATCTCACCACCCTGTTCTGAGGCCTCAGCCCGCCACCGACCTCACCTTGCCGGCGGCCAGCTTGGCGCGGCTGCGGGCTTCCTCCACGTCGGCCCCGTTGGCCACCGCCACGCCCATGCGGCGTTTGGTGAAGGCCTCCGGCTTGCCGAACAGGCGCAGGTCGGTGTCCGGCACGGCCAGGGCCTCGGCCACGCCCTCGAAGGCGATGCCGCTCGCTTCCATGCCCCCGTAGATCACCGCCGAGGCCCCCGGCGCGCGCAGGCGCACATCCACCGGCAGGCCGAGGATGGCCCGGGCGTGGAGCTCGAATTCGGAGAAGCGCTGGGAGCACAGGGTAACCAGGCCGGTGTCGTGGGGGCGCGGGCTGACCTCGGAGAACCACACCTGGTCGCCCTTCACGAACAGCTCCACGCCGAACAGCCCGCGTCCACCCAGGTTGGCGGTGACGGCGCCGGCGATCTCCCGGGAGCGGGCCAGGGCCGCCGGGCTCATGGCCTGGGGCTGCCACGACTCCACGTAGTCACCCGACACCTGCACATGGCCGATGGGGTCGCAGAAATAGGTCTGCACCGTGCCGCTGGCATCGCAGGCGCGCACGGTGAGCTGGGTGATCTCGTAGTCGAAATCGATGAAGCCCTCGACGATCACCCGCCCCTGATTGACCCGGCCGCCCGCCGCGGCGTAATCCCAGGCCGTCTGCACGTCAGCCGGCCCCTTGAGCAGGGACTGGCCCTTGCCCGACGAAGACATCACCGGCTTGACGATGCACGGGTAGCCGATAGCCGGCTGGCCGTCGCTGCCGTCGATGGCGGCCTGCAGCTGCGCAAGGGAGTCGGCAAAGCGGTAGGGCGAGGTGGGCAGGCCCAGTTCCTCGGCCGCCAGGCGGCGGATACCCTCCCGGTTCATGGTGAGCTGGGCGGCCCGGGCGGTGGGGATCACCTCGGCCAGGCCCTCGGCTTCGATCTGCACCAGCATGTCGGTGGCGATGGCCTCGATCTCGGGCACGATCAGGTGGGGCTTCTCCTGCTCCACCAGGGCGCGCAGGGCGGCGCCGTCGGTCATGGGGATCACATGCGCCCGGTGGGCCACCTGGTGGCCGGGGGCGTTGGGGTAGCGATCCACGGCAATGGTCTCGACGCCCAGGCGCTGCAAGGCGATCAGGACTTCCTTGCCCAGCTCGCCGGAGCCGAGGAGCATCACGCGCAGGGCGCTGGGAGACAGGGGGGTACCGAATTTCATGGGATCGCTCCGGGAGAGGGTGGGAGCGGGATTATACGGACCCTGCAGGGCCCGGTTGTACCTCGCCCACGCGGGGTCGAATTCAACCTGATTTCCTCCGTTTGACGCGTCGTCTGACCGTCGATACGGTCTCTCCTGTGGGGGCGACTTCAATCGCCCACCCACAGCACGCCACGCAGTCTTGCCCCCCCTCAAGTCGCGACATCAACGTTCAGGGATTCGCCAGATACACTGCCCGGCGCCCCTCCCGCATTACAATGCGCCCCCTGCCGACCGGGAAGCCCGCCATGCCCATCCACCTCCTCCCCGACCACCTGATCAACCAGATCGCCGCCGGCGAGGTGGTGGAGCGCCCCGCCTCGGTGCTCAAGGAAGTGCTGGAGAACGCCATGGACGCCGGCTCCACGGCCGTCGAGGTGCAGCTGGAGCAAGGCGGCGTGAGGCGCATCCGGGTGGCCGACGACGGCTGCGGCATCCCCAAGGACGAGCTGCCCCTGGCGCTGGAGCGCCACGCCACCAGCAAGATCACCAGCCTCGACGACCTGGAGCGGGTGGGCACCATGGGCTTCCGTGGCGAGGCCCTCGCCGCCATCGCCGCCGTGTCGCGCATGAGCATCACCAGCCGCGCCGACGGCGCCCCCCACGCCTGGCGCATCGATGCCGACCCACGGGAGCTGGCCCCCGCCGCCCTCAACCACGGCAGCGTGGTGGACGTGGCCGACCTGTATTTCAACACCCCGGCCCGGCGCAAGTTCCTGAAGAGCGAGGGCACCGAGTTTGCCCACTGCGACGACGTCTTCCGGCGCATCGCCCTGGCCCGCCCCGACGTGGGCCTGCAGCTCAGTCACAACGGCCGGGTCAGCCAGCGCCTGCCCTCGGGCACCCGCGAGGCCCGGGTCCGCGCCCTGCTCGGTGACGATTTTCTGGCCGCCGCCCGGTCGGTGGAGGCCGAATCCGGCCTGCTCCGCCTGCACGGCTTTGCCTCCCTGCCGGCCTACTCGCGCAGCAACCGGGACGCCCAGTTCTTCTATGTGAACGGCCGCTTCGTGCGTGACAAGCTGGTCACCCACGCCATCCGCGAGGCCTACGCCGACATCCTCCACGGCAGCCGCCACCCGGCCTACGTGCTGTTCCTGGAGCTCGACCCCTTCGGCGTGGATGTGAACGTGCACCCGGCCAAGATCGAGGTGCGCTTCCGCGACTCCCGCGCGGTGCACCAGTTCGTCTATCACGCCCTGCAGCGCACCCTGGCGGCCTCCGGCGCCGGGGCCGGCCTCGCCGCGGGCAGCGGCGAGAGCACCGAAAGCCCCGCCCCGGCGCCCGCCCCCCAAGCCTCGCCCTACCCCCACACCCCCCAGCCCTACCAGTCCCGGCTGGCCATGGAGCCCGCCTCCCGGGCCTACTACGACTTCGCCGCCGCGGCCCGCCCCGAGCCCATCGCAGGGGGCCCTGCGCCGGCCCGCGAAGACGGCTTTGTGGCGACCGCCTTCGCCCCCCGTGCCGCGTCGCCCCTCACGCCGCCCGTTGCCGCCCCCGCCCTGCCTGCCAGCGATCTGGCGCCGCCCCTGGGCTACGCCCTGGCCCAGCTCCACGGCGTGTACATCCTGGCCCAGAACGAAGGCGGGCTGATCCTGGTGGACATGCACGCCGCCCACGAGCGCATCCTCTACGAACGCCTCAAGACCCTGCTCGACGGCACGCCCGGCGTGCAGCGCCTGCTCATTCCGGCCGTTTTCGGCGTGGGCCAGAAGGACATGCTCACCGCGGAAGAACACAGCGAACTGCTCGAACGCATGGGCTTCGAGGTTGGCCCCGCCGGCCCCCAGGAGCTGGCCGTGCGCAGCGTGCCGGCCCTCCTCGCCAGCGCCCCGGTGAGCGAGCTGGTGCGTGCCCTGCTGGCCGAACTGCGCGACTTCCCCAGCACCGAGGTCATCACCGCCCGGCGCAACGAGCTCCTCGCCACCATGGCCTGCCACGGCGCGGTGCGCGCCAACCGCAGCCTGACCCTGCCCGAAATGAACGCCCTGCTGCGCGAAATGGAAGCCACCGAGCGGGCCGACCAGTGCAACCACGGCCGCCCCACCTGGACCGCCCTGAGCATGGCCGATCTGGATCGCCTGTTTTTGCGAGGACGCTGAGTTTTACCAATCGGACGGCACACGTCACGGAGGAATGTCATTCCGTCCGTATAAACTGCCGGCTTTTGCTGCCCGCTCGACCCGGATCGCGCAAGCCACGACCGCAGGCGCTCGCCTGCCCGGCGGTCACGATTGGAGTCCTGTCTGATGTCCCGGAACTACACCTACACCTCCCCGCCCGCTTCGGCCCGGCCGGGCTGGGGAACCCTGCTCATCCTCCTGTGCCTGGCCCTGGCGGTCCGTCTGTGGCTTTTCGTCGGCCTGTCCGGCTCGGACGACGCCGTCTATTCCCAGCGCGGCCTGGAAGTCGCCCTCGGCCAATGGCTGCCGTCCGACTACATCGGCGACCTGCGCTACGGCATGAATCTGCCCATCGCCGCATCGGTCAAGCTGCTGGGCATGAACAACGCCGGCCTGGTCGGCTGGGGCCTGCTGTGCTCGCTGGCCGAGATCGCCCTCATCTACCTGTTTGCCGAGCGCACCTGGGGCAGGCGCGTGGCGGTGTTCGCCAGCGCGATCCTGATCGTCACCCCCCTCCATCTCACCTCGGCCACCAATATGTGGGCCGACGCGCCGTTCTCGCTCTTCCTCAGCACCTCCGCGATCCTGCTGTGGCTCGGCGCACGCTCCGGCCGGGCGGCGCTGATCTTCGCCTCCGGCCTGGCCTGCGGGCTCGCCGGCTGGGTCAAGCCCGAACCCGCGGTGGTCTTTGGCCTCACCCTGACCATCCTGGCCCTCATCCACCTCGAGGCACGGCGCCAGGTTGGCTGGATTTTCGCCGGCGCCATCGTGGCCGCCATTCCCAACCTGATCCTGTTCACCTGGGCGTTTGGCGATCCGCTTTACTACCTGCATGCGGGCGCCCGCAACCTGCAGTCGAATTTCATCGAAAACGCCGCCCCCTGGGGTGATCATTCGGGCAGCTACTATTTCCGCCAGCTCTTCGTCGACGGCCGGGCCTTCTGGCTCGCGCCGCTGCTGGCCATCCCGGGCATGGCCCTGGCCGTGCTC
Source organism: Zoogloea sp. (assembly GCF_023150065.1). Taxonomy (GTDB): domain Bacteria; phylum Pseudomonadota; class Gammaproteobacteria; order Burkholderiales; family Rhodocyclaceae; genus Zoogloea. Next base: position 9,857 of record NZ_JAKLLN010000015.1, read on the forward strand.
AAGGGCAGCGACGAAGAACGTCGGGCCGGGCGCTTCGCCACCCTGTGGGCGGTGCTGCTGGTGCTGAGCTTCTCCTTCTTTGTGTACTCCCTGTCGCCCCTGCGCCTGATTCCGAAGCAATACAACTACGCCCTGATCTTCGCCGCACCCCTGGCCCTACTGGCCGGCCTTGCCCTGGCCCGGGTCCGCCCCGTGCTCGCGGTGCCGGCTCTCGTGACGGCCGTGATCGGTGGCCTGCTGCTGGGCAGCCTGGACGGATTCTCCCGCCACCTCCACGGAGAAACCCACTTTGCCTCGCTGCGCTTCGCCCGCCAGCACCCTGAGGCCCTGGTTTTCATCAGTACCCAGGGCTACAACCTCAACAAGGTGCAACGCCTGATGGGCCGCGACCACGCCCCCAACGTGCGCCGCCTCGCCGAGCTGGCGCCGGCCCGGGGCGAAGCCGCGCCGCTCCCCCCCGACCGCCCGTACTTTGTGGCCTTCCACGCCAACTGGCCGGAGACCCGCGGCAAGGCGGGGCAGCTGCTGCAAGGAGACCGCGCCCACTGCCTGCGTCCGGTCGCCGAGAGCGTCGGCACGCCCAATGCCACCGAACAGGCGGTCAGCGCACTGCTGGTGGCAGTGCGGTCAGTGCTGCCGCCCGCCATCGACCATAGCATCAGCTTCACCGACGACGTGCTCCACCCCCAGCCGGTACGCTTCCATGCCCTCGACAGCGCCTGCCTCAGCCAGGGTGGCACGCAGCTCGCAGGGGTTCGCCCATGATTCACCGGGCTCGGCAGGGTCGCCCGGCCCCGCCGCCGGTCGGGGGCAGTTGCCGCCAACCGGCTTCCGCGGAGACAATAACGGGTTGATCCGCGCAATCCCTCATCCGTGAAACTCGAACGCATCCTCCAGAACCAGGGCTTCGGCAGCCGTCGCCAGTGCCGGCAGCTTGTCGAACTCGGCGAAGTCCGCATCGGCGGCGAAATCGTCGACAATCCGGGCGCCGAAATCGCCACCGCCGGCCTCGTCTTCGAGGTCGAGGGCGAAGCCTGGACCTACCGCGAGAAGACCTACCTCGCCCTCTACAAACCGTCCGGCTACGAGTGCTCCCACGAGCCCAAGCACCACCGCGGCGTTTACAGCCTGCTGCCCCACCAGCTGGTTGCCCGCAACGTGCAGAGCGTCGGGCGGCTCGACGTGGATACCACCGGCCTGCTGCTGTTTTCCGACGACGGGGCCTTCATCCACAACCTGTCCTCCCCCAAGAAGCACGTCCCCAAGATCTACCGCGCCGAGTTGGCCGAGGACGGCAGCGAGACCCTCATCCAGCGCCTGCTGGCCGGCGTCGACCTGATCGACGAGCCCCTGCCGGTACCGGCGCTCACGGCCCGCCTGCTGGCCCCGCGCACCCTGGAGATGAGCGTCGACCTGGGCAAGTACCACGTGGTCAAACGCATGATCGCCGCCGCCGGCAACCATGTTGAGCAGCTGCACCGCAGCGGCTTTGGCGGCCTCAGCCTGGGCGAAGGCTGCCTTGCCGGGCTGGCCGAAGGCGAATGGGTCTACCTCGAAGCGGCCGACCTCCAACAACTGCACCCCGCCGCCTGAAAGGGCCGACCATGACCGATACGCCCCGCCGCCGCCCGCCCGCCCCCACCCGGGCCGGCACCCTGAGCCTCAAGCCCCGCGCCGCCGCGCCGGCCAACGTGGCCCCGGCCGACGCCGCCCCGCCCGCAAAACCCGAGACCCGCGACTGGCGCAAGCCCGCCACCGGCGCCGGCCGCAACCGGGGCAAGGCCTCCTTCCCCGAACAGGCCAACACCGAACCCGTGCGCCGCAACGCCGACGCCGGTGACGAGCGTCCCCGCGGCGACCGCCCGCCGCGCCAGGACGGCGACCGTCCCGCCCGCCCGTACGGGGATCGCCCACCCCGCCAGGATGGCGAGCGCCCGGCACGCCCTTACGGAGACCGTCCGCCCCGCGCCGCCGGTGATCGCCCCCGCGATGACCGCCCCCGTGGCGACCGGCCCCCGCGCCAGGACGGCGACCGCCCCGCCCGACCCTACGGTGATCGGCCCGCCCGCCCGGAAGGCGAGCGCCCGCCCCGCCACGAACGCAAGGCCTGGAGCGGTGAGCCGCGCCCGGCTCCAACCCCGTCGCCCCTGCGGGATGACGGCTCCATCCGCCTCTCCAAGCGCATGACCGAGCTGGGCCTGTGTTCCCGCCGTGAGGCCGACGAGTACATCGAGAAGGGCTGGGTCCGCGTCGATGGCCGGGTGGTCAGCGAGCTCGGCTCCCGGGTCAAGCCGGGCCAGCAGGTCGAACTCGACCGGCGTGGCCAGACCTTCCAGGACCGCCGCGTCACCATCCTGCTCAACAAACCGGTGGGCTATGTCTCGGGCCAGGCCGAAGACGGCTACGAGCCCGCCAGCGTGCTCATCACCGCCGACAACCGCTGGGCCGAAGACCCGTCCGAGACCCGCTACCTGCGCAGCCACCAGAACGGCCTGGCGCCCGCCGGGCGGCTCGACATCGACTCCATCGGCCTCCTGGTGTTCACCCAGGACGGGCGCATCGCCCGGGCCCTGATCGGTGACGACTCCAGCATCGAGAAGGAGTACCACGTGCGCGTCGAAGGCAGCCTCGACGCCGCCGGGCTGAAGCTGCTCAACCACGGCCTGTCCCTCGACGGCGTGGCCCTGCGCCCGGCCAAGGTCAGCTGGCTCAACGAAGACCAGCTGCGCTTCGTCCTGCGCGAAGGCAAGAAGCGCCAGATCCGGCGCATGTGCGAACTGGTCGGGCTGAAGGTGGTGGGCCTCAAGCGGGTACGCATCGGCCGCGTCATGCTCGGCCACCTGCCGCCGGGCCAGTGGCGCTACCTGGGGCCTGACGAGGTCTTCTGAGCATCCATCCACGCTTCGCCATGCCCATGACCGCCCTGTCCACCTTGCGCCGCCTTGTCGTCACCGGCCTCGCCGGCCTGCTCCTCGGGCCGGTGGCTGGTGCCGCCACCCTCGACGCGATCTACGAAGGCAGCCTGGTGCCGGAATCCTTCGATGCGCCGTTTCCGATCACCGTCGAGGTACGCGACGTGCAGGGGGTCATCGTCGGCCAGATCAAGACCGGCTCGCCCTACTCCGGGTCTGCACCGATCACCTCGGGGGAGTTCGACAGCGGCCGCTGCACACTGCGGGCGCCGATCAACGTCGGCACCGTGCTGCGCCTCTCCGGCACCTGTCACCCGCGGCTCTTCGAGGGCCGCTACACCCTCAGCTCGAACCGCAAGGAAGGCAGCTCCACCGGCACCTTCCGGCTGATGCGCAAGGCCGACCCAGGCAAGCCCGGGGACGAGGCCGCACGCCGCCGCGCCGTACTGCCCACCACCACCCTGACCGAGTGCATCAACGCCAACACCCGCTGCCTGGTGGGCTGCCCCAAGGGCGACTACAACACCGAGTTCCTGTGCGTGAACCGCTGCCGCCAGCGCCACCTGGCCTGCAAGGGCAAGGCGACGGCCCCACCTCCGGCGCCAGTCCGCAGCGACCAGCCAGAAGCCGAAGAACGCTAGACATCACCCCCGACGCATCGTCAGGGGGCCCTGCGCCCGGGCTGAAGGTATAATGCCCGGTTTTCCCGCACCAGCCAGGGCCCCGATCATGGAAGCAGAACGCCTCAACGCCATCTCCAACAAGCTCGCCGACCTGAAGGCCCGGGAGCTCGAACTTCGGAGGTATCTTTGACTACGATACCAAGGCAGAAAAGCTGATCGAAGTCAGCAAGCAGCTCGAAGACCCGAACATCTGGAACGACGCCGCCCAGGCCCAGGAGCTGGGCAAGGAAAAGAAGACCCTTGAAGGCGTGGTCGTGAATCTGCAGGAGATCGAACAGGGCCTCGCCGACGGCAAGGACCTCTTCGAACTCGCCTCCATGGAAGAGGACGAGGACACCATGCAGGCTGTCGAGGCCGACGTTGCCAACCTCGAAGCCCGGGTCGGCGAACTCGAATTCCGTCGCATGTTCAACAACCCGATGGACGGCAACGCCTGCTTCATCGAAATCCAGTCCGGCGCCGGCGGCACCGAGGCCCAGGACTGGGCCGGCATGCTCGAGCGCATGTACCTTCGCTACTGCGAGCGCAAGGGTTTCAACGTCGAACTGCTGGAAGAATCCGAAGGTGAAGTGGCCGGCATCAAGAGCGCCACCATCAAGGTCGGCGGCGAATACGCCTACGGCTTCCTGCGCACCGAGACCGGCATCCACCGCCTCGTCCGCAAGAGCCCCTTCGACTCCAACGCCCGCCGCCACACCAGCTTCTGCTCGGTGTTCGTGTTTCCCGAGGTGGATGACTCCATCGAGATCGACATCAACCCGGCCGACGTGCGCACCGACACCTACCGGGCCTCCGGCGCGGGCGGTCAGCACATCAACAAGACCGACTCCGCGGTGCGCCTGACCCACATCCCCACCGGCATCGTCGTGCAGTGCCAGAACGACCGTTCCCAGCACCGCAACAAGGACGAAGCCTGGTCGATGCTGCGCGCTCGCCTGTATGAAGCCGAGCTGCGCAAGCGCCAGTCCGAGCAGCAGAAGCTCGAAGACGCCAAGAGCGACATCGGCTGGGGCCACCAGATCCGCTCCTACGTGCTCGACCAGAGCCGCATCAAGGATCTGCGCACCAGCTACGAAGTCGGCAACACCCAGGCCGTGCTCGACGGCGACCTGGACGGCTTCATCCAGGCCAGCCTGAAGCAGGGCGTCTGAGCCCGTCTGCCGCAGGAGTTGCGATGAAGCGTCTGCTCGCCGGCCTGCTGGCCGTCATCCTGCTCCTGCTGGCGGGTGTCACCGTACTGGCCTTCCGGGCCATCCAGGACACCCCGCTGGTCACCGGGGACAGCGTGCTGTCCCCGTCAGCCATCGGCCGCGCCAAAACTGTCATCCGCCTCAACGACCCGCGCCGCCTGCGCCCGGGCACCCACCGGGAGAGCCGCATCCTGGCCGGTGATCTGGAAACGCTGGTCAATCTGGCCCTGCGGCGCGGCCACGCCACGGTGGTCCTCGAAGACGGCCTGGCCGACCTGCGCTACACCCTGGCCGTGCCGCCCACGCCCCTGGGCCGCTACCTCAACCTGTGGGCCCGGGTGGCGGTGGGGCCCGACGGCCTCGAGTTCCACAAGGTCCGGGTAGGCAGCGTGCCCATCCCCGGCCCTCTGTTCCGCATGGGGCTCGATTACGCCATCGGCAAGTCCGAGCTCGCCCCCGAGCTGGCCCTGCTGCGCCAGACCATCCATCACGTCGCCTTCGTGCCCGGCGAACTGCGCATCCGCTACACCTGGAAGCCCGAGATCCTCGACAGCGCCCGGGCCCGGGTGCTGCCCCCGGAAGATCGTGAGCGCCTCGCCGCCGCCCACCTCCGCCTCGTCGCCCACATGGACCGTGCCGGAGACGGCCGGCGCCAGGCGCCCCTGGCCGAGGTGCTCGGGCCGCTGCTCCAGGAGGCCGCCAATGGCAAGGCCGGCACCGAGCTGGGGCAGGCCTACCGCAACCTGCTGCTGGTCACCGCTTTCCAGCTGTCGGGGCGCAACATCGCCCAGTTGGTGCCCGAGGCCGCCCAGTGGCCACGTCCCCGCCCCCTCACCCTCACCCTGCGCGGCCGTGAAGACCTGGCCCAGCACTTCATGGTCTCCGCCGCCCTGGCCGCCTGGGCCGGCGAACCCCTGGCCAGTGCCGTCGGGGTCGGCAAGGAGGTCGATGACGCCCGCAGCGGCAGCGGCTTCTCGTTTGCCGATCTGGCCGCCGACCGGGCCGGCACCCGCCTGGGCGAGCTGGTGGCCGGCAATCCCCAGCGCCTGGCCGCTGCAGTGGGCGCCGGCCTCAGCGACACGGCCCTGCTGCCGCCCGTCACCGACCTGCCCGAATCCATGATGGCCGCCGAGTTCCAGCGCCGCTTCGGCGGCGTCGGCGCCCCGGCCTACCAGCGCATGAGCGACGAAATCGACCGGCGCATCGACGCCCTGTCCCTCTTCCGCTGACCCTGCCCATGTCCGAAGTCCGCCTGGAAGAGCTCCTCGCCCCCGGCGTCGCCGCCGACGACGTGCCCGAGCTCGCCCCCCTGCTCGGCGCCCGGCCGCTGCTATCGGCCTTCAGCACCCTCTTTCATGGCAGCGAGGCCGAGGTGCTGATGCGCCTGCTGGTGCTGCGCGAGATCGGCCGTGAGACCGACGCCCCCCGCTGGGGCCCGGAGCAGCTGCGCCAGCGCTTCGCCTTCCTCGACCCGGTCAAGCTCGAGACCGTGCTGCGCCGGCTACGCGGAAACGGCCTGCTGGAGATCGGCGACGACAACCTCTACGCCCTCTCCGACCTGGGCCGCAACGCCGTGGCGGCCATCGCCATGCTGGTCAGCTTCAGCGCCGAGGATGACCTGGAGTTGGGCTTCCTCACCACCCAGCTGGCCGGCCTGCAGGCCGTGGGCAGCGTCACCCCGGAGGCCCTCGGCCACCTGCTGGGCAAGCTCAACGACCTGGCCTGGCACTTCGAGGACGCCATCGCCTCGGGCTCCGAGTTCCGCATCACCGACGCCCGCCGGCGCCTCTCCGCCAACACCCGCTGGATCGAGCGCGGCACCGAGATCCTGCGCGAGCTGCTGGCCGACCCGGAGGTACCCTTCGACCTGGCCCGCGTCGCCCAGCGCATCGGCCTGGCCCAGTCGCGCCTGGCCCGGGTGGACGCGGCCTTCCAGCGCGCCCTCAACAAGATCGAGGCCCAGCGGGTCACTCTGGGCGGCTCGGGCATCTCGTCCAGCGACGTGGCCAGCTGGCTGCGGCGCCTGGATGTGCGGCAGCTGGCCGCCCTGGCCGACGGCGCCCTCGCCCCGGCGCCAGAGCTCACCCTGCTGGCCGGCGGCCACGAGCTCCTCGACCGGGCCGAACTCGCCCTGTCCGACGAAGCCCGCCAGATCGAGGCCGACACCGCCCTGCCCCCCGCCGAGGACGCCCCCAGCAACCGCGCCCCCGAACAGGAAGACCTGCGCCTGCTGCAGCACTTCAGCCAGCGCCTGGCCCGCCTCACCGAAGCCGGCAGCACCCCGGCGGCCCTCGCCAGCCTGGTGGCCGGCGGCGGCTTTCCGGCGGCCTCCTACCGCCTCTCACTGCTCGCCCTGCTGGCCGACGGGGGCGGCGAAGGCGGCGCCACACCGGCCGACGGCCCCATCGGCGAGTTCATGCGCCTGCCCCTCGAGGTGCGCTTCGAGGCCACCACGGTCAAGGTCGGTGAGGACGAGATCGCCACCATGTCCACCGGCATGGTGGGCGCCAAGGGCAGTCTGCCAGCCGCCGAGGCCCTGCCCGTCCTTGATGCCCAAGAAGCCCTCGCCGCCCTCGACGACACCCTCTCCGACCCCGCCTGATGGAACAACAGATCCGCACCCTCACCGCCCGCCTGCTGGCCAGCCGCAGCCTGCCCCGCAGCGACGCCCTGGTGCGCCGCGCCCTGGTCGATGAAAGCTTCCGCACCGAGCTCGACACCCGCCTGTCGGCCGTGGGCCTGCAGCTCATCGACAACCCCTACGCCGAACACGTGGCCGTCGCCCTCGCCAGCGACGTGCACGAACCGGTGTTCGGCGCCACCCGCGAATACGCCGCCAGCAACGTGGGCCTGACCCGCGACCAGCTCGCCCTGCTCATCGTCATCTGGGCCCTGATCATCCTGCCCAAGCGCGAGCGCCAGGTGAATCGCCAGCGCCTCGCCGACGACGGCCAGGAAGACATGTTCGGCAAGGATGCCCCCCTGGAGCGCGGTGAAGGCGTCTCCGGCGCCATCCCCGAAGCCTCCCTGCTGGCCGACTTCTCGGCGGTGCTGGGCCACAAGACCTACGTCCAGGGCAAGCTCCTGTCCCGTCTGGCCCAGCTCGGCTTCATCAAGCGCCGGGGCGGCATGATCCACGAGGGCCCGCTCCTCGACGTGCTCCTCGACTACCGCCTGCTGGCCGATCGCATCATCTACGGCACCCTCGGCGAAGTGCTGGCCCAGGCCGGCCACCCGCCCCCCGCCGGCGACGCCTTCACGCCGCCCGAAGACACCGCCGAGGAAGACTGAGCATGTTCCACATCAAGCAACTCGAACTGGTCCATTGGGACTACTGGCGGCGCTTCAACCTGCCCCTGGACGCCCAGATCATCACCATCGTCGGCCCCAACGGCTCCGGCAAGACCACCCTGCTCGACGCCCTGCGCACCCTCTTCGGCCTGCGCTGCTCGGGCAAGCGCGACTTCCGCCGCTACGTGCGGCGGGCCAACCGCAGCTTCGCGTGGATCCGCGCGGTGGTGGCCAACCGCCCCGGCAGCACCGGCAAGCGCCCCTTCTTCCCCTGCCTGAAGGACGAAGTCACCCTGGCCTGCCGCATCCGCCGCGCCGGCGGCGACTGGACCCGCGACTACGCCATCGCCGACGGCGACGTACCCATCGAGGCCCTCGAAGCCAACGAAGACCGGGCCGTGGAGTGGGTCGGCTACCGGGACTACCAGAGCCGCCTGGCCTGGGGCGGCCTCACCCCCGCCATCGCCAAGGTGCTGGCCTTAGAGCAGGGCGACACCGACAAGCTCTGCGAATACTCCCCCAAGGCCCTGCTGGAGCTGGTCTTCGACGTGTTCGGCGACAAGGAGGTGCTGGACAACTACGCCGCCGCCCAGGAAGAACAGAACAACGCCGAAAAGGAACTCGCCGCCCTGGGCCTCGACCTCGACCGCCTGCGCGCCCAGGCCGAGACCAAGCGCCTGGAGGCCGACCGCTTCCTCGAATGGAAGCAGCTCGACGACGAGGCCCGCGCCCTCGCCGCCGAGATCATCCCCCGCCTCGAGACGACCGAGCTGGAGCGCGACATCCGCCTGGCCCGGGACGAACTCGGCCGCAGCCGCCAGGAACACCAGCGCAGCGAGGACGAGCTGCGCCGCCTGCGTGAACACGGCAAGGGCGTCGAAGCCGAAAAGGCCGCCGCCGAAGCCCGCCGCAACACCGCCCGCCAGCACGACCTGGAAGCCGAAAAACGCCACCTGGCCGCCCACGACGAAGTGCGCGACGCCGAAAAGCTGCTGGCCGAACGCAGCGCCCTGCGCACCCGCCTGGCCCGTGAGGCCGGCGACGCCGCCGTGGACCTGGAAGCCGCCCACGCCAAGGCCGACGCCCGCCTGCTCCACCTGCAGCGCCAAGAGCGCGAAGCCATCGCCGCCTTCGAAGACAAGACCGCCCAGCTGCGCGCCGCCCGCGAGCACCGCAGCCCGCCCGCCGACGCCGACGTGGCGCGCTTTCGCAGCCGCCTCAAGGCCGAAGGCATCGGCCACCGGGCCCTGGCCGAGATCATCGAGGTCACCGACCCCGACTGGCAGGGCGCCGTCGAAGCCGTGCTGCGCCCCTACCGCAGCGTGCTCCTGCTCGACCGCGAGCAGGACCGCCACGCCGCCTGGGCCCTGGGTGAAGCCGAACGCTTCCGCCACTTCATCGTGCCCGAGCTCGAGATGGCGCCCCCCGCCACCCGGGGCTCCCTGGCCGAAGTCATCCGCTTCGCCGACGCCATCCCGCGCTGGCTGGCCGACCTCCTCAACCGCATCCAGCGCGTCGACGACGCCGACGCCGCCCGCCGCCTGCCCCGCGAAACCGAATGGATCACCCGGGACGGCTACCACCGGGAACGCCGCGGCGCCCGCCACCTGGGCAAGCCCACCGACTTCCACTTCGGCGAACTGGCCCGCGGCGCCCGCATGAAGCAGCTCGACGCCGACATGCACAGCATCGACGCCCGCCTGCGCGCCCTGCGCCCCGAGCTCGACGCGGCCAAGGAAGACGCCGACGCCCTGCGCGCCCGCCTCCACGGCATCGAGGCCGCCCAGCTGCTCTCCGCCCGCGCCGACGACTTCGACAACGCCGAGCGCACCCTGCCCGACGCCCGCGCCCGCCTCACCGCCGCCATCGCCGACCGGGCCGAGGCCAAGGGCGAACTCGAACGCATCGAGCAATCCCTGCGCGGCATCGACATCGAGATCGACCGCCGCCGCCGGGATACCGACAGCCTCGCCCGCCGCGTGCAGGAGCTGGCCAGCGAAGCCGCCCCGCGCCGCCGCGACCAGGCCAAGCGCATCCTCAACCTGCGCCGCCTGCGCCGGGGCATGCCCGCCGACTGGCGCGACCCGGCCGCCAACGCCCTGCTGATCGACAAATACGACGGCGCCCGCGGCGCCCGGGCCGAGCTCGAACGCCTGCGCCAGCGCCTGGCCGGCGGCGAGTGGGTCACCGACGACACCGTGCTCACCCTGGCTGGCCGCCTCAAGGCCGACGTGAACGACCGGGAGGCCCAGTACGCCGAGCGCGAACGCCACTGCAGCGCCGCCCGGCGCATCACCGGCGAGGCCCGCGCCGCCTACATCGCCAAGCTGCGCGCCACCGTGCGCCAGTACGGCAAAAACCTGCGCGCCCTCGGCGATCTGGCCAACGTGGACGTGGACTGCCCCGTGCCGGCCCTCGACAACGACGACCGGGCCCTCGCCAGCGCCGGGCTGGAGGTGCGCTTCGACTTCGACCGCAAGGGCGCCGTGGGCCTCAACGACGGCGAAGCCTCGGGCGGCCAGCAGGTCATGAAATCCCTGATCCTGCTCATCGCCCTGCTGATGGACGAAGCCCGCCCCGGCGGCTTCGTCTTCATCGACGAGCCCTTCGCCCACCTGGACATCGCCAACATCGACCGGGTCGGCACCTTCCTGCGCGCCACCCGCGCCCAGTACCTCATCACCACCCCGGTCACCCACAACGCCAACGTCTTCGCCCCCGCCCAGCTCACCCTGGTCACCCGCAAGAAGAAACCCGGCGACGACTGGGCTCCGCCCATCGGGCTGATCCAGCGGGCCATGTAAAAGACAAACAGGTCACTCACTTCAGATTTCACAAGGTCTGACGTTATTGGCTCCATCCAGCCACGGCCAGCCCTCACCATGCGCCTCACTCCGGCGTCCGACGCCGCGAACTCCCTCCAGATGCCCCTCCTCCGGGGCGCCGAGGTCCTTTCGCGCACCCGCGACCTGCGGGAGATATTCCGCACGACCGCCGAAACCGCCATGCAATTCCTGAACGGCAGCTACTGCCTGCTGTTCGCCGTACGCTTCACCCCCCCGGACCTCACCGTCGGCCTGCTCGGCTGCTGCGTCTCCGACGGCACCGACACCTACTGGGACGACGTCTGCGACGGCCAGTCCTGGCTCCCCGTCGATCCCCTGCTGGCCGACTGCCTGCACACCGACTACGGCCACGCGATCATGCACGAGGGCGACACCTGGCGCCTCGCCTTCGCCGTCGGGGCCCTGGGCGAAGCCCGCTGGGTTCTCGAGATCCACAGCCACAGCAAACCGCGGACCACCGACTGCCAGGCCCTGAGCCTGTTCCTCCGCTGCTTCGAGAACCAGCACCAGGCCTGGGAATACGCCAACCTGGACACCCTCACCCGGCTGCTCAACCGCAAGACCTTCGACGACGACTTCGAACGCCTCATCGCCGCCGCCGAACTGGCCGAACAGGCGCGCCAGGAACCCGCCGAACGCCGCACCCACAACAGCCCCACCATCACCCAGCCCTGCTGGCTCGGGGTGGTGGATATCGATCACTTCAAGAAGATCAACGACAACTACGGCCACCTCTTCGGCGATGAAGTGCTGCTGCGCGTAGCCGACCTGATGCGCCAGAGCTTCCGCAACCACGACAAGCTGTTCCGCTTTGGTGGCGAGGAGTTCGTGGTCATGCTGCGCAACGTGGCCGAAGACCACGTCCAGAGCATCTTCGACCGCTTCCGCGTGGCCGTGGAAGATCACGACTTCCCCCGCGTCGGGCAGGTGCGCTGCTCGGTCGGCTACTCCCGCATCGATCCGCGCCTTTCGCCGGCCGAACTGTTGGGGCGGGCCGACGAAGCCCTCTACTATTCCAAGGAGCACGGCCGCAACCAGGTCAATGGCTTCGACGAGCTGATCATGAGCGGCAAACTGCGCATCACCATCCCGGCCGGCCAGGCCCAGATCCAGTCCGACATCGACGAGATCTTCCTCTGATCAGCGCCACTGCGGCCGGCGGGCCGCGACGGGCGCCCCGGAGTGTGTCAAAATTGGGAGCTTTGCGGCCTTTTGTGGATGCTGCCGCCCCCCGATTCCGTTGATTGAAGAGCCCATCATGTCCGACCAGACCTCCTCGCCCGCCCAGGACGAAAACCACCTGATCGCCGAACGCCGGCAAAAGCTCGCCGAATGGCGCGCCACCGGCAAGGCGTATCCGAACGATTTCTCCCGGGAAAACACCGCCGGCAAACTCGACGAAGTCTACGGCGAGAAATCCGCCGAAGACCTCGAAGCCCTGCCGGTCGAGGTCAAGGTCGCCGGCCGCATCATGCTCAAGCGCGTGATGGGCAAGGCCAGCTTCATCACCATCCAGGATCTCTCCGGCCGCATCCAGCTCTACGTCACCCGCGACGGCGTGGGTGAGGATGTCTATGCCGACTTCAAGCACTGGGACATCGGCGACATCGTCGGCACCATCGGCACCCTGTTCCGCACCAAGACCGGCGAGCTGTCCATCAAGTCGTCCGAGCTGCGCCTGCTCACCAAGAGCCTGCGCCCCCTGCCCGACAAGTTCCACGGCCTCACCGACACCGAGACCAAGTATCGCCAGCGCTACGTGGACCTCATCATGAGCGAGGAATCGCGTCACACCTTCGTGGCCCGCAGCCGCCTGGTGCAGTCGATCCGCAACTACATGACCGGCCACAACTTCCTCGAAGTCGAAACGCCGATGATGCACCCCATCCCCGGCGGCGCCTCGGCCAAGCCCTTCGTCACCCACCACAACGCCCTCGACATGCAGCAGTTCCTGCGCATCGCGCCGGAGCTCTACCTCAAGCGCCTGGTGGTCGGCGGTTTCGAAAAGGTCTTCGAGGTCAATCGCAACTTCCGCAACGAAGGCCTGTCCCCCCGCCACAACCCCGAATTCACCATGATGGAGTTCTACGAGGCCTACGCGAACTACCGCAGCCTCATGGACTTCACCGAAGGCCTGCTCCGCCACGCCGCCCGCGAGGCCTTGGGCACCGAGGTCTTCGAATACCAGGGTCGCACCCTCGACCTATCCCGCCCCTTCCACCGCCTGACCATCGTCGAAGCCATCCGCAAGCACCACCCCGGCTTCACCGATGCCCAGCTGGCCGACGCCGACTGGCTCAAGCAGAAGATCAAGGACTTCGGCGAGAAGGTGAAGCCGGGCGGCCTCGGCAGCCTGCAGCTGCAGCTCTTCGAAGCCTGCGCCGAAGCCGAGACCTGGGAGCCGACCTTCATCATCGACTACCCGGTCGAAGTCAGCCCCCTGGCCCGCGCCTCCGACAGCAACCCCGAGATCACCGAGCGCTTCGAGCTCTTCATCGTCGGCCGCGAGATCGCCAACGGCTTCTCCGAGCTCAACGACCCCGAAGACCAGGCCGCCCGCTTCCAGGCCCAGGCCCAGGCCAAGGACGCCGGTGACGAAGAAGCCATGTACTATGACGCCGACTACATCCGGGCGCTCGAGTACGGCCTGCCTCCCACCGGCGGCTGCGGCATCGGCATCGACCGCCTGGTCATGCTGCTCACCGACAGCCCCGCCATCCGCGACGTGATCCTGTTCCCGCAGATGCGCCCGGAAGCAACCGACTGAGGAAACCGCGCGGGCCGCTCCGGCGGCCCCGCCCTTCCTGCCCGAGCACAACCGACGCCCCCATGACTGACCTGAAGTCCTACGACCTCCCCGAACTCGAAGCCCTGGCCGAACAGATCCAGGCCGAGATCAACAAGCGGGAGCAGGAAGAAGCCGACCGGGCCCGCGCCGCTGCAGAAGCCGCCGCAGAGGCGGAGCGCCAGGCCCTCGCCGCCGCCGAAGCCGCCCGCCGCGCAGCCGAAGAAGCCGCAGCCCGCAAGAAAGCCGAGGCCGCCGCCCGCAAGGAAGCCCAGGCCCAGGAAGCGGCCCGCAAGGAAGCCGAAGCCAGCGCCGCGCGGGAAGCGGAAGCCAAGGCCAAGGCCGCGCCCCCACCCGAGCCCGCCCCTGCCGCGCCCGGCCACATCCGCTACATGCACCCCTCCAACCGCGCCCTCACCTGGGACGGAAAAGGCCCCACCCCCGACTGGGTCCTGGCCTGGATGACCACCGGCGGCACCCTCTACGCCCTCGAAACCACCGCCGAAAAACTCGCACCCCGGCCGATTCCGGCGAGCTTCCTGAAGCGCTGAACGAGCGGTGGGAGTCCTGATGGAATTGGGACTCCCGGAGCGCACCTGCGCCACCGTCCGCCAGAGACTCGCCAGCTACCCGCAGATCGAAAAAGCCGCATTGCGCGAGCATATTGAACGGGTGGGGCAGGTGTTTTAAGAGAGGGGCTGCATCGGTTCATGAAAGGGTCACGCGCCCATCACCGGCCCGTCCCCCCCGCCGCCCATCCTGATCGGCAATCAAGCTTCGCCCCGCTCACCGGGGCATTCTTATTCGCCACGCCGGGTCTCGGCGCAATGCTCAGGCCAGGGCGGCCGCGGCGCAGCCATCGTGATGTACAGCACCGCCACCCTCATCGCCGACAACGACAAAACCCAGATCGAGGCCGAGGGCGGCTGCCACAATGGCGCAGCGGCCATCGGTGCGCCTGCCGTGGGCCTCTTCGGCCGGCTACACCGGCAGTGACTTCCACTACGTTCACGGCACCCGGTGATGGCCACCATGTACGGCCTCGACGTACTCGCCACGGCGCGCTGGAACAAGGCCCCCGACCTGGTACTGTCCGGCCCCAACGAAGGCCAGAACGTGGGTCGCGTGGTGGTGAGCTCCGGCACCATCGGCAACGCCCAGTTCGCCGCCGGGCGTGGCACTCCGGCCATCGCCCTGAGCGCCGGCACCGACACGATGGATAACACCGGCCTGGCCAGCCCCAACTCGGCCATCATCGCTCAGCTCAGCGTCAAACTCCTGAAGGCGCTCCAGGCCAAAGCCGGCAGTCACGTAGGTCGGGTTAGCGACGCTAACCCGACACTTCCAGAAAAGCCCAAATGCATTATCCGGGCGTAAAATCTTCCCCGATCTCCGCTTTCACCTGCGCTCACCCTGGGAAGCGCACAAATTCATCGCAGTGCGCAGCAACCGCCGGACAGGTCCAGGGCTCCCGCACATCAACAACTGGAAGGCTTTGGCACCCACCCATGCAAACTCGAAAGCTATTTGCGCTCCTGTGGCGAATCAACGCCATCGTCATCCTATTCGTCGGGTTGATCGCTGGCGTTGTACTCGGCCTTGTCGGCTATATGCTGTTCAAAGAGGCAACACAAACGCGCCATGTCGATAACGTCGCAAACACGATTCTTGGCGACGTTCGGGAATCTGCAGCTGAACTCGGCTCATTCAACCCCATCCCCGGCAGTAGCGTTCTGAGGGCACCGCTCATCGTGCACCAAACCTATTCCATCGGCGCGGGTTCAAAGGAAGCCGGATCCACACGCAACTACCTCTATTTCGATCCAACAACCCGATCCGCATACTGGCTTCGTCCGACAATGGACAGAGTGATACTCAGCGACACCATGCTGCCTGACCGTGAGTACCATGAGAAAAACGCAAGCGCCGTTGCCTACGTCTATGTTTCAGTTGAAAAAGACACCAATAACGATGATCGGCTTACCGAGTCCGACGAAAAACAGATCGCAATTTCTTCGCCAAACGGCAAGAGCTATCGTGTCGTTGTGCCCAAAGCAGACAGCTTGAACGAAGCCGCTTTGATCAGCCCTACACGACTTCTCATCCTGTACTCCAAAGGTGCCAAGCTGGCCGCCGTGGAAGTCGATCCGTCCGATTTCGCTTCATCAATTACGGAGTATGAGATCCCTGTCACCCTGAAGCGCTAAACGAGCCCATCAGCTCGCGCTGTCTTGCTCCTGCACCTCCAACCAATCACTCCACCGCCACCGCCCTCCCCAGCTTCACCACCCGCCCCTTCGCCAGCGCCTTCTTCAATATCTTCCACATATCCAGGTCAAAGGACGGGCGGCCGGATTCGAGGAGGGTGTGGACCTCGTCTTCACCCCGGGCCGTGCCCAGCCAGCACCAGTTGTCGATCACGTGCAGGGCATCGCCCTCGCGCAGGCCGATGGGGCCGGCGTAGGGCCAGCGTTCGATCCTGAGCTTGTGCAGGGCCATCATCAGGCGGGCGCCGTGTAGGCCGCGGGATTCGGCGCCGATGCAGGCACCCTTGCAGCGCTTGATCTGGTAGCCGAAGCAGGGCTGGCCGCTGCGTACCTTTTCCAGCCCGAGGCAGGCCTGGCACAAGGCGTGTTCGTCGGCCAGGGTGCGCAGGGCCTTGGTGGCAGCGGTCTGGCTGGTGAAGAAGCCAAAGAGATTGTCCTGGCGCCCCGGGTCCAGGTCGGGCCCGCGCACCAGCGCCGGTCGCCAGCCACCCGCCCCGTCCTCCACCAGCTGCCAGGCGCACAGGCCGCTGCTGCGGCGCAAGCGCCGGTTGTGGATGGGCTGGCGCGCCTTGACCAGCTGCGCTTCGAGCAGCAGCGCGCCCACCTCACCGGCGGTCTCGATCCACTCGACGCGGCGCAGCTGCTGGGACAGGCTCATCTCCTTGGCGCTGCTGTGGTCGGCGCTGAAGTGGGATAGCACCCGGGTGCGGATGTCCTTGCTCTTTCCGATGTAGAGGGGCAGGTCGTTCTCGCCGTAAAACAGGTAAACCCCCGGCGTGCCGGGCAGTTCATCGAGGACGGAGGGGTCGATGTGAGGTGGCAGCGCCGCATGGCCGGTGAGCCGGGCGACGGCGGAATCGATGCGCTCAGGGTCAAACTGGCGGTGGATCAGCTGCCAGAACTGCCAGATCAGCTGGGCATCGGCCAGGGCCCGGTGGCGCTCCCCCACCACCAGGCCGTGGCGTTCGATCAGCGCATCGAGCCCGTGGCGCGGATGCTCGGGAAACAGATCCCGCGACAGCTTCACGGTGCACAGCACCGACGGACGCAGGGGCATGCCCACCCGCTCGAAGGCATTGCGCAGAAAGCCGTAGTCGAAGCGGGCGTTGTGGGCGATGAACAGCCGGCCATCCAGCCGGTTGTAGATCTCCTCGGCCAGCTCGGCAAAACGTGGGGCATCGGCCACCATGTCATTGCTGATGCCGGTGAGCCGCTCGATGAACTCCGGGATGCGCCCCTCCGGCCGGATCAGGTGCGACCACTCGCGTACGCCGTCTTCATCCACCTCCACGATACCCACTTCAGTGATGCCATCCACGGTGGCCACGCCACCATTGGTCTCGATATCGACGAAGGCGAGGCCCCGCCAGCGTCCGTTGCTGAATTTCAAGATATGCCTTCCTCGTTTGCTGCCTGGCTCCGACCGGCCCGGCCGGAGAACGCTCAGGCCCGCACCGCCTCTCCCAGTGAAGAGGTCACGGCCGCGGCTGCGGCGCGATTATTGACCGACAACTTCCTCAGCGCCTGCTGAATGTGATGTTTGACGGTCACGGGGCTGATGCCCAGGTCGCTGGCGATCTGGGCATTGGTCTTGCCGCAGCGCACCCCGGCCAGCACCTGGCACTGGCGGGTGGACAGGCCGCTCGCCCCCCCCGCCAACGGGGCGCTCTGGCGCTGCCGGAGGAGCGCCATATACAGATGCGGCAGCAGCAGGTCGGCCAGATAGAGCTCCCGCGGTCCGGGCTCGGCGGGCATGCCGAGAAACACAAACAGACAGGGCGACACCGCCGACAAGCCGCCCACCCCATGCACCAGCCCGGCCCCTTCCGCGGGCGGCGGCGAGGGATGGACACAGGGACGCTGGCCCAGATGCTGCCAGTGGCGGCGCAGGGCCGCCCACACCACACCAGACCGGGAGCGCAGCGCCGCCTCGGCCTCGGGTGCCAGCACGGCCCGGGAGAAGATCTCGACCGGCGCCTCCCCGACCGGCCCGGCGTCGAACACGCAGACCAGGGTCTCGTGGGGCAGGAAGCCCTGCAGCGCGCCCTGGGCCCACAGGTAGAACTCGTTTGGCCGACGCACCCTGACGGCCTCATCCAGGGTCAGGCGCAGGCGCTCCAGGTCATACGGATCGAAGAACAGGGCATCCACGGCAGCACCTAAGGCAGTGTGGCCTGGGACGGCGCGCCGTCCTGGGGGCGCATCTGCCAGTCGCAATAGCGCGCCCCGTCCGCCGGCGCCCCGCTGACGGACACCCAGGCCGGCAGCGCGGCCCGGCGCAGGGCCTGGCGAGTGGAGCGGCTGCGTACGGCGACGATCTGCCCATCCGCCCGCTCCACCTGCCAGTCGGCCTCGCCGGTCATCGGATCTCGGTAGAGGCGGCGCAGATGCCGGCGCACGAAGGGCTGGCGCGGGTCGAGGAGCAGATCCTCCAGCTGCCGGGGATAGACTGCTGCACCCGCCGGCGACAGGGCCCGGTAGCTGGCCAGGGCCCGGGCGAACTCGCCGCCGATGAACAGCAGCTCGGCCTCGCGCTCGCGCTGGGCGGCGGTGGACCACACCGTACCGAAACCCGCCAGCCCCAGGCCCAGGGCGGCCACGGCGAACAGCATCAGCAAATAGGTGGCGCCTCCCTGGCGCGACGCTGTCTTCATAGCTCGGAAAAGGGCTGGCCGTCGCGGCTGCGGCCGGGGGCGCTGCTGTGCAGGTCCCACAGCCCGTCGCCGCGGCCGTCGGGCGGGGCGACGAGGGTCCACCCGTCCCGCCGCTCGCTGATCGGGTCCACCGGCAGGGCACGCAGATAGCGTCCGCTCACCAGCTCGTCCAGATCCCGGGGGTAGCGCCCGGTATCGCCGTGGAATTTGTCGATGGCGTCGCGGGTGACAGCCAGGGTCTGCACCAGCGCCGCCTCCCGGGCCCGCTCCAGGTGGCCGAAGTAGCGCGGCGCGGCGATGGACAGCAGGGTGGCGACGATGGCCATCACCACCAGCAGTTCGATCAGCGTAAAGCCCCGGTCATGCCAGCCCATCACCACTCCCGGTAGGGCACGCCGTTGAGCCCCACACCGGGCGCGCGGGAGTACACGTCGAACACGTCGGCCCCGGGCGCCGGCGCGTCCGCCGGGCTGGCATAGCTGCGCAGGCCCCAGGTGGCGGCCGCGTCCACGGAGGGATCGGTGCTGAAGGGGTCGCGGGGGATGCGGCGCAGTACATGGATGCGCCCCTTGCCCGGCGCGCGGGCATCGGGCACCCCCTCCACCAGCGCCTGCAGGGTGGGCGGGTAACCATTGCCATCGGCCGGCCGGGCGATCCGCCCCTCGTCGCTGTAGCGCTTGTAGGTGTCGATGCCCTCGCGGAGCTGGCGCAGGGCCAGGCGCAACTCGCCCTCCCTGGCCCGCTGGCTCGTCACCTGCATGACGGGCACGGCCATGGCCGCCAGCACGGCCACCACCGCCACCGTCACCACAATCTCGATCAGGGTGAAACCGCGGGTCCGCATGCTTCAGGGTGCAATGCGCACGCCAACGGGTTCGGCAGACGGCAGCGCCAATGCCTGGCCGCCACTGCGCAACTGGGCCGACAGCACGCCGAAACGGGCCAGGCCGGACGCACCCGGGCGGGCCCGGAAGCGGACCTCCAGGCGCGGCGCCGTGCCCGCCGGCAGCTGCACGGCCAGGGCATCGCCGCCCTCACCGGGCTGATCCAGGGATTCGACCAGGGTCGTGTCGTAGGCCAGCAGAGCCGGCCCGCCCTCGCTGGCCGGGCCGGAGAGGGTCAGCACCAGGGCGAAGGGCTCGCCCGGCCGCACCTGCTCCGGCGCTTCCAGCGCCAGGGCCGGCAGGCCCGGATCTGCGGTGGCGGCCGGCACCGGCATCGGCACCACAGCCGCCGACGGCCCGCGCGGCGCGGCAGCGGCGGCACCCCCTGCCCCCAACATCAGGGGCGCGGCGCCCACCGCCGCCTCGGTGCCGGCGGCCTGGGTGGCCACGGCCAGGGCCGGCTGGGCCAGGTTGCGCACCACCCGGGGGGTGATCAGCAGGACGATCTCGGTCTTATTGCCCACGTCACGCTGGCTGCTGAACAGCCGCCCCAGGCCCGGCACCTCACCGAGGCCGGGCAGGCGATAGGCCGAGCTGCGCTCCTCGTCGCTGATCAGCCCGGCGAGCACCTGGGTCTCCCCATCCTTCAGGCGCAGGGACGTGGCCGCGCTGCGCGTGCCCACCTGGTAGGCCAGGGAGCTGGACGGCCCGAGCACTTCCTTGACGATGCTGCTCACCTCCAGGTTCACCTTGATGGCCACCTCGTCATCCAGGTGCACCGAGGGCTCCACCTCCAGCTTGAGGCCCACGTCCAGGTAGTTCACCGACGCCGACACCCCCACGTTGGCGGTTGAGGTGGTGGTGAACACCGGCAGCTTCTCGCCGATGTGGATGCGCGCCTTGTCCCGGTTCTTCACCCGGATGCGCGGGTTGGCCAGGATGTTGGAGTTCCCGTCCTGGTCGCGCAGGTTGAGGAGCAGCCCCGGATTGGCCACGTAGGGCACCATGGCCCCGGTGTTGCGCAGGTTGATGTTGCCGGCCAGCAGCTGCCCGCCCAGGTTCTGGCTGATGGTGGTGCCGGTGGTGGTCGTCACCGCGCTGGTGGTGGAGGGCTGCAGCAGGCCGTAGCCGATCTGCTCCGGGAAGCGCACCCCCAGCTCCAGCAGGCGGTTGCGGCTGATCTCCATCACCTCCACCTCCAGCATCACCTCCGGCTCGGCCAGGTCCAGGCCGGCGACCAGGCGCTCAGCCAGGCGCACCGCATCGGGGGTGTCCTTCATCACCAGCAGGTTGAGCTTGTCCTCCACAAACACGTCTTTGGTCTTGACCATCTGCTTGATCATGGCCATGGCCTGCTTGGGGTCGGCGTTGGCCAGGTAGAAGCTGCGGGTCACCAGCTCCTGGTAGTCCTTCTGCTTGGCCGGGGTGTTGGGGTAGATCAGCACCGAACGCTCGTTGAGCAGCTTGCGTTCGAGCTGCTGGGTCACCATCAGCAGCTTGAGCACGTCGTCAATGCTGCTCTTACGCACGAACAGCGACACCTTGGCGTCGGGGCGCACGTCCTTGTCGAGCACGAAGTTGAGGCCCGACTCCCGGGACAGCACCTCCAGCACCCCGCGCAGGGGCGCGTCCCGGAATTCCACGGTCACGGGTTTGGCCAGGGGGCCGGCCAGGGCTGCCGGCAGCGGGTCGCGGGCAGCGGCGCGCTCGTCCAGGCGGCGCATCACCTCCCGCGCCAGGGGGTGGGCGGGGTCGGCCGCCAGCACGCCCCGGGCCCCGCGCTCGGCGGCCACGGCGTCGCCCTTGTCCAGGCTGCGCTGGGCCTCCCGGGCGCTGTGGTCGCGGGCCTGGCGGGCGGTGATGGCCTCGTAGCCGGCGGCCACCCGGGGGTGAAGGGGGTCGAACTGGCGGGCCAGCCCGAGGGCCGCCTCGGCCTGCTCGAAGCGCCCCGCCCCCCGGGCCTGGTCGGCCAGAGCCAGCTGGCGTGCCACCAGCATGTCGCGCTGGCGCAGGTAGTAGCCGCGCAGCTCCAGGTTGCGCGGGTCGGCGCTCACCTTGTCGCGCAGCTCACGCAGGGCCACCTCGGGGCTGCGGGTGGCAAAGGCCTGGCGGCTCTCCTCCAGGGCCGGGTTGGCGGCACAGGCCAGCAGGCCGGCAGACAGCAACAGGGGCGCGGCAAGGCGCAGCAGGAATCGGACAGTCATGGAATGGCCCCGCCGGCGAGGCTCTGGGTCTGGTTGAGGGGGAGATAGACGAGATCGACGCGGGCCCGGCTGACCGCGCTCACCCGGTAGCGGCCTTCCAGCACATCACCGGCCCGCAGCACATGGACCCGCTCGCCCTCGATCAGGAACACCGCGAGGGGGCCGCCGTCTTCCAGCAGGCCGCCGTGCCGGAAGGGCAAGGGTGGGGCCATCGGAGTGACGGGGGGCGCAGGCGGCGGTGGCGACCGGAAGCTGCGCACGGCAAAGAGATCGGCTCCACCCTCCGCCCGCAGCCGGGGGGTGAGCACCAGCGCCGAAAGATCGGCGGCGGGGCGCACCTCGGCGCGACGTGCGGGCCGGGCCGCAGGGGGCGAAGCCGTGCCCTCCCCCGCTTCGTCACCCGCCTCCTCCAGCCCGGCGGCCCACCAGGTGGCCAGCAGGGACGCGGCCAGGGCCGACAGGAGCACGGCCTTGCGCCTCATGCGCCCCGCCGCACCAGGATCACCAGACGCACCCGGGCCTCCAGCTCCATGGCGTCCATGGCCGGGCGCCGCAGGCTCAGGTGTTCCAGGGCCACCTCGGGCATTTCGGCCAGCACGTCGTCCAGCCATGCGCGCAGGAGGACATAGGCGCCCCGGGCCGGCAGCTCCAGGCTGATGCGTTCGAGGGGGGACTGGGGGTCTGCGGCCGACCGGTAATCGGCCTTGTCCAGCTGCACGCCCCGGGCCAGGGCATGGCCGTGGAGCCGCCCCAGCAGCTCGGGCAGACTGCCGGCCTCGGGGAAGGACGCGTTGAAGGCCTCCAGGCGGGCCCGGGCAGAAGGCTCCACCCGGGCCGGCTGGCGCAGCCGACGTTCGGTGGCCCGGGTCTGTTGGTGCAGGGCGTCGGCCTCGGCCTCCAGGGCCTGGTTGCCGCTCAGGTCAAAACTCAGGGCGGCCAGGGCCAGGGTGATGCCCAGCACGCCGGGCAGCCCGGCGGCGCGGGCGCTGCGCCCGGCCGATTCCCGCCAGCGGCTGCAGTTCATGGACGCACCTCCCAACGGGCGTCGATCTGGAAACTCACCACCTGGATGCCGTCGTCGTCCCGAAAGCCGTAGCTCACCAGCCGTGCATCCCGCAGCCCGGCCACACCCGCCAGGCGGGCCAGCAGGGCAAAGACCTCGGACAGGCTGCGCGCCTCGCCCGAGAGCTTCAGGCTGCCGGCCGGGCCGTCCTGTTCCAGCGCCAGCACGGCGATGCCCGGGTCACTCACGGCCGCCTCAAGCCCGCTCAGAAAGCCGCCCCAGTCGCGCCCCAGCAGCCGGGCCGCTGCCAGCGCCGGACGCAGCTCGGCGTCGGACACCGGCGCCGGCGGCCGGGCGCTGCCCATGCGGGCATCCACCGCACGGCGGGCCCGGGCCAGCAGGCGCGCCTCATCCGCCACCTGGGCCTCACGCACCTCGTACTCATGCAGCACACCGGCACAGGCCAGCGCACCGGCGGCCAGCATCAACCAGCCAAGCAGGCTGGGGGGGCGTCGGCGGCCGGCAAAGTCCAGCCCCAGGGGCAGCGGCACGCGGGCTTTCATGCGGCATCCTCAAGATGCTGCAGGCGCCAGCCTTCGGGCAGCGCCAGCCCGGCGGGCCCTGCGGCGCCTCCGGTGAGGTGGAGCACGGGCTGCACCCAGGTCTCGCCAGCGGGCCGGGCCGCCAGCAGGGGCAGCAGGCCAGCCACGGCCGCTGCCGTATCGGCCTGGGCCACCGGCAGGCTGCGCACCGCGCACCACTGCCCGGCCCGCCACAGGCCCAGGGTGACCCGCCCGGCCTCCAGCCGGGCCAGGGCCCCATCGCCCGCCAGACGCGGCCGCAGGGCGTTGAAAGCCGCCGCGAAGGCCGGTGCCAGCCCTGTCACCTTCATCCCACGCTCACGGGCAAAGGCCTTGATGGCCCCCTGCAGCCCGGCCGGCAGGGCCGCCCCCAGACTGGGCAGACACAGGGCCTCCCGGTCGATCTGCACGGCCCACGGCCCGGGCCCGAACACCGCCGCAAAGCGCTGCCCGGCAAAAGCCTCGCGCTCCGTGCGGCGCAGGCCGGCAGGCCACGCCAGGTGCACATAGCGCACGTGCCGGTCGGCCACCTGCAGTTGCAGGCGGGTGCGCCGGGGCAAGGCCGGCATGGCGGCAAAAGCGGCCTCCCAGCCCCCGTGGAGGTCCAGCGCCACGCCGGGCCCGTCCGGCGCGTCGAGGGACAGGCGCTCGGGGCCGACAAACAGGCGGCGGGTCTCAGGCCACAAAGGTGACACGGTTCAGCTCCTCCAGCGTGGTCTGCCCGTCCCGCACCAAGGCCAGGCCGGCCTCCCGCAGGCTCACGAAGCCCTGGCGCCGGGCGGCCTCCTTGAGCACCCGCAGGGGCGCCCGGCTGGTGATCAGGTCGCGGAGTTCGTCATCCAGCACCAGCACCTCGGCAATGGCCCGCCGCCCCCGGAAGCCCGACCCGCGGCACTGGCTGCAGCCCTGCCCGGCGCAGAAGCGGTAGTCCGCCGGCGCCGCCGCCAGCCCTGATGCCGCCAGGATCTCCGGCACCGGTGGCCGGGGCGCGGTGCACGCCGGGCAGTTGATGCGCAGCAGGCGCTGGGCCACCACACCATTGAGGGCCGCCACCAGGTTGTAGGGATCGACCCCCATGTGCATGAAGCGGCCGATCACGTCGAAGACGTTGTTGGCATGCACGGTGGTGAACACCAGGTGGCCGGTGAGGGCTGCCTGGATGGCGATCTCGGCCGTCTCCGGGTCGCGGATCTCCCCCACCATGATCCGGTCGGGGTCGTGGCGCAGGATGGAGCGCAGGCCGCGGGCAAAGTCCATGCCCTTCTTCTCGTTGACCGGGATCTGCAGCACGCCGGGCAGCTGGTACTCCACCGGGTCCTCGATGGTGATCACCTTGTCCTGCCCGCTGTGGGTCTCGGACAGCAGGGCGTACAGGCTGGTGGTCTTGCCCGAGCCGGTGGGGCCGGTGACCAGCAGCATGCCGTAGGGCTCGGCGGCCATGCGGCGCAGGCGCTGGCGCGTGTCCCCGTCAAAGCCCAGGGTCTCCAGGCTCAGGCCGTCCAGCGCCCGGGTCAGGTGGGCCTTGTCGAGGATGCGCAGCACCGCGTCCTCGCCGTGGATGCTGGGCATGATGGACACCCGGAAGTCGATGGCCCGGCCCCCGGCCTGGACCTTGAAACGCCCGTCCTGGGGCACCCGCCGCTCGGCGATGTCCAGCTCGGCCAGCACCTTGAGGCGCGACACCACCTGCTCGGCCTGGGCCGTGCCCGCCACACTGCCGGCCTGGTTGAGCACCCCGTCCACCCGGTACTTGATCGCCAGCCCGCCGGGCCGGGATTCCAGATGCACGTCACTGGCGCCCTGGCGGATGGCGTCGTACAGGGTGGCGTTGACCAACCGCACTACCGGGCTGGCGTCGCCGGTGATGCGGCGCAGGGACAGGTCCTCGCCTCCATCAGCGTCCAGCGGTGCGGCCTCGTCGGCCAGCTCGCCCGCGCCCACCATGCGGTGGGTCGCCTCGTGGCGAGCCAGGCAGGCGGTGAGGGCATCCCGGTCGGCGCGGCACAGGTCGAAGGGCTCGTCCAGGGTGCCGCCCAGCCCGTCCACGAGGTCGGTGTCGGCCGGGTCGGCCTGCACGATCCAGAGCCGGCCCGACACATCCCGGCCGGCAAGGGCCTCCCGCTGCAGGGCCCGGTCAAAGGGCAGCACCCCGAAATCCGGCGCCAGGGCCTGCAGCGCGGCCTCGTCCAGGCACAGGGCAGCGCTCACTGGAGGCTCTCCGCAACCTGGAAGATGGGCAGGTAGAGCATGATCAAAATCAGGCCTACGGCCAGGGCGATCACCAGCATCAGCAGCGGCCCGGCCAGCCGCGTCACGGCGTCCAGCCAGCGGGCGTTGTCCTCCTCATGAAAGCCGGCGGCCCGCTCCAGCATCTCGCCCAGGTTGCCGGCGCGCTCCCCCACCGCCAGCATGCGCAGGGCCACCGGCGTGGCCAGGGCATGGTCGCCCAGGGTGGCCGCCAGGCCCTGGCCTTCACGCACCCGCTCGATGGCGGCCTGGAGCCCCGGGCGCAGGGCCGGCGACAACAGCCCCTCCACCATTCCCAGGGCCGTCACCGCCGGAATCCCGCCCCGCAGCAGCATGCCCAGGGTGCGATAGAAGCGCGCCAGCTCGAACACCCGCAGGCGCGCCCCCAGCCGGGGCGTGCGCCAGGCCAGGCGCAGGGCCGCCGCGCGGCTGGCCGGATGGCGCAGGGCCAGCACGATCAGCCCCACCGGCCCCAGGCCGCCGGCCAGCACCCAACCGCCGTGGGTCTGCAGCAGCGTGCCCCAGGCCAGCAGCAGGCGCGACATCCAGGGCAGCTCGCCGCCCACCGACTCGAACACCTGGGCAAAGCGCGGCACCACGTAGGCCAGCAGAAAGAGCATCACCGCGCCCCCCACCCCCAGCAGCAGGGCCGGATAGAGCGCCGCCGACAGCAGCTTGCCGCGCACCAGGGCAAGCTGCTGCTGGTAGTCGATGTAGCGGGCCAGCGCCGGGTCCAGATCACTGGTGCGCTCGGCGGCGCGCACCGTGGCCACGTAGAGGGGCGGAAAGGCCTGGGGCCGGGCCGCCAGGGCCACCGACAGGCGCTGCCCCTCGCGCAGGCGCGCCAGCAACTCCAGCAGCACCTCGCGCATGCCGGCCCGCCCCTCCTTCTCGGCCAGCGCCGCCAGTGCCTCAGCCAGGGGAATCCCCGCCCGCAGCAAGGCCAGCAGCTGCTGATTGAAGAGCTGCAGCGGAAAACCCGCCTGGCTGCGCGCGTCGGCCAACGGCGTGACCGAGATCACCGCCAGCCCCTGCGCCGCCGCCTGCACCCGGGCCGCGCCGGCATCCGCCGCCACCAGCTCGATATCCTGAAAAGTAGACGCCCCCGCCAGCGCCCGAACCCGGAAACGCATGGCTTACCAGTTGCCGATGTCGGCAGCCTCGCCGGTGCCGCCGGGCTGGCCGTCCCGGCCAAAGGAGTACAGATCGAACTCCCCATGCTCACCGGGCTGCACATACTGGTAGAGCTGCCCCCACGGATCCTTGGGCACTGCCTTCTTGAGATAGGGGCCGCCCCAGCGCGTCGCCTCGGCCGGCGCCGCCAGCAAGGCCTGCAAGCCCTCCTCGGTGGTCGGGTAACGCCCCATATCCACCCGAAACTGGTCCAGCGCCTTCTCGAAACCATCGATCTGCGCCCGCACCGCCTTGATCTCCGAGCGCCCGATATGGGTAAAGAACTTGGGCCCCACATAGCCCGCCAGCAGCCCGATGATGCTCATCACCACCAGCAACTCAAGCAGGGTAAAGCCGCGCAAGCGGCAAAAGGGAGGCAAGGCGAAAACGCGGACACTCGGCATGGTCGGCGCAGCCTAGGGGGCTTTCGTGACAGGGCCATCACGGATTGAAGTCATTCGGGTTTCAACACAGAATGGCACCGCAATCGATGATCGCCAGCCCTCCCGGTGGGGCAAACCCATTCGACCACGGACTTTTCCCAGCGGCCTACCGGTCATCAGCGTGAGAAGGTCGAGTGAATTCGCCCACACAGCGCGCGCGTCACCAATCTTTCAGCAAACCCATCCCAACGGAGGAGCGGTGGCGGATTTCGCCCTGCGACCCTTGTAGGGAATATCGGGGCTCAGACCACACATGCCCGCGTATCCGCCGGGCAGACGCTTTCTTCCGGGCCGTAACCACGCTCACAGTCCCCCGAAGAGGCGCTCTTGCGGAGCAGGGCCAGATGGCCCGTATTCGCTATTCGCGAATTACGAATTCGAAGCCCGGAGAATGGAACTCAAGACGCAGGATCTGATCGTTTTGCTCAAGGTCGCCGCACATCCGCCACGACGCTGGACTTACGCTGAGTTGAGCGCCGCGTTGTCCATGAGTGCGTCCGAGACGCATGCAAGCGTTAGACGTGCTGTCGAGTGCGGACTTGCGGTCTCTCATGGGCGAGATGGCTGGCAGCCTGTACGGCCGGCGCTGCTGGAGTTCTTGTTGCATGGTGTGAAATATGTGTGGCCCGCAGCCTTGGGGCCGGTCAAGCGAGGGGTACCGACGAGCATTGGTGCGGAGCCCCTGGCCAGCCAAGTGAACGTGGCGTCAGGTGATGCACCCGTGTGGCCACATCCCGATGGAACGGCTAAAGGCCCATCCATCTCGCCGCTATACAGAACAGCGCCGGATGCGGCACTTCGAGACCCGGATCTGCACCGCCTCCTTGCGCTGCTGGATGCTGTCAGATGCGGTCGGGCTCGTGAGAGAGCGCTGGCTGCTGACATGTTGAGCCGCGAGCTCGGAGGAGCACATGCTTCCGAATGATCCGAACCTGGCGCAGCTTCGGCTGATTGCTGAGGCCCTGGGTGATCTGCGACACCAACTCGTATTCGTGGGGGGCTCAATCGCAGGCCTGCTCATGACAGACCCTCTTGCCGATGCTGTGCGTGCGACGATGGATGTCGATGCTGTCGTCGAAGCCGGACGAGTTGCGTTCTTCAGGCTCGAAGATGAGATAGCGGCACGCGGCTTCATGCGCGACAGCAGCAGCGAAGTGATCTGCAGATGGAAATATCGCGATTCCGGCGTGCTGTTCGATCTCATGCCCGTCGAGGCCTCCGTGCTCGGCTTCACGAATCGCTGGTATCCATACGCCATTCAGAGCGCTACTCCGGTTGATCTCGGGAACGGCATCACGATCAGGCTCGCAAGCGCAGTTGCATTTGTTGCAACAAAGCTCGAGGCGTTTATCGACCGAGGCCAGCGTGACTTCATGACGAGTCACGACCTCGAGGACGTGCTCAGCGTCGTCGATGGTCGCGCAGAGTTGGCAGACGAGTTCACTCTTGCTCCAGTGGCTCTCCGACACGCCGTAGCGGCGACGTTTGCTGAACTGCTCAGCAATCCCGACTTCGAGAATGTGCTACCGGGGCTGCTCACGGACCACCGACTGCAGTTGCCAGAAATGAGAAAAACCTGGATTTACCTTGCTGGAGTCGTCGTTTTCAGCCTGGCATATACATGGCTGAAGACGATAATGAGTGAGCCAGTCTTCTTCGTCGGAGCAATCAGCTACTTGCTGCTGCTGCGGTTTGTTGCTGAACGGATCGGAAAGTAGATTTGTGGATCCGAAGACCGCCGCTGCAGTGGTCACGGAGTGCCTGCTCCTGGCCAGGCCCCTGCGGGCCGACAGCTACCTGTATGACGAACTGGGCAACGTCAAGGCCCGCTCCACTGACAGGGGGACGGACCTACACCTACGACGAGATCAACCGCCTTCAGAACGTTTGGCCACCAGATTCTGTCGCCGCGGCCCGAGGTCAGACAAACGGATTTCTGACCTGTAGCCCTCCCAGCACCAATCCACCCTGCAGATCCTCCGTGTACAGCACTTCGGCATCGACCTCCTGCGCCGACGCGCAGATGAGCGCATCGTAGAGCGATAGCTGGAAGCGCTCGGCCAACTGAAGGGCACGCTCGTGGGCGGCGAGCGACAGCGGTACCACCGTACAGCACGCCTTAACCGCATCGAGCAGTCCATGCACCTCTGGCCAGGGCAGCTTCAGCTTGCGTCGGCACACCGATGTCGCTTCATTGAGCACCTGGACGCTGACCACGCCCCCCCGTGCCAGCAACGCTTCGGCCACATCGGCCTTGTGCGCATCGGCCGACAGCAGGTAGAGGACGACGTTGGTGTCGAAGAAGACTGGACGCATCAGGGCTGCCGGTCCTCTTCATGGGCTTCGAGCCGATCAAAGCGAAAATCGGCGGGCAGCCGGCCCCTCAAGCGGCGCAGCCGGGCAAGCAGTTCCTGGGGCTGTGCCTTGCGGGCGACCTCAAGGGAGCGTTCCCCCACGACGTGCAGCTCGATTTCTTCACCTTCCTTCAACTCCAGCGCCTGAACCACCGCAGCCGGCAGACGAACGGCGAGCGAATTTCCCCATTTGGCGACTTGCATGAAGGCCTCCTTGCTTAGATATACATTGAGCAATCAGTTTATCCTTAAGCCGATGCGTTGGTAAGGCCGGGGCGACTTTCTACCGAACTCGCGCCGGCACAAGAACCCCATCACCAATCTTTCAACACGCTTGCAGCAAACCCATCCGAACGGAGGAGTAGCGGCGGATTTCGCCCTGCGACCCCTGTAGCACGACTTGCCTACAGTGCCGGGTCAGTCCACCATCCCGGAGCCCCTCCCATGCCTACACCCCATCGCCTCGCCGCCGCGCTCTGCACGGCCGGCCTTCTGTCTGCCAGCGGCCTCGCCAGTGCCGCATCGGACATCGTCATCAGCCAGATCTACGGGGGTGGGGGCAACGTTTACAGCGCCGACTACGTGGAGCTCTTCAACCGGAGCAGCAACCCGGTGGATGTGAGCGGCTGGTCGGTGCAGTACGCCAGCGCCACAGGCACCGGCAACTTCTCGGGCAACGGGGTGGCGGCGCTCAATGGCACCCTGCAGCCGGGCCAGTACCTGCTGGTGCGGCTGGCTGTCACGGCCGGGGGCAGCGCCCTGCCGGCGGCCGATGCCACGGGCACCTCCAACCTGGCCCAGGCCAATGGCAAGCTCATCCTCGCCAATGTGGCCACCGGCCTTGCCTGTAACGGCAGCAGCACGCCCTGCACCCCGGCGCAGAATGCCCAGATCGTCGATCTGGTGGGCTTCGGCAGCGCCAACTTCAAGGAAGGCGCCAGCGCCGCGCCGGCGGCCAGCGCCACCACCGCGCTGTTCCGGGCTGCGGCCGGCTGTACCGACACCGACAACAACGGCGCCGACTTCAGCACCGGCGCACCGGCCCCGCGTAACAGCGCCAGCCCCCTCAACCAGTGTGCCGGCGCGCCGGTGAATGCCCCCATCGTCCCCGCCTGCAGCCCCCTGAACATCCAGCAGGGCCAGGCCGGCAGCGTGACCCTGACGGCCAGTGACCTGGACAGCCTGGTGACCGGCGCCAGCATCGACAGCGCGCCGGTGGCCGGCATCAGCCTCGGCCCCGTTACGCCTTCGGCCGCCGATGGCGCCGCCGCCAGCGTCAGCCTGCAGGCCAGCGCCGCGGTCAGCCCGGGCACCTACCCGGTGCGCGTGCTGTTCACCAACAACGAGGCCCAGAGCGCCAGCTGCACGGTAGACGTGACCGTCAGCGCCGCCGCGGCCACCACCTCCATCCCCGAGATCCAGGGCAGCGGCAACACCAGCCCGCGGGTGGGCGAGACCCTCATCACCAGCGGCGTGGTCACCGCCATTTTCCCCGGCCTCAAGGGCTTCTACCTGCAGGACCCGACGGGTGACGGCAACCCCGCCACCTCCGACGGCCTCTTCGTGTATGTGAACAACGCCACCATGCCGGCCGGCGTGGCGGTGGGCAACCGCATCTCGGTGAAGGGCACGGTAGCCGAGTTCAGCGGCCTCACCGAGCTCACCAACCCCAGCGCCGTCACCGTGCTGGGCACGGGCGAAAGCGTCGCTCCCACCGACGTGACCCTGCCGGAGAGCATCAACGGCGAGCTGGAGCGCTACGAAGGCATGCTGGTGCGCATTGTCAGCCCCATGACCGTGGCCCAGAACTACTTCCTCGGCCGCTTCGGTCAGCTCACGCTGTCGGCGGGCGGGCGCCTCGAAAAGGCCACCAACCGCTTCCGCGCCGGCTCGGCCGAGGCCATTGCCCTCAACGACGAGAACCAGCGCCGCCTGCTGGTGCTCGACGACGGCAGCAGCCTGCAGAACCCCAGCCCGACCCCCTACATCGGCAGCGGCAACACCGTGCGCGCCGGTGACACGGTGGTTGGCAACCTGGTCGGCGTGCTCGACCAGGGCCCGATCAACACCAGCAGCCCGGCAACCCTCGACTACCGCCTGCACCCCACCGAAACGCCGGCCTTCACGCGCGCCAATCCGCGCACCCCGGCCCCGGCGGCGGTGGGCGGCAACGTCAAGGTGGCGAGCTTCAACGTGCTCAACTATTTCAACGGCGACGGCAGCGGCGGCGGTTTCCCGACCAGCCGCGGTGCCTCCTCCACCGCCGAGTTCGAACGCCAGCGCGTCAAGATCATCGGCGCCCTGCGCGCCCTCGACGCCGACGTGGTCGGCCTGATGGAGATCGAGAACGACGGCAACGGCCCCCGGAGCGCCATCCAGGATCTGGTAAACGGCCTCAACGCTGCCATGGGCGCCGGCACCTATGCGGTGGTGCCCGACCCGGCCAATGGCACCGGCAGCGACGAGATCAAGGTAGCCCTGATCTACAAGCCGGCCCGGGTCAGCCGCGTCGGAGCTTCCCTGTCCGACCCCGCCGCCATCAACAACCGCCCGCCCCTGGCCCAGACCTTCGCCGCCCTCAATGGCGAGAAGTTCTCGGTGGTGGTCAACCACTTCAAGTCCAAGAGCTGCACCGACGCCGCCGGTGCCGACCAGGACCAGGGCGACGGCCAGGGCTGCTTCAACCCCCGCCGCATCGACCAGGCCCGCCAGCTGCTGGCCTTCATCGGCCAGGTGCGCAGCACGGCCGGCGACGACGACGTGGTACTGATCGGTGATCTGAATTCCTACGGCAAGGAAGACCCCATCGCCCAGCTCACCCAGGCCGGCTTCATCGACCAGCTCGCCGCCCGGGAAGCCAGCCCCTACTCCTACGTCTTCGACGGCGAGACCGGCTACCTGGACCACGCCCTGACCAGCGCCAGCCTCAACAGCCAGCTGGCCGGCGTGGGCCACTGGCACATCAACGCCGACGAACCCTCCTTCATCGACTACAACCTGGAGTTCAAGCAGCCCGCCTGCACCGCCTGCGAGCCGGACCTGTACTCCGCCACGCCCTACCGCTCCTCCGACCACGACCCGGTCATCGTCGGCCTGCAGCTGGTGCGCAAACTCGAAGGCACGGCCGCCCGCGACACTCTTACCGGCACCCCCGGTGACGACCTGATTGTCGGCGGCGACGGCGCAGACACCCTCACCGGCGGCGCCGGTGCCGACACCTTCGCGTATCGCAACCTGCGCGAAGCCGGCGACACCATCACCGACTTCGTGCCCGGCACCGACCGCCTGCACCTGGGCGCCCTGCTGGCCAGCATCGGCTACACCGGCACCCAGCCGCTGACTGACGGCTACCTCAAGCTGGTCGGCACCGCGGCCGGCACCAGCGTGCAGATCGACCCGGACGGCAACGGCCCTGCTGCGGCCCGCCCCCTCGTGCTGCTGAAGGGCGTTGCGGCCAGCAACGTCGACGCCAGCCGCGACATCATCGTCGCCCCCTGACCCCCGACATCCAAGGACACACCCATGAAGCGCATGTTCGCCCTCTCCACCGCCCTGCTGCTGGGCGCCCTCATCGCCAACCCGGCCAAGGCCGCCGTGATCAACGGCGACTTCGCCGCCGGCCTCACGGGCTGGGACAGCCTTGGCGATGTCAGCGTCTCCGCTGGCGCAGCCCGCCTCAGCACCGCCTCCCTCGACGTGGATGACTTCCCCGCCGCGGCCGGCGCCTTCAACCTCTCCGGCAACGCCGCCGCCCCCGTCGGTCAGCCCGGCGGCGTGGAAGAGTTTGCCGGCCTGCCCCTGGGCCAGCTCGACCCGGACCCGCTGAACGGCAGCTGGGCCTTTGAAGGCTCGGCCCTGCGCCAGACCCTGGGCATCCAGGCCGGTGACACCCTCAGCTTCGACTGGCGCCTGGGCACAAACGAAGACCCCCTCGCCGGCATGAACGACTACGCCTTCGTGGTCATCGGCGGCGTGCTCACCGTGCTCGACGACGTGTTCACAGGCCTGGGCAGCGGCCGCTTCACCCACACCTTCGGCGCCGCCGGCAGCGTGGACGTGGTGTTCGGCGTGGTCGACACGGGCGACTACGTGGGCAGCTCCTGGCTGTCGATCAACGCCGTGCAGCTCAGCGCCGCCCCCACCGCGGTGCCCGAGCCCGGCTCCCTGGCACTGGGTCTGGCCGGCATCGGCCTACTGGCCCGCCGCCTGCGCCGCCAGGGCTGAAAGCGCGCGCACAGGGTATGGACAGGCTGCCGGCCTGACATACCCCTGTCACCCGCCGGGCTCACCCTGTGTGTCCTCAACGCCCCGGGAGCGAACGCATGACGGAAAAGGCACGCATCATCGACGCCCTCGGGGAGCCCAGCCTGCTGCTCCCGGCCCTGCTGGCCGAGGCGCTCGCCGCCAACGACCGGGTCAAGTTCTACTTCAGCCTGCTCCAGGCGGCCCAGCTCCACGCCACCCATCCCGGCCACACCCAGCCCTCCCTGTCGGCCGAGCGTGGCGCGGCGGGGATTGACGACGACAGCCTGGATGCCCTGCCCGGCCTCAGCGCACTGGTCGAGGATGACCTCTACCGGATTCCCGATGCCGAGAAGCTGTGCGCCCTGATCGCCACGGAGCTCGAAACCCTGCTGATGCCGCTCCGCACCGGCGGCGATGACGCGGCCGCCGGTCTGGCCGCGCGCCTGTCGGGGCTGCGGGGGCAGGCCTGGTGCGCCAGCCAGGACTGCCTCTCCCGCGACCAGATCACCCGCCTTGTCTCGGGCGACCGGGAGTCGGGTGACAGCGCCCACCTGCTGGTAATGGACATGCACAAGGCCCTGCTGCGCCTGCAGGCCCAGATCGCCGCCGAAGACATCGACGGCGCCGCGGCCTACGACATCAGCCCCGCCGACCGCCCCCTGATCGCCGCCTTCATGCGCGGGGTGAACGAAACCCGGCCGCTCAAGTTCGACCACCCCGGCCTGGGCACCACCGCCACCCGCAGCGGTGAACGCCTGATCGTCCAGAACGACATCGGCACCACCGACGCCCACGTCCTCGTGGTGCACGTGGAAAAGGGCTGCGTCCGCGTCACCTACACCGACGTACACATCCAGCGCCTGCTCTTCTTCCAGAGCCTGTTTGCCCACTGGGCGGTGAACTGGGACGACACCCGCTCGCGCACCGACCGGGACATGAGCGACGGGGTCTATCACATCAGCACCGGCACCTTCACCGCCAACAACGAGGCCGGGCTGAGCGACTACCTGTGCTTCCTCGGCTCCCGGCTGGTCTTCTTGATCGACTGGAACCGGGCCCGCAAGCGCCTGCGCCTGCTGCTGCCCAAGAAGGAGAGCCTGGCCGTGCTCAAGTGGGCTGCCGACGAAGGCATCGGCCACATGGGCTGGCTGCGGGCCGGCGGCGAGCAGCTGGTCTTCGACGCCCTGGCCTTCGCCGCCCGCACCCCGCCCGCCTTCGGCGCCCGGCTCGACGACACCCTGGACCGCAGCCGGGCCATGGCCTTCATGCAATTCGTGTTCCGCAGCTGCAGCCAGGCCCAGCTCGACCGGCGCCCGGACGAAGAGGTCCGCGACGCGCTGCGGGCCGAGCTGCTGACCTGCTTCCGCAGCACCCGCCAGCAGCTCATCGACATCGCCGCCGAACATGCCGCCCTGTCCATCGAGATCGCCTCGGGCCTGCGCGACTGCCTGCTCGACATGGCCGGGCCCGAGGCCAGCGAACGCATCACCCACAACGCCAGCCGCGCCCGCCACTGGGAGCACCAGGCCGACGAGCTGGTCAACCTGGCGCGCGAACTGCAGCGCCAGAACGCCCGCCACGGGGATTTCTACTGCACCCTGATCGAGGGCGCCGACGACATCGTCGATGAACTCGAGGAAGCCGCCTTCCACCTCGGCCTGTTTCCCGCCACCCCACCCGGCGCCACCCTGCTGGAAGCCCTGGGCACCCTGGCCAGCCTGGCGGTCTCCAGCGCCCAGGAGTTCGTCAAGGCCCTGGAAAGCGCCCGCGGCGTGCGCCAGGGCGGCCCCCGGGAAGACCTGCAGGATCTTCTCGAATCCATCCACCACATCATGGCCGCCGAACGGCAGAGCGACGACGCCCACCGCCGCTTCAAGCGCGCCCTGATCAACGAAGGGGGCGACTTCCGCGATCTGTATGCCTGCGCCGAATGCGCCCGCAACCTGGAGAACGCCGCCGACCTGCTGCTCCATGCGGCCCTGCAGCTTCGGGATCACGTGCTCGGCACGGTGATGGGCGAGTGAGCATGGACTTCAGCCAGCACCTCTACGGCATCGGCCTGCCCGGCCCGCGGCGCGAGGGGCCGGTGGAGGCCATGGGTTTCAAGGCCGGCAACCTGGCCCGCATGGCCGCCATCGGGCTGCCGGTGCCCCAGGCCTTCGTCCTCGGCACGCCCCTCTGCCAGGCCTTCAGCGCCGACCCCGAGGCCTTCCGGCCCACCCTGCGCAAGCTGCTGGAGAGCCAGATCGAACGCCTGGAGGCGGCCTGCGGGCTGGAGTTCGGCGCCGGGCGCAAGCCCCTGCTGGTGTCCGTCCGCTCCGGCGCACCGGTGTCGATGCCCGGGATGATGGACACCATCCTCGACGTAGGCCTCACCGACGCCACCCTGCGCGGCCTCCTGCGCATGACCGGCAACCCCCGCCTGGTGTGGGACTCCTACCGGCGCCTGATCCAGCAGTACGCCGAGGTGGTGCACCACCTGCCCTCCGCCCCCTTTCGCAACGCCCTGGCCCACTGCATGGCACAGAGCGGTGCCCAGCGCCCCCAGGAGCTCGACTTCCGGGCCCTCACCCGCCTCGCCCGCAGCTACCTCGAGATCTTCGAAGGCCTCAGCGGCACCCCCTTTCCCCAAGACCCGCTGGAGCAGCTCCATAGGGCCACCGAGGCGGTGTTCGACTCGTGGATGAGTCCGCGGGCCGTCGAATACCGGCGCATGCGCCGCATCGACATGCAGATGGGCACCGCCGTCACGGTGCAGCGCATGGTGTTCGGCAACGCCGGGGGTACATCCGGCGCCGGCGTGGGCTTCAGCCGCGACCCGGCCACCGGCGAAAACCGGTTGTATCTGGACTTCCGCTTCAACAGCCAGGGGGAGGACGTGGTTTCGGGGCAGCACTCCGCCCCCGACACCGTCCGCCTGGCAAGCAGCCTGCCCCACGTCCAGGCCCGCCTGCAGTCCGTTGCCGAGATCCTGGAGCGGGAATTCGGCGACGTGCAGGAATTCGAGTTCACCGTGCAGGACGGCATCCTCTACCTGCTCCAGACCCGCAGCGCCAAACGCACCCCCTGGGCCGCCCTGCGCATTGCCGTGGAACAGGTGAACGCGGGCCTGTGGTCACCCGCCCGGGCGCTCGGCATACTTGGCGACGTGGATCTGCAGGGGCTGGTGCGGAGCTGCATCGGCGACGCCTCCGGCCACCCCCTGCTGGCCCGCGCCACCCCGGCCGGCCTGGGCGTTGCGGTGGGGGTCATCGCCCTCGACCCGGCCGAAGCCTGCGCCCATGCCGATGCCGGGCGTGACTGCATCCTGGTCAGGGATGACACCAGCACCGAAGACCTCCGCGGCATCGCCGCGGCACAAGGCATCCTCACCGCCCGCGGCGGCCGCACCGCCCACGCCGCGGTGGTGGCCCGGCAGCTGGGCAAGGCCTGCCTGGTGGGCTGCGCCGAGCTGAACATCGACCTGCCCCGGCGCAGCCTCACCATCGGCAACACGCCCCTCCAGGCGGGCGACCTCATCACCCTGGACTGCGCCAGCGGCCATATCTACGCCGGCGCCGTGCCGGTGATCCGGGAACGCCCCGACGCCTGGCTGAAGCAGGTCGCCGCCTGGTTCAGCCACGCCACAACGGCCAGCTGACCCACAGAACTCCCGAAGCCGCAGGAACGACGTACAGACGCGACTTGTAGGGGCGACTTCAGTCGCCCATCCGCGCGCCAATCACCGGCAGGCCGTTAATCGAAGTCCGCGGGCGACTGAAGTCGCCCCCACAAGCCAAGCCGGCACTGAAGCGCCTCAGGCAAACCCGTCGAGCAGCCCCGAAAGCCTCAGCACCCGGCGCGCCACGGCGCGCTCCAGCACGCGGGAGGCGGCGGCGTCCACCAGGGTGAAGCCGCTGCGGGCACGGGTGATGCCGGTGTACACCAGCTCGCGGGTGAGGATGGGGTTGAGGCTGTCGGGCAGGGCCAGGGCGGCGTGGGTGAACTCGGAGCCCTGCGACTTGTGCACCGTCAGGGCGAACACCGTCTCCACCGCCTGCAGGCGGCTGGGCA
This sequence comes from Zoogloea sp., assembly GCF_023150065.1. Classification (GTDB taxonomy): domain Bacteria; phylum Pseudomonadota; class Gammaproteobacteria; order Burkholderiales; family Rhodocyclaceae; genus Zoogloea. Next base: position 47,672 of record NZ_JAKLLN010000015.1, read on the forward strand.
GCACCCATTTGATGCCCTTGCTGCCGTCACCGCTGGGGAAGGCCACCCGCAGCAGGCTGCCACCATCGGCCACGGGCAGCGCCAGGGTGATGCCGATATCGCCATTCATCAGCCCCAGGCCGTAGTCGTTGCGCGTGACCAGCACCGGACGGCCTTCGTACCAGCCTTCGGCGGCAGGGATGAGGCCAGCCGCCTGCAGCCAGCCGGCGATGCGCGGGTTGAGCCCCTCCACGCCCCAGGGGCCGCGGCGCAGGGCGCACAGCAACTGGAACTGGCCATGGGCGGCGAGCACGCCGGTAGCCCAGGCGTCGAGGGCGGCCTGGGGGGCATCGGCAGGCGGGCGGCTGCGACGCAGGGTTTCGAGGTAGTGGCGATAGCCCTCCCGGCCGTCCGCCGGGCTGCCCTCCACCACCAGGCGGCGGAACGCGGCCTCATCCGGCGCGGCCCGGGCATCCACCTCGACCCGGGCCAGATCGGCGTGGGCCGCGGCAAGCACCGCTCCCACCCGGTCCACGTCACCGTCGTTGACGGCCGCGGCCAGCTGACCGATGCCGCTGGTGCTGCTGAAGCGGTGGCTGTGGCGGAGCATGGCCACCGCCTGGTCGAGGGGCGTGCCGGCGGCGTCCACCAGCCCGGCGGGCACCTGCTCGCCGGTCACGCTGGCCAGCCAGGCCACCGTGTCGGGCGTGTAGTGGCCATCGGCGGCGCGCTGGCACAGCTCGCCCAGCACGGCGCCGGCCTCCACCGAGGCCAGCTGGTCCTTGTCGCCGAGGAGCACCAGGCGGGCCTCGGGCGGCAGGGCGGCGAGCACGGCGGCCATCATCTCCAGGTCCACCATCGAGGCCTCGTCCACCACCAGCACATCCACCGCCAGCAGATTGCCGGCGTGGTGGCGGAAGTGGCGGGTGTCGGGGCGGCTGCCGAGGAGGCGGTGCAGGGTCGTCACCTCCACCGGGATGGCCGCGCGCACCTGCTCGCCATCGGGCAAGCCGGCCAGGTCGAGGCGGGCCACCGCCCCGGCGATGGATTCGTTGAGGCGTGCCGCGGCCTTGCCGGTGGGCGCTGCCAGACGGATGCGCAGGGGCCGCGCCGGGCTGCCGGCGAGAGCCAGGGCCTGGAGCACGGCGAGCAGGCGCACCACGGTGGTGGTCTTGCCGGTGCCGGGCCCGCCCGTGACGATGGCGAAGGCGCTGCGCGCGGCCATGGCGCAGGCCAGCTTCTGCCAGTCGGGGCCGGTGCCAGCGACGGCCCCCCGGGGGAAGAGCGCGTCGAGGGCACTGCCCAGGGCCGCGGCCGGCAGCCCGGCCTGACGCTCGGCGAGGCGGGCCAGACGCGCCTTGATGGCGCCGCACACCGCCCCTTCGTACTGCCAGTAGCGGCGCAGGTACACCCGGCGCCCCACGCACACCAGGGGCGTGCTGCCCTGCCCGCTACCCACCAGCTGGGCATGCACCAGAGCAGCCTGCCAGTCGGTCAGGCTGACGCCGGCCAGCACCGCGGCAGGCAGCGGTGGCGGTGCCGCGCCTTCCTCCTCCAGGCGCCCTTCCGGCGGCAGGGACAGGGCAAAGCCCGGGTCGCCGAGCACGTCGGCCAGATCCAGGCAGGCGTGGCCACGGCCCAGCTGGTGGCTGGCCAGGGCGGCGGCAAGGATCAGCAGGGGCGACGCGCCATCGGCCTCGCGGAACAGGAAGCGGGCAAAGGCCGCATCCAGGGCACGCAGCCAGCCATGGCGGGCCCAGTGGTCCACCAGGGCCAGGGTGGCGTGGCTGTCGGCAAGGGCGGGGTTCATGCGGCCTCCGGGGCAGTGGAGCGGGCAAACAGATGGTCGAGGGCTTCGATCAGCGCCCGGGGCGGGCGCTCGGCATGCACCCCGCCGGTGGCCGAATGGCTGCCGCGCAGGAACAGGTAGAGCGCCCCGCCCAGGTGGCGGTCGTAGTCATAGTCGGGCAGGCGCAGCTTGAGCAGGCGGTGCAGGGCCAGCAGATAGAGCACGTACTGCAGCTCGTAACGGTGGGCCAGAATCTCCCGCGCCATGGCTTCGGGGGTGTAGGCCGCATCGTCGGGGCCGAGCCAGTTGGACTTGTAATCCACCACGTAGTAACGCCCGCCGTGCTCGGCCACCAGGTCGATGAAGCCCTTGAGCATGCCGTTGAGCTGGCCCGGCTGCAGGGCCGGGCGCGGCGTGGCGCCGAGGGTGTGCTGGCATACCAGGGCGTCGAGGCGGGGGAGGTCGACACCGTGGACGGCGATCCAGAACTCCATCTCGGCCACCTGGCCGTCGAGCCCGGCCAGGCTCAGGGGGGGCGTGCCGTCCGCCCCGGCGGCCACCAGCGGGCGCTGCATAAAATCCGTCAGCCAGCCGCACAGGGGGTCGATCCAGGCCTCCCAGCCGCGCACGGCGCAGCGCCGGGCGATGGCGTCGCGGAGCAGGGCCGGGGCCGCCACGGCCCGGTCGAAGCCCTGCCCGGCGGCCCATTCCAGCAGATCGTGGAGGAAGGTGCCGACCGCCGCGCCACGGGGAAAGGCGTGCAGGGGCCCGATGGAGGCCTCGGCCGGAACCGTGGCCGGAGCGGGGGCCGGGAGGGAAGACTGTGCGCTGGCGGCATCCGCGGCGGGCACGTCCACCGCCGCCTCGCGGAACACGTCCTCGGCCGGGGTATCGGCGCCGGGCCCGCCGGCATCGGACTGGAGGGCCGAATAGCTGGCGATCCACCAGTGTTCGCGCACCGGGTGCCGGGGCTGGCGGGCCGGGCCTTCGCGGAGCAGGCCGGCGGTGAGCGTGCACAGGTCTTCGGACGGCTGCGGGTCGGGAATCACCACGACCGAGGGGCAGCCGTCCGCCAGATCGGCCAGGGACCGGGTGAGCGTGGCCCCGCTGAAGGTCTTGCCACCCGCGAGCAGATAACCGAGGGCGCTCTTTTCCAGGGCATCGAGCTGGGCCACGCCCACCCAGGTGGCGTAGCAGGCGCGGGTGAGGGCCACGTAGAGCTTGCGCAGGTCTTCCCCCAGGCGCTCCCGGTCCACCTTCTCCAGCAAGCCGCCGTCGTCACGCAGGGCGACCTGCAGCCGGCCCTCATCGTCGTGCCAGGTGAGGGGCAGATCGGTGGACTTGGCGGCGCGGAAGGCGCAGGCGAAGGGCAGGAAGACCAGGGGGTATTCCAGGCCCTTGGACTTGTGCACGGTGACCACCTGGACCAGGTCGGCGTCGCTCTCCAGGCGGATCTGGCGGGCGTCACCATGGCCGCCATCACTGCGCTGTTCGGCCAGATGGCGGATCAGGGCGTGCTCGCCATCGAGCACGGCCGCGGCCTGCTGCAGCAACTCGGCCAGGTGCAGCACGTCGGTGAGGCTGCGCTCGCCGGCGCCCCCCCTGGCGAGCAGCCGGGCCGGCACGCGGAAGTCGTTGAGCAGGCGCCGCAGCATCGGCAGCACGCCCTGGCGGCGCCAGCACTCCCGATAGGCGCGGAACTGCAGCAGCCGGGCTTCCCAGGCGGCTTCGTCGTGATTGAGGCGGTCCAGCTCGGCCCAGCCCAGGGCCAGGGTGGGGGTGGCCAGGGCGGCGCGCAGGGCACGGCCGTCGTCGGGCTCGGCGCAGGCGGCCAGCCAGCGCTGCAGGTCCACCGCCTCGGGGCGCTGGAACACGGACTCCTTCTCCGACAGGTACACGCTGCGCACGCCACGGCGGCCCAGGGCCTCGCGGATGGCGGCAGCCTCGCCGCCGCTATTGACCAGCACCGCCATGTGGCCCGGACGCAGGGGCGTCTCCACCGCCGCGCTGCCGAAGCCGGCCTGGCCGCCTTGCCCCAGGTTGAGGAGGCGCACCATCTCGCTGGCACACACCTCGGCCATGGCTTCCAGGTAGGCGCCCTTGGGCCAGGGCTTGTCGTCCTCCAGGGCCGGCAACTGCCACAGGCTCAGGGCCGGCGCGTCGGCACCCGCCACCCGCAGGCGGTCCTTGCGGCCGGCCGCCCCGGCGGGCAGGAAGGGCACGGGGTTGGCCCCCTCGCCCCCCTCCCGGCGGAACAGGAAGGCGCCCTGCCCGTCGGCCCGGGCTTCGGCCACCTCGAAGCAGCGGTTGGTGGCCTCCACCATGGACAGGGTGGAGCGGTAGTTCCGCCGCAGGGTGTACAGGCGCCCGGCGGTGGCGGCGCGGGCGGCCAGATAGGTGTAGATGTCGGCGCCGCGGAAGGCGTAGATGGCCTGCTTGGGGTCGCCGATGAGGATCAGGGCGCTGGTCGGGTCGCTGGCGGCCACCCGGTACACGGCGTCGAAGATGCGGTACTGCACGGCGTCGGTGTCCTGGAACTCGTCGATCAGGGCCACCGGAAACTGGTTGCGGATGCACTCGGCCAGGCGCGTGCCGTTGGGGCCCTGGAGGGCGGCGTCGAGGCGGGTGAGCAGGTCGTCGAAGCCCATCTGGGCGCGGCGCGCCTGCTCTTCGGCAAAGCGTTCGGCCACCCAGCGGGCGCCGTGGTGGAGCACCCCGTCGTGGCCGTCGGGCAGCGCGGCCAGGGCGCCGGACAGTTCGGCGAGGGCGGCAAAGGCCGGGTGCGCGGGCGGTGTGCCATCCACCCAGATCTCGGCCAGGCCGGCCGGGGTGAGGCGGGTCCACGCGGCATCGCTGAGATCCGGCTCCACGGCCGACGCGTCGTCGGCCCAGGCCTGCAGGGCGTCCAGCCAGCGGGCGCAGTTGGCCGAGTTGAGTTTGCGGGCGTCGAAGGCCTTGACCTTGCGCGCCTCGTCGAAGAGGGTGCGCAACTCGCCCAGCCAGGCCGGCCAGGGGGCCTTGAGGGCGGTGAGCTGTTGCAGCTTCTCAGCGGCGGCCACCGCCAGGGTGGAGGCCGGCGCGGCCGCCGGAGGCAGGCTGACAGCGTGGGTGCACAGGGGCTCGATGTCCTTGCGGAGGGCATCCGGCGAGGCCCACCAGCCCTTCACCTGGCGGGCATCGTCGCTGCCCAGGGGGTACATGAAGCTGCGCCAGTAGTCGCGCACCACCTCGGCAAACAGCTCGTCCTGATCGGTTTCGAGCTGCTGGGTGAACAGGCTGTCGCTGTCGAAGGCGTGCTCCTGGAGCATGCGCTTGCACCAGCCGTGGATGGTGGACACGGCGGCCTCGTCCATCCATTCGGCCGCCAGCTGCAGCTTGCGGGCGCAGGCCGGCCAGGCGTCGGGCGGGTAGCTGGCGCGCAGGTCGTGGAGCAGATCGTCTCCGGGCGGCAGGGCCTCGACCTTTGCCGGGTCGGCGCGAAACAGCGCGGCAGCATCGGCCAGCCGGGTGCGGATGCGGTCGCGCAGCTCCTGGGTGGCGGCGTCGGTGAAGGTGACGACGAGGATCTCCGGCGGCATCAGGGCCCGGGGCGGGGCGCTCTCCGCGCTGCCATGGCCGAGCACCAGGCGCACGTACAGCAGGGCGATGGTGAAGGTCTTGCCGGTGCCGGCACTGGCCTCGATGAGGCGGCTGCCGTGCAGGGGAAAGACCAGCGGGGCCAGGGACGCCGGGGCGGCGGAATCGGGGCGGGTGTTCATGCGGCGTCTCCGGCGGTGGCGCGGGGCTTGCCCTTGGCAAAGGTGGCCAGGTAGAGGGGGCGGAGCAGGGTTTCGGCGAGGCGGGCGAATTCGCCGCCCGACGACAGGCTGGCAAAATCGGGCCAGGCCCGCTGCAGGTAGGCGCTGCTGTCGCGCTCGCCGGGGGTGTAGTCGTCGCCCTCGTAGGCCTTGCGGGCGGCCGCTGCGGCGCGGGCTTCGGCGGCGGCATCGGCGCCCGGGGGAGCGTCCTTGATCCACACGAAGGCGGTCTTGACGGCCAAAGGCAGGGGCCGGCTGCGGGCCGCCTGCCAGGCCTCGAGGATGGCATCCAGGTGGCCGGCGGCATGGGCCGGGTCGAGGGGAGCGAGGGTGACGCTGCCGACCTTGCCCACCACTTCGGTGGTGAGCGGCCCGCCGGCCACGTGGGCGGCCAGGTGGGCAACCCAGTGCTTGATCAGGGGATGGCGCTGGTACTGGCCTTTCTTGAGCAGGTCGCTGCTCTCCAGCACCACCCGCCCGCGCTGCTCGTCGGCATTGCTGCGCAGTCCGGCCAGGCGATCCTCGATGCGCAGGCCGGCGGGGCTGGTGTACTCGACGGGCTCGTCGTGGGGGTGCACGGCCGGCCACCGGGCCAGGGCCTCGGTGTAGCGCTGGAAGAGATCTTCCATGGGGGCGGCCAGGGTTTCCTCCATCAGCCCGGCGAAGGCGCCAGCGGCCAGGTCGCCACGGCGGCGGATGCGGGCCAGGCCGTCGGCCAGGGCGTCCTCCCGGGATTCGCCGTGATGCACGGCATGGGCCTGGGCGCCGATGAGCTCGTCCCACAGGTGCCACAGTTCCAGGCCATCCAGGTCGAAGGGCTCCTGGTCTTCACTGGCCGGGTCGTCCATGTCGAAGTCCACCCGCAGGCGCTGGCGGAAGAAGGTTTTCACCGGGTCGCGCAGGAAGGTGGCCAGCTCCGTCAGGCTGACGGCGGGCGTGTCGGCCGGCCCGGCCAGGGCCGGGGCACCGCCGGGGCGGTCGTCGGCGATGCGCCACTCTCCGGCATAGGTGAACAGGCGGCTGGCCGCAGGGTCGACGGGGAAGTAGTCCGGGTTGAAGGGCTGCAGGCGATGTTCGATGCTCAGGGCGTCGAGCAGGGCACCCTCTCCCCCTCCCTCCCCCTCCCGCCCGGCCAGCTGCCAGCCGGCGCTCAGGTGGTCGCGCAGCTGCCCGACCAGCACCGAGGGCGGCCGGCCGGTGTTGTCCTTGATGCTGTGCCCGACCCACGAGATGAACAGGCGCTCCCGGGCCGACAGCAGGGCCTCGAGGAAGAGGTAGCGGTCGTCCTCCCGGCGCGAGCGGTCGCCGGGGCGGTAATCGCGGCCCATCAGGTCGAAGTCCATGGCCACCCGGGTGCGCGGGTAGTCGCCGTCGTTGAGGCCGAGCAGGCACACCTGGCGGAAGGGGATGGCGCGCATGGGCATCAGGGTGGCGAAGGTCACCGCGCCGGCAAAGAAGCGCTGGGACAAGCCGGTGTCGTCGAGTTGGGCGAGCCAGTGTTCGCCCACCACCGCCAGGGGCAGCGGGCTGTCCAGCCCAGCCTGCTGGCAGGCCGTCTGCCAGCGCGCCAGGGCCAGGTCGAGTTGCTGCAGGGTGTAGGCGTCGACGCTGTCGTCGGGGGCGAAGAAATCGGCCAGCAGGCAGCGCAGGCGCTGGCACCAGGTGGCCACGTCGGCACTGTCGGCGAGGGCCTGCCAGGTGGCCTCCAGGCGCTCCAGCAGATCGGCCAGGGGCCCGAGCAGGGCCGCATCCAGGCCGCCGATCTCGTCGTAGGGCTCAATGTCGTTCCACGCCCCGGCGGTGCCGCCGACGGCATAGCCGAGGAGCATGCGGCGCAGGCCGAACAGCCAGGTGTTGCCCTCCGGGGCGTCCGGCAAACCCAGGCTGCAGCGGTGGGCGGCGTGCAGGCCCCAGCGCACCCGGGCGCCCTGCACCCAGCGCCGCACCAGGGGCAGCTCGCCTTCGCCAATGCCGAAGCGCTGGCGCAGGGCCGGCACTTCGAGGAGGTCGAGCACGTCGCTCACCGCCAGGCGCGAGGTGGGCAGTTCCAGCAGTTTGCGGATGGCCCCCACCAGCGGGTCGTGGCGGCCCTGCCCCTGGTCGGCGATGCTGAAGGGGATGTAGCGCGGGTCGTGGCTGTCGATCAGCCCGAACACGGCCTGGATGTGGGGGGCGTACACGTCGATGTCCGGCACCATGACGATCACGTCCCGGGGGCGGAGCGTGGAGTCGGCGTTGAAGGCGGCGAGCAGCTGGTCGTGGAGCACCTCCACCTCCCGCTGGGGGCTGTGGGCGATGTGGAAGCGGATGGAATCGTCATCGGCCGCCACCGCCAGCCATTTCTCTTGGGTCAGGCGCAGGGGGCGCAGGTCGCGGATGTCGTCCTGCAACTGGTTGAGCAGGCAGCCGTCGCCATGGGGGCCGAACAGGTCGATGCGCTGGCGGATATCCACGAAGTGCTGCAGGTAACCGGCCCGGGCGCTGTCGCTGTCGTGCTCGTCGAGCAGGCCGATGAAGTCCCGCCCCTGCTTGCCCCAGGCGGCCAGCAGCGGGTGGGCGTGCAGGTGCAGGCTGTCCTCGTCGATCTCGGCGGGGGCCCCGGTGCGGCGCTGCTGGCGGCTGCGGGTGGCGCGCAGCAGGTCCTTGTCGGCGACGATGTCGGACCAGTAGTGCTCGCAGGGGTTGTGGACGCACATCAGCACCTGGCACCAGCGCGCCAGGGCGGCCAGCACCTCCAGGGACTGGCGCGGCAGCGCCGAGATGCCGAAGACCAGCACCCGGCGCGGCAGGCCGGCGGGGCGCGGGGCGTCGTCGGGCCAAGTAGCCACCCGGGCCAGGAAGGCCTCGTGCACCGCCGCCCGCCCCTGCCCGGCCAGATCGACGACCCCCGCGGCGGCACCCGCAGCGGCGACGTCGGCCAGCAGCGCGCGCCACAGGCAGGCCTGCCAGCGCTGCTCGTCCGGCAGGGGCGCCCGCTCGCCGCCAGCGCGGATCAGCACATCCTCCCCCGCCGCCCAGGCCACCAGCCAGTCGGCGCGGTAAACCTGGTACTGGTCGAACAGGTCGGCCAGGCGCTCGGCGAGCTGGAAACGCTTGCGCAGGTCGGCATCGGCCGCCAGGAAGCGGCGCAGGGGCTGGTAGGCCGCCTGGCCGGTGAGGTCGGGCAGCAGGCGCATCAGGCGCCACACCAGCAGGGGCTTGTCGAAGGGCGAGGCCTCGGGCACCGAATCGCGCCCCAGCACGGCCCGGTAGGCCTGCCACAGGAAGCGCGAGGGCAGCGACAGATCCAGCCCCGCGGCAATCCCGCAGCCGCCATCCTCCACGTCCTCGGCCAGGGCCAGGCGCAACCACTGGGCGATGCCGTTGCTATGCACCAGCACCGTCTCGGTTTCAAGGGGCGCCAGCGGGTAGCGGCGGATCCAGGTGACCAGCAGGTCGCGCAGGGCTTCGGGATGGTTGCCATGGACCAGCATCAGGCCAGAGGGCAGCGGGGTGGGGGTCAAGGCGGACTCCGGGGCGGGGGGTGATATGGAACGAGCGGAGGATACGGGATACACGTGCGGAAGTGAGTGCGCCCATCACGGCCAGCGAGGGCTCCACAGGCCGCTGCGGCAACCGGGAACAGGCATTCAAATCTCAGCACAAAATCCACTTTAAGTGCTCCAAAGGAACACTAATTTAAAACTAAAAACTCCAATGGAACGCTTAATTTCCATAAGATGTTCCCATGGATATAATCATTTCCATGGGAACCATTAAAAATCCGTAAATATCCGACAGGAACGATAAGCATGGAGCCACCCCTTCCCCTGCCTGTCGAGCGTGCCATCCTCAAGCTCGGCACTGACATCTCGCTCGCACGCAGGCGCCGCCATATTTCGCAGGCTTCGCTGGCCGAGCGCATTGGCGCCTCACTTTCCACTGTAAGGCGGATCGAGAAAGGCGACGCACGCGTGCCCATCCACTTCCTCGCCCGCACGCTGCACGTTTTCGGAGAGATCCAGGCACTGGAGCATCTGCTTGACACGCAAAACGACGCAATCGGCCTGACGCTGATGGACGAGCGTTTGCCCAAGCGCGTGCGCAGCAAGCCCGGTGGCAGCTCGGGAGCCCTCTGATGGCCAGCGTTACCTCAACCCGCCAGGCAGTCCAGCTATGCATCGGCAAGGCAGGGCTGCCGGTAGGTTCTCTTGTTTATGTACGCCAGGGCCGGCGGGAGCATTGCGCCCTTGCCTATGACGAGGCCTGGCTGACCAACCCTGCCTGTTTCAACGTATCTGCCGACCTGCAGCGGATACCCGGATATCAGACACACAAGGCCGCCTCATCCCACGACTCCGTGTTTCACGGTGCGATCGCCGACACCGCGCCGGACGCCTGGGGCAGACGTGTCATCGCCCGCGATCATGCCCGCCGCCGCCGTGTCGATCCGAAACTGCCGGCCCTCACCGAGCTGGATTTCCTGCTGGCGGTGGACGACTTCAGCCGCGTCGGCGCCCTGCGCCTGCGCGATGCAGATGGAACATGGCATCGAACGGTCGCCAAGGGCCGGCGCAGCACGCCGCCACTGATTGAGCTGGCGCTCATCTACCAGGCCAGCAGTGCCGTCGAGCGCGGGCAAGAGTCCGCCGAGGACTTGCGCTACCTTCAGGGCAAAGGCACATCGCTCGGCGGCATGCGACCCAAGTGCACGGTGGTGGATGAGGACGGTTGGCTTGCCATCGGCAAGTTTCCAAGTGTGGGCGACGCCCGCAGTGTCACGCGTGGCGAAGTGCTGGCTTTGAAGCTGGCAGCCCTGGCCGGGATCGATGCCGCCCCTGCGCGCATCGTTTTGTTAGGCGATCAGGAAAACGAGGTGCCGATAGCGGTCATCCGCCGGTTCGACCGCGATGGTGAAGATGGCCGTATTCCCTACCAGTCAGCCGCATCCCTGCTGCAAGCCTCTCGTGAAGAGGAACGCAGCTATACCGAGATCGCCGACGCCATCCGTGCCAACAGCCAGGTACCCACCGAAGATTTGCGCCAGCTATGGCGCCGGCTTGTGTTCAATCTGCTGATCACCAACATCGACGATCACCTCCAGAACCATGGTTTCCTGCACGTCGAGCACGGGCTGTGGCGGCTTGCGCCGGCCTTCGACATCAACCCGTTTCCAGACAAGGACCGGGAGTCCAAAACCTGGCTGTCCGAGCAGGACGGACCGATCACCGACGTTCAGATGCTCCTGGGGCGCGCGTCCTACTTTGCGCTGAACACGGCACAAGCCCTGGCCACGCTGGGTGAAGTGCATGCGGCTGTCTCGAACTGGCGTCAGGTAGCGCTTGGCCCCGGGGTGGGGCTACGACCACGGGAGCTGGACGACTTTGCTCCCGCCTTCGAGCACGATCAGATGGCTTCAAGCGCCAGACTGCTCGGGCGATGAGGCAAGCGGCGTGCAGGCCTGGCACAAGCCGGGGCGACCAGCGGCGCCCTTGAGCGCGCGACCAAACAGCGACTCACGCCAGCTCCCCCGAATAGGCCACAAAGCGCCCTCCCCCTTCCCGCTTGGCCTGGTACATGGCGGTGTCGGCGTGCTTGAGGAGAACGTTGGCGTCGTGGGCATCCACGGGGTAGAGGCTGACCCCGATGCTGGCCGACACCTGCCAGCCGGGGCAGGCCTTCAGGTCGGTGGCGACGGCCCTGAGCACCCGCTGCATGATCTCTTCGAGTTGCTGGTCGGTGCTCAGCCCGTCCAGCAGCAGCACGAACTCGTCGCCGCCCCAGCGGGCCACCGTATCCCCTTCCCGCAAGGCAGCGGCCAGGCGTTCGGCCACTTCGCGCAGCACCTCGTCGCCCACTTCGTGGCCCCAGGTGTCGTTGATGGGCTTGAAGCGGTCGAGGTCGATCAGGCACACGGCGATGCGCTCGTGGCTGCGGCGGGCATGGGCCAGGGCGAGGGTCAGGCGGTCATCAAGGAGGTTGCGGTTGGGCAGGCCGGTGAGGGCATCGCTGTGCGCCATCTCGCTGAGCTTCAGGCGGGATGACTGGAGCTCCATGTTGAGGCGGTCAGTGCGGACGTAGAGCACCCCCAGGGACAGGGTGAACACCACCACCCCGGCCAGCAGGTGGAAGGCGTACTCGCGCAGCACGTCGGCCACGGCGATGGGCTCGCGCTGGTCATAGGGATAGATGCCGTGCCGGCGCATCACCGCCTGCACGCGCTGGTACTCCAGGGGCGTGGACCAGCGGTGGTAACGGGCGCTGCGGGCGGCCGGGCTGTCGGGGGGCATCAGCAGCAGGGCCGCGACAACCCGGTTGGTGATGTCGATGGACACATGGGGCGCCGTGGCGAGCGGCCATTCGGGGAACAGCTCGGTGCTGACCTGGAAGGGAAAATCCGCGTGGAGCACCGGGTTCACCACGCGCAGGCGCGACAGGTCGATCTGCCCTTCCCTGTCCATGGCTTCGAGCACGCCGGTGCGCACGAAGCCCGCATCGGCCCGGCCTTCCAGCACCGCCTTCACCGCCAGATCCTGAGGGAAACCGAGAAACTGCACGTGGCAGTCCTCATCAAGATCGATGCCGGCGCGCTCGAAGAGGTCGTACTGAAGCAGGAAGCCGGCAAAGGAGGTGCGGTCGACCGCGGCGATACGCAGGCCGCGCAGATCGCGGATGCGGTTGATCTCGTGGCGATCGCTGCGGGTGAAGATCACCCCGCCGAACTGGTTCACCATCCGGCCGTTCTCGTGCTTGACCAGGGTGGCCACCCGGGACACGCCATAACGGGTTTCCATGACGATGTAGTGCTGGGGATTGGTGAGCACGAAATCCAGCTCGCGCCGGCTCAGGGCGACCTCGAATTCGGGCAGGTTGAGAGGCACCACCTCGAAGCGCGTGCCGGGGATCTGCGCCGACAGGAAATCCATGGTCGGCCCCCATTCGCGCACCGTCACGGACCTGTCCCGGAAGGCGGTGACGCCCACGCGATAGACCTTATCTTCGGCAAGCGCCTGAGCCGAGGCACAGAGCGCCGACACCGCCACGAGCAGCAGGAGCAGCAGGCTTCGCCACCCCGCGGACGGCCGACGCAGAATGCAAAAAGGGCCCGGTGCGCGGCCGGGCGCCAGGATCAAATCCATTGACATCCCTGATCTATCGGCCGGACCCGGAGAAACTGGACCTCAGGCCACCACCACCCGGCTCTGCCCGCCGGCCAGCCGGCGAACCTCCACCCGGGTGCCGATGCGCTCGGTCATCTCCTGCACGTGGGAGATCACCCCCACCTTGCGGCCCTGGGCCTGCAGGCTGTCCAGGGCCTCCATGGCGACGCGCAGGGAGTCGGCATCCAGGCTGCCAAAGCCCTCGTCGATGAACAGCGATTCGACCCGCACCCGGTGGGACGAGAGGGACGCCAACCCGAGGGCCAGGGCCAGGGACACCAGGAAGGACTCGCCCCCCGACAGGGAATGCACCGAGCGCAGCTCGTCGCCCATGTCCTGGTCGAGCACCAGCAGGCCCAGGCTGTCGGCGATGCGCTGCAGGCGGTAGCGGCGGGACAGGCTCTCCAGGTGGCGGTTGGCGTAGCCGAGGAGGATGTCCAGGGTGAGCTGCTGGGCGAAGTTGCGGAATTTCTTGCCGTCGGCCGAACCGATGAGCTCGCCCAGCCGGGCCCACAGGTCGGTGCGCGCCTGCTGGCGGGCCAGGTCGGCCTGCAGGCTGCCGCTGCGTGCACGGCGCTCGTCATCGCGGGCCAGTTCGAGCTTGATGCCGGTGTGGGCCTCGCGGGCCTCGGCCAGTTCGGCGGCCAGCTGGGTGCGGCGGGCATCGAGTGCGTCGACGCCCTCCTCGCCCGGCGCGGTGGCCTGGTGCGCCGCCAGGCTGGTTTCGTTCTCGCGCAGCACGGCGGCGGCCGTGTCGACGCCGGTATCGAGGGCCTGCAGGGCCTGACGTTCGGCCGCCAGCCAGTCGGAGCCGTGAGCCAGCGCGGCGCGCAGGGCGGGCAGGTCCAGGGGGATGCCATCGGCACGGGCGTTGAACGCCTCCATCCACTGATCCAGCGCCTGCACCGCCTGCTGATGTTCCTGCTGCAGCCGTGTTGCCTGATTGCGGGACTGGGCCAGGGCTTCGTCCTGGCGGGCGCGCTGGCCCTCGGCGGCCTGGGCCGCTTCCTGGCTGCGCCGCAGGGCTTCCGCGGCCTGGGTTACCGCGTCATTGAGGGCGGCCTCCACGTCCTGCACCGACCGGCCCGCAAACAGGTCGGCACGCTCGGCCTGCATGCGGGCCAGCGCCTCGGCGTGGGTGTCGAACTCCTGCTGGCGGGTGGCGAGCTGGCCAGCCGCGGTGTTGAGGGCCTCGGTGGCGGCCAGCTGCTCGGCGTCGAGGGCCAGCAGGCGGCGCTCGGATTCCTGCTGCCGGGCCTGCGCGGCTGCCCACTCCTGGGCGGCCGCGCGGGTGCGCAGGCCAAAATCGGCCGGGTCGGCCTGCCAGCGGCTGCGCCAGTCGTCACCGGCCGGAAAGGCGGCATCCAGGTCATCCAGGCTGCGGGCGAGGGTGCGCCGGGCCTCCTCCAGACGCTGCGCCAGGTTCTGCTGCGCCTGAACAGCCTGCTGGTGGGCCAGGGTGTGCTGGGTGAGGGCTGCGCGCGCTTCGGCCTCGGCGGCGCGGGCGGCCTCGAGGGCGCGCTGGGCCTTGTCCCGCTCGGCCAGCAGGGCGCGCTGGCGGGCGTCGGCCTGGTCGATGTCGGCCAGGGCGGCGTCCGCGTCGACCAGCCGGGCCTGCAGCCAGGCGGGTTGTGCTTCGGTAGCCAGGCCGGCCAGCTCGGGCAGGTCCGGCAGCAGCGCGGCAAGTTCCTGATTGGCCGCGTCCAGGTCGGTGCTCAGGCCGGTGAGACTTTGCGTCAGCCGCTCGAGCTGACTGCGGCTGCTTGCGGCATGGGCCTGGGCGGTGGCGAGCTGCTGGCTGAGCTGGGCGTGGGCCTGCCGCGCCTGGGTCAGGTTGGCCTCCAGGCCCTGCAGCATGGCCCGGGCCTGGGGGTCGTGGGCGGCGTAGGGGTGCTCGACGGCGCCGCACACCGGGCAGGGGCTGTCGGGGGTGAGCTGCTGGCGCAGGGCTTCGACGTTTTCACTGGCGGCGAGGCGGGCGATGGCCAGGGCACGCTCGGCGGCGTCGGCATCCCGGGCCAGCAGGGGCAGGCGGGCCTGCCCGTCGGCCAGCGTGGACTCGTACCCGGCCAGGGCCTTGCGGGCGGCGCTGTCTTCCTGCTGCTGGGTTTGCAGGCTGGCGCGCAGCCGGGCCTGATCGGCGGCTAGCTGGGCGGCGCGGGACAGGTGGTTGCGGCGGATCTGCAGGGCCTTGCGCTGGCCGGCCAGGGTGTCGGGGTCGAGGGCGGCGCACTGCTCGGCGAGGCTCTTGTGGGTATCGGCGGCTTTGGCGGCGGCCTCGACGGCGGTGCTCAGGTGCTGCCCGGCACGCGCCAGCTCATCCTTGAGGCGGGTTTCGCTGCGGGCAGCTTCATCCTTCTCGCCGGTAAGGGTCTGCTGGCTGCGCCACTGCCCGGCGGCCTGCGCCAGCAGGGTCTCCCAGCGTGCCCAGCCCTCGGCGAGGGGGCGCAGGCTGGCGTGGTCGGCGAGCCACCCGGCGGCGTTCTGCTGTGCCTGGCGCACGGCGGCGTGATCGGCGGCCACTCGCTGTTGCCTGGCCTGGGTCTGGTTGTGGGCCTGGGTGGCAGCATCCCGGGCCTGGCGGGCGGCGTGGTGCTGGGGCGTGAGCGTGCCAAGGCTGGCATCCAGCGCCCGGGCCTTGTTGAGCTGGGGTTGGGCGGCGCTGCGGGCCTGCTCGGCGCTGGCCTGGGCCTGGGTGGCGGCCTGGTGGCGGGCGGCACAGTCGGCGGCGGCGCGGAGGGCGGCGGCCAGGGCAGCCTCGGCGTTGGCAACGGCCTTGCCGGCGTCGAGGTGCTCGGCGCTGAGGCGGTCGAGGCTTGCGCACAGGGGCCGGGCGGGCTGCACGGCCTCGATGCGGCCCAGGGCAGCGCGCCGGGCCTCGGCGGTGCCCCGGGCCTGGCGGGCCGCCTCCAGCTGCTGCTGGCTGTCGGCCACGCGGCCGGCCAGACGGGCCCGCTCCTGATGCCAGCGCAGCTGGGCTTCCACGGCGGCCTGCTGCTGGCTGAGTGCATCCAGGCGGGCGGTCTGCCCGGCCAGCGCCGCCTCGCGGGCCTGGCGGGCGTCGACATCCAGGGGCACCTGATCGGCCAGTTGGGCCTGGAGCAGGCGCAGGGCTTCGCCTTCGGCCTTGGCCCGGAGGTAGGCCTGGCGGGAGATCTCGGCGTAGGCGGCGGTGCCGGTGAGGGTCTGCAGCAGCTCGGCGCGCTCGTCGTCCGAGGCCCGCAGGAAGGCGGCAAAGTCGTTCTGGGCCAGCAGTACGGCGCGGGTGAACTGCTCGAAGCTGAGGCCGATGCGCGCCTCGATGAGCTTGAGGGTTTCGGTCTTGCCGTTGCCGCTGAGCACCTGGCCGTCGTCGATCCGCGTGAGGCTCACTTCGGTGCTCTGCAGCTTCCCCTCGGCCTTGCTGCGGGCCCGGCGCACCGACCAGCGGGCCCGGTAGGCCACGCCGTCGCTCCCCACAAAATCCACCTCGGCAAAGCCCTCCCCCGCCCCCCGGCGCAGCAGGGTGCGCGGGTCGGCCGGGCCGACGCTGTGCTCGCCCACGTCGGGGATGATCCCGCTCCGGCTGGCCGCCCGCAGCAGACGCGGCGTGGCTTCGTAAAGGGCCACGCACAGGGCGTCGAGCAGCGTGCTCTTGCCCGCGCCGGTAGGGCCGGTAATGGCAAACAGGCCGGCGCTGGCCAGGGGTTCGGACTGAAAGTCCACGCAGAACTCGGTGGCCAGGGAGGCCAGGTTGCGACCGCGGATGGCGAGGATCTTCATGCGTCAGGGGCCGCCCCGGCCGGGCTGGCGAGGAGTTCGTTGAAGGCGCCCATCAGCTCGGCGGGCGGTGCGTCGCCAAAGCGGTGGGCATACAGGCGCTGGAAGAAATCCGCCGGGCCGAGGGCTTCCAGCTCATCTACCGACAGGGCCGGCGCGGCGGCCTCATCGGCGCTGCGGGCATAGGTGGTTTCGATGCGGGCCAGCCGCACCGGCTTGTCGGCCAGGGCCGCCTCCACCCTGGCGCGCAAGCCAGGCTCGGGCTGATCCAGGCGCACCCTCACCTGCAGGTAGGGCCAGCCGGCCTCGGGGCCATCGGGCAGCGCCAGCGCCTCCAGCGCGGCCAGGGCCTCCTCCACCGGCGCCGGCCTGGCAGGCACCCGCAGCAAGTCCACCGCCCGGGGCACCCGCACATCCCGAACACTGGCCACCGCCTCCCCGTCCAGATCCACCAACACCACCTGATGGGGGTAGTGGATCTCGGAAAACGACAGGGGCAAGGGGCTGCCGCAGTAGCGCCGGGTCGGGTCCTTGCCAATGCACTGGGCCAGGTGCAGATGCCCCAGGGCCACATAGGCAATGGCCGGATCGAAAAGGCTGGCCGACAGGGCCTCTGCCCCGCCCACCACGATGCGCCGCTCGGATTCCACCGACACCTCGCCCCCGGTCATATGGCAATGCCCCATCGCCACCAGCGCCTGCCCCGGCCGCCGCCGCGCCAGCGCCACATCCAGCACCTGCCGGTGCAGCAGTTCGATTCCCGCCAGATAGGCGTCCTCCGCCCCCTCCACCCGCGGCACATCCGCCGGCCGCAAGAAAGGCATGGCCATGCACCAGGCCTCAACAGCACCCTCCCTGCCCTTGAGCGGCACCACCAGCCGCTCCACCTCGACCTCCCCCGCCGTGCGCACCGTCTGCCCCACCACATGAGCATCCAGCAGCGCCAGAAACGGCAAAGGCGCCTCCAGCCGCCCCGGCGAATCATGGTTGCCGGCAATCACCACGATATTCAGCCACGGCACCCGCCGCCGCGCCTCGGTGAGAAAGCGGTAAAGCTGCGTCTGGGACTGGGACGAAGGATTGGCGTTGTCGAACACGTCGCCGGCAATCAGCAGCGCATCCACCGCCTCCGCCTCAAGGGTGTCCAGCAGCCACGCGAGGAAGGCCGCGTGCTCGTGGCTTCGCTCGAACTGATGCAGGGTCTGGCCGAGATGCCAGTCGGAGGTGTGGAGCAGTCGCATGGGGGGTTGCTAGCCGGCGGGGGGATGGGGATTGTCGGTGGAAGGGGGTGGAGGGGGCAAGCGGGTGGGGGATGTCAGATGATTGAGAGGTGAGGGGCCGAAAGGGGAGTGACGCAGTTCATTGAGAGGCGGGGGTGGGAGGTGTGAGGATTGCGGGGGTTGGGCACAGGGAGTGGTGTTGTGAGGTGTTTCGGCCAGGAGCGGCCGGTCGCTATCTGATCCAGATAGCGACCATTTGGGCGGGACGGTATGCTATACGCCTACGTTCAGCATGAATCGGATTACCCCGCCGATGTTATCGGCTGTTGCTTTCCCTGCCATATTATTTTGCACTGAGCGTAGTTTGCCGACTGTGTTGCTTGACATTCAGATGTGATGCGACAGAACTGGCGACAGAAAACAAAGTTAGAAGCCGGAGGCGCCGCCTTGACTACCCTGGAAGTACGTCGCGAGATCGATCGTTTTGTCCTCTACTTCGATACACCAAGGCACGAAGTTAACGCCTACGCACTTGCAAGCGCCCTCGTAGGTCTCGCTGACGCAGTTCGAGAGGCAAACGCACTTGTCAATCCAGGGCACGTCGTCGAAGTTGTCGTCGAGGCCCTAGCAGACGGTAGTTTCAAAGCAACGGTTCGCACCGTATACACAAAGGCAAAGAACCTCTTTTCACATACCGCGGTGCAAGCCATCATCTACGGGATAATCTCGACTCATATCTATGAGAAGGGAATCAAAACTGATGCCCCGCCGGTGATTACAGTGACAGGAGATCTGGTAACAATCGAAATTGGAAAAGACAAAATTATCGTCCCCAAGAACGTCTACGAAGCTAAGCGGAAATTAGACAAGTCGGAACGATTCAACAACTCCATTGGAATAATTTTTGACGCAGCAGCATCCGATAAAGATATCAAAGGCATAGCCATTTCAGAAGACCAAGGCGACAAAAAGCCACCCCTCGTCGTCCCACGAGAAATGTTCGCCGTCTTTCAAACCGAGTACCAGGGCGACGAGAATACCCGCGAAATCATCGAGATCACGCATGTTGAGATCAACAGAGCAATCTTGGAGCGCGGCCGCCGTCGCTGGGAGTTCTTTTGGCGCGGGGTCAAGATTGCAGCACCAATTCTTGATGATCTTTTTTTTGACAAATTCTTCGCGCATGAGATTACTATTGCGCCAGGCGATTCGCTTCACGTTGCGCTTCATATCACTCAGGAAAAGGATAGAGATACTGGAATTTTTGTGAATGCCAGATACGAAATCGCGGAGGTCTATGAACACATCCCTCGTCTCAAGCAAACCGGCTTTTAACCCTTATTATGGCCATGGACGAACTCCTGAATAATCTAACCAGCACGTATTGGTGGCTATCTGTAGTGGTCGTCGGACTAATAATCAATCTGGTCAGCAGCTACCTAAAACCACCACTGGATGCCATAGGAAGCAAAACATTCCATGCGTGGAAGGCTCGAAGTGAGCGAGCCAATAAGATGTATGTCAAAAAGGTCGATGCACTAGCAGCGGCCCCGCACACGCAAGTCCTCTTTATGCTGCGAGCGCAATCACTCAGGGCAAAAAGTAATGGCTGGAGTCTTACAGCAATTTTTGCTCTAGCGCTTTACCAATCCTCCGTGTGGCTTGGTGATCAATCCCCCCTTCACGCAGACCAAACCGCACCGTTTGTCAGCACGGGCTGGGCACTTAGCCTCATAGTCGCTCTTTCGGTTATTGCATCCATGCGGCTTGCCTATGCCGCAGCCGACCTGGAATTGCTAGTTATGGACGCGCAAATCCGAGCGAGCACGCCCTCCAACATGCAATGAGCTAGTGTAGGTCGGGTTAGCGCAGCGCGACCCGACACATCACGCACGAAGGTTGGCGATGTCACGCTATCAGGACTTTCCTCCCGCAGCCACCTGCAACCGCTAGATTCATTCTGGCATTGGGTCGTAAGCAGCCCCCATCGTCATAAAGCACGGAGACCTGTTAGTGCAGGATCGGCCCAACGAGACTCTCAATGGAGTACCGACAGCACCGACGCATCGGGATAACGTCAACTGCGGAGACCCGGATGACCTTGGTACCGCGCAGCAACATCAGGCCTGTCTGAAGTTGAAGTCTTCGTCGGTACCTACGTCGGGCATGGCGGTCAGCACGTCCTTGAAGCTGCGACACGCCGGTCGGGTGAGCGCCGCCCGCAGGACCTCCCGGTGCTCAGCCTCGGCACTCCGTCCGTGCCGGGCAGCCGCCTCCTTCAAGGCCTGTGCGACCGACGGTTCAATGTTGCGCACGACGAGATGGGTTGCCATCACATGCTCCCGATAATCGCGATGCCAGCATTGTGCCGGTTCGCACAAGCACTGCCATCACCTTCGGTTCCGCAGTTCGCGGTTTTGCCTGTGGCGGCTGCTTCTAAGCCTCGCCGCGGAAACCCGAACCACCAACCACATCCATCGCTGCCCCCACTTCCCCCTTGATGTACTGGATCGGTGAAATGCCGAAGGCTCGCCGGAAGGCGGCTGAAAAGGCGCTCGGACTGTCGTAGCCGTGGCTCAGTGCCACGTCCAGCACCGAACGCCCCGCGGCCAGTGCCGGCAGGCTGAGCAGCAATCGGGCCTGACGGCACCAGGCCCCCATGTTCAAGCCGGTTTCCTTCAGAAACTGGCGGGCCAGGGTCTTCTCGGTCAGGTGGGCCTGCCGCGCCCAGTCAGCCAGGCTTGCGTCGGCGGCCGGATGATCCAGGAAGGCCCGGCATAAGGACGCCAGACGGGGGGCGGTCGGCATCGGAAGATGCAGACCCAGGGCAGGCGCCCTCTCGATCTCATCCGCAATGAGATTCATCAGTCTCTCCTCGCGCCCACCTTCGGGGTAGTCCAGGGGCAGTTCATCCACCGCCGTAACGATGAGCTGGCGCAGCAGTGGGGTCACTCCGATCACGCGGCATGCAGCAACCTCGGGCCCGTGCAGGAATCCCGGCTCGATGAAGACCGTGCGTGTCGCCACTGGTCCGGCAGTAGCCTCGATCTCGTGCTCTACGCCGGCGGGCACCCACACCGCACGCCCCTGCGGCACCACCCAGCTGCCGCCCGGGGCCCGCACGATCATCACGCCGTGGATGGCATGCAGCAGTTGCCCGCGCCGGTGCATATGCGGTGCGATGCGGACGCCAGCGGCCAGGTCCGACGCGAGCACCGCCACAGGGCGCAAGGACGACTCGACTTTCAGCAGCGATTCCAGTTCCACATTGTCCATATCGCGACGACGACGGGTGTTTTCGGGGGAGAGGCCAGGAAGGGCGGGCGCCTAGCATAGCGCCTCCCCAACCCGGAGAAACACCCATGAATCGAAAACGCCTCGGGCTGCTGACCGGAACCCATTCGGTCAATGATCTCTACCAGGGCCTGATACCCGCCCTGCTCCCTTTCATGGTGCTGGAACGCGGCTATAGCTACACCGCGGTGAGCGGCCTGATTCTGGCGGCCACCGGGCTGTCCAGCGTGGTTCAGCCGCTGTTTGGCCTTTACGCCGACAAGCACCCCCGCAACTGGCTGATCCCGGCCGGCTTCATGCTCGCCGCGCTGGGCGTCGCGCTGGCCGGTGTGGCGGAGAGCTACCTGTGGACCTGGCTGGCCATTGCCATCAGCGGGCTGGGCATCGCGGCCTATCACCCCCCTGCGACAACCGCTGCCCGGCTGGCTGGCGGCGCCTCCCAGAAGGCCATGAGCCTGTTCTCGGTGGGTGGAATGCTGGGTGCGGCGGCCGCGCCGCTGGCAGCGACGACGGTGATCGGCGGGTCATCCCTTTCGGCAACGCCATGGCTGGCGCTCCCCGCTGCGGTGATGGCCGTCGTCTGGTGGTGGTCCACCCGCCATGCCGACGTGGTGGAAGCCGCCCACGCCCGGCGCCGCGCCACCTCCCTTGCCACGAATGACTGGCGGGCCTTCCTGCGCTTGAGCGCCGTCATTGTCGGCTGGTCCATCCCCTACGTGACGGTGCTTTCCATGGCCGCCCTGTATACCAGCCGCGATCTGCATGGCAGCAGCGCCCAGGGCGCCCTGGTCCTCACCTGCTTCACCGCGTCCAGTGCCATCGGAACTCTGGGTGGCGGCTTGCTGGCCGACCGGGTGGGGCGTATCGCCACGATCCGGCTTGGCTACACCCTGGCGCTGCCCGCTCTCGCAGGCCTGGTCCTCGCCAACGCGCCTCTCCCGGCCATGCTGTGTGCCGCTCTGCTGGGTACTGCGATGTTCCTGCCTTTTGCCTCCCAGGTGACGCTGGCCCAGGATTACCTGCCGCGCAATCCGGCCACGGCGGCAGGCATCACCCTCGGGCTGGCCCTGTCCGTTGGCGGCATGCTCTCGCCCCTGCTCGGGATGCTGTCGGACAGCCATGGTCTCAGGACAAGCCTGAGCGTCGTGCTTGGCGTCCTGACGCTTGCCACAGCCCTGGCCTTTCAGCTGGGTAACCGGAAGTTCGAGGAAACGGCCCTGGCCTGATCCAAGAATGCTCCCGCGCAACGCGGCAAAGTATGGATCACGCCCTTGGGCTACACCGGGGACCGATGCGAGTTGGTCGCCGGGTACATGGCATATCGAAACACCAGCACCCCCAGAGCCGCGCAGCCCCCCAGTGTGGCAAAAGCAGTGGCGTAGCCGAAGTGCTGGGCAACCCAACCA
The DNA here is from genome assembly GCF_023150065.1 of Zoogloea sp. GTDB lineage: Bacteria > Pseudomonadota > Gammaproteobacteria > Burkholderiales > Rhodocyclaceae > Zoogloea. Next base: position 70,055 of record NZ_JAKLLN010000015.1, read on the forward strand.
GCCAGGGCGGGGCTCAGGGCGGCGCCGATGCCCTGGATGGCCGTCACCGCCCCCAGGCCGGCGTTGATGTGGCCGCTGCCGCGCAGCATGTGCGCCACCAGGCCCGGCAATGCCACCCCCATCAGGCCAGCGCCGACGCCATCGAGCACCTGCACCGGTATCAGCGCCCAGGGGGATGCCCAGGCGGCGGCGATGGCGCCACGCAGGGGCAGCACGGCCAGCGCGGCGGTAATGAGGCCCCAGTAGCCACGACGCTCGGCATGCCGCCCGGCGAGCAGAGCCACGGGGATCATCACCAGTTGTGCCACGATGATCGTGGACGCGGTGTAGGCGCTGGGGTCGGCCTGACCACGGGCAACGACCGACTGGCCAAGCAGGGGCAGCATGGCCGCGTTGCCCAGGTGGAAAAGGAGCATGGTCACCGCCAGCAGGCACAGCGCGCGGGAGCCGGCCAGCACGCGCCAGGCGGATGGTGGGGATGAGGGGTAGTCAGCAGCCGGACGGGCTTCCAGGCCGCGGGCCACATCGTGGTCGATATCGCGGGAGCGGATGCCCGCCAGGCACAGCAGCGCGCCGCAGCCCATCAGCACCATGAGCACGAACACCGCGGGCAAGCCCCAGCGGTAGCCGGCCAGGCCGGCAAGGGCGGCGGCGATGACGTTGCCGGCGTGGTTCCAGGCTTCATTGCGGCCCAGTTGCCGGGGCAGGCCCCGGGGGCCGACGAGGCCCAGGGTGAGCCCCATGAGGGCCGGGCCGAAAAGCGCCCCCACCACGGCAGCCAGGATCTGGGTGGCCGCCGTGACGGCCGGCGTGGGCCACGCCCAGAGGGCGAGGTTGCCGGCAAGCAGCAGCACCGTGGCGCCGGCCAGCAGGCCGCGCTTGCGGCGGGAGCCATCCACCCAGGCGCCCAGTGGCGTGGTGGCGAGCATGCCGGCGATGCCGGCGGCGCCCATCAGGTAGCCGATGTCGTCGGCCGGCCAGCCCTGCCCCATCAGGAAGACGCCAAGAAACGGGCCCAGCCCGTCGCGGACGTCGGCAATGAAGAAGTTGAGGCCGCAGAGCCAGCGCTGCGACGGGGTGAGCGGATGGGACGTCATCAGGGTGCCTCCTCAGTGCAGCGGGCCTTTGAACACAAAGAACGCCCCCAGGGCGATGCAGCCAAAGCCCACCAGGTGGTTGAGGGTGAGCCGTTCGCCCAGGTAGATCACCGAGAACACCGCAAACACGCAGAGGGTGATGACTTCCTGCATCGTCTTGAGCTCAGCGGCGCTGTAGACGGCGTGGCCCAGGCGGTTGGCGGGCACGGCAAAGCAGTATTCGGCCAGGGCAATCAGCCAGCTCACCAGAATGACCAGCCACAGGGGGCGCCCCTCAAAACGGAGGTGCCCATACCAGGCAAAGGTCATGAACACGTTGGAGATCGACAACAGGACGATGGGCAGAAGTTGTGGAGACATGGCGGAGCGGATCAGCGACTGCGGTCGTAGAGCGGCTGCAGGGCCGACAGGCTGGTGCCCAGGCTGACTGCTTCGAGGGCGGTACCCAGGGCGTTGCGCGTACCCAGGCCCGCGGCGGCGAACGGGGCGCCAGGCTGAACGGAGAGGCGCAGGCTTTCGGGGGGAAAACGCACGATGCTGCCGTCGGCGAGAATCACGCCGTTTGCCTCGCCACGGGGGCCGGTGAGCACGGTGTCGACCCGCCCTTCGACCTGTTGCGGCTGCAGCTTCTGGGCGCGCAGGTGGGGCGGCAGCGGCCGGTCCTCGCCCAACGGCGGCGGCTGGTCATAGACCGTCTGGCCGCTGGCGGTGTTGACGATGGCATCGGCCAGCACGGTCCCCCGTGCCTGCGGGCGGCCGATGACGCGCACGACGTCACCCGGCTTGACGGCGGCGGTGAGTGCGTCGGCCAGATGCGGCGGAAACTTGACCAAGGTGCCGTCCGCCAGCCGCAGGCCGGCCACCTCGCCATAGGGATTGATCAGCATGCGTTGCACCTGGCCTTGTGCCACGGCCTGGTTGGCCAAACCGGGGGCCGGGGGCCGCTCCCCCCGGGGGGCGTCAGGCGGTGCAGCGTGGGTGGTGCCGGCAATCAGGGTGGCAACCAGGGTCACGGCAGAAAGAATGTGGCGAGTCATGCGCTTCTCCTTGGAGGTGGGTGGAATACCCCAAAGAGATGGCAAGCCCCGTGCCAGAACAAACCATTTTCAAATCAATGGCTTGAAATACAGAACCGTACTGGAGTGTACGCGCGGGTGACGCCGGGCTGTAACAGGATCGGACACCTGTAGGCCCCGGACACCGCTGTCCGCAGTGGCGGCTCAGTCCAGCCCGTGCTCGGCCAGCTTGCGGTAAAGCTGCTGCCGCGACAGCCCCAGGCGCCGTGCCGCCTCAGCGCGATTGCCGGCCGTTTCGGCCAGGGCGCGGGCAATCATGCTGCGTTCAAGCTGCGCCACGGCCTGGGCCAGGGGGCCGCTCCAGGCGATGTCCGGCGCGGCCGCGGGTACAGGCAGGCCGATGTGCTCGGGTTCGATGCACGCCCCCTGACACAGGATGGCTGCGCGCGCCATGGCGTTGCGCAGCTCCCGCACGTTGCCGGGCCAGGCGTGGGCGAGCAAACGCTGGGCTGCGGCCGTACTGAGCCGCTTGGGCGTGCCTCGTCCGCCCTGGCGGAGGAAGTGCTCAGCCAGCAGCAGCACGTCGCCCAGGCGTTCGCGCAGGGGCGGCAGCCACAACGGCACCACCTGCAGGCGATACCACAGGTCTTCACGAAAACGCCCCTCCGCTACGGCGGCGGGCAAGTCGCGATGGGTAGCGGCTACGATGCGCACGTCCACCGGCAGAGCGCGGCTGCCCCCTACCGGGGTGATCTCCCGCTCCTGGAGCACCCGCAGGATCTTGGCCTGCATGGGCAGCGGCATGTCACCGATCTCATCAAGGAAGAGCGTGCCGCCGTCCGCTTCGCGGAAGCACCCGATGCGGTCGGCCGTAGCGCCGGTGAAAGCGCCCTTCACATGACCAAAGAGCTCGCTCTCCATCAACTCGGCGGGAATGGCGGCGCAGTTGATGGCCACAAAGGGACGTGCTGCGCGGGCGCTGGCCCGGTGCAGGGCGCGGGCCACCAATTCCTTGCCGGTGCCGGTCTCGCCCAGCACCAGCACGGTGGCGTCGCTGCCCGCCACCAGGCCGATGCGTTTGAACACCTCGCGCATGGCCTCGCTGCCGCTCACCAGCTCGGTCTCGTCGGCGGGCGCCGCCGGGGTGTCGAGGTCGGACGTGACACTGGCGCGCACGCGCAGGCTCTGCAATGCCCGGTCGAGGGTCTGCACCAGCGTGGCCCGCGCCACCGGCTTGGTGAGGTGATCGAAGGCCCCCAGGCGCATGGCATCGATGGTGTTGCCGCCGCTGGCGTAGGCGGTGAGCATGATGCAGGGCACCGCCTTGATGGCGGCCGCACGTTGCAGGAAGACCAGCCCATCTTCACCGGGCATGCGCAGGTCGACGATGGCCAGGTTTACGGGCTCGCTGCGCAGGCGGCGCAGGCCGGTCTCGGTGCTGCCGGCCTGCAGCACGGTGTGCCCCAGGTCCTGCAGTGTCTCGGCGAGGCTGTCGCAAAAAGCAGTGTCGTCGTCGACGATCAGGATGTGGGCCATGGTAGTTCCAGTTCGATACGCGCACCGCGTGGGCTGGGGGCCAGCGCAGCCCGGCCGCCGTGGGCCTGCACGATCTCGCGCACCAGGGCCAGGCCGAGGCCGGAGCCGCCGCTGCGCTCGGTGGCAAAGGCTTCGAACAGCGTATCGCGCAGCGCGGCCGGCACTCCCACGCCGTCGTCGGCCACCCATAACAGCAGCCCGCCGGTGGTACGCCGGGCGCCCAGTTCGATGGTGCCGCCTGCAGCGGTATGTGCCAGGGCGTTGAGCAGCAGGTTGTCGAACACGCGCGCCATCTGCACCGGGTCGAAGCAGGCGGGCGCCATGGTGTCGAGGGCCGGATCAACCGCCACGCCAAGCGTTACACCGGCCGCCGATGCGGCCGCCTGATGGCGCTGCCGCTGCACGTCCAGAAAGGCCCGCAGATCGGTCGGCTGGCGCTCGACCCGGAACGGTTGAGTAAGCGCCAGCAGGCTGGAAACCAGGGTGTCGAGGCGGCCGGTCTGCTCCAGAACCGTTTCCAATGCGCCGGCCACCCGTGCATCGCGCACCTCGGGCGGTGCAGCCAAGGCGTTCTCCACCCTCATCCGCATGGTGCCCAGCGGGTTGCGGATCTCGTGCGCCAGGCCGGCTGACACCCGGCCGAGGGTGGCCAGGCGCTCCGACTGCGCCAGCTGCCGCTGCAGCGACTCCGACTGGCGGCGCCAGCGCGCGAGCATGCGCCCCAGCCATGCGCCCGAGATGATCACCATGCACAACAACAGGCTCACTGCGAGGATCAGGGGATTGACCACATCGGCGCCGATCAGGGGCACCCGCATCAGCGTCCAGGCGGCCAGGCCGAGCGGCTTGGCATCGACCGGGCAGGCCGAGAAGACCACCGCTTCGCGCAGGCCGGGCCGCACATCGCTCACCAGGCTCGCGCTATCGAGGGCGCGCTGCGCGGTGGATGCGATGCGTTCGAGTTCGGCGCTGGGCGGATCACGTTTGATGCCGGTGCCGTCATAGGTTGGAAAGGCATAGGCCACCACCCCGGCATCGGCGCGCCAGAAGCCCCCTTCGGTGCCCGGCCGGTCGCGCAGCGCAAGGTCGAGCACGGCCTGGGAGGCGGAAGACGACGCGCCCAGATCGGCCAGCACCATCCGCTCGGCACCCGCACGCAGGGCCTCGCAACTGACCGCCGCCTGATGGGTGGCGCGGGCGATCTGCGGCCCGGCGCCCTGCCGGATCAGGACCAGTAACAGGGCAGCCAACACCAGCGACACCGCCGCAATCGCCAGCCAGAGGATCAACAGATCCCGCTTCAAGGATGACTGCAAGGACAGAGGAACTCTCCAGAGGGTTCTGCGTAAGGATGGATGAAGCGTACACCAGTCTGGTCGAAGTACCCTCGATCATCGCCAGCCTCTCGAGATCCGTCTTCAGTCTGATGATGGTCACGCAGCGTCGCTGCAGCCATTGCGGAGAAGACCGCCGAGGAACGCAGGATCACGCGCCCCCGATCATCGCTCTCCAATGTCATCATCCGAGGCGCCAAACTCTGCAACCCGACACACCGCCATGGACCTCCTGTTTGCCCCTTCCCCCGCCGTGGCCGACTGCGTGCAGCACGGGATGGTCAAGGCCCTGCCGGGTGGTGACTATGTGCTCCCCGCCGGCATGCACCCCATCATCCTGGTCATCCTGCGGGGCGAGATCCGCGTGCTCCGCCCGGAGGGCAGGCGTGCCATGCCTGTCATCAGCCTGTGTGGCGGGACGCGCCAAAGCCTGCGGGCCTGGGCGGCGCCCGGCACCCGCATCCTGACCCTGGCGGTGAAGCCGGGGCAGTTGCGGCGGATCGTGGATTTTCCGGCGCTGACCATCATGGATAGCTGGGCCGATTTTGATGACTTTCTGACGGGCCAGGAGCGGGGTGAGGCGGCCCACTGCCAGGCGCTGCTCGCGGACAGCGATGACACCACAGATCAGGTGAGTGCCTGCATGGCGCTCCTGTCCGGGCTCCACCAGCGCCGTGCTGACGGGCAAGGGGACATGGTGCTGCCGCCGGACGGCTTCAGCCTGCCGCCCGAAATGCTGGCGGCGCGCTTCGGCCTGAGCCTGCGCCAGTTCGAGCGCCGCTTTCGGGCCAGCTATGGGCAATCGCTGCGCAGCCTGCGCCAGCAGTTGCGCTGCAGCCAGCTGATGAGTTTTGTCGCCAGCCGGCCACCGGGCACGGGCGCCTGGGCCGACGTGGCCGCCCGATTTGGATACTGCGATCAGTCCCACCTCATCCATGATGTGCTGCGCTTTACCGGCCACACCCCGGGCCAGCTGGCCGCCGGGATCGCCAGCGACGATCCGGCCTTCTGGCCCTACCGGGTTGCACCGCGCCACATGACGCGCCTGTTCGGCCCCTCCGGATATTGAGCGCTGTCGTTTCACGACAATACGGGACACAAGGCGCCGCCTAGACTGCCCGGGTGTTCATACCCGCGCATCATCATGACCAATCATCCCGCGTCGCCCTTTGCGGGCGGCAACATGCCGGCACCGCCCCGCCATAACGCAATGCCAGACCTCGGGCAGCTCACCGCCACCCAGGCACTCCGTGATCTGCAGCAGGGGCGCTATTCCGCCGAAGCGCTGGTGCTGGCCTGCCAGCACCGCATCGACCGCTTCAATCCCCAGCTCAACGCGCTGGTCACGCTCAACCGCGACGGCGCCCTGGCGGCCGCCCGGGAGGCGGACCGGCGCCTTGCCCTGGGCGGGCCCCTGCCGCCACTGCTGGGGGTTCCGGTTTCCGTCAAGGACGCCTTTGCCACCCGGGACATGCGGACCACGTCCAGCTTCCGGCCGCTGGCAGACTACCAACCCGTGGCCGACGCCTCCGTGGTGGCGCGCTGGCGGGATGCCGGCGCGATCCTGATGGGCAAGAGCAATCTGCCGGAGCTGGCGGGGGCGCCCCATTGCTGGAGCCCCCTGTTCGGGCTCACCCGCAACCCGTGGAACCCGGCCCTGACCCCAGGGGGGAGCTCGGGCGGCAGCGCCGTGGCCATCGCGGCCGGCTTCTCGCTGCTGGAGATCGGCAGCGACATTGGCGGTTCGATCCGCATCCCAGCGGCCTACTGCGGCGTTGCCGGGCTGAAGGCCACCGAAAACCGCATCCCCCGCACCGGGCACATTCCCCATCTGCCCCGGGAGTACGGCGGCCCCGGGCGCAGCGTCTGGCACATGCTGTCCTTCGGGGTGCTGGCCCGCTGCGTGGCCGATCTGGAGCTGGGCTTTGGCCTTCTGGCGGGGCCGGACGGCGTGGACACGAGCGTCCCACCCATCGCCCCTTCTACCCACACTGCAGCATCGGACGAAGCCGACACCCCGATGCGGATCGCCCTGTGGGCGGACTTTGCCGGCACGCCGCTGTGCCCACGGATTCACCGGGGCCTGGAACGGATGGCCGGCACGCTGGCCGCAGCCGGCCACACGATTGTCCGCTGTGCCCCGCCCGACTTTGATGTGCGGCAGGCCTGGGAAGCCTTTGGCGTGATCGGCGGGGCGGAAATCGGCCTCGGCATGCCGGGCTGGCAGCGCCGCCTCTTGCAGGGCCTGCGGCCCTTCCTGCCCCGTGACCACACGATCACCCGCGCCTTCGCCCGGGGCATGGCCTTTGATCTGCATCGCTACAACGCGGCCCTGAACCAGCGCGAAGCACTCATCCAGTCCCTCGAAACCTTCCTGGGCCGCTGGGACGCCGTGATCTGCCCAGTGGCGGCAACCGGCCCCTACCCCGGCGAGCTCATGCCCGCAAGCAGAAAGCCGCCCCGGCTAGCGGTGGGTGACACCACCCTGCCCTACCTGGAAGCGACCCTGGCCATAACCCTCCCCTTCTCCCTGACCGGCAGCCCGGTGGTGAGCTTGCCCGCCGGCATCGAAGACGGCTTGCCCGTGGGGGTCCAGATCATCGGCAAGCGCTGGCAGGACGAACAACTGCTCAAGGTGGCGGGCCGCCTGGAGAAGGTTCTGGGCGGCTTCGTTTCGCCGCCGGACATCTCGTCTGATGGTCAGCAAGGCCGTATAGCCCCTGCAGCCCTCTCTCATCGTGGGGTTGAGTGAATTCGACCCCACAGGAGAAGTCACGCGGACAGGCCGATGACTTCAGACTGAAGAAAACAGGCTCACTGCGCGCGCAAGACCAGAATGCTGGCGAGGGAGCGGAGGCGCACCGTTTCTTCCAGCGCCAATCCGCTGGCCTGGATGACAGAAGTCCATTCCTTCAGGGTCCGCTCCCGCCCTCGACAGGCCGCGAACATCTGCATATCGAATGACGCGCAGGCCATGTCCGCCCCCGTTTCCGGGACCAGCATTTCCAGCACTGCGGCGCGCGCGCCACTGCTGCCAATGGCCTCGCGCAGCTTTTGCAGTGCCTGCACGCAGCTTGCATTGTCGAAGCCATGCAGGACGGCGGAAAGCAGATAGATGTCTCCGGGCCCCGCCGCCGCAGGAATGGCCTTGAACAGATCTCCAGCCTGAAAACAAAGGCGCTCGGCACCTTCCGCCGGGTGCTCGCGCCAATAGCGCACAGCGTCCGCCACGACCTGGGGCCGATCCACGATCAGCGCGCGCAGCCTGGGGTGGCGCTTGATGATCGCCAGTGCCTTGGTGCCACGCGAGCCGCCGACATCAATCACGCGGTCGAATCTTCCCCAATCCAGGTCAGTGGCAAAGCCATCCCCCACCAGGGCCTCGACGCTGTCCATGGCTTCCGAGAACAGCTGGTCGAAGTCTGCATGACGATCCATGTAGTCAAACAGCTCATCACCGTGGCTGAGCCGGAAAGGTGGGACGCCGCTGCGGATGCCGGCTTCCAGCTGTTCAAACCAGGGGCGGCTCATGCTCTCGGAGTTATGCATCAGGATCATGGCGCGAACGCTTTGGGGATCGTTTCGGGCAAGACAGCGGGAGAGCCTGTTGTTACGAAAGCGCATGGGGCCCGCTTCTTCAAAGACGCCCATGGCCGCAAGCATCCGCAGCAGACGCCCGAGGGCGTCGCCGTTGGCCCCGATCCGCTCTGCGAGCACCACCGCCTCCAGGGTTTCTGCCCCCAGAACCGACGCGATATCCAGTTGAGCCGCCACGAAGAGCGCCCTTGATTGCCAGTAGGCCGACCCGATCTGGATCAGGCGGAACGGCGCCGGCGTCACCTTGCCGGGAATCAACTGGAGCCAGTTGCCGAACTTCATCATCTTTGCGAATCGCCGCACGGCGCCTGCGTTCATCTGGAGCGTCATGCCGCGCCTCCCGGGCCGGCGGGGCTTGCCGGTGCCAGCCCTGCCGCAAACAGATGGCCGTTGAACAAGGCCAGGCGCTCGAGGAAGGCGGCATCCATGGGGCGCTCCATCTGCTCTTCAAAAATGTCCTTGAGCAGCATGGGGGTCATCGCCAGGCTCACGAAGGCGAGGCGCAGGATGTCCGGATCGACAGCCGGGGCAAGCTGCCCCTGGGCCTTGAGATCTGCAACCTTGCGTGCCCCACGAGTGCGTCCGCGCTCAAGCAGTTGCTGAATGAACCGACGACCGGGGCCATGCCGGAGCGCCAGCACCTTGAGGATCAGCTTTGGAAACTCGGGGCGCTCCGACATCGTCCGGTAGTACAGGCCGAGAAATTCGGCAAAACCGTCCGTCGATGCCAGCAGCGGACCATCGAGGACATCGAGCAAAGGGCTCAGGGTCTCCCGGATCATCTCCTCGTACAGCCCCTCCTTGCTGCCGAAGTAATACCGGATCATCGACACGTTGGCGCCGGCACATTCCGCAATGTGTCGGGTGGTGACCTTGTGATAGTCATCAGCGAGGAAGCAATCCAGCGCCGCCTTGATCAAGCGGCTGCGAAGGGATTCTGGTGTATTGGGATTTTCCACGATCAGCTCGAAAGGTGTTGATGACAGCGAGGTTAGCAGTCACAAAACACGGATCGTTAGGGCTTTCGTCAATCAATTCGGGGGGTGTGATTGATGAACCACCACGGATCGATAGCGGATGCAATCGACTCATCTGCCCTGCCTCACCGCGAGGAATGAGGGCCACCTTGATCATGGGCGCCAGATCCGTCGTACTGACGTGAATGAAACGTTCCATGCCGGCCAGCAGGCCGGGGACATGTTCGGGCGGTGACGGCACGAAGCACCCAGCCTCTCGACAAGAGCACGCAGATGCACCTGACGATACGGTCACCGGGTAACGAATGGGGAAAGGTGGTGGAGGGGGAAGGATTCGAACCTTCGAAGGCAGTGCCGTCAGATTTACAGTCTGATCCCTTTGACCGCTCGGGAACCCCTCCACGGGGTGCTGCACCAGGTGCAGATTGAAAAGGCCAGCAGTCAGCCGGCCTTGGAGAAACTGTGGTGGACCGAATGAGGATCGAACTCACGACCTCCGCATTGCGAACGCGGCGCTCTCCCAGCTGAGCTATCGGCCCACGTAAGCCGCGCATTATAGCTACGCTTGGCGATGCTGCAAAGCCCGGCGTTGCCGGAAATTGCCTTCAGGTCTCGTCGTCTTCGCCGGAGCCGACGGCGGCGCGGCCGAGGCGGTCGGCCACGGCGGACCACGCGGGGGTGACGGGCGGCGCTTCAACCAGGATGCGGGTGCAGGGTGATTCGTCCAGGGCGCGCAGGGTGGCGTAAAGATCGTGGCCGTAGGCAAGCGGGTCGGCGGAGGCGGCGATCCAGTCCACACCCTCGGGCAGGCTGGCGGGCGCGGGCTGGCGGGCCAGCACGGCGTCGCCGCTGCGGGCGCGGGTGGGCAGCTCGGCGCTGGCGATCAGTTCGAGCGGGGTGCGCGGGGCGTAGTGGGCGGCCAGGGCGCCGGAAACGCGGGGTGCGGTATCGGCCTGCTGCTCTTCACCGCGCAGACGCGGGCGACGCCCGATGACCCGGGCGATGTCGTCCACGCCAATGGCACCGGGGCGCAGGATCACCGGCACATCGCGGGACAGGTCGAGGATGGTGGATTCGAGCCCCACCTGGCAGGCGCCGCCTTCGAGGATCAGGGGGACGCGGTCACCCAGTTCCTGGCGGACGTGCTCGGCAGTAGTGGGGCTGATGCGCCCGAAGCGGTTGGCCGAGGGTGCCGCCACACCGCCACCGAAGGCACGCAGCAGCTCCAGCGCCACAGGATGATTGGGCACCCGCAGGCCGACGGTGCCCTGCCCGCCGGTGACCAGGTCGGGCACGGCTTCGTCCTTCTTGAGGATGAGGGTAAGCGGGCCGGGCCAGAAGGCGCGGGCCAGGGCGATGGCTTCGCGGGGGATGTCTCGGGCCCAGTCGACGATCTGCTCGGCGTCAGCCAGATGGACGATGAGCGGGTGATCGGACGGACGCCCCTTGGCAGCAAAGATCTTCGCAACGGCGGCGGGGTTGAGGGCGTCGGCGCCGAGGCCATAGACGGTCTCGGTGGGCAGGGCGACCAGTTCGCCCTGACGCAGGAGCGCAACCGCGCGCGGGATGTCGTTCATCCGGTGAGGCTTTATTCGTCGCGGATGCCGATGGCGGCGCGGGCGGCCAGGGCCTTGGCCAGCACGTCGGCGGCGTCGCTGCCCACCACCGTGAAGTGGCCCATCTTGCGGCCGTGGCGGGCGTGGTGCTTGGCGTAGAGGTGCAGGCGCAGGCCGGGCACGGCGTGCAGCACCGACCAGTCGGGCTCGCGGTAGCGGCCGTGGGGGTCGCCGCCTTCAAACCACAGCTCGCCCAGCAGATTGACCATAACCGAGGCGCTGTGCTGGCGCGGCTCGCCCAGGGGCAGGCCGCACAGGGCACGCACCTGCTGGTCGTACTGGCTGACGGCGCAGGCGTCGATGGTGTGGTGGCCACTGTTGTGGGGGCGCGGCGCCATCTCGTTAACCACCAGCTGACCGCGGCTGACGAAGAACTCGACGGCCAGGGTGCCGATGAAGCCCAGGCGCTCGGCGATGCGCTCGGCGTACTCCTGGGCCGAATCCTGCTGGCAGGCGGAGGCCCGCGCCGGGGCGATGGAAACGTCGAGGATGCCGCCGGTGTGGCGGTTTTCCACGGTGGGGAAGCAGCGGGTCTTGCCGTTCTCGTCGCGGGCCAGTACCACCGAGACTTCATAGTCAAGGCTCAGCATCTGCTCCAGCACGCAGGGCTCGCCCTTGAACTGGTGGAAGGCGTGCAGGGCTTCGGCGGCGTTGGCGACGCGGGCCTGGCCCTTGCCGTCGTAGCCGAAGCGGGCCACCTTGAGGATGGCCGGGTAGAGGCTGGCGTCGGCGGCGGCGATGTCGGCGTCGGACTGGATCACGGCGAAGGGGCCGTGGGGGATGCCGTTGTCACGCAGGAAGGACTTTTCGGCGATGCGGTTCTGGCACACCGCCACCGCCGAGGCACCGGGGCGCACGGGGATGAACTTGGCCAGGTAGTCCAGGGTGGTGGCCGGAACGTTCTCGAACTCGGTGGTGACGGCGGCGCAGCCATCGGCCAGGGCATCGAGGGCGGCGAAGTCGTCGTAGCCGGCCTGCAGGTGACGGTCGGCGATGAGGCCCGCGGGGCTGTGGGGATCGGGGTCGAGGACCCACACCTTGTAGCCCATTTCGTGGGCTGCGGCGACGAAGAAGCGGCCAAGCTGGCCGCCGCCGAGCATGCCGAGGGTGGCGGGCGGGAGAATCATCGCGTCAGTCCTGCAAAATCAGTGGGGTCAGACCGGGTCGAGGGTCATGGCCAGCACGCTGGCGGTCTGGTCGGCGCGGAAAGCCTCGAGCTTGTCGGCCAGGGCGGCGTCGGTGCCGGCCAGCAGGGCCACGGCGAACAGGCCCGCGTTGGCGGCGCCGGCCTCACCAATGGCGAAGGTGGCCACCGGGATGCCTTTGGGCATCTGGACGATGGAGAGCAGGGAATCCTTGCCCGACAGGGCCTTGGACTGCACCGGCACGCCCAGCACCGGCACGGTGGTCTTGGCGGCGATCATGCCCGGCAGGTGGGCGGCGCCGCCGGCCCCGGCGATGATGGCGCGCAGGCCACGGGCACGGGCCTGTTCGGCGTATTCAAACATCAGGTCGGGGGTGCGGTGGGCCGAGACCACGCGGGCCTCGAAGGGCACGCCGAAGTCCTTCAGCACCTTGGCCGCGGCCTGCATGGTGGGCCAGTCGGAGTTGGACCCCATGACGATGCCGATGACGGGTTGTTGGTCGCTCATGGTTCAGGCCTTCCGGGCTGCGCGGCTTGCCGACTCGACGGTGTTGGCGAGCAGCATGGTGATGGTCATAGGGCCGACGCCGCCGGGCACCGGGGTGATGGCGCCCGCCACGTCCTTGGCGGAGTCGAAATCCACGTCGCCGCAGAGCTTGCCCGCATCAGGCCCGTCCTGGAGGCGGTTGATGCCCACGTCGATGACGATGGCGCCGGGGCGCACCATGTCACCGGTGACGAACTTCGGCTTGCCGATGGCGGCCACCAGGATGTCGGCGCGGCGGGTGTGGAAATTGAGGTCACGGGTGCCCGAGTGGCACACGGTGACGGTGGCACCCGCTGCGGTGAGCAGCATGGCCATGGGCTTGCCGACGATGTTGGAGCGGCCGATGACAACCGCCTCGGCGCCGCGCAGGGGGGCGTCGATGCTCTTGAGCATTTCCATCACGCCGTTGGGGGTGCAGGGCACAAAGGCTTCCTGGCCCTGGGACAGGCGGCCGACGTTCTCGGCGTGGAAGCCGTCCACGTCCTTCTCGACGGAGATGGCTTCGAGCACGGCCTTCTCGTCGAAGTGCTTCGGCAGGGGCAGCTGCACCAGGATGCCGTGCACCGACGGATCGGCGTTGAGCTCGGCGATCTTGCCGAGCACATCGGCGGGAGCCGTGTCCTGGGCGTATTCGAACTTGAGGGACTTGATGCCCGCCTTCTCGCAGCCAGCCACCTTGTTGCGGACGTAAACCGCCGAGGCCGGATCGCCACCGACGAGGATCACGGCCAGGCAGGGCTGGGTGCCCTTGGCGGTGAGTTCAGCCGCCTTCGCGGCGAGTTCTCCGCGCAGTTTCGCGGAAAGCGCGTTGCCATCGATGATGCGAGCGGTCATGAATCCGTCCCTCGGGAAAAACCCGCGAGTATACCATCACCAGCACAACCTGCCCCGCGCAGGTCTTTACGCGCGCTGCACGCCCTCGATGGCCATCACGCTCTGGACGAGCTCGGCCAGGGACTGGGCGGCCATCTTTTCCATCACCCGGGCCCGGTGCACCTCGACCGTCTTGATGCTGATGCCCAGCACGTCGGCGATCTGCTTGTTGAGCTTGCCGGCGATGATCAGGTCGAGCACCTCGCGTTCGCGCTGGGTGAGCTGATCCAGTCGCCGGGAGACTTCGGCGTCCTGGCGGCGGCGGGCGCGGTGTTCCTGCTCGGTGACCAGGCACTGGCTCACCAGGCGCAGCAGCTCGGTGTCATTGAAGGGTTTCTCGATGAAGTCCACGGCCCCCTTCTTGAGCGCCGCCACCGCCATGGGCACGTCGCCGTGGCCGGTGATGAAGATGATGGGCAGGGTTGAGTACTGGGCACGCAGGCGCTCGTGTAGCTCCAGCCCGCTCATGCCGGGCATGCGCACGTCGAGCAGCAGACAGCCGTTGAACTCGGGCCGCCAGGCCTTCAGAAACTCTTCGGCCGACGCAAACGCGGCCACCTTGAAGCCCTGGGATTCGAGCAGCCAGGCGAGGGAATCGCGCAGGGCTTCGTCGTCATCCACCAGGTAGATGATCTGTTCAGGCGTCGACACTTGCGGTTTCAAGGGCAGTCTCCAGGGGCAGGGTGAAGCGGAAGATACATCCTCCCGAAGGGTTGGCGTCCACCCACAGGCGCCCTTCGTGGAATTCGATGATGGAGCGGCAGATGTTCAGCCCCATGCCCATGCCCTCGCTCTTGGTGGTGTAGAAGGGCGAAAAGAGCTTCTCGCGGGCGTCGTCCGACAGGCCCTGGCCGCGGTCGGCGATCGACACCTCCACCTGCCGGGGCTCGACGCGGCGGGCGGAGACGATGACGACGCGCTCTTCGGCGGGCGTCTCGGCCATGGCCTCGATGCCGTTCTTGACCAGATTGAGCAACACCTGCTCCACCATCACCGTATCCGCAAACACCGGTGGCAGATCGGGCGGGAGCTGGCTGAGCACCTGGGCGCCATGGCGGCGGGCGTCAATCTCGACGAAGCCGATGGCGTCGTCCACGATGGTCGCCAGGGGCACGGCGTGGCGGCGCGGCTCGCTCTTCTTCACAAACTCGCGCACCCGCCGGATGATCTTGCCGGCACGCTCGGCCTGGGCGCTGGCCTTCTGCATGGCGGTGAGGATGTCCTCCTGGCGATAGTCGCCGGACTGCAGGCGATTGACGCAGCCCATGGAGTAGTTGGCGATGGCCGCCAGGGGCTGGTTGAGCTCATGGGCCAGGGTGGACGCCATCTCGCCCATGGTAATCAAGCGCGAGGTGCGCTGCAGGCGCTCCTGCTGGGCGCGGTTCTCCTCGTCCACGCGCTTGCGGTCGGTGATGTCGGTGGCGATGGCCATGCGCACCACGCGCCCGTCCACCCAGCGGGTGGCGCGCTCGCGGATGTGGTACCAGCGGCCGGACAGCACGTTCTGCAGCTCGCCGTCGTAGAGCTCACGGGGCACCTGCTCGGGGGCCAGGCGGCGCGGGTCCACGTCGTACCACAGGGTATCGGGGGGCGTCGGCAGGCCGTAGATGCCCACCCGCTGCCCCACCGCGTCGTAGCCGTAGATGCTCTTGAAGGCCCGGTTGGCAAACAGGATCTCGTCATTGGCCGCATCTGCCACGTACACCGCCGCGTCCAGCCCGTCGAGCACGGCCACGAAGCGCTCGTGGGCTTCTTCGAGTTCGGCGCGCACGCGCTTGGGCTCGGTGATGTCGGTGATCGAAGCCATCCAGCCGGTCTGCCGCCCTTCCCCGTCGATCAGCGGCGAGAGGTAGAAACGGGCATCCAGGCGCTCGCCGCTCTTGCGCTGGATGCGCATCTCGAAGCCGGTGGCCGGCGCGTCCCCCGCCAGGGTGATCTCCAGGTTGCGCTGCAGGGCCGGGTAGTTGTCCCGCGGCCAGTAGGGGAAAGGCGCCCGCGCGCCCACCAGCTCGTCCGGTGACCAGCCGGTCATGCGGCAGAAGGCCGGGTTCACGTAGATGATCTTTCCGCTCAGGTCGATGGCGCGCAGGCCGGTGATCAGGGACTCTTCCATCGCCTTGCGGAAGGCGTACTCGCCGCGCAGGGCCTCCTCGGCAGCCTTGCGCCCGGTGATGTCGTGGGCCACCGCGTACATCAGGCGCTCCTCGGGCACCGAGTTCACGCTCCAGGCCAGCCACTTGTAGCTGCCGTCAAGGCAGCGGCAACGGTTCTCGAAGGCCCCCGGCGTGCCGGCCGCCAGGCTGCGCAGGTGCTCGATGGTCTCGGCCACGTCTTCGGCGTGGATGAAGTCGATCAGCGGCTGCCCCGGCAGCTCGTCCGGTGCATACCCGAGGATGCGCTCGAAGGCCGGGTTGCAGCGCCGGAACACCCCGTTCAGCCCAAGGATGGCGAGCATGTCCAGGGACAGGTTGAAGAGCCGGTCACGCTCCTTCTCCACCCTCACCCGCCGCTGCATGTGGGCGCGCAGCAGCCACAGGCTCCACAGCACGAAGAAGCTCAGCCCGACGATCACCGCCATCGGGAAGGCCGGCGGCAGATTGCTCTCGGTGTGATAGGCGGTGGCCCGCAGGGTCAGGCCGTTACCCGGCGGATCAAGGGGTACCGAGAAGGCCAGGCTCTCGTCCAGGGGGCGCATCGCCGAATTGGCCGCCAGCACCTCGCCCCGACCGTCGGTAAAGGTGAGGCGATACTTCTCGCCGAACCAGCTGGGCACCAGGTAGGACACCATGCGTTCGATGGAGTACACCGCCACGATGGCCCCCAGGGGGCTACGCCCCTGCTGCACCGGCACGTACACCTCCAGCACGGCCATGTTGCGGCCATTCACGTAGGGGTCGCCATACACCGGTCGCCCCAGCTCCCGCGCCTTGCCCAGCACCACCGACTGGATGCCGGACAGGGCATCGCCCACCAGCCAGTCGGTGGTGTCGAAGGGAGCCGTCCACTTGACGCGCTGGTCGGCGGAGATCCACACCACATTGACCAGCTCGGCGTTGTTGGCGATGTGCTGGTTGGCCCGCACCTGGAAGCCGTCCGCGTCCAGCGTATCGGCCGCCAGCTCCCGGGCCAGCTGGCCCAGAAACTCCTCGGTGCCCTGCATGTGCAGGCGCATGGTCTGCTCGGCCCACTGCACGTCACGGGCCAGGGCATTGCGCTGGGTCTCGCCCTCCTGACGCTGGAGGATCCACACCAGCACCAGCATGGCCAGCGCAAACACCAGCACGGCGATGTAGGGCGCGGTCCAGTACCAGTTGGGCCGGGCAGTCGGAGGGGAAGGCGGATTATTGTTGTTCGACATTTGTCCATCATCGTGATGGCGGACACGCGGACAGGGCATCGGGAGTTACCCTAACGGGACGCGTCCCTGCAACGACCGAGACACGCCCGTGGGGGCGGATTCCTTCGACACCACAAAAGCAGCCGTCGAACACACGGCGCTAAGGGTTGTCCCGCATTCCCGCCCCGGCCAGCCGGGTCTAGGGTTAGGGGTCGCATCCGTGCGACACAGAGCCGACCCCGAGCGGCCACCCATTGATGGAGACCTCCTTGCTGCACTTCCTGCGCACGGCAACCCTGGCCCTGCTGGCTCTGCTGGCGACCGAAGCATCGGCCATCGAACCGATCCGCATCGGTGTGTCGGGCCCCTTCACCGGCGGCTCGAACCCGATGGGCATCGCCATGCGTGACGGCATCCGGCTGGCGGCGCGGGAGATCAACGAGGCCGGCGGCATCCTCGGCCGGCCGGTGCTGCTGGTGGAGCGGGACGACGAGGCCCGCCCCGAGCGCGGCGCCCAGGTGGTGCAGGAGCTCATCAACCAGGAAAAGGTGGTCGCCGGCCTGGGCATCGTGAACACCGGCGTGGCCCTGGCCAGCCAGCGTTTCTACCAGCAGGCCCACATCCCCATGATCACCTCGGTGGCCACGGGCTCGATCATCACCAAGCAGTTCCTGCCGCCCCAGTACCCCGACAACTACATCTTCCGCGTGTCGGCGCCGGACACCATCCAGGCGGCGATGATCGTCGAGGAGGCGGTGGTGCGCCGGCGCCTGCGCAAGCTGGCGATCTTTCACGACAGCACCAACTACGGCCAGCTCGGCCGGGAAGACCTGGAGCGCGCCCTGGAGCGGCACAGCCTCAAGCCGGTGGTGGTGGAGCGTTTCAACATCCGCGATGTGGACATGACGCCCCAGCTGGCCCGGGCCAGGGCCGCCGGTGCCGAGGCCATCCTCACTTACGGCCTGGGCCCGGAGCTGGCCCATCTGGCCAACGGCATGGTGCGCCTCGGCTGGAAGGTGCCGCTGATGGGCAGCTGGGCCCTGGCCATGTCCAACTTCATCGACAACGCCGGGCCGAACGCCGAGGGCACACGCATGCCCCAGACCTTCATCCAGGACGGCAACACCCCCCGGCGCAAGGCCTTCATCGACAAGTACCGCAAGAGCTTCGGGGTCGAGCGCATTCCGGTGGCCCCCGCCGCCGCCCAGGGCTATGACTCCATGCTGCTGCTGGCCGCCGCCATCCGCCAGGCGCGCAGCACCGAGGGCTCCCGCCTGCGCGATGCACTGGAATCCCTCAAGGAGCGGGTGGAAGGCATCGTGATGGTATATGATCGCCCCTTCTCCCGGACCGACCACGAGGCGATCGATACGCCCCGGATCCCGGTCATCGGAGAAGTACGCAACAGTCAAGTGGTCTTCGCCTATGACGAAGACCGAAAGCGGGACGCGCAGTCCAAATGATCCCGCACAGCGGAATTCACATTTCCGCGCACGGCCGGGGGTTTTCTCCCTCCCTCCCTCGCCCCCGGCCGTTTTTTTTCCTATCCCCGTCGAACGAAACTTCGCCGGCCGGTGCCCCCAGGCCCGGCCGGCGAACGTGCTCTTGATCAATCCGCCCGCTTGTCGGCCCTCGTCGCGAGGCCCCTCCACGCCCTCCGTGCGTCCGGCACGGGCGGCACTGTCACGCCTCGTCGACGTCATGCGTAGGGGAACTTACGTATTGCACAATGCGGGATTTGGTTTTATATTGCGAAATATCAGGACCGCGATCCGGTCCACGCAGGTTTGCAGTGAAAGCCCGCTGTCGTTACCCACGCCAGCAACCCACAACCCGCAAAGTCATGAGGAGACAAACCATGGCCGCGAACACGCAGAATTCCCAGGCAGACATCGACGCCCAGGAAACCAAGGAATGGCTGGAAGCACTTGAGGGCGTCGTCGCCCAGGAAGGCGCCGAGCGCGCTCACTTCCTGATCGAGAAGCTCATCGAGGCGGGCCGCGAGGAAGGGATCGACATCCCCTACTCCGCCAACACCCAGTACATCAACACGATCCCTGCCGACCAGCAGCCCAAGTACCCGGGCGATCCGGACATGGAGATCAAGCTCCATTCCTACATCCGCTGGAACGCCATGGCCATGGTGGTGCGGGCCAACAAGGACACCAACGTCGGCGGCCACATTGCCTCCTTCGCTTCTGCTGCAGCCCTCTACGACGTGGGCTTTTCCCATTTCTGGAAGAGCATCAACCACGACACCGGCGGCGACCTGATCTTCTTCCAGGGCCACTCGGTGCCGGGCGTCTATTCCCGCGCCTACATGCTGGGCCGCCTGACCGACGACCAGATGGACAACTTCCGTCAGGAAACCGACGGCCAGGGCATCTCCTCCTACCCGCACCCGTGGCTGATGCCGGACTTCTGGCAGTTCCCCACCGTGTCCATGGGCCTCGGCCCCCTGTGTGCGATCTACTCCGCCCGCTTCATGAAGTATCTCGCCAGCCGCGGCATGATCGACGCCGCCAAGGCCGAGCAGCGCAAGGTGTGGGCCTTCCTGGGCGACGGCGAGACCGACGAGGTCGAGTCCCTGGGCGCCATCGGCATGGCCGGCCGCGAAAAGCTGGACAACCTGATCTTCGTCATCAACTGCAACCTGCAGCGCCTCGACGGCCCGGTGCGTGGCAACGGCAAGATCATCCAGGAACTCGAAGCCGAGTTCCGCGGCGCTGGCTGGAACGTGATCAAGCTGATCTGGGGCACCCACTGGGACGCCCTGTTCAACCGCGACAAGAAGGGCATCCTCAAGAAGCGCATGATGGAACTGTGCGACGGCGAGTATCAGACCTTCAAGGCCAAGAACGGCGCCTACGTCCGCGAGAACTTCTTCAACACCCCCGAGCTGCGCGAGCTGGTGGCCGACTGGACCGACGACGAGGTGTGGAACCTCAACCGCGGCGGCCACGACATCTTCAAGATCTTCACCGCCTACAACGCCGCCGTTAACCACAAGGGCGCCCCGACCCTGATCCTGGCCAAGACCATCAAGGGCTTCGGCATGGGCCAGTCCGGCGAGGCCATGAACATCTCCCACCAGCAGAAGAAGCTGGACATCGACTCGATCCGCCGCTTCCGCGACCGTTTCGGCATCCCGGTGCCCGACGACAAGCTGGCCGAGCTGCCCTACCTGCGCTTCCCGGAAGACTCCGCCGAATACAAGTACATGATGCAGCGCCGTGTGGACCTGGGCGGTTTCCTGCCCCAGCGCCGCCGCACCGCCGCGCCCCTGGCCGTGCCGGGCCTGGACGCCTTCGGCGCCCTGCTCAAGGCCTCCGGCGAAGGCCGCGAGCTGTCCACCACGATGGCCATCGTGCGCATCATGAACACGCTGCTGAAAGACAAGCAGATCGGCAAGAACATCGTCCCCATCGTGCCCGACGAGTCCCGCACCTTCGGCATGGAAGGCATGTTCCGCCAGTACGGCATCTGGAACCAGGAAGGCCAGAAGTACGTTCCCGAAGACCATGACCAGCTCATGTTCTACAAGGAAAGCCAGACCGGCCAGGTGCTCCAGGAAGGCATCAACGAAGCCGGCGCCATGGCCGACTGGATCGCTGCCGGCACCGCCTACAGCGTGCACGGCGTGCAGATGGTGCCCTTCTACATCTTCTACTCCATGTTCGGCCTGCAGCGCACCATGGACCTGTGCTGGGCGGCTGCCGACCAGCGCACCCGTGGCTTCCTGATCGGCGGTACCGCCGGCCGGACCACCCTGAACGGCGAAGGCCTGCAGCACGAAGACGGCCACAGCCAGCTCATGGCCAACATGATCCCCAACTGCATCAGCTACGATCCGACCTTCCAGTACGAAGTCGCGGTGGTGGTGCAGGACGGCATGCGCCGCATGTTTGCCGAGCAGGAAGACGTTTATTACTACCTGACGGTGATGAACGAGAACTACGAGCACCCGGAAATGCCCGCCGGTGCCGAGGCCGACATCATCAAGGGGATGTACGCCTTCCGTAAGGGCGGCGCCGGTGACGTGCGCGTCCAGCTGCTGGGCTCCGGCACCATCTTCAACGAAGTCATTGCCGCCGCCGACCTGCTCAAGAACGACTGGGGTGTCGAATCCGACATCTGGGGCTGCCCGAGCTTCAACGAGCTGGCCCGTGACGGTCAGGACGCTTCCCGCTGGAACCTGCTGCACCCGCTCGAAGCCCCGAAGAAGAGCCATGTGGAGCAGAAGCTCGAAGGCGCCGTCGGCCCGGTGATCGCCGCCACCGACTACATCCGCCTGTTCTCCGAGCAGATCCGCCCCTACGTCAAGAACACCTACGTCACCCTGGGCACCGACGGCTTCGGCCGCTCCGACACCCGCGAAAAGCTGCGCCACTTCTTTGAAGTGGACCGCCACTGGGTCACCCTGGCCGCCCTCAAGGCGCTGGCCGACGAAGGCAAGATCGAACGTGAAAAGGTTGCCGCTGCGCTGGTCAAGTACAAGCTTGACCCGAACAAGCCCAACCCCATGTCCGTCTGATCGCGAGGAGCGCAAACATGAGCCAACTCATCGAAGTGAAGGTTCCGGACATCGGCGATTTCGACCAGGTGCCGGTGATCGAACTGTTCGTCAAGGTCGGTGACACCATCAAGGTGGACGACGCCATCGCCACCCTGGAATCCGACAAGGCCACCATGGACGTGCCCTCGTCCGCCGCCGGCGTGGTCAAGGAAGTGCTGATCAGCCTGGGTGACAAGGTTGCCGAAGGCACCGTGCTGATCCGGGTCGAGGCCGCCGGCGCTGCCG
The DNA here is from genome assembly GCF_023150065.1 of Zoogloea sp. Classification (GTDB taxonomy): domain Bacteria; phylum Pseudomonadota; class Gammaproteobacteria; order Burkholderiales; family Rhodocyclaceae; genus Zoogloea. The sequence goes on from NZ_JAKLLN010000015.1 coordinate 91,930, forward strand.
CTGCGGCACCGGCCCCGGCAGCGGCTGCCCCGGCTGCTGCCCCCGCCCCCGCTGCGGCCCCGGCCGCCGCACCGGCCGCTCCGGCCCCCGCCGCGGGTGGTGGTGTGGTTGAAGTGAAGGTGCCGGACATCGGCGACTTCGACTCCGTCCCGGTGATCGAACTGTTCGTCAAGGTCGGTGACAGCATCAAGGCAGAAGACGCCATCGCCACCCTGGAATCCGACAAGGCCACCATGGACGTGCCCTCCTCCGCCACCGGCGTGGTGAAGGAAGTGCTGGTCAAGCTGGGTGACAAGGTCTCCGAAGGTTCCGTGCTGATCAAGGTCGAGACCGGTGCCGGCGCTGCTGCCGCGCCGGCTCCGGCTGCCAGCGCCCCGGCGCCTGCTGCCGCTGCCCCTGCGGCAGCTCCGGCAGCGGCCCCGGCGGCTGTCGCTGCGCCGTCCGCCGTCACCCTCGGCGGCAAGGTGCACGCCAGCCCGTCGGTGCGCGCCTTTGCCCGCGAGCTGGGTGTCGATCTGGCCCAGGTCAAGGCCACCGGCCCCAAGAACCGCATCACCCAGGCCGACGTCACCGGCTTTGTGAAGGGCGCCATGAGCACCGGCGTCGTCCCGGGCAAAACCGTGGCCGCCGCGGCCGTGGGCAGCCTGGGTGGCGGGCTCGACCTGCTGCCGTGGCCGAAGGTGGACTTCTCCAAGTTTGGCGAGATCGACGTCAAGCCCCTGTCGCGCATCAAGAAGATCTCCGGCCAGAACCTGGCCCGCAACTGGGCGATGATCCCGGCCGTCACCTACCACGAAGACGCCGACATCACCGACCTGGAAGCCTTCCGCGTCCAGATGAACAAGGAGTTCGAGAAGTCCGGCAAGAAGCTGACCATGCTCGCCTTCATCATCAAGGCCTCGGTGCGCGCCCTGCAGGAGTTCCCCGAGTTCAACACCAGTCTCGATGGCGACAACCTGGTTTACAAGAAGTACTTCAACATCGCCTTCGCGGCCGACACCCCCAACGGCCTGGTCGTCCCGGTCATCAAGGATGCGGACAAAAAGAGCGTGTTCGAGATCGCCGCGGAGTCGGGCAACCTGGCCAAGCTGGCCCGTGACGGCAAGCTCAAGCCCGCCGACATGTCCGGCGCCTGCTTCACCATCTCCAGCCTTGGCGGCATCGGTGGCACCTACTTCGCCCCCATCGTCAATGCGCCGGAAGTGGCCATCCTGGGCGTCAACAAGTCGGTGATGAAGCCGGTTTGGGACGGCAAGCAGTTTGTGCCGCGCCTCACCCTGCCCATGTCGCTCACAGCCGACCACCGCGTGATCGACGGCGCCCTGGCGACCCGCTTCAACGTGTACCTCGCCCAACTGCTGGCCGACTTCCGTCGGGTCATGCTCTAAGGAGATCGCCATGAGCCTCGTAGAAGTCAAGGTTCCGGACATCGGCGATTTTTCCGACGTGCCCGTCATCGAGCTGTTCGTGAAGGTCGGCGACAGCATCAAGGCCGAAGACGCCATTGCCACGCTCGAATCCGACAAGGCCACCATGGATGTGCCCTCGTCGGCCACCGGCATCATCAAGGAAGTCAAGGTTGCGCTGGGTGACCGCGTTGGCGAAGGCAAGGTGCTGATCGTGGTTGAAACCGAGGGTGCGGGCGCCAGCCCGGCTCCGGCCGCTGCGGCAGCCCCGGCTGCTGCCCCTGCCGCTGCGCCGGTGGCGGCGCCGGCCGCCGCCAGCCACGGTGGCGCTGCCGACGTGGAGTACGACATGGTCGTGCTCGGCGCCGGCCCCGGCGGCTACTCCGCCGCCTTCCGTGCCGCCGACCTGGGTCTCAAGACCGCCATCATCGAGCGCTACGCCACCCTCGGCGGCGTGTGCCTCAACGTCGGCTGCATCCCCTCCAAGGCCCTGCTGCACGTGGCCGCGGTAATGGATGAGGCGGAGCACATGGGCGCCGCCGGCGTCAGCTTCGCCAAGCCCACCGTCGACGTGGACGTGCTGCGCGCCCACAAGGAAAAGGTCGTCGGCAAGCTCACCGGTGGTCTGGCCGGCATGGCCAAGGGCCGCAAGGTGGACATCATCCGCGGCTACGGTCACTTCCTCGACCCGAATCACATCGAAGTCGAAGAAACCACCGGCACCAGCCAGGACAAGACCGGCGCCAAGAAGGTGGTGAAGTTCAAGCAGGCCATCATCGCCGCCGGCTCTGCCGCCGTGCATCTGCCCTTCATCCCGCGTGACCCGCGCATCGTCGACTCCACCGGCGCGCTGGAGCTGCGCTTCGTGCCCGGCAAGCTGCTGGTCATCGGCGGCGGCATCATCGGCCTCGAAATGGCCACTGTCTATTCCTCCCTCGGCGCCCGCGTCGATGTGGTGGAGATGATGGACGGCCTGATGCAGGGCCCCGACCGGGACGCTGTGAAGGTGTGGGAGAAGCAGAACACCCACCGCTTCGACAAGATCATGCTGAAGACCAAGACGGTCGGCGTGGATGCCCGGGAAGACGGCCTCTACGTGACCTTCGAAGGCGAAGGTGCCCCCACCGAGCCCGTCAAGTACGACATGATCCTGCAGTCGGCAGGCCGTGCGCCCAACGGCAAGAAGATCGGCGCCGACAAGGCCGGCGTGATCGTCACCGACCGCGGCTTCATCCCCGTCGATGCCCAGATGCGCACCAACGTGCCCAACATCTTCGCCATCGGCGACGTTGTCGGCCAACCCATGCTTGCCCACAAGGCAGTGCATGAAGCCCACGTGGCGGCCGAAGTCGCTGCCGGCCACAAGGCAGCATTTGACGCCACCGTGATCCCGGGCGTCGCCTATACCCACCCCGAGGTGGCATGGGTTGGCTACACCGAAGCCCAGGCCAAAGCCGAAGGCAAGAAGGTGGAAACCGCCAAGTTCCCGTGGGCTGCCAGCGGCCGCGCCATCGCCAACGGCGCCGACTACGGCTTCACCAAGCTGATCTTCGATGCCGAAACCCACCGGGTCATCGGCGGCACCATCGTCGGCCCGTCCGCCGGCGACATGATCGGCGAAGTGTGCCTGGCCATCGAGATGGGCGCCGACGCAGTCGATATCGGCAAGACCATCCACCCCCACCCCACCCTGGGCGAAACCGTCGGCATGGCCGCCGAAGTGGCCCACGGCAGCTGCACCGACGTGCCTCCGGCACGCAAGAAGTAAGCGCGTAAAGAACCCTGTTGTAGCGTTGTTTCAAGCGGCCTTCGGGCCGCTTTTTTTTTGGGGCTCAGCCCGACCGGTCCCACCGGAGCGGGGCCGGGGTCAGCAGCCGCAGCCGTAGCTGAACGAATCACTCCCCAGCACCTTCCACGCACCCTGGATATTCACCAGCACCAGGCGATACCAGCGGTCGTCGGTGACGGACGGGCCATCCAGATGGCCGGGCCCCTTGCCCTGCCCTTCCCAGGCGGCGATGTCCGGGATGCCGTCGCGATCCAGGTCGTAGAGGAGGTACACACCCCGCACAAAGCCGGTGCTCCGACGGTCGAGCTTCATCGGCACTTCATTGCGTGTCGCCGGGCCGGCCGGCATATCCCGGTTTGCGTGGAAGGCGTACAGGCTGCCGGCGGGCGTGTGCTTGAGGCGTTGCTGCTGGCGCCCGCCGCCGGGAAACTGGGTATCGAAGAAGCGCCAGATCGCGGCGTCGGCGTCGCCATGGCTGAAGCCCGGAACCCAGCCGGCGCACATCGGCTCATCGACTTCGCGCCACAGGGTTTCCGTATGGCGGAGCGGGCTCTTGTCCACGCTCAGCCGGCCATCCCGAAACAGGCTCACGCGCGGCACCGCCCGCACCAGCGACTGCGTTCGGGCGAGCATGTCGTACAGCCCCGCCGAGCCGCCCTCCTGTGCGGCCGGCCCCGGGCGGGGGCGCGGCGTGAGCTGCTGCCGGAAGACAATGTCGAAGCGACCGCTGACCTCCTCGGCCGTCGCGCCCGGCGGTGCGATCTCCGCCTCGCTGCGGAACAGCGACGGGGTGACATCGGGAAAGGTCAGCGCCCGGACCAACCTGATGACCCGCGCGGCACCACCGTCGGCGGAGATCGCGTCGTGCAGGGGGCCCCACAGGCCGAGCGCCCGCTGCAGCTCGTCGGCAATGCCCTGCGCGCGCAGGGCGCCTGGCGATATCTCCCCGCCCTGTGCCTGCCGCCCACTCTTGTCCAGCTCGAGATCCAGCGCGGCCTTGCGCTTGAGCTGCGCCCAGTCGGCATAGGGCAAAGGCCTGGGGCCCTTCAGCCCCTGCGCCAGACGGGCTTTCATCCGCTCGAGCCCTTCGTCCCTGGGCCACGGCCCCTGCGGCGGAATCCCAGGGTGGGCTTGCCCCAGCGACGCCGCGTAGCGCTCCAGCGCCGGCCAGCCGGGCGCCTGCCAGAAGGCCCGCTCCAGCTCTGGATCGGAGGATGTCGCCGCCTGGGCCGCCGCCGCATGCAGCAGGACGAGGGCCACACCGGCAATCCGGCCGGTCACCCTCATGGCATCACACAACACGGTTCTTGAAACATTCGCTCCGCGCCTCCCCGTCGGGCCTGGTCGCCCACGATACCAAAAACAAGGCGGCCCGATGGCCGCCCCGTTTTTTAATGCCGGAAGCGTGACGAAGCGTCTCAGATCGCCTTGAACAGTGGGCTGCGCACCTGCTGGGCATCCGCCGCCGAGATGAACTTCTCGGTGTAGATGTCGCGCTCGAACAGCCGCCCCTGCATGAGGGTGGTGATGCAGGCCTCGATCATCAGCGGCGGGCCGCACAGGTAGGCCTTATGACCACGGAAGTCGTTGTCGAAGGCGGCCTTGGCGGCGTCATGGACAAAGCCCCGGAAGCCCTCCCAGCCCGACTCCTCCGGCTCGTGGGAGAGGGCCGGCACGTAACGGAAGTTGGGATGCTGCCCGGCCAGGGCCACAAACTCGTCGTGGTAATACAGCTCGGCCCGGCTGCGCTGACCGTAGACCAGGGTGATGGGCTTGTCGAAGCCCTCGTCCAGCAGGTCCAGGATCATCGAGCGCGGGCTGGACAGACCGGAGCCCCCGGCCATGAAGACCACCGGCACCTCGGCCGACTTCTTCACGAAGAAGCGGCCATAGGGCCCGGCGATGCGGATGCGGTCGCCGGCCTGGAGCTTTTCGTGCACGTAGGTCGTGCCCTGCCCACCCGGCACGATGCGGATGTTGAGCTCCATCTCGCCGTCGGCCGAGGGCGGGCTGGCGACGGAGAAGGCGCGGCTGCCGATGCCGCCCGGCAGCTCCAGGTTCACGTACTGGCCGGCCTGGAAGCGCATGGGCGTGTCCAGCTTGATCCACACCCCCTTGATGGTGGGGGTGAGGGTTTCGATGCGGCTCACCGTGCCATCGAAATCCCGCACGGGCAGGTTCTCTGCGTCCGGGTCTTCCTCGATCTCGGCCTCGATCACCAAGTCGCCCTGGGCAGTAGCGCAGCAGGCCAGGCACTTGCCCTCGTCCCGCTCGAAATCCATCAGGGCAAAGCTCGAGGCCTCGCCGTGCTCGATCTCGCCGTCACTCACCTGCACCTTGCAGGTGGCGCACAGGCCGTGACAGCAGGCGTGGGGCAGGTAGATGCCGGCGCGCAGGGCCGCGTCGAGAATGGTCTGCCCCTCCTCGATCTCGATGGTCTGGCCGAGGGGCTCGATGGTCAGCTCATAGCTCATGGCGCTTCCCTCAGGCAGCCGGGGCCAGGCTGTTGAGACCCGGGGTGCGGAAGCGGATCTGGTCCTTGTGGCCAATGCCGTTGGCGGCCAGGCTGGCGTCGAAGTCCGGGGTCCAGGGCTGGTTGGACTTGAGCCACTCCACCGCCGTCCAGTCGATGGCGGCGGCGTCGGGGTCGGGCTGGACGAGCATGCTGAGGGGCCCCTTCACCAGCTCGGCAAAAGGCGTCTCCGGCGGCAGGCACAGCAGGAAGGGGGCGGCAAACAGCAGGTGGCGGTCCCAGCTCACATAAACGAGCTGCTTGCCGTGAAAGTTCTCCACGCGGTCACGGGGCGTGGCGATGTAATCCTTGATTGCAGCTACAGCCATTTTGAGTCTCCTGATTTTTTATGTCTTGCGGCGGATCGGGGGCGTGCAGGGGCGACTGCAGGGGCGACTTCAGTCGCCCATCCGCACGCAAATCACCGGCATGGCGTTGATCGAAGTCCGTGGGCGACTGAAGTCGCCCCCACCGGTCGCCCTCTGCAGGCCGCCCGCCGCTATTACTGGTTGGTGGTGGCCAGGCCGCGCCAGACTTCGAAGTTCTTCTTGTCTTCGGAGTCGGCGTAGTCGCCGTTGTCCTTGCCGTCGAGCAGGCTGACCCACTTCATCCACTCGCCCAGGTCACCGTTCACCGGGTCCTGGAAGAGCTGGGGCATGGGCAGCCAAGCCTGGATGTACTTCTCGGGCTCGTTCTCGAAGACGTGCTGGCAGCCGTCGGAGCAGAAGTGGTACTTGTGCTCCTTGTAGTCGGTCTCCCGGTGGCAGGTCAGGGTCGGGTCGTCGGGCTCGGTGAACACGCAGGGCAGCTGGCAGGTCTGGCACAGCTTGGCGAGGCCGTAGTTCTTGAAGGGCGTGCCGGCGGCGGCCATCTTCTTGATGTGTTCCCAGCGCGGGCGGTAGTAGGTGTCGAAGGTGTCCGGGTATTTGGCAGACAACCAGCGCATGTCGTCGTCCGAGGGGATCCAGGCATGGAAGGCGGTGCCGAAGCTCCACTGGTACAGGCCCAGCATGAACTGGTGGGACATGTGGTCGATGGCTTTGCCGGCGTCATCCCAGCCCTTGGGCGGCGTGATGCCGTAGCGGGCCAGGTCCTTGAACAGGGCGCCCCCGTTCTCGACGCCGTAGATCTCCCAGGCCTCGCGCCAGGACATGACGCGCTTGGGCAGCATGTAGTCCATCATCGTGCTCACCAGGCCGAGCACCCGGAAGCCGCGCCAGAACCACTTGTCGATCCAGTTCTGGACGATGGGCAGGTTGTCCGGGTCCTGCTCGAGGATGAACTTGATCACCTCCAGGCCCAGGGTCATGTGGCGGGCTTCGTCCGACTGGGCCGAGAAGCCGAAGGTGACGGTGGCCATGTCGCCGTTGTAGGCCGCACCCGACATGAAGGGCACGAACAGCAGGTTGGTCAGCACGTACTCGAAGCTGAAGCCGATGGCGATCATGAACTCGAAGGGCCCCGCCGACATGGAGTCGTCGAAGAAGGAGCGGGCCACCGAGGTGTACCAGATGCGGTCGCGCTGGTCGGCGAAGGCATGGAAACCGTTGTAGTAACGGTTGTAGTTGGACATCGCGTGGACCTGCGTCTGGGCGTGACGGATCTCGTCGATGGCCTGCATCTGGCACGCCACCTGGGGGCCGACGCCGGGAAACTCGCGGCCGACCCGGGCAAAGCCCCGGTGGGCGGCATATTCACCCGGGCTGATGGCCTGCAGGAAGATCTTGAGGGCCGACAGGTAGCGGGCGTCGGTGAGGTTGAGGTGGCCGTTGTTCTGGGCGTGGGCGTCGATGATGGCGTAGAACTTGCGCTCCTTCTCGGCCTGGTACTTCCAGTAGGCGTCCATGGTCAGGCGGAAGGGGTCTTCCCACTTGTCCCAGTCGTGGATCTTGATGCCCTCGTAGCCCACATACGGAAAGAGCTCGTCCTTGCTGTGGTAGCTCGGCTCCCAGCCCAGGTCGCGGGTCATGGTGCGGTACTTTTCCTTGAGGCCGAGTTTCTTCTTGGCGACTTTCATGTCCATGGTGGTCTCCTCTTTCAGCTGTTCCAGCTCAGGGTCAGGCTGTCGTCGTCTTCTTCGACGTGGCCGGTCAGGGTGATCAGGTTGATGTGCAGCTCCTGCAGGTCGAAGCTGCGGCCGAGCTGCTCTTCAATGGTGGCCTTGCGGATCACCAGCGAGCCTTCGGCGTCGATCTTGACCATGGCGGGCTGGCGGTTCACCACCGCCGCCGGGTTGTCGATCTCGATGGCCTCGATGATCGGGCGGGTCTCTTCGTTGGCTTGCAGGGCAATGAATACGGTGGACATGGCGTTCCTTCAGAGGGTGAGGCCGGCCTTGGCGGCGCGGGCCTTGAATGCGGCCAGCTGCTCGGCCATGGCCTCGTCGGCCTGGGCGCCCAGGGCCAGCTCGGCCACCGGGAGCAGGGCCGAGGCGGCACGGGCGCTCCAGTGGCGGGTCCAGCCTTCGAGCAGCGCGCGGTTGGCGTCGGATTCCGCCGCCGCCACCTTGATCACCGCGTCGATCCACTTGCGGGTCTCGTCGAACCAGTCGCTCATGAACTGGGTCAGCATGGCCACCGCCGAGCCGCCCTGCACCGACAGGTGCTGGTCCACGATGCGCTCGTAGATCAGCGGGTACAGCAGGCCGTCCAGGGCCAGGTTCTGGGCCACGAAGAGCTCGAAGGGGTCGCGGCAGGCCATGCAGTCTTCCACGTAGCGGCGCAGGGGCTGCCAGGCGGGGCTGTCCATCCAGTCACGCTTGGCGGCGTCCAGGGCCTCGGTGTCGCCCAGCAGCAGGCCAAGGCGCGACAGGTACTGGGCGATGCCCAGGTTGTCCATGGCGTGGTACATGCAGGGCTGGGTGAACACCACGCCGTAGCCGTAACCGCAGACGAAGGTGTTGTTCTGGTTGGCCCCCCAGGCGGCGTGGCGCAGGGGCAGCAGCACCGCGAGGGTGGTGGCACGCAGGGCCTCGGGCAGCATGTCGGCCAGGCCGCGGCTCTCGACGAAGCTGAAGTTGGCTTCGGCGTTCTCCTGCTGGCGGGCGCGGGTCAGGGTGTAGGTGCTGTAGTAGAACTGGCGCGGGTCCTTCAGGGCGTACCAGTCGGCCATCACGATGCGGGTCAGGCTGGCGTCGTAGAGCTGGTGGTCCGGGTCCCAGGTGGGGCGGTAGTGCAGGTTCTCGGCGGCCTGGATGTCGTAGCTGCCTTCCTGGTAGCGGGAGGCGGGCTTGTTGCCGAAGCGCCGCACCAGGTGGTCGAAGGCCTGGCGCTGGGGCTCGATGGCGACCGTGCGGAGGTCGATCTGCATGAGGGGTGTCTCCTGTGGGAATTATCTGAAGCGGGTGTGGGTGGCGTCGGCGAGGCGCCAGTCCCAGTCGCCCTGGGGGGCGTCGTCGTCCCGGGGGGGCAGCATCTCGACCCGGTTGGCGGTGCAGAACTCGGTGAAGGCCTCCCGGCCGAGGATCATCTCGACGAAGATCTCCGGCTCGCCGATGGCGAACTCGAACTCGACGAAGCCGTTGGGGCGCTCCCCCGACAGGCGCACGAAGCGGCGGCTGGTGTCCATGCCGGCCTCAGCTCACCACGGTAAGGAAGGTTTCGTGGAGCTTGCGCTGGGGGTAGTCCAGGCCCTGGCCGAAGTTGTCGAAGGTCCAGGTCATGGTCTCGTAGTCGGGGTAAGGCAGATGGCCGCCGAAGAAGGTCTCGAAGCGGTTGCCGGACGGGTCCCAGGCGTAGATGGTGCAGCCGCGGGTCACACCGTGGCGGGTCGGGCCGATGTCCACCGCCACCTGGTTCATGGACATGATGTCGCCGGCGCGCAGCACCTGGTCCCAGCTCTCCATCAGGAAGGAGCAGTGGTGCAGCTTGCCCGGCTCGGGATACTCGGCGAAGGCGATGTCGTGCACCTTCTGGCCACAGGACAGCCAGATGGCGGCGTTGGCATTGCCATCGGGGGTGAGCACCCGCTCCACCAGGTAGAAGCCCAGCACCTCGGTGAAAATCTTGTGCACCTGGGCCACGTTGGGGCCGTAGAGCAGCGCGTGGTCGAGGCGGATCGGGGCGATACCGTTGTCCCGGGCCTTGCTCCAGGGGGCCGGGTTGACCAGCGGAATGCCGTTGCCCACCTTGTCCTTCTCGGCATAGAGCTCCATCACATGGCCGGACGGCAGGGTGAAGCGCACCCGCTCGCCGGTGGCCAGCATCTCCCCGGCTGGGATGCGTTCGGTGGCAAGGCCATAGGCCTGCAAGTCGGACTCCAGCTTGTCGAGGGTCGCCGTGTCGAGCACCCGGAAACCGAAGAAATCCAGCCCGGCCCGGTCGGACTCGCGGATCACGTAGCTGTTGTGGTCACGCTCGTCCCAGCACTTGAAATACACGCGCCCCTGGGCGTCGCGGCCGGTCTCCACCAGGCCCAGCACGTCCCGGTAGAAGCGCACCGCTTCGTTCAGATCCAGCACGCGCACCTGGGCGTGGCCCGGGCGCAGAACACCTGTCAATGCCATGTTTCGTCTCCTCTTTCGTTCTTGATGGAATGTCCCGCCCCGGGCTCAGCGGCCAGCCGCCGACCCGCAGACGTTCTTGTGCAACTTGCCGATCACCTTCAGGGACAGGTCGCTGGCCGGATACACCCGACAGGCCAGCAGACGGCCGTGGGCCCGGTCGTCATCGCTGACGTGATCGCGGCTCATCACCCGGGTCTCGAAATCCCCGGCCAGCACCTCGACCTTGCACACCCCGCAGCCACCACCCCGGCAGCCCACCGGAATCCCGCGCTTGCCCATCCGGGCCATGGCGGTCAGCAGCGACTCCTCGCTGGAGCACGCATAGCGTTCGCCGGTATCTTCGATGCTTACGGTGTGTGGCATGGCGGTCTCTCTCCCCGAGCTGTACGTTTTGGTTCAGGCGGGCTTCGAATCAATGATTCTGATGAGCCCACAAGAATGACTAATGCAGCCCTCGTGCCATGTTGGGCAAGGGCTTGTCGCAAAAGGGAAAAGAGGAAAAACCGGCAGATTGGCCGCAGCCCCCGGCCTGACGGATTCGTCCGCCGGGCCCGTCAGGGTGACAAAAACGTAAAGCTGCAGTGCAGCACGGCACACCGGCAGAGAGGAGGAAGCGGGGCCGTGAACGAATCACCGGGCCCGCGACAGACTGCTTGCTGTCGGGGCCCGGCTTGAGGGGTCCATTGCTCGGGGCGTGCACGCGCGGAGCGTGCATGCCCGGGGGTGCGCTCAGGGGCGCACGGGCAGCTCGTTTATTTCACGAGTTTCCACTTGCCCGCCGCCACCTCGATCAGCACGGCGGACTTGGGATCGTAGCCCCCGTGGTCTTCTGCGCTCATGGTGTAGGTGCCGTTGGCACCGACGACCTTGGTGGTCTTCTCCAGCGCATTGCGCACCGCCTCGCGGAACTCGGGGGTGCCCGGCTTGGCAGTCTTCAGGGCAGTGGTGAGGGCGCCCTCGAGGATCAGCCAGCCATCCCACGAGGCACCGGCAAAGCTGGAACGGGCCTCGGCGCCGTACTTGGCCTCGAGGGCCTTGTCGAAGGCCAGCCCGGCCTGCTTGTTGGGGTGAGTGTCGGGCAGCTGCTCGGCCACCAGCACCGGCGCCACGGCCAGGCGGGCGCCCTCCACGGCCTTGCCGCCAACCCGCAGGAACTCCTTGTTGGCCACCGCATGCGAGTGATAGATCGGGCCGGCGTAGCCGCGGTCGCGCAGGGCGGTGTGGGGCATCACCGCCGGGGTGCCGGAGCCGCCGACGAACACCGCCTCGGGCTTCGCCGCCACCAGCTTCAGGGCCTGGGCGGTAACGCTGTTGTCGGTGCGCCCGAAGCGCTCGGTGGCGACGATGCGGATGCCGGCGGCCTCAGCCGTCCTGGTCAGGCCCTTGAGCAGCAACTCGCCCCACGAGTCGGCAAAGCCGATGAAGGCCACCGTCTTCACGCCGCGCTCCTTCATGTCGGCCACCACCCGACCCACCATCACGTCGGCCAGGGGCTCCACGCGGAAAGCCCATTTGTGCTTCTCCGGGGGCACCACGATGGGCGCCTGGGACAGCAGGGGCACCTTCTTTTCGTTGGCTACGTCGGCAATGGCCAGGCCGGAGGTGATCAGGTTGGGCCCGAAGAACACGTCCACGTTGTCCTCACCCGCCAGCTTGCGGGCGTTCTTGACCGCGTTGGTGGGGTCGGTGGCGTCGTCGAGGACGATGTAATTGACCTTCTCCTTGCCGATCATCTTCGGCATCAGCTCGATGGATTTCCGGGTTTCCAGGCCCAGCGAGGCGGCCGGCCCGGTCAGGGAAAAGATGACGCCGACGTTGATGTCGGCCCAGGCCTGACTGGCGGCCAGGGCCAGGGCAGCAGCCAGGACGGGCTTGCGGAAGTGGCGCATGTTCATGGTGTCTCCTCTGTTCTTGTGGTGGTTGGGGTGTTGCGTGAAAAAGGGGCTGGCGCTTGATGCTAGGCCAGGGGCCAGTCGAGCACGGCGCCGAGCGCCGTCACCAGCAGCCGGCGGGCCTCGGCCGCGTCGGCCACCGACCCGGTGTGGCGCCAGGCCACATAGCCGTCGGGGCGCACCAGCAGGGCGCCGGCCTCAGGGATCTCGCGGATGCGCTGCCAGCTGCAGTAGGCATCGGCCGCCCCCGGCTGGCCGATGACCACTGCGCGCAGCCAGGGCTGATCCAGCCCGCGGACGGCCTCGGCCCAGGCCCCACCGGCCAGGCCGGTGACCACCGAGAAGCCGCCCTTGCCGGTCACGTCCAGGGTCGATACGCGGATGCCGCGCCGGTCCACCAGCCAGGCGTGGGGGATCTTGGCCCCCGGGCGGGTAGTGGGCTGGAGGTAGAGCTGCGGGTCGCGCCGCCACACCTCCTCGCCGGCGGCGGGGTCGGGCAGCACGGCCCGGGACACGTAGCGCTGGTTCATCTCCACGCCCTGGGCGTTGAACTCCGTGTTTTTCAGCGTCAGCGCCGCATCCACGGCCTGCCGTGCCGCCACGCCTTCGGGCCCCGGGTCCTTGAAACGGGCGATGCCCGCCGCCACCGGATTGTCAGCCCCTTCGACGCGGAAGGCGGCCTTGAGGGGCGCGTAGTCGAGGCGCGACTGGTTGGCCCGGGTCACGATCTGCCGGCCCACCGGCGCCCGCTCGGCACTGTAGCTGTCGAGCAGGCCGGGGCCGGCGTAGCCCTTGATGACGTAGGCGAGCTTCCAGGCCAGGTTGAAGGCGTCCTGCACGCAGGTGTTGAGGCCCAGGCCGCTGGACGGGGGGTGACGGTGCACCGCGTCTCCGCCACAGAACACGCGCCCCCGGCCGTACTCGGTGGCATAGGCCTGGTTCACGTACCACACCGAGGTGCGCTCGATCTCCACCTCCAGCGCCGGGTCGCCCACCAGGGTGCGGATACGGTCGAGCAGCAGCGCGGGATCGAGATCGGGCTCGCCTTTCGAGATGTCGAAACCCCAGCCGGCAATCCAGCCGTCCCAGGGGCGCACAGCCCGCAGCAGGCCCATCCCGATCTCGCCGAAGCTGGCGCTCGGCGTGACGATCCAGTGCAGGATGCTCGGGCGGTGCGCCACATAGCGGCTCAGGTCGGCCTTGAAGATCACATACACCGTGCCTGCCCGAGCCAGATGGCCCTCGATGTTCAGGCCCAGCTCATCCACCACCTTCGACTTGGCCCCGTCGGCACCGATCAGGTAGCGCGCCCGCAGGGTGTATTCGCGCCCGCTGAGGCGGTCCCGGAGGTGGGCGGTGACGCCCTCCCCATCCTGCCGGTGGGACAGATATTCGGTGTTGAAGGAGAAGTGCGCGCCACGCTCGGCCGCATTCTTGAAGATCACTGGCTCGATCAGCGGCTGGGGAATGTCCTGCAGTCCGCAGGGACTCCCCTGGAGGTAATCGCCCTTGCGCTCGTCGCCGGTGCCCCAGGTGCGCAGGCGCACCAGCTCCTCGCCGGCCAGGCTGGTGGTGAACAGGGTGTCCCCCATCTGCTCCCAGGGCGTGGCGTACTTGATGGCCTCGTCCTCGATGCCCAGGTCGCGCAGCACTTCCATGGTGCGCTGGTTGGTGATGTGGGCCCGCGGGGTGTCGGCCAGCCAATTGGTGCGTGACACGAGATGGACGCGCACGCCCTGGCTGGCCAGGGCCAGGGCGGCCGTGCCGCCAGTGGGGCCGGAGCCGATGATCAGAACGTCGGTATCGAAATCGGTGTTGTTTTCCACGCTGGGTGTCTCCTCGCTGCGGGTGGCGGGCGTGCGGGTCTTGATGCTGTGCAGCCTTGATGGAAGCACACTCTACAGCGCTTGCATGCTAGCATGCAAGTTAAAGATGCAGCGCTCTGCCAACACGCGCGGCCGTCCCCTCTCCCCCGCCAGTCCTCCCCGGCGAGGGTGATACCATCCGCCCGCAGTCCAACCTCAGCCCCCCCCCGGAAACCCCGTCCCATGGCCAAGAAGAACTACATCTACCAGGAGATCCTCGAACGGCTGTTCGCCTGCCAGTACCGCTTTGGCGACCGCATCCTGGTCAAGGAGATCGGTGAAGAGATGGGCGTCAGCCGGCACCCCATCATGACCGCGCTGTATCGCCTGCAGGAGCGGGGCTTCGTCACCATCACCGCCCAGGTCGGCTGCGAGGTGGTCACCCCGACGGCCGAGGCGATCCAGGATTTCTACCGCATGTTCGCACTCACCGAAGGCCTGATCGCCGAGCTTGCCGCCAGCCGGGCCAGCGCCGCCGACATCAGCCGCCTGCGCCTCATCAACGACCAGATCCACGCCCTCGACGCCAGCCGGAGCGCCAACGCCGACGAATACCGGCGGCTCAACGTGGACTTCCACACCCAGCTCCACGCCATGGCAAAGTCACCCCTGCTGTGCAGCCGGCAGCTGGCCAACTTCGAACTGTCGGATTTTTTCATCGTGCAGACCTGCGGCTTCCAGGCCCACCTGGGGCTGGTGGCGGACGAACACCACAGCGTCATCGACGCCATCGTCGCCCGGCAGCCGGAAGCCGCCAACCGGGCCGCCCGGGAGCACATCGAGAGCGTCTCCCGCAGCGTCGCCACCGCCCTCGCCAAGCCCGCCCAGAGCGGCGACTGAGGGCCGATCAGGCCCCGCTGCAGGACCACCGTAGGGGCGACTTCAGTCGCTCCCACATAGAGGTGTCGCCGGCCTACGCCCGCTCCACGCTCATCGCCGTACCGATGGCCGCCGCCTGCAGCAGGGCGATGCCGACCAGCACGGTGGTAAAGCTCCCCGCGTCCATGAGCCCACCGAACACCAGCGGCGCCAGGGCCAGGCCGGTGTCGAGGCCCGAATAGACAAAGCCATACACCCGCCCGAAGGCGGCCTGACCGAAGCGGGCGGTGGCCGCACGGCGCACCAGCAGATCACGGGAGGGGCCGGCCAGCCCGGTCAGAAAGCCGATGCCCGCCATCAGGGCCACCACCGCAGCAGACGGTATCCAGCCGCTGGCCAGCAACAGCACGGCCACCGCCGCCGCCCCCAGGGCGCTGGCGATGATGCGGTCCTGGCGGGCCGAGCGGGCCAGAAAGCCGCCCACCAGGATGCCGGCCGCGCCACCGAGCAGGTAGGTGGACAAGGTGGCCGCCGAGGCCGCCACCGACATGTCGTAGAGCCCCTTCATCAGCGGCGCACCGAAGTTCTGGAAGGCCCCGAAGGCCATGGTGAGCAGGAAGAAGAAGGTGAAGCACATCCACACCGGGCCCACCTTGAGGATATCCAGGGTGCTCACCGGCTGCCCCGTCGCGGCGGTGGGGCGGCTCTCGTCCACCAGGTGATGGCGGCCGAAGATGATCAGGGCCAGCGCCGGCACCGCCAGCAGCCCCGCCGCCAGCGCCGCGACCCGCCAGCCGGAATGGGCGGCGATGCCGGTCATGAACACCGGCGCCAGCGCCCAGCCCAGGTTGCCCGACAGGCCATGCACCGAGAAGGCATGGCCCAGCCGCGGCGCCGACACGTTGCGGTTGAGGATGGTGAAATCACAGGGATGGAAGACGCTGTTGCCCAGCCCCGCCAGGGCCGCCACCACCAGCAGGGTGGCAAAGGAACCCGCCTGGGACAGCAAGGCGCCGGCGGCGACAAAGCAACTGATGCCCGCAGCCAGCACCCGCACCGGCCCGAAGCGGTCCACCGCCAGCCCCGACAGGGCCTGGCCCACACCGGAGACCAGGAAGAAGACCGTCATGGTGCTGCCGATGCCCACGAAATCCAGGCCGAACTCGGGCATCAGCCACGGAAAGAGCGGCGGCAGCAGCAGATGGAAGAAGTGTGACACCCCGTGGGCAAAGCCCACCAGGGCGATCACGTAAGCGTCCTGCCGAGGGGGGGCAAGGCTGGCTTGGGCGGTCATGTTGAAGCTCTCCGTGGCAGCATCGTCGGCCCGGCCTGCCGCGTTGTTGTATTGAACCGGCCGGAAAACAGTCTGATACTAGCGCGGCTCCGGATGGCTGTATTTCGACAAACCGACAGAGATTTGCTTAAACATGCCGCAGAAGGCGCCCCCCCGATCCTTCGACCCCCTGCCCCGCCGGGCGCCCTCCATCGACGAGCCGGTGACCGTCAACGTCCGCAGCCTGCCCCCGGACGTGATCGTGCCGCCCCACCGTCACCCCTGGGCCCAGCTGGCCTACCCGGTCCGCGGCGCCATCCGCATCTGCGCGGCCGGCATGGCCTGGATCGTGCCGCCCAACCGGGCGGTGTGGATCCCGCCGGAGATAGATCATGACGTAGCCGTGCTGGGCGCCGTCGAACTGCGCACCCTCTACGTCGCCTCCGCCGCCGCCCCGCTGCCCCTGGATGCCTGCACTGTGGTGGACGTGTCGCCCCTGCTGCGCAGCCTGGGCGAAGCCATTGCCGAGGGCCGCGGCGATGCCCGCCACCATCTGATGATGCAGCTCGCCCTGGAGGAGATGCGCATCGCCCGACCCCTCTCCCTGGGCCTGCCCCTGCCCGACGACCGGCGCCTCAAGGCCCTCTGCGACGCGCTCATGGCCGACCCGGCCGACAACCGCGGGCTGGCCGAATGGGCCGAACAGGTGGGCGCCAGCGAGCGCACGCTGGCACGTCTGTTCAAGTCCGAGCTCGACACCAGCTTCGGTGCCTGGCGCCAGCAGCTACGCCTGGCCAAGGCGGTGGACGAGATCTCCCGCGGGGTGCCCATGGCGCAGGTTGCCGCCGCCGTGGGCTACGCCAGCCAGGCCGCCTTTTCGGCCATGTTTGCCCGGGCCCTGGGTGTGCCGCCCAGCCGCTTCGGCAGCGAATGAAGCCCGCCCGGGGCCGCAAGCACAGGGAGACGGAAGCGGACACGTGATCGGCATAAACTCTTGGCTCACCACCGGCTTGCCCCCATGAAACTCTCGCCACTCCACGCCCACTTCGTCGCCCACCTGCACAGGCGGCGCACGGCGCGGCTGTTCCTGCGCCACTTCAGCTTCGAGGCCTTCCGTCACGCCCCGGTGAGCAAGGGGGTACCGGTGGATCTGGCCCACACCCTGACCGCCGCCGCCGGCGAGGCGCCCGACGCCCTCCTGGCACGCCTGCACAGCCATCCGGACGGCCTCGATGCCCGCCAGGCGGCACGCATCCGCCAACATAGTGGAGCCAACCTGGTCCAGCACGAGCAGCCGATGCCCGCGTGGCTGCACCTTTGGCACTGCTACATCGATCCCTTCAACCTGCTGCTGTCGGCGCTCGCCGCCATGTCCTGGTACTCCGGTGACGTCAAGGCGACAACGGTGATCGGCTGCATGGTGGTGCTGTCGACGCTGATCCGTTTCGTGCAGGAACGACGCTCCAGCCACGCTGCGGACGCCCTCAAGGCCATGGTTGGCAGCCGGGCCACGGTGCTGCGCCGGGAAACCGCCGGCGAGGCCGACGACCCGGCCACCCGCCACGTGGTGGTAGACGGGCGCAACGTGCGCTGCGTGGAGGTGCCCCTGGCCGAGCTGGTGCCGGGCGACATCGTGGTGCTGTCGGCGGGCGACATGATCCCCGCCGACCTGCGCCTGCTCAAGGCCCGCGACCTGTACGTCGGCCAGGGGGCGATGACCGGCGAATCCCTGCCGGTGGAGAAGTTCGCTGCCCTGCGCGGGCCAGCCCCCGCCAGCCCCCTCGACCTGGACAGCATCGCCTTCATGGGCACCAATGTGCTCAGCGGCTCGGCCACCGGGGTGGTGATCGCCACCGGCGCCCGCAGCTACTTCGGCACCCTCGCCGCCCGGGTGACGGCGGTCGACCGGGCTCCCACCGCTTTTCAGGCCGGCGTCAACAAGGTCAGCTGGCTGCTGATCCGCTTCATGGCGGTGATGACCCCTCTGGTCTTCCTGATCAACGGCTTCACCAAGGGCGACTGGGTGGACGCCTTCCTTTTCGCCATGTCGGTGGCCATCGGCCTGACCCCGGAGATGCTGCCGATGGTGGTCACCTCGACCCTGGCCAAGGGCGCGGTGCTGCTGTCGCGGCGCAAGGTGATCGTCAAGCGCCTGGACGCCATCCAGAACTTCGGCGCCATGGACGTGCTGTGCACCGACAAGACCGGCACCCTGACCCAGGACCACATCGTGCTGCAGCGCCATGTGGACATCGACGGCCGGGACTCGCTGGACGTCCTCAAATATGCGTGGCTCAACAGCCACTACCAGACCGGGCTGAAGAACCTCCTCGACGTGGCGGTACTGGCCCGCGGCGACGAGCTGCAGCCCCTGGACCTGCCCGCCAGCTTTCTCAAGGTGGATGAGATCCCCTTCGACTTCCAGCGCCGGCGCATGTCGGTGGTCGTCGCCGACCGCCGCGAAGGCCACCTGCTGATCTGCAAGGGCGCCATCGAGGAGATCCTCGCCGCCTGCACCAGCGTGCGCCGGGGCGAGGTGGTGGCCCCCCTGGACGGCGAAGCACTGGCACACATCCGCCAGCTCACCGACGCCATGAACGGCGACGGCCTGCGCGTGGTCGGCGTGGCCACCCGGGCCCTGCCGGCAAACCAGAGCAGCTACGGCGTTGCCGACGAGGCCGGCCTGACCCTCGCCGGCTACATCGCCTTCCTCGACCCGCCCAAGGACAGCGCCGCCCCGGCCCTGCTCGCCCTGCGCGACAAGGGCGTGACGGTGAAGGTGCTGACCGGTGACAACGGGCTGGTCACCGCCCGGGTATGCCACGAAGTGGGGCTGGCCGTTGCCGGCCTGCTGCAGGGCGCCGAGGTGAGCGCCATGGACGACGCGGCCCTGGGAAAGGCCGTGGAAACCACCACCGTCTTCGCCAAGCTCTCCCCCCTCGACAAGGAAAGGGTGGTGCGGGCCCTGCGCGGCAACGGGCACGTGGTCGGCTTCATGGGCGACGGCATCAACGACGCCCCGGCCCTGCACGCCGCCGACATCGGCATTTCGGTGGATACCGCGGTGGACATCGCCAAGGAGGCGGCCGACATCATCCTGCTGGAAAAGAGCCTGCTGGTGCTCGCCGACGGCGTGCGTGAGGGCCGCAAGACCTTTGCCAACATGCTCAAGTACATCCGCATGACCGCCAGCTCCAACTTCGGCAACGTCTTCTCCGTGCTGGTGGCCAGCGTCTTCCTGCCCTTCCTGCCCATGCTGCCGATGCACCTGCTGCTGCAGAACCTGCTCTACGACATCTCCCAGACCGGCATTCCCTTCGACAACGTGGACGAGGAGTTCCTGAATCGACCCCAGCACTGGAACGCCGACGGACTGGGGCGCTTCATGATGTGCTTCGGGCCGGTGAGCTCGATCTTCGACCTGGCCACCTTCGCGCTGATGTGGTTCGTCTTCCACGCCACCACCCCCGCCGCCCAGACCCTGTTCCAGTCCGGCTGGTTCATCGAGGGGCTGCTGTCCCAGACGCTGGTGGTGCACCTTATCCGCACCCGCAAGCTGCCCTTCGTGGACAGCCGTGCCTCCCTGCCCCTCACCGCCATGACCGCGGCTGTCGTGCTCACCGGAGTCACCATCGTGATGGGCCCGTTGGCCGCCTATTTCAAGCTGCAGGCCCTGCCACTCGCTTACTTTGGCTGGCTGGCTGCCATCCTGCTGGCCTACATGGGGCTCACCCAGGGCATGAAAAACTGGTACGGGCGGCGCTTCGGCTGGCAGTGAGGCCGGCCCACACCGCTCCGCACCTCAGTCACCGCGCCAGGTGGGCAGGCGCCAGTCCAGGATAAGGGCCAGGCCGCGCAGGCTGAAGGTGATCCCCGCCCCCAACACCAGCCCGACCCAGTCCGGCCAGCCGAGGCTGCTGGCGAGCACCACGCACCAGCCACCGATGAAGGCGCACACCGCATAGGGGCGGTGATCACTGAAGGCGCTGGGGATCTCGTTGCAGACGATGTCCCGCAGCACGCCACCGAAGACGGCGGTGATCATGCCCATCAGTACCGCCACGATGGGCGGCATGGCCGCCGCCAGGGCGATCTGGGTGCCACCGGCGGTGAACAGCCCGAGGCCGATGGCGTCGGGCCACTGGATGGCCCGCTCGGTGGGCTCGAAGTGGCGCCCACGCATGAAGTACATGGACAGCAGGCTCAAGCCGAGCAAGACCCACAGCCACGACGAATGGGACACCCAGAAGAAGGGCCGCCGGTCGAGGAGGATGTCGCGCAGGGTGCCGCCGCCAAAGGCCGCCAGGCCAACCACCACGCACACGCCGACGATGTCGAGACGCTTGCGCGCCGACTCGAGCAGGCCGGACAGGGCGAAGGCCAGGATGGCCGCGGCTTCGATCAGCAGCTGCGCGGTGGACAGGGATAGCGTGGGGAGGGTGGAGACTTCCGGCATGGCAATGGGCACAGGTAACGAGGCCGCGATTATCCCTCACCGCCCCCGATGTAACGCCGCGCATAGCGCTGCCCCAGGCTGGTCAGGATCTCGTAGCCGATGGTGCCGGCGCGGGCGGCAATGGCGTCCACGCCGTTGAGCGGGTCGGCCAGATCGAGCAGGTCGCCTTCGCCAATCCGCCCCTCCGGCAGATCGGTGATATCCACGATGAGGGTATCCATGGAGATGTTGCCGACCAGGGGCAGGCTGATGCCATCGCAGCGGGCGACGCCCGCATTGCTCAGACTGCGCAGGTAGCCGTCGGCATAACCGACCGCCACGGTGGCGATGCGAGACGGGCGTGCCGCCGTCCAGGTGTGGGAGTAGCCGACCGCCGTTCCGGCGGCGATGCGGCGGGTCTGCAGCACCTTGCCCTGCAGGCGGATGACCGGCCGCAAGGGGTTGGGCTGCCCGGCCACGGGGGCCACCCCGTAGAGGGCGGCACCGGGGCGGACCAGGTCGAAGTGATAGGCGTCGCCCAGGAAGATCCCCGACGAATTGGCCAGGCTGCCACGCACCCCCGGCAGACGCGCCCGGGCAGCCTGAAAGCGCTCGAGCTGCAGCCCATTGACCGCGCAGTCCTGCGCCTCGGCACTCACCAGATGGCTCATCAGGAACTTCAGGGCGATACCCTGCAGGCCGTCCGGGCTGGCCGTCAGGTGTTCGAACTCGTCGAACGCCAGGCCCAGACGGGCCATTCCGGTATCCACCTGCAGGATGGCCGGCAACATGGCATCCAGATCCCGGGCGAGACCCTGCCAGGCCTGCACCTGGGGCAGGCTGTTGAGGACCGGGACGAGCCGGTGGCGCACGCACTCGCGCTCATCACCGGGGTGGGGGCCGTGCAGGACATGGATGGCGGCATCGGCGGGCAGAACGGGACGCAGGGCGATGCCCTCGTTCACGTGGGCGACGAAGAAGTCGCGACAGCCGGCACGATACAGGGCCGGGGCCACACGGTCGGCGCCCAGGCCATAGGCGTCGGCCTTCACCACGGCGGCACAGTCTGCGCCCGCAGCCAGCCGGGCACGGAGGCTGCGCCAGTTGTCGCACAGGGCGTCGAGATCGATGCTGAGCAGGGCGCCCGCCTTGATGGGGGGGATATCGGTCATGCCAGGGTCCTTGAGGAGAGGCGTTGTTGGAGGGCCGGCCCGTGGTGCAGGCCGGCGGGCCTTGAGCTTGAGGGGGTTACGCAGCGCGACGCCGCACGCCGTGCTGGGCGGGCGTGCTCAGGCGGTAGCCGATTCCGAGCAGGGCGAACCACACCGGGGCCACATAAAGGGCGATCCGCGTACTGGGGTCGAGGGCCAGGAGCGCGCCGACGGCAACCATGAAGGCGACCACGACCCAGTTCATGTAGGGGGCACCCGGCATGCGGAAGCTCACCGCCCTGGCCTGCC
Organism: Zoogloea sp.; assembly: GCF_023150065.1. Lineage (GTDB taxonomy): Bacteria > Pseudomonadota > Gammaproteobacteria > Burkholderiales > Rhodocyclaceae > Zoogloea. The sequence continues at coordinate 113,885 of NZ_JAKLLN010000015.1, forward strand.
CGGCAGCCACGGCCTTGCGGTAGCCGAGGTGGGCGATGACGATGATCGACCAGGTCCACAAGGCGCCGATGAGGGAAATGCTGGTGACCCAGATGAAGACCTCCTCGGGCACGACGTAGTTGAGCACCACGCCGATGCTCATCAGGGCCGCCGAGAAGGTGATGGCATTGGCCGGCAGGTGGTGCCGGTTGACCTTGCCGAAGGCCTGGGGGGCCTGGCGGAACTGGGCCAGGGTGTAGAGCATGCGGCCGGTGCTGAAGATGCCGCTGTTGCAGGACGAGGCCGCCGCGGTGATCACCACGAAGTTGATCAGCCCCGCCGCGCCGGGGATGCCGATGCGCTCGAAGACGAACACGAAGGGGCTGACGCCGGGCTTGAGCTCGCTCCACGGCACGAGGGCCATCATCACCACGAGGGCGCCCAGATAGAAGGCCAGGATGCGCCAGATGATGCTGTTGGTGGCGCTCGGCAGGACCTTCTCCGGGTTCTGCGCCTCGCCGGCGGTGACGCCGATCAGTTCGACCCCCTGGTAGGCGAACATGACGATCTGCAGTGTCATCACCACACCCAGGATGCCAAAGGGCATGAAGCCCTGGTGGCGCCACAGGTTGGAGAAGCTGGCGGTGGCCCCGAGTGGCGTCAGGTCGAAGAAGATGATGGCCAGGCCGATCAGGATCATTGCCACGATGGTGACGACCTTGATCAGCGCGAACCAGAACTCCAGCTCGCCGAACAGCGCCACCGAGATGCGGTTCACCGAGTACAGCACGGCGAGTGTCACCAGCGCCGGTATCCACTGGGGTATGTCGGGAAACCAGTAGTGGACATACACGGCCACCGCCGTGATCTCGGCCATACCGATGGTCACCCAGGTGAACCAGTAGGACCAGCCGGTGGCGAAGCCGGCGAAGGGGCCGATGAATTCCTCCGCGTAGGTGGCGAAGGAGCCTGCCACCGGGCGGTAGAGCAGGAGCTCACCGAGCGCGCGCATGATGAAGAAAATGATCAGGCCACCCAGGGCGTAGCTCAGCAGCAGCCCCGGCCCGGCGACGGCGATGGCCCGTCCCGCGCCCAGGAACAGGCCAACGCCGATTGCACCTCCCAGGGCAATCATCTGGATGTGCCTGTCCTTCAGGCCACGGTGGAGATCCCTTGCCTCGTGACGGCCTTCTTCGGCAAGCAGTGTGTTGACATCGGTCATGACAGATTCCTTTCAGTCCGGCCCAGCCGGGTCAGAGGGTGAGGTCGAGTGCCCTCACTCAACCCAGGCGGGCAATGACTTCGATCTCGACCTGGACGTCACGGGGCAGGCGCGCCACTTCAACCGTCGAGCGGGCCGGCTTGTGGTCGCCGAAGCGCCGCTCATACACGGCGTTGAGGCGTGCGAAGTCATTCAGGTCCTTGACGAAGACCGTGCATTTGACGACCTGGCCGAGGGAGGCACCAGCGGCGGCCAGCACGGCGCTCAGGTTGTCGAACACCTGTTCGGTCTGGGCTTCGATATCCCCTGCGAGCAGTTCGCCGCTGGCGGTGAGGGGGATCTGCCCGGACGTGAACAGCCAGCCGTCGACGGCGATGGCCTGGGCGTAAGGCCCGATGGCGGGGGGGGCGTCGGACGTGGTGATGACTTGCATGGGTGTGTCTCCTTCGTTATGGATTGGTGTGGGGTGCTGCGAGATTGAGGGAAAAGGGGAGATCTCCGATGGCCTCAGGCGTAGCGGGCGACGCTGAGGTCGTCCACCGGAATCTCGGGCCGGCGGCCACTGAGCATGTCCGCCACCACGCGGCCGGTGCCGGCGGCCATGGTCCAGCCCAGGGTGCCGTGTCCGGTGCTGAGGGTCAGGTTGTCGTAGCGGGTCTTGCCGATGATGGGCGTGCCGTCCGGCGTCATGGGGCGCAGGCCGGTCCAGAATTCGGCCCGGGAAATGTCACCACCGCGGGGGAAGAGGTCGGACACCACGAACTCCAGGGTCTTGCGTCGTCCGGATTCGAGGCTCAGATCGAAGCCGGATAGCTGAGCCGTGCCGCCTACCCGGATACGGTCGCCGAGACGGGTGACGGCCACCTTGTGCGCCTCGTCCATGATGGTGGACTCCGGCGCCATGGCCGCATCGGTGATGGGCACGGTGATCGAAAAGCCTTTCACCGGATATACGGGGATGTCGATGCCCAGCGGCTTCAGCAGCGCGGTGGAGTAGCTGCCGAGGGCCAGCACGTACTGGTCGGCGCTCAGGGTGCCGGCGTCGCTGCGGATGCCGGTGATGCGCGTTCCGTCATGGTCGATGCCGGTGATGCTGACCCCGAAGCGGAAGCGCACGCCCAGGGCTTCGGCCATGGCGGCCAGCCTGCGGGTGAACAGGTGGCAATCGCCGGTCTCGTCCCCGGGCAGGCGCAGGGCCCCGACAAACTTGTGCTTGACCAGGGCCAGGGCCGGCTCGTAGGCCAGATAGCCGTCCCGGTCGAGTACCTGGAAGGGCACGCCGGACTGCCGCAGGATCTCCACATCCTTGCCGATGCCATCGAGCTGCTTCTGGGTGCGGAAGAGCTGCAAGGTGCCCTGGGTGCGCTCGTCGTAGGCTATGCCAGTGTCGGCGCGCAGCTGCTTGAGGCAGTCGCGGCTGTATTCGGCGACGCGCACCATGCGGCTCTTGTTGACCTGGTAGGCGGACTCCGTGCAGTTGCGCAGCATGGCCATGCCCCAGCGCCACATGGAGGGGTCGAGCATGGGCTTGATGACCAGCGGGCTGTGGTGCATCAGCATCCACTTGATGGCCTTGAGCGGCACGCCGGGGCCGGCCCAGGGGGCGGAATAGCCGGGCGAGACTTCACCCGCATTGGCAAAGCTGGTTTCCAGCGCCGGGCCGGCCTGGCGGTCCACCACCGTGACCTGGTGTCCGGCCTTGGCCAGGTAGTAGGCGATGCTGGTACCGATGACGCCACTGCCGAGGACGAGGACATGCATGGGATTCTCCTTGGGAAACGGATTGGTCATTTGAATGAATGACACTTAGCGATTCCCGTGCCAACAAGAAAATCACATACAAAACAACAACTTGAAAAACCGAAGTGCTCAATCGGCGGGCACTCCGTAACGATATCGTTACAAAACCACCCGAAAACGTCCACTTTTTGAAAAATTCTCCTTATTTCTCAATTAACTGGACAACACGTATCATTATCGTTACATCGTATTGAATTCACTACACACCGCCATGCGCATCGACGTGTTCTTCTCCGACCGGGTCGGGATCGCCCAGGAGGTGCTGGCCGAGCTGGCCCGGCGCCGGCTCAACGTAACGGCGGTCGAGGTGGATCCGCCCCACATCTTCATCGAGGCACCGGCGGTCGATCAGGCCAGCCTCGACGAGTTGCGCGAGCAGTTGATGGAGGTCGCCGGGGTGCGCACGGTGGAGCCGGTGGGCATGCTGCCCGGGGCCCAGCGGCGCCTGTACCTCGACGCCCTGCTCGCCTCGCAGCCCGACCCGGTGTTTGCCGTCGATGAGTCGGGCTGCGTGGTGGTGGCCAACGGTGCGGCCGTTGCCGCCTGCGGTATGGACGAAGGGCACCTGATCGGCACCTCCATGCAGGCCCTGATCGGCAACCCGGCGCTGCTGCGGGAACTGGAGGACGGGGGCTATCACCTGCCGGTATGCGAGGTGGCCATCAATGGCGAGCCCTACCTGCTGGAGACCATGCCCCTGCATGAAGCCGGCGGCCGGGTCGCCGGTGCGGTGATGACCCTGCACGCCCCCAGCCGCATCGGAGAGCGCATGAGCGCCCTGCAGAACTATGACGCCGGCGGCTTCGACGCCATCCTCGGCACCTCACCGGCAATCGAACAGCTCAAGCAACGCGCGGCCCGCATGGCCATGGTGGATGCGCCGCTGCTGATCACCGGCGAGACCGGCACCGGCAAGGAGCTGCTGGCCCACGCCTGTCATGCGGGCAGCAGCCGGCGCAGCCAGCCCTTCTTCGCCCTCAACTGCGCCGCCCTGCCCGAGAACCTGGCCGAAAGCGAGCTCTTCGGCTACGCCGCCGGCGCCTTCACCGGCGCCCTGCGCGGGGGCAAGCCGGGGCTGCTCGAGCTGGCCGATGGCGGCACGGTGTTTCTTGACGAGATCGGGGAGATGTCACCCTACCTGCAGGCCAAGCTGCTGCGCTTTCTCAATGACGGCAGCTTCCGGCGGGTCGGTGGCGACCGGGAGGTACGCATGAACGTGCGCATCATCAGCGCCACCCACCGGGCACTCGAAGACATGGTCAGCAGCGGGCACTTCCGCCAGGATCTGCTCTTCCGCCTCAATGTGCTCAACCTGCAGGTTCCGCCCCTGCGCGAGCGCCCGGGCGACATCCTGCCCCTGGCCCAGTCCTTCCTCAGCCGGGCCTGCGCCCAGGCCTCCCGCCCACCCATGCGCCTGTCCCAGGCGGCCTGCGCGGCCATGCTGAGCAATCCGTGGGTGGGCAATGTGCGGCAGTTGCAGAACGTCATCTTCCGGGCGGTGACGATGACCGAGCGCAACATCATCCAGGTGGAAGACCTGGAGCTCGCCCAGGTCGCCACTCCGGCAGCGGGCGATGACAGCGAGGTGGGCTCCCTGGACGAGGCCATTGCCGAGTTCGAGAAGAACCTGCTGCAACGCCTGTACCGGGAGCACCCGTCGAGCCGCCGGCTGGCCCGGCGGCTCGGCACCTCCCACACCGCCATCGCCAACCGGCTGCGGCGCTACGGCATCGCCTAGCAAGCCCTGCGGTGGCGCCTACCGGTCCGCGTCGGCGGCGGCGGCGTCGCCGGTGAAGAAGGACTCGTTCTTGCGCGGCACCACCCGGTAGGGTTCATCCTGGAACAGGCCCTGAACCGTGCTCATGGTGCCGGCCTGCAGGTTGTGGATGGTGACCGGCTTGGCCAGCACCGCCGGCACGGCGGGCACGAAGAAGTTGGGCACCATGGACGTGCGCCACAGCTTGCCTTCCGAGTCGTAGCCATCCACCAGAGACACCAGCCAGGTGTCCTCGTCGAAGTAGTAGCGGCGCTTGGGCACGGCGTGGCGCTTGCCCGACACCACCGTGGCCTCCACCTCCCACACCCGGTGCAGCTCCCAGCGCAGCTTGGCGGCGTTGAGGTGGAACTTGTCGTAGGCCTCGGCCTCCTTCGCCGTCACCAGCTCGTTGTTGTTGTATGGGACGTACATCTCGCGCTTGCCCACCAGCTTCCACTCGAAGCGGTCGGGGTGGCCCATGAAGCCCATCACCTCATCGAAGTAGTTGGCCCCCGAAGACACGAAGTCGGGCGTGTCGTAGGCCACCGTGGGGGCGCGGCGCACCCGGCGCTGGCCGACCAGATACTGCCAGGCTTGGCGCGGCGCCTTGGCGTTGATGCTGTCCCGCAGGACCAGGGACTCCCCGGCCTTGAACGGGGGCGCGGTGGTGTTGAAGCGCTGGATGAAGTATTCGCCGCTCCAGCCCTTGGCCGAGCCCTCCTTGTAGTAGTAGGGATGCTGGAAGAAGTTATCGGTGCGGGTGGCCAGGGTGCGGGCGCCGTTGGAGGTGCCGACGATGTTCTTCGACCCGAACTCCACCGACTCGGGCTCGATGCGCAGGATGTAGTTCCAGATCACCTCGACGCCGGCCTTGGGGATGGGAAAGGGCACGCCGCCGAAACAGCCCTCCACCGACAGCCCGCCCTCCACCGTCTTGCAGGCGGTGGCATTGCGGGCGGTGGCGTCGTACACATGCTGGGGGGCCACCGCGCTGCGGTGGGTGGGGTACACATTGACGCGGAAGGACTCGGGGTACTTCTTGATCAGCGCCTGGGTGCCTTCGGAGAGCTTGTCGGCGTACTGGGCCAGGTTGGCGGCGGTGATCTGCAGGGTGGGCTTTTCACCGGGGAAGACGCTCACCGGAACGTCCCCCACCTTGGTGCCGGCCACCTTGGCGCCGCCCCCGCTCCAGGCGGGGATGCTGCCGTCCTTGTTGCCGGCACGCTCGCCCCCCAGGGGCGTGAGGGTGGTCTTGAGCTGGGCGGCCTCGTCGGCCGACACGGCGGCCAGGGCGGGCTGGAGCTGGGCGATGGCGCCGATCAGGGCCAGGCGGACAAATGTGGTGTTCTTCATGTCGGGGTTCCTCTTTTTTTCTGGGGCGCAGGATCAGAAGCTGCGCTGGATGGACAGGGAGACGAAGTCCCGGTCGCCATGGAAGTTCTGGAAGGAATTGAGCCCGGTGGGCGTAGCCACGGAGCCCGCCGTGCCGATGTAGTGGGTGTAGTTGAGGCCCGCATGCCAGGCCTTCTGATACACGGCCTTGGCGCCCACGCTGATGCTGCCGCCCTGCTCCGCCGGAAAGAGCACGCCATTGACCGACGAGCGCCCGAACAGGCCGTAGCTCACCCCGATGGGCAGCTGCAGATCGGTCTCGGGCAGCACCTGGAAGTACTCGGGCGTAAACACGAACTGCACGGCGCCGGCATCACGGGTGGCGTTGGGGTCCAGCGCCTCGGGGTTGTCGGTGACGCGCAGGCGGCGGTTGAAGGCAAACTCGCCGACAAACGACGCCCCGTCCCACAGGGCGTTGGCGCCCAGCACGCTGATGGCCGACAGGTTGAGGTGCAGGGTGTCGCCCTTGGGGAAGCGGGCGTTGCTGCCGCCATCGGCCGCGGGGTCGTTGATGGGGAACACAAAGCTGCCCGCCGCCAGCAGGGGCTGGTTGGTACGGAAGGACATCTCCCCCGCCACGTTGGTGTCGCCCACCAGGGTGCTGAAGCTGCCGCCCACGGTGCGGATGTTGCGGCCAAACACCATCACGTAGTCCTGGGGCACCACGCCGCCGGGGCCAGCGTTGAAGCGGGCGTAGAACTGGGGCAGCTTCTCGTGGAAGGTGGCGGCATACAGGCCGTACTCGCTGTCGCCGGACTTGAAGCGTACCTGCATGCCGCCCTGCCCCGAGTTGCCGGGCTCGATGTCCTTGCCACGGGGAGCCGGGCCGTAGGGCGTGTACAGCAGCTCGCCGCCATCATCCACAAAGTCGGCAAAACTGAAGTAGCTGCCCGCAGCCGGCAGGCGCGACTTGCGCCATTCGGGCTGGAGGTAGGCGCCCACGATCACGTCAGGGGTGATCTGCAGCTGGGCCGACACCTGCCCCACCGGCCGCGCCACCTCCTTGAACTGGGAGTTGGGCACCGACAGGGCGCGGGCCAGGTCCAGGGGCGTCTGGGCGCCGGCGATGCCGTTGTTGCCGAAGAACAGGCTCTCGCCGTAGAGCTGGGTGAAGCGCCCGGCCTTGAGGTTGAGGTTCATGTCGCCCACCGACTGGCGGGTATACACAAAGGCGTCGAGCACCTCGGCGTTGCGGCCGTGGGTGATGCGGGTGTGCTTGTTGAAGCGGTCGTAGGGGCCGGTCTGGTTGAGGCCGGGGGCATCGTCGGCGCTGCGGTCGTTGCCGTGCTGGTAAACATCGTCGTACCAGCCCGCCGCGCTCACCCGAAAGCCGCTGTCGCGCTTGTAGCGCACCCCCAGCTCGGTGAGGATGTCGAGGCGGTTGGAGATGAGCCCGCGGCTGAAGTTGCGGTCGCCGTCGTTGGTATTGACCTGGGGCGTGAGGCCCGCCAGGCCCTCGGGCGCCACGCTATTGCTCACCCCGCGCACCCGCCAGGCGGTGCTGTACTTGACGGTGGTGTCCCACGAGATCGCCAGGTCGGGCGAGTCGGTATCCAGGGTGAAGGACTGGGCCGGGCCGGACAGGGCCATGCCGGCACAGGCCAGGGACACGACGCGGCAGAGGAGTCGCTTGTGCATGCCGGGCCTCCTTCAGACACGCTCGACGGCGCGGGTGTCCGCGGCGTCGGGTTGGCTGCGCCGCACTTCCTCGGCGATCACGCTGCGCAGGATGCGCCGCGCCCGCACTGCCCCCACGTCGCTGCTCAGCAGCACCGGGTTGAGGCTCAGCAGGTCGGCGTTGCCGATGTTGGCGTACTGGGCATCCACGTAGGGGCCGTCCTCGTCCACAAAGGCATCGTGCATGCCCTTGATCTTGGCGGCGTTGTAGTCGGCGTCCTCCACCAGGTGGTTGCGGCGGGTGGCGAAGAAGTAGTGGGTGGTGCCGTCAGTCTCGGGGGTGGTGGTGTGCAGGTCGTACTGGCCCAAGCAGTCGGCCAGGTCCAGCTCGGCCTGGTCGTTCTGGGTGGCGCCGATCTGCAGCTGCACGGTGGTGGGGGCCATGAACTTCACCTCCACAAAATGCCGCGCCTCGGCCATGGGCTCGGGCAGAAACTGGTTGAGGATGAAGATGGGCGGCGTCTGCTTCCACTCCCAGCGGGTGGCCACGCTGCTGTCGGTCTCCTTCACCTGGGGCACCTGGGGGGTGAGCTGGCCGCGGGTCGAGATGATCTCGCCGTGCAGGTGGTCCACGTGGCTCAGGTCCATCACGTTGTCGGTGATCAGCTCGTAGTAGGTGTTGCGGTGCATGTAGGTGAAGCCCACGCCGTTGGGGTGGCCCTCGGTGAGGGGGCTGAAGTCGGGCAGCTTCGATTCATCGGCCGGGGCGTCGCCCATCCAGATCCACACAAAGCCGAAGCGCTCGAGCAGCGCAAAGGTGCGCACCCGGGCCGCCCGGGGGATGTGGCCGTTGCCGTGGGGGTTGTGGTTGCACACCCCGCTGCAGTCGAACTTGAGGCCGTGGTACTTGCACACCACCTCGTCGCCGTGGCGCACGCCCATGCTGAGGGGCACGAAACGGTGGGGGCAGCGGTCCTGCATGGCCACGGGGGTGCCATCCTGCTTGCGGTAGATGAGCACCGGGGTGTTAAGCAGCTTGCGGGCAAACAGGCCCTCGGCGCTCACCTCGGTGGACAGCGCGGCGACATACCACGCATCCCTGAGGTAAGTAACGCTCTTCCTTGTCTCCATTTTTTCTTCTCCAGGTGGGATTGCCGGGCAGGCCCCCGGCGGGCACTACGTGACGGCGGCTGCCGCCACGCTTACAAGTCGATGGTCAGGCTGGGGCTGAGGGCGCGGGAGCAGCAGGGCGTGAAGCAGCGATTTGCCTCCCGCTCGGCCGGGCTGAGAAACACGTCCCGGTGATCGGGCAGGCCGTCGAGCACCGGCAGCACGCAGGCGCCGCACACGCCCTGCTCGCAGGAGAGGCTGATGTCCACGCCCGCCGCCAGCAGCGCCTCGGCCGCGGTCTGCTCGGCCGCCACCGGCACGCGCAGGCCGCGCCGGGCCAGGAGCAGCTCGAAGCTGCCGTTCCCGCCCGGTGGCGCGACCGCTGCCGGGGCCGCAAAGTGCTCGAAATGCACCCGGCCCTCATCCCAGCCTGCCTGCCGGGCGGCGCTGCACACGTGGCTGATGAAACCCGCCGGGCCGCACACGTACAGGTGGGCGTCGGCCCCGGCCCGGCGCAGCACGGCCTCGGCGTCCAGCCGGCCGGCCTCGGGGGCGCTGTCGTGGTAGAGCCGCAGCTGCGGGGCATAGGCCGACCGGGCCAGCGTGTCCCGGTAGGCGGCCCGTTCGGGGCTGCGGCTGCAGTAGTGCAGCTCAAAATCCCGCCCGGCGGCATGCAGGGCCTCGGCCATGGCCAGGATGGGGGTGATGCCGATACCCCCGGCAAACAGCACCGGGCGGCCCGTGGGCAGCAGGGGAAAGAGGTTGCGGGGCGGGCTGATCATCAGCGTGTCGCCCGGCCGGATGTCCCGGTGGGCGCAGGCCGAACCGCCCCGTCCATCGCGGTCGTGGAGCACGGCGATCTCGTAGAGCCGCAGCGCCGGGCCGGTCTGGCACAGGGAATACTGGCGCAGCATGCCGTTGGGCAGGGCCACGTCGATGTGCGCCCCCGCTGTGCAGGCCGGCAGCGGCCCGCCATCGACCGGCGCCAGAACGAAACTCAGGACATCAAGGGCAGCGTGGCGCACTTCGCAGACGCGAACGGCCAGCATGGGTTGAGTGCTCAACACAAGCGGGGTCTCCTTTGGGATGAAAGTGCCCGGGCCACTTCGGGCCCTTGATCACCACTTCGCAATCCCCATGCCAGCGCCAGCAATCACTTCAATTTATTGATTTATAAATATTTCTGTTTTTAATGAATCGACGGATAGAATTTGGATTGCTGAAACCAGCAAACACATAAGTGCTGATTTCAAGCAACTGGATAAAAACAGACACCGGAGACCCACCCCATGCCCGCCCCCGTCGACCGCCATCTGCAGTCCGTTCCTGGAGACATCGACGACCGGGAGATCTCCAAATACGTCCAGTTCGACCCCGACAGCGGGCAGATCACCCTGCTCGACCAGCGCATGCTGCTGATCCACGGCTTCACCCTGGCGGCCCTGCGGCGGGAGCTGATCGAACGCCTGGGGGTGGAGGCAACCCGGGAGCTGTTCACCCGCCTGGGCTACCAGCAGGGCATGGAAGACGCCCGCCGCCTGCACAAATCGGTGGGCGGCGACCTGAAGCAGACCTTTGCCTACGGCCCGCGCCTGCGCGAGATGGAAGGCTTTGTGCGCAACCAGGCCGTGGATCGCATCCGCTTCAACCAGGAAACCGGCGACTTCTGGAGCGACTACTACTGGGAATCCTCCTGGGAAGCCGACATCCACCGCACCCAGTTCGGCATCAGCGGCTCGCCCGCCTGCTGGATGATGGTGGGCTACGCCAGCGGCTTTACCACCGCGCTGATGGGCCGGCCCATCCTGTGGCGCGAGGTGGAATGCGTGGCCATGGGCCATGCCCGCTGCCGGGTGGTGGGCCAGCCCCTGGAAGAATGCGACGACGCCGAGGCCCACCTGAGCTTTCTGCAGGTCGAGGATTTCATCGCCACCCCCAAGCGCCGCGCCACCCAGCCCGCCCGGGCCCCGCGCCCCGAGGAAGCCGCCCGCCAGCTGCCCGACCTGATCGGCGCCTCCAGCAGCTTCAACGCGGTGGCCTACCTCATCAAGCGCGTCGCCCCCACCGACGCCACCGTGCTGCTCACCGGCGAGAGCGGCGTGGGCAAGGAGCGCTTCTCCAAGGCCCTGCACGCCCTCGGCCCCCGCGCTGAACGCCCCTTCATCTCCATCAACTGCGCCGCCATCCCCCACGAACTGGTGGAGGCCGAACTGTTTGGCGTGGAGAAAGGCGCTTTCACCGGTGCCACCGTATCCCGCCCCGGGCGCTTCGAACGGGCCAGCGGCGGCACCCTCTTCCTCGACGAGATCAGCAGCCTGCCCCTGCACGCCCAGGGCAAGCTGCTGCGCGTGCTGCAGGAAGGCGAGCTGGAGCGGGTGGGCGACACCCAGGTCCGCCCCATCGACGTGCGCATCATCGCCGCCACCAACCGCGACCTGCGCAGCGAAGTGGAAGCCGGCCGCTTCCGGGAAGACCTGTTCTTCCGGCTCAACGTTTTCCCGGTCAAGATCCCCCCGCTGCGCGAACGCCGCGAAGACATCCCCCTACTGGTGGACACCTTCGTCAAGCGCTACGCCACCCGCTTCGGCAAGACCATCGCCGGCCTCACCCGCAACGCCAGCGAAAAGCTGTGGGCCTACGCCTGGCCCGGCAACATCCGCGAGCTGGAGAACATCATCGAAAGAGCGGTGATCCTGGCCGAGAACGACGGCAGCATCGACGTGGAGCACCTGTTCTCGGGTGGCGAGGAAGTCCCCCTGACCCTGCCCTCCCCCACCCCCGCAGACGCCCGTGCGGAAGCACCGTTGCGCCCAGGCGCAGAAATCCCCATCCAGCACGCCATCGACCGGCTGCTGGATGCGCAGCTGTCCCTGGAGGAAGCAGAGGGAATGATGATCGCCACCGCGTTAAGGCGGACGGAGGGTAACCTGTCGGCGGCGGCGCGGCTGCTGAAGCTGGGGCGGGGGCAGCTGCAGTATCGGGTGGGGAAGCGGGCGGGGTGAGAAGTAGGCACTTTTCCTGACCCTATCACCGCACACTGGTCCGCATCAGGCATGGGGATGGGCGCGGCTATTGCGGGGAAGGGATCGACTGAGTGAGCTGGCACGTCAGAGCCATCGCTGGGGACGGAGGTCGGGTTGTCGGCCTTATGGAAAGCTTTACATAAGGCCGATTATGCAAAGCCAGCGATTATGGAAAGTGGCAGATCGGAATGCCCGTCAAACACTGAAGGGCAGCGGCAGGCAAGCATTCCGACCTTTACATAATCACAGCGTCTTCAGGAAGTCGATCAGCGAGTCGGGCGCCCGGTAGCGCTGGATCTTGGCGTCTGGTTCATGGAGCCTGGCCAGCGCGCGCTCCTTCATGGCCAAGTCCGCTTCAACGTAGTGATGGGTGGTCACCGGGCTCTCGTGTCCGAGCCAAAGCGCAATCACGCTGATGTCGACGCCGGCCTGTAGAAGGTGCATCGCCGTCGTATGCCGAATGGTGTGCGGCGAGATGTGCCGTTTCGTCAGATCAGGGAAGGTGCTGCTGGCCGAATGCACGGCTCGCGCCAATCTCAGAGCCACATTGGCTCGCGTCATTGCCTGGCCATTGCGGCTGGGGAACAAGGGGGATGCTGCCTCGAGCTGCGGATTCCGCCGCAGCCAGACCCGCACGGCCCTGACGGTTGAGCGCCACAGAGGAACGCTGCGTTGCTTGCGGCCTTTGCCATGCAGATGAACGCAGGCTGCGCCCGCATCGAGCACGACATCGCCGACCTTGATGCCGGTGACCTCCGACACCCGTGCCCCGGTGTTGTAGAGCAGCAGGAACAGTACATGGTC
>NZ_JAKLLN010000160.1 GCF_023150065.1 Zoogloea sp.
TACTCCTCCTGCAGGATGCCGGAAAAGCCGCTGATGGCGCGCAGCGGCGCGCTCAGGTCGTGCGAGACGCCGGCGGCGAAGAGGTCGATGTCGCGCCGCGCCGCGCGCAGTTCGGCGGCGCGTTCGCGCGCCGCCCGCTCCAGGCCGAGGTTCACCCGCTCCAGGCGATCTTCCAGCTCCTTGCGATAGGTGACGTCGGTATGCGTGCCGATCATGCGCGCCGGCCGGCCCTCGTCGTCGCGGGCGATGACGCGGCCGCGGTCGAGGATCCAGCGCCAGCCGCCGTCCCTGGCGCGCATGCGGTGCTCGGAGCGGTAGAAGTCGGTTTCGCCGCGGAAGTGCGCCTGCAGGGCGGCGTTCACCGCCGCGCGGTCGTCGTCGTGCACGCGGCGCTCCCATTCGCCGATGCCGTCGCCGATCTCGTCGGCGGCGTAGCCGAGCATGGTCTTCCAGGTCTGCGAATAGAACACCGTGCCGCGCGCAATGTCCCAGTCCCACAGGCCCTGGCCGGCGCTGTCGAGCGCCATCTGCCAGCGCTGCGCGGCGGCGGCCGCCTCGTCGCGGGCGGCTTTCTCGGCGCCGATGTCGCGGGCGATGGCGAAGAAGACGTCCCC
>NZ_JAKLLN010000161.1 GCF_023150065.1 Zoogloea sp.
GAAGGCTGTGCCCGGTTGTCAGTTGATGATTCGTTGATGGCGGTCACCGTTTGGGCCCTGGAATTTCGTCGGTGTACGCGCCGTGTACGCGCGTTTCGATTGCTTCAATGTACCATTCTGGATGTTAAGCGGGCGCCGATTTATAAGTAACACCATGATTTTTTGTGATTGTTCCGCTTTAGGCGGCTTGTATGTACCTCGATGTACTTCACAAAAAATCGACTTCTTGAGGATCATGGATCTTGTCGACCTCCCAAAAACCGAAGAACAAGCCGTTCAGGGCTAAGACCGGCAAGCCCGGCGGCCCTGTCCGCCCCGGCGCCAGTGGCCCGCGCCCCCAGGGCGCCGCAGCAGGTCAGCCCCAGGGCGGACGCCGTGGCCGTGGTCGGCCCGAGGGCGACGGCAATCGCGCACCCCGCACCGAGCGTGACGACGGCTTCCGTCAGCCCAAGAGCAACGCCTCGGCGATCGGCCTGTCCGATCTGGGCGTGGGTCGCGGCAACTGGCGCGCGAAGCGTCAGGGCAACGTGGGCTTCGGCGGTGGCGACGACAGCTATCCGCTGGTCAGCAACGAACTGCCGCCGTCCGCCGAGGGCGAGCGCCGCAAGAAGC
>NZ_JAKLLN010000162.1 GCF_023150065.1 Zoogloea sp.
TTCGGCGAAGCGCTCGCCGACGTCTTCGGACTGGCTGGCGGCGGCGCGCAGGGCTTCGACCAGCCGCGCGGCGATGGCCTTGGGGTCGGGGGGCGGCAGCGTGGGCGCCGAGTGGGAGGCGGTCTGGACGTAAGGTGCCGACGGCAGCCGGCGAATCTGCCGGCTGTGGCAGTGGGGGCAGCTCACCAGCCCGGCGGCGAGCTGGCTCTCGAAGGCTTCGCTGGAGGCAAACCAGGCCTCGAAGCGGTGGGCATGCTCGCAGCTGAGGTCGAGGACGATCACGATGCTGGCTGTGCAGGGGTGGTACCCGGAACGGGGGTCGAACCCGTACGCCTTGCGGCTTCGGATTTTAAGTCCGTTTTTACCGGATTCATTGTTCGCCTTTGTTCATCTTTACACGCAAAAACAGCAACTTACAAAAATGACAGTCTTCATCGTTCGCCTTCGTTCGCCTTCGCGGTTGTCACTTAGTTGTCAGACCTTGGTGAACTCAAGCACCACAAAAACCGTGCTACGGCTCGACGACTTAGCCCGAGAAAAATTGAGCCCAAACAAGCCGCTGTCCGCCTTGCTGTCCTTGGCCTCATCGAGGCCGCCGAGAACTATAACC
>NZ_JAKLLN010000163.1 GCF_023150065.1 Zoogloea sp.
AGGGTGGCCGATGCGTGGCGGGAGGGCGATGGGGAGCCTCAGCCTGGCTTGCCGGAAGCAGGCGGCGATCGGATGATCGTCTTGCACGGGGATGGGGCGACTGGCCGCGGCGCTGCACTGTGGGCGGCGGCCGGAAAGCGGAGGCGGGATGTGATCAAGGCCGGCGTCGATCGGGCGGCCCGGAATCGAGGCCGCACCGTCCAGCGCCCGGTGTGTGCCGGGCGCTGGAGTGCAGAACGGGCCAGCGGCCCGTTGATGCGTTTCCACCGTTTCTGTTGCGGTGATAGCCATGGCGTCTCCTCCAGGCCCTGCCTGCGACTATTTGACGCAGATCAATTTGTGGCGTCAGTGTAGCATCGGCGGCACGTTTTGCACTGCACTTGTTTGTTTTGCAAGTAACTGAAAATAAAAGGGGTTTTCAATGCTTTCAATGCTGCGGTGCAGCATCCTGGCTTCGGCGCTGATCGGCTTGCTGGCGGCCTGCTCTCCCGGCGGCGGGAGCGGGGCGGGTTTCGTCAATACCGACATCACCGGCGCGAGCTACGGCAAGGGTTTCCAGCTTACCGATCACACCGGCGCGACGCGCAGCCTGGCCGACTATCGCGGCA
>NZ_JAKLLN010000164.1 GCF_023150065.1 Zoogloea sp.
GGGGCAATCTAAGCGCCCTGTGTGACGCTTTCGCGACGCGACGAAGGCAGCCGGGCTACACCCGGCGTTCAGGCGTGGCTGGCGAGGCGGGAGGGGCGGAAGCCTTCGAGCAGCTGGCCGGCGGCAGCGGCGTCGAGGGGGCGGGAGAACAGGAAGCCCTGCATTTCGTCGCAGCCCAGGCCTTCGAGGGCCGTGCGCTGCTCGCCGCGCTCGACGCCTTCGGCGGCCAGCCGGATGTCGAAACCCCGGGCGATGCCGGCGATCGCGCTGATGACCGGCTGGCTGGTCGTGTTCTGGATGTCCTTGACGAAGCTGCGGTTGATCTTGAGGCGGCTGATGCCGTAGCGCTGCAGGCTGGCGAGGGACGAATAGCCGGTGCCGAAGTCGTCGAGGCTGATGCCGACGCCGAGCTCGCGCAGACCCCGGAGGCAGGGGGCGATGTGCTGGACATCGCTGCACAGCAGACTCTCGCTTACCTCGAGTTCGAGGCTGCCCGGGGGCAGGCCGTGGCGCCCGAGCACCCGCGAGACCGTGTCGGCCAGGTCGGGGTGTTCGAAATCGCGCGGGGAGAGGTTGGTGGTGAGGCGCAGGTCGGGGAACTGCCGGC
>NZ_JAKLLN010000165.1 GCF_023150065.1 Zoogloea sp.
GTCAGCACCACCAGGCGCACGCCGGCGAGCGCCGGGTTGGCGCGGATCGCGGTGGCCAGCTGCAAGCCGTCCATGTGCGGCATGTGCATGTCGAGTACGGCGAGCTCGAAACCCTCGCCGGCCGTGGCGGCGCGTGCGAGTCGATCCAGTGCGCCCGCGCCGTCGGCAGAGCATTCCACCTGCATGCCCCAGCCGTGGAGCTGGCGCAGCAGGATCTCGCGGTTGGTGGCATTGTCATCCACGACGAGGGCGTGCACACGCTCGAGCGCGACGTCGCAGCGCAGGGCTTCGGCGGTGCTTTGCCCCGCCGGCAGGCACAGGTCGATATGGAAGCAGGCGCCCGCTCCGGGCCGGCTGTCGACACCGATCTCGCCGCCCATCAGGCCCACCAGGCGGCGGCAGATCGCCAGGCCGAGGCCGGTGCCGCCAAACTGGCGGGTGGTGGAGCCGTCGAGCTGGGAGAACTGCTCGAAGATCTTCTGTTGCGCATGGGGCGGGATGCCGATCCCGGTGTCCTCGACGCTGATGCGCAGGCGATAGCCGTCAGTGCCCTCGCCGAGCAGACGGGCACGCACCACGACCTCGCCACGCTCGGTGAACTTGATC
>NZ_JAKLLN010000166.1 GCF_023150065.1 Zoogloea sp.
CTGTGGGTGCCAGTAGATCCGACGCCCGATGTTGTGTGGCGGCACGATGCTTCCATCGGCGAGCCAGTTGTCTATCGTTCGTTTGGAAACGTTCAGGATCTCGGCGGCCATCTCCTTCGTGATGGGGCTATAGGGTTCGGTCATTGTTGAAGCGAGTGTCCAAAGACGAGTATAGGTCGACGGACCGTGAAACCCGCGCTTCATCTGATTTGCATGCCTTGTGGCAGGGTGAGCGACCGAATCTGTGCTCCAATCCTGCTCCAAGAGGCCCAGAAAATTCGGTACGTTGTTGCATTCAGCTGCGCGCTGTTGCATAGTAAAGCCTTGATTAACCGGTGTTTTGATTAACAAGTACCGTGTTTGCAGGGCTTGGGAACGCGTTCGGGACGCAGGGGCCGGAGGTTCGAATCCTCTTTCCCCGACCACAGATTCAGCAAAAAGCCACTCTTGGAGTGGCTTTTTGTTTTTGGGCATACCACCTCTCCGCGCGAGCTTGGGCGCCCTCGAGCCAGAAAGTGCCCGGCGAGGTTTTTGAAACGGCTCGCCGCTCCGTCGTGCAAGGCACGCAAAAAAACAAGACAGCCCCAGGGAATCAGCACATGAA
>NZ_JAKLLN010000167.1 GCF_023150065.1 Zoogloea sp.
TGAGCGCTTCGCGCACCGGTGCCGTGGGCCTGGCGCTGGTGGCGGCCTGGGGTGTGCTGGACCGGCGGCTGTCGGGCCGCACGCGGGTGCTGCTGGTGGCCGCGCCGCTGTTGTGGGCGGTGTCCTACGGCGCCATGACCCTCTATGGCCACTGGAACGCCCAGGCGTACGGAGCCGCGGCGCGGCTGGCCAGTGGCGAGGCGACCGGCGGCGAGAGCCCGAATTCGCGGCTGCGCATCTGGGCCAATGCGCTGCAGTTGATCGCGCAGCAGCCGTGGCTCGGTGTCGGCTGGGGGGAATTCAACGTGGCCTGGTCGCTCACTGCCTTCCCGGGCCGGCCGACGGCCTTTTTCGACCACACCCACAACCTGCCGCTGCAGTTGCTGGCCGAGTTGGGCGTGCCCCTGGCCACGGCGGTGATGGCGCTGCTCGGGTTCGCGCTGTGGCAGGGCTGGCGCCGCGCCCGCGCGGCGGGCGGCGAGCGCGGCACGACCGCGATGACGGCCTGGATGATGGTGGTGCTCATCGGCGTGCACAGCATGGTGGAGTACCCGCTGTGGTACGCCTACTTCCTGCTGCCCGCGGCCTGCGCCTGGGGCTAT
>NZ_JAKLLN010000168.1 GCF_023150065.1 Zoogloea sp.
GTCGGGCTGGCTGTCGCGGGCGGCATGCTCGGTCTGGCGGGCGAGGTCGGCCAGGGGCGAGGCCATGATGTTGCCCGCCGATCCCTTCACGGCGTGGGCCAGTTCGACGATCTGCGGCAGGTTGCCGGCGGCGATGGCTTCGTCCAGCCCGGCCAGCCGTGCGGCGGCGCCGGTGGCAAAGACTCCCAGCAGGCGGGCGATGAACTCGGGCCGTCCCGGATAGCGGGCGGCGAGGGCGTCGTGATCGATCATCGGCGTCGGGGCGGGCGCCGCCGGCCGGCTCGCGTGGCGGAGGATGGTCTCGACGAGGATGTCCAGATCAAGGGGCTTGGCGATGTGGGCGACCATGCCGGCCTCGAGGCACTTGGCGCGTTCCTCGGCCATCGCGTGGGCGGTCTGGCCGATCACCGGGAGCCCCGGGGCGATTTCCCGGATCTTGTGGGTGGCGACGTAGCCGTCCATCTCGGGCATCTGGATGTCCATCAGCACCACCTGGAAGGCATCGACGCCGTGCCGGGCCACCGCTTCGACGGCCTCGCGGCCGTTGCTCACCATGGTCAGCATGGCGCCTTCGGAGAGCAGCATGTCCTCCAGCACCAT
>NZ_JAKLLN010000169.1 GCF_023150065.1 Zoogloea sp.
GCGCCCCGGCCCCAGGCGCGACACCGACAGGCTGCGGGTCATCGCCAGGCCCAGCGGCACCGCCAGCACAAAGGCCACGGCCACACCGGCGGAGGCCATCGCCAGGGTCTCGAGGGTGGCCTTGCCGAGCAGGGCGAGGAAATCCGGCGAGGTCTCCATCGGCAGGAAACCGCCGACGAAATGCCCCATCGCGTTGAGGTTGCCGTCATCGAACAGCGCCGCCGGGCGGAAATCGGTCAGCCGCAGAAGCGGCCACAGCAGCACCAGCGCGGCGAGCGTCCAGCCCAGGCGGGGCAGGGCGGCGGGATCGCGGACGGAGGCGCTCATCCCGCGCCCCCTCCCACCTCATGTAGGGGCGACTTCAGTCGCCCAAAGGCTTCCAGCTGAGGAGCAAGGCTTGCTGAACGCGCGGATGGGCGACTGAAGTCGCCCCTACATGAGCCGGGAAATGATTGTTTCATGAACAGCGCAGCGGCGACACATCGACCGGCGCCGCAGCCACCGGCGCACCGGCGATCGGCAGCCCGCCCTCGGCGGCGTAGAGCTCGCGCAGCTGGGCTTCGGTCACCTGGCTGGCGGGCAGGTCGAACAGCACG
>NZ_JAKLLN010000016.1 GCF_023150065.1 Zoogloea sp.
TTCACTTCGTTCGCTGTGATCAACTTACGGCGGGACTTCCACCCGCAGGAGGGCGCCCATGCTGGGCGCACAAAGAAAAGCCCTTCCTCCGCGGGGAGAAAGGGCTGGATCAATCATGCACCGGAGCTTCCCGCCGGTACCCGGGGAGCGATCAGCGATCAGCGGTGAGCTGGGCGATGAAAGCCGCTTCCTTTTCAGCCGGGAAAGCATGTTCGGCCATCACGCGCTGCACTGCGCGGGGGTCGCTGCCTTCGCCATTCACGTGAAACTCGATACCGATCGTACGACCATTGGCGGCCAGGGTCATGAAGGCACTGCGCCAGCGCTGGGACTCGGCCAGACGTTCGCGGACTTCGCTTTCATTGCGGATGACAACGCCCGCGGCCTTGAGGGAATCCAGAAACTCTGCGTAGGACTCGTTGCAATAACTGCCCATCGACTTCTCCTGTTAAAACCGGCGATTTCGCGCCTGTGTGTCCTTAACGCAAACGTCAGCTGGCGGGATGACACGATTTCAAAGTTTTTTTCGGTTCCTTGAAATCGCGTTCCACCGAGCCGCCTGCTCGCATCGAACACACGCAATGCACTGCAACAGGCGCCAGGAACTGGCGGGATAACGGATGAGCGCCGCAGTTCTTGATATGTGCATCACACCCTCAGGTGAAAAACCGCACAGTCACCGGTCCAGCAGGTGGCCCAGGATGGGGTTGAGCATCGCCTCACCCAGACGCTTGCTGCGCTCGCCGTTCCAGCCGACCAGACCATCCGGCAGATTGGCGTTGTCCTTGAAGGGCATCTCCAGGGTCAGGGACACACAGCCGAAGCGGTGGGCCACCCACTTGGAGGCCAGGGTCAGGAGCTCATCGCGGAAGCGCCCGGTCTGGTAGCCCTGCTCGGTCTGGAGATCCGGGCTGGCGCCCAGCAGGCTGTCGACAAAGCGGGCCTGACGCACCTGCTGGGTCGGCGTGAAGCCGGGCACCTCTTCGGCGGTGGAGAAGAACACGTAGGGCAAGGCCTCGTCCCCGTGGATGTCGAGAAAGAGCGCGACGCCGCTGGCTTCCATGGCGTCACGCACCAGCAATACCTCGGGGCTGGTGTCGGGGCTGGGCTCGCGCCACTCCCGGTTGAGGTTGGCACCGGCGGCATTGGTGCGCAGGTTGCCGCGGATGGCCCCGTCGGGGTTCATGTTGGGAACGATGTAGAGCACGGCCTTCTCGCGGATGCGCCGGGCCACCGGGTCGGCGCCGTCGAGCAGGCGCTCGAGCAGCCCCTCGACGAACCACTCGGCCATGCTCTCGCCCGGATGCTGGCGGGCGATGATCCACACCGGCGCCTTGCCCGGCCCGGGCCGCCCGACGGTGACGAGATCCAGGTCGCGCCCTTCCACGGTGGCGCCCAGGTTGCTCACCGAGGCAAAGGGAGACATCTCGACCCGCCCGAGCAGGTCAAGATGGCGCTCGTGGGAGTACGGCTCGAAATAGGCGTAATAGATGCTGTTGCGCTCGGGGGTGTGCTCGACGATGAGCTGGCCGTTTTCATAGCGGGTACCTCGGATGCGGAACCAGTTGCGCCGGTCGTAGGACGCCACGCAGCGGTAGTCGGGCCAGCCGTCCGGGTAGGCCGCCTCGGCGGCGTTCTCGAAGACCAGCCTCACCGGCTGGCCGGCGGCCCCATGCAGGCGGAAGTGGAACCACTGTCGGAAGGCGGCGTCGCCGTGAATACCCTGATCGGCGCGAATGCGCAGGCGGATGTCGTCGGCCCGGGCCAGGGACAGCACCTCGATGGCGCCGGAGTCGAAATTGCTGCTGATGCGAAGGGTCATTTGAGCGTGCTTCAGGCTGCGTACTGGGTCAGGGCGTAGAGGGCGAGGCCGATGAGGCCGCCCACGAAGGTGCCGTTGAGGCGGATGAACTGCAGGTCGCGGCCGACGCTGACCTCCACCTCGCGCACCAGGTCCTCGTCCTTCCAGGCCTTCATGGTGGCAGCGATGTGATGGGCCAGGCCATCGCGGAGTTCGGGCGCCAGGCTCTCGACCGTGCGCTCCAGGTGTTCGTTGAAGGACTCGCGCAGGGACGGGTTGTCGGCGAGGGCGGCCCCGAGGGCGGCGGCGGCCGAGGCCAGATGGCGGCGCGCCCGGGAATCGGGGCGCTGCATGTCCCGGGTCAGCCAGGCCCGCAGATCGTCCCATAGCTCACGCAGGCTGGCGCCCACCGCCGGGTGGGCCAGGAACTCGCGCTTGGCCTGATCGACCCGGGTACGGAAGACCTGGTCGTCGCCCAGCCGTCCGATGTAGGCAGCGATCAGCTCGTCGAAGGCCTGGCGCCGGGGGTGGGCCGGGTCGCGGGCGACCTCGTCGAGCAGGCCGTGCACACCGGTCAGGATGCCCGCGGAGACCCGCTCGCCGAGCTCGGCGGGGTTGATGCCGACGAGCCCCAGGGTGGCCACCACCTTGGGGTACTCGTGCCCGGCCACATCCACGATCATCCGCGCAAAGCCCTGGCGCACGGCGGGGTCGTCCAGCCAGTGGGCCAGCCGGGCCAGCCCCTCGTCCAGCAGGGCCTGGTGCCGGCCCTGCTCGGTGAGCAGGGCGAGCAGCCGGCCGAGTCCATCGGCCATGTCCAGGCTGCCAGCCCGCCGCCGCAGGGCGTGCAGGAAGAGACGGCGGACCCGCGGGTCGTCCATGAAGTCCACCGACTCCGCCAGCACCACCACCAGCCGCCCGGCCAGCAGGTCGCCGTTGCCGGGGGTGCGCAGCCAGGCGGCCACACGGTCGGCAGGCTGGGCCGCGCGCAGGCGCGCCACCAGGGAAGCGGTATCGAGAAAGCGGTCGCGGATGAACTCGGCCAGGTTGTCGGCCAGCCGCGCCTTGTTGCGGGGCAGGATGGCGGTGTGGGGCACCGGCACGCCGAGGGGGTGGCGGAACAGGGCCACCACCGCAAACCAGTCGGCCAGGGCGCCGATCAGGGCTGCCTCGGCAAACGCTCCGACCCAGCTCCAGCCCTGGAGCCGCGCCACCACGAGCAGCACCGCCACCCCCACCAGGGCGCCGGTGGCCAGTCGCTTCATGCGGGCGAGGCCCGCAATCTTGTCCGGATGTGCCACGGGCCGCCTCAATCCTGACGGCGCCGGAACACCCAGCGGGCGTCGTCCGAGGCCTCGGGGGCGAAGGCATAACCGTCCTCCGCAAAGCCTTTCAGCTGCTCGACGTCCTGCAGCCGCCCGGTGATGGCGTGGCGGGCCATCAGGCCCCTGGCCCGCTTGGCGTAGAAGCTGATGATCTTGTAGCGGCCGCCCTTCCAGTCCTCAAAGCCCACATTGAGGAGGCGACCCTTGAGCCTGGCCGGCTTGACCGACTTGAAGTACTCCTCGGAAGCCAGATTGACCAGCACCGGCTCCCGCCCGGCATCCTCCTCGGCGGTGAGCAGGCGGTTGAGGGCCTCCGTCTGGGTCATGCCCCAGAAGGCGTACAGATCCTTGCCCCGCGGGTTGGCAAAGCGGGTGCCCATCTCCAGCCGGTAGGGCTGCATCAGGTCGAGGGGCTTGAGGAGGCCATACAGACCGGACAGGATGCGCAGGTGGGCCTGGGCATAGTCGAGGTCGGCCTCGGACAGGCTGCGGGCGTCGAGGCCGTCATAGACATCGCCGTTGAAGGCCAGCACCGCCGGGCGGGCATTGGCGGGCGTGAAGGGCTGGGACCACTCGGCATAACGAGCCAGATTGAGGGCCGCCAGGGTGTCGGACAGGTCCATCAGGCGCGCCACCTCGGCGTGGGACAGCTCGCGCAGGCCGGCGATCAGCTCGGCCGCATCGTCAAGGTATTCGGGGTCGGTGAAGCGGGAGCTTGCCAGGGGCGACTCGTAGTCGAGGGCCTTGGCCGGGGACAACACGAAAATCATCGAAACAGTCCGGAAGATCGGGAGACGCCCAATCTTATCAAACCGGCGCCCCTCTTCAGGGCAGGGGCTCGAGATGGGTGCTGACTTCCAGGCCCGGAATGGCCGACTCCAGCTCGGCCTCGATCTCATCCAGCAGATCATGCCCCTGGCGCACCGACCAGTCACCGGGCACCAGCACCACCACCTGCAGGAAGGACGACGCGCCCGCCCGGCGGGTGCGCAGCCCCCGGTAGCGCACGCCCCGCGCCTGGTAGGCGTCGAGCACCCCCTGCACCCGGGCCACGCTGTCGGCATCGAGGCTGCGGTCCATCAGCCCATCCACCGACTCCCGCAGCAGGCCCACGGCCTCCCAGGTGATGTGCAGGCCCACCGCGATGGCAATAAGCGCATCCAGGCGCAGCCACCCGGTCCAGGCCACCAGGGCCACACCGGCGATCACCCCCAGGGAGGTCCACACGTCGGTCATGAGATGCCGGGAGTCGGCCCGCAGGGCGATGGAGTTGAGCCGCTCGCCGGCCTTGCCGAGCACGCGGGCCACCACGAAGTTGATGGCCGTGGCCGCCGCCGACCAGGCCAGGCCCCAGCCGGGTGACTCGATGGGGCGCGGGTCCATCAGCCGTTCGCCGGCGGTCCAGATGATGGCCACTGCGGCCCCCAGGATGAGGAAGCCCTCGAAGCCGCTGGAAAAATACTCCGCCTTGCCGTGGCCGTAGGGGTGATTGCCGTCGGGCGGGTCACGGGTGATGAGGATCATCCACAGCGCGAAACCCGCCCCCGCCAGATTGACGAAGGACTCCAGCGCGTCGGACAACAGCCCCACGGACCCGGTGATGGACCAGGCCAGGGTCTTGAGGGAGATGGTCGCTAGGGCTGCCGCGATGGACAGCCAGGCATAGTGGTGCCGGTCGAGGGTGGGCACGCCGGGACCTCAGCCGCGCTCGACGTCGGTGACGCCCTTGACCTCGCGAATCAAGGTCAGGGCGCGCTGGATCTGATGCACGCCCTGCACCTCGAGGGTGAAGCGCATGCGCGCCGCCCCCTTGCGGCTCAGGGTATTGACGGCGATCACGTTGAGCTTTTCCCGGGACAGCACTTCGGAGATGTCGCGCAGCAGGCCCTGACGGTCCATGGCGTGGACCAGCACGTCCACCGGGAAGACTGCCTCCTTGGGGCTGGCCGCCCCACCCCACTGGGCACTGATGAGCCGCTCGGGGTGGGAGCGGACGAGCTGCTGGAAATCACGGCACTCGACCCGATGGATAGACACGCCGCGCCCCCGGGTGACGTAACCCTGGATCGCGTCCGGCGGCGCTGGCTTGCAGCAGCGGCCGAGGGAGGTCATGAGCTTGCCGACGCCGACGATCAGGATGGTGTCGCCGGCATCGCCCGAGTGGCTCTGGCCCAGCACCACCTCGGGTATTTCCTGGGATTCGTCGCCTGCGTCGGCACCGCGCAGGGCCACCTGGATGGCCCGGGGGCCCACCTCGCCACGACCGGCGGCGATGAACAGGGCATCCGGCCCCTTGAAGCCCAGGCGCGTGGCCAGATCGTCGAGATTGACCTGACCGTGGCCTTCACGCTGGATCTCGCGGGTGAGCACGCTGCGCCCGCGCACCAGCAGCTCCTCTTCCTCGAGGGCGCTGAAATACTGCTTGATCTTCTGCCGGCCCCGGGTCGTGACCACGTAGTTCTGGTGGGGGTTGAGCCAGTCCCGGGACGGCCCGCCCTCCTTGGTGGACATGATCTCCACCGTCTGCCCGCTTTCCAGGGGGGTGTTGAGGGTCACCAGCTGGCCATTGACCTTGGCGCCCCGGCAACGGTGCCCCAGGTCGGTGTGCACCCGGTAGGCGAAATCGATGGGGGTGGCACCCCGGGGCAGGTCGATCACCCGCCCCTGGGGGGTGAGCACGTAGATGGTGTCGTCCAGCGACGCCCGCTTGAACTGCTCCAGCCAGTCGGCCGAATCGGTCACCTCGTCGCGCCAGGAAAGCAGGCTGCGCAGGAGGGCGATCTTCTCGTCGTAGTCGCCGCTGGAGGGGCCGCTGCCTTCCTTGTAGCGCCAGTGGGCAGCCACGCCCAGCTCGGCGTGGTTGTGCATGTCGTAGGTGCGGATCTGCACCTCAA
The DNA here is from genome assembly GCF_023150065.1 of Zoogloea sp. GTDB lineage: Bacteria > Pseudomonadota > Gammaproteobacteria > Burkholderiales > Rhodocyclaceae > Zoogloea. The sequence continues at coordinate 6,021 of NZ_JAKLLN010000016.1, forward strand.
GGGCCCGGCCGTCACCGGCATACACGGCGGTATGCAGGGACTGGTAGTTGTTGCCCTTGGGCATGGAGATGTAGTCGTCGAACTCCTTGGGGATGGGTGTCCAGATCTGGTGCACGATGCCCAGCACCGCGTAGCAGTCCTTCACCTCCTTCACCAGCACCCGCAGCGCGCGCACATCGTAGATCTGCGAGAAGTCGAGCCGCTTGGCGCGCATCTTGTTGTAGATGCTGTAGATGTGCTTGGGCCGGCCATACACCTCAGCCACGACGCCGATGGATTCCACCTCGTTCTTCAGGCGCGCCACCGCGTCGACGATGAACTGCTCCCGCTCCACCCGGCGCTCGTCGAGCATGCGGGCGATGCGCTTGTAGGTGTCGGGCTCGAGGAAGCGGAAGGACAGGTCCTCGAGCTCCCACTTCAGCTGCCAGATGCCCAGCCGGTTGGCCAGGGGGGCGTAGATGTCCAGGCTCTCCCGGGCGATGGACTCGCGGGTGCGGCCGGGGTGATCGGTGAAGTAGCGCAGGGTCTGGGTGCGCGAGGCGACCCGCAGCAGCACCACGCGGATGTCCTCCACCATGGCCAGCAGCATCTTGCGCAGCACCTCGCTCTGGGCACGGATCTCGGGCGCGCTGGCGGTGGTGGTCATGCGGGTGATCACGCGCAGGCCGTTGAGGCGGCGCAGACCGTCCACCAGGCGCGCAACGCCCTCGCCGTAGCGGGTGGCGATCTCCTCGTTGGGGTGGTCGAGCACGTCGCCCACCGCAAAGCACAGGGCCGCAATGCGCGTGTCGGCATCGAGGCGCAGGGACGCCGCGATCAGCGCCGTGCCCAGGGCGTGCTGCCACACCTGCTCCTGAGTGCCGAGGGTGCGGCTGTCATAGATGGGCTGAATCCAGGCGAGTGCATCACTCACACGGCGGGCATCGTCGGGCAGCAGGCCCTCGCACAGCAGTTCGGCTGACGAGAGCGCGGATACGGACTGGGATATCGAATGAGTAACGGCGACCATGCCGGCATTATCCTATAGGCTGAGCAGTGAAAGTTTGATCTTGATCGCCCTGCCGGTAATGTCAGGCGCGCCATTCCGACCCCACGCCGGCCATTTCGGTTTCATCGACACTTCACCCGAACCCATGTTTTCCGCCTTTCGCCGCTGGCGTCGCCAGCGCGCCGCAGACCGCCACACGATAGCGCCCGAACAGTGGAGCGCCGTCGAGGGCAGCCTGCCCTTTCTCGACTACCTGCCTCCCGAAGATCGACCGCGCCTGCGCCGCATGGCCCTGGAGTTCCTCGCCGACAAGCAGGTGCATGGGGCCGAAGGTGTGGTGATCACCGACACCCTCCTCCTCTCCATCGCCCTGCAGGCCTGCCTGCCAGTGCTCAACATCGGGCTGGACGCCTACGCCGACTGGGTAGGCATCATCGTGTATCCGGGTGACTTCGTGATCCCCCGCAGCATCACCGACGAAGACGGTGTGGTGCACGAATACGACGACGAGGTGCTTGGCGAGGCCTGGGAAGGGGGCCCGGTGCTGGTGTCGTGGTTCGAGGGCGAGAACCCTTTCGACGGCATCAACGTGGTGATCCACGAGTTCGCCCACAAGCTCGACATGGGCAACGGCGAGGTGGACGGCTACCCGCGGCTCCCGCCGCATCTCTCCGCCCGCGACTGGGCCCGGGCCTTCCAGCCTGCCTACGACGATTTCTGCGAGCGGGTGGACCGGGGCGAGGACACCGCCCTCGACCCTTACGGCGCCGAGCATCCGGGGGAGTTCTTTGCGGTGATGAGCGAGGCGTTTTTTGAAACCCCCGGCCTTCTCAAAGCCGAATACCCCGCCGTGTACGAGCAGCTCTCCCGCTACTTCGGACAGGACCCGGCCCTGCGCGAAGCCCAGCTTGGGCACCCCTCCCCCGGATCATCAGCAGGCTCTCTTTGATTTGCCCGACAGCGCTGTCTACATTGCTTAGGCCGCTCCGGCATTCATGACAGAAAGTGGAGAGCAATTCATGGCCATCACCTGGATTCTTGTCGCCAACGCGAGTCTTGCCCGTCTGTACGCCAACCTCGGGCCCAATAAGGGCCTGCAGCTGGTAAAGGAGATCATTCACCCCGAAAGCCGCATGAAAAATGCCGACCTGGCCTCCGACCGGGCCGGGCAGATGCAGGCCGCAGGCAGCGGCCACGGAGCCCGGGAGCAACCCACCCCGCCCAAACAGAACGCCGCCCGCAGCTTTGCCCAGAGACTGGCCAAGGAGCTCTACATCGGCCGCAGCCGCAACCAGTTCGGCCGCGCCATCCTCATCGCCCCGCCGGCCTTCATGGGCATGCTCAACGCCACCCTGGACCGCCCGACCGCCCAGCTGGTCACCGACCGCTTCGAAAAGGACTACACCAAGTCCCCCGAGCCCGCCCTGTGCGGGCGCCTGGAGCAGTGCCTGTTCGTCTGACCTCCCTGCGGCACCCCTGCGCCCATCCGCCGCACTGACGGCGTAGACCGGCCCGAGGGGTACGCCGCACTTGCAGGCAGCTGTGACCAGGGTCGCAACTGCCTGCTCTTTTGCCCTTACCCACCCACCATCCGTGAGGAAGTACCGGCGCCCGACGGCCCCGGGCTTCTATTCTCGCCACCATTCCATCCAGATTGGTGTGCCCATGAAAACAACATCCCTCGCCAGCTTCGCCCTTGCCTTCGCCACCGCGGCCATCGCCCTCCCCGCCCATGCCGATCCGCTGACCATCGACGGCAACTTTGCCGACTGGGGTGTGAAGAACAACGGCACGCTGGCAGGATGGACGCCGAACAATGGCGTGCTGTTCACCGTGGAAGACCAGAGCAACGCCAACGGCGGCTACCTCAGCCCTGGCTGGGGCGGCCAGGCCTACGACGCCGAAGCCATGTACCTCACCTGGTACACGAAAGCCGACGGCCAGACCTACCTTGCCCTCGGCCTGATCACCGGCCATGACCCCAACACCCCTACCGGCGGCAACAGCTACGGCCGCGGCGACTTCGCCATCGACTTCGGGCGTGATGGCAGCTTCGAGTTCGGCGTACTCACCGCCAACCGCAGCAGCACCCTGCTGCAGGGCGACGTGGTGAGCACCACCAACGCCGACTGGGCCACCGGCCTGTGGAGCGCCCCCGGCGTGTATGACCCCGCCCACTCCCCCTACGTCACCAAGGTAAACACCGGCACCGATGTGGGCAATGCCAGCATGGCCATCTCCAACAGCTTCGGCAACATGGGCACCCTGGGCGGCAACCACTGGTTCTACGAGGTGGAGATCCCGGTGTCGGCCTTCGGCAACCACTGGGTCGGCAGCACCCCCTCCGAGAGCTTCGACGTGCAATGGACCATGCTCTGCGCCAACGACATCATCATTCTCGATCCGCCCGCCGCGACGGTGTCCGAGCCGGCCTCCCTGGCCCTGGCGCTGGGTGCCTTCGGCCTCGCCGGGGTCGCCCGCAGGCGCAGGCCCGTGGGTCGGTAAGCAGAAACGACGAAGCCGGCAGTTGCCGGCTTCGTCACATTGCGATCAGGCCTTCTGCAGCCGCAGCCCTCAAGACTCCGCCCGCGCCATCAGCGCCACCGCCTGGGCGGCGATGCCCTCGCCGCGGCCGGTGAAGCCCAGCTTCTCGGTGGTCTTGCCCTTGATATTGACGGCGGCCGGATCAACGCCCAGGTCGGCCGCGATGTTGGCCACCATGGCCGGCACGTGGGGCAGGATGCGCGGCGCACGGGCAATCACCGTGGCGTCCACGTTCACCGTCACCCAGCCGGCGGCCCGGGCGGCGGCGGCGGCCTCACGCAGCAAGACCCGGGAGTCGGCGCCTTCGAAACGCGGATCGGTATCCGGAAAATGCCGGCCGATGTCACCCAACCCGGCCGCACCGAGCACGGCATCGGTGATGGTGTGGAGCAGCACATCGGCGTCGGAATGCCCGAGCAGGCCCTTGGCAAAGGGAATCGTCACCCCGCCGACAATCAGCGGACGGCCGGGAACCAGGGCATGGACATCAAAACCCTGGCCGATACGAAACGGAACGTGCATCTTCAAGCCTCGCGGTGCTGGAGAATCCACTCGGCCAGGTGCAGGTCGAGAGGGAAAGTGACTTTCAGGTTGGTGGGATCGCCGCGCACCAGTCGCGGGCGCAGGCCCATGGCCTCGATGGCGCTGGCTTCGTCGGTGACCTGACGGGCGGTTTCCAGGGCCCGCTTGAGCATCACGTAGCGGAACATCTGCGGCGTCTGGGCTTGCCACAGCCCCTCGCGGGGCACGGTACCGGCGATGTGGTGGGTGCTGTCCTCGCGCTTCAGGGTGTCGGCCACCGGCACCGCCAGAATGCCGCCCACCTCGTCATGCATCAGCTCGCGCACCAGCCCCTCGATATGCCAGGGCGCCAGGCACGGCCGGGCGGCGTCATGGACCAGGATCCAGTCGCCCTCCGAGGTGTCATCAGCAATGGCCCGCAGGCCGTTGAGCACGCTGTCGGCGCGGGAGGCTCCGCCGCAGAACAGGGGCACCAGGCGATCGCCGAACGAAGACCAGTCATGGCGGTCCCATTCCTGGTCGCCGACCGAGAGCACCACATAGACGCGGTCGATCACCGGTGACTCGCACAGAACAGCGAGGGTATGGCGAATCAGGGGTTCGCCGAGAAGGGAAAGATATTGTTTGGGTTGCTCGCTGCGCATCCGGCTGCCGCTCCCGGCGGCGGGCACAATGGCGAAACAACGGGTGGTTGAGGTTCGCATCGCGCAATTCTACTCAATGTCCCCCCGCCTTCTGCCGCTGATTGTGTATCCCTGCCCCTGGAAAACACCCCATGCTCTTCTCGCTGCCCTTTGAACCCCGCCAGCTGGAAGCCCTCGCCCTGGCCACCGCCATCGGCCTTCTCATGGGCCTGGAACGGGAGCGCCGCCCCAACGCCCGGGCCGGCGTGCGCACCTTCGGCCTCACCGGGCTGCTCGGCGCCATCGCCGCGCTGCTGACCGAACAGCTGGCCACCCCGGCCCTGCTGATCGCCGGTTTTGCCCTGGTGGCGCTGATGATCATCGCTGCCAACTTCCGCCAGCCCGAACCCGACGACCCCGGCACCACCTCGGTGATTGCCCTGCTGGTGTGCTACACCCTGGGCGCCATGGTGTGGCTGGGCCACGGCCGGCTGGCCGTGATGGCGGCAGTGGGGTCCACCTTGCTGCTCTATTTCAAGTCCGAGCTGCGCGGTGTGGCATCGCGCCTGACGCCCCAGGACTGGCGCTCCATCCTGCAGTTCTCGGTGCTGTCGCTGATCGTGCTGCCCATCCTGCCCAACCGGGGCTTCGGCCCCTACGAGGCGGTCAATCCCCATCAGGTGTGGCTGATGATCGTGCTCATCTCGGGGGTCAGCCTGGCCGGCTACATGGCCCTGCGTCTGGTCGGAGCCCGCTATGGGGCGCCCCTGCTGGGGCTGCTCGGCGGGCTGGTGTCGAGCACGGCGACGACCATGGTGTTTGCGCGCCATGCCCGCGAGAACCCGGCCATGACCACCACGGCCAGCCTGGTGATTCTCCTCGCCAACCTGATCATGGTGGTACGCATCCTGGCCATCGCCGGTGCACTGTCGGCGCCGGTGGTGCCCCTGCTGGCCACCGGCTGCGCCCTGGCCGTGCTGCTCGGGGCCATCATGCTCGGCCGCGACTGGCGCCAGCTGGCCAGCAAGGACGCCCTGCCCATCCCCGAAACCCGCAACCCGACCGAACTCCGCGCCGCCATCGGCTTCGGCCTGCTTTACGCCGCCGTGCTCCTGTGTGCGGCCTGGCTGTCGGACATCGCCGGGCGCGGCGGCCTCTACCTGCTGGCGCTGGCCTCCGGCCTGACCGACGTGGACGCCATCACCCTGTCCACCCTGCGCCTGCACACGGTGGGCAAGGTGGAGACACTGCCTGCCGCCGTCGCCATCCTGCTGGCCATGCTCGCCAACCTGGCGTTCAAGTCGGGGCTGGCCTTCACTCTGGGCGGCGGCGCCCTCGGCCGGCATGTGCTCGGCGGCATGCTCGCGGTGGGCATCGGCCTGGGCGGCGGCATCGCATGGCTGTTGCACTCCTCCCTATAATGGAGATCAGGGGGTGTCCCCGTTTCGACAAAAGGATCGAAGGAAACCATGGCTCACGCGTCCCAACGCCTGCCGGCTGTCGCCGGGCTGTTCTACCCGGCGGATTCCCACAGCCTCCATGCCCAGGTGGCCGGCTTTCTGTCGGCGGCAATGCCGGCCGAGGTGGTCGATGCGCCCAAGGCCCTGGTCGTGCCCCACGCCGGCTATATCTACTCGGGGGCCGTGGCCGCCTGTGCTTACGCCGAGCTCACCCAGCGCCGCGAGAGCATCCGGCGGGTGCTGATCCTGTGCCCCACCCACCGGGTCGCCGTTCGCGGCATGGCCCTCCCCGCCGCCCAGACCTTCATCACCCCCCTCGGCGCCGTGGCCGTGGACCGGGAGGCCTGGCTGCGGGCGCGGGAGATGCCCGGCGTCATCGTCGATGACCGCCCCCATGCCGACGAACACGGCATTGAAGTGCAGCTGCCCTTCCTGCAGAGCACCCTCCACCACTTCGAGATCCTGCCCCTCGCCGTCGGCCAGGTGGACGCCCACCTGGTCGCCAACCTGCTCGAAGCCCTGTGGGGCGGCCCCGAGACCCTCATCGTGATCAGCTCCGACCTGTCCCACTACCACCCCTATCGACAGGCCCAGTGGCGCGACAAGGCCACCGTCGCCCAGATCCGCCAACTGGACGCCACCCTGGACGGCGAACAGGCCTGTGGCGCCACCGCCATCAACGGCCTGCTGCTGGCCGCCCCCCGTCACCAGCTGGCTCCCCATGTGCTCGACCTGCGCAACTCCGGCGATACCGCCGGTGACCGCGACCGTGTTGTGGGCTACGCCGCCATCGCCTTTGCCGAGAATATCGACCATGCCCGCCACTGATGCCCTGGGGCTGGCCCTGCTGGCCCAGGCCCGCCACGCCATTGCCACCGCACTCGAACAGCCTGCCGAGACCGCCGCCGAAAACCCGCAGCTCTCCGAGCGGGGCGCCTGCTTTGTCACCCTGACCCTCGACGGCGCCCTGCGCGGCTGCATCGGCAGCCTCAACGCCCATCGCCCCCTGGGCGAGGACGTCCGCGAAAACGCCGTTGCCGCCGCCCTGCGTGACCCCCGCTTCCCGCCCCTGGATGCGGCCGAGTTCCAGCGTGTCGAGGTGGAAGTCTCCCTGCTCGGGGAGCCCGAGTTCATCGACTTCCATGACGAGGCCGACGCCCTCAGCCAGCTCGTGCCGGGCCGGGACGGCGTGATCTTCTTCAACGGCTGTCAGAAAGCCACTTTCCTTCCCCAGGTGTGGGAGCAGTTGCCCGACCGGCGCAGCTTCATGGCCGCCCTCAAGCAGAAGGCCCGCCTGCCCGCCGACTTCTGGGGCCCCAACGTCATGCTGGCACGCTACCAGGTGCGCAAATGGAAAGAGGCGCCACACGGGAGCTGACAGCATGGACGCCCACCCCGCCCGCTACTGGCATCTCCTCGACGACGGCCGCCTGCAGTGCGACCTGTGCCCGCGGGACTGCCGCCTCCACGAGGGCCAGCGGGGTGCCTGCTTCGTGCGTCAGCGGGTCGGCGCCGGGATGGTGCTGACGACCTACGGGCGCAGCTCGGGCTTCTGCATCGACCCCATCGAGAAGAAGCCTCTCAACCACTTCCACCCGGGCAGCAGCGTGCTCTCTTTCGGCACGGCGGGCTGCAACCTGGCCTGCAAGTTCTGCCAGAACTGGGACATCTCCAAGAGCCGCAGCATGGACCGGCTGATGGATGCGGCCGCGCCCGGCGAGATCGCCGCAGCCGCCGCCCGCCACGGCTGCCACAGCGTAGCCTACACCTACAACGACCCGGTGATCTTCGCCGAATACGCCATCGACACCGCCCTGGCCTGCCGGGCGCTGGGCATCGCCAGCGTGGCCGTCACCGCCGGCTACATCCACCCGGCACCGCGCCGGGACTTCTACGCGGTGATGGATGCCGCCAACGTCGATCTGAAAGCCTTCACCGAGGATTTCTACGTGCATCAGACCGGCGCCCACCTCGCCCCGGTTCTCGACACCCTGCTCTATCTCCACCACGAAACACAGGTGTGGCTGGAGATCACCACCCTGCTGATCCCCGGCCTCAACGACAGCGACGCCGAGCTTGCCGCCCTGTCCCGCTGGATCTGCGACGAACTGGGCCCGGATGTGCCCCTGCATTTCACCGCCTTCCATCCGGACTACAAGCTCGACACCCTGCCGCCCACCCCACCCGCCACCCTCACCCGGGCGCGGCAGATCGCCCGGGCCGCCGGGCTGCATTACGTATATACCGGCAACGTGCGCGACCTTAAAGGCGGCTGCACCCGCTGCCCCTCTTGCGACAGCCTGCTGATCGAACGGGACGGGTACCGGATCCTCGCCTACCGGCTGGATGCCAGCGGCGCATGCCCCGGCTGCGGCCACCGGCTGGCCGGACGTTTCGGCAAATTCGCCACGCCGTTCGGGGCACGCCGTGTTCCAGTGCACATCGGCGGCCACTAGGCCTCTGCGCAGCCTTGCCGCGCCCGGCGGTGCATGCGATTGTGAACGGCAGAGTACCGCCCGACTCCTTCGATCATGATGAAACTGCGCCACAGCGCCCTCAGCATTGCCGCCGGCCCCGTCTGGCTGGAAGCCCTCCTCGCCCATTCCCCCGACGCCGCAGGCCTGGTCCTGATTGCCCAGAACGCCGTCGGAAACCACCGCGACTCCCGGGAAGCACACTTCGCCCGGCGCCTCCAGGAATCCGGCTTCGCCACCCTGCTCTTCGACCTGCTCAACCACTACGAAGAGTCCCGCGACCCGGACACCCGCTTCAACACGCCCCTGCTCGGCCAGCGCATCCGCGCCGTCTTCGAATGGTTGCGCCACCAGCCGCCCCTCACCACCCTGCCGGTGGGGCTGGTGGCCAGCGGCACGGGCTGCGGTGCCGCCATCCGCGCCCTGGCCCATGAACCGGATGCCGTCAGCGCCCTGGTGTGCCGGGGCGGCCGCCCCGGGCTGGCCGGCATCACCCCCCTGCGCCAGGTGGCCTGCCCGACCCGACAGATCGTCGGTGAACGCGACGAGGGGCTACCCAATATCCGCCAGGCCTACGATCTGCTGACCTGCCCCAAGGACTGGCGCAGCGTTGCGGGCACCGACGACTTTTTCCGTGAGCCCGGCGCCCTGGACGATGCCGCCACCCAGACCGCCGACTGGTTCCACCACCACCTCATCCGCAGCACGCCGGCCCCCGAACCAGGCGCCTGAAAGCCGCCCGGGCAACACCGCTCAACCCGCTGCCAGGCGCCGCTCCATGGCCTGATGGGGCAGCCCCGCCTCCTCGTACTCCGGCCCCACCGGCTCAAAGCCGAAACGGGCATAGAAACCCAGCGCGTGGGTCTGGGCACTGAGGGCCAGCACCGGCAGGCCGCGGCTCAGCGCCTCATCAATGAGGGCGCCCAGCAAGGCCGCGCCCACCCCGTGACCACGCCACCCGGCGTCCACGGCCATGCGACCGATATGGCCGTCCGGCAGCAGACGCCCGGTACCCACGGCCTGCTCGCCCACCAGCGCCAGGGCATGACAGGACAGCGGGTCGAACTCATCGAGTTCCATCTCCACCGGCACCCCCTGCTCGTCCACGAAAACCCGGAAACGGATCGGCGCGGCACGCTCGGCAAGCTCGGGCCACGTCCCCAGCACGATACGGACGGCCTCGGCGCCAGCCCCGGTGCCGCTCACGCCTCGATCTCCACGACCGTCCCCGCCGGCACCAGGTCGAAGAGTTCGGCCACATCACGGTTGCGCATGCGCACACAGCCAATCGACAGGGGAACGCCCATGGGCTCCGTGTCCGGTGTACCGTGGATGTAGATATAGCGCTGCATGCTGTCCACCGACCCGAGACGATTGCGCCCGGGCTCGGTGCCCGACAGCCACAGGATGCGGGTCAGGATCCAGTCCCGCTCCGGGGCACTGGCGGCAAGCGCCGGCGACCACAGCTCTCCGGTGGGCCGACGCCCCCGGAAGGCCGCCCCCAGCGGCGCCCCCGCCCCAATCCGCGCCCGGACGATATGGCGCCCGCGGGGCGTGCGGTAACTGCCCTTCTCCTCGCCCGCACCGTTGCGGGCAGTGGACACACGGTAGCAGCGCAGGCAGGCGCCGTCGTCCCCGAAGAGCCGCAGTGTCTGGCTGGGAATGTGGATACGGATGTACACGAGGTTCAGACTCCCACCGCCCGTTTGCGGCGGGCAGCAAAAAAATCAGACAAAATTCCACCGCACTCCCCCGCCATCAGGCCTCCCTCGACCCGGGCGTGATGATTTAGGCGTGTTTCGGCAAAAAGATCGATTACGCTACCGGCAACCCCCGTTTTGGGGTCACTGGCACCAAAAACAACCCGGCCGATACGTGCGTGCATGATTGCGCCGGAGCACATGGCGCAGGGCTCAAGGGTGACGTACAGCGTACAGCCGGGAAGGCGGTAGTTACCGAGGACTTCAGCGGCACTGCGCAAGGCCATGACTTCGGCATGGGCTGTGGGATCATGTCGGAGAATGGGCTGATTGAAGCCGCGGCCAACGACAATGCCATCGGCAGAGACCACCAGGGCACCGACGGGCACTTCGCCGCAGCGGCCTGCCTCGTGGGCAAGCTCTATGGCCGCCCGCATGAAGAGTGCATCCTGGTCAGGGCTCGGAAGATTCATGGTGATTTTCGGATTGTTGTTTCACAGGTTCGTTTAGGGATTTTAAAGCAGCATCGTGGAAAGACCCGGCACAACGACAACAGGCACGCTTCCGGCAGGGCCCGCCCGATGAACTCCATGCCGAGTTCAGGGCAAGGCTCGCAGCCGGCGGATAGCGCTTCGCCTCCAAGCCTCACGCCAGCTCTGCGGGCGGTGGCAGTCTATCTGCTGGCGGCCCTTGTCCTGATCGTCGGAGGACTGCTGATCACCGGCCGCCATGCCGCCACACCCGTGCTGACGGCTCCGTGGCTGCTGCTCTTCGCGGCCGCCTCGGCCCTGTTCATCTTCCTCACCCTGCGGCGTGCCGGTCGTGCTGCAACAGCCCCAACCGCTCCGGACATCAATGCCGACTACCGGGCTCTCTTCGATGCCTGCCCCGACCCCCAGTGGCTCTATGACGCGGACAGTGGCCGTGTGCTGGCCGCCAATGCCGCCGCAACCAGGCTCTACGGTCTCCCCGTCGACACCCTGGTGGGCACGCGGGCGGACACCCTCGTCAGCCCCCTGCCACTTCCCTCCGCAGCAGCCATACTGCTCAGCCACCAGCCCGCCAGCGGCTCGGCGCTGGAGTTCGAGACCCGCATCCACGAGCAGCCCTTTGCCGGCCACCGCTGCCACCTGGTGGTAGTCCATGAGCAGAGCCGGCAGCTGCGCGCCGAAACGCGCTTCGCCGAGGCCCTGGCCAAGGTCCAGCACATCCTGTACCGCTTCGACCCGGTTCATGAATGCTACGACTACATCTCGGCCAAGGCCGAGGACTGGCTCGGCACCCCGATCGCTGTCCTGTGCGCCCCTGGCGGCTGGCAGCACTTCGCCCGCCGCACGAGCCCGGAAGACCTCAGCCGGGTGTGGGCCATCATCAGCGATGCCCTGAAGACCCCCGGGGATGATCCGGTCGAAATCAGTGTCGAGTACCGCCTCGATGCCTGCGCCGGCCCCCTGTGGATCCACGACTCCATGACCCTGCTGCGTCGCCCGGACGGCAGCCTGCGGGCCATCATCGGCGCCGCCTCCGACCAGACCGCCCAGCGGGCCACCCGTGAATACCTCGGTGTAACCCTGCGCAGCATCGGTGACGCGGTGATCGCCACCGACGAAGACAGCCGGATCACCCTGATGAACCCCGTGGCCGAGGTCCTCACCGGCTGGTCCGAAGACGAAGCCCGCGGCCAGCCCCTTGCCGACGTCTTCCGCATCGTCAGCGAGGACACCGGCGAAGCGCTGGAAAGCCCTGCGGACAAGGTCATGCGCGACGGCCGTCAGGTCGGGCTGGCCAACCACACCCTGCTCATTGACCGGGACGGCCGGCGTCGCCCCATCGTCGACAGCGGCGCCCCCATCCTGATGGCACCCCACAAGACGCCCCTCGGGGTCGTCGTGGTGTTCCGGGACCAATCCGAGGAGCGGAGCATCGCCCGCACGGTCGCCGACCAGCAGGCCCGCTACCGGGCCCTCGTCGAGAACGCGCCGGTGGGCATCTTCCACTTCACCTCCGACCTGCTGGTCAGCTACTGCAACAGCCGGCTGGCCGATTTCTTCAAATCCACCCCGGAGCAGTTGGCCGGAATGGACCTGCACTCCCTGGGCGATCAGGCCATCCTGTCGATACTCCGCAAGGCCCTGCTCGGCCAGCGGGGCGCCTACGACGGCCCGTTCGTGTCCCCCCTGTCCACCGACATGCAGATCCTGTCGATCCGCGTGGCCCCCGAATACGATGCGGAAGGCAAGGTCTTCGGGGGCGTGGGCATCGTCGAGGACCGCACCGCCTTCCTGGAAGCGGAAGAGCAGCTGCGCGACACCCGCGAACGCTACGTGCTGGCCCAGCGGGGCACCAACGAGGGTCTCTGGGACTGGGACCCGAAGACCCGCTATCTTTATCTCTCTGCCCGCCTGCTGTCCCTCCTCGGGCTGCACAGCGACACCCTGCGCACCACCGGCGAGGAGTGGCTGAAGCTGATCCACCCGGACGACCGGCCGCGCTTCCGGACCGACTTTGTGGCCCACCTGCGCGGCGACACCGAACATTTCGAGTCCGAATACCGCATTGCCGACAAGGACGGAAAGTTCCACTGGGTCCTGGCCCGGGGGCTGGCCCATCGCAACCAGCAGGGCCGGGCCGTGCGCATTGTCGGCTCCATCGGCGACATCACCGCCCGCAAGCTCGCCGAAGAGCAACTCAAGGCCGAGCGCGATTTCTCCCGCGGCCTCATCGACAGTCTGCCGGCCCCGTTCTTCCTGTTCGACCAGAACGGCCATCTGCTGCTGTGGAACCGCTTCGTCAGCGACCTGACCGGGCTGGCCGACGACACCCTGCTGCATGCGGAAGCCCAGAGCCTGGTGATTCCCGAGCAGGAGCCGCTGATGGCCCATCGCATCGAGACGGCACTGATCTCGGGCGAAGCCTCGGCCGAAGTGATGCTCCGGCGCAATGGCGGCGAGCCGGTGCCCTTCCTCGTGGTCGGCCGCCGGGTCATCCTCGACGGCAAGCCCCATATCGTCGGCGTGGGCACCGACCTGACCGAACGCAAGTTTGCCGAGCGGGCCATCAAGCGCCTCAACACCGAACTGGAACGGCGCGTGGCCGAACGGACCTCCCAGCTCAGTGCCGCCCTGAGCGAGCTGGAGTCCTTCAGCTACTCGGTTTCCCACGATCTGCGCGCCCCGCTGCGCGCCATCGAGGGCTACAGCGCCATCCTGGGCTCCGACTACGGTGACAAGCTCGACGACGAAGCCAAGGAGCTGCTGCGCCGGGTGCGCGCCGCCGTGCATCGTATGGGCCAGCTGATCGACGACCTGCTGACCCTGTCGCGGGTCAGCCGCAAGGAGCTCGACCGCCGCCCCGTTGACCTCTCCAACCTCGCCCAGGTGATCTGCGACGAGCTGCGCCAGCAGGAACCGGAGCGGAACGTCAGCGTGCACATCGCTCCCCGGTTGCAGGTCGAGGGCGACCCCAGCCTGATGCGTACGGTGCTGGAGAACCTCCTCGGCAACGCCTGGAAGTTCACCGGCCGGGTCGACCAGCCGTGCATCGAATTCGACTGCGCCCGCCACGAGGGCGTCGATTCCTTCGTGGTCCGTGACAACGGCGCCGGCTTTGACATGCGCTACCGGGAAAACCTCTTCCGTCCCTTCCAGCGCCTCCACTCCGACCGGGAGTTCCCGGGCACCGGGATCGGCCTGGCCACCGTCGCCCGCATCGTCCACCGCCATGGCGGCGAGGTGTGGGCCGAAGGAGAAGTCGGCAAGGGTGCGGCGCTCTACTTCAGCATCGGCCAGCCCCCCGTCCTGCAGAACGTCGGCTGAGCCGTCTCGCCCAAGTGGGCCGGGCCTGAAGCCGGCCCTCTAACGCAGCAGCACGGGGCGATCGGAGAGTTCGTTGGGGTTGTCCGGCCGGGCCGGAAAATGCCTCGTCAGCAGATCGCCCACCGCCTTGACGGCATCCACCGCACCCTGCTCGAAACGGCCGCTGCGAAAGGCCAGTTCCATCTGCCGGCAGATCCCGTCCCATTCGGCCTGGGCGACCCGGGCAGCAATGCCCCGGTCGGCCACGATCTCGACCCGACGGTCGAGCCACTGGACGTACACCAACACGCCGGTGTTTTCTTCCGTATCCCACACCCGAAGCCGCGAGAAGACCTCGACGGCCCGCTCCCGGGCCGACACACCCTGCCGCAGGTCGGCCAGATCGAGGCCTGCCTCCACCGCAAAGCGCAGCTCCCCCCGATGACGGGTTTCCGATGCCTTCACAGCCTGCTCGATGGCGGCCAGCACGCTTGCCGGAAAAACCCGGTCCAGAACCCAGGCCGGCGTGAGCAGATGACGCAGGATGCGCAGCATGGACATCACCAGTCCCCCGAGGCGCCACCGCCACCAAATCCACCCCCACCGCCGGACCATCCACCGCCTCCGCCGCCCCGTCCGAAACCGCCACCGCCCATTCCGCCTCCTGTCCATGGGCCGCCGATCCCGCGGCCCCCTCCGCCAGAGCCCATCGCCAGCACGAACACGAAGGCCAGCACCCCACCCACCACGCCGATGGCCAGCACCCCGGACAGGGTCCACGCCCCGAAGCCGACAATCCCCGAAGCGAGGCCTGCTCCCAGCAGGCGACCGAAAATCGCCCTCAGCACACCGCCCACCACGATGGTGCCGATGATTCCGAGCACCAACAGCTCCTCGAAGCCTGCTTCCTGCCCGCGAGCTGCGGCTGTCGGAGGCGGCAGGGCCTCACCGGCGATGCGGGCCGCGATGGCGTCCACCCCGGCCTCGATACCGCCGGCGAAATCCCCGCCCCGCAGATGCGGCGCCACCACGTCGGCAATGATGCGCTTGGCGATGGCATCGGGCACGGCGCCCTCCAGACCCCGTCCCACCTCGATGCGCATCCGGCGATCGTCCCGGGCAATCAGGAACAGGATTCCGTCATCGACCCCCTGGCGGCCCAGCCGCCAGGCCTCGGCCACCCGCAGGGCGTAGGACTCGACCGCCTCAGGTCGGGTGGTGGCCACCACCAGCACGGCCACCTGGGCGCCCTTGTCCTTCTCGAGGGCTACCAGGCGCGCCTCCAGAGCCTCGCGACGGGCCTCCGGTAACAGCCCCAGGGTGTCGGTGACGTGGGCCGACAGGCTCGGCAGGGTCTGCAGCTCCTGGGCGTGCAACACCCCGGCCAGGCTGCACAACAGCAGCACGAGAAAGCGCAGAAACATGCTGCGGCCCATGGCCAGCGACACGGATCGACCTTATTGCGCCTTGGCCGGCGCAGCCGCCGGAGCGGGCGCACCAAAATTGACCTTGGGCGGCTCGCTGATGGCCTGCTCGTTCTCGACGGTGAAGTTGGCCTTGGCCTTCGCACCGATGACCATGGCGGTCAGGTTGTTGGGGAAGGTGCGCACCGAGATGTTGTAGTCCTGCACCGCCTTGATGTAACGGTTGCGGGCCACGGTGATGCGGTTCTCGGTGCCTTCGAGCTGGGCCTGGAGATCGCGGAAATTGGCGTCGGCCTTGAGGTTGGGGTAGTTCTCGGACACCACCAGCAGGCGCGACAGGGCACCGGACAGCTCACCCTGGGCCTTCTGGAAACGGGCCATGGCTTCAGGATCATTGACCAGTTCGGGGGTCACCTTCATGCCCGCCACGCTGGCCCGGGCTTCGGTCACCCGGGTCAGGACTTCCTTCTCGTGGGCGGCGTAACCCTGCACCACCTGCACCAGGTTGGGAATCAGATCGGCCCGCCGCTTGTACTGGTTGAGCACTTCAGACCAGGAGGCGTTGATCTGTTCGTCGTTGATCTGGATCTGGTTGTAGCCGCAGCCGGAGAGCAGGAACAGCGACAGGATCAGGGACAGAAGATGCTTGATGGACATGGAGCACGCCCTCATGAAGGAGAAATCGGGTTGAAGCCGGCGGGTCAACACACGACACCGGCAAGGTCGGGGCCATTCTAGCGGCGCCCGGTGCCCACGCGGAGCTATCCACCCCGCGTGTTGAAATCTTGCACTTCCAGCCCCCGGAAAGTCCTTCTCAAGCCCTCATGAAGCCTTCAGGCCGACCATGGTGCGGCGGGCAAAGCAGAGATCTTCCCAGGCCTTGGCCTTGTCCTGCAGATTTCGCAGCAGATAGGCCGGATGGTAGGTCACCACCACCGGAATGTCATTATGGGAGAAGAGCTTGCCACGGGACGCCGCAATCCGGACCTCTTCATTGAGCAAGGCCTGGGCCGCCGGGCGCCCCAGGGCGACGATCAGGCGAGGCCGGATCAGGGCGATCTGGCGTTGCAGGTAAGGGAAGCAGGCCGCCAGCTCGGCCGCCTCCGGAGTGCGGTTGTTGGGCGGACGGCACTTGACGGCATTGGCGATATACACGTCTTCACCACGTTTCAGATCGATGCGCGCCAGCATGGCATCCAGCAAACGCCCGGCCTGACCGACGAAGGGCTCGCCGCGCTCGTCCTCTTCGGCTCCCGGCCCTTCGCCCACGAACAGCCAGTCGGCCTGGCGGTCGCCGACACCGGGCACTGCCTGCTTGCGACGCTTGCACAGACCACAGGCATCGCAGCCGCGGATACGTGCCTCCAGGGTGTCCCAGTCCAGCCCGGACACCGCCTCACCCGTGTCGCTGCGCTGCATGGCCTGCGCCGGGACGGCTGGAGCAGCCGCCTGTTGCAGGCTCTCCCGCAGATCGGGGCGCGCCGGGCGCGGCGCAGACTCGCGTACCGGAGCCGACTCAAGCACCACCGGGGCAGGCTCGGGCAGGATCTCCGCCGGCGCAGGCTCCACCTCCACCTGCCCGGCGCCCCTCAGACGCCACAAGGGTGCAAGCCCCATCTCCCGCAGGATCGCGTCACGACGCTGGTTCATCCCACACACCTCACAGGGGCAGCCTCATGACCAGCGCGTCCTCGCGCCCATTGACCGCAGGGTAATAGCCCTTGCGCCGACCGATGGTCTCAAAGCCTGCCTTTTCGTACATGGCCAGGGCTGGCGTGTTGGACGGGCGTACCTCCAGAAAGATCTGCCGCCCCCCCGCGGCCCGGGCCACGGCCCCGAGATGATCCAGCAGGCGACGCCCCAGCCCCAGCCCCTGACGGGCCTTGCAGACACTGATGTTGAGGATGTGCGCCTCGTCCAGCACCATCATCAGCACCGCGTAACCGGCCCGCTCGCCGCCCTCGAAGAGCGTCCAGCAACCATATCCGGCGATGATGGAGTCGGCGAAGTTCTGCGCCGACCAGGGAAACGGATAAAGCTCACGGTCCTGGGCCGCGATCCATTCCAGATCGGCGCTTTCCATGGGTACGAAGTCCAGGGCAAGCACGCTCATCGCGCCCGTCCCCCAAGCCCTGCCACACCCTCGGCAATCCCCGCGATCACGCCTTGCCTCCGCGGGCCAGACGCTCGGCAGTGGTCATGGCCACCTTGTCGCGCACGTACAGGGGCGCGGCCAGGGCGGGGTCGACGAGCTCGCCCCGCAGGAAACACTGCCCCGCCAGGCGGGCAATGCTGGAGGCCAGGGGCACTGGTGCCCCGTCGAATCCTGCCAGACGGGAGCCCAATGCCGGCACCAGGCTTTCCGGATAGGCCTGGAAGGCGGTACCGAAGCCGAACCAGCTTCCCTCCGCTGGGAGACGGACCTCCGACGGCGCGGCACAGGCTGGCGCCATCATCTCCTCCAGCCCTTCGGGCGTGCGCCGGTAAGCTGCGAAATACACTTCGGACATGCGCGCATCCGCTGCCACGAAAATCATGTCCTGTGGGCACTGGCTGGCCAGGGCCTCGAGGTTGCCCACCGGGATCACGGGCTTGCCGAGCCCCAGGGCCAGGCCCTGAGCCGCACCGCAGGCCAGGCGCAGGCCGGTGAAAGCACCCGGCCCGGCACCGAAGGCAATGGCGTCGAGCTGGTCCAGGGTGACTCCGCAGCTGTCGAGCAGGGCGACGACCCCGGGCAAAAGAGTTTCCGAGTGGCCAGGACGACCGACAACCGGACGTTCGATGACAGTGGCGCCGTCAAACAGGGCAACGGAGCCGGAATCGGTGGATGTTTCGAGGGCGAGAATCTTCATAGCGGCCGCATTCTACCGCCCTCCGGGCCTGCGGTCCGCGTCAGCGGAGGCTCAGCGCTCAATCGGGACGGCGCGGCGGGTTGCCGTAAACGTCGCGACCGGCTTCGTGCACATCGCGGCGCAACTGACGACGCTCCTCCGGTGACCAGCGACGGGGATTGCGTTCATCCATCTCGCTGCGACGCATCGGCTCGGCAGCAAATGCCGGCATCTGGCGCATGGGGCGATCCTGGGGCGCCGCATACTGGCGGAGGAAGGGCGTGAGACGTTCCCCCGGATCGGCCAGCGCGCTGCCCGCGCACAGCGACGACAGCAGCACGACCACCCCAAGGGGCAGGCCGTGACGAATCCATATCGGTGAATCTATCCCGTGGCGCATGGTCCTTATCCTAACCCGGACCGGCGTTTTTCGGCATCCCCGCCCGGCCCTGAATTGATTCTGGCAGCCCGCGTCGGGCTTGGAATCCACCTTTGTAAGAGAATGTTAGACCCGCACAGGGACTTACGTTTGCTTACCCGACCTGCACAGCCGGCCTAGCCGGGCGATCGGGGAGCCGTTAGGATGAGACCATGGAAAAAGAAAGCTATCGCATTCTCGTCGTCGATGACGATCTCCGCCTGCGTGACCTGCTCAAGCGCTACCTCGGTGAGCAGGGCTTCAACGTCAAGGTGGTCAACGACGCAGCCCAGATGGACCGGGCCATCCTCCGGGAACACTTCGATCTGATGGTGCTCGACCTGATGCTGCCCGGGGAGGACGGCCTGTCGATCTGCCGACGCCTGCGGGGCACCGGCAACCAGATCCCCATCGTGATGCTCACCGCCAAGGGCGATGACGTGGATCGCATCATCGGCCTCGAGATGGGCGCCGACGACTATCTGCCCAAGCCCTTCAACCCCCGCGAACTGGTGGCCCGCATCCATGCTGTGATGCGCCGCCAGCCCCAGACGCCGCCGGGTGCGCCGGTGGCCGACGACGAAGACGTGAGCTTCGGCCAGATCGTCGTGCAGCTGGGCAACCGCATCCTGATCCGCAATGGCGAGGAAACCCTGCTCACCACCGGTGAGTTCGCCCTGCTCAAGGTGCTGCTGCAGCACCCGCGCCAGCCCCTGTCCCGGGACCGCCTGATGGAACTGGCCCGCGGCCGGGAATACGACGTGTTCGACCGCTCCATCGACGTGCAGATCTCGCGCCTGCGCAAGCTGATCGAAGAAGACCCCGGCAAGCCCCGCTACATCCAGACCGTGTGGGGTTTCGGCTATGTCTTCGTACCGGACGGCAACAAGCACGCCCCCTGAACGGCCCATGGCCTCTGCTGCCCCTTATCGATCCTTCCTGGTCGGGGCCCCGCGAACCCTGCTGTGGCGCATCTTCCTGGTCGTCACTGTACTGATGCTGGCCTCGGTGGCGGTCTGGTCCGCCATCTTCAGCCACTTCGATCAGGCCAGCCGGGCCGCCCAGACGGCCCAGACCGTGGTCAGCATCATCAACCTGACCCGCACGGCCCTGCTCAATGCCGACCCTTCGTTGCGCAAGGACCTCCTCCTCGACCTCGCCACCCAGGAAGGCATCCGCATCTACCCGGCCGAAGCCGACGACCGGACGACGCCGCTTGAGGACAGCAACCTAGTGCGCAAGCTCACCGCCGATGTCCGCCACCAGCTCGGGCCGGACACCCGCTTTGCCGCCTCCTGGGAAGGCCTGACCGGCTTCTGGGTCAGCTTCCGCATCCAGGCCGACGACCCGGAAGACACCGGCGAATTCTGGCTCATGCTGCCGGCAGAGCGGATCATGCGCCCCCATGCCCTGGAATGGATGTGGTGGGGCACTGCCGCCCTCAGCCTGGCCATGCTGGGCGCCTACATGATCGTGTCGCGCCTCAACCGCCCCCTCAAGGCGCTGGCCTCTGCCGCCCGCACGGTGGGCCGGGGTGAAGTCCCCCCCCGGCTCAGCGAAAGCGGCCCCGCCGAACTGGCCGATCTGGCCCATGCCTTCAACCAGATGTCCAATGACCTCCAGGAACTCGATGCCGACCGGGCCCTGATCCTGGCCGGTGTGTCCCACGATCTGCGCACGCCGCTGGCGCGCCTGCGCCTGGGCATCGAGATGTGCGGCGCGGATCCGGGCGAGGTCGATGCCATGGTCTCCGACATCGAGGACATGGACCGCATCATCGGGCAGTTCCTGGCCTTCTCGAAGGCTGACGGGGACGAAGCACTGGAAACCCTGGATCTCGCCGAGCTGGCCACCGAGCTGTCCGGGCTCTATGCCCGCCGGGGATTTCCCATCACTGTGCTGGCCACCACCGCTGCCCGGGCCCAGGCGCGCCCCCAGGCACTGCGTCGGGCGGTCACCAACCTGATAGAGAACGCCCTGCATTACGCCGGCCACCCGCCGGAACTCGCCGTCGGCATGCTGGATGGCCGCCCGATGATCGAAGTGCTCGACCGCGGCCCCGGGATTCCCGCCGCCCAGACCGAAAAGGTGAAACGCCCCTTTACCCGTCTGGAATCCGCCCGCAGCAACACCAAGGGCTCGGGCCTGGGGCTGGCCATCGTGGACCGCATCGTCCGCGGCCAGCACGGCGAATTTCGCCTGCTCCCCCGGGAAGGCGGCGGCCTGCGCGCCAGCATCCTGCTGCGCGGTCATACCAAAAGCCTGAGTTGAAGCTAGAATCAGGTCCGTCACCCTCCGCGTAGTGCTCCCATGATCCTGTTCCGCCAGTTCTTCGATCCCACCAGCAGCACCCTCAGCCATCTGCTCGCAGATCCCCTGACGGGCGACGCTGTCATCATCGACTCGGTCAAGGAGCACGTCGGTGCCTACATCACCTTCCTGCAGGAGCAGGAGCTCCGGCTGGCCTGGGTGCTGGAAACCCATGTTCATGCCGATCACATCACCGGGGCAGCCGGGCTGCGCGAACTCACGGGGGCACGCAGCGCCATCGGTGCCGGTGGTGGCGTCGGCTGCGCCGATCGTGTCCTGGGCGACGGTGATACCGTGGTCTTCGGCAACGAACTCATCCGCGTGATCCCGACCCCCGGCCACACCCCCAGCTGCGTCACCTACCAGTGGCGTGACCGGCTGTTCACCGGCGATGCCCTGATGATAGGGGGCTGCGGCCGCACCGACTTCCAAGGCGGCGACGCCGGAACCCTCTACGACAGCATCACCGAGCGCCTCTTCGTACTGCCCGACGAAACCCTGGTCTATCCCGGGCACGACTATCGCGGCGCCCGCGTCTCGTGCATCGGCCAGGAGAAAGTCAGCAACCCGCGCCTGTCGGGCCGCAGCCGCGACGAGTTCATCGAACTGATGGCCAACCTTGATCTGCCCCGCCCGCGCATGATCGACGAAGCCCTGCCCGCCAATCTGCGCTGTGGCCGCGTTGGAGAACACGACATCCATGGTGCCTGAGCAAACCACACCCTACGTCGAGCTCGGCGGAGCCGAAGGCATCCGCCGCCTCGTGCATCGCTTCTACACCCTCATGGACACCCTGCCGGAAGCATGGGACGTGCGCCAGATGCACCCGGAGGATCTCTCCGGCTCCGAAGAGAAACTCTTCAAGTACCTCAGTGGCTGGCTGGGCGGGCCGCCCCTGTTCGAGCAGGAATTCGGCCATCCCCGGCTGCGCGCACGCCACCTTCCCTTCTCCATCGCCAGCGCCGAACGGGACCAGTGGCTGATGTGCATGCACCAGGCCTTTGACGAATGCGTCCCCGACGGCCCCCTGCGCGAGCGCCTGTGGGGCGCCATCGAAGGCCTCGCCGACCACATGCGCAACCGCGCCGAACCAAGCTGACCCCATCACCCCTGTTCCGCATCACGCGCTCCGCCTTCCGCTTTCCACGCTCCGACCGATGAAATTCCTTTTCGACCTGTTTCCCATCATCCTGTTTTTCGTCGCCTACAAGTTCTCCGGCATCTTTGCGGCGACGGCGGTGGCCATTGTGGCCACCGTCGGGCAGATCGCCTGGGTATGGTTCCGCCACCGCAAGGTGGACACCATGTTGTGGGTCAGCCTGGCCATCGTCACCGTGTTCGGTGGTGCCACCCTGATCTTCCAGAACCCCACCTTCATCAAGTGGAAGCCCACGGTCCTGTACTGGTTCTTTGCGGGGGCCCTGCTGTTCTCGGCAATGGTGCTGCGCAAAAATCTGATCCGCACCTTGATGGAAGCCCAGCTCAAGCTGCCCGACCCCCTGTGGGGGCGCCTCAACCTTGCCTGGGCAGCGTTTTTTGTCGGCATGGGCGTGCTCAACCTGTTCGTCGCCTACACCTACTCCGAAGACACCTGGGTCAATTTCAAGCTCTTCGGCGGCATGGGCCTGATGCTCGTGTTCGTTGTGGCCCAGGGAATGATGCTGTCCCGTTACCTTGAAGAGGAACCCAAGTAATGCTGTATGCCCTGATCGGTGAAGATGCCCCCGGCACCCACGAAAAACGCATGGCGGTGCGTGCCGAACATCTCGCCCGCCTCCAGGCTCTCCAGGCCGATGGTCGCCTGATCCTGGCCGGCCCCTGCCCCGCCGTGGATTCCCCCGACCCGGGCCCTGCCGGCTTCACCGGCAGCGTGATCGTCGCCGAGTTCGCCTCCCTGGCCGATGCCCAGGCCTGGGCCGATGCCGACCCCTACACCACCACCGGCGTGTTCGCCCGCTGCACGGTAAAGCCTTTCAAGAAGGTCTTTCCCCAATGAGCGTGATGGACACGATCCGGGAGCGGCTCGCGGCCCTGTCGCCAACCCGCCTTGAGCTGATCGACGACAGCCACCTCCATGCCGGCCATGCAGGTGCCCGCTCAGGTGGCGGGCACTTTCGCCTCACCATCGTGTCCGAGTGCTTCCGCGGGAAGAACACGGTCGCCCGGCACCGGATCGTTTACGACGCCCTCGGCGAGATGATGCGCAGGGAGATCCACGCCCTTGCCATCCAGGCCCGCAGCCCCGAAGAAAACTGACTTTCAAACCGCAACACCCAAGCAAGGAAACCTGATGAAGATCGTCCCGAGCCGTCTGGCTCTGTCCCTCATCGCGGCCTTCGTCGCGATCCCCGCTTTTGCCCAGACCGTCGTCACCGTCAACGGCACCGCGATTCCCCAGGCCCGCGCCGACGTGATGATCGGTGAGCAGAAGGCCCAGGGCGCACCGGACTCCGAGCAGCTGCGCAACGCGGTCAAGGAAGAACTGATCCGTCGCGAAGTGCTCGCCCAGGAAGCCCGCAAAAAAGGCGTCGAGAAGGCGGGCAACGTGCAGGCACAGATCGAGCTCGCCCGCCAGGCCGTGCTGATCCGCGCCTACCTGCAGGACTACGTCAAGGCCCATCCGGTCACCGACGCCGAGATCAAGGCCGAGTACGAGAAGATCAAGTCCCAGATGGGCGACAAGGAATACAAGGCGCGCCACATCCTGGTCGAGAAGGAAGAAGAGGCCAAGGCCATCATCGCCAAGCTCGACAAGGGCGAGAAGTTCGACGAGCTGGCCAAGCAATCCAAGGATCCGGGTTCCAAGGACAAGGGCGGCGACCTGGGCTGGGCCAACCCGGCCGGCTTCGTCAAGCCGTTTGCCGACGGCCTGACCAAGCTCGAAAAGGGCAAGTACACCACCACCCCGGTCAAGTCAGACTTCGGCTACCACGTCATCAAGCTCGAGGACAGCCGCCCGGTCAAGGCCCCGTCCTTCGACGAGGCCAAGGGCCAGCTCAAGCAACGCCTGGAGCAGATGCGGGTCGAGCGCCACATCGCCGAACTGCGCACCAAGGCCACCATCAAGTAAGACCGGCGGCAACGCAGCATCCAGCGGTACACGAGAAAGGGGCCTTGCGGCCCCTTTCCCTTTGCTTCAAACCTTCACGACAGCGCGGATCAGAACTGATCCTCGGTGAGCGCCAGGGCGCCAGCCGCGCCATTGACCACCGAGTAGGCCAGGCCAGGCGCCTGGGCCAGCAGGTGATCGGCGTAAAAACGCGCGGTGACGATCTTTGCCTTGTAGAAGGCGGCGTCGCCATTGCCCTCGGCCAGACGGCGGGAAGCCACCAGGGCAGCACGGCCCATCTGCCAGCCACCGGCAACGATGCCCAGCAGCTTGAGGAAGGGCACAGAGCCCACGGAGGCCGCCTTGATGTCGTTGCCGTAGGTGGCCACGATGTAGGCCACCGCCTCGTCCACCGCGGTCACGGCCGCAGACAGGGCCTTGCGGATCGCGGCAAAGTCTTCACCGGTGGCCTCGCCCAGCTGAGCCTCGACCTTGCGCATCTCGGCAATCACGGCCTTGACGGTCTGGCCGCCTTCCTTGGCGATCTTGCGGCCGATCAGGTCGTTGGCCTGGATGGCCGTGGTGCCCTCGTAGATCGCGGTGATACGGGCGTCGCGGAAGTGCTGGGCCGCGCCGGTCTCCTCGATGAAACCCATGCCGCCATGCACCTGCACGCCGGTGGAGGTGATCTCGATGGAGGCCTCGGTCAGCCAGCCCTTCACCACCGGAATCATCAGGTCCATGAAGGCCTGGTTCTGGGCGCGCACGGCCTCGTCCGGGTGATAGTGGGCCATGTCGGTGGCAGCACCGACCACGTAGGCCAGGGCACGCTGGGCCTCGATCTGCGACTTCATGCTCATCAGCATGCGGCGCACGTCGGCGTGATGGATGATGCTCACCTTCGGGCCGCCACGCACGCCGGCCTCTGTCCCCTGGATGCGGTCCTTGGCATAGGCCAGGGCCTGCTGGTAGGCACGCTCGGAGAGGGCCAGACCTTCCATGCCGACAGCGAAGCGAGCCTCGTTCATCATGATGAACATGTACTCGAGGCCGCGGTTGGCCTCACCGACCAGGGTGCCGATGGCGCCACCGTTATCACCAAAGGCCAGCACGGCGGTCGGGCTGGCGTGGATGCCCAGCTTGTGTTCGATGGACACGCAATGCACATCGTTGCGCTCGCCGGGCGTGCCGTCGGCCTTGAGCAGGAACTTGGGCACGACGAACAGGGAGATGCCCTTCACCCCCTCCGGTGCGTCCGGCAGACGGGCCAGCACCAGGTGGATGATGTTGTCGGTCATGTCGTGCTCGCCATAGGTGATGAAGATCTTCTGGCCGAAGACCTTGTAGGTGCCATCACCCTGGGGCACGGCGCGGGTACGCACTGCGGCCAGGTCGGAGCCGGCGGAGGGCTCGGTCAGGTTCATGGTGCCGGTCCATTCGCCGCTCACCATCTTGTGCAGGTACTGGGCCTTCTGTTCGTCGGTGCCGCGCAGCTTGATGGACTCGATGGCGCCATTGGTGAGCATCGGGCACAGGGAGAAAGCCATGTTGGCCGACTTCCACATTTCCATGACCGCCGTGGAGACCAGCTTGGGCAGGCCCTGGCCACCGAACTCCGGCTCGCAGGCCAGCGCGGTCCAGCCGGCTTCGGCGAACTGCTTGTAAGCTTCCTTCCAGCCGGTGGCGGTACGCACCACACCGTTGTCCCAGGTGGCGCCTTCCTGGTCACCGGTCCAGTTGAGGGGTGCGATCACGCCGCTGGCAAACTTGTTGGCTTCTTCAAGGATGGCATCGACCAGATCGGAGGACGCATCCTCGCAGCCCGGCAGGGCGGCAACGGCGTCGAGGTCGGCGAGTTCGCGCAGCACGAACTGCATGTCGCGAATGGGTGCGGTGTAGCTGCTCATTGTTTTTTCTCCACGGAATGTTGTTTTAGGTTTTACGACCGGTCGGGCCGGCTTACTTGTTCATCAGGTAACTTCTGTCATCAAAACTCGCCACCCACTCGGGGTAGTACACCACCAGCAGGGTCAGGGCCATGCCCGACAGCCAGGCTTCGGCAAACCCCAGCAGCAGGAAGAAGGGGAGATACTCGGACAGCAGCTTGTCCGCCGGGTAAGCACCGGCGGCAAAGAGGGTCAGCGATGCGATGAGGCCCTGGAGCAGGACGACCACAGCAGCGCCGATGAAGGCATTGACAAAGATATAGACAAAAAAGTGCCGTGGCAGCCAGCGCCGGACGACGCAGGAATAGAGGCTGCAAAGCGCTACCGGGATCATTCCCATCACAAGGAAATTGATCGGGTAGGCCCCCCATTCGACGCTACCGTTGAGCGTGACGCCCGCCAGTGCGAGGCCCAGCACGACAAGGGCCAGTTGCGGGCCGAAGATCAGGGTGGTCGCCATGGCCCCCAGCAGGTGGAGATTCAGGCCGGGATAGACACCGGCATTGAGGCTCCACAGCAGGGTGAGGGTGACGGCAGCGCCAAGAACGGCGTTGAGTTGATGTCCGTCGAGCAGACGGCGCCACGGGGCCGTGCGAAGGATCCACAGCCCGCCCCCTGCTCCACAGAGCGCGGCAAAAACATGCCACGCCGTGGAGAAGAGCTCGGGCTGAAAGTTCATTCAGGCAGGCCCCGGCTGCTACACCGACTCAGACCGCGGCCGCGAGTTGCGGAACCGCTTCGAACAGATCCGCCACCAGGCCGTAGTCTGCCACCTGGAAGATGGGTGCCTCGGGATCCTTGTTGATCGCCACGATCACCTTGGAATCCTTCATGCCGGCCAGGTGCTGGATGGCACCCGAGATACCGACAGCCAGGTAGAGCTGGGGCGCGACGATCTTGCCGGTCTGACCCACCTGATAATCGTTGGGCACATAGCCTGCATCCACCGCCGCACGGCTGGCGCCGAGGGCTGCGCCGAGCTTGTCGGCCAGGGGCTCGAGCACGGCGTGGTAGTTCTCGCCGCTGCCCATGCCACGACCACCGGAAACGATGATCTTGGCTGCACCCAGCTCGGGACGGGCCGACTTGGTCAGCTCGCGGCCCAGCAGCTTCGACAGCCCGGAATCGGCCACGGCGGAGAGCTGCTCCACGGCAGCACTGCCACCCTCGCCCGCCGCTTCGAAAGCCGTGGTGCGGACGGTGATGACCTTGACGGCATCGGCGGACTTGACCGTCGCCAGAGCGTTGCCGGCATAGATCGGACGCACGAAGGTGTCGGCGGATTCGATGGCGACGATCTCGGAGATCTGGGCCACATCCAGCAGAGCGGCCACGCGGGGCAGCACGTTCTTGCCGAAGGTGGTGGCCGGCGCCAGCACATGGGTGATCGAACCGGCGGAAGCACCAACCACGGCAAGGATCTGGGCCGCCACGTTTTCAGCGGACTGATCGGCGAAGGCTGCCGAATCGGCCACCAGGACCTTGCTCACGCCAGCCACCTTCGCGGCAGCCTCGGCGGCGGCACCGGCACCAGCGCCCACCACCAGCAGGGCGATGTCGCCACCCAGCCTGGCTGCTGCGGTCACGGTATTGAGGGTTGCGCCCTTCAGGGACGCGTTGTCGTGCTCGGCAATAACCAGAACCGTCATCACAGCACCTTCGCTTCGTTCTTGAGTTTTTCGACCAGCTGAGCCACGTCAGCCACCATCACGCCCGCACTGCGCTTGGGCGGCTCGACCACCTTGAGGGTGGTGAGGCGCGGGGCCACATCGACACCCAGATCGGCCGGCTTGACGGTCTCGAGGGGCTTCTTCTTGGCCTTCATGATGTTCGGCAGGGTGGCGTAGCGCGGCTCATTGAGGCGCAGGTCGGTGGTCACCACGGCCGGCAGCGCGATCTCGAGGGTCTCGAGGCCGCCGTCGATCTCGCGGGTCACGGTCGCCTTGCCGGCGCTCACTGCCACCTTGGAGGCGAAGGTTGCCTGGGGCCAGCCCATCAGCGCGGAGAGCATCTGACCGGTCTGGTTGGCGTCGTCGTCGATGGCCTGCTTGCCGCAGATCACCACCTGGGGCTGTTCCTTGTCGCACAGGGCCTTCAGCAGCTTGGCCACAGCCAGGGGCTGGAGCTCGGCATCGGTCTCGACCAGGATGCCCCGATCGGCGCCGATGGCCATGGCGGTACGCAGGGTTTCCTGGCATGCACCCACGCCGCAGGACACGGCCACCACTTCGGTGGCCACGCCGGCTTCCTTCAGGCGCACGGCTTCCTCGACGGCGATTTCGTCAAAGGGGTTCATGGACATCTTGACGTTGGCAATATCCACGCCAGTACCGTCGCTCTTCACGCGGACCTTGACGTTGTAATCAACCACACGTTTTACGGGAACCAGAATCTTCAATGCTGCGCTCCTTGAAATTGGATTTTCTCCACCAGTTTTATGGGCTTGCGACCGAAGGCAGGCCCCGCCGGGAGGCCTGCCCGCAAACCTTTTCTCCGACCACCTGCCCCACGGCGCACGGGCGCACGGGAGGCAGTTCGGTACAGCAGGCGGCAGCTTCTCACAGGCCACCTTGCTTTGTCACTTTCCGTACGGTACCGTATGGACCTCGAACCGTCAATACTACGCCGTATGGAAAAGACTCCCCGCCTCCAGCTTGATCGTGCCGCCTGGATTCAGGCCGCCCTCGACACCCTCGCCGACGAGGGTGTGACAGGCGTGCGTGTCGAGGTTCTGGCCAAGCGCCTGCATGTCACCAAGGGCAGCTTCTACTGGCATTTCAAGGATCGCCAGGATCTCCTCTCGGGCGTGCTCGAAACCTGGAAGGACGGACGTATCCGCGACATCATCAAGCAGACCCGGCCCGAGGCCGGCGGCGAGGAAGCACAGATCTTCCGCGTCATCGACGTGTACAGCACCAGCCGCAACCGCAAGGGCATCCTGATCGAGCTGGCCATGCGCGAATGGGCCCGCCGCGACCCCGCCGCCGCCGCGATCGTCGAGGAGGTGGACGCCTGGCGCCTGCGCTGCGCCCGCGAGCTCTTCCTGGCCTGCGGCGTGCCCATGCACGAAGCCTCGACCCGCAGCATGCTCCTGTACGCGTACGTGTTCGGCGTGTCGATGATGAACTGCGAGAAGTTCGACGGCGACATCACCCGCATGAAGGACGACATCCGCGAGCTCATTGCCCGCAGCCACACGCCCCTGGCAAGTCCGCAACCCTGATACCCGCCAGCCCCGGAATGGCCTGAACCGCATTGCGGCCCGTGGCCGCGATCAGGGCACCGACGTCCATCCCCCGCAAGTCGGCGAGCACCTCGGCAAAACGGCGCAGGTTGGCCGGCGGATTGCGCTGCCCCGCGCCCCAGGCCGGGGGTATGTCCGGCGCGTCGGTTTCCAGCACGATGCGCTCCAGGGGCAGGCTCGCTGCCAGCTCCCGGATGCGTGTCGAGCCACTGTAAGTCATGGCCCCGCCAAAGCCGAGGTGAAAACCCAGGCCGATGAAGGCCTCTGCCTGCTGACGGCTGCCATTGAAGGCGTGGGCGATCCCTCCCCGGGGGCGGAAGCGCCGCAACTGCTTCAGCACCGCATCCTGGGCACGGCGGATATGCAGCACCACCGGCAGATCAAAATCCCGCGCCAGCCTCAGCTGGGCTTCGAAATACTGCAGCTGCAACGGCATGTCACCATCGGGCACGAAGCCATCCAGGCCGATCTCGCCCACCGCCACCGCGCCCCCCGCGGCAAGCCGCGAGCGCAGGCTTTCCAGATCCGCAGCCTGCGCCCCGCGCACATACATCGGGTGGATCCCGAAGGCGTGCCGGCAATCCGGATTGCCGGCACTCAGCGCCGCCACGGCGTCGAAGTTGGCCGCCCCGACCGCCGGAACCAGAAAAGCACCAACACCCGCACTACGGGCCTCCTCGAGCACCGCCCCCCGGTCGCCGTCGAACTCGGCGGCGTCCAGGTGGCAGTGGGTGTCGATCAGCACGACGGATGCCGCCCGGGGACTACTTGCCGGTCCACACCGGCTTGCGCTTGCTCATGAAGGCGTCGATGCCTTCGGCGGCGTCTTCGCACATCATGTTGCAGGCCATCACCTCGGCGGCGTGCTGGTAGGCCGCATCGAGCCCCATCTCCAGCTGGCTGTAGAACATCTGCTTGCCCATGGCGATGGCCGCCGGGGACTTGGCACAGATGGACGCCGTCAGGCGGGCCACCTCCTCGTCCAGGGCCTCCAGGGGCACCACGCGGTTCACCAGGCCACGGCGGCGTGCTTCGGCGGCGTCGATGAAATCACCGGTCACCAGCATCTCGAAGGCCTCCTTGCGCCCCATGTTGCGGGACAGGCCCACGCTCGGAGTGGCACAGAACAGGCCCACATTGATGCCCGAAACGGCAAAGCGGGCCACGTCGGACGCCACCGCCAGATCACACATGGAAACCAGCTGACAGCCCGCCGCCGTGGCAATGCCGTGGATGCGCGCGACCACCGGCTGGGGCATGTTCACGATCTGCATCATCACCTTGCCACACAGGCGGAACAGGGCCTGCTGGAAGGCCTTGGTGTAGTTGCCACGCATCTCCTTGAGATCGTGGCCGGCGCAGAAGGCCTTACCGGCACCGGCAAGGACCACCACCCGCACCGACGTGTCGGCGGCGATGGCCTCGAGCTCGGCCAGCAGGGCCTCGAGCATGTCCCGGGACAGGGCATTGAACTGCCCCGGCCGGTTGAGGGTGAGGGTGCTCACGCCGTCGGCGTCGACGCGCAGCAGCATGGGCTCGGTATGGGTATCGGGGACTGCGTTCATGGTGTTCTCCTCCAGTTGATGAAACGCCGGCAAGTACCTGCCGGTCATGAAAAAATCAGCTACCGCAGCGGGAGCGCAGGCTGCCGGTGGCGCCGGGCGCGGCGGCCTCGAGCCCCTCCAGCCAGCTACGGATATCGTTCTTCAGCTGCAGCGTGCCGGCCCGCAGGGCCACAACGCCGCCCGCCGCGTCGGCCGTTGGCGCCTCGTGATCGAGGGCAAAGGCCCGCACCGCCAGGGGCTGCTCGGTGCGCGGTGCCAGCAGGGTGACCCGGGCCTCGATCACGCCCCGACTGGCCTGGGGTGAATCGAAACGCTGGGTGAACTCGTCCAGATCCACCCGCAGCCGGCAACCACCCGCAGGGGTCGCCGGATCGCCGGCACGCAGGGCGCGCTTGAGCACCAGCTCGACCAGCTGCGCCGGCTGGGCTGCCCAGCGGCTGTCCTTGAAAGCCTGACGGCGGGTGGACTGGGCATAGGCCAGCCGATAGGCCATGACGTTCGACGCCAGCCAGGGAGCCGGCACCACTTCGACAGTGCGCAGGGGCAGGCCGACCGGCGCCAGCATCGCCGCCTCGAGGGGGCCGAAGTCATGCACCGCGACGCCCGCCGTCGATGGCGGCAAAGCGGTACACCCGGCCAGGGCGGACAGCAGCAGGGGCAGGAACAGGAACAGGCGAGGCATGTGAGAAGGAAACTCCGGTCGGGATAGGCTCATCGGCTCATCGCGCAGGCTCGCGGAAGCCCGCCTCGCCGGGCCCCGGTTGCGGCCGGCCACGCCCGAGGATGAGCATCTGGGGCGAGGTATCGATCTCGTCGAGGAGCTCGGACAGCTGCCGCGAGGTGGCCGTCAGCTCCTGGAGCAGCACATTGAAGCGCGGCAGCGTACTGCCGGTGAGCCCCTCCCCGGCAGTACCGGCCAGGGTGTCGAAACGGTCGCTCAGGGTTTGCAGGCGGACCAGCAGCTTGCGGCCCTCGACCACCGTCGGTACTGCTTCGGCGCTCGCTTTTTCCAGGTTCTCGAGCGTGCGATCCACCCGCGCGAGCTTGTCCTTGCTGAAGGCCTGACGCACCGCAGCCAGGGCTCGCGGCGCTTCCTGCAAGGTTCTGTCCAGCCCGCGGCTGGCCGCTTCCAGGTTGGCCAGGGTGTCATCGACCCGCTTGAGATTGTCGGGCCGGGTCAGGGTCGCCAGCCTTTCGGTCATGTCGCGCAGTTGCCGCAGGGTCTGCAGGGCCGTGTCGGAGAACTCTTCTATCAGACCGGGCGCCAGGGAGATTCGCGGCGGTTTGCCGCCCTCCCCGGTCAGCGGCGCGCTGGCGGTACCGGGGTCGTCCAGGGCAATGAAGGCCAGCCCGGTTACGCCCTGGGTTGCCATCCGGGCCCGGGTTGCGGTGGTCACGGGCAGGTCGGCGCGGATGCGCGCAGTCACCAGCACCAGGCGGGGGTCGGCCGGATCAAGGGCAATGCTCGCCACCTTGCCGGCCACAATGCCGCGATAGCGGACCGTGGCCTGGGGGTTGAGGCCATTGACGCTGCCGGCACTCACCAGCACCACGTCGCGGGTGGTCTCGCGCTTGTCCGAAAACCACCACAGGGCCAGCACCATCGCGGCACTCAGCAGGATGGCGAACAACCCGGCGGCGATGGCATGGGCACGATTTTCCATCAGCAGGCCCCTTGCCCGCGCGCCAGCGCTGCCTGACTGCGGATGCCACGAAAAAAGCGTTCGATGAAGGGATCCTGCACGTTCATGATGTCATCAAGGGTACCGAAGGCCAGTATACGCCCCGCCGAAAGTACGGCCACCCGGGTGGCCAGCGCCGCCAGGGTGTCCAGATCGTGGGTCACCAGAATCACCGTCAGGCCCAGGGCCTGATGCAGGGACCGGATCAGGGCCACGAAAGCCGCACTCAGGTCGGGGTCGAGGCCGGCAGTGGGTTCGTCGAGGAGCAGGAGCTCCGGCTCCAGGGCCAGGGCCCGGGCCAGGGCAACCCGCTTCACCATCCCCCCCGAAAGCTCGGCCGGCATGCGCCGGGCCACTTCGGGCTCAAGCTCGACCATGGCCATCTTGAGCAACACCAGATCCCGCAGCAGGCCTTCATCCACCACGCCGAACTCGCGCAGGGGGAAGGCAATGTTGTCGAAGACGTTGAACGCCGAAAACAGCGCCCCGTGCTGAAAGAGCATGCCGAAACGCCGGCGGCGGGCCAGCTGCGCCTGACGGGAGCCGGACAACAGCGGTTCGCCGAACACCTTCACCTCCCCCTCTTCCGGGGTCAGCAGGCCCACCATCTGGCGCAGCAGCGTGGTCTTGCCGCTGCCCGAGCCCCCCACCAGGGCGACCACCTCTCCGGCCGGCACGGCCAGATCGATCCCCTTGTGGATCCACTGCCTGCCGAAGCGGGTGGACACGCCCTTCAGCTCCACGGGAAAGGCGCTCATCGGTAAGGCAGCCCAAAGGAACGGGTGGCAATGGCGAAGACCGCATCCACCAGGATCACCACGGTGATGGAGGCCACCACCGACGCCGTGGTGTTGGCGGAGAGGCTCTCGGTGTTCGGGCGCACCCGCAGGCCGAAATAACAGGCCACCAGGGCAATCAGCAGGCCGAAGACCGCTCCCTTGGACAGCCCGATCACCAGGTTGGCCGCAGGCACGGCGCGGGGCAACGCATTGAGGAAGAAGTCGAAGCTCAGGTCGAGCTGCAGGTTGGCCGACACCATCCCCCCGAAGATCGCCACCGCGGAACCCCACAGGGTCAGCAGAGGCATCGCCAGGGTCAGTGCCACCACCTTCGGCAGCACCAGGCGCACGTGGCGGGAGATCCCCATGGCGGTGAGGGCGTCGATCTCCTCGGTGACCCGCATCACCCCCAGCTGGGCCGTCATGGCCGAGCCCGAGCGCCCTGCCACCAGTACCGAGACGAGCACCGGGCCAAGCTCCCGGATGATCCCCAGGCCGAGGATATTGACGATGAACACATCCGCCCCGAAGGCCCGCAACTGCAGTGCCGACAGGTAGGACATCACCACCCCGATGAGAAAGCCGACCAGGGCCGTCACCGGCATGGCCCGCACCCCGACCTTGTAGAAATTGGCCGAGATCTCACGAAGGGGCCAGCGCTCGTGCCCTCGCAGCAGGCCGCCCAGGCTGATCACGATATGCCCCACCAGGATCACGAAGCCCAGCACATGGTGGGCGATCGCATGCACACCCCGCCCCAGTTGGGCGGTGCCATCGAGAAAGCGGTAGCCGGGCTCGACCGGCGGGGCATCAGCCGGCAGCGCCTCGGCCCGCGCCAGCACCGGCGCCAGGGCCGCGGGCAGATCAAGCTGCGGCGGGCGTTGTCGCCCCCAGCACCGCCACAGCAGCAAGGCCCCGAAGCTGTCCAGCCGGGTCACCCCGGCCAGGCTCCAGCCGGCCCCGGTGGGGGCCTGCTCAAGCTGCTGCTGGATGTCGGACGGCAAGGGGCACAGCAGACGCAGGGTCCAGTCCCCCGACACCACCACCCGCACGCCATCCCCACCGGCATCGATCCGGATGGCCGGGCGCGGGCGGATGGTGTGCGTCACCCTCCAGCCTCAGGTCGCGGCCGGGCTGCGCGTGGATGCGCGCTCGAGGCGCACCTTGAGAGGCAGGCCGATGGCCTGCCACTGGCGCTCCTCCTCGTCCAGGGCCGCCGCCGTGAGCGGCAGATTGCGCAGCCATTCGGCGTCGGCCACCACCACATGGCCCCGCCCCTCCCGCTTCAGGCGCAGGGGGGGAACGCCGCGCCCGTCCCGGGCCCGGTGCACCACCGCAGCCAGACGCAGGCACAGGATCAGGCGCCACTCCGGACTCTCGGGCTCCAGGGCGCCCACCCGCGACAGCTTGCCCCGGTGCGCCAGCACCATCCGCGCCAGACGCCCCTGGTCCATGCGGGAAAAGCCCGGCATGTCGGCGTTGGCCAGAATGTAGGCACTGTGCTTGTGATAGCTGGAATGCGCCACCGAGACCCCGATCTCGTGGAGCTGGGCCGCCCACTCGAGGAAGCGCCGGTCTACATTTTCTTCCTCTGCTGCTGCCGGATCGAGCTGCAGCAGGAAGGCCCGGGCGGTCTCTGCCACCTGTCGGGAATGCGCACCATCCACGTCGTAGCGGGCCACGAAGGCCGCCACGGTGGCGTCCCGCAGATCATGGTGGTGATAGCGGCCAAGCAGGTCGTAAAGCACGCCGAGGCGCAGGGCCCCTTCGGAGAAGGTCATGCGCTCCAGCCCGAACTCTTCGAACACCGACCACATGATGGCGAAGCCGCCGGTCAGCACGGGCAGCCGATCGGGGCGGAGCCCCTCGAGCTGCAGGTTGTTCACGTTGCCGGCCTTGAGCATCAGGGCCCGCAGCCGCTCCAGGCCCGTGCGGGTGATGCCACCGTCGGAAAGGCCATTGAGTTCGAGGATATCGACAAGGGCCTTGGCCGAGCCACTCGAACCCACCGCCTCCTGCCAGCCGATCTCCCGATAGGCGTGGGAGATGGTCTGGATCTCCTTAAGGGCCGCCAGCTCGGCATCGCGCAGACCACGCTTGTCCACCCGCCCGTCCGGGAAGTGCCGCAGGGAGAAGCTCACGCAACCCATGTACAGCGACTCCAGGGCAATCGGCTGGAAGCTCTTGCCGATCACGAACTCCGTGGAGCCACCGCCGATGTCCACCACCAGTTGCTGCCGGTGGGGGTTCGGCAGGGTGTGGGCGACGCCCACGTAAATCAGGCGCGCCTCTTCCCGACCGGCGATCACCTCGATGGGAAAACCGAGGGCGGCCTCGGCCTGCACCAGGAAATGGGCGGCGTTCTTGGCCACCCGCAGGGTATTGGTCGCCACCGCCCGCACGGCGTCCGGGGAGTATTCGCGCAGACGCTCATTGAAGCAACGCAAGGCGCTGATACCGCGAAACTGGGACGCGGCATCGAGCATGCGGTCAGGGGACAGCCCGGCCGCCAGGCGCACGGACTCCTTGATACCATCGAGGGGATAGATCTGGTCATTGACGATCCGCCCGACCTGCAGGCGGAAACTGTTTGAGCCAAGATCGATGGCAGCAATCAACTCACGGTTCATGAATCACACACGATATGCGCCGAGGGCGCCAAGGGCCGGAATTCTAGCACCGGCGCCCCTCCGACCCACCGGAATCAGTCCCCGGCGCCCCATCGTCATCTATCTGAAACACTAGCGTCACATACTTCGGCTCAATCCGGACGATCACTAGGACGACGCATGCCCCACCACCAATCCGACCGCCACTTCAGCACCGATCACTTCATCAACCGGGAGCTGTCGCTGCTTCAGTTTCAGCGCCGTGTGCTGGCCCAGGCGGCCGACACGACAGTCCCGCTGCTCGAGCGGCTCCGCTTTCTGTGCATCGTCTCGAGCAACCTCGACGAGTTTTTTGAAGTGCGCGTTGCCGGCGTCAAGGAACAGCAGCGTCTCGGCAGCCTCGCCCTGACCACCGACGGCCTCAGCCCGAAGGAGCTGCAGGCTCGGATCAGCCGCGAGGTGCATAGCCTCATCACCGACCAGTACAACCTGCTCAACAATACGATCCTGCCGGCCCTGGCCACCGAAGGCATCATCTTCCTGCGTCGTTCCGTGTGGACGGACGCCCAGCACCTGTGGGCGCGGGAGTATTTCGTCCGCGAGGTGATGCCGGTGCTCACCCCAATCGGGCTCGACCCCGCCCACCCCTTCCCGCGGGTGCTCAACAAAAGCCTCAACTTTGCCGTCGAACTCGAGGGCCGCGACGCCTTCGGGCGCAGCTCGGGGGCCGCCATCGTCCAGGCACCCCGCGCCCTGCCCCGGGTCATCCGCCTGCCCAAGGAGCTGACCGGCGTCGATTACGGCTTCGTGTTCCTGTCGTCGCTGCTCCATGCCCACGTGGGCGAGCTATTTGAAGGCATGAACGTGCTGGGTTGCTACCAGTTCCGGGTCACCCGCAACTCCGACATGTTCGTGGACGAGGAAGAGGTCAAGGATCTGCGCGTCACCCTCAAGGGAGAACTGCAGCAGCGCCACTACGGCGATGCGGTGCGTCTCGAGATCGCCGACAACTGCTCGGAGACCATGGCCAGCTTCCTGATGACCCAGTTCGAGCTGGGCCGGGACGACGTCTATCGAGTACCCGGCATGGTCAACCCGGTGCGCCTCAACCAGGTGCCCGACTGGGTCGAGCGCCCCGACCTCAAATATCGACCCTTCCGCCCTGCCCGGCCCCGGGGGCTCGAGAAACACGAGAACATCTTCCGCGCCATCCGCCGCCAGGACATCCTGCTGCACCACCCCTTCCAGAGCTTCGAGCCGGTGATCGAACTGCTCAAGGCCGCCGCCGACGACGCCGACGTGGTCGCCGTCAAGATGACCGTGTACCGCACTGGCACCGACTCCGTGCTCATGGAACATCTTGTCCGCGCCGCCCAGAAAGGCAAGGAAGTCACCGTGGTGCTGGAGCTGATGGCCCGCTTCGACGAGGAAGCCAACATCAGCTGGGCCGCCCGTCTGGAAGAAGTGGGTGCCCACGTGGTGTATGGCGTGTTCGGCTACAAGACCCACGCCAAGATGCTCCTGCTGGTGCGCCGCGAGGAAGGCACCCTGCGCCGCTACGCCCACCTGGGCACCGGCAACTACCATCCGCGCACCACCCGCTTCTACACCGACTTCGGCCTGCTCACCGCCAACGAGGAGATAGGAGCCGACGTGGCCGAGGTTTTCAAGCAGCTCACGGGGCTCGGCCAGGCCGGCCGTCTGCGTCATCTGTGGCAGGCGCCCTTCACCCTGCAGCCCAACGTGGTGCAGGCCATCAAGGATGAAGCCGAGATCGCCCGGGCCGGACGCAAAGGCCGCATCATCGTCAAGGTCAATGCCCTGCTGGAGCCGGAGACCATCGAGGCCCTCTACGAGGCCTCCCAGGCCGGCGTCGAGATCGACGTGATCGCCCGCAGCGTGTGCGCCCTCAAGCCTGGCGTGCCGGGCCTGTCCGACAACATCCGGGTGCGCTCCATCGTCGGCCGCTTCCTCGAGCACCACCGCATCTTCTACTTCGGCGCCGATGGCGCCGACAAGCTCTACCTGTCCAGCGCCGACTGGATGGAGCGCAATTTCTTCAAGCGCATCGAGGTGGCCTTCCCCATTCTCGACCCGAAAGTGAAACGGCGTGTAATGAAGGAAGGCCTGCGCCCCTACCTGGGCGACAACTGCCAGGCCTGGGAGCTGGGCAGCGACAATCAGTATCGGCGCAAGAACCCCCGCACCACGCGGCGTTCGGCCCAGGAGATACTGCTCAAGGAGTTGTGCGGGGTGGCAACGGGCTGAACACCACCCGGGACCAGCCCGGCATGAGGGGCGCATGCACGGGAGCGGAATCACGCCCCCGCCCTGTTGTAGAATCCGGGATCGCTCCATTCACTGATGGTCTTCCCCCATGTTTCTGCCCCGCCGCCGACTGATTCTCGCCACCACCCTCAGCACCCTGGTCCTGGCCGCCTGCGGCGGCGGAGGCTCTTCCGCCCCCGCCCCGTCCAACGTCACGGTCGTGGGTGGTGACACCCAGGCCTTCATCAACTGGACCGCCGAAGCCGGTGTCGAGTACTGGCTGTGGTTCAAGGCAGGCACCACCGTGTCGCCGGGCGAGAAGACCGCCAGCTACCGCCTCAAGGTTTCGCCGCCCTACGTTCTGACCGGCCTCACCAACGGCACCGAGTACGCGTTCTCCATCAACGCCCGCAAGGGTGGCGGCGAAGGTGGCCCCGGCTCCACCCCGGTCACCGCCACCGTCGGCGCCGCCGGCACCGTATGGCATGCAGGCAACGCTCTGGGCAGCGGCCTGACCCTGCGCGGCGTGGCCTACGGCCTGTCGGCCAGCGGCGCCAGTACCTACGGCTATGTGGCGGTCGGTGACGGCGGCGCCCTCTTCCGCACTCCCGACACCACCGAGGAGCGCAACTACATCTCCACCTCGCCCCTCACCTGGATCGCCCCCACCGGCACCCTGGTGAGCAGCAGCATCGACCTCAAGGGCGTGGTCTATGCCAGCAGCCTGGCCAAGTACGTGGCCGTGGGCAGCGGCGGCAATGCCGCCTACAGCTCCGACGTCAACAACTGGACCACCGTGACCAGCGCCGGCACCGGCACCACCCAGACCCTCAACGCCGTGGCCACCAATGGCGGCACGGTGGTGGCCGTGGGTGACAACGGCGCCCTGCGCTACTCCAACGACGGCATCACCTGGAACGCCACTACCGTCACCCCGGCGGTCACCGCCAACCTGCGTGGCGTGACCTACTCCACCAAGGGCCTGTGGGTGGCCGTGGGCAGTGGCGGCACCGTGCTCACCAGCACCGACGCGGTCAACTGGACGGCCACCACCCAGTCCGGCGATCTCACCGCCGTGGCCACGGTGGCCACCACCGCCAACAGCGTCACCACCTACACCTTCGTCGCCGTGGGCGCCGATGGCACCGTGCTCACCAGCACCGACGGCAGCACCTGGAGCAGCACCGTGCTGAGCGGCGCCCTGTACGCCGTTTCCGCTGCCACCCGCCTGGTCGCCCTGGGCAGCAACGGCAACATCTTCACCCGCGAGCTCACCGGCAGCACCTGGACCGCCCAGACCTCGCCCATCGCCGGCAGTACCATGTACGGCCTGATCAACGCGCAGAACATCATCACCGCCGTGGGTGGCAGCAGCGCCAGCATCTACGCCTACTGACCCCAAGGCCAGGCTGCCCGCAGCCGGCCCCCGAGTGGAGCCGCCATGACCTGGCCGCTCCACTTTTCACTTCCGAGCACCTCCGATCACGCCATGTCGTCCCGCCCGCACAACGCCCGCTTCCTCGACCGCTCCCTCGCCGCGGTGTGGCACCCCTGCACCCAGATGAAGCACCACGAGCAACTGCCCCTCATCCCCATCTCCCGGGGTCAAGGCGCCTGGCTGTTCGACATGGACGGGCGGCGCTACCTGGACGGCATCAGTTCCTGGTGGGTCAATCTCTTCGGCCACGCCAACCCGCGCATCGGCGGCGCCCTCAAGGCCCAGCTCGACACCCTGGAGCATGTGATGCTCGCCGGCTTCACCCATGAACCGGTGGTCGAACTCTCCGAGCGCCTCGCCGCCCTCACCGGTCACCAGCTTGGCCACGCCTTCTATGCCTCCGACGGCGCCTCGGCCACCGAGATCGCCCTCAAGATGAGCGTCCATTACTGGCGCAACCTGGGCCGGCCCGGCAAGAACCGCTTCCTCAGTCTGGCCGGCAGCTACCATGGCGAGACCGTCGGCGCCCTGGCTGTCACCGACGTGGCCATTTTCCGCGACGCCTACGCCGACCTGGTGCGGGGCGGCAGCTGCATCCCCAGCCCGGACGCCCGCCAGGCCGAGGCCGGCGAGACCGCCGCCGACGTGGCCCGGCGCGCCGCCGCCGCCCTCGAAGCCCACCTCGAGGCCCACGCCGACGAGACCGCGGCCCTCATCGTCGAGCCGCTGGTGCAGGGCGCCTCCGGCATGGTCATGTACGACCCGGAATACCTGCGCCTCGCCCGCCAGCTGTGCGACCGCTACCAGGTGCACCTCATCGCCGACGAGATCGCCGTGGGCTGCGGCCGCACCGGCAGCTTCTTCGCCTGCGAGCAGGCCGGCATCTGGCCCGATTTCCTGCTGCTCTCCAAGGGCATCTCCGGCGGCTATCTGCCCCTGTCCATCGTCCTCACCACCGACCGTGTCTTCGAGGCCTTCTACGACGACGACACCGCCCGGGGCTTCCTGCACTCCCACTCCTACACCGGCAACCCTTTGGCTTGCCGGGCGGCCCTGGCCACCCTCGACATCTTTGCCCAGGACGACGTGATCACCGCCAACCGCCCCAGGGCAACGCGCCTCGGAGAGGCCTTCCATGGCGCGGTGGGCGCACACCCCCGGGTCCGCCACCTGCGCCAGCAGGGCATGATCCTGGCCTTCGACGTGGCCGACGCCCCCGCCGGCTTCTCACGGCGCTTCTTTACCGAGGCCCTCGACCGCGAACTGCTGCTGCGCCCCATCGGCAACACGGTCTACACCATGCCGCCCTACATCCTGACCGACGACGAGATCGACCTCCTCGCCAGCCGCTGCGCCGCCGCCCTGGAGGCCAGCCTTGGCTGAGCCCATCGACCCGCTGGACGAACTCCGCGCCGGCCTCGACGCGCTCGACACGGCCGGCCTGCGCCGAC
Organism: Zoogloea sp.; assembly: GCF_023150065.1. Lineage (GTDB taxonomy): Bacteria > Pseudomonadota > Gammaproteobacteria > Burkholderiales > Rhodocyclaceae > Zoogloea. The sequence continues at coordinate 47,140 of NZ_JAKLLN010000016.1, forward strand.
GCCGGCGCATCGTCACCACCCCCTGCCGGCCCGACACACGCCTGGCCGACCGGGACGGCGCCGTGCTCGCCTTCTGCTCCAACGATTACCTGGGCCTGGCCGCCGAGCCCGCCATCGCCGCGGCCCTGCGCCAAGGCAGCGAGCGCTGGGGCAGCGGCTCCGGCGCCTCGCACCTGGTCAGCGGCCACTACGCCGCCCACGAAGCCCTCGAGCAGCGCCTCGCCGCCTTCACCGGCATGGACGACGCGCTCTACTTCTCCACCGGCTACATGGCCAACATCGGCGTCATGCCGGCCCTGGTCGGGCGCGGCGACGCCATCTTCGCCGACAAGCTCAACCACGCGTCCCTGGTGGATGGCGCCCTGCTCTCCCGGGCCGAGCTGATCCGCTACCCCCACTGCGACCTGGGCGCCCTGTCGGCCCGGCTGGCCGCCTCCAGTGCCCCGCGCAAGCTCATCGTCACCGACGGCGTGTTCAGCATGGACGGCGACATCGCCCCCCTGCCCGAACTCCTCGCCCTGGCCGAAGCCCACCAGGCCTGGCTGCTGGTGGATGACGCCCACGGCTTTGGCGTGCTCGGCCCGCAAGGGCGCGGCTGCCTGGCCCACTTCGGCCTCGCCTCGCCGCGCCTCATCTACATGGGCACCCTGGGCAAGGCCGCCGGCGTGTCCGGCGCCTTCGTGGCCGGCCAGCGGGACGTGATCGACTGGCTGCTCAACAAGGCCCGCAGCTACATCTTCACCACCGGCGCCCCTCCCATGCTGGCCGAGGGCCTGCTCACCGCCCTCGATCTGATCGAGCAGGGCGATGCGCGCCGCGCGCATCTGAATGCACTGATCGCCCGCTTCAAGGCGGGTCTGAGCCTGCAGCGCTGGCAGCTGCTGCCCTCCGACACGCCCATCCAGCCCCTGGTGATCGGCGACAACCACGAAACCCTGGCCGTGTCCCGCGCCCTCGACGCCGAAGGCCTGTGGGTACCGGCAATCCGCCCACCCACCGTACCCAAAGGTGAGGCGCGCCTGCGCATCGTGCTGTCGGCCGCCCACAGCGCGGAGCAGGTGGATCGGCTCGTGGATACCCTCAAGCGCCTGGAAGCCACACAAGCATGACGCGCCCGATCGTTCTTCTGCATGGCTGGGGGCTGTCATCGGCAGTCTGGGCGCCGCTGCAGCACGCCCTCGACCCGGCCCTGAGCGTAGGCGCCATCGACCTCCCCGGCCATGGCAGCGCCACGCCCGTTGGTCCGCGGCTCGAAGACTGGGCCGACGCCGTGCTGGGGCAACTGCCCGAGAACTGCCTCGTCGTCGGCTGGTCCCTTGGTGCCCAGCTGGCCCTGCACCTGGCCCACCACCACCCGGCCCGCATCGACCGGCTCGTCCTCATCAGCGCCACGCCGCGCTTCGTGCAGGCCGACGACTGGCCGGCCGCCATGCCCGCCGCCACGCTGGCCGAATTCCGGCACAGCTTCAATGCCGACCCGGCAGGCACCCAGCGCCGCTTCATCGCCCTGCAGGGGCTCGGCGACGGGCGCCGGCGCTCCGTGCTCAATGCCCTCGGCAGCGCCGTCACGCCGGCGGATGACGCCCACCGGGCAGCCCTGGCCGACGGCCTGGGGCTGCTCGAAAGCACCGACCTGCGCAACCTCGTGCCGGAGATCCGCCAGCCTGTCCGCCTGCTCCATGGCGCCGTTGACACCCTGATGCCCGCCGCCGCCGCCGAATGGCTGGCCGACACCCTGCCCGATGGGCGCCTGAGCGTCTTTTCCGATACCGGCCACGCCCCCTTCCTGTCCCGCCCCCTGGACTGTGCCAGCCTGATCGAGGGGTTCGCCCGTGACTGACGCACCGGCCCCCAAGCGCGCCGTCCGTGCTGCCTTCGACAAGGCAGCCGACGCCTACGACGCTGTCGCGGCCGTTCAACGCAGCGCCTGCGACCGCCTGCTTGACATGGTCTCGGCACAAACATTCGAGCCCCGGCGCATCGTCGACGCCGGCAGTGGCACCGGCTACGCCCTCGCCGGCCTGCACCGGCGCTTTCCCGCGGCCGAGCTGATCGCCCTCGACTTTGCCCCGGCCATGCTGCGCCGCCAGCCCCCCGGTTTGGCCCTGCCCCTGTGCGCCGATCTCGAGCGGCTGCCCCTGGCCGACGCCAGCGTCGACGCCCTGTGGTCCAGCTATGCCCTGCAGTGGTGTCACCCGCGCCGCGCCCTGCCCGAGCTGGCACGCAGCCTGCGCCCCGGCGGCCAGCTGTGGGTCGCCACCCTCGGCCCGGGTACCCTGCATGAACTGCGCGACGCCTTCCGGCTGGTGGATCAGCATGAGCACGTGCTGCCCTTCCAGGCCCCGGAAGTGCTGGAAGACGCCGCCGAAGACGCCGGGCTGCGCATCCTGGCCAGCGAACGGGACACCCTCCAGGCCTGGGCTCCCGATCTCCGCGGCCTGCTCGCCGACATCAAGACCCTCGGTGCCCACCAGACCGGCGCGCCGCGCCGCCCTCCCCTGGGCAAGACGGCCTGGAACAAGCTGGTCAAGGCCTACGAGATGCACCGCACACCGGCGGGTCTGCCCGCCTCCTACGACACCCTCTGGCTCCTCGCGGAAAAGACATGAGCGCCTACTTCATCACCGGCACCGATACCGAGATCGGGAAGACCTTCGTTACCTGCACCCTCCTCCACGCTGCCCGAGCCCGCGGCCTGAAAGCCGTAGGCATGAAGCCCGTGGCGGCAGGTGCCGAAATGATCGGAGGCGAGCTTATCAACGAAGACGCGGCCCGCCTGCGGGCGGCCGGCAGCTTCGATCCCGGCCTGGCCCTGCTCAACCCCTACTGCCTGAGCAGCCCGATCGCCCCGCACATTGCGGCGGCCGAAGAAGGCGTGCTCATTGAGCCGCAACGCATCCTGGAGGCCTTTGATGCACTCACCCGTCAGGCCGACGTGGTGCTGGTGGAAGGTGTGGGTGGCTTTCGCGTACCGCTGGCTGCCGGCTACGATACCGCCGATCTGGCCTGTGACCTGGCCCTGCCGGTGATCCTGGTAGTGGGCATGCGCCTGGGCTGCATCAACCATGCCCTGCTCACCGCCGAGGCCATCCAGGGCCGCGGCCTGCGGCTGGCGGGCTGGATCGCCAACCAGGTGGACCCCGCCATGCTGCGCTTCCAGGAGAACCTGGACGCCCTGCGCTTGCGCATGGAAGCGCCCCTGCTCGGCGTGGTTCCCTTTCAGGCCGACGGCGAAGCCGCGCGGGCCGCAGCCAGCGTCAGCCTACCGGCCTGAACGCCGCTGGCGCAGCTGCTCGAACAGGCACACCCCGGCAGCCACGCCCACATTCAGGGACTCCATGCCCCCCGGCATCGGGATCCGCACCCGCCGGGTTGCCAGGGCCGCCACGGCGCCGGACAGGCCCTGCCCTTCCGAACCGAACAGCCAGGCCACCGGCGCCCGCAGGTCCAAGTCGTAAAGCTCGACCGCGTCGCGCAGATCGGCAGCCAGGATCGCCCCCGGGAAGCCAGCCAGTGCCGCGGCGACATCACAGCCCTCCCAGAGACGCAGCCCGAAGTGGGCTCCCATCGCAGCCCGCAACACCCGCGGCGACCAGGCCTGGGCACACCCCGGTGTGAGCAACACATCCCCCACCCCGACCGCAGCGGCCGTACGCAGGATGGTGCCGAGGTTGCCCGGGTCCTGCACCCCGTCGAGGACCACGCAGGTGTCCACCGGGAGCGGCCCCTCCGGCATGGCCGGCACGGCGATCCGGGCCAGCACGCCACTGGGTGAATCCACGGGGCTGATATGGGCGAAGACCCGCTCGGGGACTTCAATGAGGGCATCCGGGGCACAGCGCTGCAGCAGGGACGCGATTTCCGGCTGGGCCTTGCCACTGTCACTCACCACCACCTGCAGTGGGGCGAAACCCCGTGCCAGCGCCACCTCCAGGAGATGGGCGCCATCGAGCAGCGCCTCCCCGGCCCTGCGCCGGTCCCGAGCCGAGGTGGCCAGGGCATGCAGGTGCTTGATCGCCGGATTGTCGCGGGAGGTGATCAGCTTCACGATCAATAGGCCAGGCCGAGGGTGGCCAGGGCCACGGTGAATGCCCCCAGGGCCAGGTTCAGCGTGACCCGCTGGCGGATCAGATTGAGCGCCTGCGCCCCCTGGGCCCAGCTTTCGGCGGCGACCGCCTGCTGCAGGGCCCGCCAAGGGCCGAACCAGATGCTGGCGAAGATACCCGCCATCAGCAGGCCGATGGCCGCCATGACGTGCCATGCACGGGGCGCCTGGGCAAACCCCACCTCAAGCAGCATCGCAAAGCCCGACACCACGATCGCCGCAATGCTCACCCACACCACGGGGAAGAAACGCCCCAGCACCGCGCGCCACAAGCCAAGCCTCTGGGCAGGTGGCAAGGCGAGGGCTGCAGGACGCAGGCAGAAGTGAGCGAAGGCCATTCCGCCAACCCAGGTCACGACGCCGGCCAGATGGACGAACAGCAGAAAATGATGGAGCTTCACAGACAGTCCTCGTCAGTCCATAGGGGAGGATTGGCCACGATGGCATGCACGGGCGCAAAGCTGCGCCGGTAGATTTCGCACACGCCATGGGCCTTCAGCGCGGCAAGGTGGGCCGGGGTCGGGTAGCCCTTGTGGCCCGCCAGCCCATACTGGGGATACTGCTTGTCCAAGGCCACCAGCAGGGCATCCCGCGCGGTCTTGGCCAGGATGGATGCGGCCGAGATCTCGGGCACCAGCGCATCCCCCTTGACGATGGCCTCGCAGGGCATCGGCAGCTGGGGGCAACGGTTACCGTCCACCGCCACCCGGTCCGGCACCTGCGGCAGCCCGGCCACCGCCCGCTGCATGGCGAGCATGGAGGCGTGCAGGATGTTGAGGCGGTCGATCTCCTCGACGCTGGCCTCGGCAATGCACCAGGCCAGGGCCTTCTCGCGGATCTCCAGGGCCAGCGCTTCCCGGCGCTTTTCGGAGAGCTTCTTGGAGTCGGCCAGCCCGGCGATCGGCTTCGCCGGATCAAGGATGACCGCCGCAGCGACAACCGGCCCGCACAGGGGGCCGCGCCCGGCTTCATCGACGCCGCACAGAAGGCCTGAAGAACTACCCACCGGACGCTCCGCAACATCCTCGGAGGAAAAACACCGCCCCTTCGGGCTGCGTCTTCATCGCCCGCGCCCCTGCAGGTAGGGGAGGATGGCAGCAGCGGCCTTGGCTGCGGTGTCCTGCCGCAACTGCAGATGCATCTCGGTGAAGGTACGGGTCAGCTCGGCCACCTTCTCCTTGTCGGTCAGCCAGGCACTGAGGGCATCGGCAAGGGCCTGGGGCGTGGCAGCATCCTGCAGGATCTCCGGCACCACCTCGCGCCCGGCCAGCACATTGGGCAGACCAACCCAGGGCAGGTAGGCCATCCGGCGCATCAGGCGGAAGGACCACTTGCCCATCTTGTAGGTGATCACCATCGGGCGCTTGAGCAAGGCCGCCTCCAGGGTCGCCGTGCCACTGGCCACCAGCACGGCGTCGGCGGCGATCATCGCGTCAACGGCGTGGCCGAAGAGGATGCGGATGGGCAACTCGATGTTGGCGTGGCGGCGCAGGGCTTCCTCGAACAACAGGCGGGTCTCCCGGGTGGCCAGGGGAACGAGGAAGCGGGCCTCGGGGTGCCGTTCGTGGAGCGCGGCGGCGGTGGCGATGTAAGTGTCGGCGAGGTTGCGCACCTCGGACTGGCGGCTGCCCGGCAGCAGAGCGAACACCGGGACGCCATCGGGGATCTGCAGCATTTCCCGGGCCGCAGCCCGATCGGGCGCCAGCGGAAAGACATCGGCCAGCGGATGCCCTACATAGCTCACCGGTACCCCGGCCGCCTGATAAAGAGGCGGCTCGAAGGGGAACAGGCACAGCATGTGGCTGACGGAGCGGGCGATGCCCTTGAGGCGCCCCTTGCGCCAGGCCCAGATGGACGGGCCGACGAAGTGGATCGCCGGAATCTGCCGGTCTTTCAGGCGCTTCTCAAGCCACAGGCTAAAATCCGGCGCGTCTACACCGATGAAGGCAGCCGGTGGGTCGGCCAGCAGCCGCTTGAGCAGCGTGCGGCGGATGCCGGACAGCTCCCGGTAGTTCTTGAGGGCGTCCACGTAACCGTGGACCGCCAGCTTCTCGGCCGGCCAGAGCGCCTTGAAGCCCTCGGCCTGCATCTTGGGGCCGCCGATGCCGAAGAACTCGGCATCCGGCAGGTGGCGCTTGAGCGCCCGGATCAGGTGGCTGGCGAGGAGGTCACTGGACGCCTCGCCCGCCACCATGGCGATGCGCAGAGCCATGGACTAACGGACGATGCCACGACCGGAGTCGGCAATGAAGTCGGAGAACTGCTGAAGCTCCGGGACATCGGCCGCTGCGGCCGCAATCTGCTTGCGCGCCTCGTCGAGGGTCAGGCCGTTGCGGTAGAGCGTCTTGTAGGCACGCTTGATGGCAGCAATGCCTTCACTGGAAAAACCGCGCCGCTTGAGCCCCTCACTGTTGATCCCGTGGGGTGAGGCAGGGTTGCCCGAAACAGTGACGAAGGGCGGCAGGTCCTGCAGCAGCACGGTGCCGACACCACAGAAACTGTGCGCACCCACACGCACGAACTGGTGCACACCGGTAAAGCCGCCGAGAATCGCCCAATCGCCCACCGACACGTGGCCGGCCAGGGTGGCATTGTTGGCAAAGATGGTGTTGTTACCCACCATGCAGTCATGGGCCACGTGCACATAGGCCATGATCCAGTTGTCGTTGCCGACCCGGGTCAGGCCGCCGTCCTGGATGGTGCCGGTGCTGAAGCTGCAGAACTCGCGAATGGTGTTGCGATCACCGATCTCGAGCCGGGTCGGTTCATTGGCGTACTTCTTGTCCTGGGGCTCGGAGCCGATGGAGCAGAACTGGAAGATACGATTGTCGCGACCGATCCGGGTGTGGCCCTCGATGACCACATGGGGGCCGACCGTCGTGCCCCCGGCAATCTCGACGTGTTCGCCGATGACCGAAAACGGCCCGACCTGCACGTCTGCCGCAAGGCGCGCGCCCGGATGGACAATGGCAGTCGGGTGGATCGTCATCACTTGATCGCGCACATGAATTCGGCTTCGGTTGCCACCTCGCCGGCGACACGGGCAACCCCCTTGAACTTCCAGATATTGCGGATGGTACGAACGATCTCGACCTCGAGCATCAGCTGATCACCAGGCACCACCGGGCGCTTGAAGCGCACGTTGTCCACCGAGGCAAAGTACACCATCGCATCCTTGTCCGGGATCGTGCCCTCGGTCTTGAAGGCCAGCACGGCGGCGGCCTGGGCCAGTGCCTCGATGATCAGGACGCCGGGCATGACCGGATTGTGGGGAAAGTGGCCGGGGAAGAAGGGCTCGTTGATGGTGACGTTCTTGAGGCCCACGGCACGCTTGCCGAGCTCGATCTCGACGATCCGATCCACCAGCAGGAAGGGATAACGATGCGGGATGTACTGCTTGATTTCGTTGATGTCGATGATTTCGCTCATGATTTCTTTTCCATGTCAGCGAGCTTCTTCTCGAGCTCGCGCACCCGTCCGGCCATCGCGTCCAGGCGACGCAGGTGGGCAAAATTACGAATCCAGTCCGTGTGGGGCATCTGCGGCAGCATCGCGGTATACACGCCGGGCTTGTCCACAGACTTGGAAATGATGGTCCCGGCCGACACCACGACGTCGTCGCAGACATGCAGATGACCGGCGATCCCGGCCTGCCCACCCACCATCACCCGGGCCCCGACACGGGTGCTCCCTGCGATGCCGGAATGCCCCGCCATGATGCTGTCGTCACCGATGCTGACGTTGTGGGCGATCTGGATCAGGTTGTCGAGCTTGACGCCGTTACCGATCACCGTATCTCCGAGGGCACCCCGGTCAACGGTGGTATTGGCTCCGATCTCCACATCGTCACCAATCAGCACCCTGCCGATCTGGGGAATCTTGACCCAGTGGCGGTCCGCATCCCGGGCAAAGCCAAAGCCGTCCGAACCAATGACCACCCCCGAATGCAGGATGGCCCGCTCACCCACCACACAGTCAAAATTCACCACGACACCGGGGTGCAGAAGGCTGTCGGCACCGATGCGTGCACCGTCGCCAATCAGGCAGCCAGGCCCGATCACGCAGTTTTCACCGATCACGCAGTTTTCGCCGATCACCGCATTGGCGCCGACGGATACGGAGGCTGGCAGCGTCGAGGCGACCGAAGCACGCGGATGGATGCCCGCAGGAGCGCGCCGCGGCGGATTGAAGAACTGGGCGGCGCGGGCGAAGTAGAGATACGGATCCGGCGTGACGATGCGCGGCCGGTCAGTCAGTTCGACGGCCTTCGGAGCCAGGATGAAGGCCGTGGCCCGACTGGTTTCGAGGGCCTGGCGATACTTGGGATTGGCAAGAAAGGCGAGATCCCCCTCCCCCGCCTTTTCCAGTGTGGCGATCTGCCTGACCACCACATCAGGGTCGCCCAGCAGTTCGCCTCCGAGCCTGCCGACGAGGGCACCAAGAGAGACTTCCATAGAGGCAGGCGCCTACTTCGCTTCGCTCAGGGCCTTGATCACCTTGTCGGTGATATCGATGCGCGGGCTGGCGTAAACGGCTTCCTGGAAGATGATGTCGTACTTGTCGGCCTCGGCGATCTGCTTGATCGTCTTGTTGGCACGCTCGAGCACGCCAGCCAGCTCCTCGTTGCGGCGCTGGTTCAGGTCTTCACGGAACTCGCGCTGCTTGCGCTGGAACTCGCGGTTGAGATCGTTGAACTCGCGCTCCTTGTTGCGGCGCTCGCCCTCACCCATTGTCATGGTGTTCTTCTCGAGCGCTTCCTGCATGCCTTGCAGCTGCTTGGCGATACGCTGGAGATCCTGATCACGCTTCTCGAATTCCTTCTCGAGCTTCTGCTGCGCCTTCTTGGCAGGCGTCGCTTCCTTCATGACCCGATCGGAATTGACGAAGCCGACCTTCACCTCGGCAACGGCCGTCTGCGCAAACGCGGCCAGCAGCACTGCTGCCAGCGTGGAAATGCCAATACCCTTCACTCAAACCTCCATCTGCTTGCAATACGGTTCGGTCGCGATCAGAAAACCGTACCCAACTGGAACTGAAACTTCTGCGTACGATCCCCTTCTTCCTTCTTGAGCGCCTGACCAAGACTGAACTTGAGCGGGCCCACGGGAGAACTCCAGGAGAACGCCAACCCGGCACTGTAACGCAAATCGGAAGCACGGACCTTGTCGTCCGCGGCCCACACGTAGCCCGCATCGGCAAACAGGGACAGCCGCATGGACTTGTCCTTCTGGGAGCCGGGCATGGGGAAATAGTACTCCGCATTGCCGACTACACGACGATTGCCGCCCAGGGAGCGAACATAGCCCGAGCTGTCGGTATAGCGGGGGCCGAGGGTGCTCTGTTCGTAGCCCCGCACGGAGCCGATGCCGCCGGCGTAGAAATTCTTGTAGAACGGGAGTTCCTTGCCATCGTAGCCATGGGCATAACCCACGTCACCGTTCAGCATCAGCGCGTAGCCACCACCAAAGGGAATCCAGTACTGGTGCTGGTAGTTGGCACGGATGTAACGCATGTCGAGAACCGGCGTGGCGACCTCCACCGATGCACGCTGATACACACCCGAAGTCGGGTACAGGAAGCTGTCCCGACGATCCCGGGCCCATCCGGCCGTGGCGAGCAGGCTTCGCGCGGTATCACCGAAGGTGTTCACGAAGTTCACGTAGGGCGCCGGGCTGGAGTCGTAGACCTTGATGGTGGTCTGATCGATGGCCAGGCCGAAATTGATCCGGTCGTCCTCGGCAATCGGGTAGCCAAAACGCACACCTGCGCCAATGGAAGAACTCTTGTAGGTGGCCACCGACAGGGAGGTCGGATCAACGTTGCGCTGGTAGATGTCCCAACCCACGCTGACGCCATCGATGGTCCAGTAGGGGTTGGTGAAGGACAGGGCAACCGTCTTGTTGATCCGGCCGGTATTCACCTGCAGGGTCATGGCGTTGCCGGTACCAAACAGGTTCTGCTGGGAGATCGACGCCGACAGGATGACCTTCTCGGAGCTGGAAAAACCTGCACCGAGCATCAGGTTGCCGGTGGCGCGCTCCTTGACAGTGAAGTTGGCGTCGACCTGGTCGGTGGAGCCGGTGACCGCCGGCGTCTCGATGGTCACCTCGTCGAAGTAGCCGAGACGGTCGAGACGGACCTTGGAACGGTTGAGGGCCGCACCGTCATACCAGGCCCCCTCCATCTGACGCATCTCGCGACGGATCACCTCGTCACGGGTGCGGACGTTGCCGGCGAAATTGATCTTGCGCACATAGACGCGACGGCCCGGATCGACGTAGAACGTGAACGCCACCTCGCGCTTGGCCTTGTCCACTTCGGGGGCCGCATTGACGTTGGCAAAGGCATAGCCGGCGTTGCCCAGACGATCGCTGATGGCCTTGGTGGTGGCGGTGACGCTGTCCCGGACGAAAGTCTCGCCTGCCTTGAGCTTGATGAGCGCCTGCAGCTCCGCCTCTGGGACCACCATGGTGCCCGCCAGCTTGACGTCGGAAACGGTGTACTTCTCACCCTCGGAGATGCTCAGGGTGATGTAGATGTCCTTCTTGTCCGGCGTGATCGACACCTGGGTGGAGTCGATGTTGAAGTCGAGATAGCCCCTGTTCAGGTAATGGGAGCGCAGGGCCTCGATATCGCCGGAGAGCTTTTGCTTGGAATACTGGTCGCTCTTCGAGTACCAGGTCATCCAGCCGGGCGTGGTCAGGGAAAACAGCTCGAGCAGCTCCTTCTCCTTGAACACCTTGTTGCCGATGATGCTGATCTGGCGGATGCGCGCCGCCTCGCCTTCGACCACGTTGAAGTTCACGCCGACCCGGTTGCGCTCGAGGGGCGTGACGGTGGTGGTGATCTGTACGCCGTAGAGACCCTTGGAAAGGTACTGGCGCTTGAGTTCCTGCTCCGCGCGCTCGAGCACGGCACGGTCGAAAATCCGCGACTCGGCCAGGCCGACTTCCTTGAGGCCCTTCTTCAGCGCTTCCTTGTCGAACTCCTTGATGCCGACAAAATCGACCTGGGAGATGGCCGGACGCTCGTCAAGGACGACGACGATCACGTCCTTGTCCACCTCGATCCGGACATCCTTGAAGAAACCGGTGGCAAACAGCGCCTTGATCGCCTGGGAGGCCTTGTCGTCGGAAAACTGCTCACCGACCTTCACGGGCAGGTAACTGAATACCGTCCCGGCTTCGGTGCGCTGGATACCTTCGATACGAATGTCTTTGACGACGAATGGCTCAAAAGCCAATGCGGGTGAGGCCGCGAAAAGCGCAGCGATCACCCCGGGAAGAAGCTTGGATTTCATCCGATTTCAGCTAGCAACAAGGCGGTTGATGTCGTTGTAGAAGGCGAAAGCCATTAGCGCTGCCAGCAGGGCCATGCCGATCTGCTGGCCGATTTCCATAACCCGCTCGGAAACCGGGCCGCCCTTGATGATCTCGATCACATAATACAGCAAGTGCCCCCCATCAAGCACCGGCACCGGGAGCAGGTTGAGGACCCCGAGACTGATGCTGATCAGCGCCAGGAACTTGATGTAATGGGAAAAACCCATGCGCGCCGACTGCCCGGCGAAGTCGGCGATGGTCACCGGGCCGCTCAGGTTCTTCACAGAAACCTCGCCAACAATCATGCGCCCCATCACCGAAAGACTGAGCGCTGCGGTGTCCCAGGTCTGACGCAGCCCCTTGCCGAGCGCATCGAGGGCATCGTAGCGGACGGTCACGAACATCATGTCGCGCCTGCCCTCAGCGTCAGCCACGCCGACGCCGATGCGCCCGATCGGACGGCCGTTCTCCTCGACCGACGCCGGGACGATGCGGGTCACGACGGACACGCCATCCCGGAGCACCTCCATCTCCAGGGATTGGCCCGGCGCCTCGCGAACCGCCATGACCAGCTCGGTCCAGTCAGTCACGGCCTTCTCACCGATACGGACGACCCGATCCCCGGAACGCAGGCCTGCGACCTCAGCGGCCCCGCCGGGACTGAGCTTGCCCAGCACGGGAGGCAGACTGGGACGCTGCAGCGTCAGCCCCACCTGGGTGGCAATGTCCTGCTTGTCCTGATCGATGGTAGCCACACTGAGATCAAGCTTGCGGAAGGCAATCTCGCGGGCATCGTTGATGGTCTCGACCACAACGACTCGCTTGTCCAGCGCGTCATTGATCAGCTCCCAGCGAAACTCCTGCCAGGTCTGCACAGGCCGGCCGTCAACACTGCGCACCACATCGCCATCGGCAAACCCTGCTTTCTCGGCCAGGCTCGCAGCGACCGGTGCGCCAAGACGCGGTCGCAACTCTTCCACGCCGCCGGCGTACACGCCCCAGTACAAGGCGATGGCCAGGGCAAAATTGGCCAGCGGCCCGGCCGCGACGATGGCGATCCGCCGCCACACTGTCTGCCGGTTGAAGGCCCGGTGCTGCTCATGAGCCGGCACCGGCGCCTCGCGTTCGTCCAGCATCTTGACGTAGCCCCCCAGCGGAAAGGCCGACAGCACCCACTCCGTCTGATCCGGGCCAAAGCGGCGCATCAGCAGCGGTTTGCCGAACCCCAGCGAAAACCGCAACACCTTGACACCACACAGGCGCGCCACGCTGTAATGGCCGAACTCGTGAACGACGATCAGGATCCCGAGCGCAAGCAGAAAGGGCAGGACGTAATCGAGCAGACCCATGCCACTCACCTGACCAGCCCCCGCACCAGGCCACCCGCGATCTCCCGGGCCTGCCTGTCCGCCTCGAAGACAACCTCGAGGGAGTCCGCCCGACGGGGCACAAACGCATCCAGCGTGCCAGCGATGACTCCGGCGATGCGGTCGAAACGCAATCCGCCTTCCAGGAAACTGGCCACCGCGACCTCATTGGCGGCATTGAGCACCGCCGGTGCAACGCCGCCCTCCTCCAGCGCCCGGTAGGCCAGGGCCAGGCAGGGGAATCGCAGCAGGTCAGGCCGCTCGAAATCCAGCCGGGCGATCTCGAACAGGTCCAGGGGACGCACCCCCGCATCCACCCGTTGCGGATAGGCCATGGCGTGGGCAATGGGCGTCCGCATGTCGGGATTACCGAGCTGGGCGAGCACCGACCCATCGGCATACGAGACCATCGAATGAATCACGCTCTGGGGGTGAATGACCACCTCGATGCTCGCTGCCGGCAAACCGAACAGCCAGTAAGCCTCGATGACCTCGAGGCCCTTGTTCATCATGGTGGCCGAATCGACCGAGATCTTGCGCCCCATCACCCAGTTGGGATGGGCGCAGGCCATCTCGGGTGTCACCGCCGCAAGCTCTTCCAAGGGCTTGCAGCGGAAAGGCCCGCCGGAGGCCGTTAGCAGGATGCGATTGACGCCACTGCCATGGAGACCACGCTCGAAACCGGCCGGAAGGGCCTGGAAGATGGCGTTGTGTTCACTGTCGATGGGGAGCAGGCTGGCGCCTGCGGCGGCCAGCTCCTGCATGAAGAGCGCACCGGACATCACCAGCGCTTCCTTGTTCGCCAGCAGGATGCGCTTGCCGGCCCTGGCCGCCGCAAGGGCCGGCACAAGCCCGGCGGCGCCGACGATGGCCGCCATGACCATGTCCACTTCCGGCGCCGAGGCCACATCGGCCAGCGCCGCAGCCCCTGCCAGCACCTCGGTGCAGCAGCCTGCGGCATCGAGCCGGGACTGGAGGGCAGCGGCATCCTCCGTCCTGTCGAGAACCGCATAGGCGGGACGGTGGGCCAGACACTGCTCGAGGAGCTTGTCCACCTGCCGATGGGCAGTGAGGGCAAACACACCGAAAAGATCCGGATGACGTGCCACCACATCCAACGTGCTGACGCCGATGGAACCGGTGGCACCGAGCACCGTTACGAGTTTCCTGCCTTGGTTCATGACTTCAAAGCGCCATCCAGAGCGTCACCAGGCCGGCTATCGGCAGGGTCGACGTAAGACTGTCGATACGATCAAGCACACCGCCGTGACCCGGCAGCAGACTGCCACTGTCCTTGACCCCCGCCTGCCGCTTGATCAGTGACTCGAACAGGTCGCCGATGATGCTCACTGCAGTGAACGCGATCAACGCAGGCACCGCAAGGAGATAGCCCCTCGCGGTAACGCCGTGCCCCAGGTAATTCAGACAGATCAGACCAAAGATCACGACCCCGACCACGGCCCCGTAGGCGCCCTCCCAGCTCTTGCCGGGACTGATGGACGGGGCCAGCTTGCGACGACCAAAGGCGCGACCGGTGAAGTAAGCGGCGATGTCGGCGACCCACACGGCGGCCATCACGCCCAGCAACAACCATGGACTGAGCAGGCGGAGATGGGCGATGGCCAGACTGGGCGGCAACAGCAGCACCAGGCCCACCAGCGCTGCCGCACCCTGCCCCGGCAACTGCCAGCGGGACCGTAGCCAGAATGGCACGCACAGGATCCAGAACAGGGCGCTGACCGCATACACCGGCGCGAGACCGAAGGGCGCCACCGTCGCATCACTGTGCAAACCGGCCACCGCGCCGGCGGCCAAGCACAGCGCCCCCAGGATCACTGCATAGAGATGCCTGGCGACACCACCGAAACCAAGCATGGTTGCCCACTCCGAGGCTGCAATGCCACAGATGAGGGATGCGAACAGGAGCCAGCCCGCGGCGGGCAGGAGAAACAGTGCAGCGAGGAGACCTGCGAGCAGGACAAGCGCGGTGATGACCCGCGCCTTAAGCATGATCGGACGCGGTGTCGGGCTTGTCGGAGACGACCTGTTCGCTGGTTCGTCCGAAGCGGCGCTCACGCCCCTGGTAAGAAGCGATCGCCTCGTCCAGGGCAGCCTCACCAAACTCGGGCCACAGCTTGTCGGTGAAGTACAACTCGGAATAGGCAAGCTGCCAGAGCATGAAGTTGCTGATGCGCTGCTCACCGCCCGTCCGGATGAAAAGATCGGGCTCGGGGCTGAAACTGAGTGCCAGATGCGGGGCGAGGTCTTCCTCGGAATAGGGCCTTCCTGACGCATTCCCGGAGGTGGAGATCATCTTCTCCACCGCCTGCATGATGTCCCAGCGACCGCCGTAGTTGGCACAGATGGTGAGGTTCATCTTGCCGTTGTCGGCAGTCAGGGCTTCACCCTCACGGATCAGGGAAACGAGGACATCATCAAATGGCGCCAGATCACCGACGACGCGCAGGCGAATCTCGTTGCGATGAATGCGCTCGATCTCGGCCTTCAGGGACTTCACGAACAACTGCATCAGGAAAGACACTTCGTCTTTCGGACGACGCCAGTTCTCGGAGCTGAATGCAAATACCGTAAGGTACTCGACTCCGCGATCCAGGCAGCTGCGGATCACTTCGCGCAGGGAATCGACACCCTTGGCATGGCCTGCCACCCGGGGCATCAGCCGCTTGCGCGCCCAACGCCCGTTGCCGTCCATGATGATCGCGATGTGACGCGGAACCTCTGCAGCCTCGGGTACGCCCCGCGTGGAGCTGAGAAACGGCAATCGCACCATATCGTATCCGCCTGGAAGAAAAGAAACCGGAAAAGCAGCAACCGACCTGACGGTCAGATCTGCATCAGCTCTTGTTCTTTCTGGACGAGAAGCTTGTCGATCTCGACAATCGCCTTGTCAGTCAGCTTCTGGACATCATCCTGGGCACGACGCTCGTCGTCTTCGGAAATCGTCTTGGCCTTGAGGGCGTCCTTGAGGGCGCCATTGGCATCGCGGCGCAGATTGCGCACAGCGACCTTGGCACCTTCACCCTCGTGCTTCACCACCTTGATCAGCTCCTTGCGGCGCTCTTCGGTCAGGGCAGGCATCGGCACACGGATGACCTCACCCTGAGCGGCCGGGTTCAAACCCAGATCGGAGTCACGGATGGCCTTTTCGACCTTGCCGACCATGGGCTTTTCCCACGGCTGGACACCGATGGTGCGGGCATCGATCAGGGTGATGTTGGCAACCTGACTGATGGGCACCGGGCTGCCGTAGTAATCGACCATCACGTGATCGAGGATGCCCACGTGGGCACGGCCGGTCCGCACCTTGGCGAGATCCTGCTTGAGGGCCTCGATGGAGCGCTGCATCTTGTGTTCGGTAGTCTTCTTGAGCTCGGGAATCATTGCTTCATCCTCAGCAGTAAACCAGCGTGCCTTCGTCCTCGCCCATCACCACCCGCTTCAGCGCCCCACTCTTGAAAAGGCTGAATACATTGATGGGAAGACGCTGATCACGGCACAGCGCGAAGGCCGTCGCATCCATGACCGCCAGATTTCGCGAGATGGCCTCGTCGAAGGAAATCTTGTGGAAACGGGTTGCCGACGGATCCTTCTTGGGATCAGCCGTGTAGATGCCATCCACCTTGGTCGCCTTCAGGACGATGTCCGCGCCGATCTCGGAGCCACGCAGGGCTGCAGCGGTATCGGTGGTGAAGAAGGGATTGCCGGTGCCGGCACCAAAAATGACGACACGCCCCTCTTCGAGGTAGCGGATCGCCTTGCCACGGATATAAGGCTCGACCACCTGGTCGATGCGCAGGGCCGACTGGACCCGCGCATTGACCCCTGCGGCACGGAACGCATCCGCAAGGGCCATGGCGTTCATCACGGTGGCCAGCATCCCCATGTAGTCGGCGGTGGCGCGATCCATACCGGACGCAGCCCCCGCCATTCCACGGAAGATGTTCCCGCCGCCAATCACAATCCCGACCTCGACACCGATGCGGGTCACATCGACCACATCGGTAACGATTCCGGCGACCACCTCGCGGTTGATACCGTAGGCGTCGTCACCCATCAGGGCTTCGCCGGAGAGCTTGAGGAGAATGCGTTTGTAGGCGGGCTGACTCATCGTTGTGCGAACCTCTTACTTCTGGGCTGCAGCAGCAGCCTGGGCGGCCACTTCAGCGGCGAAGTCGGTCACCTTCTTCTCGATGCCTTCACCGACGATGAAGAGGGTGAAGCCGGCCACGGAGGCGTTCTTGGCCTTCAGCAGCTGGCTGACGGTCTGCTTGCCATCCTCTGCCTTGACGAAGACCTGATCCAGCAGGGTCACGTCCTTGAGGAACTTCTGCACGGTGCCTTCAGCGATCTTCTCGAGCATGGCTTCCGGCTTGCCGGCTTCACGGGCCTTCTCGATGGCAACGCGACGCTCGACATCCAGCAGCTCGGCCGGAACGCCGGAGGCGTCCAGGGACTTGGGCTTGGAAGCAGCGATGTGCATGGCCAGATCCTTGGCCAGGGCTTCGTCGCCACCAACCAGGTCGATCAGCACGCCGATCTTGGAACCACCGTGAATGTAGTTGGCCACGGCGCCCTTGGCTTCCACGCGCACGAAGCGGCGGATGGACATGTTCTCGCCGATCTTGCCGATCAGGGCCTTGCGAACTTCTTCAACGGTCTGACCGTTGAGTTCCAGGGCGGAGAGAGCCTCGACATCGGCCGGGTTCTTGGTGGCAACCAGCTCGGCAACATTCTTGACCAGAGCCAGGAAGTCGTCGTTCTTGGCCACGAAGTCGGTTTCACAGTTGACTTCAACCATGGCACCGAGCTTGGCGTCGCCAGAGATGTACACACCAACGATGCCTTCCGCGGTCACGCGGGCAGCGGCCTTGGAGGCCTTGTTGCCCAGCTTGACGCGCAGGATCTCTTCGGCCTTGGCCATGTCACCAGCAGCCTCAGACAGGGCCTTCTTGCATTCCATCATGGGTGCGTCGGTCTTCTCGCGCAGCTCCTTGACCATGCTTGCGGTAATTTCCGCCATGCTTGCTCCTAAATATGTCTATTTGATCGGATGGGTAAGGCTCAGGCCTGCTCTTCGGCGCTGTCTTCCACTTCCACGAACTCGTCGGAGCCCGCAGCAACGATTTCCTGGATGACCTGGTTCTTGCCTTCCAGCACGGCATCAGCCACACCACGGGCGTACAGGCGGATCGCGCGGGAGGAGTCGTCGTTACCCGGGATCACGAAATCCACGCCCTCGGGGGTGTGGTTGGTATCAACGACGGCCACAACCGGGATACCCAGCTTGTTGGCTTCGGTGATGGCAATCTTGTGGTAGCCCACGTCGATCACGAACAGGGCATCCGGCAGGCCGCCCAGATCCTTGATGCCGCCGAGGCTCTTCTGCAGCTTCTCGAGCTCGCGGGAGGCCATCAGGGCTTCTTTCTTGGACAGACGCTCGATGGAGCCGTCTTCCACCATGGCTTCCATTTCCTTCAGGCGCTTGATGGAAACCTTGACGGTCTTGAAGTTGGTGAGCATGCCGCCCAGCCAACGCTCATCGACGTAGGGCATGCCGGCGCGACGGGCTTCTTCAGCCACGATTTCGCGAGCCTGGCGCTTGGTGCCGACGAGGAGGATGGTGCCGCGGTTAGCAGCCAGCTTGCGCACGAAATCCATGGCCTCGTTGTACTTGACGAGGGTCTTCTCGAGGTTGACGATATGGATCTTGTTGCGCTGACCGAAGATGAAGGGAGCCATCTTCGGGTTCCAGAAACGGGTTTGGTGACCAAAGTGGACGCCCGCTTCGAGCATTTGACGCATGGTGACAGACATTTTGCACTCCAATACAGAGGTTTGACCGCCGCCCAGCCTGCCTGGCCCGCCCATGCGGAACCACGCCTTGCCGCGGGCCATCCTTTCAGACAGCCCACCGGACCTCAATGGGCCGGACGTGTGAATTTTGCCGGGCACATGCCAGACAAGCCGCCGATTGTAGCAGCAACCCGTTACTTCCCTCAAGGCCGGCTCTCCGCCTCGCGCTCCTGCCGCATTGCCCGTATGCGCTGCATGCGCTAGCCTAGTGCGCTCAATACCCCATAGAAGATCAGAGTCTCATGAGCGTCACCATAAAAACGCCGGAAGAAATCGAAAAGATGCGCATCGCGGGCCGCCTGGGCTCCGAAGTGCTGGACTACATCACCCCCTTCGTCAAACCGGGGGTCACCACCGCCGAGCTGGACAAGCTCTGTCATGACTATATGGTGGAGGTTCAGGGCTGCATCCCGGCCCCCCTCAACTACTGCCCCCCGGGCTACAAGCCTTATCCCAAGTCGATCTGCACGTCGATCAACCATCAGGTCTGCCACGGCGTCCCGAGCGACAAGGCCCTCAAGAAGGGGGACATCGTCAACCTGGACATCACGGTGATCAAGGACGGCTACCACGGCGACACCAGCCGGATGTTCCTGGTCGGCGGCGACAACAACTGCAGCATCCTCGCCCGGCGCCTGTGCCAGATCACCTACGAGTGCCTGTGGCTCGGTATTGCCCAGGTGCGACCCGGCGCCCACCTCGGCGACATCGGCCATGCCATCCAGAAACATGCCGAAGGCAGCGGTTTCTCGGTTGTGCGCGAATTTTGCGGCCACGGCATCGGTGCCAACTTCCACGAGGATCCGCAGGTCCTGCACTACGGCAAGCCGGGTACCGGCATCGAACTCAAGCCGGGCATGATCTTCACCATCGAACCGATGATCAACGCCGGCAAGGCCGCGATCTCCGAACTGCCCGACGGCTGGACCATCGTCACCCGCGACCGCAGCCTGTCCGCCCAGTGGGAACACATGATCCTTGTCACCGAGACCGGCGTTGAAGTGCTGACCCTGTCGGCGGCGTCCCCGGCGCGCCCGGACATCGTTGCCAACCTCCTGCCCTGAGACCGCCCGCCCCTCGAAGATGTCTGATTCCGCGCCCATCCTGCCGCCCGACACCGCCCGCGAACTCATCACCCGCTACAAGAGCCGCCTGAAGGCAGGCGGAGAAGCCCTGCGTGCCGCCTACGAGGCGCGCCCGCTGACCGACCCGATCCTGAAAGGCCGCTCCCACCTGGTGGATGAAGTGCTCATCGACCTGTGGAAGGATTTCGGGCTCCCCGCCTCCGCCACGCTGGTGGCTGTCGGCGGCTATGGTCGCGAGGAACTCTTCCCGTGCTCGGACGTGGACCTGCTGTTCCTGCTCGAAGATGAGCCTGACGCCGACCTGGAGGAACGCTTGACCCAGATGATCGGGCTGATCTGGGATATCGGCCTCGATATCGGACACAGCGTGCGCACCATCGAAGCCTGCCTCGAGGAGGCCGCCCTCGACGTGACGGTGATGACCAACCTGCTGGAGGCACGCCGTATCCACGGCAACGTGCAGCTTTACGAACGCTTCGACACCAGCCTGCGCGGCATCCTCAACGCAGGGCAGTTCTTCAAGGCGAAGCGGCTGGAGCAGGAGCAGCGCTACACCCGCCACAACGAGACCCCCTACTCCCTCGAGCCCAACTGCAAGGAGAGCCCCGGCGGGCTGCGGGATCTCCAGATCATCGGCTGGATCAGCCGCTCGGCGGGCATCGGCACCCACTGGCGCGACCTGGCCCGGCACGGCCTGATCACCGACGAGGAAGCCACCGAGCTGCGTGAGCTCGAACGCTTCCTGCAGCATGTACGCATACGCCTGCACCACCTCACCGGACGCCGCGAGGACCGTCTGCTGTTCGACCACCAGGAGAAACTCGCCCGGCGCTTTGGCTTCGACGCCACCGAGGCCCGTCGCGCCTCCGAAGTGTTCATGCAGGAGTATTACCGGACCGCCAAGAAGGTCACCCAGCTCAACACCATCCTGCTACTCAACTTCGGTGTCGAGTTCTTCCCCAACCGCTACCCGGCGGCGATCAACATCAACGAGCGCTTCCAGTGCGTGCGCGAGCTCCTCGACGTGCGCGACGAAGGCGTCTTCGACCGCCACCCCAGTGCCCTGCTCGAATGCTTCCTGCTCCTGGAGCAACGCTCCGAGCTGAAGGGCATGACCGCCCGCACGCTACGGGCCCTGTGGCGCGGGCGCAAACTGATCAACGCGGAGTTTCGGCAGAATCCGGCCAATCGCGCCCTCTTCCTCCGCCTGCTGCAGCAGAAGCGCGGCGTGGTGCACGAGATGCGGCGCATGAACCAGTACGGCATCCTGAGCTTCTACCTGCCGGCCTGGCGACGCATCGTCGGCCAGATGCAGCACGATCTCTTCCATGTTTACACGGTGGATCAGCACATTCTGCAGGTCCTGCGCAACGTGCGCCGCTTCATGGTGGCAGAGCACGCCCACGAATACCCCCTGCTCACCCGCCTGAGCACCGGCTTCGAGAAGCCCTGGCTGATCTACATCGCCGCCCTCTTCCACGACATTGCCAAGGGTCGCGGCGGTGACCACTCGAAACTGGGCATGAAGGACGCACGGGATTTCTGCGAATCCCACGGCATCGAAGAGAACGACACCCTGCTGGTGGAATGGTTGGTCCAGCACCATCTGTCCATGTCCAACGTGGCCCAGAAGCAGGATCTGTCCGACCTTGACGTGATCCGTCGCTTTGCCGATCTGGTCCAGAACGAGCGCCGCCTCAACGCCCTGTACATCCTCACCCACGCCGACATCCGCGGCACCAGCCCCAAGGTCTGGAACGGCTGGAAGGGCAAGCTGCTGGAAGACCTCTTCTTTGCCGCCCAGCGCCTGCTCCGCGGCGCCACCCCCCAGCAGGCGCTGGGCACGCCGATCCGCCAGGACGACGCGCGCAATCTGCTGCGCTACTACGGCCTGCGCCCGGGCACCGAAGACACCCTGTGGGATCAGCTGGATACGGTATACTTCCTGCGCCACGACCCGGAGGAGATCGCGTGGCACGCCCGCATGTTGTACTACCGGGTGGAGACCGACGAGCCGGTGATCAAGGCGCGCCTCAGCCACGTGGGCGAAGGCCTGCAGGTGATGGTTTACATGAAGGATCAGGGCGATCTCTTCATGCGCCTGTGCGGCTTCTTCAGCCGGCTGGGCTTCTCCATCGCCGACGCCAAGATCCACACCACCCGCCACGGCTACGCACTGGACAGCTTCGTGCTGCTCGATCCGGGCCAGGAGGTGCATTACCGGGATCTGATCACGCTCCTCGAGCACGATCTCACCGAGCGGCTGGCCACCCATGCCCCCATCGACCGCCCCTCCAGCGGACGCCTCTCCAGGGAGGTCAAACACTTTCCGATCACACCGGAGATCAGCATCCGCCCCGACGAACGCGGCCAGCACCACATCATGTCAGTGACCGCCGCAGACCGCCCGGGCCTGCTCTTCGGGGTGGCGGAAACCCTGGTTGCCTATGGCATCAACCTGCACACCGCCAAGATCGCCACCCTCGGCGAGCGCGTGGAAGACACCTTCCTGATCAGCGGCCCCGGGCTTTCCCAGGACGCTCAGGTCCTCAAGATCGAGTCCGACCTGCTGGAAAAACTGGCGGTCTGAACGACCGGTGAGCCGCCGCCGGCAATCAGTCGTCGGCGGCCACCGCCCCATCCGGAAAGAGCACATCGGTATAGCCGAAGCGGGAGAAGTCCCGGACGCGCATGGGGTACAGGACACCGTCCAGGTGGTCGCACTCGTGCTGCACCACCCGGGCATGAAAGCCGGTGGCGAGACGATCGATCAGCTGACCGTGCTCGTCAAAGCCGGTATAGCGCAAGGACGTCCAGCGCGGCACCCAACCCCTGAGGCCGGGCACGGAGAGACAGCCCTCCCAGCCCCCTTCCTCCTCCTCACTCTGGGGCGTCAGCTCCGGATTGATCAGCACCGTATCGGGCACCGCGGATGCATCGGGGTAGCGGGGGCTAGGGCCTCCGCCAAAGATCACCACACGCAGGTCAACGCCGATCTGCGGCGCTGCCAGGCCCGCTCCGTTCAGGTACGCCATGGTGTCGCGCATGTCCTGGATCAGGGCCGCCAGCTCAGGCGTACCAAAGGCCTGCACCGGCACCGCACGTCGAAGCAGACGCGCATCGCCCATGCGCAAGACGGCGCGGATCATGCCTCGCAGATGTGGTCGAGTACGTGACGCACCCGCCCCATCGCCTCCCGAAGCACGGTGTCGATGCTGTCGAAACAGATTCCCGACGCGCTGCTTGCACGCCCCGCGGCAAAGTTGGCAATCACGTTGATCGCGGCATACGGAATGCCCAGCTCACGGGCCAGCGCAGCCTCCGGCATGCCGGTCATGCCCACCACATCGCAACCATCCCGCTCCAGGCGATTGATCTCTGCCGCCGTTTCCAGCCGGGGGCCCTGGGTCGCCCCATACACTGCCCCGTCAGCCACCTGCTCGCCGGCCGCCGCCGCGGCTGCGAGAATCCGCTGCCGCAAGGCAAGATCATAGGGCTCGGTGAAATCGATATGCACCACCGCCTCTTCGGAGTTCTCGTGGAAGGTGCTCTTGCGCCCCCAGGTGTAATCGATGATCTGGTTCGGAACGACCAGGGAGCCCGGGCACAGATCGGCGCGAATGCCCCCCACCGAAGCCACCGAGATGATGGCATCCACCTTGGCCTGATGCAGGGCCCACAGGTTCGCCTGGTAATTCACCCGATGGGGCGGAATGGTGTGCCCGTATCCATGCCGCGCCAGAAAAACCACCGGCTTGTGACACAGGCGTCCGAACGTGAGCGCACCGGAAGGCTCGCCGTAGGGCGTCCGCACCACCTCCCGACGAATCAGGTCAAGGGATGCAAGCTGGGTAAGGCCGCTGCCGCCGATGATTGCCAGCATGTCCGGCACCTCCATTAAAACGTATCAGGCGCGAATCTTAGCACGGGGGCCAACACCGCCCGCCCATGCTGCGATGCGCAAAGACGTGCTAAAATTTTGGGTTTACAAGTACTTCCGGTATCCAACCCCATGTCCCGCGCCATTCGAAACATTGCCATCATCGCCCACGTTGACCACGGCAAGACCACCCTCGTCGACCAGCTCCTGCGCCAGTCCGGCACCTTCCGTGAAAACCAGCAGGTCACCGAGCGGGTGATGGACAGCAACGACATCGAAAAGGAACGGGGCATCACGATCCTCTCGAAGAACTGTGCGATCCAGTACGGCGACACCCACATCAACATCGTAGACACCCCGGGCCACGCCGACTTCGGCGGTGAGGTCGAGCGCGTGCTGTCCATGGTCGACAGCGTGCTGCTGCTGGTCGACTCTGTTGAAGGCCCCATGCCCCAGACCCGCTTCGTGACCCGCAAGGCCCTGGCCCTCGGTCTCAAGCCCATCGTCGTGATCAACAAGATCGACCGTCCGGGCGCCCGCCCCGACTGGGTCATCAACCACACCTTCGACCTCTTCGACAAACTCGGCGCCACCGACGAGCAGCTCGACTTCCCCATCATCTACGCCTCCGGCCTCAACGGCTTCGCGATGGAGAACCTCGAAGACGAGCGCACCGACATGCGCCCGCTGTTCGATGCCATCCTCAAGCACGTTCCGGCGCCCGAAGTGGACGCCGAAGGCCCGCTGCAGATGCAGATCTGCTCCCTGGACTATTCCACCTACATGGGCCAGATCGGTATCGGCCGCATCAAGCGTGGCCGCATCAAGCCCAACCAGGAACTCATCGTGATGTACGGCGACGAGAACCGCGGCAAGGGCAAGGTCAGCCAGATCCTGACCTTCAAGGGCCTCGAGCGCTCCCCCGCCGAAGTCGCGGAAGCCGGCGACATCGTGCTGGTGGCCGGCATCCAGCAGGTCAACATCGGCGTGACCCTTTGCGACCCCGAGTGTCTCGAAGGCATGACCCCCATCGCGGTGGACGAGCCCACCCTGACCATGAACTTCATGGTCAACTCCTCCCCCCTGGCCGGCCGTGAAGGCAAGTTCGTCACCAGCCGCCAGATCCGTGAGCGTCTCGAGAAGGAACTGCTGAAGAACGTCGCCCTGCGCGTCAACTTCACCAACGACTCCGACACCTTCGAAGTCTCCGGCCGCGGCGAACTGCACCTGACCATCCTGCTCGAGAACATGCGTCGGGAAGGCTACGAAATGGCTGTGGGCCGCCCCCGCGTGGTGTTCAAGGACATCGACGGCGTCAAGTGCGAGCCTTACGAAATGCTGACCGTCGACGTGGAAGAAGAGCACCAGGGCGGCGTGATGGAAGAACTCGGCCGCCGCCGTGGCGAGCTGCAGGACATGGCCCCGGACGGCAAGGGCCGCGTGCGCCTCGAGTACCGCATCCCGGCCCGCGGCCTGATCGGCTTCCAGGGCGAATTCCTGACCATGACCCGCGGTACCGGTCTGGCCAGCCACGTGTTCGACGACTACGGTCCGATGGGCGGCACCCTGGCCGAACGTCGCAACGGCGTGCTGATTTCCCAGAACGACGGCGAGGCCGTGGCCTACGCCCTGTGGAACCTGCAGGATCGCGGCCGCATGTTCGTGAGCCCGGGCGATGCGCTGTACGAAGGCATGATCATCGGCATCCACACCCGCGACAACGACCTGGTGGTGAACCCGATCAAGGGCAAGCAGCTGACCAACGTGCGCGCCTCCGGCACCGACGAAGCCGTGCGCCTGATCAACCCGATCCAGCTGACCCTCGAATCCGCCATCGAATTCATCGCCGATGACGAGATCGTCGAGATCACCCCCAAGAGCATCCGTCTGCGCAAGCGCTTCCTCAAGGAGCACGACCGCAAGCGTGCCGCCCGCGAAGAAGCATGATCGCCTGAAGCCAGGCCGGGGCAACCCGGCCCAGCCAATAAAAAGCGCGGCCATCGAGCCGCGCTTTTTATTGGCCGCCCCGCCTGAACACGGGACTCAGACAGGCTGTCGGATCAAGTCCGCGCAGCCAGGAAGGCCGCAAATTCCGCCCCGACTTCCGGGTGCTTCAATCCCAGCTCAACGGTTGCCCGCAGGTAACCCAGCTTGGACCCGCAGTCATAGCGCACGCCACGGAACTGATAGGCCAGCACCGCCTCCTCCTTGAGCAATGAAGCGATGGCATCGGTGAGCTGAAGTTCGCCGCCCGCCCCCGGCTTGAGCTGACGCAGATGCTCGAAAATGCGTCCCGTCAGGATGTAGCGGCCGATCACCGCCTGGGTGGACGGCGCCTCGTCAGGCTTCGGCTTCTCGACAATCCCGCACACCCGCTGGATCTCACCGCTATCACGCTCGGTGCTGACAATGCCGTACTGACGGGTCTGCTCGCGGGGCACATTCATCACACCCAGCACGGAGCAGCGATGGTAGTTGTAGACCTCGGCCATCTGCCGCATCACCGGCGACTCACCCAGGGAATCCAGCAGATCGTCAGCCAGCAGCACGGCGAAGGGCTCATCCCCCACCACCGGCGCGGCACACAGCACCGCATGCCCAAGGCCGAGCGCCTCGGCCTGGCGGATGTAGATGCAATTGACGTGAGACGGCACGGTATCGCGCACGATCTTCAGGAGCTCCGCCTTTCCGCGCATCTCCAGCTCGGTCTCGAGCTCATAGGCCTTGTCGAAATGATCTTCGATGGCCCGCTTGGAGCGCCCGGTGATGAACACCAGATCCGTCATGCCCGCCGCCACGGCTTCCTCGACCGCGTACTGGATCAGCGGCTTGTCCACGATCGGCATCATCTCCTTGGGGCTGGCCTTGGTCGCCGGCAGAAAACGGCTCCCCAGGCCCGCCACGGGAAACACCGCCTTCGTCACCTTCTTCATCATCACTCTCCGAATAACATTCCCTGGCCGTCTGGCGCATCCGCCCCGGCCGGTTCCAACAAGCGACGCAGCCCGTCCTCGTCCAGTATGGTGACACCCAGCTGTTGCGCCTTTTCGAGCTTGCTGCCCGCGTCGCTGCCGGCCACCACGTAATCCGTCTTCTTCGACACCGACCCGGCTACCTTGCCTCCGGCAGCCTCCACCAGGGCGGTGGCCTCATCCCGGCTGAGGCTGGGCAGGGTGCCGGTAAGCACCACCTTCTTCCCGCTCAGGGCGCCCGCCTGCGGGCGGGCAGCCGGCTCGGTCTCCGGCCAGTGCATGACCTCCTGTAGCGCCGAAATGACATTTAGGTTATGGGGCTCGGCCAGGAAATCCAGGATGCAGTGGGCCACCACGGGCCCCACGTCAGGCACTTCCAGCAGGGCCTCCTCCTTCGCCTTGAGGAACAGATTCAGCTTGCCGAAATGCCGTGCCAGATCCTTGGCCGTGGTCTCACCCACGTTGCGCATGCCGAGACCGAAGATGAAGCGCGCCAGGGAGGTATCCCGGCTCTTGTCGATGGCCGCCAGCAGATTGATCGCCGACTTCTCACCCATCCGCTCCAGACCCGCCAGCACCTCCTGGTTCACCCGCGCAGAATCGTAAAGATCCGCTGGTGTGCGCACGATGCCGGCGCTGACCAGCTGATTGACGATCTGATCGCCCAGACCATCCACGTCCACCGCCCGACGGCTGGCAAAATGGAGCAGCGCCTGCTTGCACTGGGCCGGGCAGAACAACCCGCCGGTACAGCGGGCCACCGCCTCGTCCTCGCCCCGCACCACATGGGAGCCGCATTCAGGGCAAACATGGCCGACCGCCTCGAGGAGGTCATAGCGCGGCAGCTCGACCTCACGCCGCTCGGCAATGGGCCCCACCACTTCCGGAATCACGTCGCCGGCACGACGCACGATCACCCAGTCACCGATCCGCACGTCCTTGCGATCGATCTCCCCCTGGTTGTGCAGGGTGGCGTTGGTTACCGTCACGCCACCGACGAACACCGGCTCCAGGCGGGCCACCGGGGTCAGTGCGCCGGTACGCCCCACCTGCACATCAATGTCCAGCAGGCGGGTGGCCACCTCCTCGGCGGGATACTTGTGGGCCACCGCCCAGCGGGGTTCGCGGGAAACAAAACCAAGGGACTGCTGCAGATCGAGGCGATCCACCTTGTACACCACCCCATCGATGTCGAAGGGCAGCGACTCACGCAGGGCGGCCATGTCCCGATGGAACTGGGCCAGCCCCTCCGGGCCGTCGGCGCGCCGGCGGTGCTCGCACACCGGCAGGCCAAACGCCGCCAGGGCATCCAGCACCCCGGTGTGGGTTGCCGGCATCGTCCATCCCTGCACCTCTCCCAGCCCATAGGCAAAGAAGGACAGGGGGCGCCTGGCGGTGATGCCGGGATCAAGCTGGCGCAGACTCCCCGCAGCGGCATTGCGCGGATTGACGAAGACCTTCTGCCCGGCCGCCTCCTGGCTGGCATTGAGGCGCTGGAAGTCATCCCGGCGCATGTAGATCTCGCCGCGCACCTCCAGCACCGGCGGGGCATCCCCCTGCAGGCGCAGGGGAATCCGGCGCAGGGTACGCACGTTGGCGGTCACCTCCTCACCGGTACTGCCGTCGCCCCGGGTTGCCGCCTGAACCAGCACACCGCTCTCATAGCGCAGATTGATGGCCAGCCCGTCGAACTTGAGCTCAGCCGCATAGGTGACGGGTGGTGCCGACTCATCCAGACCCAGAGCCCGGCGCACCCGGCCATCAAAGCTGACGGCACCCTGGTCGGTCGTATCGGTCTCGGTGTGGATGGACAGCATCGGCACGGCATGCGCCACTGCCGCCAGCTCGGGCGAAGGGCGCCCTCCCACCCGGGTCGTCGGTGAATTCGGGGTCAGCAGCTCGGGATGAGCGGCTTCAAGGGCCTGCAGCTCCTGAAAAAGCCGGTCGAATTCGGCGTCGGGGATGGTCGGCGCAGCAAGCACGTAATAGGCGTGCTCGTGCCGCTCCAGCTCCGCACGCAGGGCCGCCGCCCGCGCGTACGCTTCATCACTTGCCATCATGAAAAACGCAGATCAGGAGAACAGGCGGCGCGCCAGGGCAGAGCCGGGGGCAATGCCGTACTCGACCATCTGCCCCTGGAACTGCTCGATCTGCGCCCGGATAAGGCCAACGGCCTTGTCACCGAAGGGCGAACGGTTGTCGTCCACCACGGCGCCGTTGAGGGCTTCCGCGAGCTGCTGGGCCACCGCCATCATGCGCTCGAAGACCCTCACGCCGTCGGCCACCCGGGGCACGTCCAGGGTCAGGGTCACGCCCTGGGTGGTGAGCCCGCGCATGTCCTCGGCCACAAACAGGGACGGCTCGAGATTGCCCAGCACAAACTGGCTGATGCCCTGCTCGTCACGGGCATGGAAACAGCCATCTTCCAGCAGCTCAAGGCCGGCCGCCTCGGCCAGGCCGCGCAGCTTGGTTCCGGCGAAAGCGTGCTCCCGGGCCACCACGTTGACGCCGATCTGGATATCCACACCGGCACAGAAACGGTCCAGCTCGGCAGCCTGGGCCAGGGCTTCACCCTTGGCCGGCAGCGACGGGATGGCCATGAAGATGTCGCACATGCGCTGCAGGCCGTCACTCACCAGGGCCAGGTCGGCATCGCCGGCCGCGCCCCGGCGATCCACCAGCTGCAAGGCCACGCAGATCCAGTGGTAGCTGCTGCCGCTGTTCGGGCCCACGGCCTCCCAGCGGTTGTCGGAATCGGAAAAGCCGAACCAGCGCACCGGCTTGGTGATGCCCTGGAGCTGCTCGGAGGCGGCCTGCCACAGGCGTCCCGCAACCACGGGCTCGATGGATTCGACACGCACCACCCAGTCGGCCCGCTCGTCCACCTCGGGGGGCAGCAGCGGCGGCACCCGGCGGGCACTGGCATCCTTGACAGTCTTGGCACTGGGCTGGACTCGGGCTGGCGCGTCGACGCTGATCACCGGCTCGACCCTTTCGGTGGAGCCCACGCCGGCTGGCAACTCGCTGAGCACGGGCTCCTGGGCACTGGGTGGGACCAGGGGCTCCAGGGCCTTGCGCTGCTTGCGCTCCTGCCACTTGTTGAACGCAAAGATGCCGACGACCACCGCGCCGCCAACACCCACCAGACCCATTTGCAACTCACTGATTGCCATCGATTTCCCTTGTTTCCCGGTCAGGCTGCGCTGGCTTCGGCCAGCCGCAGCGCTTCCTCGATATCCACTTCCACCACTCTCGACACCCCCTGCTCCTGCATCGTGACCCCCACCAGCTGCTGCGCGATCTCCATGGTGATCTTGCTATGGCTGATGAACACGAACTGGGTCTGCGACGACATGCGCTTGACCATCTGGCAGTAACGCTCGGTATTCGAGTCATCCAGGGGTGCGTCGACCTCGTCCAGCATGCAGAAAGGCGCAGGATTGAGCTGGAACATGGAAAATACCAGAGCAATCGCCGTCAGGGCCTTTTCGCCGCCCGAAAGCAGCTGGATCGAGCTGTTTTTCTTGCCCGGCGGCTGGGCGACGATGGAGATGCCTGCATCGAGGATCTCGTCGCCAGTCAGCACCAGCCGCGCTTCGCCCCCTCCGAACAGCATGGGGAACAAGCTGCCGAAATGGCGATTGACCGTATTGTACGTCTCCTGCAGCTGCTCCCGGGTCTCCCTGTCGATGCGCCGTATCGCATCCTCCAGGGTTTCGATCGCCCCAAGAAGGTCATCGGTCTGAGCGTCCAGATAGGACTTGCGCTCGGAGGCCGCCTTCAGTTCATCCAGGGCCGCAAGATTGACCGGCCCAAGCTCGGCGATCTCCCGGCCCAGGCGAGCCACTTCGCGCTGCAGCGACCCTTCACGCAGATCGGGGGTGAGCAGCGGGGACAGCACGGCTTCATCGGCCTGAGCCTCCTCAAGGCGTGCCGCGTGCTGCCCTTCGGCCATCTCGGCGGCCTGCACCCGCAGGCGCAGATCGGCCACACGCTCCCGCTGGGGCGCAGCGGCATGTTCGGTGCGCTGCCGCTCCTCTTCCAGTGCGCGCAGGCCGGCGTTGGCCTCCTCCAGGGTATTCCGGCACGCGGCAAGCGCGGTTTCACGCACCGTCCGCTGGGCAACGGAGTCCTGCAGGGCGGCGGCCACCGACACCTCGTCGATCTCGAGCAGGGACTCGCGGCGCTCCACCAGTTCGTCGGCGATGCGCGCCAGCTGCTCGGCAGCCAGCGCCCGGTTGCGATCGAGATCTTCGAGCTTGCTGCGGCACTCCCGCTCCGAGTGACGAGCCTCCTGCAGCTCCCGCGCCAGGGCCTGTTCCAGGGCGCGGGTCTCACGCAGGGCACTGTCCCGCTCGCGCCGCACCGACTCGGCCGCATCCAGGCGGCCGCGCTGCAGCTCGGCCATCTCGCGGCTGCGCTCCAGCTCGGTCTCGGAGCGCATCAGACGGTCGCGCTCGGCCTGTTCGCCATGGGCGATCTCGCCCAGGTCCCGGTCGATCTGGCCACAGCGCTCTTCATAGCGCATCCGGGCCTGATTGAGCTTGAGCACCTCGACCTGCTCCGCATGAACACGCGCCTGCAGGGCCTGGGCATCGCGGCGCAGGCTGGCGATGGACTCCTGCAGACGGCTGGCCAGGGCCTCCGACTCCCCTACCGCAGCGTGGGCCAGGGCCGCCTCATCCTGGGCAGCCTGCACCTCGGCACTCAGATGCTCGATCTCGCGCTGACGCTCGATGACACCGTGGGTGCGGGAGTCAGGTGCATAGTGACTGAGGGCGTATCGATCAAGGAGCCGCCCCTCCCGCGACACCAGCACCGTGCCGACGGGCAGTTCACTGCGCCGGGGCAGCCATTCCGCCAGATCGTCAACAACAAAGGCCCGGCCGAGCCAGGCATCCAGGGTTTCAGCGAGATCCGGATCGGCATCCACCAGGGCGCTCAGCGGACGGGTACCTGCAGGCCCCTCAACCACACCCGCGCAAGGGATGCCCCCCGGCAGCAGAAAAGCCACCGCCCCCGGCACCTTGTCGGCCAGGGCCGCCAGGGCAGCCTGGCCGTCCACCGCCGGCAAGGCCGCGAGCCGCTCGCGCAGCACCGCCTCGACTGCCAGCTCCCAGCCAGCTTCGACACGCAGGCGCTGCCACAGGGGCGTCAGTGCATCCAGGTGATGGCGCTTGAGCCAGTCACCCAACTGCCCCTGCGCCTGCACCTTGCTTTGCAGCTGAACCAGGGCCTCGCGGCGCGCCCGCAGTTCGGTGGCCCGGCGCTGGGCCTGACGCTCGGCCTCCATGGCATGCTTGAGGGCCTGCTGAGCGGCGGGCACCTGCCCGTTGAGCTCGCCCAGTTCGGACTGACTGCGGGCCAGGCTGTCCTCGACCTCTTCGAGCATCGCCTCACGCTCGGCCACCTGGCGCAGATCCGGCGCCTGCACGGCCGACTGCTCCTGCTGCAGACGTGCGCGGCGCTGGGACAGAGCCTCGAGGGTGCGCTCGCTGCTCACCCGGTGGGCCTCTTCAACCCGGATCTGCTGTTCGGCGTGGTTGAGCTCACGCCGCACCGCCGCCGCCGCCGCATCGGCGCTGCGCAAGGCCTCCTCCGCTTCGGGCAGACGTTCTCCGACTTCCCCGTGCCGGGCCTCGGCCTGCTCGGCCCGGATGGCGGCGTGCTCGAGCAAACCATTCCAGCGCTCGCCGTCCGCGGCCAGGGTGTCGAGCTGACTGCGCCACTGGGCATCATCACGTTCGAGCTGGGCCAGCCGGCTTTCCAGGATGCGCCGACTATCCCGCAGACGGGCCAGCTCGCCCTCCAGACGGGTCAGTTCGGAGCTCACCGCATAGAGCGCCTCCTGGGCCAGCTGCACACCTTCATTGGCACCCAGCTGGGCAGTGCGGGCGGTTTCAAGCTGGCCTTCCAGCAGCTGCAGGTGGGTCGAGTCCGCCTCGATGCGCCGGGTCGCCTCGGCCAGCTCTTCCGACAGACGGGCGCGCTCGGCCCGCGCCTCGTTGCGCTTCATCAGCCACAGCAGATTCTGGCGCTCGGACAGGCTGGCGTTGAGCTGCCGGAATTTCTCGGCAACGGCGGCCTGGGTTTCGAGCTTGCCGATCTGCTGGCCGAGCTCATTGCGAATGTCTTCGAGGCGGGTCAGGTTGTCCCGGGCATCGGACAAGCGCCCTTCGGTTTCACGGCGCCGCTCCCGGTACTTGGTGACCCCCGCGGCCTCCTCGAGAAAGCCCCGCACCTCTTCAGGCTTGGCCTCGATGATGCGGGAGATCATGCCCTGCTCGATGATGGCGTAGGCCCGCGGGCCAAGACCGGTGCCAAGGAACAGATCGATCACGTCCTTGCGACGGACCTGCACCCCGTTGATGTAATACGTGGACTCGCCGCTGCGGTCGAGCACCCGCTTCACGGCCACCTCGGCATAAGGCTTCCACTGGCCGGCAGCCCTGCCCTCCGCGTTGTCGAACACCAGCTCGACGCTCGCCCGGGACACCGGCTTGCGCGTGGTGGAGCCATTGAAGATGACGTCCAGCATCGAACCGCCGCGCAGGGCCGAGGCCCGCGACTCGCCCAGCACCCAGCGCACGGCATCGATGATGTTCGACTTGCCGCAACCGTTCGGACCGACGACACCCACCAGATTGCCGGGCGTAAGCACGGTGGTCGGGTCTACGAAGGTCTTGAAACCGGCGAGCTTGAGTTTGGCCAGGCGCACGTATCGACAGGATGAAAGAGGGCTTGGGTGAGCGGATCTGCGGCAACAATGCTGCACCGCCACATTAACGACGGCCGCTATAATAACATCTGCAAAAAAAGCGGCCATCGGGCATGTTTCAATCGCCTGTTTGCCGCTTTTGTACCTGTCGCACCTGAACTGCTCTCCGTTGCGGCCGCCTGCAACCGCCCTTCGCCCTGACAGCTCGCGACAAGCAACCTGCTGCGCCCGCACCCAGCCTGCCGGCGCCTTGACCCTCCGCCCCCTCCGGGCCGATTACAGGACACCTTCCGAACGTGAATCCGCACCTCCAGGATCTCCACCCCTACCCTTTCGAGAAGCTGCGCAGCCTCTTCGAGGGCATCACGCCCCCCGCCGACCTGTCGCCGATCCGCCTGTCCATCGGCGAGCCCCAGCATGCGACGCCCGGCTTCATCCGCCAGGCCCTGGTGGATAACCTCGGCGGCCTCGCCAACTACCCGACCACCCAGGGCTCCGACGCCCTGCGGCAGTCCATCGCCGGCTGGCTCGAGCGCCGCTACGGTCTGCCGAAAGTCAACGCAGCCACCCAGGTACTGCCCGTC
The DNA here is from genome assembly GCF_023150065.1 of Zoogloea sp. GTDB lineage: Bacteria > Pseudomonadota > Gammaproteobacteria > Burkholderiales > Rhodocyclaceae > Zoogloea. The sequence goes on from NZ_JAKLLN010000016.1 coordinate 81,047, forward strand.
AATGGCTCCCGGGAGGCGCTGTTTGCCTTCGCCCAGTGCGTGATCGACGGCTCCCGGCCCGACGCGCTGGTGATATGCCCGAACCCGTTCTATCAGATCTACGAAGGTGCCGCCTACCTGGCCGGCGCCCAACCCTACTTCATCAACAACCTGCCGGACGACCGTTTTGCCTCCGACTTCGCCGCCGTCCCGGAAGCCGACTGGCAGCGCGTGCAGCTGGTGTATGTCTGCTCCCCCGGCAACCCCACCGGCCGGGTGCTGTCCCTGGATGAATGGAAGCAGCTCTTCGACCTGTCGGACCGCTACGGCTTCGTGATCGCCGCCGACGAGTGCTACTCCGAGATCTACTTCGACGACACCCAGCTGCCCATCGGCGGACTTGAGGCCGCCCATCGCCTGGGCCGCACCGATTTCCGCAACGTGGTGATGTTCTCCAGCCTGTCCAAGCGCTCCAACGTCCCCGGCATGCGCTCCGGCTTCGTGGCGGGCGACGCGGCCATCCTCAAGAAATTCCTGCTCTACCGCACCTACCACGGCTGCGCCATGAGCCCGTCGGTGCAGGCCGCCTCCGCAGCAGCCTGGAGCGACGAAGCCCACGTAGCCGAAAACCGCCGCCAGTACCGGGAAAAGTTCGCCGTCATCACCCCGATGATTGCCGCCCACCTGGAGGTGGAACTTCCCGACGCCGGCTTCTATCTATGGGCCCGGGTAGACCGCCTTGGCCTGTCGGACACCGAGTTCGCCCGCCGCCTTCAGGCCGAATATAATGTGACGGTTCTGCCCGGCAGCTACCTTGCGCGGGAAGCCCGCGGGGTCAATCCCGGCGCCGGCTTCGTGCGCATCGCCCTCGTTGCCGACCTGGCCGAGTGCGTCGAGGCAGCCCGTCGCATCGTCTCCTTCGCCCAACAACTATCGAACAACTCATGAGCGTCCAAATGCACATCACGCCCCACCACGAGAACCCCTTCGTCCCGCAGATCGAAGAACTGTGGGAGCGCCGCACCGACCTGTCGGCTGCCAGCGCCACCAAGGAACAGATCGAGATCATCGAACACGTCATCGAAGAGCTGGACCAGGGCAAGCTGCGCGTTGCCGAAAAGATCAACGGCGAGTGGGTCACCCACCAGTGGATCAAGAAGGCCGTGCTGCTGTACTTCCGCACCCACGACAACAAGCTCATCGACAACGGCACCCGTTACTACGACAAGGTGCCCACCAAGTTCGACGACTACACGCCCCAGGATTTCGCCGCCGGCGGTTTCCGCGTGGTGCCCAACGCCGTGGCCCGCAAGGGCAGCTTCATCGGCAAGGGCGTCGTGCTGATGCCCTCCTATGTCAACATCGGCGCCTACGTCGATGAGGGCACCATGGTCGACACCTGGGCCACCGTCGGCTCCTGTGCCCAGATCGGCAAGAACGTGCACCTCTCCGGCGGCGTCGGCATCGGCGGCGTGCTCGAGCCCCTCCAGGCCAACCCGACCATCATCGGCGACAACTGCTTCATCGGCGCACGCTCCGAAGTCGTTGAAGGCGTCATCGTGGAAGACAACTGCGTCATCTCCATGGGCGTTTACATCGGCCAGAGCACCAAGATCTACGACCGCGCCACCGGTGAAGTCCACTACGGCCGCATCCCCGCCGGCTCCGTGGTGGTGAGCGGCAACCTGCCCTCCGCCGACGGCAAGTACAGCCTTTACTGCGCCGTGATCGTGAAGAAGGTGGACGCCCAGACCCGCGCCAAGACCAGCATCAACGAACTCCTGCGCGACTGACGACCCCAGCGGGCCGCCACTCCGGCGGCCCCCCTCCCCTTCCGGGCAGCCCGATGATCATCGACAAGCTATTCGCGCTGATGGCCGAGAAAAAGGCCTCGGACATCTTCATTACCGTCGGCACCCCGATTCACATCAAGATCGACGGCAACACACTGCCCATCAATCAGCAGGCCATGGATCCCACGATGATCCAGCGCATGGCCTACGAGATGATGAACCCGGAGCAGACTGAGCGCTTCGAGAAGTTCAAGGAGATGAACCTCTCCTTCGGCCGCCGGGACATGGGCAACTTCCGGGTCAACATCTTCTGGCAGCGCAACAGCATCGCCATCGTCGTCCGCTACATCCTCGGCGAGATCCCCCGCCTCGAAACCCTCGGCCTGCCGCCGGTGCTGTCCGAGGTCATCATGGAAAAGCGCGGGCTCGTGCTGGTCGTCGGCGCAACCGGCTCCGGGAAATCCACCACCATCGCGTCGATGCTCGATCACCGTAACGAAAACCGTTCCGGCCACATCCTGACCATCGAAGACCCGATCGAATATCTTTTCAAGCACAAGATGTCGATCGTCAATCAGCGCGAAATCGGTGCCGACACCCTGGACTGGCAGAACGCGCTGCGCAGCGCCATGCGCCAGGCCCCCGACTGCATCCTGATCGGCGAGATCCGCGACCGGGAAACCATGAGCGCCGCCCTCGCCTATGCCCAGACCGGGCATCTGTGCCTGGCCACGCTGCACGCCAACAACGCGTACCACGCCCTCAACCGGATTTTCAGCTTCTTCCCCCTCGACGGACGCGCCCTGCTGTCCCTCGATCTGGCGGCCACGCTGAAGTGCATTGCCTCCCAGCGCCTGATCAAGCGGCCGGATGGCGGGCGGATTCCGGCGGTCGAGATCCTGCTGAACACCCGCCAGGTGGCCGAGCTGATCGAACGCAGCGAAATCTCCGCGATTCGTGAGGCCATGGAGCAAAGCCTGGCCCAGGGCTCCCGCACCTTCGAGCAGGACCTGTTCCGCCTGTTCAAGGACAAGGTCATCACCCTCGAGGAGGCCCTGGCCAACTCCGACTCCCCCACCAACCTGTCCTGGCTCATCAACAACGCCCAGTTCGGCAACGGCGGCAACGAGAAATCCAGCCGCCCGCCGTCCACCATCGACTTCGAGCAGACCGAACCGGATGGCGCGTCCTTCCGCGAATTCACCCTCGAACTCGACGACGACTGACAACAAAAAATCATGACTGCACCCCAAACATCAGGGAACCCCACCCTGGCCCTGGCCTGTGAACTCATCGCACGCCCCTCGGTCACGCCCGAAGACGCCGGCTGCCTCGATCTCATCAGCGCCCGCCTCGCCCCCCTCGGCTTTACCTGCGAGCGCATCGACGGCGGTGGCGTGAGCAATCTGTGGGCACGTCGTGGCACGGCTCGCCCCCTCGTGGTCTTTGCCGGCCACACCGACGTGGTGCCCACCGGCCCCCTCGAGGCCTGGATCTCCAACCCCTTCGTGCCCACCGAGCGGGACGGCCAGCTGTTCGGCCGGGGTGCCGCCGACATGAAGTCATCCCTGGCCGCCTTCGTCACCGCCATCGAAGACTTCGTCGCCGCCCAGCCGGACCATGCCGGCTCCATCGCCCTGCTGCTCACCTCGGACGAAGAAGGCGATGCCACCCACGGCACCACCCTGGTCGTCGAAGCCCTCAAAGCGCGCGGTGAAGTCCTCGATTACTGCATCGTCGGCGAGCCCACTTCGGTGGACACCCTGGGCGACATGATCAAGAACGGGCGTCGTGGCAGCCTGTCCGGCAAGCTCACCGTCAAGGGCGTGCAGGGGCACATCGCCTACCCGCATCTGGCCCGCAACCCGATCCATCTGGCCGCACCGGCCCTGGCCGAGCTTGCGTCCGTGACCTGGGACCAGGGCAACGAGTACTTCCCGCCCACCTCCTGGCAGATGTCCAACATCAAGGCCGGCACCGGCGCAACCAACGTGATCCCGGGCGCTCTGGAAGTCATGTTCAACTTCCGCTTTGCCACCGTGCATACGGCCGATGATCTGAAGTCGAAGGTGCACGCCATCCTCGACAAACACGGCCTGGACTACGACCTGGCCTGGACCCTCGGCGGCAAGCCCTTCCTGACCCCCCGCGGCACCCTCGTCGCCGCCATGGAGGCCGCCGTATTCGACACCCTGGCGCTGAAGCCCGAACTGTCCACCACCGGCGGCACCTCCGACGGGCGCTTCATTGCCGAAATCTGCCCTCAGGTCGTCGAGTTCGGTCCCGTTAACGCAAGCATTCACAAACTCAACGAGTGCATCGCCATCGACGCGGTGGCACCCCTGTCGGCAATCTATCGCCGGACCCTCGAAAACCTGCTGAGCACCCCGGAACCAGCATGACCCACGAAGATCACCTGGAACACGACGACGAACATGAGCATGAACACGAGCACGGCCCGATGGCCGAGCTCGTCACTGTTCGCGACTGGATCCGCTACGCCGTCACCCGCTTCAACCGCGCCGGCTGCTTCTACGGACACGGCCTGCAGGACGCCTACGACGAAGCCGTCTACCTCGTCCTGCACACCCTGGCCCTGCCCCTGGACCGCCTGGAGCCCTTCCTCGACGCCTGCATTCCCGGCGATGAGCGCGGGGACATCTACGAAGTCATCGAGAAGCGCGCGGTGGATCGACTGCCGGCCGCCTACATCACCGGCGAAGCCTGGCTGGGCGATTTCCGCTTCAAGGTCGACCCGCGGGTCATCATCCCGCGGTCCTTCTTTGCCGAGCTGCTCCAGGACGGCTTCAGCCCCTGGATCCAGGATCCGGAAGCCGTCACCTCGGCCATGGACATGTGTACCGGCTCCGGCTGCCTGGCCATCCTGATGGCCCACGCCTTCCCCAATGCGGAGATCGTGGCGGTGGACATCTCCCCCGATGCCATCGACGTGGCTCGCGAGAACATCGCCGCCTACGGGCTCGAAGACCGGATCACCCTGATCCAGTCCGACGGCTTCTCGGCCGTGCCGGAACAGCGCTTCGACTTCATCCTCAGCAACCCGCCCTACGTGACGCAGGAAGCCATGGATGCCCTGCCCAGCGAATACCTGCACGAACCCGGCCTGGCGCTGGGATCGGGAGATGACGGGCTGGATCTGGTGCGCAAACTGCTCGCCGATGCACCCCGCTACCTCAAGCCCGAGGGCCTTCTGGCCGTTGAAGTGGGCCATAACCGCCACATCGTCGAAGAAACCTTTCCTGACTTGACACCGACATGGCTGTCAGGGCCGAGTGGGGACGACAAGATCTTCATGCTGGAAGCGGGTCAATTGTTGTAAAAGCACCCTGAAATGCGAACTCGGTCCACCAATTCCATAGCCGGCCGTACTTATGATCTTGCTTGGGAGAAATTTGCCAAATTGACCCCAAATTCACCGTAATCAACAAAAACACAAAAGCAAGATCAAGGAGCTTCTATGGCGACCGATCGCCCCATCCTCCTCGTTGAGGACAACCCCGATGACGAAGCACTGACTCTCAGGGCTTTCAGCAAGAACAAGATAGCCAACCAGGTGGTCGTGGCCCGGGACGGTGTCGAGGCGCTGGACTACCTCTTCTGCACCGGGCAGTTCTCCAATCGGGACAGCACGATCATGCCGGCCTTCGTGTTGCTCGATCTGAAACTGCCCCGGATAGACGGCCTGGAAGTGCTGCGCCGCATCCGGGCGGACGAACGCACTGCGCTACTGCCGGTTGTTGTCCTGACCACCTCCAAAGAGCATCAGGACATATTCGAAGCGTATCGACTGGGGGCAAACAGCTATATCCGAAAACCGGTGGATTTCGAGCGCTTCCTTCAGGCCGTGGGGCAGCTTGGCCTGTACTGGCTGTCCCTCAACGAGCCTTCGGATCCGACAGCCCGGTAAGCGGATGAAAGACTACAGCAGTGCTTCGATGTCCCTGCCCAGATCGCCGGGAGGCGTCATCGGAGCATAGCGCCTCACAGGTACACCGGCCTTGTCGATCAGGAACTTGGTGAAATTCCATTTGACGGCGTGACTCCCCAAGACCCCGGGCAACGCCGCAGTAAGGAAGGCAAACAGGGGGTGAGCCCCCTCGCCATTGACGTCCACCTTCTCACCCATCAGAAAGGTGACGCCAAAATTGTGCCGGCAGAAGCCGGCAATCTGGCTCGCGTCGCCGGGCTCCTGCCCGCCGAACTGGTTGCACGGAAAGCCGACCACCACCAGGCCACGCTCCCCATAAGCTTCGTGGAGGGCCTGAAGCCCCCCGTACTGGGACGTGAAGCCACATTCGCTGGCCGTATTCACGATCAGTACGACCCGCCCCGCCATATCGGCGAAACGGATCGGTGCGCCGGACAGGCTCTTCGCTTCAAAGCCCAGGATGTTGTCCGGCATGGCCCTGGTCACGCCACTTCCTCGATCCACGCCTGCTGGATGCCTTCCAGGATGCGCTCCCCGCAATGCTTGGGATCGTCGTCAAACTCCGGCAAGGCCATCGTCCATTGCATCAAGTCAACGAAATTGACCTTGAGGGGATCCACATCGGGGTAGGCCTCCGACAACTGGATCGCGATCTCCTGCACTTCTGTCCATTTCATCCCCGCTTGCCCTCCTTGACCATGTTGATCGAATACTTGGGAATCTCGACGGTGAGCGACGTTTCACCCACGATGGCCTGACAGGACAGGCGCGATGTCGGCTCCAGGCCCCAGGCCTTGTCGAGCAGATCCTCCTCGAGCTCCTCGGCGGGCTCCAGGCTGTTGAACCCATCGCGCACGACCACGTGGCAGGTCGTGCACGCACAGGACTTCTCGCAGGCGTGGTCGATGAGGATGTCGTTGAGCAGCAGGGCGTCACAGACCGACTGACCCGGCTCGGCGTCAATCACGGCCCCTTCCGGGCACAGCTCCACATGGGGAAGCACAATCAAAGTAGTCATGGTGATGTGTCAGGTTCAGATCCGAAGATCATCGATCCGGTGACCGGCCAGGGCCTCCCGGATACTCTTGTCCATACGCCGCGAGGCGAACTCGTTGGACGCACGGTTGAAGGCCTCAAGCTGGATCTTGATGGCGCGGGCATCCTGCCCTTGCGCGGCGGTGCGCAGGGCCGTAATCGCCGCATCCAGAGCCTCGCGCTCGGTCTCATTCAGCAGCATGGCGTCCGCCGCCAGGGCTCTTTCCGTCGCTTCGACGACCCTTTCAGCCTCGACCTGCTGCTCCCGCAGACCGCGCAGCTCCATGTCATCCCGGGCGTTGTCGAAGCCGGCCTTGAGCATGTCGGCAATTTCGTGGTCGGCCAGCCCGTAAGACGGCTTGACCTCCACACGGGCCTCGACACCGGTGGTCTGCTCCCGGGCTGCCACCGACAGCAGGCCGTCGGCATCCACCTGGAAGGTGACGCGGATTCGTGCGGCGCCGGCCACCATCGGCGGAATCCCGCGCAGCTCAAAGCGGGCCAGGGAGCGGCAGGCCGAGACCAGCTCGCGCTCGCCCTGCACCACGTGGAAGGACATGGCAGTCTGGCCGTCCTTGAAGGTGGTGAAATCCTGGGCGCGGGCCGTCGGAATGGTGGCATTGCGGGGAATGATCTTCTCGACCAGCCCGCCCATGGTTTCGATGCCGAGGGACAAGGGAATGACGTCGAGGAGCAGCCATTCATCTTCGGTGGCCCGGTTGCCTGCCAGCACGTTGGCCTGCATGGCGGCACCGATGGCAACGACCGTATCCGGATCGAGGTTGGTCAGCGGCGTCTGTCCGAAGAACTCGCCGACCGCCTGCTGCACGTGGGGCATGCGCGTCGCGCCCCCTACCATGACCACGCCCTTCACCTGATCGGGCTCAAGCCCGGCATCACGCAGGGCCTTCTTGACCGGCTTCAGTGTCTTGGCGACCAGGGGCCGGGTGATGTCCACGAACACCGAGCGATCGATGCTCAGATCCACCTCGTCGCCACTCTCTAGGGTCATCCGGACGGGCACGGTCTCGTCAAGGCTCAGGCGCTCCTTGACCTCCCGGGCCTTCATCAGCAGACGTCGGGCGTCCCGGTCAGAGGGTAGTGAAATACCTGCGTTGTCGAGCATCCAGCAGAACAGGCGATGATCGAAGTCGTCCCCCCCAAGCGATGCATCGCCGTTGGTCGCCACCACTTCGAACACCCCTCGCGACAGACGCAGCACGGAGATGTCGAAGGTGCCGCCACCGAGGTCATACACCGCGTAGATGCCTTCCGATGCATTCTCCAGGCCATAGGCGATCGCAGCGGCCGTCGGCTCGTTGAGCAGACGCAGAACGTTGAGACCAGACAGGCGCGCCGCATCCTTGGTGGCCTGGCGCTGGGCATCGTCGAAATAGGCCGGCACGGTGATCACGGCCCCGGTCAGCTCGCCACCCAGACTCCGCTCGGCGCGCACGCGCAGATCCTTGAGAATCTCAGCGGACACCTGCACCGGGCTTTTCACACCCTGAACGGTGCGCAAGCGCACCATGCCTTCGGCGTCCACAAAGTCGTAAGGCATGGTCTCCACATGGGAGACATCCTTGAGCCCGCGGCCCATGAAACGCTTCACAGACACGATGGTGTTGCGGGGGTCGACAGCCTGGGCAGCCTGGGCCTTGCGGCCCACGACGATCTGCCCGTCGGCGAGGTATTGCACCACGGAAGACAACAGCATCCGGCCGTCTTCATCCTGCAGACACAGGGCGACGCCATTGCGGACGGTCGCCACCAGCGAATTGGTGGTACCGAGATCAATGCCCACAGCGAGCCTGTGCTGATGCGGCTCGGTGGACATCCCCGGTTCAGAAATTTGCAGCAGAGCCATCAGGATTCCAGCGCCGTCAAGGCGTCATTGATTTCGTGTTGCAGCTTTTCAAGAAACTTCAGGCGACGCACCGTATCGGCCGCCGCCTCCAGATCACCCTGCTCATCAAGTTGCACCGCCAGCTGCTCGATCAGGCTGCGATTGGAATGCCGGATGCGCCGGGCGAGGTCTTCAAGCACCTCTTCATCCGCAGCCTCGCGGGCCTCACCGAGCGCCTCGCGCCATTCCATCTGTTCCATCAGGAACGCAGGCGACATGGCGGTGTTGGTCTCAAACGCCGGATCGATGCCCTTCAGTTCAAGCAGGTACTGCCCTCTTGCAAGGGGGCTCTTGAGGGTGCGGAAGGCTTCATTGGCGTGAGTCGCCCACTGCATCGACAGGCGCTTGTCCGCGTCGGGCAGATGGGCGAAACGGTCGGGGTGGACTTTGCCCTGGATGTCCAGGTAAGCCTGCTCAAGCCGGTCCATGTCCACCGAAAACCCCACCGGCAGCCCGAAAAGTGCGAAGAAGTCCTGCTTCAGATCAAGCATGTGAAACCCTCTGCCAGAACGGACAGGCGAACCGAAAACTCCGGCATTGAGCTCAGACGGTGAAACTCTCGCCGCAGCCGCATTCACCCTTCACGTTCGGGTTGTTGAACTTGAAACCCTCGTTAAGCCCTTCGCGAACGAAGTCGAGCTCAGTGCCATCCATGTAAGGCAGGCTCTTCGGGTCGATCAGGACCTTCAATCCGTGGCTCTCGAAAACCACGTCCTCGGGCAGGACCTCATCGGCAAACTCCAGCTTGTAGGCCATGCCCGAGCACCCGGAGGTACGCACGCCGAGGCGGATGCCCACGCCCTTGCCGCGCTTGGTGATGAAGTTGCCGATGTGGGTTGCCGCCTTGTCGGACAGGGTGACTGCCATGATCGCCTCGCTTTCAGCCGTTGTGCTTTTTCTTGTAATCCTCGACCGCCGCCTTGATGGCGTCCTCGGCCAGGATGGAGCAGTGGATCTTGACCGGCGGCAGGGCCAGCTCTTCGGCAATGGCGGTGTTCTTGATGTCCAGCGCCTGATCCAGCGTCTTGCCCTTCACCCACTCGGTGACCAGGGAGCTGGATGCGATAGCCGAGCCGCAGCCGTAGGTCTTGAACTTGGCATCCTCGATGACGCCATCCTTGCCGACCTTGATCTGCAGCTTCATCACGTCGCCACAGGCGGGCGCGCCGACCATGCCGGTGCCCACGTCCTCGTCTTCCTTGCCGAAGGCGCCGACGTTGCGGGGATTCTCGTAGTGATCCAGAACTTTTTCGCTATATGCCATCTTCGTTCTCCTGTCAGTGCGCAGCCCACTGCACGGTATCAAGATCAATGCCGTCCTTGAACATGTCCCACAGGGGAGACAGCTCACGGAGCTTGCCGATCTTGCGCTGCAGCAGGTCAATGGTGTAATCGACTTCCTCGACCGTCGTGAAGCGGCCGATGGTGAAACGGATGGAGCTGTGGGCCAGCTCGTCGTTGCGGCCGAGGGCGCGCAACACGTAGGACGGCTCCAGGCTGGCCGAGGTGCAGGCCGAGCCGCTCGACACGGCGATGTCCTTGATCGCCATGATCAGGGATTCGCCTTCAACATAGGCGAAGCTGATGTTGAGGTTGTGGGGCACGCGGTGCTCCATGTCGCCATTGACGAAGGTTTCCTCGATGGTGGTCAGGCCCGCCAGCAGACGGTCGCGCAGGGCCAGCACGCGCGCGTTTTCCTCGGCCATTTCAAGGCGTGCCAGCCGGAAGGCCTCACCCATGCCGACGATCTGATGGGTCGCCAGGGTGCCGGAGCGCAGACCGCGCTCGTGGCCGCCACCGTGCATCTGGGCTTCCAGGCGCACACGCGGCTTGCGACGCACGTAGAGGGCACCGATGCCCTTGGGCCCGTAGGTCTTGTGGGCGCTGAAGGACATCAGATCGACCTTGAGGGTACTCAGGTCGATGGCGACCTTGCCGGTGGCCTGGGCCGCATCCACATGGAAGATGATGCCCTTCTCGCGGCACAGCTCGCCAATCTCGGCGATCGGCTGGACCACACCCACTTCGTTGTTTACGAACATCACCGACACCACCACGGTGTCAGGGCGGATCGCCGCCTTGAGCACGTTCAGGTCAAGCAGGCCATTCTCCTGGACGTCGAGGTAAGTGGCCTCGAAGCCCTGGCGCTCCAGTTCGCGCACGGTGTCCAGCACGGCCTTGTGCTCGGTCTTGAGGGTGATGATGTGCTTGCCCTTGCCGGAATAGAAGTTCGCCGCACCCTTGATGGCCAGGTTGTTGGATTCGGTGGCGCCGGAGGTCCAGATGATTTCCTTGGGGTCGGCATTGACCAGCGCCGCGACTTCCTCGCGGGCTTCCTCCACGGCCTTTTCCGCCGTCCAGCCGTAGGAGTGGCTGCGCGACGCCGGGTTACCGAACAATTCCGTCAGGTAGGGAATCATCTTCTCGGCCACGCGGGGGTCCACCGGCGTGGTTGCCGAGTAATCGAGGTAGATCGGGAACTTGAGCATCTTCATCTTCTCCGTACTGCAAAATTGAGTCATTCCACAAACTTAGACCGTCACTGCCGTCATCGTTCGAAGGCTCGCCAGGCACTCGCCCAGCGCAGTCAAAAATCCATCCACGTCCTGCGGCGTGCTGGCCGCACCGAGGCTGACACGCACTGCGGCGCGGGCCAGCGCAGCATCAACCCCCATCGACATCAGCGTATGGGACGGCTCGGGGTGGACACTCGAGCATGCCGAGCCGCTGGCCACCGCAAAACCAGCCCGATCCAGCCTGCCCACCAGGGTTTCACCATCCACGCCCGGTATCGCAAAAAAACTGGTATTCACCAGGCGAGGCGCACCCGCCGAAAAAATCCGCGCGCCCATGGCCACCAAGCCCGCCTCGAGCCGCCGCTGCAAGGCCGCAAGCTGCCGGCTGCGCGCTTCGCGATCACGCACGATCAGGTCGCAGGCCGCACCAAACCCCACGATCGCCATCACGTTCTCGGTGCCGGAGCGGACATTCCGCTCCTGCCCCCCTCCCGCCACCAGCGGCGCCAGCTCGACGCGCTTGTCCACAATCAGGGCGCCGACACCGACGGGCCCCTGGATCTTGTGGGCCGAAAGCGTCAGGCCATGCACACCAAGGGCGCGAAAATCCACGTCGATCTTCCCCAGGGCCTGCACCGCGTCACAGTGCATCCAGCTCCCCGCGGCCTTCACCGACTTCGCCAGCGTGGCCACGTCCTGGATCACACCCGTCTCATTGTTGGCCAGCATGATCGACACCAGCCTGGGCTTTTCCGCGAGCACGCGATCAAAAGCCACCGGGTCGACACGCCCTTCTCCATCGACTGCAATTTCTTCGCAGCGCCATCCGTTGCGCGCCAACTGCCTGGCCGGCTCCCGCACGCACGGGTGTTCGATGGCGCTCACGGCAATCAGCCCCGGCTTGAGAAAAGCCGCCGCGCCCTTGATGAACAGGTTGTTCGCCTCCGACCCACTGCCGGTGAAGATCACCTCGGTCGGGTGGGCCTTCACCGCGGCGGCCACCTGCCCCCGCGCCTCGTCCACAGCCTTCCGGGCTGCACGCCCGTATTCGTGCCGGCTCGATGCATTGCCAAAACGATCGCCCAGCCAGGGCAGCATGGCTTCCCTCACCGCTGGAGCCAGCGGAGTGGTGGCGTTGTGATCGAGATAGACCGGCGCAAACACCGAAACGCTCCGACAGACTCAGGCCGTCAGAGGCAGCTTGCTGCCGGAGCGGCAAGCCGTGGCATTGCGCTCGTCGCGCAACACCGAAACAGGGCCCGCCTTCTGACGCTGCTGCTCCACCAGGCTGGCGAGGGTCACCGAATGGAGGTATTCATACATCCGCCGGTTCAGATTGGTCCACAACTCGTGGGTCATGCAGCGATGCTCGTCGTGGCAGTTTTCCTTGCCACCACAGGAGGTCGCATCCAGCGGCTCATCGACGGCCGCAATGATGTCAGCCACGGTGATCACATCCATCTCCCGCGCCAGGGCATATCCGCCACCGGGCCCGCGCACGCTGCTCACGAGCTCGAAACGACGCAACTTGCCGAACAGCTGCTCCAGGTAGGACAGGGAGATCTTCTGACGATCGGCAATACCGGCCAGGGTCACGGGCCCGTCGGCACAACGAAGCGCCAGATCGATCATTGCCGTGACAGCAAAACGACCTTTGGTGGTGAGTCTCATGTCGGCTCCCGGAGTGGCTGAATGAATAGTTGAATATTTCAGTCAACAATACCAAACCCGACAAAATCAATCAACTATTTTACCCCTCCACCGCACACCGCCCTCAGTCCACCATCTTGCCCAAACCCTGGGGATCAAAGGCATCTTCCGCCTTCGCCGCCGCATCCACACACAGCCCCGATTCGGCCAGTCGTTCCACCAGCACACGAAGTCGCCGGTCCGTCTCGACCGCATGGTCGAGCAGGCCATGGAGCGCCTTGGAGACCGGGTCATCCATATCCCGGGTCACGCCGTAGGCGGTAAATCCCATCTGCTCGGCCTTGGCCTCCCGTGCCCGGCTGAGCTCGTCTCCGCCACCTGCCTCGATGATCCGCGCCGGATTGCCGACCGCCGTGGCACCCGCGGGGACCGGCTTGACCACCACCGCATTGGAGCCAACCTTGGCCCCGTCACCCACCTCGAAGCCCCCCAGCACCTTGGCACCGGCGCCAATGACCACTCCGCGCCCCAGGGTCGGATGGCGCTTCGTACCCCGATACAGCGAGGTGCCGCCGAGCGTGACGCCCTGGTAGATGGTGCAGTCGTCCCCCACCTCCGCCGTCTCGCCAATCACCACCCCCATGCCATGGTCGATGAACACCCGCCGCCCGATGGTTGCGCCCGGATGGATCTCGATCCCGGTGAGCATCCGCCCCAGATGGCTGGTGAAGCGGCCGACCCAGCGGAAGCCTCCCCGCCAGGCCATATGGGCGAACCGATGCAGCCAGAGGGCGTGCATGCCCGGATAACAGGTGAGCACTTCCCACCTAGAGCGTGCTGCCGGGTCCCGTTCGAGAACGTTGGCCACGTCTTCACGCAGACGACTGAACATGGGGAGTGACTCCAAAATTAAATGCGCTTTCGTAAGGGCCAGACACCCAGAGGGATATCACCCGTCTTATTTCCGACTATTTTGGTCTACTTCTTCTCGAAGGCGCTCAACATGCCGCGCAGGATATTGACCTCATCCTTCTCCAGCCGGATCCGCCCGAACAGACGCCGGAGACGGGGCCAGAGGCGCTTGGAATTCTCGGGATTGAAGAAGCCGCTGGCCGTGATGGCCCGATCAAGATGGGCATAGAAGCCCTCGATCTGCTCGTGAGTCGCCGGCTCAAACTCCACCGCGGGCGCCGCACCCGGGTCCAGGGCAGCCATGCGCAGTTCGTAGCACAACACCTGAACAGCCGCCCCGAGGTTCAGGGACGAGTAGCTCTCGCTGACCGGCACCTTGACCGGCATGTGGCACAGGGCCACATCCTCGTTGGAAAGCCCCTTGGTCTCGTTGCCGAAGACCAGAGCCACATCGCCGTGACCGGCGAGGCTCACCAGCTCTCCCGCCGCCTCCCGCGCCCACTTCATCGGCACGGCCATCTCGCGCCGGCGAGCCGTCAGGGCCGCGGCAAAGACGGTGCCCTCCAGCGCCTCGGCCAGGGTCTCCACCACCCGCGCATTGGCCAGGATATCGTCGGCACCGGCCGCCCGGGCCGTTGCGACCGGATCGGGAAAGCTCTGCGGCGCGACGAGCACGAGCTGACTCAGGCCCATGGTTTTCATGGCCCTGGCCGCTGCGCCGATATTGCCGGGGTGACTGGTTCGGGAGAGAACGACACGCACGCGCCCAAGCGCGTTATCGAGGTTCATATTAAAATGTGCGGTTTTCCAAATTAGAGTCGACCGGTGGGCCTTTTGCCCGGGCCGGCAGACCTTGCCAGACACCCATGCATCCCACTCTGAACATCGCCATCAAGGCCGCACGCCGTGCCGCCACCGTCATCAACCGGGCTTCCCTCGACCTGGATCTGATCCGTGTCGAGACCAAAAGCCCCAATGATTTTGTGACGGAAGTAGATCGGGCTGCCGAAGAAGCCATCATCCAGGTGCTCCGTGAGGCCTATCCGAGCCACAGCATTTTAGCAGAAGAGTCTGGCGAGACCGGCCCGGAGGCGGATACCGAGTACCAGTGGATCATCGACCCTCTCGACGGCACCACCAACTTCCTGCACGGTTTCCCCCAGTACGCGATCTCCATCGCCCTGGCCCGCAAGGGTGTGGTCGAGCAGGCCGTCGTGTTCGATCCGAACCGCAACGAGATGTTCACCGCCTCCAAGGGTGCCGGCGCCTTCCTGAACGACCGGCGCATCCGCGTCTCCAAGCGCGTCAAGCTGCAGGATGCGCTGGTGGGCACCGGCTTCCCGTATCGCCAGTTCCGCAATGTGGACACCTACCTGGCGATCTTCAAGGAACTCACCCAGAAGACCGCCGGCCTGCGCCGCCCCGGTGCCGCGGCCCTCGACCTGGCCTACGTGGCGGCCGGCCGCCTCGACGCCTTCTGGGAGTTCGGCCTGTCGCCGTGGGACATGGCCGCCGGCAGCCTGCTGATCAGCGAGGCCGGCGGTCTGGTCAGCGACCTGGCAGGTGAATCCACCTACCTGACGTCGGGCAACGTCGTGGCGGGTACCCCCAAGGTCTTCCCCCAGCTGCTGCAGCTGATCCAGGGTCACTGCGGCGACGCGCTGCCGGCCTGACGTAACAATGTCCGCCCTCAAGACACTGCTCCGCGTTGCCCTGGCCGGCCTTGTGCTCGCCGGTGCACCGGCTTGGGCGGATACCGTGCTGGTCTGGGGCGACAGCCTGTCGGCCGGCTATGGCCTGCAGATCCAGCAGGCCTGGCCGAGCCTGCTCGAAAGACGCATTGCCGAAACCAAACTGCCCCACAAGGTGGTCAATGCCAGCATCAGCGGCGAAACCACCTCTGGCGGGCGCAGCCGGCTGCCGGCTGCCCTGCAGACCCACAAGCCGGCGGTGGTGGTCATCGAACTCGGCGCCAATGACGGCCTGCGCGGCCTGCCGCCAAAGCTCATGGCCGCCAACCTCCAGGCCATGATCGACGCCAGCCGGCAAGCCGGCGCCAAGGTGCTGCTGGTGGGCATGCGCATGCCTCCGAATTACGGGCCCGACTACACCACCAGCTTTGAAAACGCCTTCAAGGATCTGGCCCGCAGCAACAAGGTCCGGCTGGTGCCTTTCATGATGGAAGGCTTCGCCGACAAGCGGCAGTTCTTTCAGCAAGACGGCATTCACCCGATTGCCGACGCCCAGCCCCTCATCCTCGACACCATCTGGCGGGAACTCGCCCCCCTGCTGCGCCGCTGAACAGCGGCAATCAGGGCAAGTGCAATGAGGGGTTGTGCCCCTTCACTGCGCAGATCCGCTGGATGACGGCCGGCTTCGGCTCCGCGACTTCCCCCTGCTCGTAGGCCAACACCGTACACGCGTCGGCAACCCGCTCGAAGAGTTCATGGGAACGCAGCAGGAAATCCGGATTGCTCGGCTTGCCGAAGCGCTCATTGCCGATCATGAAGGTCTCGTAGATCAGCACCCCGCCGTGGTTGAGCGCCTGCAGGAGCAGGCCCAGGCGCGGCCGGAACAGGTAGTTCGTCACCACGATGGCGTCAAAATGACGGCCCGCGAAGGGCCAGACGCCCTCCTCCAGATCGGCTTCCCGTGTCTTGACGTGGGGCACACCGGTGAGAAGTTCCAGCGCTACCGCATCCCGGTCCACCGCCTCGACCCGAAAGCCCTTGCTGGCCAGCCAACGCGTATGGCGCCCGCTGCCACAGGCAAAATCGAGCACTTCGCCGCCCTCGGGGATAAGGGAAGCGAAGCGTGTCACCCACGCCGAGGGTTGCAGGGCCGCCCCATGCCGCATCATTGCCCCATCCCCCCAAGGCACAGGTACTTCATTTCCAGGTATTCGTCGATGCCCTGCCGGGCGCCTTCACGCCCGAGGCCAGACTGTTTGACGCCTCCAAAGGGCGCCACTTCCGTCGAGATCAGCCCCGTATTGATGCCCACCATGCCGTAATCGAGGGCCTCCCCCACCCGGAAGACCCGCCCCACATCCCGCGCATAGAAATAGGCCGCCAGACCGTACTCCGTGTCATTGGCCATGCGTATCGCCTCGTCTTCAGTATGGAAGCGGAACAGGGGCGCGACGGGCCCGAAGGTTTCCTCCCGGGCGATGCGCATACCCGGCTTTACGTCGGCCAGCACCGTTGGCATGTAGAAGCGTGGCCCGGCACCATGACGCTGGCCCCCCGTCAGCACCCGCGCTCCACCTGCCAGCGCATCTGCCACATGGGCCTCGACCTTCAGCACCGCCTCGTCATCGATCAAGGGCCCGACGCTGACACCGGCCTCCAGACCGTTCCCCACGCTCAAGCCTTCGACCGCCGCGGCCAGTTTGGCTGCAAAAACGTCATACACCGAGTCCTGCACCAGCAGCCGGTTGGCACACACACAGGTCTGGCCAGCGTTGCGATACTTGGACACCAGCGCCCCGGCCACCGCGGCATCGATGTCTGCGTCGTCAAAGACGATGAAAGGCGCATTGCCACCCAGCTCAAGGGAGAGCTTCTTGATGGTCGGCGCACACTGGGCCATCAACAGGCGCCCGACCTCCGTCGAGCCCGTAAAGGACAGCTTGCGCACCACCGGGCTGGAAGTCAGCACACCACCGATCGCTACCGGATCGCCCGTGACCACGTTGAACACACCGGACGGGAAGCCGGCCTCTTCTGCCAACCTGGCCAGCGCCAGGGCCGTAAAAGGCGTCTGCTCCGCCGGCTTGACCACCACCGTACAGCCGGCAGCCAATGCCGGCGCCACCTTGCGGGTGATCATGGCGGCGGGGAAATTCCAGGGGGTGATGGCGGCACACACTCCGACCGGCTGCCGGATCACCATGAAGCGGCGGTCGGCTCCGGTAGTGGGAATGGTCTCACCGTAAATGCGCTTGCCCTCCTCGGCAAACCACTCCACGAAGGACGCCGCATACACCACCTCGCCCCGCGCCTCCGCAAGGGGCTTGCCCTGCTCCAGGGTCATCATGCGCGCAAGATCGTCAGCGTGGGCCAGGATGAGCTGGAACCAGCGCTGAAGGATCGCCGAGCGATCCCGGGCAAGCAGGCTGCGCCAAGCCGGCAACGCGGCATCAGCCGCGGCTACGGCCCGCCCGGTCTCGGCAGCCCCCATGGCCGGCACATCCCCGATAAAGCTCCCCGTCGCGGGGTTGAAGACGGACAATCGCCCACCATCATCCGCGTCGAGCCAGCGGCCATTCACAAAGGCCTGGGTTCGGTACAGGCCGGGTTCCTTGAGGGTCTGCATGACTTCTCTTTCTGATCTGCGTCGGCCACCACTGGCCGCGCCTTTCTGATGTCTTTGTCAGCCGCGGGTTCCCGCGCGCAATGTGGAAACCCCATGAAAAACGGGCGCCGCAGCGCCCGCTTTCACCTCACGACAAGCCGGAATTACTGGGCTTGTTCGTTCAGCAGCGCCTTCATGGACAGACGCACACGGCCCTTCTCGTCGGTCTCGAGCACCTTGACGCGGACGACCTGACCTTCCTTGAGGTAGTCGGACACGGCATTGACGCGCTCGTTGGCGATCTGGGAGACGTGCAGCAGGCCGTCACGGCCCGGCATGATGTTGATGATCGCACCGAAATCGAGAATGCGGATGACCGGGCCTTCATAGACCTTGCCGACTTCCACTTCAGCGGTGATGTCTTCGATGCGCTTCTTGGCCACTTGCGCGCCCTCGGAGCTCACGGAGGAGATGGTCACATTGCCGTCGTCGGTGATCTCGATGATGGTGCCGGTCTCTTCCTGCAGACCGCGAATCACCGCACCGCCCTTGCCGATCACGTCACGGATCTTCTCGGGGTTGATCTTCAGGGTGATCATGCGCGGGGCGAAATCGGACACTTCACCGCGGGCTTCGCCCAGGGCCGACTTCATCAGGCCGAGGATGTGCAGGCGGCCTTCCTTGGCCTGAGCCAGGGCAACCTGCATGATCTCCTTGGTGATGCCGAGGATCTTGATGTCCATCTGCAGGGCGGTCACACCGTTTTCGGTACCGGCCACCTTGAAGTCCATGTCGCCCAGGTGATCTTCATCACCCAGAATGTCGGTCAGCACGGCAAAACGGCCACCGTCCTTGATCAGGCCCATGGCAATGCCAGCCACCGGCGCGGACAGGGGCACGCCCGCATCCATCATGGCCAGGGAGCCGCCGCAGACGGAAGCCATGGAGCTGGAACCATTGGATTCGGTGATCTCGGACACCACGCGAACGGTGTAGGAGAACTCTTCCTTGCCCGGCAGCACGCCAGCCAGGGCGCGCTTGGCCAGACGGCCGTGACCGATTTCACGGCGCTTGGGCGAGCCGAAGCGGCCGCATTCGCCGGTGGAGAACGGGGGGAAGTTGTAGTGCAGCATGAAGCGCTCGCGGTATTCACCGGCGACCGCATCAATGATCTGCTCGTCACGACCAGTGCCCAGAGTGGTCACCACCAGGGCCTGGGTTTCGCCACGGGTGAACAGGGCGGAACCGTGGGTACGGGGCAGCACGCCGACACGGATGTCGATCGGACGCACGGTGCGGGTGTCACGACCATCGATACGCGGCTCGCCGCCGAGGATGCGACCGCGCACGACCTTGGCTTCCAGATCGAAGATGATGTTGTTGACGGTGTTGGCGTCAAACTCGACACCTTCTGCCACCAGGGTCTCGTGCACTTCCTTGCCGATGGCCGACAGTTGCTGCGAACGGGCCTGCTTGGCGGTGATGCGGAAGGCTTCGTCGATCTTGGCGCTGGCGATCTCGGTGACACGGGCGATCAGGGCCTCGTTCTTGGCCGGAGCCTGCCAGTCCCACTCGGGCTTGCCGGCCACTTCCACCAGCTCGTTGATGGCGTTGATGGCGGCCTGCATCTGGGTGTGACCGAACACCACACCACCCAGCATCACGTCTTCCGGCAGCTCAAGGGCTTCCGATTCCACCATCAGCACGGCAGTTTCGGTACCGGCAACCACCAGGTTCATCTTGCTGGTCTGCAGCTGGGTGGCGGTCGGGTTGAGGATGTATTCACCGTTGTCGTAACCGACGCGACAGGCACCGATCGGACCGGCGAAGGGAATACCGGCGATGGCCAGGGCCGCGGAGGCGGCGATCATCGCGGGGATGTCGGCATCGACTTCCGGATTCAGGGACACCACCTGGGCGATGACCTGGACTTCGTTGTAGAAGCCTTCCGGGAAAAGGGGGCGGATCGGGCGGTCGATCAGACGGGAAGTAAGGGTTTCCTTCTCGGTCGGACGGCCTTCACGCTTGAAGAAACCACCGGGGATGCGGCCGGCAGCGTAGAACTTTTCAACGTAATCGACGGTAAGGGGGAAGAAGTCCTGACCCGGCTTGGCGTTTTTGGCAGCCACAACGGTTGCCAGCACCACGGTGTCGTCCATATTGACGATCACGGCACCATGGGCTTGACGGGCAACTTCGCCGGTCTCCAGGGTGACGGTATGGGAGCCGTAGGTAAAACTCTTCTTGATAGCGGTAGGCAAAGGATGTCCTTTCATTCAATCGGCTGGCGGCAAACAACAACCGCACGCGTAGCCGAGGTAACGCGCCGTTTTCTCTGGCGCACAGATGTGACAAAGCCGGCGAAGCCTCACGGACTTACACCGGCTATGCCCATGATCAAACCTGCACAAAGGGCAGGATTGTCACGTTCGGTACTGAAGCAGCTTTTATCAGCTTACTTGCGCAGGCCGAGGCGAGCGATCAGCTCACGGTAGCCATCGACGTTCTTGCGCTTCAGGTAGTCGAGGAGCTTGCGACGCTGGCTCACCATCATCAGGAGGCCGCGGCGGGAGTGGTGATCCTTGACGTTAACCTTGAAGTGGCCGGTCAGATCGTTGATGCGGGCGGTAAGCAGAGCGACTTGCACTTCCGGAGAACCGGTATCGCCCTTGGCGCGCGCGAAGTCGCCAACGATTTGCGCTTTTTGTTCAGTGGAGATTGCCATTGTTTAACTCGGTTAGGATTTAGCCTTGCGAAGCGCGCGATTATATCGAATCGACGCGGGATTACTCAAGACATTTCATTGATTTCCAGTGGAAACGAGACGCGTCGGCGCCATCATCCCACCCTCCCCCAGGGTTCCAACGCCGAGGAAACGCTCCCCCGCGTATGCCCTGAACATCCTGCCCACCGCATCGCTGCACACCTGCACAGCCTGGCCATGGGTAAAACTGCTTGCCTGCGTTGCATCCAGGGACATCACATCCAGATGGACAAGCAACGCGTCCACCGGCGCCAGCTCCGCATCCCGATCGGCTTCGGGCAGGGCTTCGAAATCCGCCAGGGAGATCGAGCCTGCGAGCTCGAACGGGCCAATGCGTGTTCGACGCAGGGCCGTAAGATGGGCACCGCAACCCAGCAAGGCTCCGAGATCGGACGCCAGGGTACGGACGTATGTACCCTTGCTGCACGCCACCCGAACCCTGAGGTTGTCCCCGTCGCGCTCAAGGCACTCAAAGGCATGAATCGTCACCCGCCGGGCCTCCCGGGGGATATCGATCCCAGCCCGGGCATACTCATAAAGTGCCTTGCCATGATGCTTGAGTGCCGAGTACATGGGTGGAACCTGATCGATCTCACCCCTCAGTTGCGCAAGGGCCGCCTCGATGGCTGCATCCGTGACATCCACCGTCGTGGTGGCCAGCACCTCGCCCTCGGCATCCGCAGTCGTGGTCGTCACACCCAGCTGCACCGTAGCCTCGTAAACCTTGTCCGCATCAAGCAGAGTCTGGGAAAACTTGGTCGCTTCACCGAAGGTCAGCGGCAGCAAGCCGGTGGCCAGGGGATCGAGGGTACCGGTGTGGCCGCCCTTTGCCGCCTTGAGCAGCCAGCGCGCCTTTTGCAGGGCGTTGTTGGAGCTCAGCCCAAGGGGCTTGTCGAGAAACAGCACGCCATCGACAACACGACGCGGCGTACGACGCTGGGGGGTGTGGGCCAAGCGGAGAACTTCCTGGAAAGACGGCGCGCTAGCGCCGCCAGGGGAATCAGGGGGTCGGCGTGGAGCCGGGTGGGGTCGCACCACCCTCACCTTCAGCCTCATCGGCGGGGGTGTCGGCAAGCTGCCGATCCGCCTCGATGGCCTTGTCGATCAGGGCCGAGATCCGGTTCCCCGTTTCAACGGAGGGATCGTAGTGAAAGTGCAGCTCGGGCAATGTATGGATACGGATCCGCCGCCCCAGCTCGCGACGCAGGAAGCTGCTGGCCCTGCGCAGCCCTTTCTGGATTTCCTCGAGCCCATCCTGCCCGGTCATGGAGGTGAAATACACCTTGGCATGGGCGTAGTCAGGGGTGATCTCCACGTCGGTCAGGGTAATGAAACCGACGCGGGGGTCTTTCAGCTCGAGGCGGATCAGCTCGGCCAGCTCGCGACGGATCTGCTCCGCCACGCGCTGACCACGGGAAAACTCCTTGGGCATGGCTTAAAGGGTCCGCGCAACTTCCTGGATTTCGAACACTTCGAGCTGGTCGCCTTCCTGGAGATCGTTGAAATTACGCACCTGCAGACCGCACTCGTAGCCGAACTTGACTTCCTTGACGTCGTCCTTGAAGCGCTTGAGCGACTCCAGTTCGCCACCATGGATGACCACGTGATTGCGCAGCACACGCACCTGGGCATTACGCTTGACGATACCTTCAAGCACGTAACAACCGGCAATGGTACCGACCTTGGAGATGGTGAAGACCTGACGGACTTCCACCAGACCGAGGATCTGTTCGCGCTTTTCGGGAGCCAGCATGCCGGACAGGGCGTTCTTCACCTCATCCACGGCGTCGTAGATGATGTTGTAGTAGCGCAGATCGACACCGAAAGTCTCGGCCAGCTTGCGGGCATTGGCATCGGCACGGATGTTGAAGCCGATGATGACCGCGCCGGAGGCCTGGGCCAGGTTGACGTCGGACTCGCTGATGGCACCGACGCCGCCATGGATGACCTGCACCCGGACTTCGTCGTTGGACAGTTTGACCAGCGAGTGCGCCAGCGCTTCCTGGGAACCCTGTACGTCGGCCTTGATGATCAGCGGCAGGGTCTTGACCTCGCCCTCGCCCATCTGTTCGAACATGCTCTCGAGCTTGGCGGCCTGCTGCTTGGCCAGTTTCACGTCACGGAACTTGCCTTGACGGAACAGGGCGATCTCGCGGGCCTTGCGCTCGTCGGCCAGCGCCACGACTTCGTCACCGGCACCCGGAACCTCGGACAGGCCGAGGATTTCCACCGGGATGGAGGGACCCGCCTCTTCGATGGGCTTGCCGTTCTCGTCGAGCATGGCGCGGACACGACCGAAAGTCGCACCAGCCAGCAGCACGTCGCCGCGCCGCAGGGTGCCGGACTGGACCAGCAGGGTGGCAACCGGGCCACGCCCCTTGTCGAGACGGGCTTCGATGATGAGACCCTTGGCCATGCTTTCGCGCGGCGCGGTGAGTTCCAGCACTTCGGCCTGCAGCAGGATGCCTTCGAGCAGATCGTCAATGCCAGCACCCGTCTTGGCGGATACTTCGACGAACATGGTGTCGCCACCATAGGCCTCGGGAACCACGCCCTCGGCGATCAGTTCCTGACGCACACGCTCGGGGTTGGCACCCGGCTTGTCGATCTTGTTCACCGCCACGATCAGGGGCACTTCGGCCGCCTTGGCGTGGTGGATGGCTTCCTTGGTCTGGGGCATCACGCCGTCATCGGCAGCGACAACCAGTACAACAAGGTCGGTCGCCTTGGCACCACGGGCACGCATCGCCGTAAAGGCTTCGTGACCCGGGGTGTCGAGGAAGGTCACCATGCCACGGTCGGTATCCACGTGGTAGGCACCGATGTGCTGGGTGATACCGCCGGCTTCACCGGCAGCCACCTTGGCACGCCGGATGTAGTCGAGCAACGAGGTCTTGCCGTGGTCCACGTGGCCCATGACGGTGACGACCGGTGCGCGCGGTTCAAGGGCAAAGTCCTTGTGCTCGACGTTGTCTTCGAGGAAGGCATCGGGATCGTCCAGCTTCGCTGCGACGGCCTTGTGACCCATTTCCTCGACGAGGATCATCGCCGTGTCCTGGTCCAGCACCTGGTTGATGGTGACCATGGAGCCCATCTTCATCAGCGCCTTGATCACCTCGATGGCCTTCACGGACATCTTGTGGGCGAGGTCGGCAACGGAGATGGTCTCGGGAACGTGCACTTCGCGCACGATGGGCTCGGTCGGTGCTACGAAAGCAGTGGCCTCCTGGTGACGGCCACCGTTGCGGCCGCCACTGCGACCACCACCACGCCAGCCGCCAGCCCCGCCAGTGGTGTCACCACGGGTCTTGAGGCCGCCACGACGCTTGGCGTCGGCCGGCACTTCCTTGCTGACAACCTTCTTGACGTCCTTGCGGGCGCCCTTGTCTTCGGTCTTGGCGGGCTTGTGCAGCGTACCGCTCTTGGGCGCCGCTTCGCCCTCGGCCTTCGCCTTTTCGGCGGCAACCGCGCGCTGCTTTTCCTCTTCGGCACGCTGCAGCATCGCAGCACGGGCACGGGCCTCGCGCTCCTGCTTTTCCTTCAGATCCGCAATCTGACGCGCCTGCAGCTCGGCATGCCGCTGCGCCTCGCGCTCACGGCTGGCCTTCTCTTCCGCACTCAGAATGGAGCCGGCCACGACGCGACGAACCGGGGCCGCCGGACGCGCTTCGGCCTTGGGGGCGGCCGCCTCGACAGGCGCAACCACCGGCTCAGGCACAGGCTCGGGTTGAGGCTCAGGAACGACCTCGGCAACGGGCTCGGGGATCGGCTCCGGTTCGGGTTCCGGCACGACCTCGACCACGGGCTCGGGCTCCGGCACCACCTCGACGACGGCCTCAACGACCGGCGCCGCTTCAACTTCCAGGACCTCGACCATGGGCTCAAGATCAGCGGACACGCCAACCGACACAGCTTCCTCATCCGTGGCAGACGCTGCCGAGACGGCAGACTCCGGCACCAGGGCCTCGTCGCGCTTGACGAAAACGCGCTTCTTGCGCACCTCCACCTGCACGGTCCGGGCACGCCCGGTGGAATCCGTTGCCTTGATCTCGCTGGTCTGCTTGCGCGTCAGGGTGATCTTGGACTTTGCTGCCGTGTCGCCATGGGCGCGACGGAGAAAATCCAGCAAGCGGGTCTTGTCCTGCTCGGAGAGCAGATCGGTTTCCCGTGCCTTGTCAACGCCAGCCTTCTGCAACTGCTCGAGCAACACGGAGGCCGGCATCTTCAGTTCGCCGGCAAATTGTGTAACGGTTGTCTGTCCCATCTTGAACCTCCGGGGGTATTACTCGAACCAGTGCGCGCGCGCCTTGGTGATCAGATTCTTGGCCCGCTCTTCGTCCAGCCCCGACATTTCCATCAGTTCGTCCACTGCAAGGTCAGCCAGTTCGTCGCGGGTATGCACGCCACCCTGGGCCAGCTTGGCCGCCAGGGGCTTGTCCATGCCTTCCAGACCGAGCAGATCCTCGGTAACGGTTTCCAGCTGCTCTTCGGTCACGATGGCTTCGGTGAGGAGCACGTTGCGGGCGCGGTTGCGCAGCTCGTTCACCGTTTCTTCGTCGAAGGATTCGATTTCCAGCATCTCGGCCAGGGGCACGTAAGCGATCTCTTCCAGCGACGAGAAGCCCTCGTCGATCAGGATGTCGGCCACTTCCTCGTCCACGTCCAGCTTGGCGATGAAGAGCTGACGGACCGTGCTGTGCTCGGCCTCGGACTTGCGCTCCGACTCGGCTTCGGTCATCAGGTTGATGCTCCAGCCGGTCAGCTCGGAGGCAAGCTTCACATTCTGACCGTTGCGGCCGATGGCGATCGCCAGATTGTTCTCGTCCACCACCACATCCATGGCGTGAGCCTCTTCATCGACGACGATGGAGGACACTTCAGCCGGCTGCAGGGCGCCGATGACGAACTGGGCGGGCTCGGGAGACCACAATACGATGTCGATGTTCTCGCCACCAATCTCGTTGCGGACCGCGGTAACGCGGGAGCCACGCAGGCCGACGCAGGTGCCGATCGGGTCGATGCGCGGGTCGTTGGACTTCACGCCGATCTTGGCGCGCAGGCCGGGGTCCCGGGCGCAGGCCTTGATCTCGAGAAGGCCGTCATCGATCTCGGGCACTTCCAGCTCGAACAGACGCATGACGAACTCGGGCGCAGTACGGGAGAGGATCAGCTGCGGGCCGCGGGCACCACGATCGATGCGCAGCAGGTAAGCCTTGACCCGGTCACCGACACGGAGGTTTTCCTTGGGGATCATCTGGTCGCGGGGCAGCACCGCTTCGAGGCGCCCCACTTCGATGACCGCATTGCCACGCTCCATGCGCTTGATGCTGCCGGAGATGATGTATTCCTTGCGCTCGAGGAAGTCGTTGAGGATCTGCTCGCGCTCGGCGTCACGGACCTTCTGCAAGATCACCTGCTTGGCAGCCTGGGCGCCGATACGGCCGAAGTCGATGGGCTCCAGCCCTTCTTCAACGTAATCGCCGACCTGGATGTCGGGATACTCTTCGCGGGCATCGATCAGGCCCATCTGGGCTTCATCATTCTCGACTTCCGGATCGGGCAGAACCTGCCAGCGCCGGAAGGATTCGTAATCACCGGTTTCCCGATCGATGGAGACACGCACATCGGCTTCGTCGTGAATACGCTTCTTGGTCGCCTGGGCAAGCGCGGACTCCAGCGCGGAGAAAACGATTTCCTTGGAAACATTCTTCTCGCGGGCCAGCGCATCGACCAACAGTAAAATTTCGCGGCTCATACCTGCAAACCTCCAAATCCCTTAAAACCTGGGAACCAGGCGGGCCTTCTCGATATCTTCAAACGGGATCTCCATCGATCCCTTTTCCGTCTCCAGGGTCACCACGCCGTCCTTGAGACCTTGCAGCACCCCGGCAAAATTGCGCTGATTCGCGACAGGCATGGAGAGACGGACCTGCACGTCCTGACCGGCGAAACGCTCGAAATCTGCGGGCTTCTTGAGCGCACGATCAAGCCCCGGCGAGGACACTTCAAGGCGGTCGTAATCGACATTCTCGACCTCGAAGACCCGAACCAGCTGATTGCTCACCGTGGCACAATCATCAACCGTAATACCATTCGGCGAATCGATGAAGATTCGCATCAGCCTGCCGCGGGGCGAGGTTTCGAAATCAACGAGTTCGTAACCAAGACCTTCCGCGGTCTGCTCGATCAGTTTGTGCAACTCCATTTCCTGGCCCACAAATGAAAAATGGGCGAAACGCCCATCCCTGTTTAAATTCGACCGGATGTCGGCCCTTTTACGGACCGATCGGCTCTTTCGAACCGATAAAACACGCTGATTATAGCAGCCCGCCGAAGCGGGCGCAATTTTGACCCGCTATCAGCGCGGATGCGGCTGTGTACGGCGTGGCTGCGGCGCCGGCCGCTTGGCCTTCCCGCCCTGCACATCCGGCTTGGGAATACCCGCCAGCGCACACACCTGATCCACCGCCATGTCTTCCCACATGCCACGCTTCAGGCGCGAGGGGAGGACAACCGGCCCATAGCGAACCCGCATCAGGCGACTGACGGTCAGCCCGAGGGCCTCGAACATCCGGCGCACTTCCCGGTTGCGGCCTTCCGACAGCGTCACCCGGTACCAGTGATTGGCCCCCTCGCCCCCCGCATCCAGCAGGGTGTTGAACTTGGCCTGACCATCCTCCAGCTCGATCCCCTGCAGCAGGACATTGCGCTGGGCCTCGTCAAGCTCGCCGAGGATCCGCACCGCGTACTCGCGATCCAGCTCGTAGCGCGGGTGCATCAGTTTGTTGGCAAGATCCCCGTCATTGACGAACAGCAGCAGGCCCGAGGTGTTGAAATCCAGCCGACCGACGGCAATCCAGCGCCCCTTGCGGAGATTGGGCAGGCGATCGAAAACCGTGGGACGGCCTTCCGGATCGTCCCGGGAGACGATTTCTCCTTCGGGCTTGTGATACAGCACCACACGGGGAATTCGCGGCGCGAAACGGATGGGCATGAGCTTGCCGTTGACCCGCACCCGATCACCCGGGCCAACCTTCTGCCCGACGTCCGCAGGCTCGCCATTGACCGAAATCCGGCCCGCGACGATCCACTCTTCGATTTCCCGACGGGATCCGATGCCCGCCGCCGCCAGCACCTTGTGCAGGCGCTGGGGTTCGGTATAGGTGGAGTCCTCCGGCTTGCGACGACGCTCCCCTTCGGCCGCAGGAAGAAGCTCGCTGCTGGCGAGGGGATAAGGCGCAGCCCCGCCGCCGGCTGCCGCGGCCTGACGCTTGGCACGCCAGTTGCCCCGCCCTCCGCCGAGATCACTGAGCCCGATCGCGGAGGCGTTGCTCTTGGGCTGCCGGCCCTCGTCGTCACCGCGGGGGGGACGGCCGCCACGACCACCCTCGCCATCCGGACGGCCACGCCCGCGGCGCCCACCCTGATCAGACGGGGGGCCCTGACGACCAGATTCCTGGCCGCCGGGCCTGGCGGATTTGGCCTTAAACGGCCGGTTCTTCGGTTTTTGGGAGGTCGACAAGATCCATGATCCTTTCGATTTCAGTCAACGGAGGCAGCTCGGTCAGACTTCGCAGACCGAGGTCCTCCAGGAATTTTCGGGTCGTGGCGTACAAACCCGGCCGACCGGGCGTATCCCGGTGCCCCACCACGTCCACCCACCCCCTCGATTCGAGGGTTTTCAGTACATTGCTGGAAACCACCACGCCACGAATGTCTTCGATGTCGCCCCGGGTTACCGGTTGGCGATAGGCGATGATTGCCAGGGTTTCAAGGACGGCCCGCGAATACTTGGGCGGCCGCTCGAGCTTGAGCCTGTCGAGATACACCTGGTACTCCAGACGGGTCTGGAAGCGCCAGCCGCCCGCCGTCTGCACCAACTCAACACCCCGCCCCTGCCAGTCATCCGCCAGTTCGCCCAGCAGGCGCCGCACCAGATCACCACCGGGATCCTCCTCGAACAGGCGACGCAGATCACTCACCGGGATGGGCGAGGCTGCAGCGAGCAGCGCTGTTTCCAGCACCCGCTTGAATTCTTCAGGTGTATCCGGTTGCACTGTCGGCACGCTTCACATAGATCGGCGCAAAGGCCTCATTCTGGGTCACCACAACCAGTCTTTCCTTGACCAGTTCGAGGGTGGCAAGAAAACTCACCACCAGGCTGGCGACACCGAGCTTCGGATCAAAGAGGGACTCGAACACCACAAAACTGTCGTCGCGAAGACGCCTCAGGATGAGGGTCATGTGCTCACGGACAGACATTTCTTCCCGCTGGATCGTGTGATGCCGCTTCAGTCGCGCCTGTCGGGCGATCTTCAACCAGGCCAGCTGCAAGTCATGCAGGCTGACCTCGGGCAGGCGCTCCACCACCTTCTCGGCAACGAACACCCCGACCCACTCAAAATCCCGCTCCACGCGGGGCAAGGCATCCAGGCGCATCGAGGCGAGCTTGACCTGTTCATACTCCAGCAGCCGCCGCACCAGCTCGGCCCGGGGATCTAGCTCCTCGCCCTCCTCTGCCCGGGGCGGCCGCGGCAGCAGCAGTCGCGACTTGATCTCCAGCAGGGTTGCAGCCATCAGCAGGTAGTCCGCCGCCAGCTCCAGGTTGTGCTTGCGCATGGCCTCCACGTATTCCAGATACTGGGCCGTCAGCGGCACCATCGGAATATCGAGGACGTTGATGTTGGCCTTGCGTATCAGGTAGAGCAGCAGGTCGAGCGGCCCCTCGAAGGCATCGAGGATGACCTCGAGCGCGTCGGGCGGAATGTACAGATCCTTGGGCAGATCGAAGATCGGCTGGCCGTACATACGGCCGATGATGGCATCGATCGGATCAGCCGCGGGAGCCAGAGCGAGATCGGCCGTCAACACGGCCGCAGCCCTTTCAATCCGGCGCAGGTTAACACGCGGGGGGCATGCCACCAAGGCAAAAATCCACGAAACATGCCCCCAACCGCCATCAGCTGTAGCTCAGCCCCATGGCGTCCCGCACCTCGCGCATGGTCTCCTGAGCCAGCTTGCGGGCCCGATCACAGCCGTCCGCGACAATGCTGCGCACCAGCGACGGGTCATCGAGATAGGGCTGAGCCCGCTCGCGCATGCTGTCCTGCTCCTTCAGCACCGCATCGATGACGGGTTGCTTGCATTCGAGGCAGCCGATGCCGGCGCTCTTGCAGCCCTGGGTGACCCACTGCCGTGTGCTGTCGTCGGAGTAGATGACGTGGAATTGCCACACTGGGCACTTCTCCGGATCACCGGCATCGGTGCGCCGCACCCGCGCCGGATCGGTCTGCATGGTGCGGATCTTCTTGGTCAGCGACTCCGCCTCCTCGCGCAGGAAGATCGTGTTGCCGTAGGATTTGGACATCTTCTGCCCATCCAGGCCGGGCATGCGGGATGCCTCGGTGAGCAGGGCACCGGGTTCGACGAGGATCACCTTGCCGCTGCCTTCGAGATAGCCATACAGGCGCTCCCGATCGCCGAGGGACAGGCTCTGGGCCTCCTCGAGGAGCGCCTTGCCGAGGGCCAGCCCTTCCTCGTCGCCGTTCTGCTGGAAGCGGGTACGAAACTCTTCATACAGCCGGGCACGCTTGGAACCGAGCTTCTTGATGGCTTCCCGGGCCTTCTCCTCGAAGCCGGGCTCGCGGCCGTACATGTGGTTGAAGCGACGGGCGAGTTCACGGGTGAACTCCACGTGGGGCAGCTGGTCCTCACCCACCGGCACCTTGTCGGCACGGTAGATCAGGATGTCGGCGCTCATCAGCAGCGGATACCCGAGGAAGCCGTAGGTGGTCAGATCCTTGTGGGTGAGCTTCTCCTGCTGATCCTTGTAGGTCGGCACCCGCTCGAGCCAGCCCTGGGGCGTCATCATGGACATGAGCAGGTGCAGCTCGGCGTGCTCGGGCACCCGGGACTGGATGAAGATGGTCGCCTGGGAGGGGTCGACGCCCGCCGCCAGCCAGTCGACGATCATCTCCCAGACGCTGGCCTCGATCCCCCGGGGGTTGTCGTAGTCGGTCGTCAGGGCATGCCAGTCGGCAGCAAAGAACAGACAGGGATACTCCGCCTGCAGCTTGACCCAGTTTTTCAGGACGCCGTGATAGTGGCCGAGATGGAGACGCCCGGTGGGGCGCATGCCGGAGAGGACGCGTTCAGCGAACATGGATGATCAAAGTCCAATAACGGTTGCAAGGGCAAAACGGAAAATGGCCACCAGCGGCCCGAGGATGTCGCCAAGGATACCGGTGAACAGCAAAACCAGCAGGATCGGAAAACCGTAGGGTTCGAGCCGGGAAAAGGTATAGGCGGGCCCGGCGGGCAGCAGGCTGACCGCGATCCGCCCACCATCAAGGGGCGGCAGCGGAAGCAGGTTGAGCAGCATCAGCACTGCGTTGATCTGCATGCCCGCGTCCGCCATCTTGGCCATGGGCAGGGCATAGACGTTGTCGGGCGACATGATCGCAAAGCGGAACAGCATCGCCCAGCCGAGGGCCATCACCAGATTGGCGAATGGCCCGGCTGCCGCCACCCACAACATGTCGGCCTTGGGCCGGCGCAGGCGGCCGAAATTGACCGGCACCGGCTTGGCCCACCCGAACAGCATCGGCGAGCCACCCGCAAGTGTGCTGCCAACGACGATCAGGGCCGGCACCAGGATCGTCCCCATCGGGTCGATGTGACGCAGGGGATTGAGGCTAATGCGCCCTGCCCGCTCGGCCGTGGAGTCGCCGAAATGACGGGCCGCATACCCGTGCGCCGCCTCATGCAGCGTGATGGCGAACAGGACGGGCAAAGCC
Source organism: Zoogloea sp. (assembly GCF_023150065.1). Taxonomy (GTDB): domain Bacteria; phylum Pseudomonadota; class Gammaproteobacteria; order Burkholderiales; family Rhodocyclaceae; genus Zoogloea. Next base: position 112,643 of record NZ_JAKLLN010000016.1, read on the forward strand.
CAGATGGTCAGGGTGGAAATGAGTTCTTGCATGGGTCAGGGCCACCGAAGGGGCGCGATTCTAACAGACTGGACGGCTCACGCCCCCGCCCAAAGGCCGCTCACAGGCCAAAGGGAGCAAGACTGCCCCGCCCTTCCCGCACCAGCACCGGAGAACCGCCGGTCAGATCGATCACAGTGGTCGCCTCACCCCGACAGGCCCCGGCTTCGATCACCAGATCCACATCCTTCTCGAGCCGATCACGGATCTCCTCTGCGTCGGTCAGCGGAAACTCGTCACCAGGCAGCAGCAGGGTCGAGCTCAGCAGAGGTTCACCGAGCTCAGCCAGCAGGGCCGAAACAACGGGATGATCGGGGATGCGCAGGCCGATGGTCTTGCGCTTGGGATGCAGCAGGCGCCGGGGCAGTTCCTTGGTGCCTTCCAGGATGAAGGTGTAAGGCCCCGGCGTGGTGGCCTTGAGGAGACGGTACTGCGTGTTATCCACCCGGGCGAAGGTCGCGATCTCGGAGAGATCCCGGCACAGCAGCGTGAAGTGATGGCGCTCATCCACGTCACGGATGCGGCGGATGCGGGTGAGCAGCGGGTTGTCACCGGTGTGCCCCCCGAGGGCATAGGCGGAATCGGTTGGAAAGGCCACCAGGCCTCCGTCGCGCATGATCTGCGCAGCCTGCTTGATGAGACGCGCCTGGGGCTGTTCAGGGTGAAGGGAAAAAAACTGGGCCATGATTGAGAGTTGAGCAGAGGAAAGGCGTCACACCAAGCGGGTCCACACCGGGGTGAGATCGGGAGGCAGCGGCGGCGCACGCCCCAGGTCGATGGGGCTGTCCTCCGGGCCGTGAAAATCGGAGGCACGCGAGGCCATCAGACCAAACTTGCGCGCCAGCCGGGCAAAGGCCAGCAGCTGGCCTCCATCGTGCGCACCACAGGACACCTCGATGGCGTCACCGCCCAGTTCGCGGAAGCGTTCGAACAGGATGTCCATCTCGGCGTGACTGAGGCGATAGCGGCCGGGATGGGCAATCACGGCCAGGCCGCCGGCACCCTTGATCCACGCCAGCGCGTCCTCCAGCGTCGCCCAGACATGCTCGACATAGCCGGGCTTGCCCCGGGCCAGATAGTGCAGAAACACATCATGGACGTTTTTCGAGATGCCGATCTCCACCAGGTAGCGGGCGAAATGGGCCCGGCTGACGAGGGCCGGGTTGCCGGCATAGCGCTGGGCGCCTTCCAGGGCGCCGCGGATGCCGATCCGCTCCAGTTCGGCGCCGATCCGCGCGGCCCGTCCGTCGCGCCCGCCGCGGACCTGGGCCAAGCCGGCAATCAACGCCTCATTGGTCGGATCGATGCCCAGCCCGACAATGTGCAGGGTCTGATCGAGCCAGGACACCGAGATCTCGACCCCGGGCACAAAGCGCAAGCCCAACGCCTGGGCCTGGGCAGCGGCCTCGGGCAGGCCGAGGAGTTCGTCGTGATCGGTCAGGGCCAGCAACTCCACCCCGTTGGCGTGGGCGCGGCGAACCACCTCTCCCGGCGGCAGGGTTCCGTCGGAAGCGGTGGAATGACAGTGCAGATCGGCATTCAGGGCGTTCATGATTCCTTTGACCCCAGAAAAGTCTCGATGATCCGGGCCACCTCACCCGGTTGGTCATGATGCAGGTTGTGCCCGCTGTCGGGCACCCGGACTTCGCGAAGATCCCGGAACGCAGCCCGGGCCTCGGCATGGGCCGCGTCGTCAACGCCAAGCCGGTGACGCAAGGTCGGCATCTCCGGTTCGATCCACAGCGTCGGCGTCGTCACCCGGCGCCAGCAGGCCAGCGCCTCGGCCCGCCGGTAGAGCACGGGATTGACCCGCCTGTGCGCTGGATCACCCGCCATGCGGATGGCACCCTGCCCGTCGTCCTCGCCAAGATGTTCAGCCAGGAAACGCGCCTTGCCATCCGACAGGCGCGGATTGTCGGCCTGCAGTCGGGCGGCCAGAGCGGCCGGATCAGGATAGCTGCGGAAGCCAACCGGCTGAGCGAGATCATTCAACCACTTTTCCAGGCGTCCCGGCGACTGTGCAGGCTGCGAATCGGCCAGCCCGAAGGCATCCAGCGCCACCAGGCGGGCCACCCGAGCCGGGCGCACGCCGGCATAGACACAGGCCACGTTGCCACCCAGGCTATGGCCGACCAGATTCACGGGCCGGTCGGGCGAACAGGCCTGCAGGATCGTATCCAGATCCCCCAGATAATCGGGAAACCAGTAGGCATCGCCGCGCCATTCGGTCTGGCCGAAGCCCCGCCAGTCGGGGGCCAGCACGTGCCAGTCGGCCTTCAGCGCATCCACCACGAACTGGAAGGACGCCGAAACATCCATCCAGCCATGCAGCATGAAAATCATTGGCGCCCCGGGCTCGCCCCATTCACGAAGGTGATAGCGCAAACCGCGGACGGGCAGGAAACGGCTTCGGGACGGCGTCATCCGCCCAAGTGTATCAGACGCTTGCCCCTCTCCGCCGGCGATGGTAAGGTGCGCGCCGTCGTGTGGGAGAGAGTTCGCGTGGGTGATCCGCGAGCCGCCGAAGGCGCAACCCCCGGAACCGCTCAGGCAAAAGGACCGCCGACGAAACAACAATCTGGAGAGTGATGCTGCCCGCCCAGCGTGCGTTGGCGGCATCCACCGAAGGGGCACGCAGGCCGGTCACGCACCGCTGCAATCTCTCAGGTACAAAGGACAGATGGGGCCGAAGCGACTTTCACGTCGCTTCGGCCCCTTTGCTTTTCTACACTGGAACGATTGCCCCGGAGAGCCCCATGAGCCAACAGACCCCCCTTCACGCCACCCACGTCGCCGCTGGCGCGCGCATGGTCGACTTCGCCGGCTGGGACATGCCGGTCAATTACGGCTCGCAGATCGAAGAGCACCACGCCGTGCGCCGCGACGCCGGCATGTTCGACGTCTCCCACATGCTGGCCCTGGACCTCGAAGGCGCCGACGCGAAGGCCTTCCTGCGCGGCCTGATCGCCAACGATGTGGCCAAGCTCGTCGAACCCGGCAAGGCCATCTATTCCTGCATGCTCAATGAGCAGGGCGGCGTGATCGACGATCTGATCGTCTATTTCCTCTCCGACACCACGTACCGCATCGTCGTCAACGCCGGCACCGCCGACAAGGACCTCGCCTGGATGCGGCAACGCCTGGCCGCCACCGGCACAGTGGCCACCCTCACCGCACGCCGTGACCTGGCCATGATCGCGGTCCAGGGCCCCAATGCCCGCAACAAGACCTGGGCCGCGATTCCCGGCGCCGAAGCGGCATCCACCGCGCTCAAGGTTTTCCAGGCCGCCGCTTTCGGCGACATCTTCATCGCCCGCACCGGCTACACCGGCGAAGACGGCTTCGAGCTGACCCTACCGGCTGAGCAGGCTGCCAGCACCTGGGCGGCCCTCAGCGCCGCCGGCGTCAAGCCCTGCGGCCTCGGCGCCCGTGACACCCTGCGCCTGGAGGCCGGCATGGCCCTCTACGGCAACGACATGGATGAAACTGTCTCCCCCCTCGATGCCGGGCTGGCCTGGACGGTGGACTTCAAGGACGAAAACCGGGATTTTGTCGGCAAGGCCGCCCTCGTCGCCAACGGCTCTCGCCAGCAGGCCCTCGGCCTGATCCTGGAAGACAAGGGCATCCTGCGTTCGCACCAGAAGGTGTTCACCGCCCAGGGTGAGGGTGAAACGAGCAGTGGCAGCTTTTCGCCGACCCTCGAAAGATCCATCGCCCTGGCCCGTCTGCCCCTCGGTGTCGCAGCTGGCGATGCGGTCGAGGTGGACATCCGGGGCAAGCGCCTCAAGGCCCGTGTCGTGAAGGCGCCCTTTGTGCGCAACGGCAAGGCCCTGGTCTGAATCCGAAGCTGAATCGCCTCCAACCCTTTCATCCGACTTGAACAAGGACACAGCATGAGCACCCCCAACGATCTGCGTTACACCGCCTCCCACGAATGGATCCGCGTCGAGGCTGACGGCACCCTCACCATCGGCATCACCGACCACGCCCAGGAAGCCCTCGGCGACGTGGTCTTTCTCGAACTGCCCGAGGCGGGTCGCGTCGTGGCCAAGGAAGAAGCCATCGCCGTGATCGAATCCGTAAAGGCCGCCTCCGACATCTACGCCCCGGTGGCCGGCGAGATCCTCGAAGCCAACCAGGCTGCCGTCGACGCCCCCGAATCCGTCAATGCCGACGCCTACGCCGCGTGGCTGTTCAAGCTCAAGCCCGCCAACGCCGCCGATGTGGACGGCCTGCTGGATGCCGCCGGCTACCAGGCCGCCATCGGCTGAAGGCTGATTGCCTGAGCACGGGTGCGCCCTGCCGGCGCACCCCACCCTGCTGTCGCTGTCACCCAACCGAGTTCCCCCATGTCGAAGACCCTTCTCTCCGCCCCGCTCGCCACGCTCGAACAGGGCGATGACTTCATCCGCCGCCACATCGGCCCCTGTTCCAACGAATTGCCCGGCATGCTCGCCGCCGTCGGCGTCGACTCCCTGGACACCCTGATCCAGCAGACGGTACCAGCCGGCATCCGCCTGCCCGCAGCGCTGGCCCTGGGCGAGCCGACCGCCGAACACGTGGCCCTGGCCCGCCTCAAGGCCATCGCCGGCAAGAACGTGCTGAAGAAGTCCCTCATCGGGATGGGCTATTACGACACCATCACGCCCAAGGTCATCCTGCGCAACGTGATGGAGAACCCCGGCTGGTACACCGCCTACACCCCCTATCAGGCCGAGATCGCCCAGGGCCGCCTGGAAGCCCTGCTCAACTTCCAGCAGATGGTCATCGACTTGACCGGGCTGGAGCTGGCCAACGCCTCCCTGCTCGACGAAGCCACGGCCGCCGCCGAGGCCATGGCCATGGCCCGACGCATTTCCAAGGTCAAGGGCCAGGGCTTCTTCGTGGACGAAGGCGTCTTCCCCCAGACCCTCGACGTGGTGCGCACCCGCGCCGGCTACTTCGGCTTCGAGCTGATCGTCGGCCCTGCCTCCGAAGCGGCCCATCACGAGGTCTTCGGCGCCCTGCTCCAGTACCCCAACGAACGCGGCGAGGTGGCTGACATCTCCGGCGCCATCAGTGGCCTCAAGGCCAAGGGTGCCGTGGTGGCGGTGGCCTCCGACCTGATGGCCCTGGTGCTGCTCAAGTCGCCCGGCAGCCTGGGCGCAGACATCGCCCTGGGCTCGGCTCAGCGCTTCGGCGTCCCCCTGGGCTTCGGCGGCCCCCACGCCGCCTTCTTCGCCACCCGCGAGGCCCATGTGCGCTCCATGCCTGGGCGCATCATCGGCGTATCGAAGGACGCCCGCGGCAAGACCGCCCTGCGCATGACCCTGCAGACGCGCGAGCAGCACATTCGTCGTGAGAAGGCCAACTCCAACATCTGCACCTCCCAGGTACTGCTGGCCAACATGGCCGGCATGTATGCCGTGTATCACGGCCCGGAAGGCCTGCGCACCATCGCCGCTCGCATCCATCGTCTGGCCGCCACCCTGGCCGAGGGGCTCAAGCAAGCCGGCTTCGAACTCACCTCCGATGTGTTCTTCGACACCCTGCAGGTCAGCACCAGTGCTCGCACGGCGGACATCTACGCAGCCGCCCGGAACGCCGGCTACAACCTGCGCCACGTGGATGGACAGGGCCTCGGCATCTCCCTGGACGAAAAGAGCACCCTGGCCGATGTGGCCGCCCTCCTCCAGGCCTTCGGTGTTGCCGCGGATGTGGCCGCCCTCGACGCCACCGTCGCCACCCGCGGCGGCAACCTGCCGGCAGCCCTGCTGCGTGACGACGCCATCCTGGCCCACCCGGTGTTCAACACCCACCACACCGAGCACGAGATGCTGCGCTATCTGAAGCGCCTGCAGAACCGCGACCTGGCACTGGATCACTCCATGATCTCCCTGGGCTCGTGCACCATGAAGCTCAACGCCACCAGCGAGATGATCCCCGTCACCTGGCCCGAATTTGCCGACATCCACCCCTTCGCGCCGGCCGAGCAGACCGCCGGCTACCTGGAGATGATCGAAGGCCTCGCCGCCCAGCTGCGCGAGATCACCGGCTTTGACGCCATCTGCATGCAGCCCAACTCCGGCGCCCAGGGCGAGTACGCCGGCCTGGTCGCCATCCAGCGCTACCACGCCGCCCGGGGCGATCATCACCGCACTGTGTGTCTGATCCCCAAGTCGGCCCACGGCACCAACCCGGCCACCGCCCAGATGTGCGGCATGGAGGTGGTGGTGGTGAACTGCGACGACAACGGCAACGTGGATCTGGCCGACCTCAAAGCCAAGGCTGCCCAGCACGCCGACAAGCTGTCGGCGCTGATGATCACCTACCCGTCCACCCACGGTGTGTTTGAAGAGGCGATCCGCGAGATCTGCGCCACCGTGCACCAGTACGGCGGCCAGGTGTACATGGACGGCGCCAACATGAACGCCCAGGTCGGCCTCACTTCCCCCGCCACCATCGGCGCCGACGTGAGCCACATGAACCTGCACAAGACCTTCTGCATCCCCCACGGCGGCGGCGGCCCGGGCATGGGCCCCATCGGCCTCAAGGCCCACCTGGCCCCCTTCATGGCCGACCACGTGGTTGCAGCAACGGGCAGCGAGAATCGCCCCAACGCCGGCCAGGGTGCGGTGTCCGCCGCCCAGTTCGGTTCGGCAAGCATCCTGCCGATCTCCTGGATGTACATCACCATGATGGGCGGCCGCGGCCTCAAGCGCGCCACCGAAGTGGCCATCCTCAATGCCAACTACGTGGCCAGCCAGCTCAAGGAACACTACCCGGTGCTGTACACCGGCAGCCAGGGTCGTGTCGCCCACGAGTGCATCCTCGACATCCGCCCGATCAAGGCCGCCACGGGGATATCGGAAGTGGATATCGCCAAGCGGCTGATGGACTACGGCTTCCACGCCCCCACCATGTCTTTCCCGGTGGCCGGGACCATCATGGTCGAACCGACCGAATCGGAAGACAAGGGCGAGCTGGACCGCTTCATCGCCGCCATGGTGAGCATCCGCAACGAAATCCGTGCCATCGAGGAGGGCCGGATCAGCGCCGACAACAACCCCCTCAGGAATGCTCCCCACACCCAGGCCGACTTCCTGGGCGACTGGGATCACCCCTACTCCCGCCAGGAAGCCGTCTTCCCGCTGGCGTGGGTGGGCGACAACAAGTTCTGGCCGAGCGTAAACCGTATCGACGACGTTTACGGTGACCGCAACCTGTTCTGTTCCTGCGTACCGATGGACGAACTGGGCTGAGCGCAGCCAGTGATGGAGCCCTCCCGCAGGGGAGGCTCCATCAGCGCTCAGCGAGCGAGCAGCGCTTTGAGGTGGGAAACGGGAATGGCGTAGGAAATGCCGGAAGGGCTGGAGATGGCGTTTTCCTTCATCCCTTTGACGAAGACCATGTTGAGGATGCCCAGCACCTCACCGCTGCTCACGTCGTAAAGGGGGCTGCCGCTGTTGCCCGGATAGGACACGATGTCCAGCTGAAACACCGGGTAACGCCCCACGGAAAGACGCCGCACGGCACCAGAATCAAGCTGGCTCGCCGACGGCAAGGGCTGACCAACCGGGGTGATCGCGGCGATGATGCCCCGATGGGTGACTGGAACGATCCCCATGCTCGCCCCAAGGGGGAAGCCCGTCAGGGCCACATCCTGCCCATCCCGTGCGGCCTCGGAATCCCCCAGCCGCAGAGGCGTCATGGGCGCCCCACCGATCCACAGCACGGCAAGATCATGGTCCGGGTCACGCTCGTCGCGCTCCACCGGGCGCACGCTCACCCGACCGGAACCGGACTGGGCAATCACCAGGCGCTCGTCCGAAGCACGGCTGTCCGGTGCAGCCGCAATCACATGGGCGTTGGTCGCCACCTGCCTGCCATCGCCAACGACGAAACCCGTACCCAGGAAACGGAACTGAGGGCTGCGAGTGGGCATGAAGGTGCCCACCGCGACAACCGAGCGCTTGACCTGCGCCACCGTGTCGGCAAGATCGGCAAAGGCAGGCACGGGCGCAAGGAGCGCCAGACACACACCGAAAAAACGACGACGCGTCCAGGCAGAGGCCGTCACTGCCCGACCGCCTTGAATGCCTGCAGCGCAGGGGACGCCCCGACCACCCGGGCGTCAAAGGGATGGTCGTGGCGCTGGAAGAAGGTCAGGATGCGCCGCACGTAGTTCTGGGTTTCCTTGTAGGGCGGCACCCCGCGATAGCGATCGACAGCCCCTTCACCGGCGTTGTAGCCCGCCACGGCGAGGGCGACGTTGCCCTGATAGTAGGCCAACAACCAGCGCAGATAGGCCAGTCCGCCCTTGATGTTCTGCACTGGATCGTAGCTGTCCTTGACGTTGAAACGGCTCGCCGTCTCGGGGATCAGCTGCATCACGCCCATGGCGTTCTTGGGCGAGGTGGCGTTCGGATCAAAGTTCGATTCAGTGGTGGCGATGGCCAGGGCCAGGCGTGGCTCAATGGAGAAGCGCGGCGCCAGGGTGGTGATCAGCTCCACCATTTTCTTCTTCTGCTCGGGAAGCGAGGCCAGATATTTCTGGGTGTCCCAGGTATCCCGGGCGGCAAAACCCTTGTCCCGCGCCCGCGGCAGCAGGCAGTCGGGTACCGCACCGGTGTACTCGCCAGCCATGCGGCGGGCCTTCTCGGCACCGGCGTGCCCCTTGGCCATGGCCATCTCGAACAGGGTGGCGGCGTAATCATCGTTACGGGCCACACCCCGCCCGTTGGCAAACATCCAGCCCAGGCTGTACATGGCCTCGGCGCTACCCGCGCGGGACGCTTCGCAATACAACTCGGCGGCCTTGTCCGGATCACGGCCCACGCCTTCGCCGTGCTCGAATGCCACGGCCTGCGCCACCAGCGTGCTCACATCCCCCGGGAGGGGATCTGCGGTCACGGCCTGCGCACCACCCGCCGCCAGGAGCCAAGCTGACAGCAGGCCGAGGACGAAATGCCGGACCACCGCCCTCGCGGGCGGGGTCCGGACAGCTTGCATCAGAGACGCCACACCTTGGCCCCTGCAGCCGCCAGGGCGGCCGGATCGTAGAAGCTCTTGACGTCAGTGAACACACCGTTGGGCACCAGCTTTTCGCACAGTTGGCCAACACCCAGTTCGGCGTATTCGTTGTGGGCCACGGCCGCCACGATGGCTGCGGCGCGGGGCAGGCTGTTCCACGGGGTCAGGCTCACGCCGTACTCGTGCTGGGCTTCGGCGGACTCGGCCACCGGGTCATGCACGTGCACGTTGATGCCGTAGCTCTGCAGCTCGCGGATCACGTCGATCACCTTGCTGTTGCGCAGGTCGGGGCAGTTTTCCTTGAAGGTCAGGCCCAGCACGATCACATCGGCGCCCTTGATGTTATGGCCGGCGCTGATCATTTCCTTCACGGTCTGCTCGGCCACGTACTTGCCCATGCTGTCGTTGATGCGACGGCCGGCCAGGATGACCTGCGGGTGGTAGCCCAGCATGTCGGCCTTGTGGGTCAGGTAGTAGGGATCGACGCCAATGCAGTGGCCGCCCACCAAGCCCGGACGGAAGGGCAGGAAGTTCCACTTGGTGCCGGCGGCCTTGAGCACTTCGAGGGTGTCGATGCCGATCTTGTGAAAGATCACCGACAGCTCGTTCATCAGGGCGATGTTGAGGTCGCGCTGGGTGTTTTCGATGACCTTGGCGGCCTCGGCCACCTTGATGGAGCTGGCCGGGTACACGCCGGCGGTGATCACCGCGCCGTACACCTCTTCGACCTTCTTCAGGGTCTCGGGGGTGTCACCGGACACCACCTTCATGATCTTGGTGACGGTGCGTTCCTTGTCGCCCGGGTTGATGCGCTCGGGGGAGTAGCCGACGTTGAAGTCCTGCTTCCACTTGAGGCCGGAGAACTTCTCGAGGATGGGGATGCACACTTCTTCGGTAGCGCCGGGATACACGGTGGATTCGTACACCACGATGGCACCCTTCTTGAGGTGCTTGCCGACGCTCTCGGAGGACTTCACCAGCGGAGTGAAATCGGGCTGGTGGGCGTCATCCACCGGGGTCGGCACGGCCACGATGATGAAGTCGGCCTCACTGATGATCTTCGGGTCGGT
>NZ_JAKLLN010000170.1 GCF_023150065.1 Zoogloea sp.
GCCTGCTCCAGCACATCCCCGAGCGGCCTTTCTACCTGTTGGCGACGGCGGCGCTGGGGCTGTCGGGACTCAAGCTGCTGTGGGACGCCGTGGCCGGATAGGCGGCGGGGGCGGGGTGTTCGAGCCAGCGCAGCAGGGTGATGAAGAGCTGATCCGGGTTGGCGGGCTTGGGGATGAAGTCGTCCATGCCGGCATCAAAGCAGGCCTTGCGGTCTTCGTCGAAGGTGTTGGCGGTCATCGCGACGATCGGCGCCCGGGCGCAGGGGCCGGGGCGGGCGCGGATGGTGCGCGTGGCGGTGAGGCCGTCCATGATCGGCATCTGGACGTCCATCAGGATCAGGTCGTAGGCGGTGTCGGTGGACATCCGCACGGCTTCGGCGCCGTCGGGGGCGAGATCGACCTGCAGGCCGAGCTCGGTGCGGAGCAGCTCGAGGCTGACCTCCTGGTTCACCCAGTCGTCTTCGACCAGCAGCAGGCGGCGGTGGCCGTGTTCGGTGCGCAGCCGCCGTTCGGCTTCCTCGGGGCTCGGGTCGGCCGTCGCGTGGCTGTCGCCTGCGCCGGGCAGCACGCCAACCCGCAGGGTGATCCA
>NZ_JAKLLN010000171.1 GCF_023150065.1 Zoogloea sp.
GCGGCACCGGCGCCATGGCCGGCAGGCTGCGCGTGGCCGCGGCGGTGCGCGAGCGGGTGCGCTTCGCGCAGCTCAACCTGAACGGCGACCTGAAGGGAGCCGGGGAGTTCGACGCGATCTTCCTGCGCAACGTGATGATCTATTTCGACATGGACATGAAGCGCCGCGTCGCGGCGGCGCTGCACCGGCAGCTCAGGCCGGGCGGCTGGCTGTTCATCGGCCATTCGGAGAGCCTGAACGGCGTGACGGACCGCTTCAGGCCGGTGCGGCCGACGATCTACCGCAAGGAGCCGAAGTGACGGTGCCGATCAACCCGGCGGCGATCGACATCTTCCTCCAGCCGGGGGAGGTCTATTTCGGCGACCGCGGCACGCGCATCCGCACGGTGCTGGGCTCCTGCGTGTCGATCACCTTCTGGCATCCCCGCCTGCTGCTCGGCGGCATGTGCCACATCATGCTGCCCGGGCGCATCGGCAAGGCGCCCGACGAACCGGACGGCCGCTATGCCGACGAAGCCGTCAGCCTGCTGGTCGACGAGATGCGGGCCGCGGGTACGCAGCCGCGCGACTACCAGGCGAAGCTGTTCGGCGGCGG
>NZ_JAKLLN010000172.1 GCF_023150065.1 Zoogloea sp.
TCTCGAAACCTTGCTCATGACACGGATTCCCGAGGCTCGGGAGGTGCTCAGAGCGCTGTTTGGCGGGTCGATTCCGCTGCTACCGAAGAAAGACGGGACGCTAGAAGCAAAAATGGCCAGCTTTGCAGCTGGCCTATTTTCGCTTTTCGCTCTGAATCCCGATTTTTTGACCGAGAGTCAGATAAATGTGGTTGCGGGGGCAGGATTTGAACCTGCGACCTTCGGGTTATGAGGCTGATGATTAACATCAATGTTAATCGTAGCCAAGTGTCACAAGACTGGTCTTAAACGTCAATCAGATTATAATCCGTTGATTTATAAGAAATCTTTTAACGCCGCTCTTGTGACAGTCTTCCACGATTTCGGGAGCCGCATTCACAAAAGTTGTCACAACCGTCGTTTCAACCAACTACAGAGGGCGCGACTATACCTTGACCGTCGGGTTAACGCAAATCACTCGTCGTGTTCTGCTCGGAGTGCGGCCCGGGAGGGCTGTACCCACCCCTGTGGCCTGTCTGCCAAGACCTGCCGAATGCCTAGGCTGAGGCAGGGATCGGCCGAAAAACGGCGGGCGGCGGCTCAGCGATTCAGCG
>NZ_JAKLLN010000173.1 GCF_023150065.1 Zoogloea sp.
GCTACCTTGGGGTTCGTACCCTGCGAACCCCTTCCGGTGATGTCCATGAACCTCGTCCTCTCGATGGCCGCCTTTGCGCTGGCGGCCTCCCTCTCCCCCGGCCCGGTGAATCTGGTGGCCCTCGGCGCCGGCGCCCGCCACGGCTTTCGGGCCAGCCTGCGCCACGTGACCGGCGCCACCGTCGGCTTCACCGTGCTGCTGGTGCTCACCGGCCTTGGCCTGCAGGAGATCCTGCTGCGCTGGCCGGGCCTGACCGACCTCGTGCGCTGGGCCGGCGTGGCTTTTCTGGTGTATCTGGCGATCCGCCTGGCGGCCGATGATGGCCGGCTCGCCGCCGGGCCGGCCGACGCGGGGCCGACGCTCGTCGCCGGCGCGGTGATGCAGTGGCTCAACCCCAAGGCCTGGCTGGCTGCGGTGGCCGGCACCGGCGCCTATCTGGCCGACGGCGATCCGGCCCGGGTGTGGCTGTTTGCGGGGATCTACTTCGTGATCTGCTATCTGTCGGTGGGCAGCTGGGCCTACGCCGGCGCCCACCTGCGCCGCCACCTGGACAGCCCGGCGCGCATCCGCGCCTTCAACCGCCTGATGGCC
>NZ_JAKLLN010000174.1 GCF_023150065.1 Zoogloea sp.
GCGAGGCCGTGGCCCGCGCGGTGGCCCGCAGCGACAGCCGCGTGGCGCTGGTGGCGAGCGGCTCGCTGTCGCACCAGATCTGGGAAAACCGCCTGGTGGAGCAGGGCTTCAACACCATCAGCCGCGAGTTCAACAAGCAGGTGGACCTGCGCGTGCTCGACCTGTGGCAGGCCGGCGAGTGGGCGACCTTCCTGCGGATGCTCCCCGAGTACGCCCAGTACTGCACCGGCGAAGGCCGCATGCACGACACCGCGATGCTCTTCGGCGCGCTGGGCTGGGACGGCTTCACGGGTGAGGCCGAGGTGGTCTGCCCGTACTTCGAAAGCTCCGGCACCGGCCAGACCGTCGTGCAGTTTCCGGTGGCCGGCATCCCCGCCGCCAGCCGGCCCCTCGGCATCGAGATGCCGGTTTCCTGACCCCACCCAAGCCACACCAAGGAGAGGCTGATGCCCCATCTGATCTACGAATACACCGACAACCTGGGCAGTGACGCCGACATTGCCGGCCTGCTGCGCAAGTCGAACCAGGTGCTCATCGACCAGGGCGGCGTGTTTCCCATCGGCGGCATCCGCTCCCGCGCCATCCGCCTC
>NZ_JAKLLN010000175.1 GCF_023150065.1 Zoogloea sp.
TGCTCTACCGGGCGGAAGGCTGACGGGGCGCCAGGCCTGCGCCGATAGGGCGCCCTTATAATTCGATAGAAATATTCAGTGCGCTGAATGTTGCGCCGCAGCAAATGCTGATCTAAGATTGAATCGTCTCCTCCACCCTCCTCCTTTGGTGTGGATTTAACCCGGGCCCGCAAGCGCCCGGGTTTCTTTTTTTGTGCGGGCCGCCGGCGCAACCCCGGGCCCGGCGTCTCGCGCTGCCGCTGCCGTCAAACGGTGAATCGCCGCCGCGGTCCGGCTAAGATTGCGGTCCCTTCCCTGTATCGGACCACAAGAATGACCCAGATCATCAAGCCCGCCCCCAGCCTCACCCTCGCCAACGGCGTCCAGATGCCGCAACTCGGCCTGGGCACCTGGCCGATGAACGACGCCGAAGCCGCCACCACCGTGGCCGCCGCCCTCGCGATGGGCTACCGGCTCATCGACACCGCCGAGAACTACGAGAACGAGCGCGGCGTGGGCGAGGGCATCCGCCGCGCGTCCGTCAAGCGCGAGGATGTGTTCGTCACCACCAAGTTCAACCGCAAGTGGCACGGCTTCGAGGGCGCCCGCGA
>NZ_JAKLLN010000176.1 GCF_023150065.1 Zoogloea sp.
TCGAACGGGGTCTGCTCAAGTGGTTCCGCAACGCGGCCGACGCCGACCGGCCGATCCGCGACACGCCCCTCGCCCCGATCCTGCGCAAGCTGCGCGACGAACTCTCCGACGCCCGGGAAGCCTGGGACCAGTTCTCCAAGGGCGGCGCCATCGGCCTGCCGCGCTTCCAGGACACCATCGCCCCGGTCATCGACCAGGCCCACATCCTGGGCCAGCCCGAAGTCGCCGATCTCGCCGCAGCCCTCGGCGACCTGGCCCGCTGGCTGCGCCAGGATCCGCTCCGCCTCACCGACGCCCTTTCAATGGACGTCGCCACCACAATGCTGGTGCTCGACACCCGCCTCGACGCCCACGCCCGCGCCGACAACCGGGAAGACGTGCAGATCGACGCCATCCTCGAGCGCCTGCGCGCCCACCAGCGCGGCGAAAAGCTCGCCCCGATGGCGATCTCCGAGCCCGACGCCCAGAGCCGCCAGGTCAACCGCCAGCTGGTCCACGAGATCCAGACCAGCCTGGCCGAAGTCGAGCAGAGCCTCGACAGCTTCTTCCGCTCGCCGGGCAGCACCGACATCCTCGCCTCCGTCCGCG
>NZ_JAKLLN010000177.1 GCF_023150065.1 Zoogloea sp.
GTCAATCAACTCGTTGCTGCGCTAGACCCGATGCTGCGTCGCACCATAGGCGAACACATCGAGATCGAGATGGTGCGGGGGGCGGGCCTGTGGCCGGCCATGGTCGATGCAGTACAGCTCGAGAACGCACTGCTCAACTTGTGCCTGAACGCCCGCGACGCGATGCCGACCGGCGGCAAGCTCACGCTCGAAACCGCCAATGCCGCGCTGGATCAACGCTATGCGGACCAGCACCCGGACGTTTCACCCGGGCAATACGTGATGCTCGCGGTCTCCGACTCAGGCAGTGGCATATCGCCCGAGCATCTGGCTCGAGTATTCGAGCCCTTCTTCACCACCAAGGAAAAAGGGCGCGGCACTGGTCTCGGGCTCGCCATGGTCTACGGCTTCGTCAAGCAATCCGCCGGGCATGTCGGCATCTATTCCGAGATCGGGCATGGCACAACGGTGAAGCTGTACTTGCCCAGGGCCATCGGTGCTCCGGCAATCAACAGCGAACCGCAGCCGTGCGAACCGGCACCCCGCGGGGGCACGGAAACGGTGCTCGTGGTGGAAGACGATGATCCGGTGCGCCAGCTCGCTTGCCAC
>NZ_JAKLLN010000178.1 GCF_023150065.1 Zoogloea sp.
GGCGCCGAATATTTCTTCAAGGCCACACCCGGCGTGTCGACCCCGCTGCTGGACGGCCGCGCCGACTTCGACATGGCCAAGGTGCTGTACGGGATGGTCGTCGTCGGCCTGGTGGGCGCCGCCCTCAACGCCATCGCCAGCCGCCTGGAGCAGCGCAGCCTCAAGTGGCGCCGCAGCCGCTGAGCCCCACCGAACCCCAAGATCGAAAAGGACACACCATGAGCAGCACATCCACGCTGAGCCTCCAGGGGCTGCGCAAGACTTACCAGGTCGAGGGCCAGGCCCTGCCGGTGCTCGACGACATCAACCTCGACATCGCCCCGGGCGAGTTCGTCAGCATCGTCGGCAGCAGCGGCTGCGGCAAATCCACCCTGCTGCGCCTTCTGATCGGCCTGGAGAACAGCTTCGACGGCCACATCCTGCTCGACGGCCAGCCGGTGGCGGGCACCGGGCTGGAGCGCGGCATCGTCTTCCAGGACCACCGCCTCTTCCCCTGGCTGACTGTCGAGCAGAACGTCGGCCTGGCCCTCGAGAACAACCCGCGCAGCCCACGCGAGAAAGCCGCCGCGATCGCCGAGCACATC
>NZ_JAKLLN010000179.1 GCF_023150065.1 Zoogloea sp.
ATCAGGGTCTGCCGGAAATCCGAGCCGAAACCCGCCCGATACAGGCCAAGGGCGCCGTTCAGGATCATCATGGTCACCGCGAAGGCAAACGCCGATGGCACCACGGTCGCCACCAGGCCACCATCCACCCGGGCCTGCAGCACGAACGCGACAACCACCGCCACGAACAGCAACATGGCGTCAAACACCAGTCGCAGGATCGTGCTGGACGGAACGTAATGATTGAAGAGTTTGAGCATTCTGAGCACCGACCGCCCTTGAAAGACGGCCTCCCATGCAAATTTGATCAAGCCGACGTGGCGCAAAACTCAACCACGAGCCCCAACGAAAACCGCCTCACCGAGCGGCCTGGAACGGCTACCGGGACATGCCAGGCACACGACGCATACTTGCAAAATGCGTGAAAACCCGTGCAGCCGAACGATAGCGCTTATGGACCCTGCCTCCTGTGATGCCCGTCACAAGGGGAATTACATCGCCAAGCCTGCGTTCCGCCACAACAAAATATCACCATCGACACACCTGCCGGATTTACAGCCTGAAACACACATGGAATCTACCCGCCGGAACCCACGAGCAAGGCT
>NZ_JAKLLN010000017.1 GCF_023150065.1 Zoogloea sp.
AAGCGCGCCAGCGCCAAGTACGGCGTGCCGGCCCGGGACATCCTGGTGGAGCTGGGCCGCCGCGGCATGGTGGGCGGGCAGGAGGACATGATCGAGGATACGGCCATCACCATGGCGCGGGCACGGGGGCTGACGGCCTGACGCAGGCGCCTGGAGACGACGGTTTCGATGTACTTTGTGTCGGGGGGCGAAATGCAACGAAATCACCTGACGGGTCTTGAAGTACTGCAATCGCAGGATGTGGATGAAACCCGCGCGCTCGTCGCGGGCGTCTTCTGCGACCATCGCCTGTCCCTGACGGACCGGACGTCCCAGCTCGACTATCGGCACCGCTACTTCCGCACCCCGGCCATGAGCTTCAGCGTGATCCGCTACGGCGCCGGGGTCCGTGTCGCCCCCCAGGCGCTGGAGTCCTTCTTCCTGATCCAGCTGCCCCTCAAGGGCGGCGACCGCATCGAGTCGGCAAAGGAATCCCTGCTGAGCCAGCCCGGCCGGGGCACGATCCATTGCCCGGGCGAGTCCTTTTCCATGAACTGGAGTGCCGACTGCGCGAAGCTCGCGGTGCGCATCGAGCGTGATGCCATGGAACGGCACGCCGCCGCCCTGCTCGGCCGCCCCCTGCCGCAGCGTCTCCATTTCGCGGCGGAGATGGACACCCGCAAGGGCAG
This sequence comes from Zoogloea sp., assembly GCF_023150065.1. Classification (GTDB taxonomy): domain Bacteria; phylum Pseudomonadota; class Gammaproteobacteria; order Burkholderiales; family Rhodocyclaceae; genus Zoogloea. The sequence goes on from NZ_JAKLLN010000017.1 coordinate 669, forward strand.
TGGCCTGGCCTGGGAGCGGACGATCCGGCAACTCCTGCGCAGCGTCCAGCAGACCCCGGAGCTGGTGGGCCACCCCCTCATGCAGGCCCAGTTCGAGCAGCTGGTCATGTCGGGCCTGCTGATCTGGCAGTGCAATACGCTGAGCAACTGTCTCGGCCAGCCCACCGCAAACGTTCAGCCCCGCCACCTCAAGCTGGCCGAGGACTACATGCGCGCCCACCTGGATGCGCCGATCACCAATGAAGAACTCGCCGCGCTGACGGGCATCAGCCTGCGCACCCTCTACAACAGCTTCAGGAAGTTCCGCGGCGTCAGCCCCATGCGCTACCTCAGGGACCTGCGCATGGACAAAGTCCGCGAGGCGCTGCTGGACGCCGACGGGATTCACAACGTCACCACCGTGGCCACCCAATGGGGCTTCTTCGAACTGGGCCGCTTCGCCGCCGAGTACCGCCGGCGCTACGGCGAATCCCCCAGCGACACCCTGCGGCGGCGGGGCTGAACCCCAGCGCACAGGTGGCACACCGACACGCCGTCTGACGGTGGACGTGGCCTCTTGCGTAGGGGTGACTTCAGTCGCCCCAGTGCACGTCAATCACCGGCATACCCTCAATCGCAGTCCGCGGGCGACTGAAGTCGCCCCCCTACCCCTCCACCCCCTGCTTCAGCCGATAGGCCAGCTGGCGCCGGGTGATGCCGAGCAGTTTCGCGGCGTGGGTGAGGTTGCCGCCGGCGCGTTGCACGGCGAGCTCCAGCAGCTTCGCTTCATGCTGCTCCAGGTCGAAGCCGTCCTGGAGGATGGCTTCGTAGAGGCGTTGGCGGGTGGCGTCGCCGGCGTGGCCGACCAGGCCGGCACGGTCCACTTCGGCACCCAGGCTGTGGGCGGGGGCGCCGCCGGCGAAGAGGTGGTCGATTTCGACGAGGCCGCCGCTGGGGGCCAGCAGCACGCCACGCTCGACAAGGTTCTGCAGCTCGCGCACGTTGCCCGGCCAGGGGTAGGCCATCAGGGCCTGCATGGCCCGGTCGCTGAAGCCCTGGACCTGCTTGTGGTAGGGGGCTTCATACTTCTTGACCAGAGCGGCGGCGAGGAGCGGGATGTCGCTGCGCCGGTCGCGCAGGGGCGGGATGAGTACCGGGTAGGTGGCGAGGCGATAGTACAGATCGGCACGGAAGCGGCCGGCGCGGATGGCTTCCTGCAAGTCCACGTTGGTGGCGGCCACCAGGCGCACGTCCACCTTGCGGGTCTGGTCGTCGCCCAGGCGCTCCACCTCGCCGGTCTGCAGCACGCGCAGCAGCTTGACCTGGGCGGCCAGAGGCAGGTCGCCCACTTCGTCCAGGAACAGGGTGCCGCCGTGGGCCCGCTCGAAGCGGCCGGCGCGGGACTGCTGGGCGCCGGTGTAGGCGCCCTTCTGCACGCCGAACAGCTCGGATTCGAGCAGGTCGTGGGGAATGGCGGCGCAGTTGACGGCGATGAAGGGCTGGTCGGAGCGGTCGCCGTGGTCATGGATCCAGCGCGCAAACATCTCCTTGCCCACGCCGGTCTCGCCGAGCAGGAGCACGGTGATGGGGCTGGCTGCCGCCCGGGCGATCAGGTCGAAGGCGGCCTTGAAACCCGGCGAGGCGCCGATGAGCTTGCCGCTGGTGCATTCGGTGCCCAGGCTGCGGCGCAGGCGGCTGATCTCGGCGCGCATCTCGTCGAGCTGGCCCTGCAGGTCGTCGGGCTTGAAGTAGTTGAGATAGGGGTCGTCGCCCCAGGCCTCCACGGGCTTGCCGACGATGTGGCAGTGGGCCTCGCCACAGGCCACGCAGGCGGTCTCCTTGAAGATCACCGGGCGGTTGAAGAACTGGGTGACGTAACCCGAGGCGTAACCCACGATGGTCCAGCAGGCCGGGTCGTCGCTGATGCCGAAGAGCTGGAGGTGGGAGTCGGCCTCCCAGGAATTGTGCCAGTCCACTTCGCCGGCAAAGCTGCCCCGCTCCCAGTCCAGGTCGGCCTGGACGATGGTGGCCTTGACCAGACCCTCGAAGGAATGCAGCTCGGGGCCGATGCGGAATACGTCGTAGGGGTCGCCGGCGCCCAGCAGCTTTTTGGCAAGCTCGGCGTCCTGCTGGCCGGAGGCAAAGCCCATGCGGATGAGCAGGCCCTTGGCCCGCTCGGCGCCGAGGGAGTCGAACAGCTCGCGGCGCAGGGCCCCCATGGCCCGGGCGTGGAGCAGCAGCATGCGGTTCTCGTCCAGCCAGATCTGCCCTTCGTCCACGTTGAAGCGCAGGCGTGAGCGCAGGTTGAACTGCTCTATGAGCTTCTGCTCGGCCATCGTGTCCCCGTTGTTTTATGTGACCCTCGGCCTCTGCGGGCCGGGGTGGATGCGTACTTTAACCCTGCACAGCCATCCGCGGGCGGCTGAAGCCGCCCCTACATTGCCCCTGCCGTGCTCACACGGGGGTGGCATTCATCAGCTTCACGAACATCCGCTTGAAGGCTTCGTCCTGCTCGCCGCCCACCCGCACTTGGGCGTTGCGACCAAAGGCGTCGGCGATGGCCTGCCAGTCGGCGGCGTCCAGATGCTGGCGGGCAGCGGGGAGGATGAGCTTTTCTTCGGTGCTCAGGTGGCGCCACTGGGCTTCGGCGAAGGCTTCCAGGGCGGCGGCCAGGGCGTGGCGCTGGCCGTCGTTGTGGCGGGTCGCCACCAGGGCCTGCTCCACGGCCTGGATCTGGGCGCTGCCCTCGCTGTGCTCGGCGCGCAGCTGGGCGATGAGGGGGGCGGATTCGGGATGGCGCGCGGCCAGGCGGGCAAACAGGAACTGCTCCTCCTTGGGGTGGTGCAGCACCTCGGGGAAGGCCTGGATGTAGCGCACCAGCTGGCCCACGAAGTCCAGGTCGGGCAGCGGGCCGCTGGTGCGCAGCCGGGTGGCGGCGTCGCGCAGGCCGCGGATCACCGCGGCGATGGCCCGGTGCTCGTCCTTGATCACCGCAATGGCCACATCGGCGGCGCTGCCGGTGGCGTTGGACTCCACGCTGGCCACCAGCACCGGCAGGGTGCTGTGGGCCAGCACCTTCTGGGTCTGGGAGCCGAGCATCAGGGCCTTGAGCCCCTTGTGCCCGTGGGAGGCCATGAAGATCAGGTCGCAGCCCTGCTCCGCCGCCACGTCGAGGATCAGCTCGTAGGGGCGCGGGCCGGTGCGGGCCACGGCCGCGCAGGGGATGGCGAAGGCCCCCGCCGCCGCCACGGCCTTGGCCAGGATGGCGCTGGCCTCGCCGGCGGCGGCTTCGGCAAAGTCCTGCGGTTCGAGGCTGCGCAGCAGGGCGCCGTCGCCGCTGGCCCCCAGGTCACCCCGGGCGCTGAAGAAGGTGATGCGGGCGCCCAGGCTGCGGGCAAAGTCGACGGCCTGGGTGACCAGGCCGATGGACAGCGCGGAGCCGTCCAGGGGCACGAGCAGGTGACGGTACATGGAGCGGGTCTCCTCGGATTCGGTTTCGCGTGGGGTCGGTTTCAGGCCCGGGCCTTGGGCTTGAGCAGGAAGTGCCCCAGGGCCGGCAGCAGGATCAGGGCGCCGAGCATGTTCCAGATGAACATGAAGGCCAGCAGGATGCCCATGTCGGCCTGGAACTTGATGGGCGACCAGGCCCAGGTGGCGACGGCGATGCCCAGGGTGACGCCGGTCAGCACCACCACCTTGCCGGTGAAGGTGAGGGCCTTGTAGTAGGCCTCCGACAGGCTCATGCCGCCCTTCAGCCGGGCCAGGGTGACGGTCATGATGTACAGCGCGTAATCCACGCCGATACCCACGCCGAGGGCGATCACCGGCAGGGTGGCGACCTTGACGCCGATGTTGAGCCACACCATCAGGGCCTCGCACAGCACCGAGGTGAGCATCAGCGGCAGCACGGCGCAGATCACCGCCTGCCAGGAGCGGAAGGTGATGAAGGCCAGCACGATCACCGCCAGGTACACCAGGCCCAGCATCTCCACGTTGGCCTTCTTCACCACGATGTTGGTGGCGGCCTCGATGCCGGCGTTGCCGGCGGCGTTGAGGATGCGCAGCTCGTCGCTGCCATGGCGGGCGGCAAAGCCTTCCACCACCTTCACCACGCTGTCCAGGGTGTCGGCCTTGTGGTCCTTGAGGTAGGCGTACACCGTGAGCAGGTCGCAGTTCTGGTTGAACATCTCCCGCGGGGCGCGGGTGATGATGGCGTTGAGGTTGTCCTGGGAACGGGGGATCTCGTACCACTTGAGGCTGCCCTCGTTCATGCCGGCGTTGGCCACCTTGGCCAGGCCCGCCAGGGAGCTGGTGGCCTCGACACCGGGCAGCTGCTGCAGCTCGCGCTCCAGGGCATCCACGGTGGTAAGGGTGGTGTAGTGGGCGCAGGCGTACTGGGGCGTCTTAACCATCACCACATACACGTCGCTGCTGGCGGCGTAGTTGGCCACCATGAAGGCGTTGTCGCGGTTGTAGCGGGAGTCGGGGCGCAGCTCGGGGGCACCGGGGTCGGTGTCACCGATCTTGAGCTGGAAGCTCACCACCAGGCCGGCGATGCCCATGGCGGTGCCCACCAGCACGGCCACACTGGCCCACTTGCGCTGGGTGAAGAGATCCAGGAAGGCCCAGAAGGGGTGCTTGGCGTGCTGGCTGTCGCCCGCCTCGGCGATCTCGTCGCGCAGGCTGCGCTGGGCCGCCACCGGGCTGACCCCGGTGTAGGACAGCAGGATGGGCAGCAGCACCAGGTTGGTGAAGATCAGCACCGCCACGCCGATGCTGGCGGTGATGGCCAGATCCTGGATCACCTGGATGTCGATCACCATCAGCACCGCAAAGCCCACCGCGTCGGCCAGCAGCGCCGTCATGCCGGCCAGGAAGAGGCGGCGGAAGGTGTAGCGGGCGGCCACCAGCTTGTGGGTGCCACGGCCGATGTCCTGCATGATGCCGTTCATCTTCTGGGCGCCGTGGCTCATGCCGATGGCAAACACCAGGAAGGGCACCAGCACCGAGTAGGGGTCGAGCTCGTAGCCCAGGGTGGGCAGCAGGCCGAGCAGCCACACCACGGCGATCATCGAGCACAGCACCACCAGCAGGGTGCTGCGGATGCAGCGGGTGTACCAGTAGAGCACCGCCGTGCAGATGGCGATGGCCATGGCAAAGAAGATCAGCACCTGCTGCAGGCCTTCAATCAGGTCGCCCACCACCTTGGCAAAGCCGGTGACATGGATGGCCACCTTGTCCGATTCGTACTTGGCACGCAGGTCTTCGATACGCTGGGACAGGGCGTGGTAGTCGATGCGCTCGCCGGTCTCGGCCACCTTGTCCTGCAGGGGCACCAGCACGATGCTCGACTTGTAGTTGGCGGCCACCAGCTGGCCGATCTCGCCGGAGCGCTCCACGTTGAGGCGCACCTGGGCCAGGCTCTCCGGGGCACCGTCGTAGTCGTCGGGCACCACCGGGCCACCGTCCAGGCCGTCCTCGGTCACGCCGGTCCAGCGCACCGAGGGCGCCCACAGGGACTTCATGTAGGGGCGGTCCACGCCGGGGTAGAGGAAGACCTCGTCGGAGATCTTCTTCACCGTGTCCAGGTACTCGGGGTCGAAGATGTCGCCCTGCTTCGCCTCGACGGCGATGCGCAGGCTGTTGCCCATACCCGCCAGCTGGCCCCGGTTCTCGAGGAAGTTGACGATGTAGGGGTGCTTCGTCGGGATCATCTTCTCGAAGGCGGCGTTGAGCGACAGGCCCATGGCCTTGTAGCCCAGCACCACGCTGATCAGCGCGCACAGCACGACGATCACCAGCCGGTTGTTGAAGAGGATGCGCTCGGGCAGGGTGCCGGAGCGGGCGTCGAAATCGGCCAGGTTGCGGATCACCAGGCCGTCGGGGATGTCATGGGCGTGGCTCATTTGCTGGCTTCCGCGGTGAGGGTTGCGGGCTCGACGCGGCTCGTGCCGCGGGCTCCGGAGACGATCAGGGCACCATCGGCGGCCTGCACCATGCCGGTCAGGCCGGTGGGCAGGGGCGTGGCGAGGGGCGCGAAGCGGGTGGCGGCGGCGTCACCGCGCAGCAGGCGGCCGCTCTCGTCGGCCAGCAGCAGGCTGCCGTCGGCCAGACGCAGGCCGGCGCTCAAGGTCACCGGCTGGGCCAGCTCGATGCGCGTCCAGCTGGCGCCCTGGTCGGCGCTGCGCCAGGCATTGCCGCGCAGGCCATAGGCCAGCAGCGCGCCGTCGGCCACTTCGAGGGCGCCAAAATAGGTACCGGCGTAGGGCGTGGTGAGGCGCTGGAAGCTGGCGCCGCCGTCCGTCGAGCGGATCAGGGTGCCCTGCTCGCCGGCCAGCAGCAGGCGGCCGTTTGCCTCACCCACGGCGTAGAGGTGCTTGCCGCCGGGGTTGGGGATGCGCCCCATCAGCGACTGCCAGGTCTTGCCGCCATCGTTAGTGGCCAGGGCCAGCCCGTAGGCGCCCACCACCCAGCCCCGGCTGGCGTCGGCAAAGTGCAGGCCCAGGAAGGGCTTGTCGGGCCCGTCCTGCACCAGGCCCTCGGCCTCGCGCTGGTGCTTGAGCGCGGCAGGGTCGCCGCTGGCGGCGGCGGCCCGGGCGGCCTCGGCGATCAGGGCAGCGGCCTTCGCCCCGTCCAGCTGCACCTGCCAGGTGTCACCGGCGTCGGCGCTGTGCAGCACCACGCCGCTGTGGCCCACGGCCCAGCCCAGGGTGTCGGACACAAAGCGCACCTGGGTCAGGGCCACGCTGACGGGCACCTGCCTGGCCTGCCGCCAACTGCGGCCATCGTCATCGGAGAGCAGCACCAGGCCGCGCTCGCCCACCGACACCAGGCGCTTGCCGGCCCGGGCCACCGAGAGCTGCAGGGAGGTGGCGGCACGTACATTGGCCTGGGCCGGCTGGGCCAGCAGGTCGGGCACCGCCCGGGCGGCATCGCCACCCGCGGCAAGGGCCGTGGCCACCGCCAGGGCGGCACAGGAGAGGGTCGCGGCCAGGCGGCGACCGGAGAGAAAGGCTTGCATCGTCGAATACCTGAATGCGGGCTACCGAAGATAAGAACTCGACGCGCGTCAGCGGGCGGCTTCGGCGGCCACGGCATCACCCGTGAAGTAGGTTTCCTTCTTGCGCGGCACGATCTTGAAGTCTTCGTCGTTGAGGGCCTGGATGACGCTCATGGTGCCGGCCTGGAGGTTGAAGACGGTGGCGGTCTTCATCATGGTGCCGGGCAGCGCCGGGACCACGAAGGGCGTGACCTGGGTGGTGCGCCACAGCTTGCCTTCGGTGTCGAAGCCGTCCACCAGGCTGATCAGCCAGGTGTCTTCGTCCAGGTAGTAGCGGCGCTTGGGCACGGCGTGGCGCTTGCCCGAGGCCACGGTAGCCTCGACCACCCACACGCGGTGCTTCTCCCAGCGCACGTGCTCGGGGTTGAGGTGGTGCTTGCCGATGGCGTCGTCCAGCTTGGCGCCGATGAAGCCATTGTTGTTGTAGGGGATGAGCATTTCCTTCTTGCCCACCAGCTTCCACTGGAAGCGGTCGAGGGCACCGAAGAAGCCCTGCACCTCGTCGAAGTAGTTGGCGCCGGAGGCCACGAAATCGGGGGTGTCGTAGGACACGGTGGGGGCGCGGCGCACGCGGCGCTGACCCACCAGGTACTGCCAGGCCTGGCGCGACTGCTTCATGTCGATGCTGTCGCGGATCACCAGGGACTCACCGGCCTTGAACGGGGGCTCCAGGGTGTTGAAGCGGAACATGGCGTATTCGCCCGACCAGCTCTCGGGGGTGGCGTCCTTGTAGTACTGGGGGTACTGGAAGGCGATCTCGTTGCGGGTGGCCAGGGTCTTGCTGCCGTCGGCGTTGCCGACGATGTTCTTGAAGCGGTACTCGATGGACTCGGCTTCGAGGCGCATCAGGTAGTTCCACATCACTTCGACGCCTTCCTTGGGGATGGGGAAGGGAGTGCCGCCGATGCAGCCTTCCAGAGAGTAGCCGCCATCCTTGGTCTTGCAGCGGGTGGCGTTCTTGAAGACGTTGTCGTAGACCTCCTGGGGCGCCGCGGCGGTGCGGTGGCTGGGGTACACATCGAGGCGGAAGCTGTCCGGGTACTTGGCCAGCAGGGCCTTGCTGCCGTCCGACAGCAGGTCGGCGTACTGGGCGGCGTTCTTGGCGGTGACCTGGTAGAGGGGCTTCTCGTCGGCGAAGATCTGGGTGGGGATCACGCCCAGCTTCTTGCCGGGCAGGGCCTTGGTGATGCCGCCGTTCCAGGCGGGGATGCTGCCGTCCTTGTTGGCGGCCTTCTCGCCGCCCAGGGGCGTGAGGGTGGTCTTGAGCTTGGCGGCCTCGTCGGCCGTCACGGCGGCGTGGGCGGCGCCGGCCAGCACGCCCATGAGGGCGGCAGCGATGATCGTGGTCTTGGTCATGAGAGTCTCCGGAATGTTCTTGTTCGAGTCAGAAGGTGCGCTGGATCGACAGGGACACGAAGTCCCGGTCGCCGTGGAAGTTCTGGTAGGACAGCTCGGGCACGGCCGTGCCGTAGCGCACCACCGAACCTGCCGAACCGAAGTAGTGGGTGTAGTTGAGGCCGGCCTGCCAGGTCTTCTGGTAGTCCGCCTTCACGCCCAGGCTGAAGTTGCCGCCCTGCTCCGCCGGAAACAGCACGCCATTCACCGAGGAGCGCCCGCTGATGCCGTAGGAGAGGCCGATGGGCACCTGCAGATCGACGCCGGGCACCACCTGGAAGTACTCGGGCTGGAAGATGAACTGCAGGGCACTGGCGTCCTTGGTGGCCAGGGGGTCGAGCTGATTGGCGTTGTCGCTGATGGACAGGCGGCGGTTGTAGGCAAACTCGCCGATGAAGGACGCGCCCTCCCACAGGGCGCTGGCGCCCAGCACGCTGATGGCCGACACGTTGAGGTGCAGGGTCTTGCCCACCGGGAAGGCCGCGCGGCTCTTGCCGTTGGAATCCACGCCGGTGATCACCGCGTTGCCGGAGGCCACCAGGGGCATGTTGTCGCGGAAGGACAGCTCCGCCGCCACGTTGGTCTCGCCCACCAGGGTGCTGATGCTGGCGCCCACGGTGCGGATGTTCTCGGCGTACACCATCACGTAGTCGCCCACGCTGCCGGCCTGCACGTTAACGCCGGGGCGGGCATAGAACTGGGGCATCTTGTCGTGGAACTGGGCGGCGTAGAAGCCGTATTCGGTGTCGCCGGACTTGAGCTTGACCTGGAAGCCGCCCTGGCCCGAGTTGCGTGCCTCGATGTCCTGGCCGCGGTAGAGCACGGCGCCGGGGCCGAGGATCAGGGATTCGCCCCCCGCGTCCACAAAGTCGGCAAAGCTGAAGTAACTGCCCGCCGCCGGAAGGCGCGACTTGCGCCATTCCAGCTGGTAGTAGGCGCCCACCGACAGGGTCGGGCTGATCTGCACCTGGGTGGACAGCTGCCCCACCGGGCGGGCGATTTCCTTGAACTGGGAATTGGGCACCGACAGGGCCTTGACCAGGTCCAGGGGGGTCTGGGCGCCGGCAATCCCGTTGTTGCCGAAGAACAGGCTTTCGCCATAGAGCTGGGTGAAGCGGCCGCCCTTGACGTTGACGTTGAGATCGCCCGGGGTGAGGTTGGCGTAGGCAAACACATCCATCAGCTCGGCCTTGCGGCCATGCAGCTGCTCGGTGGCCTTGGTGAACTCACCGGCCTGCACCGAGCGGGTATTGACCAGCGCGCCGCCCAGGGCACCCTGGTTGTCGTTGCCGCGGTTGTAGACGTCGTCGTACCAGGCCGCGCCGCTGACGCGGAAGCCGAAGTCCTTGCGATAGCGGAATTCGAACTCGGAGAGCAGATCGAGGCGGTTGGAGATCAGGCCCTTGCCGAAATTCTGGTCGCCGTCGTTGGTGTTGGCCTGGGGGCCGAGGGAGTTGTCGGCCACCTTCGCATCGACGCTGCGCACACGGAAGGCATTGCTGTACTTGACGGTGTTGTCCCAGGACATGTTCACATCCGGGTTGCCAGAATCGATCTGGAATGCGGCGGCTGCGCCGCTCGCCAGCATCGCCACCGCGGCGGCAATGGCGGTCACCGCAACCGGCGCGCGGCGCTGGCCGGCATGCCAGGACGCAGCTTCTCCGCAGAAACGCTTGTTCATGTCTTCCTCCTCTTTCGTGTGTGTCTCGCGTCTTGTTACCCGTCTGGCTGAAGCCTCGCGCCTGAGACGCAGCGGGTTGGAGCGCAAGTTATCGACTCGGAGGATTACCGTCCAATACCATTATTCCCCCCACTCAATACCTCCAGGGTATGATCTGGACGAGCGCCAGCCGGCGCATGCCCCCGGAGATTCCAATGGACTTGCGTCACCTGCGCTATTTCGTTGCCGTGGCGGAGGAAGAGAACATCGGCCGCGCCGCCGCGCGCCTGCACATCTCCCAGCCGCCCCTGACCCGCCAGATCCAGCAGCTGGAAGAGGAACTCGGCGTCACCCTGTTCCTCCGCACCCCCCGGGGCATGACCCTGACCCAGGCCGGAGAGCTCTTTCTGGAGGAGGCGCGCAACATCCGCGCCCTGGTGGAGCAGGCCACCGAGCGCACCCAGCGGGCCGGTCAGGGCAAGCTCGGGCGGCTTGACGTGGGCATTTTCGGGTCAGCCATCCTGGATGCGATCCCCAAGCTGCTGCTGGCCTTCCGCAACCGCCATCCGGACGTGAAGGTGGTGCTGCACACCATGAGCAAGGGCGAGCAGATCGAGGCCCTGCGTCAGCGCCGCATCAGTGTCGGCTTCAACCGCATGCTTGCCCCGCTGGAAGACATCGGCGTATGCCAGGTGACCACCGAAGGCCTGCTGGTGGCCATTCAGGCCGACGACCCCCTGGCCCGCCAGCCGGTGATCCGCTTTGCCGAACTGCAGCAGCACCCGCTGATCCTGTTCCCCACCGGCGCCCGCCCCAGCTTCATCGACAAGGTGATCGGCCTGTGCAGCACCGCCGGCTTCCAGCCGACGATCTCCCAGGAGGTGGGCGACGCCGTGACAGGGGTGGCCCTGGTGGCCAGCGGCTTCGGCGTGTGCCTGGTGCCCGACTCGGCCACCACCCTGCAGTTTCCCGGCGTGGTGTACCGGACCCTCGCCGACACCCCGCCCAACTTCTTCGTGGACCTGAGCTGCATCTACCGCAAGGACGACCAGTCGCCCCTGCTCGGCGCCTTCCTCGAAACCGTCGAGGAGTTCAAGAAGGCGAGCCCGGCGCCACCACGGGCTTAGGGCACGAACGCAAGCCTGGCGACAGATCAATGCAAGATCCGTGCAAGATTCACCACAATCTCTTCATGGGTATTGACCTCTCCTTGCACCCCTACTTACAATAAGAAACATTCTCATTTGCGATTGCTGAATTTTCAGTAGATTTACATTCGCAGATTGCCAGCCAGCCAAGCCGCCATCGCAGCCCAGCCAGCCAGCTCACCCCGCTCCCTCACCCCGTGCCCGAGGAGGGAGCAGACTGACTGAAAGCCGTCAATGCGCCGACTTGCCCATGCCGCCTGTACGCTCCTGCTCCTCAGCCTTGCCGCCTGCGGTGGCGGAGGTGGCGGCAGCGCCCCGTCGTCCGGCATGTCTGCCGCCGCCCAGGTGGGCGAGAGCCTCTTCAACGACCCCATCCTGTCGAGCACCGGCGCCATGTCCTGCGCCTCCTGCCACGACAAGGCCAACCACCACGCGGCCCCGGACACCCGCTCCGTGCCGGCCGGCGCCAACAGCGGCCACGAGGCCGGGCGCCAGGCGCCCTCCCTGCAATACCTCAAGTTCAACACCGCCTTCGCCTTTGCGGGTGACGGCACACCCACCGGCGGATTCACCTGGGACGGCCGCGCCACCTCCCTGGCCGACCAGGCCAGTGGCCCCCTGCTCAACCCCGACGAGATGGCCAACACCAGCATCGACGACGTGGTGGCCAAGCTCAAGCGCTCGACCCACGCGGCGGCCTTCCGCAAGGTCTTCGGCGACGACATCCTGGAGCGGCCGGCCGACGCCTTCGCGCGCCTGCAGTTCGCCCTGCAGCAGTACCAGATCGAAGACCCCGACTTCGCCCCCTTCAGCAGCAAGTTCGATCTCTGGCAGGCCGGCAAGGCACAACTCAGCAGCGCCGAGCTGAAGGGCTGGTCGCTGTTCAACGACCCGAACAAGGGCAACTGTGCCGCCTGCCACGTGAGCACGCCCGTCGGCGGCAACCGGCCCCTGTTCACCGACAACACCTTCGACAACCTGGGCGTACCCCGCAACCCGGAAATCAAGGCCAACGCCGACAGCAACCACTACGACCTGGGCCTGTGCGGCCCCACCCGTACCGACCTGAGCGGCCGCACCGACCTGTGCGGCGCCTTCCGGGTGCCGAGCCTGCGCAACGTGGCCAAAACCGCACCCTACTTCCACAACGGCGCCATCAAGACCCTCACCGACGCGGTGCGCTTCTACGTGCGCCGGGACACCAACCCCGAGGAGTGGTACCCCACCGACGCCAACGGTGTGGTGCTCAAGTTCAATGACCTGCCCCTGGCCTACCACGCCAACGTCAACGTCACCGAGGCCCCCTACAACCGCAAGCCCGGCGACGCCCCCGCGCTCAACGAAAGCGAGATCGCCGACCTGGTCAGCTTCCTCAACACCCTGACCGACGGCTACACGCCCTGAGCCCCACGCTCGCTGCCTTCCCCTCCCCCGCCTTGCCCCGGAGTCTGCCCCGATGAAAACCACCCCGATCTGCCTGGCCCTGGCCATGCTCTTCAGCGCCGGCACCAGCCATGCCGCCACCGACGCCAAACTGCTGGCCCGCATCGAACGCATGGCCGCCGAACTGGAGGCCGTCAAGGCCGAGCTGAAGACCGTCAAGGCCGAAGCCGCCGCACGGCAGGCGGCACCAGCTGCCGTCAGCGCCCCGGCCACTGCCGTCGCGGCAACGCCCGCGGCGGCGCCCGCACCGGCCCCGCACGCCGCCGCGCCGATCGAGATGGCCCAGGCAGCGGCCCCGGCCCCCTACCAGTCGCCCCTGAGCCCCTCCGGCAGCCAGACCACCTTCTTCGGCTACGGCGAGATCAACTACAACCGCCCCTTCCGGGACCAGAGCCAGACCCAGCTGGACGTGCGCCGGGCCGTGATCGGCATCGCCCACCAGGCCAGCGAGCGCACCCGCATCGTCGGCGAGTTCGAGTTCGAACACTCGGTCACCTCCGCCAGCGACGCCGGCGAAGTGGCGGTCGAGCAGCTCTACGTGGAACATCGCCTGACCGACAACGTGAACGCCAAGGGCGGCCTGTTCCTGATCCCCCTCGGCTTTCTCAACCTGAACCACGAGCCCACCGCCTACTACGGCGTCGAACGAAACTTTGTCGAAACGGCGATCATCCCCTCCACCTGGCGTGAAGTGGGTCTGTCGGCCTTCGGCGTCAGCGACGCCGGCCTGCGCTGGGATGTGGGCCTGACCAGCGGCTTCAACCTCAACAAATGGGATGGCGCTTCCAGCGAGGGCAAAGAATCGCCCCTCGCCGCCATCCACCAGGAAGGCCAGCTGGCCCGGGCCAACAACCTGTCGGCTTACGGTGCCCTCAGCTGGCGCGGCACGCCGGGCCTCGACGTGGGCGCCGGCCTGTTCAGCGGCAAGCTGGCCCACAAGGTCAAGACGCCCTCGGACATGGAAGCCAACGCCGCCGGCCTCTACGCACCCGACGCCCGCCTGACCCTATGGGACGCCCACGCCCGCTGGACGCCCGGCAAATGGGATCTGTCCGCCCTGTATGCCCGCGGCACCATCACCGACACCGCCGGCTTCAACGAGCGCCTGGCCGGCACCAACCTCGTGCCCAAGTCCTTCTTCGGCTGGTACACCCAGGCCGCCTACAAGCTCTGGGAGAACGGCGAATACGCCCTCAGCCCCTTCGCCCGCTACGAAGTCTTCAACACCGCGGCCAGCTTTGCCGCCCTGCCCGCCGGCCTGGGCGTGGATGCCGACCGGGACGAGAAGGTCGTGACCACCGGCGCCAACCTGCGCATCGGCAGCAACGTGGTGCTGAAGGCCGACGTACAGCGCTTCCAGGTGGCCCGCGCGCGCGACCGCCTGAATCTGGGCATCGGTTACCAGTTCTGATCCTGCCGCCGCCCCGCCCCCTTCCGCCCGCCGGCCCTTCCAGGCCGCCCGGGCATTTTCGCTTGATGGAGAGCCCCCGATGAGCCAAGCCTGCAACGGCTGGACGACCGTCTCCCTGCTGGCCGTGGCCGGCGTCACCGCCGCCCTGACTCCGCCACTGGCCGAGGCCGCCCAGTACATGAGCATCGAACAGGCCCAGAAAGCTGCCTTCCCCGACGCCGACCGCTTCGAAGCCCAGACCCTGCGCCTCACTCCCGAACAGCTGAAGGCGCTGGATGCTGTGGCCAGCGTGCGCCAGCGCGGCGAGATCCGGCGCATCGAAGCCTGGGCCGGCACCACGCAGCTCGGCACCCTGTACGTGGATGACGTGATCGGCAAGGTCGAGTGGGTCACCTACGCCCTGGCCATCGGCATGGATGGCAGCGTGCGCAGCCTCGACATCCTCGAATACCGGGAAACCCACGGCTACGAAGTGCGCACCCCGAGCTGGCGCAAGCAGTTTGCCGGGCGGCGGGCCGATCCGCCCTTCCGCTTCGGCGAGGACATCAAGAACATCAGCGGCGCCACCCTGTCCTGCGCCCACCTCACCGCCGGGGCCCAGCGCCTGCTGGCGTTCCATGCCCGGTCGGGCAAGGGCACCCCATCACGCTGAGCGGCGACCCGATGACACCCGGCACCCTGCGGCGCCTGCGCCCCTGGCTCGGCACCTATGTCGCCGTCGAGGCCCGCCTGGACGACGCGGCGGCAACCCCTCCGGCCATTGAGGCCGCCTACGCCGAAGTGGCCGCCATCCATGCCGCCCTGAGCTTTCATGCGGCCGACAGCGAGCTCTCCCGCCTCCACCGGGAAGCCCATCGCCGACCCACCCCGGTCGGCCCGCACAGCTGGTCGGTGCTCACCGCGGCCGTGCAGCTGGCAGCCGCGTCGGACGGGGTCTTCGACCCAAGCGTGGCCCCGCAGCTCGTGCGTCACGGCGCCCTGCCCCGCCCCCACGGGCCCGACGCCGACGCCCGCGCCAGCTGGCGCGACATCGAACTCCTCGACGACCGCCGGGTGCGCTTCCACCGCCCCCTGTGGATCGACCTGGGCGGCATTGCCAAGGGATACGCCGTGGATCGCGCCATCGACACCCTGCTCCAGCATGGCGCCCGGCACGCGGCGGTCAACGCCGGTGGCGACCTGCGCGTCGCCGGCCCGGACGCCCATGGTCAGCCCCTGGTTCTCCGCGACCCGGCCGACCCGACCCGCCACCTCCCCCTGGGGACACTGGGCGTGGGCGCCGTCGCCACCTCCGGCGAATTCCTGCTGGGCCGCCCGCCCGGCGCCGCAGCCATCTCTCCCCTGGTGGATCCCCGCCACGGCCCACGCCCGGCCCGCCCGTGCAGCGTGACGGTGATTGCCGACCGGTGCATGCTGGCGGACGGGCTGACCAAGATCGTCGCCCTGCTCGGCACCGCCTCCCTGCCCCTGCTGGAATCCCTGCACGCCCATGCCGCCATCCTCGAGGCGCCGGACCAGCTCCACACCACCGCCGGCTTCCGGGACGCCCTCGGGCATCCCCGGCCGCCAGGAACCACCCACCATGCATGACCCCCATCACCGCCCCCGCAAGGCCGTCCGCCCGGGGCGCCGTCAACGCCAGGCCGTCTACGCCGGCACCGGCCTGCTGCTGCTCAGCGGCCTGCTGTGGCTGCTCGCCCACTACGCCCTGCCCCTGCCCGAGGATGCCGCCCGCCACCCCCTCGAAACCTGGGCCATGCGCGTGCATGGCGCCGCCACCCTGTTCGGCATGGCCGTGCTCGGCGGGCTGTGGGGCCCCCACGTGCTCCGCGCCTGGGCCGGCGCCCGGCATCGCCTGTCGGGTGTAAGCCTGCTCGGCCTGTGGCTCGGGCTGGCACTGAGCGGGTACGGCCTGTACTACGTGGCCGACGAAGGCTTCCGCTCCGCCGTCAGTGCGCTCCACGTGGTGGCAGGCGGCGGACTGCCCCTGGCCTTCGCCATCCACCTCCTGGCCGCCGCGTCGTCCAGGCGCAAGGCGGCTTGAAGGGGCGCCGGCGCCCGTCGGCAACCGCCCCCCGCATCCCGCATCCCCGCACGCACACCGGTCACCGCCATCGGTCGTGCGCATGCGCATCTTGACCAGAATCAATCAAGAATGATTCTCAATCAAATACCATTCCGCCATGGCATCTCCCCACTCCGGCAAGCCAGCCAACGCCAGCCAGCCTCACTCGCACCGGAATCCCGACCATGGCTCGCCTCCGCCTCACGCCCCTTGCGCTGCTCCTGTCCCTGACCCATCCGCTGGCCCACGCCGCTGACCCCACCCTGCCGGCCGTCCAGGTGACAGCCAAGGGCTACGCCGCCGACGATGTGGACACCCCCGCATCCACCACCACCCTGAACCGCAGCGAACTCGACCGGCGCGGCGCCGGCAACCTGGGCGACGCCCTGCGGAACGAACCCGGCCTGGCCATCGCCAGCGACAGCGCCCAGGGCCAGAACCCCATCATCCGCGGCCTGGGCCGGGACAGCATCGTGCTGCTGGTGGACGGCATGCGCTTCAACTCGGCCCAGCCGGCCGGCGCCATCGCCTCCTTCATGAGCCTGGGGTTTGCCGAACAGGTGGACGTGGTGCGCGGCGGCGCCTCGGTGCTGTATGGCACCGGCGCCCTGGGCGGCGCCATCAACGTGATCCTGCCCCAGGCCCGCTTCAGCCCGGGCATCGGCGGCACCGCGGCAGCCAGCTACGACAGCAGCAGCCAGGGCCTGCGCGGCACCGCCGTGGTCAATGCCAGCGAGGGGGATCACGCCATCATGCTCGGTGCATCCATCGCCCGCTTCGACGACTACCGCTCCCCCGAGGGCCGGGTGGCCCGTACCGGCTACGACTCCGACGCCTACATCGGCCAGTACCGTTTCCGCGTGGACGCCCAGCAACAATTGCGCGTCTCCCTGCAACTGCACCAGGACAAGGACGTGTGGTACCCCGGCTCGACCCGCCCCCACTCGGCCCCCAGCGTCGGCAGCACCACCATCCACTCGCCGGACCAGGAGCGCCGCCTGGCCGAGATCGGCTACAGTCGCAAGGGCGGCGGCGAGGCACCGGTCAACCTGGACGTGCGCCTCTACCGCCAGGAGATGGAGCGCAGCATCTACGCCTGGGCGAATGGCCTGGGCCGCGACATCGTCACCACCAAGGTCACCTTTGCCACCACGGGTCTTGACCTCAAGACCGACTGGCTGGCCCACCCCGACCACCTGCTGTCGGCGGGCCTGAACGCCTGGGAGATGAGCGGCGACCCAAACCGGCAGATGGCCACACCGGCCTCCGGCTTCAGCACCTTCACCCCCAACAGCCCCTTCCGCGACGCCCGCATCCAGGCCCTGGGCGCCTACGTGCAGGACGACATGCGCTTCGGCGCCCTCAAGCTGCTCGCCGGCCTGCGCTACGACGTGGTCCGGGGCAGCGCCGACAGCATGAACAACGGCGCCCGCAGCACCGGCCTCGACCGCAGCGAGAGCGCCGTCTCCGGCAGCCTGGGTGCAGTGTACGAAGTGGCCCCGCTGCTGCGCCCCTACGCCAGCTACGCCCGGGCCTTCCGCGCGCCCGGCATGCGCGAGCGCTACGAATCCGGCCTGCGCGGCGACGGCTACTACTACGCCGGCAGCCCGGAGATCGAAGCCGAGACCGCCGACCAGTTCGAGATCGGCCTGAAGGGCCGTGACGGCGACTTCGACTACACCCTGTCGGCCTTCCACAACCGCATCGCCAACTACATCACCGGGCAGATCCTCACGGGCACCGCCGCCACCCAGGCCTGCGGCGCCGCCAACGCGGCCAACTGCAAGAAGACGATGAACCTCGGCAGCGCCACCCTCCACGGCGCCGAGGCCCGGGGGCGCTGGCAGTTCCTGCGCGAGCAATGGCTCAGCGTCGGCTACAGCCGCGTGCGCGGCACCAACAACGACCTGGACGAACCCCTCTTCCAGATGCCCGCCGACACCCTCAGCCTGGGCTGGCTGGGGCGCCTGCTGCCCGCCGTGCAGGCCGACTTCACCCTGCGCCTGGTGGATCACCAGGACCGGGTTGCCACCGTTTTCACCAAGGGCAGCGAAAACCCCACCGCCGGCTTCGTCACCGCCGACATGGGCGCCAGCTGGCAGCCGGACCCGCGCAACACCGTGCGCCTGGCGGTGCGCAACCTGGCCGACCGGCGCTACCACGAACACCTGACCGAGGGCATCTCCGGCCAGGAGATCCTGTCCGCCGGCCGCAGCGTGCAGCTGTCCTGGCGCGGCCGCTTCTGACCCCCGAAAGGCCCCGCCCGTGAAAACCCGCCGCCGCCTGCTCCTCGCCCTCGCCACCACCCTGCTCGGCACCGCCAGCCTGCCCGCCGCAGCAGAGCGCCTGCCACGCCTGGTCCTGTCCGGCCCGGCCGCCTCCGTGTCGGTGCCGCTGATCCACATGGTCGAGACCGGCGCCCTCAAGGACGTGGCCGACAGCGTGGAGTTTCAGCCCTGGAAGGACCCGGACCAGCTGCGGCTGATGGTGCTGGGCAAGAAGGCCGATTTCGTCGCCATGCCCACCAACGTGGCCGCCAACCTCCACGCCCGCGGCGTCGGCCTGCGCCTCCTCAACGTATCCACCTGGGGCGTGCTGTGGATGGTCTCCCGCGACGCCAATGCCCGCAGCCTGGCCGACTTCAAGGGCAAGGAGATCGCCATGCCCTTCCGCGCCGACATGCCCGACATCGTCTTCGGCCTGCTCGCCGAGAAGCAGGGCCTCGACCCGCGCAAGGACTTCAAGCTGCGCTACGTGGCCTCGCCCCTGGATGCCATGCAGCTGCTGGTGACCCGCCGGGTGGACCACGCCCTGCTGGCCGAGCCCGCCGTGTCCATGGCCCTGCGCAAGACGCGCTCCTTCCCGGTCAGCATGGTGGCGCCGGAGCTGCACCGCAGCGTAGACCTGCAACAGGAATGGGGCCGGCTGCTCAAGCGCGAGGCACGCATCCCCCAGGCCGGGGTGGCCGCCGTGGGCCGGGCCGCCACCGACGATGCCCTGCAGGCACGCATCACCGCGGCCTACGCGGCCTCCCTGGCCTGGTGCACCCAGAACGCCCTGAAGTGCGGCGAGATGGTGGCACGGCGCATCGACCTGCTCAGCCCCGAAGCGGTGGCCGACGGCATCGCCGCCGGGCAGATGCGCGCCGTGTCCGCCGCCGCGGCCCGGCCCGAGCTGGTGTTCTTCCTCGGCCAGCTGCACGCCCGCAATCCGGCCCTGGTCGGCGGCAAGCTCCCCGACGACAGCTTCTACGGCAGCGGCCAATGAGGCCGGCGCGCCCGGCCCAACGCCTGCTTCGCCACGCCACCGGGGCCCTCGGCGCCACGGGGAACTACCTGTGGAGCGGCTGGGGCTCCATCGCCAGCATCGGCCTCTTCCTCGCCGCGTGGGACATGACCGCCGGGCACCTGGGGGAACTGATCCTCCCCCGCCCCCTGGAGGCGCTGGCCCGCCTGCAACAGCTGCTCGCCGATGGCCAGGCCTGGCCCGAGATCGCCGTCACCGCACGCCGGGCCCTGGCCGGCTTTGCCCTGTCGGTGGGCATCGGCAGCCTGCTCGGGCTGCTCGCCGGGCTGTCCGTCACCGCCTCCATGACCGCCCGGCCCCTGGTCACGCTGCTCGTCGGCATGCCCCCCATCGCGTGGCTGATCCTGGCCCTGCTGTGGTTCGGCGCGGGGGACGGCACCCCGGTGTTCACCGTCTTCATCGCCTGCTTTCCGATCATCTTCGTGGGCGCCATGCAGGGCACCCGCAGCCTGGACGGCCAGCTTCGGGAACTCGCCCGCGCCTTTCGCCTGCCCCCCTGGATGCGCCTCACCGACGTGATCCTGCCCCACGTGGTGTCCTACCTGTTTCCGGCCTGGATCTCGGCCCTCGGCATGTCCTGGAAGATCGTCGTCATGGCCGAGTTGCTGTCCACCGAGGACGGCATCGGCGCCGCCCTGGCCGTGTCCCGCAGCCACCTGGATACCGCCGCCTCGATGGCCTGGATCGTCGCCCTGGTGGGCAGCCTGCTGGCCATCGAATACCTGCTCCTCGAACCGGTCAAGCGGCGGGTGGAGTCCTGGCGGGAGTTCGCATCATCAAGCAGCTGAGAATCGACGCCCTCAGCCACCGCTTCGGCTACCAGCGGGTGCTCGAGGACATCCACCTGAGCGTGGCCCCCGGCGAGGCCGTGGCCCTGGTCGGCCCCTCGGGCTGCGGCAAGAGCACCCTGCTCAACCTGGCCGCCGGCCTGCTCGACCCCTGGGAGGGCAAGGTCCACAACAGTTTCACGCGCAGCACCATGATGTTCCAGCAGCCGCGCCTGCTGCCCTGGAAGCGCACCCTCGACAACATCGCGCTGGGGCTCAAGGCGCGGGGCGAGAACGCCCCCCGGCGCCACGCCACGGCCCGGCGCCTGGCACTGGAGATGGGGCTTGCCGACGAGGACCTGGACAAATACCCCAGCGCCCTCTCCGGCGGCATGCAGAGCCGGGCGGCCCTGGCCCGGGTGTTTGCGGTGGAGCCCGACCTGCTGCTCCTCGATGAAGCCTTCGCCGCCCTGGACATCGGCCTCAAGAGCGAGCTCTACGGCCTGCTCGCCCGCCAGCGGGCAGCCCACGGCTGTGCCGTGCTGATGATCACCCACGACCTGATGGAAGCCCTGCGCCTGGCCGACCGCATCCTGGTGATGGCCGGCAGCCCGGGACGCATCGTCGCCAGCCACGCCATCGACGAGCCCGCCGCCCGGCGCAGCGAGGACTGGGTGTTTGCCCACACCGCCCGCTTCATCCGCGAACCCGGCATCCGCGCCGCCTTCGGCCTGCCCCCATGCTGAACCACCCCCGGCGCCCGCTCCGCCTCCTGCCGGATCTGTGGATCTGCCCCTTCCGGCCCTTCTTCCTGGCCACCGCCGTCTCCGCCTTCCTGGGCATGGCCCTGTGGCTGGCCGTGCTGTCGGGGTGGCTGCCGGCACCCGACACCCCCGGCGGGCCGATCGTGCTGCACGCCCACGAGATGATCTTCGGCTTCGCCACCGCCTCCATTGCCGGCTTCCTGCTCACCGCGGTGGTCGAGTTCACCGGCTGCGCGCCCATTGGCCGGGGCGCCCTCGTCCGCCTGACCCTGCTATGGCTGGCCGGCCGGCTGGGCTGGGCCCTGTCGGGCGTGCTGGGCCCTCTGCCCGCGGCCGTGGCCGACCTGGGTTTCATGGGGCTGCTGCTGTTCCACGTGGCCGGCCCCCTGTGGCGCTCACCCCAGCGCCGGCACCTGGCCTTCTTCCATACCCTGCTGGCCCTCGGCCTGTGCCACGCGGGCTTTCACCTCACCCTGCTGCGGGGCGCAGACGCGCTGCCCTGGCTGCACCTGGCCACCGGGCTGCTGATGATCCTGATCGTGGTGGCCCTGAGTCGCATCTCCATGCGCCTGGTCAATGACGTGCTCACGGATCAGGGTGGCATCGCCGCCCCCTACCTGGCCCGCCCACCCCGGCGCAGCCTGGCGATCTTCACCATCGCCCTGTTCAGCGCCGCCGAGTTCGTGCTGCCGCCGGGCAGCACCACCGGCTGGCTGGCCCTCGCCACCGCGGCGGCCGTGTTCAACCTGCTCAACGACTGGCACGTGGGCCGTGCCCTGTTCCAGCGCTGGGTCTTCATTGCCTACCTGGTGTACTGGTGCATGGGGCTGGGCTACGCCCTCATCGGCATCGGCCTGCTCGCCGGGCAGCCCTGGGGCAGCGCCGGACGGCATCTGCTGCTCGTCGGCGCACTCGGCCTGGCCATCCAGATCGTGATGGTGGCGGCCGGGCGGATGCACAGCGGCTGGGGCCTCGACCCGCGCCCCTGGGTGCCTGCCGCCGGGCTGCTGATCCTGCTGGCCGCCCTGGCACGCAGCCTCGCCGGGCTCCCGGCCGGCAGCGCACATTACCCGCGGCTCATCCTGATCGCCGGGAGCCTGTGGCTGCTGGCCTGGGGCCTCTACCTGGCCCGCTCCTTCCCGGTGCTGGCATTGCCCCGCCCGGACGGTCGACAGGGGTGCGACGAAGCCGTGACAAAAACTTAAACGAGAATGATTATTATTTGATATTCTATCTCCGTGGCACACAGGAGACGCCCCCGGGCGCCCTATAAAGAAGAACACCCACCACGGAGAGCGCCATGAACACCCGCATCGAACACGACACCTTCGGCCCCGTCGCCGTCCCGTCCGACCGCCTGTGGGGCGCCCAGACCCAGCGCTCCCTGCAGAATTTCGACATCTCCGGCGAGCGCCAGCCGGTGGAGATCATCCGCGCCCTGGCCCGCATCAAGCGCGCCTCGGCCCGGGTCAACCAGCGCCTGGGGCTGCTCGACGACTCCCGCGCCGCCGCCATCATCCAGGCGGCCGACGAAGTCATCGCCGGCCACCACCCCCAGGAGTTTCCGCTGGTGGTGTGGCAGACCGGCTCCGGCACCCAGACCAACATGAACCTCAACGAGGTCATCGCCAACAGGGCCAGCGAGCTCATGGGCGGCAGCCGCGGTGAAGGGCGCAAGGTCCACCCCAACGACGACGTAAACCGCAGCCAGTCGAGCAACGACGTGTTCCCCACCGCCATGCACCTGGCCGCGGTGGAAGCCATTGAGCACCGCCTGCTGCCGTCCCTGCGCCTGCTGCAGACCACCCTGGAGGAAAAATCCCGGGCCTTCGACGACATCGTCAAGATCGGCCGCACCCACCTGCAGGACGCCACGCCCCTCACCCTGGGGCAAGAGATCTCCGGCTGGGTGGCCCAGCTCCAGCACGGCGAGCGCCACCTGCGCGCGGCCCTGCCCCACCTGAGCGAACTGGCCCTGGGCGGCACCGCCGTAGGCACCGGGCTCAACGCCCCCGCCGGTTACGCCGAGGCCGTGGCGAATGAGCTGGCCGCCCTCACCGGCCTGCCTTTCGTCACCTCGCCCAACAAATTCGAGAGCCTGGCCAGCTGCGACGCCCTGGTGCACGCCCACGGCGCCCTCAAGACCCTCGCCGCCAGCCTGATGAAGATCGCCAACGACGTGCGCTGGCTGGCCAGCGGCCCCCGCAGCGGCATCGGCGAACTGAGCATCCCCGAGAACGAGCCGGGCTCGTCCATCATGCCGGGCAAGGTCAACCCGACCCAGAGCGAGGCACTGACCATGCTCGCCGCCCAGGTCTTCGGCAATGACGTGGCCATCAACTTTGGCGGCGCCTCGGGCAACTTCGAGCTCAACGTGTTCCGCCCCATGGTGGCCCACAACTTCCTGCAGAGTGTGCGCCTGCTCGCCGATGGTGCCCGCAGCTTCAACGATCACTGCGCCGTGGGCATCGAACCGAACCGTGAGCGCATCGCCCACCTGGTCAGCAACTCGCTGATGCTGGTCACCGCCCTCAACCCCCACATCGGCTACGACAAGGCCGCGGCCATTGCCAAGAAGGCCCACAAGGACGGCAGCAGCCTGCGCGACGCCGCCCTGGCCCTGGGCCACGTGAGCGCCGAAGACTTCGATCGCTGGATCGATCCACGGCAGATGGTCGGGCGCCCCTGAAGCACGGGCGCTTGCCACAGGAGCCTCCAATGCACACTCTGGAACACAGCAGCATCCGGCGTCTGCCCGAACACTGGCGCTGGCTGGGCACGCGGATCCGGCTGGGCCTCACGCCCGACGAACCACGCCTGATCGCGGCCTACCTGGAGATCGGCCGGCAAGCCTGCCTGGCCGATCGGCTGCACCCCTGGCGGATGAGCGAACAGAGCTTCCAGACCCTGCTCGCCACCGCCCTCGACCGCCAGCTGCCCTGGCACTGGCGGGTTCATTGCCTCAACCACGCCCACCAGCCCCTGATGCAGCTGGAGCGCTTTGCCGAAAGCCGGCCCGAATGGCGCCCCCAGTTCGTCGTGCTGGTGCAGCGCCTGGCCCGGGCCGACATGCAGCCCGGAGAGCCGCCCTGCGATGAACGCCCGGTCGCCCGGCGCCTGCGCTGATCCGGGACGGTGCATCAAATAGATTGAAATTCCGGACACGCGCCCGCGTGCCGGCCCTGTTGTCTCTGCCTGCGAGCTTCCTCAACTCGCACTGTTGGAGCTGGCGGCCTTCCCGCGCCGCCAGCTCTTTTTTTGCCACCCGAGACCCGGATCAGCGCCCGACCCGCCCCTTGCCCCGGGCCAGCCGGTGCAGCACCGCGACGAGGGTATCGATCTCCTCGCAGGTGTTGTAGAAGGCCAGGGACGGCCGCACCGTGGCTTCCTGCCCGAAACGGCGCAGGATGGGCTGGGCGCAGTGGTGGCCGGAGCGCACCGCGATGCCTTCCTCGTTGAGGGCCTTGCCCACCTCGTCCGGACGGTAGCCATCGAGCACGAAGGAGCTGACGCTGGCCTTGTCCTTCGCGGTACCGATCAGCTTGAGGCCGGGCACGGTGAGCAGCGCACGGGTGGTGTACACCAGCAGGTCATGCTCGTAGCGGGCGATGTTCTCCATGCCGATCCGTTCCACGTAGTCGATCGCCGCGCCCAGGCCCACCGCGTCCGCGATGTTGCCGGTGCCGGCCTCGAAACGGGTCGGGGGGCCGTGGTAGATGGTCTTCTCGAAGGTCACGTCGGCAATCATGTTGCCACCGCCCTGCCAGGGCGGCATGTCCTCCAGGATCGCCCGCTTGCCATACACCGCGCCGATGCCGGTGGGAGCAAACACCTTGTGGCCGGAGAAGATGAAGAAATCCGCGTCGATGTCCTGCACATTGACCCGCATGTGCGACACCGACTGGGCCCCGTCCACCACCGCCAGCGCACCGGCCTGGTGGGCCATGGCGACGATTTCCTTCACCGGCACCACGGTGCCGAGGGCGTTGGAGACCTGGGTCACCGACACGATCTTGGTGCGGCTGGTGAGCAGCTTGCGATACTCGTCGAGCAACACCTGGCCGGTGTCATCCACCGGGATCACCTTGAGCTTGGCCCCCTTGGCGGCGGCGAGCTGCTGCCAGGGCACGATGTTGGCGTGGTGTTCGAGGTTGGAGACGATGATCTCGTCGCCCTCGCCCACGTTCTGCCAGCCCCAGGTCTTGGCGACCAGGTTGATGCCCTCGGTGGCCCCGCGCACGAAGATGATCTCCTCCGTGGACGCCGCCCCGATGAAGCGCGCCACCTTGCTGCGCGCCCCCTCATAGGCATCCGTCGCCCGGGCGGCGAGTTCATGGGCGGCCCGGTGGATGTTGGAGTTCTCGTGCTGGTAGAAATACGCCAGCCGGTCGATCACCGATTGCGGCTTGTGGGTGGTGGCGGCGTTGTCCAGCCAGATCAGCTGCCGGCCATTGACGCGCTCCTGCAGGATCGGGAAATCCCGCCGCACGGCGTGCACGTCGAAGGCCGGATGGGCCGATGCCGGCACGACCGGCACAGCCGCGTCCCGGTTGGACACCCCGGCCGTATCGAGGAAGTAGAACTGCCCCGGCACGTTGCCCGGCTGGGCCGCGGCGGCGCTGCGACGATCACCGCCGAGTTCGGCGAGGATCTGGTGCAGTTCGGCCTCGCCCGGCAGCCCGAAGGACTGGGGCACGACGCGGTTCTCGGCGGTGGGTGCCGCACCCACGGCCTGCGGTGCCGACTGCACGGCGCCGGCCTCACCCAGGAAGTAATAGGGCGTGGACGGGGCCAGCGGCGGCGCTGAAGCCGGCGGGCTGAAGGTGGGCAGGGCCGCAGCGTAGGCCTCGGGCACGCCGAGCGCCGGCGCACCGGGCCGGCCGGCCGCGGCGCCGTGGTCGATGGGCACCGACTCGGCCCGCACGGGCGCCACCGGCGCCGCGGCGGTCAGGGTCGGGCCGACATTGCCGGGGGGAACGATCTCCGGCGCCGGGGCGCTGGCGCCACCCGGCAGGCGGGATGCCAGCGGGCCGGCGAGGCCCGTAGGCAGCGCGGCGAAGAACTCGCCGGCCAGCCGCGCCAGGCTCAGCTCATCCGGCACACCGGCAGGCACCGCGCCGGCCAGGCCGGCGAGCCCCTCACTTGTAGGTGTCGGGATAGTCATGGTACTTGCCGATCTCCACATCTTCGAGGACAGCCAGGGCATCGTCGGTCAGCACGGCCAGCGAGCAATACAGGGAAATCAGGTAGGACGAGATGGCGTTGCGGTTGATGCCCATGAAGCGCACCGACAGGCCCGGGGTCTGTTCGCCGGCCAGGCCGGGCTGGAACAGGCCAACCACGCCCTGGCGCTTCTCGCCGGTGCGCAGCAGGATGATCTTGGTCTTGCCGTCCTCGACCGGCACCTTGTCCGACGGAATCAGCGGAATGCCGCGCCAGGTCAGGAACTGGGCGCCAAAGAGGCTCACGGTGGGGGGCGGCACGCCGCGGCGGGTGCACTCGCGGCCGAAGGCGGCGATGGCCAGCGGGTGGGTCAGGAAGAAGCCGGGCTCCTTCCACACCTTGGTCAGCAGGTCGTCCAGATCGTCCGGGGTCGGGGCGCCGGTGAGGGTGGACAGGCGCTGATCGTCCTGGACGTTGGCCAGCAGGCCGTAGTCGGGGTTGTTGATCAGTTCGCTTTCCTGACGCTCCTTGATGGTCTCGACGGTCAGGCGCAGCTGTTCCTTGATCTGGTCATGGGGGCTGCTGTAGAGGTCGGAGACGCGGGTGTGCACGTCGAGGATGGTGGTGACCGCGTTGAGGAAGTACTCGCGGGGCGCCTCGTCGTAGTCAACGAAGGTCTGGGGCAGCTCGGACTCGTCGCGCTGGGAGCAGGCCACGCGCACATCGCGGGGGTTCTTGACCTTGTTGAGGCGGTAGATACCGGCCTCGACGGGCAGCCACTGGAGCAGATGCACCAGCCAGCGGGGGGAGATGGTCGACAGCTGGGGGACGGTCTTGGTGGCATTCGCCAACTGCCGGGCGGCGTTATCGCCAAGGGCTGTCGGGGCGTCGTGATGGTCGGCCATGGAAACTCCTTATCAAAAAAACGGGAAACGTTATGAATAAATCGAATAACCGAGTGTCGTGCCTGCCCCGCCTCCGTTCAACCGGCTATAGCCATCACGGGGCGGAAAAGCGGCAGCTCACTCCACCGAGAGATGTTCGAAACGGGAGATGAGAAGCGAGGGGCGCAGGCCGAGGGCCAGGGCGAGCTTGCCCACGGTGCCCAGGGACGGCATCGAGCCGCCCCGTTCGATCTCGCCGATATAGCCACGGTTGAGATCGGCATATTCGGCAAACTCTTCCTGGGACCAGCCCTGCTCCTCGCGCAGGTGGCGCACCACGGCACCGAAGCGGAGCGCCAGGGGGCCCGGCACGGCGGAGGGGGAAATGTCGGTCATGGGGGGAGGCACCGCGGCTCAGTCCTGGATCCACGGCAGGCCGTGGAAACGCCATCCGCCCAGGCCGCCGCGGCGCTGCCCGGCGTCGATCTCACCCTCGAAACCCTCAAGGATGTTGAAGGCCCGGGTGAAGCCGGCCTTTGCCGCCGCCTCGGCCGCCAGCGCCGAGCGCTTGCCGCTGCGACAGAGGAAGACCACCAGCTCATCCTTGCCGACCTTGGCCTCCAGCTCCTTCACGAAACGCGGGTTGCGATTCATGGCGGTGCCGGTGGCCCAGGCCACATGCAGCCCGGCGGGCACCTGACCGACGAACTTGCGCTCTTCGGCGGTGCGCACATCCACCAGCACGGCCCGGCCGTCGCTGATCAGGGTCCAGGCATCGGCCGGAGAAACACCGCCGGCATAGGGCAGACCTTCGGCGCGGGCGTGCTCACGGGCCTGCTCAAGAACGGTTTCGGCGATGTCGGCGCTGCCGGAAGCCGGCGGAACGGGGGTGCTGCCAGAGACGGCGGCAAGACTGGAATCGAGCATTTGGGTTCTCCCGAAATTGTGTGGCCGGCACCCCTGTGTGCGCAGCCGATGGGAGAACGATAGCGAGGGGCTCGTGCCACACGAACCAAGAAGAATTCAGAAGCCTTGCAACCGGCTGATGATATGCAACGCAGAAATCCTGCAAAGGAACCGGGAGAGCGGTGACTCTCCCGGTGGGGGTTGAATTGAACCTGATCTCATCCGTTTGACGCGTCGTCCGACAGCACACAACGGGGCGACTTGTAGGGGGGCAACTTCAGTCGCCCCCACCAGGAGCCTCAGCCGGCCTCGAACACGAACTGCTGGACCGCCACGATGTCGGCTTCGCCGGACACGCATTTGTACTGCAGCATGGCCGAACGCACTGCCGAATGAAACACCTTGGGGCCGGACAGGATCGCCACTTCCTTGACCACGCCATCGCGGATGGTGGCCTGGGCGCGGATCACCCCGCTCACCCCTTCGGCGCCCCGGGGCACTTCGGGCCGCACCTGGGTCGGGCAGCTGGCGGCGATGTCCATGCGCTGGGGCTTGGGCGGAGCCACCGGTGCCGGTGCGGGGGGCGCCGGCGGGGCGATGACGGCGGGCTCGGGCGGCGGCGTCGGCGTGGAGGCCGCGATCACCGGGGCCGCAGCCGGCGGCGCCACCTCGGGGGGCGGCACGTAGGCCGGGGGTGGCGGGGTCTTCAGCTTGGGCGCCTGCTCCACCTTCACCACCTTGGGGGGCGGGGGCGGCGGAGGCAGCTTCACCTCCTGGATCACCGCCGCCTCCAGCGGCTTCTTGATGACCTTGACGATGTCCCGGGCCAGGCCGGAGACCAGCGCATAGCCGATGACGATGTGCAGCCCGACGACGACGACCAGACCGGTAGCGCTCCGGGACGGGTCCTTGGGCTGGAAATGGTAGTTTGCGGTAATCGTGCTCATTCTATGAATTGCTCGCTGCCAATGACGCCAATCTTGGTGAGCCCCGAGCGCTTGGTTGCCGCCAGGATGCTCGCCACCACTTCGTAACGCGCCTGCCGGTCAGGGCGCAGATGCACCTCCGGCTGCACCGCCAGGGCCGAGACCTCGTTCATCTTCTGCTCCAGATCCGCCCCGCTGGCCACCGGCACACCCTGCCAATGGACCACGCTCTTCGCGTCCACATCGATCTTCACCACCTCCGGCTTCACGTCGCTGGGGGGCGGCGTACCGACGGGCAGGTTGAGGTTCACCGCGTGCAGCTGGATGGGGATGGTGATGATCAGCATCACCAGCAGCACCAGCATCACGTCGATGAGCGGGGTGGTGTTGATGTCCATCATCACCTCGGGCTCGCTGCCTGCCCCGCTGCTTCCCACATTCATTCCCATGTTCGACTCCTTCAGCTGCCCCGGGCCGGGGGCTCGGTAATGAAGGCCACCTTGGCGATGCCGGCCAGCTGGCAGGCATACAGCACCTTGCCCACGCCTTCGTACTGGGCGGTCAGGTCACCGCGGATCTGCACTTCCGGCTGGGGCTGCTGCACCGACACCTTCTTGAGCTGATCCACCAGCGCCCGGGTGCTCGACACCCTGGCGTCCTGGAGATAGATGGCGTTGGACTTGTCCACCGAGATCACCAGGTTCTCGGGCTTGGACTCCCGCACCTCGATGGTCTCCTTGGGCAGTTCCACCTGCACCGAGGTATTCACCACCGGGATGGTGATCAGGAAGATGATCAGCAGCACCAGCATCACGTCCACCAGGGGCGTGGTGTTGATGGCCGCGATCACCTCATCGTCGCCCTCCGCGGGCGCTGCAGTGATGGCCATGACGTGCGGCTCCGGGGCTCAGGCCTTGGTGGCCGAGGCCAGGATGACCGAGTGCAGGTCGCTGCCGAAGGCGCGGACTTCGTCCAGCACGCCCTTGTTGCGGCGCACCAGCCAGTTGTAGCCCAGCACCGCCGGCACGGCCACGGCCAGGCCGATGGCGGTCATGATCAGCGCCTCGCCCACCGGGCCGGCCACCTTGTCGATGGAGGCCTGCCCCGCCACGCCGATGGCGGTGAGGGCGTGGTAGATGCCCCACACGGTGCCGAACAGCCCGACGAAGGGGGCGGTGGAACCCACCGTGGCCAGGAAGGCCAGGCCACCCTGCAGGCGGCTCTGGATGCGCTCGATGGCGCGCTGGATGGACAGGGTCACCCAGTCGTTGAAGCCCACGTGCTGGAGCAGGCCATCATGCTTCTTGGTGGCCTCGATGCCGGCCTCGGCGATGAAGCGGAAGGGGCTGGAGCTTTCCAGGTTCTCGGCGCCCTGCTGCACCGAACCGGCGTTCCAGAACTCGCTGGTGGTCTTCTTGGCCTGACGGCCGATCTTGGTCTGCTCCAGCAGCTTCACGATGATCACGTACCAGCTGCCCACGCTCATGATGAGCAGCAGCAGCAGCACGGTCTTGGCCACCGCGTCGCTGCCCTTCCACAGGGCTTCGATGCCGTAGGGGTTCTCGACGGACTCGGTGGCGCCGGCCTTGCTCACCGGCGCTGCGGCGGCAGAAGCGGGCGCCGCGGCCGACGCCTCGGCAGCCGCCGTCACCGCCGGCGGGTTGGACTGGGCCATGACGCTGCCGGTGGCGGTGAGGCCTGCGGTGGCGATCAGCGCCGATGCCAGCAGTGCCGAAATGCGGGAACGGCCCGCCGTTATCTCTTTATTGAACATGCTAATTCTCCGGAATGATAAGAAAGAATAAAAATTGCTGACGGACGAATTGAAAAAACCGCTTTCAACCCGCCTTCCGGGCCGCCGCGGGGGCCACAGCCGGAAATAAGACGCTCCCCACGGGAGGACCGGACGCCAATGCAATCCCCATTGCACGGCCCATGCCAGATTCAACTTTCCCTTTTCATTCATGAGCCTGGGCTATTTTTCGAGAATCCGGAATTGAAACATGGTGAATACCGCACACCTTTCCTGCTTGGAATTCAACAGTTGTGATGGTGAGTCAGCAGATATACAAATCAGAAATTCTTTGTTCTTGAGCGGGGAACCCCGTACTTACAATTTGAACCAATAACAACCCGGCATCCAGAAAATGAACCACTCCCCGCACATCATCACCTTCCCCGACCCGCGCTCGGTGTCGCTATCCATCCGGGCCAGTGCGGTGGTCTTCGCCGACCCCAAATCCCTGCAGCTGCTCTCCCTTATCGACCGGGTGGCCCCCAGCAACGCCAACATCCTGATCATCGGCGAGACCGGCACCGGCAAGGAGCTGGTGGCCCGCCAGGTGCACCTCTCTAGCCTGCGGGCGACGCAGCCCTTCCTGGCCATCAACTGCGGCGCCTTCTCCGAAACCCTGTTCGAGAGCGAACTGTTCGGCTTCGAGAAGGGCGCCTTCACCGGCGCCATCAATTCCAAGGCCGGCTGGTTCGAGGCGGCCAATGGCGGCACCCTGTTCCTCGACGAGATCGGCGACCTGCCCCTGCCCATGCAGGTCAAGCTGCTGCGCGTGCTGCAGGAGGGCGAGGTGGTGCGCATCGGCGCCCGCAAGCCGGTCAGGGTGGACGTGCGCCTGATTGCCGCCACCAACGTTGATCTGGAAAAAGCCGTGGCCGAGGGGCGCTTCCGGGAAGATCTCTATTACCGCCTGAAGGTGGTGTCCCTGGAACTACCCATCCTGCGCGAGCGCCCCCGGGACATCATTCCCCTCGCCCGCCATTTCATCCACAAATACGCCCACCGCCTCGACATCGTCGAACCCACCCTGTCGCCCCAGGCCGAGCGGGCTCTGCTGGACTACCTGTGGCCGGGCAACATCCGCGAGCTGGAAAACGTGCTGCACCGCGCCCTGCTGGTCTTCCACGGCAAGCAGATCGAGGTGGACGACCTGCACCTGCTGGGCCCGCAGATCGAGCGCAGCCCCCGGGACACCCCCGAAACCCCGGCCGAGCTGGAGGATTGCTTCACCCGCTACCTCAAGGGCCTGTTCGAGGAAGGTCACGAGGGCATCTTCGACCACATCGTCGATCACGCCATCCACACCGCCTACCAGTGGGAACACCTCAACCAGGTGCGCACCGCCCGGCTCCTCGGCATCTCCCGCAACGTGCTGCGCACCCACCTCAAGCGCATGCAGCTGATCGAGTGAACCATGGCCGGCAAATCATGGGTTGATGCCAACTACCGCTTCATTGCCGCCTACCAGGAGGTCAACGCCCGAATCGCCCAGCGCCAGCAGGCCCTGGCCCTTTACGTCACCCTGGTGGTGAGCATCCTGGCCGCCCTGGTGGCCCTCAAACCGGGGGCCACCCAGGGCACCATGCCCGTGGAATGGTTGATCCTGGGCTTTCCGGTGGCCTCCACCTGCCTGGCTTTCCTCAATTTCAAGGCCGAGCGGGCCATCACCAACCTGCGCCGCTTCCTGTCCACCCTCGAGCGCCTGGAGCGGGACAGCCACGGCCTGCCCAGCTACAACACCGACCCCGGCTGGGCGGCGGGCGCCAACAAGGCGCGGCGCTTTCACGACTTTGCCGCCGCCGTGCTGGTGGCGGGGGGCAATGGCATCGGCCTGGCCGCAGGCTGGCGCATCTATCCGGAGCGCTTCGACGCCAATCCCTTCATCCTGTGGCTGGCGCTGGGCTGCAGCGCCGCGTCGCTGCTGGCCCTGCTGCTGAGCCCCAAATGGAGCTTCCGCCCCGACGCCTGATGCGCCGCTGTTGATCGCGCAACAGCCGGGCAGCAGCAATGCTGCGGTGGCAACCCGACGGCGGAGAAATCCGCCACGTAATTGCCCGGCCAATTCATCCTTATTTCCGATTCAATTCCTCGGACGTGGGGCTGAATCAATTCAATTCAAGGATTTGAGCGCTTATTCCCCTCCGGAAATAGCTTCGCCTCGATTCGGCTAAAGCCCCGGCACGAAACCTGCCTCTATTCCGCGGACTGGCGCCCGAGCACCCCATTCCGGCAGGCGCCCTATTGCCAAGCAGATTCCTCGTCATGAAAAAGAAGTACCTCTGGAGCACCCTCGCCCTGGTCGCCGCCACGACGGCCGCCGGTGCCTTCTATTACCGCGGCGCCGCCCCCGCCCAGGCCGCCAGCGCCGAAGCCGCACCCGGCGGCCGCCCCGATGGCCCGCCCAGGGGCAAGGGCGGGCGCAACCGGGAGGCCGGCAACCGGCCGGTGCCGGTGCTGGCCGCCACCACCCGCAGCGGCGACATGGACATCAGCGTCAACGCCATCGGCACCGTCACCGCCTTCAACACCGTGACCCTCAAGCCCCGGGTGGACGGACAAATCCAGCGCATCGCCTTCCGCGAGGGGCAGACCGTGAAGGCCGGCGAGCTGCTGGCCGAGATCGACCCGCGCCCCTACGCCGCCGCCCTGGAGCAGGCCAGCGGCCAGCTCAAGCGCGACGAGGCCCTGCTGGCCAATGCCCGGCTCGACCTGGAACGCTACAGGGGCCTGCTGGCCAAGGACTCCATCGCCCGCCAGCAGGTGGACGCCCAGGAAGCCCAGGTGCGCCAGCTCGAAGGCACGGTGCAGACCGGCAAGGCCCTGGTGGACACCGCCCGCCTCAACCTCAGCTTCACCCGGGTCACCGCCCCGGTCGAGGGCACCCTGGGCCTGCGCCAGGTGGACGCCGGCAACATGGTGCGTGCCAGCGACGCCACCGGCCTGGTGATCCTCACCCAGACCCGCCCCATCTCCGTGCTGTTCTCCGTGCCCGCCGCCCACCTGCCGGCCATCCAGGGCCGCGCCGGCAAGGCCCTCAGCGTCGAAGCCTGGGACCGGGACGGTCGGCGCAAGCTGGCCACCGGACGCCTGGTGAGCACCGACAACCTCATCGACACCAGCACCGGCACCGTGCGCCTCAAGGCCCAGTTCGACAACACCGACGGCGTGCTCTTTCCCAACCAGTTCGTCAGCGCCCGGCTGCGCGTGGACACCCGCCACGACGCGGTGCTGGTGCCCTCGGCCGCCATCCTCAAGGGCGCCCAGGGCAGCTTCGTGTACGTGGTCAATGAGCAGGACAAGACCGCCAGCGTGCGCCCGGTGGTCCTCGGCCCGGCCACCGCCGACACGGTGAGCATCGAATCCGGCCTGGCCGCCGGCGAGAAGATCGTTATCGAAGGCGTGGACCGCCTGCGCGACGGCGCCCAGGTCGAGCTCGCCTCGCCAGAGTCGCGCCAGCGCGGCAACGGCGGCCCCGGCGGTGAGCGTCGCGAGCGCAAGAAACCGGCATGAACCCCTCGCGCCCCTTCATCCTCCGGCCGGTGGCAACCTCGCTGCTGATGCTGGCGATCCTCCTCGTCGGTCTGATCGCCCTGCGCCTCCTGCCCGTGTCGGCCCTGCCGGAGGTCGAATACCCCACCATCCAAATCGCCACCCGCTACCCCGGCGCCAGCCCGGAAGTCACCACCTCGGCCATCACCGCGCCCCTGGAGCGCCAGTTTGGCCAGATGCCCGGCCTCAAGCGCATGTCGTCCACCAGCGGCGAGGGCATCTCCGTCATCACCCTGCAGTTCGACCTGGCCCTGCGCATGGACGTGGCCGAGCAGCAGGTACAGGCGGCCATCAGCACCGCCGGCAGCTTCCTGCCCCAGGACCTGCCCATGCCGCCGGTGTACAGCAAGATCAACCCGGCCGACGCGCCCATCCTGACCCTCGCCGTCAGCTCCGGCAGCCTGCCCATGGCCCGCCTGGCCGACCTGGTGGATACGCGCATCGCCATGAAGATCTCCCAGCTGCCGGGCATCGGCCTCGTCACCATCGGCGGCGGGCTGCGCCCGGCCGTGCGGGTGCAGGTCAACCCCCAGGCCCTGGCCTCCGCCGGGCTCAGCCTGGAGGACGTGCGCACGGCCATCGCCAACGCCAACGTGAACATGGCCAAGGGCAGCTTCGACGGCCCGGTGAAGGCCACCACCCTGGATTCCAACGACCAGCTCCAGTCCGCCGAGGATTACCGCCGCCTCACCCTGGCCTGGCGCAACGGTGCCCCCATCCGCCTGGGCGATGTGGCCGAGACGATGGAGGGCGTGGAGAACACCCGCCTCGCCGCCTGGGCCGACAAGAGCCCGGCGGTCATCATCAACATCCATCGCCAGCCCGGCGCCAACGTCATCGAGACCGCAGAACGGGTGCAGGCCCTGCTGCCGGCCCTGGCCGACGACCTGCCCACCTCGGTGGATCTGCGCCTCCTCACCGACCGCACCACCTCCATCCGCGCCTCGGTGCGCGACGTGCAGTTCGAGCTGGTGCTGGCCGTGGCCCTGGTGGTGGGCGTGATCTTCCTGTTCCTGCGCAGCTTCACCGCCACCCTGATCCCGGCGGTGGCCGTGCCCCTGTCCCTGGTGGGCACCTTCGCGGTGATGTACGCCGCCGGCTTCTCCATCAACAACCTCACCCTGATGGCCCTCACCATCGCCACCGGCTTCGTGGTGGACGACGCCATCGTGATGATCGAGAACATCAGCCGCCACGTGGAAGACGGCGAAACGCCCCTGGAGGCGGCCCTCAAGGGGGCGAAGCAGATCGGCTTCACCATCATCTCCCTCACCGTCTCCCTGATCGCCGTGCTGATCCCCCTGATTTTCATGGGTGACGTGGTGGGCCGGCTGTTCCGGGAGTTCGCCATCACCCTGGCGGTGTCCATCCTGATCTCGGCGCTGGTGTCCCTGACCCTCACGCCCATGATGTCGGCCCGCCTGCTCAAACCCACCGGCCGGCACCACGAACACAACGGCGCCTTCTTCCAGGCCATCGTCGACCGCTACGCGCGCATGCTCGACTGGGTGCTGGCCCGCCAGCGCCTGACCCTGCTCGTGTCGGTGGGCACCCTGGTCCTCACCGCGCTGCTGTATGTGCTGATTCCCAAGGGCTTCTTCCCGGTACAGGACACCGGCCTCATCCAGGCCATCTCCGACGCCCCCCAGGACACCTCCTTCAACGCCATGGCCGAGCGCCAGCGCGCCTTGGCCGACGTGGTGCTGGCCGACCCGGCGGTGGACAACCTGTCGTCCTTCATCGGCGTGGACGGCACCAACACCACCCTCAACAGCGGGCGCATGCTCATCCGCCTCAAGCCCCACGACGAGCGGGACGCCAGCGCCACCGAGGTGATCCGCCGCCTGCAGGCCAGCCTGGCCGAAAAGCGCCTGGACACCCGCCTGTACATGCAGCCGGTGCAGGACCTGTCCATCGAGGACCGGGCCAGCCGCACCCAGTACCAGCTCAGCCTTGAGAGCGCCAACGAGGCCCAGCTGGCCGAATGGACACACCGCCTGCTGGCGCGCCTGCAGGCCCTGCCCGAGCTGGCCGACGTGGCCTCCGACCTGCAGGACCGGGGCGCCCTGGCCTACATCGACATCGACCGGGACAGCGCCGGCCGCCTGGGCGTCACCCCGGCCGCCATCGACAACGCCCTCTACAGCGCCTTCGGCCAGCGCCAGGTGTCCAACATCTTCACCCAGTCGGCCCTGTACCGGGTGGTGCTGGAGGTGGCGCCCGAGTTCCAGACCAGCCCGGCCTCGCTGGAGCACATCCACGTGCCCGCCGCCGGCGGCCGCAGCGTGCCCCTGTCGTCGGTGGCCCGCATCAGCGAACGCCACACCCTGCTGGCCATCCACCATCTGGGCCAGTTTCCCGCGGTGACCCTGTCCTTCAACCTCGCCCCGGGCGTGGCCCTGGGCGATGCGGTCCAGGCCATCCGCGACGCCGAGGCCGGGCTGGGCCTGCCTCGGGGCGTGCGCAGCAGCTTCCAGGGCGCCGCCCTGGCCTTCCAGGCCTCCCTGGACAACACCCTGCTGCTCATCCTGGCCGCCGTGGTGACCATGTATATCGTGCTCGGCGTGCTCTACGAGAGCACCGTCCACCCGGTCACCATCCTGTCCACCCTGCCCTCGGCCGGGGTGGGCGCGCTGCTGGCGCTGCTGGTGTCGGGCCATGAGCTGGGCATGATCGGCATCATCGGGATCATCCTGCTCATCGGCATCGTCAAGAAGAACGCCATCATGATGATCGACTTCGCCCTGGAGGCCGAACGCGAGCAGGGCAAGTCGCCCGTCGAGGCCATCCGCGAAGCCTGCCTGCTGCGCTTCCGGCCCATCCTGATGACCACCCTGGCCGCCCTGCTGGGCGCCCTGCCCCTGATGCTGGGCAGCGGCGTCGGCTCCGAGCTGCGCCAGCCCCTGGGCATCACCATGGTCGGCGGCCTGCTGCTCAGCCAGGTGCTCACCATCTTCACCACCCCGGTGATCTACCTGGCCTTCGACCGGGCCGCCCGCCGCTGGAAGGCCGCCTTCGCATGATCCGCGCGCCGCTGCTCCCGCTCCGCGGGCGACTGAAGTCGCCCCTACACAACCCCACCTCCCCCGCAGGGGCGACTTCAGTCGCCCTCCCCCCGTCGAAAGGGCGCCAGCCATGAGCCTGTCGGCCCTCTTCATCCGCCGCCCGGTGGCCACCTCCCTGCTGGCCCTGGCGATCGCCCTGGTGGGGCTGGTGGCCTACCGGCTGCTGCCGGTGGCGGCCCTGCCCCAGGTGGACTTCCCCACCCTCACGGTGTCCGCCAGCCTGCCCGGCGCCAGCCCCGAGACCATGGCGGCCACCGTCGCCACGCCCCTGGAGCGCGCCCTTGGCACCATCGCCGGGGTCACCGAGCTGACCTCCACCAGCTCCCTGGGCAACACCCGCATCACCCTGCAGCTCGACCTCGACCAGAACATCGAGAGCGCCGCCAAGAGCGTGCAGGCCGCCCTCAACGCCACCCGCGCCCAGCTCCCCAGCGGCATGGCGGGCAACCCCAGCTACCGCAAGATCAACCCCTCCGACGCGCCGGTACTGATCCTGTCCATGACCTCCGACAGCATCTCCCGGGCCCGTATGTACGACCTGGCCTCCACCGTGCTGGCCCAGCGCCTGGCCCAGGTGAAGGGCGTCGGCCAGGTCAACCTGGGGGGCGGCTCCCTGCCGGCGGTGCGGGTGGAAGTCGACCCGGCCACCCTGGCCTCCGCCGGCATCGGCGTGGAGAGCGTGCGCCAGGCCATCGACGCCGCCAACGTGACCCGCCCCAAGGGCAGCCTCGAGAACGGCGAGAAGCACTGGCAGCTGGGCGCCAGCGACCAGGCCACCCGGGCCGCCGACTACGTCCCCACCATCGTGTCGTGGAAGAACAACGCCGCCGTGCGCCTGGGCGACGTGGCCCGGGTCTTCGACGGCGAGCAGGACACCCGCAACATCGGCCTCGCCAACGACAAGCCGGCGGTGATCCTGCTGGTCAACCGCCAGCCCGACGCCAACGTGATCGAGACCGTCGAGCGGGCCCTGGCCATCCTGCCCCTGCTGCACGCCGAGCTGCCCCCCGAGATCCAGCTCGACGTGGTGGCCGACCGCACCCTCACCATCCGCTCGTCCCTGCGCGAGGTGCAGCACACCCTGCTGCTGTCGGTAGCCCTGGTGATCATGGTGGTCTTCCTGTTCCTGCGTAACGCGCGGGCCGCCCTCATCCCCAGCGTGGCCGTGCCGGTGTCCCTGCTCGGCACCTTCGCGGTGATGTACCTGTGCGGCTTCTCCCTCAACAACTTCTCCCTGATGGCCCTGGTGATCGTCACCGGCTTCGTGGTGGATGACGCCGTGGTGGTGCTGGAGAACATCTCCCGCCACCTCGAGGCCGGCATGCGCCCCTTCGACGCGGCCATCAAGGGGGCGCGGGAGGTGGGCTTCACGGTGCTGGCCATGAGCCTGTCCCTGGTCGCCGTGTTCATCCCCATCCTCCTCATGGGCGGCATCGTCGGGCGCCTGTTCCGGGAGTTCGCCATCACCCTGTCGGCGGCCATCCTGGTGTCCCTGGTGGTGTCCCTGACCCTCACCCCGATGATGTGCGCCCACCTGCTGCGCACCCCGCCGCCCGATGCCGCCCGCCGCCGCCCGTCCCTCGCCACCCGCGCCCTCGACGCGCTGATCGCCGGCTACGGCCGCAGCCTGGCCCTGGTGCTGCGCCACCCCTGGGTGACCCTGGCGGTGCTGCTGGCCACGGTGGCCTTCAACATCCACCTGTACGGCGTCGTGCCCAAGGGCTTCTTTCCCCAGCAGGACACCGGCCGAATCATGGGCTTCATCGATGCCGACCAGCGCACTTCCTTCCAGTCCATGCAGGGCAAGCTGGCCCGCTTCGTCTCCATCGTGCAGAGTGACCCGGCGGTGGACAACGTGGTGGGCTACGCCGGCGGGGGCGGAGGCGGTGGCCCCCGGGGCGGCAGCGGCATGATGTTCGTGACCCTCAAGCCCCTGGCGGAGCGCGACGTGAATGCCGACCAGGTGATCGCCCGCCTGCGTGGCCGGCTCACCCGCGAGCCCGGCGCCAGCCTGTTCCTGGTCGCCGCCCAGGACATCCGCATCGGCGGGCGGATGTCCGGCGCCCAGTACGAATTCACCCTGCAGTCCGACTCCCTGCAGACCCTCAAGACCTGGGAGCCACGCATCCGCGAGGCCATGCGCAAACTGCCCCAGTTGGAAGACGTAAGCTCCGACCGCCAGGACAAGGGCGAGCAGACCTACCTGCACGTGGACCGGGACGCCATGGCCCGCCTCGGCCTCAACCAGCGCCTGGTCAACGCCACCCTCAACGACCTCTTCGGCCAGCGCCTGGTATCCACCATCTACGGCCCCCTCAACCAGTACCGGGTGGTGCTGGAGGCCGAGCAGCGCCACCTGCAGAGCCCCGAGGCCCTCAACGACCTGTTCGTGGTGAGCCCCGCCGGCAACCGCGTGCCCCTGGCCGCCTTCGCCCGCTGGGAGGCCGGCACCATGCCCCTGGCCGTGCATCACCAGGGCGGCAGCGTGGCCACCACCATCTCCTTCAACCTGCCCCTGGGCGTGTCCCTGTCCGAAGCCACCGACGCGGTGCGCCTGGAGATGGCCCGCATCGGCGTACCCAGCTCGGTGCATGGCAGCTTCGAGGGCAACGCCAAGGCCTTCCAGGCCTCCCTCAAGAGCCAGCCCCTGCTCATCCTCGCCGCCATCGTGGCGGTGTATCTGATCCTCGGCATGCTCTACGAGAACCTGATGCACCCGGTCACCATCCTGTCCACCCTGCCCTCGGCCGGCGTCGGCGCCATCCTCGCCCTCATCCTGTCGAACACCGAGTTCGGCGTGATCTCCCTGATCGGGGTGATCCTGCTCATCGGCATCGTCATGAAGAACGCCATCATGATGATCGACTTCGCCATCGAAGCCGAACGGACCCGCGACCTGTCGCCCCGGGACGCCATCTTCGAGGCCTGCCAGCTGCGCTTCCGGCCGATCATGATGACCACCGTGGCGGCCCTGTTCGGCGCCCTGCCCCTGGCCCTCGGCGTGGGCGACGGTGCCGAGCTGCGCCAGCCCCTGGGCATCACCATCGTCGGCGGCCTCGTCCTCAGCCAGATCCTCACCCTCTACACCACGCCCGTGGTCTACCTCCAGCTCGACCGCCTGCGCCTGGCCCTGGGCCGCCGCCGCACCCCGGGCCTGCCCGCGACACCTCCCCTGCAGCCATGAACCACCACGCCCCTGTCCGCATGAAACCCCGCCTCGCCCTGCTCTCCGCCGCCCTGCTCCTGGCCGGCTGCGCCGTCGGCCCCGACTACCGCCGCCCGGACGCCCCCGTGTCCGCCCAGTTCCGCGAAGCCGACGGCTGGAAGCTCGCCGCCGCCACCGCCCCCCAGGCCCAGGCCCCCGCCGCCGGCGCCTGGTGGAAGCACTTTGGCGACCCCCAGCTCGACCAGCTGGTGGAACAGGCCGACCTCTCGAACCAGAACATCCGGGTGGCCGAGGCCCGCTACCGCCAGGCCAGCGCCCTGCTCGACGCGGCCCAGGCGGCGCAGTTTCCCACCCTCAACGCCACCGCCGGGGTGACCCGCAGCCAGGGCGTGAGCACCACCACCACCGGCGGCACCACGGCCAATGCCGGCGCCCCCATCCGCAACACCAGCCGCCTGAGCCTCGCCGCCAGCTGGGAGCCCGACCTGTGGGGCCGCATCGCCCGCAGCGGCGAGGCCGCCCAGGCCAGCGCCGCCGCCAGCGCCGCCGATCTGCAGGCCGCCCGCCTGAGCACCCAGGCCGCCGTCACTCAGGCCTACCTGCAGCTGCGCATCAACGACGCCCAGCACGCCCTGCTCGAACGCACGGTGGCCGCCTACACCCGCTCCGCCGAGATCACCCGCAACCGCTTCGACGCCGGCGTCGCCGCCCGGGCCGACGTCACCCAGGCCCAGGCCCAGCTCAAGACGGCCCAGGCCCAGCTCATCGACCTGGGCATCCAGCGCCGCCAGCTGGAGCACGCCATCGCCGTACTCACCGGCCGGCCCCCCGCCGACCTGGCCCTGGCCCCGGCCAGCACCCTGCCCGCCCTGCCGGCGGTGCCGGGCCTGCTGCCCTCCACCCTGCTGGAGCGCCGCCCCGACATCGCCGCCGCCGAACGCCGGGTGGCCGCCGCCAACGCCCAGATCGGCGTGGCCCAGGCCGCCTTCTTCCCGACCCTCACCCTGGGCGCCACCGCCGGCACCCAGAGCGGCGCCCTGGCCCGGGTGCTGTCCCTGCCCAACCAGTTCTGGTCCCTCGGCCCCAACCTGGCTCTCAGCGTCTTCGACGCCGGCGCCCGCTCGGCGCGCAAGGCCCAGGCCATCGCCAGCTGGGACGAAACCGTGGCCAGCTACCGCCAGACCGTGCTCACCGCCTTCCAGGAGGTCGAGGACAACCTCGCCGCCCTGCGCATCCTGGAAGCCGAAGCCCAGGCCCAGGCCGAAGCCCTGGCCGCTGCCACCGAATCCCTGGCGCTGGTCAACAACCAGTATCTGGCCGGCACCGTGAGCTACCTCAACGTCACCAACGCCCAGACCGTCGCCCTCAACGCCGAGCGGGCCCGCCTGGACATCCTGGTGCGCCGCCTCACCGGCAGCGTGGCCCTGTTCAAGGCCACCGGCGGCGACCAGCCCTGAACCCTTCCCTCCTTCCCTTTCCGGAGTCATCACATGCATCGCCAACGTGTCTGGGATCTGCCCATCCGCCTCTTCCACTGGCTGCTCGTCGCCAGCATCGCCTTTGCCTACGTCTCCGGCACCCTCGGCGGCAACCTCATCGACTGGCACGGCCGGGCCGGCTTCTTCATCGTCGGGCTGGTGGTGTTCCGCATCGTGTGGGGTTTCATCGGCACCGCCACCGCCCGCTTTGCCAGCTTCGTGCGCGGCCCCGGCGCCATCCGCGCCTACCTGCGGGGCGAGTGGCGCGGCATCGGCCACAACCCCGTCGGCGCCCTGTCGGTGCTGGCCCTGCTCGGCCTGATCGCCGCCCAGGCCGCCACCGGCCTGTTCACCAATGACGACATCGCCTACCAGGGCCCCTTTGCCGACTGGGTGGGCAAGGACCTCTCCGACCGCTTCCACACCTGGCACGCGTGGCTGCAGAATGGCCTCCTGGCCCTGATCGCGCTGCACGTGGGGGCCATCGTGTTCTACCTGCACGTCAAGAAAGAGAACCTCGTGAAACCCATGCTCACCGGCTGGACCGCCAGCGACCTGACCCCGCGCCACGGCGCCCCCGCCGCCACGCGGCGGGGCGGCGGGCTGGTGGCCTTCCTGGTGGCAGCCGTCATCGCCGGTGCCGCGGGCCTGTCCGCCGCCGGTGCCCTGCTGCCCGCCCCCGCTCCGGCGCCGGCCCAGGCCGCCCCGGCCGCGCCCGCCTGGTAGTAAGCTGCCCCTCCTCCGCCCCCCGTCCAGGACATCCGCCCCATGAAACGCCTCGTGCTCGGCACCCTGCTGGCCCTCGCCTTCGCCGCCCCGCTCCATGCCGACGACGCCCCCCCGCGCCTCCTGCCCACCCCGGAGCAGGCCCAGGCCGCCTACCTGGGGTCGATGTTCCTGAGCCGCTACCACTACGCCATCCAGCCCCTCGATGACGCGCTGTCGGCGCGCATCTTCGAGCGCTACCTCAAGAACCTCGACCCGGAGCACCTCTACTTCACCCAGGCCGACATCGCGTCCTTCGAGCCCTGGCGCAGCAGCCTCGACGACGCCATCCTGCTGGGGCGCCTGGAGGCCCCCTTCGCCATCCACGAGCGCCTCGCCGCCCGCAACGCCGAGCGCCTCGCCTACGCCCGCAGCCTCCTCGAAGCCAGCTTCGACTTCACCACGCCGGAGAGCATCGCCCTCGACCGCAGCAAGGCCCCCTGGCCGGCCGACGACGCCGAGGCCCGTGACCTGTGGCGCAAGCGCGTCAAGAACGACTGGCTGCGCCTCAAGCTCGCCGGCCAGGACGACAAGGCCATCCGCGAGACCCTGGGCAAACGCTACGACAATGCCCTCGCCCGCAGCCGCCGGGTGCGTGGCGACGACGTCTTCCAGATCTTCATGAACGCCTACACCGGCACCATCGAGCCCCACACCAGCTACCTGGGCCGGGGCTCGGCGGACTCCTTCGACATCACCATGCGCCTGTCCCTGGTGGGCATCGGTGCCGTACTGCAGGAGCGGGACGAGTACATCACCGTTCGCGAGCTGTCCCCCGGCGGCCCGGCGGCGCGCTCCGGCAAGCTGGCCGTGGGCGACCGCATCGTCGGCGTCGGCCAGGGGCCCGACACGCCCCTCACCGACGTGGTCGGCAACCGGGTGGACGAAGTGGTCAAGCTGATCCGCGGCACCAAGGACACCCCGGTGGTGCTCGACATCCTGCCCGCCGACGCCGGCCCCGACGGCGCCCACCGGCAGATCACCCTGGTCCGCGACACCATCCGCCTCGAAGAGCAGGCGGCAAAGAAGAAGGTGCTCAACGCCGGCCCCGGTGACAGCGGCCCGCGCATCGGCGTGATCACCCTGCCCGGCTTCTACGAAGACTTCCAGGGCCGCCGCAGCGGCGACAAGGACTACCGCAGCGCCAGCCGCGACGTGGCCCGCCTGATCGAGGAGCTGAAAGGGGACAAGGTGGATGGCCTGATCCTCGACCTGCGCAACAACGGCGGCGGCTCCCTGCGCGAAGCCGTGGAGCTGACCGGCCTGTTCATCGACCAGGGCCCCGTCGTGCAGCAGCGCCGGGCCGACGGCAAGATCGAGGTGGAAAGCGACGAGAAAGCCGGCACCGCCTGGGACGGCCCCATGGCCGTGATGATCAACCGGGGCTCCGCCTCGGCCTCCGAGATCCTCGCCGCCGCCCTGCAGGACTACGGGCGCGCCGTCATCATCGGCGAGACCAGCTTCGGCAAGGGCACCGTCCAGTCCCTCATCAACCTCGACCAGATCGCCCGCAGCGACACCCCCCGCTACGGCGAGCTGAAGATGACCATCGCCCAGTTCTTCCGGGTCAATGGCGGTACCACCCAGCTCAAGGGCGTGACCCCCGACATCCGCTTCCCCTCGGCCTTCGACGACGCGGAGTTTGGCGAGACCGCCTTCGACAACGCCCTGCCCTGGCGCGAGATCCCCGCCGCCCGCTACACCCCGGCCGGCACCCTGGGCAGCGTGCTGCCCGAACTCCAGCGCCGCCACGACACCCGCATCCAGAGCGACAAGGCCTTCAAGGAACTGCAGGACGACGTCGCCGAGGCACTCCGCCTCAAGGCCGCCCGCAGCCTGTCCCTGGTCGAGGCCGAGCGCCGCAAGGAGAAGGACGCCCGCGAAGCCCGTCTGCGCGCCCGCAACACCCAGGACGCCGCCGCCCTCCGCGACGACGG
Source organism: Zoogloea sp. (assembly GCF_023150065.1). Taxonomy (GTDB): domain Bacteria; phylum Pseudomonadota; class Gammaproteobacteria; order Burkholderiales; family Rhodocyclaceae; genus Zoogloea. The sequence goes on from NZ_JAKLLN010000017.1 coordinate 45,298, forward strand.
TCTGCAGTCCGGCGAACGCAGCCTCAGCGCCGAACTCGACTCCGAGAAGGCGCTGAAGGGCCGCAAGGACACCCCTCTCGACGAAGCGGTCAACATCGTCGGGGACGCGGCGGGTCTGCTGGCCGCAAAGCAGGCCCGCCGGTAGATCCAGCCGGGCCTTTACGTGGGGTCGAATGGCCAGGCCATTCGACCCCACGAGGGCGAACGCTACTCAGGGCAGAGTCGCGGCATCCCAGTGTTCGGCGAATCGGACGATTACCTGAAGGAGTGGGGAAAGGCCGGACCGCCTGGAAGGATCGGGCCGATCTCCGCAAGCCTGCCGGATGGAGCCTTGCCGCCCCCAACCGCCGACCCGGCTGCTGCAATCGCAGACATTCCGCTGCCCGGCTGTTCGGCGCGCAACAGCCCAACCCTCTCGCCCCCCCGTTCAGGCACCTGGCCAAGCCACGCAAACCGCTGCCATCCCGGGCCCGGGCACGCCTTTCCCGATGCCAGGGGCAAGCTGGCCCCGGACTTGCAAAAGAGAGGCGGTCAAGCGAGGAGTCCACGAAACATGAAACCCACCGACGCACACCGCACGCCACCCTGGTCCGCCTTCTGGCAGTCATTAATGGAAGCGCTGCTGCCCAGCCGACCGCACCGCGGGCGACGCAAGCCGGCCTCATCGTCAGCGCAAGCGCATCTCCCGCGGATGCACGGAGCGCAGCAGCCCGCAGGGCAGGCCTGATGGGCACGCAGCAGCCGGCCCCGACCCACCCCCGCGCTGAAAAACAAAACCCACGACAGATCAATGCCTTGCCCGTCTTCCCCACCACCCCAAGGCCGGCGCGAATGTTGCAATTAACAACTGGAGGACACGCCGTCAGGCGCCTCCCGACACTTCAAAAATATCCAGCCAAGAAAGACATCATGAAAACCGCTCTCCTCCTCGCCGCCCTGCTTGCCGCCGGCACCACCAGCGTCTTCGCCCAGCAGACCGCGCCGGCCCAGCCGGGTGCCGCCGCCAAGCCCTACGTTGCCCCGCCCTGGACCTACAAGACCAAGCAGCTCAGCCGCGCCGAGATCGACGCCCTGCTGGCCAAGCCGGGCAAGGTGGTGGTACTCGACGTGCGCCGCCCCGACGAGCTCATCAGCAAGGGAAGCTTCCCGGCCTTCCTGAGCATCCAGGCGGCCGACGTGGAGAAGAATCTCGACTACATCCCCCGCGACCGGGTCATCGTCACGGTGTCGAACCACGCCCACCGGGCTGGCGCCGTCGGCGACAAGCTGACCGGCCTCGGCTACAAGGTGGCTGGCGCCGCCGGCTCCCTCGACTACGAGGACCAGGGCGGCAAGGTGGCCCGCATCACCGCTCCAGCCCCCCGCGCCGCCGCCAACTGAGCCCTTCGCACCTGATTGCCGGGCCCGGCCCCGGCAATCAGGTGCGAAGCCGTTGATCGGGAGCAAGGCCAGGAGAGGTTTGCCGGGAGCGGGTATCCGGCGGACGTCACAACACCGCTCACTCCACCCGCGCCAGGCTGCGTGTCACACCGCTCTCCCGGGACCGCACGACGAGACTCTTTCCATCCAGAGACAGGATCGTGTCGCTGTCCTGGCGGAAGCGCTCCTGCAAGGGCGGCGAGCTGTGCTGGTAGTTCCAGTCGATGGTCTTGCCGTCCGATCTCCATGTACCGGAATACTCCACCACCACCTCGCCGTTGAGTGAGCCCTGGCCCTTAAAGCTGCGATCCGCGTTGATCTCGGTAACCATCTCCACGTTGAGCCCGGCGGCGTTGCGGCGGCTCGCGACCCACCTCCCGACGAGCGGGTTCACCTCACTGATGGCAGAAACCGGCCTCGGTGACGACGGTACGGTCAGCGTGGCTGTCTTCAGCAGCGTCATGGAGTCCTTCAGAGCACGCCCCGTGGCAGCGGTATCCACCACAGAGACGAAGACCGTGAAAGAGATCCGTGAATCGGTGAGGAAATGCACGACCTGATGCTGGGCGCGCTCACTGCCGACGGGAACGAAGCGGTAATCGACGTAGTGGGCAGCGAGCCCGCCCATGGCCGGGTACTGGCCCTTGCTACGCACGTTCACTGCGCGGCCAACGCTATTGCCACCGATATCCAGGAGCAGCCGATCAAGGTAATGCTCGGGGTCGTTTGCGCCAGCGGGCAGGCGCGTTACGTCGATCACATAGAGCAGCTTGCCATTGTCCCAGCCTACGATCACCTTCTTGTATGCATCGTAGGCCGGCACATTCTGGTAAGTCAGTTCAAGGGTGGCAGGGGTCTCCAGGACGATTCCCTCGGGAATCCGGATGGTTTCGCCACGGACGGAGGCGAAGGTGCTCGCCAGAACGAATGCGGCAAGAGCGTGGACGGGTTTCACGATGTCATCCTTGTCTCGAATGATTTCCGGGACGACTGCCCGGGAAGAGTACAAAGCGAAGGCAATTTCCGTTCCGTACCCGCTGACGGCAGCCTAAGTCCATCACATCAAGGACTTGGCCGGACCGATGAAACGGCAGCCGGGCCGCCACGCTGTCCGGTTGCTGACCAATCAACACCCGTTGTTGAGTTTCGGGCAGCCCCGCAGGCCAGGCTGCCCGGGGGCGGGGCTAGAGCCGGCTGCTGAAGGTGATGCCGAACAAACGCGGGAAGCCAGGCGCATAGGCATTCCAGGTTCGATTGCGCACGGTATCGTCGTCAAGCACGTTCTTGATGAAGACGTTCAGATCCCACTTGCCGCGCCCATGGCCTATGCCAAACGAGACATCGGTTATCGAATGGTCCGGGATCCACGCATAGTTCGACAATGAGTTGTCGGAGTTGTAACGACTCAGGTAAGCCGTGTTGATTGATGCGTGGAAGACCTTGTCGCCCAACACCGGGCGATTGTAGTTGGCCCCCAGGTCGAAACTCCACAAGGACGCACCGGGCAGGGTGTGGCCCGAGATATCCCGGAACGCCCCCTCATTTGCCCGCTCCACGGGGTTGGCCGCCCTCTCGAAGCGTACGTAGTGCGCATCATTGTATGCACCTGCCAGCCGCAACTGGATATTCCGGAAGCCGGTATAGACAGCGTCCAGCTCCACCCCCTGCGCCCGCACCTTGGGCACGTTCCCCGCGCCCGAAGTGTATTGGATGGTGGCATTGGGATCGGTCTGCCGCAGCAGCGCCGTGGCAGTCTCGTCCACAAAGAAGACCGTCTGCTGGTAATCCCGGATGTTGTTCAGATAGATGGCTGAATTCACCACCAGATCACCGCCCAGCAGATTGGCCTTGGCCCCGATCTCGAAGGCATCGTTCTTCTCGGGTTTGATTTCATAGGACACCGGGGTACCCGTGGTGGACAGCACGCCCGGCAGGCCGGCCTTTTCGCCATGGCGATAGGACACGTATCCGGTAACGTTCTCGTTGAACTTGTACTTGGGCGACAAGGCCCAGGTGTACAGCGTGCTGTTCACCACACCGGCCTCGAAGCTGTCATACAAAGTGCCCACCCGACCTTGGCGGATCGACTTGGCGTCGGCGACCTGACGCCGTTCGGCAGCGGAAAGGCTGCCATAAGTCTTGCCGAAGTAGCGCTGAGACACCCGGTTGGCAATCAGCAGCTGGGCGGCGGTGTTCGTTGCCGCCAGGTTGCCCGACGCATCCGAGTCGAAACCGCCGTTGTTGGCCCCGCCGAGGTCGCTCCCGTAGCCCTGCTCCACCAGGTAGGCCGCCGACGTGAGCCGGCGCTCCTCCCTGCTCACACGCAGGCCGGTATTCACCGTCAGGGGCTCCGACACCTTCCAGTCCGCATTGGCATAGATGGCCGTGCTCTGGCCGCGGGAGTCGCTGGGGGTACGCTTCCACAGGTCGGTGATGGAATCGGTGAGCAGCGACCGCCCGGCCGAATTTACGTCCAGCCGTCCGTACTGGGAATTGGTGGCAAACCACGCGCCGCCGTCGCTGCCATACACGGCGTTGCTGCCGGTACTGTTGGCGTTCTTCAGGAGCAGCAGGCCGAACTGGTAATCCACCACACCCTCGACCCGCGAACCGAGCCGGAACTCCTGGCTGATCTGCTGGTACTTGATGTGGTTGCCCGCCGCAGTCTGCACGTCGAACACGGTGCCCTCGTCATCCCGGAAAGCATTGAAGTAGTAGTCCTTGAAAGCGGTGATGGACGACAGCTGGTATTTGTCGGAGGGGTTCCAGTTGAGCTCCAGCAGCGCGGTGTTGGTGCCGGTGACGAGACCCTGCTGGCTGTCACTGTTGATGGCACGCTGGCTCAGGTAGTCACGCCCCACGGTGTAGCTGGCGTTGCGGGTGAACCATCCACGGGACAGGCGGCCCTCGGTCGTGAGGGCCAGGTTGGCGTCGCCGTTGGTGTAGAAGGCCGGAGTGGGCCGGAAGAAGAAGTTGGTGGAGCCAATGTTGGCGTTCTCGTTCATCCGTGGTGTCACTTCCAGACTCAGGCGGGCGTTGAAATCCGCCGTGGGCGTGAGGAGGAACTGTACCCGGCCCGAGACCCGATCCGCATTGATGTACTGGTTGTCCGGGTTGTACTTGTTGATGATCCAGCCACCGCCCCGGTCGGCATTGACGGACAGGCGATAGGCCAGCACATCATCGACGATCGGACCGGTACTCACCGCCGTCGCCTTGAGGCTGCCGTTGGCGTGGCCGTAGTCCTGGGCGTCGTACTTGGAGAAGCCCAGCGTCACCTCCGAGGACGGGGTGAAGGACGGCCGCTTGTACTTGATTCCGATGGAGCCGATGGTGGTGTTCTTGCCGAACAGCGTGCCCTGGGGCCCGCGCGCCACCTCCACGCTATCCACATCATAAAAATTGAAGCTGGCCAGCGGATTGTAGGCAAAGGGCACCCCGTCGGCGTAGATGCCCACGCTCGGGTCGGCGGCCTGGTTGTTGGCGATCTTGCCGATACCACGGATCGAGTAGTTGCTGGTCTGGCTGTTGCCGTAGTTCCACTTCACGTTGGCAAGACGCTTGGTGATGGCGTCGAGGCTCACCGCATCCTCGCGCTTCAGCTCCTCGCCGCTGATTACGGAGATGGACAGGGGAATGTCCTTCACCGCCTGCAGGCCGCGTTTGCCACTCACCACCACGCGCTCCAGGGCGAGGCTGTCGGTCCCAGCGTCCTTCTCGGGCGCTCGGGCGGCCGTAGCCGGTTCGGCAGGGGCCGCCTGCAGCGGCACCGGTGCGGCGGCGCTGGTCCCAAGGCCCTTCAGCGTCGCGTTCTCCTTGCGGAGCGCCTCGATCTCCCGACGCAGCGCCGACACCTCGGCATCGTCGGCGGCGAGGACCGTGCCGCTTCCCGATATCAGCGCGACAGTCCCCAGCGCCACCGCCAGCCCCTGATCGAATCGGCGTGCCGCGGCCCGCCCTTGCCCCTTACTGGCCTGCTGTTGCCCAGCACTTCTCGGCTTTCTTCCCATGAGCAGATACCTCTTATGACTATGATGTAAGCACTACTCAGGGCATCAAACGTGCCAATCGGAACAGCCGCTTCCCCGCCAGCTCAGGCGAAACAACTATTCATTTGTAATCAATCACTTGAATGAGTTTTTCGAGGGCATCCAGGCCCACGATCCGTAATGGTCCGGAGGCTCGGGGCCGTGGAAGCTGCTGCAGGCAAGGCACGCTGCCTTTTCAGCTGCGTGGCATTCATCAGCGGGCGGTACGGGCAGGTGATACAGACTGCAATCGGGATGAGAGCGGGGCCGGCATCGGAAGAACGGCGGGCGGAGAATGCAGCCGGTGAGGGAGAAATGAGGGGAGTGGAGCCGCGAGGAAATGCGCCTCCCCGGAGTGGATGGGTCAGCTGGCGGGGCGCTCCGACACCCCGCCGATACTCAGGCAGACGGATCCGCCTTCAGTCCTTCTTGCGGAAGTCGTCGTGGCAGCCCTTGCAGGTGGCGCCGAGCTTGCCGAAGGCCACCTTGACGGCGGCGGCGTCGCCGGTGGCGGCGACCTTGGCGAGTTCGTTGGATTCGGTCACGAACTTGCGGGCGGCTTCGCCGGCCTTGGCGGTGTCGGTGAACAGCTCGGGCTTGACCGTGGTTTCACGCCAGCCCTTGCCGGTTTCGGTGCCGGCCGGGTAGAGGGCGCCGAGGCCGGAGTTGGCAATCGCGGCGATGGCGTTGGCGGCGCGGATCACTTCATCCTTGTTGTAGGTGCCATCGACGCTGGCCTTGATGCGGCCGTTGTTCCAGGCCAGCACCTGATACACCGACTGACGCCACTTGATGATCTGCTCGGGCTTGGGAGCCTGCTGGGCGAAGGTGGCCGAGGCGGCGGTGAGGGCGAGGACGGCGAGCAGGGGTTTGACGAGTTGTTTCATTGAAGCTCCGGATGGATGAGGTTTGGGTTGAAGGTGGGATGAAGAAATTGCCCCGTGAGCGGCACTCAGGCCTTGAGGTGCGTCCTGAAGAACTCCACTGTGCGCTGCCAGGCCAGCTTGGCGGCGGCGGGCTGATAGCGCGGGGTGGTGTTGTTGTTGAAGCCGTGCAGGGTGTCGGGATAGAAGTAGATCTGATGCTTCACCCCGGCGGCTGTGAGGGCGGCCTCAAACTTCGGCCAGCCGGCGTTGATGCGTTCGTCGTCGGAGGCGTAGTGGACCAGCAGCGGCGCCTTGATCTTCGCCACGTCCTCCACCGGCGGCTGACCGCCATAGAAGGGCACGGCCGCGGCCAGATCGGGGATGCGGGTGGCCAGGAAGTTGGAGATGCCCCCGCCGTAGCAGAAGCCGGTGACGCCCACCTTGCCGTTGCCCTGGGGCAGGCCCTTGAGGATGCCCACGGCGGCGATGAAATCCTCCCTGCTCTTGGTCTGATCGAGCTTGGGGAAGAGCTCCCGGGCCTTGTCCTCGTCGCCCGGGTAGCCGCCCAGGGGAAACAGGGCGTCCGGCGCAAAGGCGATGAAGCCGTCGAGGGCCAGGCGGCGGGCGATGTCCTCGATGTGCGGGTTGAGCCCGCGGTTCTCGTGCACCACCAGTACGGTGGGCAGCTTGCCCTTGGCGCCGGCCGGCTGCACCAGGTAGCCGCGCAGGGTGCCGTAGCCCTTGGGCGAGGGGTATTCCACGTAGCGTGCCTGGATGCGCGGGTCGCTGTGCTGCACCTCCTGGGCCTCGGCAAAGCGCGGGCTGAGGGCGTTGAGCAGGCCTTCGGCGGTGACGCCGGCCACGGCGTACTGGCCGGCCCGGGTCAGGAACTCCCGGCGCGGGATGAGGCCGTGGACGTACTTGTCGAAGAGCTGGAGCACTTCGGGTTTGAAATCGGCGGCGGTCTTGAGGCTCATGGTGGGCTCCGGAAAAACGGGAAAATTACTTGACGCGACCGGCGTAGCCGGCGGTCAGCACCGGAATGCGCCAGGCTGAACCGCTGCCCACGACGTAGAGGGTCTTCTTGCCCGGACCGGCAAAGGCCAGGTTCTGCGGGCGCTTGGGCAGGGCGATCACACCCAGGGCCTCACCCTTGGGGCTGAAGACCTGGACGCCGGCATTGGAGGCCACGTAGAGGCGCCCTTCGGCATCCACGGCCAGGCCGTCGGCACCGCTGGTGGGGCCGTTATCGGTCTGACGGAAGCCCTCCAGCTTTGCAAACTCGCGCTTGGCGCCGAGCTTGCCGTTGGCAGCGATGTCATAGGCCAGCACATGCTCGCCGGCGGTGTTGGCCACGTAGAGGGTCTTCTCGTCGGGGCTCAGCTGGATGCCGTTGGGGCGCTCGATGTCGCCGGCCAGACGCTCGATGGCGAACTCGGGCGAGATCCGGTACACCGCCGGCTTGGCGATCTTGCTGGTGTCGGGCTTGGGGTTGGCGTTGGCATTCACACCCGAGTCGGTGAAATACACAAAGCCCTTGCGGTCCACCACCAGGTCGTTGGGCCGGCCAAAGCCCAGCCCGCCGTCCACCTTGGCGGCCAGGGTGCGGGCGCTGCCGAGGGGCAGGATCACGCCGACCTTGGGGTCGAGGGTCTGCACCGCCACCAGGTCGCCGTTGGGGGCGTAGGCCAGGGCGTTCACGCCGTTGGTGTTGTCGAGGAAGACCGAGGTGCTGCCATCCGGCGCGATGCGGATGACCCGGGCGTTCTGGTTCTCGGTGAACAGCACGCTGCCATCCGGCGCGGCGATGGGGCCTTCGGTGCCCTTGAAGCCGTCCTTGATCAGCTCGATCCGGGTACCGGCATTGACGACGCCGGGGATGGCGGGGGTCACGGCTTCCTGGGCGAGGGCACTCAGCGTGGTCAAGGTGAGCGCGGCGGCGAGAACGGTCTTGGCAGAGGTTTTCACAGAAACATTGGGATTCATGGCGGGGATCGGGTTCGCAGATGAAGGCCCGCGGAAGCGAGGCCATGTCCGGTACGCGGGATGCGTACCGCCAGGCCTTTCCATCGCATTCACCGTGCCAGAAACCGTGACAGCATCCGCCGGCCCCCCTGAAGCAGCCGGCATTCATTTGATTTATCAGGCCTATTCAGTGCTTGCGGGCAGACTCCGACCCTGTTGCGCCCATGGCCTTTCGGCCCGGGTAGGCGACTCAGCTGTTGCCCTGGACGCAACCGCCCACCTGCTCTGCTGATTTCCCAACTCCACTGCGGAGCAGTCAACAGCCCCTGCCGGCCTGCTACCGGCACAACTCCGCCCCAACAGATCTGCTGCCAGGGCAACAACCCCCTGGCAGAAAAAAAGGCGGATGCCACGCCGGCATTGGGCTGGCGGGCATGGAACGGAATTTGCGGGTAACCGGGGTTTGCGTGCCCCCGGCCCTTCGCTTCCCGCCCCATGTGGATCGTCAATATCGCCTTGCGGCGCCCCTACACCTTTCTGGTGATGGCGCTCCTCATCCTGCTGTCCATGCCCTATGTGCTGCGCAAGATGTCCACCGACATCCTGCCGGCCATCGACATCCCGGTCGTGGCGATGATGTATGGCTACGGTGGGCTGTCCGCGCCCGAGATCTACAGCCGCATCACACGCTCGGCCGAGCGCGCCATGACCCAGTCCGTAGACAACGTGGAGCACACCGAGTCCTTCTCGGTAAATGGCGTGGCAGTGATCAAGGTCTTCTTCCAGCCCGGCACCCACATCGGCACCGCCCTGGCCCAGGTCCAGGCCGCCGCCAACTCGGCCTACCGCTCCATGCCAGTGGGGGTGGCCCCGCCCCAGGTGGTGGAATACTCGGCCACCGACCTGCCCCTGCTGCAGCTGGGGGTGTCCAGCGCCACGCTGCCCGAAACCGAGGTGGCGGAGCTGACCAATGACGTGATCCGCAGCACCCTGCGGATGAAGAAGGGCATCGAGATGACGGCCCCCTACGGGGCGCGCAACCGGCAGATCTCGGTGGACATCGACGCCGCCGCCCTGCACGCCCGGGGCCTGACCCCCGCTGACGTCACCAACGCGATTGGCGCCCAGACCTTGACCCTGCCCACCGGCAGCATCAGGATCGGCGAGACCGAATACGACGTGGCGCTCAACGGCTCGGTGGCCAGCCTGGCGCAGATCGGCGAGATCCCTATCCGTACTTCCGACGGCCAGACCATCCAGGTGCGCGACGTGGCCAGCGTGCGCGACGGCGCCGGCCCCCTCACCACCATCGTCCGTCAGAACGGCGACCGGGGCATCCTCACCTCCATCTTCAAGGTCGGCGGGGCGTCCACCCTCGAAGTGGTGGACAACGTGCGCTCGGCCATCCCCGGCATCCTCCAGAAGCTGCCCGAGGACATCGACGTGCAGCTGATGTTCGACCAGTCCCTGTTCGTGCGGGCAGCCATCGGCAACGTGCTCCACGAAGCCCTGATCGCCGCAGCCCTCACCGCCGCGATGATCCTGCTCTTCCTGGGCAACTGGCGCAGCACCTGCATCATCGCCGTATCCATTCCCCTGTCGATCATGTGTTCGCTGATCGTGCTCTACCTGCTCGGCGAAACCCTCAACCTGATGACCCTCGGGGGTCTGGCCCTGGCGGTGGGCATCCTGGTGGATGACGCCACCGTCGAGATCGAGAACATCGAGCGCCAGATGGCCCTGGGCAAGGGCCCCCGCCAGGCCATCCTCGACGGCGCCCGGGAGATTGCGGCGCCGGCCTTCGTGTCCACCCTGTGCATCTGCATCGTCTTCGTGCCCATGTTCTTCCTCACCGGGGTGGCCCGCTCCCTGTTCGTCCCCCTGGCGGAGGCGGTGGTATTTGCGATGCTCGCCTCCTACATCCTGTCACGTACCCTGGTGCCGACCCTGGTGATGTACATGATGGCCTCGACCCATGGCGCCCACCCGGCACGCAGTGGGGGCGGCAACGTGTTCCGGCGGGTCCATCTGCGCTTCGAAGCCGCCTTTTCGTCCCTGCAGGCCCATTACAGCGTGCTGCTGGCGGCCCTTCTCACGCAGCGCCGCCGCGTCGCCACCGCCTTCGCGGCAGCCTGTCTGCTGTCCCTCGGGTTGGTGCCGCTGCTCGGGCAGGACCTCTTCCCGGCGGTGGATGCGGGCCAGCTCCGCCTGCACCTGCGCGCCGCCTCGGGCACCCGCCTGGAGGAGATGCCGAAACTGGTGGACCAGGTGGAAAGCACCCTCCGTGAGCTCATTCCGGCACAAGAGCTCGGCGACATCCTGGACATCATCGGCGGCCCCTACAGCACCCGCAACACCGTGTTCGGCAACTCCGGCACCGCGGAAACCGCCGACACGGAGATCATGGTGTCCCTGCGCCCCGGCCACGCGCCCAGCCAGGCCTACATGACCCGGCTGCGGGAGGTGCTTCCGGCACGTTTCCCGGGCGTCGAGTTCTATTTCCAGCCCGCCGACCAGGTCAGCCAGACCCTCAACTTCGGCACCCCAGCCCCCATCGACATCCAGTTCATCGGCGGCAAGCCCGCCGAGCTGATTCCCCTGGCGGTGGAGACCAACAACCGCCTGCGCCAGATTCCGGGCATCGTCGACGCCCACGTCTTCCAGCGCTGGAGCAAGCCCACCCTGGCCATCGACATGGACCGCACGCGCCTGCAGCAGCTCGGCCTGTCGGCCCGCGATGTGGCCCAGAACGTGATGATCTCCCTGTCCGGCAGCATGCAGGCGGCCCCGGCCTACTGGCTCAACCCGGCCAATGGCAACACCTACACCATCGGCGTGCGCAGCCCGGAGACCGCTCTCGACAGCCTGGACGCGCTGATGCGCACCCCGGTGGGCAGTGGGGTCGAGGCACCCCGGCAGCTGGGCAGCGTAGTGTCCCTGTCCCGGGTGGCCCAGGCCCCGGCGCTGACCAGCTACAACACCCAGACCCTGTTCAACGTCTTCGCCAACGTGGAGGGCCGTGACCTGGGCAGCGTCAGCCGCGACATCGAACGCCTGCTTGACGAGATCCGGCCGAAGCTGCCCCGCGGGGTCGATCTGGTCCTGCGCGGTCAGGTGGAGACCCTGCATGCCTCCTTCACCGGCCTGGCCCTGGGCCTCGCCGTGGCCATCGCGCTGGTGTACCTGCTGCTGGTGGTCAATTTCCAGTCATGGCTGGATCCGCTGGTCATCATCAGCGCCCTGCCCGCCGCCCTGGCTGGCATTGCCTGGATCCTCTTCCTGTGGGGCACACCCCTGTCGGTACCTGCCCTCACCGGCACCATCATGAGCATGGGCGTGGCCACCGCCAACTCCATCCTGCTGGTGTCCTTTGCACGGACGCGTCTGGCCGAAGGCGTACCGCCGCCCGGCGCCGCCCTGGAAGCCGCCACCACCCGCCTGCGCCCGGTGCTGATGACCGCCTTCGCGATGATCGCCGGCATGCTGCCCATGGCCCTTGGCCTGGGTGAAGGCGCCGAACAGAACGCCCCCCTGGGCCGGGCCGTGATCGGCGGCCTGATCGCCGCCACCGCCTCGACTCTGCTCTTCGTCCCCCTGATCTTTGCCGGCGTGCACCAGCGGCTGGCGCGGCGGAGCCTGCCGCGGCACCCGGCGCCCGCCTGATCGACCACCGGAAACCCGACCATGTCCGACCCCCACACTCCCTACCCCCCGGACCCTCCTGCCGTCACGCCGGGACACAGCCCTGGCAGCCCGAGCATGCGTCGCACCCGCTTCTTCGGCCTGGGCGTACTTGGCCTGCTGCTGGCCGGCGGCGGCCTGCGCCTGGCCTTCGAGCACCAGGAGGCCCGGGCCCTGGAGGCCCGCACCGCCAGCGCCACGGTTCGCCACGTCTCCACCGTGAAGGTCCGCCAGGGCAATGCCCAGCGCACCGTCACCCTGCCTGCCACCCTGCGCGGACGCAGCGAGACCATCATCCACGCCCGCAGCGCCGGCTACCTGAAGGCCTGGCACAAGACCATCGGTGACCGGGTGAAGAAGGGCGAACTTCTCGCCACCATCGACGCCCCCGAGCAGGATCAGGAGCTGGCCCAGGCCCAGGCAGCCCGCGATCAGGTCCAGGTGCGCCTCGACCTGGCCACCCAGACCCTGGTGCGCTGGGAAAAACTCAACGCCCTGGACAGCATCGCCAAGCAGGATGTGGACGAGAAGCGCAGCGCTGTGGCCCAGGCCCGGGCCGACCTGGCCGCAGTGAAGGCCAACCTGCGCCGCTTCGAGCAGATGAAGGAATTCCGGCGGGTAGTGGCGCCCTTCGATGGCGTCATCACCCGGCGCAGCATCGAGATCGGCGATCTCATCGCCGCCAATGGCAAGGAACTCTTCGCCATCGCCCAGACCGACCCCCTGCACATCACCATCTGGGTGCCCCAGGTGTACGCCAGCGAAGTGAGCGCCGGCCAGGAGGTGGTCATCAGCCTGCCCGAGAACCCCGGCCACACCTACCACGCCCGGGTTGCCCATGCCGCCGGCGCCCTGGACCCGGGCAGCCGCGCGCGCCAGGTCGAACTCGTCCTGCCCAACCCCGACGGCAAGCTCCTGCCCGGCAGCTACGCCCAGGTCAGCCTGAGCCTGACCAGCGGCCTGAAGGCCCTGCTGGTGCCCACCAACACCCTGGTCACCGGCCAGGAAGGCATCCGCGTGATCAGCGTGACGGCCGACAACCGGATCCGCTTCGTCCCGGTCCGGCTAGGCCGCGACCTGGGCCGGGACATCGAGATCCTCTCCGGCCTGGAAGCGGGAGAAGTCCTGGTCAGCAGCCCCTCAGACCTCCTCACCGAAGGCGAAACCGTCACCCCGAAGGCCCTGCCCGACAAGGGCCGCCAGGCCCCCCCCGGCGACAAGCCTGCCGGCCCCAAGGCCGCCGCCAACAATACGCCCTCAAGCCCATCCGCAGCCAAGAGCTGACCCTCACCGGAGAAACCCATGCCCCGCCTCACCGCCCCCCTGCTCGCCCTTGCCGCCGCCGTCACCCTGCCCGCCCACGCCGGGCGCATCGACAACGGCACCTGGGCCCACGCCTGCGGCCCCCGCCCGGCCACGGTCAACCTCGACCTGAAGAACGCCGACGCCTTCAACAGAAGCGTCAGCGCGGTGAACACCTACCGCCAGACCCAGCGCGCCTGGCTGGACTGCCTGCAGAAGGAAGGCAACGCCGACATCAAGGCCACCAGTGACCTGATCAGCCAGACCATCAACAGCGAAGCCCAGGCCGCACGGGAAGCCAACGAGAAGATCGCCGCCGACGCCAAGACGGCAGACAACAAGTTCGGCGACGGCAAGTAAGCCCACAGCCCCATCGATATCGGAGCTCCCATGATCCACACGCTGGCCACCGCAGGCCTCGTGCTCGCCGCCCTGGCCCTCTACGCGGCCGGCGCCGACAGCGGCAGCGCCGGCTTCGTCATTGCCGGCGTGGCCTTCGAGATGGCATTCTGGGTCCGGCTGCTGCCCCGTCGGCCAAGCAGACGCGATACCCCACCCTGAGATGACTGCCCGACACCGCTGCCGGACCGCCCTCGCCACCCTGCTCGCGCTGGTGGGTTTGGTCGGCTGCGCGAGCTTCGAGGGCCTGCAGGGCAGCCTGATCTTCCGGCCCACCGATGCGCAACTGGCCATCGACACGCCGGCCCTGACGGACATGCAGGAGCGCTGGATAGATTTCACCTCGACAGAGTCGGGCAAGCCGGTGCGCCTGCACGGCCTGTGGCAGGAGGCCGCCAGCGGGGCCCCGGATGCACCGGTGATCCTGTTTCTGCACGGCGCCCGCTGGGACGTGACCAGTTCGTCCTACCGCTTCCGGCGGCTGCGGGAGCTGGGCTTTGCAGTACTTGGCATCGACTACCGGGGCTTCGGCAAGAGCAGCCCCGACAGGCCCACCGAAACCCTGGCCTACGAGGACGCCCGCGCCGCCTGGGCCTGGCTGGCCCGGCAGCATCCCGGGCGGGCACGCTATGTCTATGGCCACTCCCTCGGCGGCGCCATCGCCATCGACCTGGCCAGCCAGGTGAGCGACGAACAGGGGGTGATCGTGGAAGGCACCTTCACCTCCATCCCGGACGTGTTTTCCAGCTTCAGCTTCGGCTGGCTGCCCATCACGCCCATCATCACCCAGCGCTTCGCCTCGGTGGAAAAGGTCAGCCGCCTCGGCTCGCCGCTGCTCGTCCTGCACGGCGACAAGGACCGCCTCATCGAGCCCACCCTGGGCCGGCGCCTGTTCGACGCGGCCGCCGAACCCAAACGCTTCGTGCTGCTGGAGGGCGGCACCCACCGCAACGCCCAGCACGCCGACGCCAGCAAATACGCCCCCGCCCTGGCCGAACTGTTCAGGCTGCCTCGGAACGCTAGGGACGGTCTTCGGGACAGCCCCTAAGGCTTCCTGCGTGGCGACGCCAGGAGCTCGGACCGCCCGATGACCACGCGGGATCCATCAGGCGGAGCCGCATCGGAAAAGCCTGCCGCGGTAATGGCACCATCGAGCCCCCGGAACTGCGGTGCCCGCTTGGGATCACGCAAGGACGAAATACCCTCGTTCCAGGCATGCACCATCTGCTTCGCGATACTGCGCCAGCGCGGCTCGTTCTTTGCAGCTTCAATCACCTCGCCCCCCACAGCAATCGCCGACTCGCACAAACGCTCGACCATCTCGGCGTACTGTCGCGGAGGGATGCCGAGGCGCGAATTGAAGAATCGCTCGAGGGTCTTGCCGGCCCCCCAGGCCTGCCGCCCGTCAACGGCCAGGGCGGGAGGACTGGCGGCGTAGCGGGGATAGGCCTGTGTGGTCACGATGTCATAGACAGGGGTGTAGCTCACGTCGGACAGCGAGGTGTAGTGGAGCGCGATGTTCTTCGCATGGCAGTCTGAATTGCGCACCACATAATTGGTCAGCAGGTGCCAGCCCAGGTGCTCCAGCTGAGCTCGCATCCGGGCCGCCGGCATGTAGGCACGCGTGGCCTGCACAACCCGCTCGGTGGTCGTCGCATATTTTTCGTGCGGAGGAAGCCCCAGCAAGGCACAGGCATCCTCAAAGCCATGGGTCGGAACACCCTGCTCGCTGACATCAAAGCGTTCCACCACCAGCACGCGTCCATCATCGGACATCCGGGTCCGGGCGACCGGCACCACCTCAAGGCGCTCAAGGACGCGCATGCTGTAGAACTCATTGAAGCCGAGCCACGGAGTGCTGTCGTCCGACCCCTTGACGATGTAGCGACTGGTGCGAAGCGTGGGCTTACCCGGCGGCATGACCGGCGCGAAATCGTCGGCTTGCGGCGCAATGAACTTCGGCACCATTCCTGAAATCGATGCACGGGCGTATCTGCGCACCAATGCCGCGAAGTGTGCGGTGGTGTGCTCCTCTTTCAGCAAGCTCTCTATGTGCAAGGGGGTCAGGTCGGCGCCGGGCGAGCCCCCCTCGGGCGTTACGGTGACCCGCCCGACGCCCATGCCACCCACTATCGCCAGCAGTGACAGATCCGTACCGTCAAGCAAGGGGCCAAACTCTTCGCGAATCACAGCCAGCAGGAAGCCTTCCGGAAGATTCTGTCGAAAGAAGGGATGCAGATCGCGCGGCCAGCGCCAGGGCGCCTCGCGTACAGGCATGGTCAGACTGACGAAGTCCTCCGGAGCGGCGCCCGGGAGATACTTCAACACGTACTCGTCGCGCTCACGATAAAGCTGGGCGACGGTCCGGCCACCGACCTGCACATCGAGCCTCACGACAGATCACCTCCGCGCTGCTCGGCGAGAATGTCGTCGATCGTGCGCTGGTGGCCGCGCCGGACGAGCTTCAGGTCATGGCCGGCGGCCTCGAGGAGACGTAGCAGCACCGATACGCTCATGTCGCCCCTGGCCAGGGTTTCCATGCGCGCCACGGTCGTGCGTGCGACACCGGCACGCCGGGCAAGCTCATCCTGGCTCAAGCCGGCCTCTCGACGGGCGGTCTTGAGCATGTCAGCGATATCGAAAAGCGTAGTCAATGTAGCCCTCGGGCATCAAATCAAGGCAAATCTGCCTAAAATGTAGCCCTTGGGACACACAGAAGCAAGCAGTCTCCGCCCTGTCCGGCGGCATATTTTCACCCCGCTCAACACCCCATCGCTGGAACGAGCGCCCTTACGCCCCCGCCCCGAAGCCCCCCGTCACCTCACGAACACGCCTCGGCCCCCTCGGGGATGCGGCCGGCCAGGGTGTTGGCGGTGGCCAGCACCGCGCCATTGCGGAAGGCCCACAGGCTGCCGGCCGGCATGGCGACCCAGTGTTCGTTGCGGGTCAGGGGCACGGTGGCGAGGAGCACGGAGCGCATGCCCGGATCGAGGCTGGTGGTGAGGTCCAGGCCCAGGTTGGCGTCCTGCAGGTGCACCTCGCCGAAGGGGGCCTGGCGGATCACGTAGTGCAGGCGGGTCGAGCAGTGGGCCAGCATCACGTCGCCGTCGGAGAGCAGGAAGTTGATGACCCCGTGGCGGGTCAGGGTGATGGCGGCCTCGCCCAGCCAGTCGAAGAGCACCTCCAGGGGCGGGCGGATGTGGCCGAAGCGGCGGCGCATCTCCTGCATCAGCCAGCAGAAGGCCCGCTCGCTGTCGGTGGTGCCGACGGGCCGGAAGCTCCCGTCGAAATCCGGGGTGAAATCCAGCAGGGTGCCGTTATGGGCAAAGGCCCAGTTGCTGCCCCACTGCTCGCGGGCGAAGGGGTGGGTGTTTTCCAGGCGCACGGCCCCCACGGTGGCCTTGCGGATGTGGGCGACGATGTTGCTCGCCGGAAAGGGGTGGTGGCTGATCATCTCCGCCAGCCGCGAGCGGCACGAGGGTTTCGGCTCATTGACGATGTGCAGCCCGGGGCCGTCGAAGAAGGCGATGCCCCAGCCGTCCCCATGCACGTCCGTGCCACCGCCCCGGGCCTTGAAACCCTTGAAGGAGAAGCAGATGTCGGTGGGCAGGTTGCTGTTGAGCCCGAGGAGCTGGCACATGGTCGCCGGAATCAAGAAATGGGTCAGTGGGCCGGATTGCGCCGGGGCCTGTTGTGTTCTGAACGCACGAAGCCGGCGCCAGGTGGACCGGCTTCGCCAATCCGGCTCCCGGCCCGTGACACGGGTCACGGGCCGGGGCGGCCTTACCAGCTGTAGCCGGCCTTCAGGTAGGCAAAGCGGCCGTTGAAGCCGAAGGGCGAGCTCTGGCTATAGGGCAGCACGGTGTTGGGCGTGGTCGCCGCGGTGAGGCGGTTGGGGTAGCGGTCGGTGAGGTTGTCCACCCCGGCGGTGAAGGTCCACTTGCGCAGCCGGTAGCTGGCGGCCAGGTCCAGCACCCAGGCGGCGTTGAAGGTCTGGTCCAGGGCCGGGTTGCTGGCGTGGAAGGCGGTGAATTCGCCGTAGCGGGTGAGCAGGCCGCGCAGGTTCCAGGCCCCCAGGCCGTAGTCGGCGCCCAAGGTGAGCTTGTCCGAGGGCACGCCCTTGGTGATGCGCCCGGTCTCGGCCCGCCCGATGCGCGTCACTGCCAGGCCGTTCTGGGCCAGGATGGCCGGGTTGGCGGCCACGTGGGTGATGTCGGTGGTGTTGTAGTTGAAGCCCAGGCTCAGATCCACCCGGCCCCGGCTGTTCAGGTCGAAGCGATAGGTGCTGACCAGGTCGATGCCGCGGGTGCGGGTGTCGATGCCGTTGGTGAAGTAGCGCCCGCCGTCGGTGTTGGGGTAACCGTTGGCGGTGAGGAAGTTGCGCACCGCCGCGCCGGTGAGGTTCTCCGACAGCACGATGCGGTCGCGGATATCCACCTGGTAGGCGTCGATGGAGGTGGTGAGGTTGCGCAGCGGCTGCAGCACCACGCCCAGGCTGAAGTTGGTGGACTTCTCGGCCTTCAGGTCCTCGGCGCCGAGCTGGCGGGCCACCGGGTCGGACACCGAGAAGGTGCGCACGTCGTAGGGCACGCTGCTGATGAAGCTGGTGGTGGTGGTCGAGTAGTACTGCTGCACCAGGGACGGCGCCCGGAAGCCGGTGGACGCCGTGCCGCGCAGGGCCACCGCCGGCGACACCGCATAGCGCCCGGCCAGCTTGGCCGAGGTGGCGTCGCCGAAGTCGCTGTAGTTTTCGGCGCGCAAGGCCACCGAGCCGCTCAGCTTCTTGGTGATGTCGGCCTCCAGGCTGGCGTAGACGGCCTTGCTGTTGCGGCTGTTGGTGCCCGCGTCGGCCGGGCGGAAGCCGGCAAACACCTGGGCGCCGGTGCCGAAGTAGGAGTTGGGCTCGCCCGCCGAGATGGCGTACTTCTCGTTGCGGGTCTCCAGGCCCCAGGCCAGGGTCAGCGGGCCGGCCAGTGCGCCGACGCTGAACTCCCGGGCAAAGTCGGCGTTGATCACCGTCTGCACGTTCTCCAGCTCGCCGTCGTAGAAGCGCGTCGGGCTGCTCGCCCCCAGGCTGGTGTTGAGGCTGTTCTCGATGTTGAGGCGGTAGCGGTTGACGCCGTAGTTGGCGCTCAGATCCCAGCGCCAGCCGCTGTCGGTCACGCCCCGCACCCCGGCCACGAAGGCCTGGTCGATGCTGTTGCTGGCCTCGATGGGCAGGTAGCCGTTGGGGTAGATGGCGCGGATGTTGCGGCTGTCCAGGGCCGCGCGGTAGAAGCCCGCCGAGCGGGTGTTGCGGTTGGTGTAGTTGCCGAAGAAGTAGGCCTCCACGTCCGCATTGAAGGCGAACTGGCCGTTGAGGAAGACCGACTCCTGATCGCTGTCTGGGTCGCCAAAGCGCTGGCTGACCTTGCCGTACAGGGGCTCGGCGGGGTTGCGGAAGTCCGCCAGGGCACGGTTGGTGGAATTCTGTTCGCGCTTCTCCACCGCCACCCGCAGCCAGCCGCTGTCCGACAGGGGCAGGCCGAAGTGGGCGCTCTGCTTGTGCTGGGTGCCGTCACCCTCGCTGTACTGGCCGAAGCTGGCCTCCACCCCGCCGCCCTCGGCGCCCTTCTTGAGCACGATGTTGATCACCCCGGCGATGGCATCCGAGCCGTACTGGGCGGCCGCGCCGTCGCGGAGCACCTCGATGCGCTCCACCGCCGCCAGGGGGATGGCGTTGAGATCCACCGGCGCCGAGCCCCGCCCCTGGGTGCCGCTGGAATTGAGGATGGACGTGGTGTGGCGGCGCTTGCCATTGACCAGCACCAGGGTGTGGTCGGGGGACAGGCCGCGCAGCTGGGCCGGGCGCACCGCGTCGGTGGCATCGGTCACCGAGGGCCGCGGAAAGTTGAGGGACGGCAGCAGCCGGGCCAGCACCGTGGCCAGCTCGGTGGCGCCGCTGCTCTCCAGCTCCTTCGCGGAGATCTGGTCGATGGGCGACAGGGACGAGGTGACGGTGCGGGCCTTGGTGCGGGTGCCGGTGACGATCACGGTGTCCAGATCGACACCGCTGCCAGCGGCCTGCTGGGCGTGGGCGCCCCCGGAGAAGGCGGCGGCAAGACTGAGGGCCAGCAGGCTGGGGCGAAGAGGGCGAGAGCGCAACATGATGGAGGCCTTGTTGTTATTGGACGGTCAGGCATCCGTTTGCAACTTGCGCGCCAAGGCGCCGCCGGGCACGGCGACGGGTACCGAAGGCCTTCATTCCAAAGACAAATGTGGCGGCGCAGCAGGATCAGACAGGCCATGCCGGGGCGGCCCGGGCTGCTGCCAGGGCAACAGCGGCAGCACAGCCCTGCGCCGGGATCATCATCACTTCAGGGGATAAGCTTTTTACTCACCGGGCGGAAAGTCCGGCACCCGCAGGGAAGGGCAAGGGAGGGCGCGGCGGAAACGGGCGGCTTATCCAGGCGCCGACTAAATAAATCTGTTTTTCTTTGTTGACCCTGGTGTCGGGTCCGGGGATGAAATTGGCTCCATGAACACTCAACACTTCACCATTGGAACCCTCGCTGAGCAGGCCGGCGTATCGATCGACACGATCCGCTACTACGAGCGCGAGGGACTGCTGCCACCGCCGGCACGTTCTGCAGCCGGTTATCGTCGATACACCCCGGCTGCGGTCGAGCGGGTCCGGTTCATCTGCCGGGCCAAGAAGCTGGGTTTCACGCTGGAAGAGATCCGGGACTTGCTGGGCTTCTCCAACGACAGCGAAAAAGGCGTGCGCAACGTCAAGCACCTGGCCAGCGTGCGCCTGCAGGAGATCAACGAGCGCATCGACGCCCTGCTCGTCATCCGCGACGAACTGGCCGAGCTGGTAAAGGCCTGCCCCGGCGACGGGGAGCTGGAATGCTGCCCGATCCTGAACGCCACCAAGGGGACGGCAGCGGCCGCCACGGAGGCGCCCGCCGAGCCCGCTCCTCCGCCCACCCTGGAGCCCGCCTCGTGCTGCAGCCGGGTCTTGCCGGAGGACAGGCCATGAGCGAATCGGCACACCGTGCCCTCACCCTCCAGATCGACGGGATGAGTTGCGTCGCCTGCGCACACCAGGTCGAACAGGTGCTGGGCAAGCTGCCCGGGGTGAGGGCGAGCGTCAACTTCGCGTCGGCCAAGGCCAAGGTCGAGTTCTCGCCGGAACACGTGCAGTCCGCGGACCTGATCGCCGCAGTGACCCGCGCCGGCTTTGGTGCCAGCGAGATCGGCGAGCTGGAGGCCGAAGCCCTGGATGAGCGGAGCCGCAAGGAGGAGCGGGACTGGCAGGCCCAGCGCACCCGGGCCGTGTGGGCCTTGCTGGCGACGGCGCCCTTTATGGTGCAGATGGTCGCCATGTTCGGCGCGGACCTGCTGTCGCCGGCCCATGACGACCTGCTGCCCCGCGCCTGGCAATGGGCGCTGGCCAGTCTGGTGCAGTTCTGGGCGGGCAGCCGCTTCTATCGGGCAGCCTGGAATTCGCTGCGCGGCGGGTCGGCCAACATGGATGTGCTGGTGGTGCTGGGAACCGGTTCGGCCTACCTGTACAGCACCGTTGTCTGGCTGCTGGATCTGCACGATCACGTGTATTTCGAGGCCAGCGCGGCCATCGTGACCCTGATCCTCTGCGGGCGCCTGCTCGAGGCCCGGGCCAAGCGCAGGACCTCGTCGGCGATCGGTGCCCTGCTGCGGCTCAAGCCCAAGCGGGCCCGCCTGGAGCGGGATGGCCAGGTCATCGAGGTGGATGCCGCCAGCGTGAAGGTGGGCGATGTCTTCGTGGTGGCCGCCGGTGAGGCCGTGCCGGTGGATGGCGAGGTGATTGCCGGGGAGTCGAGCGTGGATGAGTCCATGCTCTCGGGGGAAAGCCTGCCTGTGCCCAAGCGCCCGGGGCAGCAGGTCCATGCGGCAACCCTCAATCAGAACGGCGTCCTGCGGGCGCGGGCAACCGGGGTTGGGGCGGACACCCTGCTGGCGCGCATCATCCGGATGGTCGATGAAGCGCAGGGCTCGAAGGCGCCCATCCAGCATCTGGTGGACAGGGTGGCGGCCGTCTTCGTGCCGACGGTGGTGGCCATTGCGGTGCTGACCCTCGGGCTGACCTGGTGGCTGAGCGGCGAGTTTGCCACCGCCCTGAATCACGCCGTGGCGGTGCTGGTGATCGCCTGCCCCTGCTCACTGGGCCTGGCGACGCCGACGGCGATCATGGTCGGCACGGGCTTGTCGGCGCGGGCCGGCATTCTCATCCGCAACGCGGGGGTGATCGAGCAGGCCCGCCAGTTGCGCGCGCTGGTGCTGGACAAGACCGGCACGCTGACCCAGGGGCGGCCGGATGTCACGGCGCTGATCACCCCGCAGCCCGCCGATGCGCCGCGCCTGCTGGCCTGGGCGGCAGCCCTGGAGACGGGCTCGGCCCATCCGCTGGCCAAGGCGATCATCGAGGCGGCCGGCCGGCGCGAGCTGGCCCTCCCCGAGGTGCAGGGCTTTGAGACGCTGCCGGGGATGGGCGTACGCGGCCACATCGACGGCCACGAGGTCCGCCTGGGCGCGCCGCGCTGGGTGGGCGACGGGCTGGCCGCGGAGGCCTGGCCGGCAGGGCTGGCGGAGGGCATCGACGAGGCCCGGGCCACGGGGCAGACCGTGGTGGTGCTGGCCGTGGATGGGCTTCCCTTCGGTGCCATCGCGATCGCCGACCCGGTCCGCCCCGGGGCGCGGGAGGCGGTCCGGCAACTGCTCGACCAGGGTATCGAGGTGGTCATGCTGACCGGCGACAACGCCCGGACGGCGCAGGTGGTGGCCAGGCAGTGCGGGATCAGCCAGTTTCACGCGGAGGTCCTGCCGGAGGACAAGGCCCGGGAGGTGCGCCGCCTGCAGGCCATCCATGGCCCGCATGTGGGGATGGTGGGGGATGGCATCAATGACGCGCCGGCCCTGGCCTCGGCGGATGTGAGCTTTGCCATCGGCGGGGGTTCGGATGTGGCCGTGGAGGCGGCCGACCTGGTGCTGGTACATGGCGACCTGCGCCACGTTGCCGCCGCCATCGACCTGTCCCGGGCCACCTTGCGCAAGATCCGCCAGAACCTCTTCTTTGCCTTCATCTACAACGTCCTCGGCATTCCCCTGGCGGCCTTCGGATTGCTCAATCCGGTGCTGGCGGGGGCGGCGATGGCGCTCAGCTCGGTGTCGGTGGTCAGCAATTCCCTGCTGCTCAACCGGTGGCGCCCCAAAGGCGGCCGCTGAACGCACGGACGCAATCCGTTTTTCATTCAACTCAACAAGGACCCAATCATGAGCCAGTACATCAGCAACATTCTCGAACTGACCGTTGACGGCATGCGCTGCGGCGGCTGTTCAGGACGCCTCCAGAAAGCCCTGGACGGTACGGAGGGCATCCAGTCGAGCAACATCGTCCTGGAAGCCAAGCGGGTGACCGTCAGCTTCGACCCGGTGCGGATCAATGCGGCGGGGATTCGCGAGCGGATCGAGCAGACCGGCTTCTCCATCGTGGATTGAGCCGGCGGGCGCTGCTCCGGCGCCCTGCCCGTTTGCGCGTCCCCCTCGCACCGCTCCCTTTTCATTTCCTTTTTCTTCTCCCGCTTCACTTCACCGCAGGCCATGGCGCGCAGGGCGCGTCGTGGCGGAGCTTTGCCTCAACTTTCTTGGTGGAACTCGACATGAAATCCAGCCAGCTTTCCAGAACACGCCTGTTCAGAGTCACATCCCTGTCTGTCGCGGTGGCGGCGGCCTTTGCTGCGCCGGCTTACGGCCAGAGCACCGAAAAAGGGGCCGGCGCAGCCTTTGACACCGTGAAGGTGACGACAGGAAACACCCAGCCCGGCTACGCCAGCGATGCCAGTGTCGGTGGCAAGGAGTTGCTCAAGCCGCAGGAGATCGCTGCTTCGGTCACCGTGATCACCGAACAGCGGATCAAGGACCAGAATCTCCGGACCCTGGCCGATGCGCTCAACCAGGCCACGGGTGTGACCGTGATCTCCAATGACACCACCCAGAGCCAGTACCGTTCCCGGGGGTATGCGCTGGGCTTGAGCCATGACGGCATCCCGGTCTACAACGCCTTGTCGGGCAAGTCGCAGCTGGATCTCTCCATCTACGAGCGGGTCGAAGTGCTCCGCGGGCCCGCCGGGATCTTCAGCGGCAGCGGCGACCCCGGCGGTGTCGTGAACCTGGTGCGCAAGCGCGCCAAGGATGAGGTGGCACTCTCCGGGGCACTCAGCTTCGGTTCGTGGAACACCACCCAGGGGGATGTGGACCTCACCGGCCCCCTCAACGAGAGCGGAACGGTGCGTGGACGCGCCGTGGTGTCGCTGACCGACCGCCAGTATTTCTACGAGCGGACCGCCACCAGCAAGTGGGTCGGCTATGCGACCCTGGACTGGGATCTGAGCCCCTCCACCACCTTGTCCCTGGCCGTCACGGCACAGGAGGACCGGACCCGGGCGCCTTACATCGGGCTGCCGGCCTGGACGACAGGGCAACTGACCCAGGCGTCCCGTGCCACCAACCCGCAGCCGAACTGGAGCCGTGCCGACTGGACCACCCAGGACTACCTGCTGGAGCTTGAGCAGCGCTTCGATAGCGGCTGGGTGGCCCGCGTCAAGCTGAACCGGCGCGAACAATCACAGTACTGGAAGGACGCCTTTGCCTGGAGCGGCGTGAATCCGCAGACGAATACGCTCAACTACCGCCGCTGGATCGGCGACTACGCTTACGACCGCGATGCGGTGGACGTGTATGCCAGCGGCCCCTTCTCCCTCTTCGGCAGGACCCACCGGGCCCTGGTGGGCTACAACTACGAGACGCTCAAGGCGCCCGGGCAGGGCTATGGCCTGGGCATGCAGCGCGACCTGGTGCCCGGGGTGCCCTTCGGCCAGCCAGGAGGCATTCCCGAAGTGACTGCCGCCTACAACTCGGGCTCCCTCAGCGAGACCCGGCAGCATGGGGTGTATGGCCAGCTGCGTCTCAAGCCCGCTGATCCGCTCACGGTGGTCCTGGGGGGCCGGCTCAGCACCTTCAACGACCGCTCCCGGTCGGTGGCGCCGTCCACACCGACCGACTGGAGCCAGGGTGCCCGGGCCAGCCAGCACTTCACGCCCTCGGCGGCGGTGCTCTACGACATCGTCCCCGCCCTCACGCTTTACAGCAGCTATTCCAGCATCTTCATCCCGCAGACCCAGCTCCGCTCCGATGGCGGCACGATCGATCCGCGCGAGGGACGGCAGTACGAGGTGGGCGCCAAGGCCGCGTTGCTCGATGGCCGCCTGAATGCATCCGCCTCGATCTTCGATCTGCGTGACCGCAACCGGGCCTTCCTCAAGGACGACGGCTTCTACCTCAATGCGGGCGAAGTACAGAGCAAGGGCTGGGAGCTGGAGGTGGCGGGCCGGCCGGCTGCGGGCTACGAGATCCAGGCCGGCTATGCGCGCCTCGACAGCAAGTACCTGAAGGACAAGAACAACGAGGGCCTGCCCTTCAACACCTGGGACCCGCGCAACTCCCTCAAGCTGTGGGGCCTGCGCCGCTTCACGGAGGGGCCGGCAGAAGGCCTCGATGCGGGCCTGGGCGTCATCGCGGTGAGCGGCAGCCAGTCGGGGACAGGCAGCGCCGCGGTGCGCCGGCAAGGCGGCTATGCGGTGCTCAATGCCCTGCTGGCGTACCGGGTCAACAAGACCTTTTCGGTGCAGCTGAATGCCAATAACCTGCTGGACCGGACCTACTACACCCGGCTGGGCGGCCTGAACACCTACAACAGCTACGGTGAGCCTCGCAGCTTCGCGCTGACCCTGCGCGCCCAGTACTGAGGCAGAGGATGAGGATGCGTGCCATCACGAGGCGGATCGTCGGGCCTGCGGGGCCTCTCATCGCGGCCTACTGGCGCTCCGAGGAGCGCTGGCGGGCCCGCGCACTGCTGGCCCTGATCGTCGGCCTCGACCTGCTCATCGTGTGGCGCGCAGCCCGCGTGACCTTCTGGCAACGGGATCTCTACGACGCGTTCGCGGCCTACGACGTCACCGCATTCTGGGGTCTGATGGCGCAGTTGATGGTGCTGGCGTCGATCGGCGTGGTGATGAGCACAGCCCGCATCTATGCCGCGCAGGCGCTGGAGATGCGCTGGCGCAGCTGGATGACCGAGGTCTTCGTGGCACGCTGGCTGTCCGGCATGGCCTTCTACCGGATCGAGCAGGACAAGCAGGTGGATAACGTGGACCAGCGCATTGCCGAAGACCTGCGGATGCTGGCGACCCACAGCTTGTCGCTCGGTCTGGGGCTGTTGAGCAACCTGGTCAACCTGGTGACGTTCTCGATCATCCTGTGGGGCCTGTCCGGCGTGCTGACGGTGGCCCTGGGGGGCTTCGACCTGGAGATCCCCGGCTACATGCTGTGGGCCTCCGTGCTGTTTGCGGCTGTCGGTTCGGTGGCGATGGAGAAGGTCGGGGGGCGCCTGAGCACCATCGACTACCGGCAGCAGCAGGCCGAGGCGGATTTCCGCCTGCTCCTGGTGCGTATCCGCGAGAGTGCCGAGCAGATCGCCTTCTATGCCGGGGAAGACACCGAGAAGGCCCGCCTGGGGCAAGGCTTTGCCGCGGTGCGCGACAACTGGCGCCAGGTGATGACCTACACCAAGAGGGTGACCATGCTGGACGCCCTCTATACCGAGGGGGCGGCGCTGGTGCCCTATCTGCTGAATGCGCCGCGCTACTTCGCCCACGCCATCACGCTGGGAGAGCTCACCCAGTTCACCCAGTCCTCGATGAAAGTCCGGGTGGCCTTGTCGTGGTTCATCTACAAGTACAAGGACATTGCCCTGCTGCGCTCGGTGTGCCGCCGCCTGGCCGAGTTCGACGCAAGCCTGGGCACGCCGGGCCGCCCGGGCATCAGCCTGCAGACGCAGGGCGGAGAGGCGCTCGAAGTACGGGCGCTCGAGGTGTGCCGCCCGTCCGGCGAGGCCCTGCTGTCTCTTCCCCGCTGGCGCGTCGCGCCCGGGGAGCGGTGGTGGGTGAAAGGGCCGTCCGGCGCCGGCAAGAGCACGCTGCTGCGGGCCCTGGCCGGCCTGTGGCCCCATGGCAGCGGCCACATTTCCTGGCCTGCCGGCGCCCGGATGATGTTCGTTCCGCAGCGCAACTACCTGCCGCCCGGCAGCCTGCGGGCCGCCTTGAGCTACCCCGCGGCGGAACAGGCGTTCAGCCGCGCGGAGTGCCTGCATGCCCTTCAGGATGTGCGGCTCGAGGCGCTGGCCGGCGAGCTGGATCGCATCGACGACTGGGCCCGGCGCTTGTCGCCCGGCGAACAGCAGCGCCTTGCCTTTGCCCGGGTGCTGCTGCAACGGCCCGACCATCTCTTCCTCGACGAAGCCACCTCCTCGCTGGATGACGATAACGAGACGAGGCTTTACCAGAACCTGCTGGCACGCCTGCCGCACCTGACCCTGGTCAGCGTGGCCCATCGCCAGCGCGTCGCGGGCTTTCACTCGCACGTACTGGAAGTACCCGGACCCACCCTCCACCGCGCCGGGGCAAACGATGCCTGCACCGCCTGAGGTGGCGGCCCAGGCGGGAGGGGCGCTCAGGCCTGGGTGGCGCGCGAGAACAGCTGGATCACCGCCACCCCGGCAACGATCAGGCCCATGCCGAGCATGGCCGGCACATCCAGGCGCTGGCCATAGACCAGCCAGGCCGCCAGGCTGATCAGCACGATGCCCGCCCCAGACCAGATGGCATAGGCCACGCCGATGGAGACATGGCGCAAGGCCAGGGACAGGAAGAAGAAGGCGGCGACATAGCCGATCACCACCAGAACGCTCGGCCCCAGGCGGGTGAAGCCGTCGCAGGCCTTCAGGGCCGAGGTGGCAAAGACTTCGCAGACGATGGCGAGGGCGAGGAAGAGGTAGGGCATGGGTCAGGCACTCCGTTGAGACCCGGAGGAGCTTACCCCGGGCCTGGCACGGTCGCGCTCATCCTTTGGGAGTACAGGCCCCGTGCGACGCCCGCAGCACTCCGGCCGGCGCGGGGGGCGTTCCGGGAGACGGCTTGACCGAACTCAATCCAGCCGGCGGAGTTTCCGAGTAAATTTCTCGGGATTACCCCGTGCAATGACGCCATGGCGAAGAAATTTCCAATCCATCCGAAGCACCCGGAACGCATCTGCTGGGGCTGCGACAAATACTGCCCGAAAGATGCTCTGGGCTGCGGCAACGGCTCGGGCCGCACCCAGCACCCCGCCGAACTGCTCGGCGACGACTGGTATACGTACGGCGATTGGGGCCTGGACCTCGAAGAAACGCCCGTGAAGGGCAGCGGGTCGGCAGACCATTCAGATACACGGTACAGGCGGCGCAGCTGAACTTGGTGCCCACAAGTTTAGGGGGGTCGCGCAGGCCCCACAGTAGTAGTGGGGAGGGCCGGCGTCACATCCACCTGTTGCCACAGAGCGTTGATCAACAGGAAGCAGTCACCCATCGAGGGGCCTCTGCCTCAGCCACTGAGTACCTGCGACCAACACCTGCGCTGCTTACAAACCTGAAATGTACTCAGCCAACTCATCTATCTCCGCGTCACTCAGGGGCTGTACGAAGCGGTTCATCACGCCATCCGCGCTGTTGCGGCGTTCGCCGATCTTCCAGCTGGCGAGCTGGCCACGCAGGTAGGTGTGCTGCTGGCCACCAATCACCGGATTGAAGGTAGTACCAACGACGAGCCCCTTGCCGTCCGGGCCGTGGCAGCTGACGCAGGAGGGCAGGCCACGGGCCGGATCGCCGTTCTCGAAGAGCGCCCTGGCCTTGGGCAGGTTCCGGGGGGCGTCGCCCTTCATCTTCTTCAGGCTGGCGAAGTAGGCCGCCACATCCACCGCATCGGCGTCGTCCAGGCTGGCGGCGATGATGTTCATGGTCTGGTGCTTGCGGGCCCCCTTCTTCAGGTCGGCGAGCTGTTTGATGAGGTACTGGGAGTACTGGCCGGCCAGCTTGGGCGTGGCCGGGGCGGTGCTGTTGCCGTCCAGGGCATGGCACTCCTGGCACAGCTCGGTGACGGCAATCTCGCGGCCCAGCACCGGGTCGCCCTTGCCGATGCGCAGCTTGATCACGTCGGCACTGTCGTCGGCCACAGACACCACCGCGGAGGCGCCCAGGACAAGAGCCGCGAGCACAAGAAAGGGAGCCCTGCTCCCCGGGATTCGAAACATGAAAGGCACTCGGAAGGGCCACCGGGGATGCTCAGCGAGACGCCCTACCCCGATGGTATCGACTATCGGGCAGAACGGCTGGCAGCGAGGCGCTGCACCGTTTCGAGGGCCTTTTCGACGTTGGCAACCGGCGCCACGCCGCCGATGGTGGCGGCCACCTTGCCATCGGGGGTGAGCACATAGGTAACGCGCTCCACCGAGGCGTGGTCGATGTCGGCGCCGCGGGTATCCTTGCGGCCGGCTGCCCGTTCGCGCACGGTCAGGTCATAGGCCCGGGCAATGCGGCCATCGGCATCGGAAGCCACTGCGAGCTTGCCGGCGCAGTAATCCGGATCAGCCGAAAACTCGTTCAGCCGAGCAATGCTGTCCAGGGACACGCCGATCACACTGGCGCCTGCGGCGGCAAACCTGTCGTGTTGCTCGGCAAAGGTGTGGGCCTGGAGGTTGCAGCCATTGGTGTAGGCGGAAGGATAGAAATACACCACCACCGGGCCCTTCTTCAGGGCGGTCTTGAGAGAATAGTCGAAGGCCTTGCCGGCCAGGGAGGCGCGGGCTTCAAAGTCGGGGGCCGCGGCACCTTCCGTCAGGGCTGCACCAGCCGGCAGCGTGAGAGTGGCGAGCAGCGCGCCAAAAAGGGCGAAGCCCGGGATAGATGTCTTCATCGGGGTCGGTATCCGTCAGGATTTCTTGTAGAAGTTATGGCAGCTCTTGCAGGTTCTGGACAGGTCGGTGGCCAGATTGGTGGCATGGTCGAAGTCACCTCCGTTCACGGATTTGAGGATATCGGCGACCAGCTCGCGGCTCTTCTTCGACAGCCTCACGGCGTCATCGGCGTCGCCCTTGCTAACGTAAAAGTGCTCGATCTCGGCGAACATGCCGCCAAGTTCGGTTGCATCGGAGAGACTGCCCTTCTTGTCCTTAAGGGCAATGTTGGAGGCCATGCTCTTGTTGACGTCTTCGACGGCCTGCATCAGGTCGGAGTCGAGCTCCGCCACGGCGGCCCATACACTGCCCGCGAAGAGGATGAGGATTCCGGCTATCAGACTGATCTTGCGCATTGCTGTTCAACCTGCCGGGCCGGTACTCCGACCGGCCACATGAGAGAGTAAGAGTAAGGGGGCCGCCCGTCGCCGGGCGGCCCCCGTGGGCATCAGGCGATGAGTTCCTTCACCACCTTGCCGTACACCACCGTCGGGCGCTCGGAGCGGCCGGCATTGAGGTAGGTGACCTTGAGGTGATCCAGGCCCAGCAGGGCCAGCACGGTGGCGTGGAGGTCATAGGTATCCACGGCCTTCTCCTTATCGGCGACCTGCAGGCCGATGGCGTCGGTTTCGCCGTAGGTCAGGCCGGCCTTCACGCCGCCACCGGCCATCCACTGGGTGTAGCCCCAGGGGTTGTGATCACGGCCATCGCCCGACTCGCCGAAGGAGGTGCGGCCGAACTCGGAGGTCCACACCACCAGGGTCGATTCCAGCAGCCCGCGGGACTTCAGGTCGGCGAGCAGGCCCGCAATGGGCTTGTCCACCATCCTGGCCATGGCGCCGTGGTTCTTCTCGAGGTCGCTGTGGGCATCCCAGTTGCGGACGTCCTCGTTGGCCGGGCCGGACACCACCTGCACGAAGCGCACGCCGCGCTCCACCAGGCGGCGCGCGCGCAACAGCACCGTGCCGTAGTCATTGGTGTCCTTGTCACCAATGCCGTAGAGGGCGCGGGTGGTGGCGGTTTCCTTGTTCACGTCCACCGCCTCCGGGGCGGTGCTCTGCATGCGGTAGGCCAGCTCGTAGGCCTCGATGCGCGCCTTCAGTTCGGAGTCACCCTTGTAGCGGGTGGCGTGGTGCTGGTTGAGCTGCTTGAGCAGATCGAGTTCGGAGCGCTGGGCTGCGGCGGCGATTAGCTCGGGGCGGGCCAGGTTGTGGATGGGCTGCTCGCCGGGGAGGAAGGCCGTGCCCTGATACACCGCCGGCAGGAAGCCGGAGCTCCAGTTCACCGAGCCCCCCTGAGGCTCATTCTTGCCGTTGTAGAGCACCACATAGGACGGCAGGTCGCGGTTGGCCGAGCCCAGGGCGTACTGAACCCATGCCCCGAGGGACGGACGCCCCGGCACCAGATCGCCGGTGTTCAGCTTGAGGATGGAGATGTTGTGGGTGGCACCCACCGTCACACTCGACTTGATGAAGGCGATGTCGTCGGCGCGCTGGGCCAGGTTGGGCAGCAGGTCGGAGAACCAGGCGCCGCTCTGCCCATGCTGCTTCCACTCCCGCTTGGAGATGAAGAGCTTGTTGGAGTCGCCGCCCCGGGTGGCCAGCTGGATGCCCTGGGTGAAGGAGTCCGGCGTCGGCTTGCCGGCCAGCTTGATCAGCTCCGGCTTGTGGTCGAAGAGATCGAGGTGGCTGGGCGCGCCATCCATGTGCAGCCAGATCACCGATTTGGCCGTACCCGGAAAGTGCGGCTTTTTGGGGGCCAGCGGATCGTCAATGCCGGCGGCCAGGTCGGCCGCGTTGGCGTAGGAGAGCAGGCCTCCGCCCGGCAGCGCCAGGGACGAGACGCCGAGGGCGCCCAGGCCCAGCCCGGCCTTATGCAGGAATTCGCGACGTGATTTCATGGTGCTGTGTCCTTCCGGATTCAATGATTAGTAGCGATATACGAATTCGTTGGAATTCAGGATCGTGTGGGTCAGATCGACAAAGGCGGCAAGGCGGATCGGCTCGGCATTGCGGGCCTGGCTGGTATTGAGGCCCACCGGCACGGCCATCGAAACCCGGCCACTGGCAATCGCCTGTTCCCGGAAGAGGCCTTCCTGACGGTCGAGGAAGGACACCAGGGTGTTCTTCTCGAACTTGTCCGGACTGCGCGAATACACGATCTGGAAGAGGCGCTCGATTTGCTTCACCGGATCCGGACCAGCCTCACGCACCACACGACCGGCCAGCGCCTGGGACGACTTGAAGACCTGCTCGTTGTTGATCAGGGCCAGCGCCTGCAGCGGCGACGTGGTGATGGAGCGCTTGCTGTGCACCTTCTGCGGCGAGGCCATATCGAAGGTCTCGAGCATCGGGTAGGGCACGCTGCGACGGTTGAAGATGTAGATGCTGCGGCGGTTGTACTCGCCGGGATCCTTATCCACCGTCCAGAAGCGGCCGGGGGCCTTCAGGGTGGAGGGCACCGGCGGGAACACGGCCGGGCCGCCCACCTTGTCCACCAGCTCGCCGGAAGCGGCCAGCAGGGAGTCGCGGATCTGCTCGGCATCCAGGCGCTGACGCGGGAATACGGCCAGCAGCTTGTTGTCCGGGTCAATCTTGGCAACATCCTCGCGGGGCGCAGAAGACTGACGATAAGTACTGGACAGCAGGATCTCGCGTTGCAGCTTCTTGGTGCTCCAGCCGTCCTTGACGAACCTGTCGGCCAGATAGTCGAGGAGTTCCGGATGGGTCGGTTTGGTGCCGGCGCGGCCGAAATCACTCACCGTTTCAATCACACCACGGCCAAAGTACTGGCCCCACACCCGGTTCACGAACACGCGTGCGGTCAGCGGGTTGTTCGGGCTGGACAGCCAGCTGGCCAGCGCAGCACGACGACCGGTGGAGTTCTCCAGCGGGGTGATCTGGATCTTCTCGTTGGTCGGGTTGAAGAGTGCCGGGACGCCGGGCTGCACCTCCTCCAGCGGCCGGTCCCAATCACCCACAAACAGGAGGTGCGTCTGGGCCGGGTCCTTACCCAGATCCACGACACCGGAGATGCGTTCGGACCCCTTGCTGGGGCGCAGATCGTCGTACTTGCGCAACTCTTCCGTGAGCTTGGCCAACTGCTCCTTGATGCCCTTGGCGCTTTCCTCGTAATTGAGGTAAGAGGCGGTGACGGCCTGGTCGGTGTAATTGGTGGTCAGGTAGCGATTGATGACCCAACGCTCTTTCGGCGTCGCCGTATCAAGCTTGTCGCGCTTGGCCAGGGCCTCGCGGGTTTCCGGCGTGAAACGACCGATGTGGTACTCCTCGCCCACCTTGCGGATCGGCGCAAGCAGCGCCTTGATGCGGTCACGCACATCCTTGGTGGCGGCCTGGTACTTGGCCTGGGCTTCCGAGTATTTCAGGTCGGCCTCGCCCTTCTCCTTGAGAGGTAGGGTGTCATTCGCCGAGGCGTTCGCAAAGAAGGCCTGAAGCTGGAAGTACTCCTTCTGGGAGACCTTGTCGATCTTGTGGTTGTGGCAGCGGGCGCACTCCACCGAAGACCCGAGGAACACCGTGCTCACCGTATCCACCATGTCGGTGGTGTTCTGGTACTTCTTCTGCACGATGTTGCGGGAGTTGCTATCGTCCGCATAGGCGCGCAGGAAGCCGGTGGCCACCAGCGCATCCTGCTTGCCCGGCCACAGCTCGTCGCCGGCAATCTGCTCTTTCACGAACAGGTCGTAGGGCTTGTCCTGATTGAAGGAGTTGATTACGTAGTCCCGATAGCGCCACATGTTGGCGCGGGTCTCATCATTGGTGAACCCGGCGCTGTCCGAGTAGCGGGCCAGATCCAGCCAGCGCCGGGCCTGGCGCTCGCCGTAGCGGGTCGAGGCCAGCAGGCGGTCCACCAGCTTCTCGTAGGCATCGGGGGAGCGGTCTTCAACAAATGCCTTGACCTCCTCCGGCGTCGGAATCAGGCCCCACACATCGAGGGTCGCCCGCCGGATGAAGGTCTCACGATCCACCTCGGCCGAGGGCTTGATGTTCTTGCCTTCAAGCTGGGCCAGCACGAAGGCATCCACCGGCTTGCGGACCCACTTGGCCTGCTTCACCGCCGGCAGTGCCGGCGCTTGAACCACCTTATAGGGCGACCACTGGGACGCACGAGCCGTGCGGGATGGGGATGAGGCTGCGGGGGCCTCCACCTTGTCTTCCGCGCCGGCAGGCAGCGCGGCTGCAAAGCACGACACGACGGCGAGATACACGAGTTTCTTCATCGATTCACTCCAGATTGCTTCATCGGATTACGCATTGGCTCAGGGAATAAATAGCGGGCCTGGCGTCAGGCAATGGCGGCCCCACAACCTCTATTAGCAGCAGTCATGCCACCCAGTGAAAACACAGCGGACGAAGTACCAAAATGAATGAATAATTTCTTTCCGATCAAACCCCTATGAAAGCAGCCCTGCATCCATGCAGAAATACTCCAAGCCACGGCCTGCATGCCATGGGAGACAAGGGGCCGGGCAATGTGCTTCCCCGGCAGCAGCCCCCGGAACCGGGCTGCTTGCTTTTCAGCAGCAATAAGACAGGCCACCAGAAATCCGGAGAAAGAGCCCCGCCCGGGAAATTGCTTGAAATGCAGCAGCCCTGCCGACCAGAATGCTGCAACGCCAACATCCTGAAAATCCTGATTAGCTTCTGAAGAAGACAGATAAGCAAAAAGGGCAAACCGGAATGTATCGCAAGCTCTTGAATAAAAAGACCGGAATACCCTTTTGAGGTGAAATCTCCTCTTCCCGTGAAATAGAAAAACCCGGAACACGACGGGTGGCACGCCTATTGCCAATAGGTTCCGACTATTTCGTTTCATTTCCTGGAGATTTCCCGATGAGCACCCATGTGCCCAGCCGCCGCCAGCATCCTGCGAGCGCTTCCGATTCATTCCCGTTCCGCCGCACGCCCCTGGCAAGCATCGTCACGGCACTTGCCTTGCTTGCGTCAGCCTCGGCCGGCGCCGCCGACAGCCGCTCGGTGGCCGAACTCGAAGCCGAGATCGCCCGCCTGCAGCAGGAGATCGCGGCCAAGGCGCGTACCGGCGCCGGCACGCCCCAGGCGCCGACCGCCGACCCCAGCGCCGCGGAAAGCGGCAAGACGCTGGATACCGTGGTGGTTCGCAGCCGCCACCGTCTCGAAAGGCTGAAGGACGTCCCCATCTCGGTGGCCGTCGTCACCGGAGCCGAGCTGACCCGGGAGGCCACCGCCGACCTGGACGGGGTGACCAAGCGCATCTCCAACTTCGCCTGGAACCCCGGTAACGCGCGCACCAGCAGCCTGTCTATCCGCGGCCTCGGCAAGCAGTCCCAGACCGATGCCATGGACCCCAGCGTCGGCCTCAACGTGGACGGCATCGCCTACGGCTACAACCCCCTGTCCAGCTTCGACCTGTTCGACGTGGACACCGTGGAAGTGCTTCGCGGCCCCCAGGGCACCCTGTTCGGCCGCAACGCCAACCTGGGGGTACTGAAGATCACCAACAAGCGCCCGACCTTCACCCCGGAAGCGGAGTATTCGGTGGGCTTTGGCCAGGGGCAGCGCCTCACCGCTCAGGGTGCGATAGGTGGCGCCATCGTCGATGACGTGCTGGCCTGGCGCGGCTCCTTCCGTGTCGACCGGGGCGCCGGCTACGTGAAGAACGTGGAAAAGGGCTATCTGGAGAGCACCTTCGGCAACAGCGACCGGGTGGCCGGCCGGGTGCAGTTCCTGCTCACTCCCAGCGCCGACTTCAATGCCCGCCTGAGCCTGGAAATGACGCCGACCACCGGCGAGGCCTTCAACGGCAAGACCATCTACACCCCCACCCCCCTCACCTACGCCGACGGCAGCCCCAACAACCTCAACGCCGACGCGTCCACCCGTCTGGGCCGGCGCTGGTTCGGCCAGCTGCCCGGCTACTCCTATGCCGGCAGCTACCTCTACGGTGGCGGCTCGCGCAACACCGTCAACCTGGATCACCAGACCCCGACCTACACCGACACCAAGGGCGGCCTGCTGGAGATGAACTGGAACGTGGCCGAGCACACCCTGACCTCGCTGACCGCCTACAAGGACTTCCGCTTCCAGGTGCGCAACGACGAAGGCACCCCATTCGACATCACCAAGCGCGGCGGCGGCCATGTGGACAAGTTCTCCCAGTTCAGCCAGGAGCTGCGCATCGCCTCCAAGGTGGGGGGCCTGGTGGACTACCAGGGCGGCCTGCACTTCCAGTCGATCAGCAACCGCTATGACTCCAACGCCGGCTTTGGCAGCGACGCTGGCGCCTGGTTTGCCAGCGCCAGCCAGTACAACCTGCTCGACGCCAGCGGCAATGGCCGCTACCTGATGGAGAACGCCCTCAACGAGCTGGTGGTGTCGCCCCTGCAGAAGATCGAGAGCAAGAGTCTGGCGGTCTTCGGCCAGGCCAACTGGCATGTCACCGAGCCCCTCACCATCACCACGGGCGCCCGCCTGACCCGGGAAGACCGGCGCAACACCACCAGCCGCCTGATAATCCAGGACGGCTACGGTGCCAGCCTCAATCCGGTGTCGATCAATGGCGTGCAACTGGGCGGCTTCAATTCAAACGCCACCACCGGCGCCCTGCTGGCCGGTAACTCGGCCGCCCAGCTGGCGCTGGCCGACCTGACCGCCAACCGCTACTTCGGCGCCGCATCCTACTCGGCCCTGTCGGCCGACCAGCTGCGCCTGATCGCCAACGCCAAGGCCCTGCGCCGGAGCAACATCGGCGTACTGTGGAACGAGACCGAAGCCGAGTCGATCAAGAAGGTTCACCCGACCCTGCTGCTGAGCCCCAGCTACAAGGTCAATGAAGACCTGACCACCTATGTCTCGGCCCAGTACGGCGAGAAAGCCGGTATTTCACAGATCACCAACGGCGAGCAGAACAACGCCAAGCCCGAGCGCACCTCGTCGCTGGAGGTCGGCTTCAAGTCCACGCTGCTCAACAAGTCGCTGGTCCTCAACGCCAACCTCTATCACACCAAGATCCGCGACTATCAGCAGGCGGTGCAGGTCTTCGACAAGTACAACACCGAGCTCAACCCGGCCAACGGCGACCAATACACCAGCGCCACCGGCAACGTGCCCAAGGTCAAGGCCCAGGGCCTGGAAGTGGATGCCAGCTACTCGGGCTTCCGCAACGTGCTGGTGCGCTTCTCCGGCGCCTACAACGACGCCCGCTACGAAGACTACCCCAACGCCGCCAAGCCCGTGGAGCTCAACAACCTGGCCGACAAGTACCTGGACATGAGCGGCAAGACACTGCCGGGCGCCTCCAAGTTCAGCTTCAGCCTGGGCGCCGAATACCGCAAGCAGGTGCTCGGCGACAAGGAGTTCCACACCAGCTTCAACACCTACTACGCCAGCAAGTTCAACTCCGACAACAACCTGTCCAGCTACGGCTGGATCGACGGCACCGCCCGCACCGACATCGCCATCGGCCTGGGCAAGGTGGACAAGACCTTTGACGTGAACCTGATCGTCAAGAACGCCTTCAACGACACCACGCCGCTGGCCCGGACCTGGAACACCTACGTTCCCGCCGCACCGCGCTGGGTCGGGGTGGTGTTCACCGGCAAGCTCTGATCCACCTGAAGCTCTTCTCCTCGGCACTTTCCCCCGGGCTGGAACCCGGGGGATTTTTTTGCCGGCGCCAGTCTTCCCGTGCCGGCCCACCCGACTGCCTTTCCCAAAGGTCTGCGCCGTGACACGCCTCCTCTATCAGATTCACCGCTGGGTCGGCATCGCCCTGGCTCTCTTCATGGCCATCTGGTTCCTGTCGGGACTGGTGATCATGTATGCCCCGTCGTCGGCCCTCGGCCGCGCC
The DNA here is from genome assembly GCF_023150065.1 of Zoogloea sp. Lineage (GTDB taxonomy): Bacteria > Pseudomonadota > Gammaproteobacteria > Burkholderiales > Rhodocyclaceae > Zoogloea. The sequence goes on from NZ_JAKLLN010000017.1 coordinate 82,709, forward strand.
GAGCAGCTCGCCCGCGCCGAGAGCCTGCGCCCCGAGTCAGGCTGGCTGAGCCTTGGCGAGGCCTGGCAGCGCAGCGCCGCCCAGCGCGCGACGGCCGACGAAGGCAAGAAGCCGGGCCTGCCCGCCGAGGCACGCCTGGTGCGCCAGGGCGGCGAGGGCCGCTGGCTGGTGGACGACAGCAAGGGCAAGCGCCACGCCCTGTCAGCCAGCGATGGCCGCCTCGTGGACACCTCCGTGGACCAGGCCACCCGCATCGTCCGGGCGTGGATCGCCACCGATGCCGCTGATACCGCGGTGCGCTACATCGACACCGGCATCCAGGACAGCGCCGTACGCAACCACGAAGCCCTGCGTCCCTTCCACCGCTTTGCGGTGGGCGAAGGCAGCCGCGAGATCCTTGTCTCCGCCCGCAGTGGCGAGGTGGTGCGCGACGCCACCCGCCTGGACCGGGCCCTGTACTGGAGCGGCAACTGGATCCACCTTCTGCGCCCCCTGGAAGCCGCCGGCCTGTCCGCCGACACCCGGCGCACCGTGCTCACCTGGCTCGGGTTTCTCGCCTTCACCGGCGCCCTCACCGGACTCATCATCGGCTGGCAGCGCTGGCGTCCGGGCTGGGGTGGCCGCCCCACCTACAGCCAGGGCCGCACCCAGCCCTACCGTGAATTCTGGGTCAAGTGGCATTTTTGGGCCGGCTTGCTCGGCGGCACTTTCGCCCTGCTGTGGGCCTTCAGCGGCTACCTTAACGGCAACCCCTTCAAGCTCTTCTCGCCGGCCACCGCCAGCCGGGAGGAAGTCGCCCGCTACCAGGGCAGCGAGCTACCCACCACCATGCGCGACTGGCGGCCCTCGGCCTTCGTCACCGACAGCGAAAACAAGGCCATCGTCGAGCTGGCCTGGCGCCGCCTGGGCGATCAGACCGTGCTGCTGGGCGTGACCCGTGACGGCGAACGCCAGGCCCAGGCGGTGGATGGCGCCGGACGCCGCTTCGACGAAGCCGCCCTGCTCGCCGCCGCCCGGCGCCTGGCCGGCAGCCTCCCCCTGGCCGGACACACCCTGCTGACAGAGTACGACAGCTACTACTACGCCCGTCACGGGCAGGGCCCGGTGGACCGCCCCCTGCCCGTGCTGCAGGTGGACATCGCCGATGAAGCGGCAACCCGCCTGTACCTCGACCCCCAGGACGGCCGGCTGCTGCTGCGCCAGGACACCAGCCGTCGCATCTATCGCTGGCTGTGGTCAGCCATCCATCACTGGGATTTCGCCTGGCTGCGTCACCGCCCCCTGTGGGACGCCTGGATGCTCACCTGGGTGCTGATGGGCGTGGTACTCGGCCTCAGCTCGGTCGTGATCGGCTGGAAGCGCCTGAAGAAGACCGTCAAGCCGTCCTCCAAGGCCCGTCCACGCACCACCCCCGCACCGCTAGCCCCCGAGGGGCAGACGTCCTGAATGCCAGCCACGCCTTCCATCCGCTGTCATCCATTCACCAAAAGGAAAACCATGAAGATCCGCGCAATTCTTGCAGGCGCCCTCCTCCTCGGCACCACCGCCGCCATTGCCCAGCAAGCTCCCACCGACGCCCCCAAACCGCCCCTCGGCTTCTTCGTCACCAGTGCCGGCATCGGCAAGGGTGCCGACCTGGGCGGTCTGGCAGGCGCAGACGCCCATTGCCAGAAGCTCGCCAGCGCCGTCGGCGCAGGCAACCGCAGCTGGCGCGCCTACCTGAGCACCCAGGCCGCCAACGGCCAGCCCGCTGTCAACGCCCGCGACCGCATCGGCGCCGGCCCCTGGGCCAACGCCAGGGGCCAGATCGTCGCCCGGGACGTCGCCCACCTCCACGGTGATGCGATCGAACAGGCCCGCCTGGGGAACAACCTGAGCCGGACCACGGTCATCAGCGAGAAGGGCGAACCGATCAAGGGCGCCGGCGACAAACCCAACGAACACGACATCCTGACCGGCTCGAAGGCCGACGGCACCGCCTTTACCGACGCCGCCGACCACACCTGCAGGAACTACACGAGCAGTGGTGAAGGCTCGGTGCAGGTCGGCCACTTCGACCGTACCGGCGGCGGTAACACCTCGTGGAACTCGGCCCACGGCAGCCGCGGCTGCAGCCAGGAGAACCTGGTGGGCACCGGTGGCGCCGGCCTCCTCTACTGCTTCGCCGCCAACTGAGCTCAACCGAAGCACGCCGCCCCGGCCTGGCCGGGGCGGCCAGGAAAACACACATGCACGCAATCACCCGACCCAAGGCCCTTGCGGGCCTCCTGTCCGCCCTCGGCCTGGCCGTCGCCTGCAGCAGCGGCCTCGCCGGACCGCAGGCCGCCACACCCCAGGTCAAGGCCGAACTCCTTGCCTCGGTGAGCGCCGTGTACCCCGGCGAACAGATCGAAGTGGGGCTGCAGCAGAAGATCATTCCCCACTGGCACACCTACTGGGTCAACCCCGGGGATTCGGGCCTCGCCACCACCATCGCCTGGACCCTGCCCGACGGTTCCGGCGCCGGCGACATCCAGTGGCCCGCCCCCAAACGCTTCAAGACCGGCCCGGTGGCCAACTATGGCTACGAGAACGAAGTCACCCTGCTCAGCCCCCTCCGCGTGCCGGCAAACCTTCAGCCCGGTCAACGCTTCCCGGTGAAGGCCGAGGTGAGCTGGCTGGTGTGCAAGGAAGTGTGCATCCCGGAGCAGGTCAGCCTGGATCTCGAGCTGCCGGTGGTCGCCCCCGGCAGCCCGCGCGAAACCGCCAACCCCGTCATCCAGGCCGCCCAGAGCAGCCTGCCCGTGGCCGCCCCGTGGCAGACCACCATTGAAAGCGACGGCAAGGCCATCCTCCTGCGCGCCAGCGGGGCCGGCGTTGCCGGCCTGCAGCCGGCCGAAGCCTGGTTCTACGCCAGCGAATGGGGCAAGACCACCCACGACGGCCCGCAGCGGCTGCACATCCTGGGCGACAGCCTGGAACTGCGCCTGAAGGCCGGTGAAGCCCCCGGCGCCGTGGGAACGCCACTGCAGGGCGTACTCGCCCTGCAGGCGGCCGATGGCAGCGTCAAGGCCTACACCGTCAGTGCCCCGATCAAGGCCGCGGGTGCCTCCATTCATGTCGACTCACCCACCGCCGGCACTTCTGCCCCGGACGCAGCAGGCGACATCCAGCTCGGCGCCGCCCTCGTCCTCGCCCTCCTCGGCGGCCTCATCCTCAACCTGATGCCCTGCGTCTTCCCAGTGCTGTCCATCAAGGCCCTGTCCCTGCTCCGCCACGCCGGCCAGGCCCCCGGCCACGCCCGCCTGCAGGGCCTCGCCTACACGGCCGGGGTGCTCGCCAGCTTTGGCGTACTGGCCGGGGTGCTGCTGGCCCTCAAGGCCGGCGGCAGCCAGGTGGGCTGGGGCTTCCAGTTCCAGTCGCCGGTCTTCGTGCTGGCGGTGGCCTACCTGATGTTCGCGGTCGGGCTGAGCCTGTCGGGCGTGCTCAATGTCGGTGCCTCCGCCGCCGGCCTGGGCGGAGGGCTGGCCGACCGGCCGGGCTACGCCGGCAGCTTCTTCACCGGGGTGCTGGCCACCGTGGTGGCCACGCCCTGCACCGCCCCCTTCATGGGCGCGGCCCTGGGCTTCGCGCTCACCCAGCCGGCCCCGGTGCTGGTGGCGGTCTTCCTGAGCCTGGGTCTGGGCCTCGCCCTGCCCTATCTGCTGCTGTGCTTCTGGCCGGCCCTGCAACGCCTGCTGCCCCGCCCGGGGGTATGGATGGAGCGCCTCAAGGAGGCCCTGGCCTTCCCCATGTACGGCGCCGCCGTGTGGCTGGTGTGGGTGCTGGCCCAGCAGGCCGGCCCCAACGCCATCGCCATCGCCCTGGGGGGCATGCTGGCCATCGCCTTTGCCGCCTGGCTGGCCGGCCACAGCCATGCTGCCCGCCCCCTGGCCCGCCACGGCGGCCGCGGCGTGGCCGTACTCAGCGTGCTGGCAGCCCTGGCCGGCGGCTACCTGGGTGTCAGCGGCGAAACCGCCCGGGCGGCAAGCGCCCCCCAGGCCACCGGCAAGGCCTGGGAGCCCTACAGCCAGGCCCGCTTCGACGCCTTGCGCGCCGAGGGCAAGCCGGTGTTCATCAACTTCACCGCCGCCTGGTGCATCACCTGCCTGGCCAACGAGAAGGTGGCCCTCTCCGATCCCCAGGTGGAAGCCGCCTTCCGCCAGGCCGGCATCACCTACCTCAAGGGCGACTGGACCAACCAGGACCCGGAGATATCCGCCCACCTGGCGCGCTTCGGGCGCTCCGGCGTGCCCCTCTACCTGCTCTATCCCGGCGGCAGGGCCGATGTCGCCCCGGCCGTCCTGCCCCAGCTGCTGACCCCGGCCACCGTGCTTGGCGCCGTCGATGCTGCCACCGTCCGATCCCTTTCCCTTGCCAAGGAGTAATCCCGATGTTCCTGCCCATCCTCCTCCGCCGCAGCCTGCTCGCCGCCGGCATCGCCCTCACCGCCACCACGGCCCTGGCCGCCGCCGAGATCGGCCAGCCGGCCCCCGCCTTCACCGCCCAGAGCGCCGACGGCAAGCCGGTCAGCCTGGCCGCCTTCAAGGGCAAGACGGTGGTCCTCGAATGGACCAACCATGAATGCCCCTTCGTGGTGAAGCACTACGAGAGCGGCAACATCCCGCAGCTGCAGAAGGACCTCACCGCCAAGGGCGTGGTGTGGCTGCAGGTCATCTCCTCCGCCCCCGACAAGCAGGGCCACGTGGACGGCCCCTCGGCCATCAAGATCAACGGCTTCCGCAACGCCGTACCCAGCGCCGTGGTCCTCGACCCGGACGGCAGGATCGGCAAGGCCTACGGCGCCCAGACCACGCCCCACCTCTACATCGTCGATCCGGCCGGGCAGCTGGTGTACAAGGGCGGCATCGACAGCATCCCCTCCGCCAGCAAGGGCGACATCGCCAAGGCCGACAACTACGTGAAACTCGCCTTCGCCGACCTCACCGCCGGCCGCAAGCTAGCCCACGCCAGCACCAAGCCCTACGGCTGCTCCATCAAGTACGCAGACTGAGAGGACGGGCACTGGCCGTCGGTCACCTGCATTTCCTTTCCCCTCTGGCGCGCCGACTGGAGGTGATGACGGGCGGAAAAGGGGCTTCGCATGTTTGAGCCCGCAGGGCGAGTTTGCGAAGACCCCGCCCGGCATTGCCGGAAGGAGGGAACCCCCGAAGGGGGCGCGACAGCGGGGTACGTTTTCTTGCCTTCTTCTTTGTCGTACAACAAAGAAGAAGGTCGGCCGCCGGGCCGAGACCCGGCCAACGTCACGCCAAACAACGGAAAGCCCGCCAGCAAGGCTCAACAGTTCGAGGTCGAATGAATTCGACCCCACAGAAGCCCCGACCGACATCCGGCCCTCCCCACGCATAAGGTTTCCACAATTTCTTGGTTCCCCCGGCCAACCCGGAGCACTAGATTGGCGGCTCGCGTGCATTCAACTCTTCGAGGAGCGCCCCATGGCCGACGCTGATCTTTCCCTTCATCCCCTCGCCCTCGCCTTTCTGGAGCGCCTGCCGCGCCAGAGAACACCGGGCAAGCAATTGCACCGTCAGGACGACGGACGGGTCGTGGGGGACTGGGTCGGTCTGGAGCTGTCGAGCGCCTTCCAGCCCATCGTTGATGCCGCTGGCGCCGTGGTCGGGCGTGAGGCCTTCCTGCGCAGTGCCGGTGATGACGACCAGGGCCTGTCGCCGTGGACCCTGTTCTCCACCGCCACCGACGACACCCGCCTGATCGCCCTCGACCGCCTGGCCCGCACCCTGCACCTGCTCAACGCACTGGTCGGTGGCAACACGGTGCCGCTCTTCCTCAACGTCCACGGGCGGCTGCTCGCCGCCGTGGGGGACGATCACGGGCGGGCCTTCCGGCGTGTCGTCGACGCCCTGGGCGTACGCCCGGAGCAGATCGTGATCGAGACCCCGTTGGAGGCCAGCGCCCAGCCCGACCTGCTGGCCTTCGTGCTGCGCAACTACCGCAACAACGGCTTCCGGGTGGCGGTGAACGTGGCCTCCGCCGCCCAGTGGCAGAGCATCGCCAGCGCCATCCACCCCCACTTCGTGAAGATCGACAGCCGCAAGCTGGGCCGTGGGCCCGAGGCGCAGGAGCGCCTGAAATGGCTCAGCGCCCTGCGCGAGGACGCCACCCTGGTCTTCACCCACATCGAAACCGCCTCCGCCGACTACCAGGTGGGCCAGTCCCTGCAGCAGGGCTATGCCTTCGGCCGCCCGACGGCCGTTCCTGGCCTGCGGGCGAGCATTCCGTCGCGCTGAGCCCTCAGGCGTGCAGCCAGCGCCGGTGCAGGCTGCGGGCGGCGTGATCGAGCAGGTAGCCCAGGGCACCGATCACCAGGATCGCCGCCATCAGGTCCGAGTAGGCCAGGCGGTCGCGGGCGTCGAGGATGAAGTAGCCCAACCCCGCCGACACCCCGAGCATCTCCGCCGGCACCAGCACGATCCAGATGATGCCGATGGCCAGGCGTACGCCGGTGAGGATGTGGGCGGTGATGCCCGGCAGGATCACCCGCAGGATAGTCTCGCGCCGGGTGGCCGACAGGCTGCGCGCCAGCAGCAGCCAGTTGGGGTCGAGCTGGGCCACCCCGGCCGCCGTGTTGAGCAGGATGGGCCACACCGCGGCAAAGGCCAGCAGGAAGTACACCGGCGCGTCCCCCACCCCCAGCACCATCACCGCGATGGGCATCCACGACAGGGGCGAGATCATGCGGGCAAACTGGAACAGTGGCGTGGTGGCCCTGGAGAACCCCGCCGACAGCCCGGTGAGCACCCCCAGGGGCACGCCCAGCACCAGGGCGATGAGCAGCCCCACCGCCACGCGCTGCAGGCTCAGCCACACGTGTTCCCACAGGTCGCGGCCGTGCACCAGTTGGAGCAGCGCCTCGCCGGTGGCCAGGGGCGCAAAGGCGCTGGCCACCGGGGTCACGCCGGCCAGCCAGCCGGCGCCGGCGGCCCATAGCAGCGCGGCCGCCAGCAGGCCGGCCAGGGGGAGCAGAAGATTCAGCACCATCACACCGCCAGCACTTCCTTGCGCAGCAGGTCGGCCGGCAGCCCGAAGGCCGAGGGGCCGCCCACCGCGTTGATGGCCTTGCGCACGAAGCGGTCGTCCACCAGGTCCCGGGCGGCAAAGCGCGGATCGAGCTTGCTCAGGAAGGCGTTGTCGCCTTCCACCTTCGTTTTCTGCAGCACCTTCACCAGCTCCTCGGTGTAGGACGCAAAGGGATAGGGCTGGAAGTCGATGCGGCGCTGGTACCAGCCCTTGTTGCGGGCGGCGCCGCTGGCCTCGTAGCTGGCGTAGTCGGTGGTCGCCAGCACCTTGGCCAGCACCTGGGGGCTGTGGGGGGTGTAGCGGTTGTCGTCGCTGCTGGACAGCAGCTTGGCGGCCTCCAGCTGGTTGCTGCGGGTCCACAGCTGGGCCCGGACGATGGCGTTGGTGACGCGCTGAGCCCATTCGGGGCGCTCGGCGATGTCCCGCTCGGCCAGGAAGGTGACGCAGCAGGCGTGGTTCTTCCAAACATCGCCCGACAGGCGCAGCACCTTGCCGATGCCGGCCGTCTCGGCGGCGGCATTGAAGGGCTCGGCCACGATGAAGCCGGCGATGGACTTGCCCGCCAGGGCCGACACCATCTCGGCCGGCGGCAGCACCACCAGGTTCACCTCGTTGCGGGCCAGGTTGGCCTCCCGGGCGCGGGTCACCGGGGTGAGCCCGTTGGCCTGCAGCAGCTGTTGCAGGATGACGTTGTGGATCGAGTACCAGAAGGGAATGGCCACGGTGCGGCCGCCCAGGTCGGCGACGCTGTTGATGTTTGGCGCCACGGTGAGGGCCGAGCCGTTGACGTGGTTCCAGGCCACCACCTTGGCCGGGAAGCGGGTGCCGTAGCGCACCCACAGGGTGGCCGGCGAGAGCAGGTGGATCACATTCACCTGGCCGGCCACGAAGGCCTCGACGATCTGCGCCCAGGTGCGGAACAGGCGCGGCTTCTCGGTGTGCAGGCCCTCGGCCTCGAAGAGCTTGCGGCCGTGGGCCACCAGCAGGGGCGTGGCGTCGGTGATGGGCAGGTAGCCGATCTTCACCGGCACGTCGCTGCCGCTGCCCTGGGCCCGGGCGTCGCCGGCCGACAGCAGGGGCGCGGCCACGCTGGCGGCGGTGAGGGCCGACAGGCGCAGGAAGTCGCGGCGGCTCATGCCGCAGTCGCAGTCGGACGACTGGCAGATGTGAATGGGGCGGGACGCGGTGACGTCGTGCATGGGGAGTCTCCCGGGGGATTCGATCAACTGGAATGGCGCAGGGCGCCGAGAATGGCCAGCCGCAGGGCGGTCAGGGCCTCGGGGTGTGCGTCGCGGGGGTGGGGCAGGTCCACGGTCCACTCCCGCAGCACCCGGCCGGGGCTGCCGCCCATCAGCAGGATGCGGTCGGCCACCAGCAGGGCCTCGTCGATGTCGTGGGTCACCAGCAGCACCGCCGAGTGCCAGCGGTGCACCACGTCCACCAGCAGGGCCTGCATCTCGGCCCGGGTGATGGCGTCCAGGGCCGAGAAGGGTTCGTCGGCAAACAGCAGCTCCGGCTCCCGCGCCAGGGCCCGGGCCAGGGCGGCGCGCTGGGCCATGCCGCCCGAGAGCTGGGCCGGGTATGCCGCCTCCCGCCCGGCCAGGCCCACCGCCTCGAGGGCGGCGGCCACCCGGGCCTGGCGCGCCGCGCCGTCGCTGCGGGGCTGGTGGGCAAAGTCGAGGCCGAAGCCCACGTTGTCGGCCAGCTTCAGCCAGGGCAGCAGGCTGGGCTGCTGAAAGACCAGCGCGCTGCGCGGGTGGGGTTCGGCCAGGGGCGCGTCGAGAAAGCGCACCTCACCGTGGGCCGGCTGCGCCAGCCCGGCCAGCACTCGCAGCAGGGTGGACTTGCCGCAGCCGCTGCTGCCCAGCAGGGCGACGATCTCGCGCCGGCGGATGCTCAGGGACACCCCCTCGAACACCGTCCCGATGCCCGGATGGGCGAAGGACAGGTCGCGGGCGGCCAGCACGGCCTCGCTGGCCGGCGCGGGCGCCAGCACCGACGGGGCGACGGCCGGGGCGTTCATGCGGCCAGCGCCGCCTGGCGGGCCAGCTCGCCGTGGAGCTGGGTCAGGCTGGGGGTGACCACCGGCACGAAGGCCGCCTCCAGCCAGCGCCGGGCAAAGTCGCTGGTGGTGGCCACCAGGTAGGCCCGGCCGCCGGTGGCGTCCAGCTCCAGGTCCACCGCCTCGCGCACCAGGGCAGCCAGGCGGATGCGGAGGCGGAACAGGGGCGCCGCGTGGGGCGCAAAGCGCCCGTCCAGCACGCCGGCCTTGAGCTCGGCCACCGCCTCGGCCAGTTCGGCCTCGATGCGCTCGATGCGCGGCACCAGGCCCGAACGCGCCGCGCTGCCCGAGGCCCGGGACGCCGCCAGGCTGGCCCGCGCCAGGCCGATGGCCATGCCGCACTGCAGGCCCAGGAAGCCCGGCCGCACCGTGGGGATGAAGCGGCGCGCGTCGGCGTGGATCAGTTCATCAGGCCCCGAAGCGACACCGCGGATGTCGATGGCGGCGGTGTTGCTGCCGCACAGGGCCAGCAGCGCAAGGTCGTCGCTGCGGCGGATGCCCGGGGTGTCGTGGAAGAAGGCGACGATGGCCGGCGGCTCATCGCCCGTCGGCTGCACCGCGGCGGCCACGCCAAAACCGGGCCGGCGCAGGTTGGTGACCCAGGGCAGGTGGCCGTCGAGCTGCCAGCCCGCCCCCGCCGGGGTGGCGGTGATGGACAGGCTCTCGATGCCCGACAGGAACTTCATGGCGTTGGAGAGCCCGGTCGCCCCGGCCAGCTCGCCCGCCAGCAGCGCCGGGAGGTAGCGGGTGCGCAGGCCGGCGTTGGGGCTGTGCAGCAGGTATTCGATGAAGGTGCGCTGGCCCCAGAACACGAAGGCCGCGGTCAGGGAGCGCTCGGCCACCCGGGCGATGGCCTCGATGGCGTCGGCGGTGCTGCCGCCGCTGCCACCCAGGGCCTCGGGCACGCCGATGCGGAAGAAGCCGGCGGCGCCCAGCACGGGTATCACCGCGTCGGCGTCGGCCGCGCCGGTGTTGAGGGACTCGGCGTGGGCGCTGACCCAGGCCAGGGCCTCGTCGGGGTGTCGGATCGCGGCTGTCATTGTTCCAGGGCTCCGGGCCGGTAGGCCTGCAGCTCGGGGTTGATCCCGGTGCCGGCCAGGTTGTTGGCGAAGTTGCACAGGGTGGCCAGGCTCACCCCCAGCAGCACTTCCAGCACCTGCTGTTCGGTGAAGCCGGCGGCCACGAAATCCGCCAGCTCGCCCGGAGCCACGTTGCCGCGGGTGAGGATGACGGCGCGGGTGAAGGCCACCAGGGCATCCACCCGCGGGTCGCCGGTGGTGGCCCGGGCCTGCAGGGCGCGCACCAGGGCCTTGTCCAGCCCGGCCTTCTTGAGGGCGATGGCGGTGTGGCCGGCGACGCAGAAATCGCAGCCGTGCACGCTGGCGGCGGTGATCTGCACCACCTCCCGCTCGGCCAGGCTGAGGCTGGCGCGGGCGTTGATGCCCGACACGGTGAGGTAGGTCTCGAGGGCCACCGGCGCATTGGCCAGCACGCCGATCAGGTTGGGCAGAAAGCCGTTGTTGCTGATCACCGTGTCGATGAAGGCGCGGCTGCCCTCGGGGGCGGTGTCGGGGGTATGGACGGTCAGACGGGTCATGGAGCGGCTCCGGAATGCGTTGCGTGATGGAGCCCATTCTCCCCATCGCGCCCGTCACGCTCTACGCACGGGCATCGCAGCTTTTTGTTCGTTCGTCCCAGCCGCCCCGGTGGGCGCGCTGGAAGGCCCCCGGCTGCTCGCCGATGACCTTCTTGAAGGCCCGGGTGAAGGCGGCCTGGGAGTGATAGCCCACGTGCTCGGCGGCGCGCAGCACGCTGTCGCCGCCCTGCAGGCGGCGGGCGGCGATCTTCATGCGCACCTGCAGCAGGAAGCGCGCCGGCGGCTGGCCGCAGGCCTCGACGAAATGCCGGCAGAAGCTGGCCCGGGACATGCACGCCACCCGCGCCATGTCGTCGATGGACCAGTCCCGCCCCGGGTCGCGCAGCAGATCGTCCAGCAGCGGCGCAAATTCCGGCCGCCGGGCCACGGCGAACATGCCCGAGGCCACCTCGTCGCGCCGAGCCATGTCCCGGGCCACGTAGAAGAACAGCAGCTCGGTGAGCCGCTCGATCAGGGGCGAGACCGCCGTCCGGTCGCGCTCCGCCTCGGCCAGGATGAGTGCGAACAGGGATGCCACGGCCTCCGCCGACGGGGAGCCTACGCGGATCGGCACCACCTCGGGGAAGGCCTCCAGCAAGAGCTCGCCAAACGCCCCCCGAAACTGGAAGAAGCCGCAGGCCAGGGCGCAGGCACCGGGCAGGGGCGGCTGCATGGGCTGCATGGCGCAGGGCTGGAACCCGGCGTCGGCATCGGGCTCGGGGGTCAGGCTGTGGGGGATGTCGCGCAGGATGAACACCCCCTCCCCGGCCTGCAGGCGCAGGGGCGGCTGGCCCTGGCGCTGCAGCCACGACTCGCCGCGCAGCACCAGGTGAAAGCTGGCCCGCCCCCGGCCGGCGGTGGACGCCCGCCAGGGGCCGCAGTACTGCCCCACGTGAAACACGCTGGCCTCCAGCTCCAGCCCGCTGACCAGCCAGTGGGCCAGGTGGTTAGCGGCAGTGGTACCGGTTTGCAGCAGCGGGGAGGCATTCATGCTCACAGCACCCAGCTGTAACCCAGGGTGAACACATCCTCCCGCAGGTATACGTCGGCCTCGCCACCGCCGAAGCTGGCCGGGATCGAGCCTTGCCCAGCCACGCGGGTGCGGGGCGCACGGGTGTAAGCCGCACTCCACTCACCCGAACCAGTCTTCAAGCTGGCGCCGAGGCTGAAGTGATTGCGCACCACGCCGGGGGCCAGCACGTTGAAGAAGGTCTGGCTGGCAGGGACGGGCTGCTGGGTCCGGCTCACGCCGGCGCGCAGGGTAAGGCGGTCGTCCACCGCATAGATCGCACCCAGTTTGAGCACCGACACATCCCGCCAACCGAAACCGGCGCCTTTGTCTGCACCCAGCTGGCCGCCCTGCAGCAGCACCGCCAGTGGGTTCCCCACGGCTTTCACGCTGCTGTACTCGATACGCTGCCAGTCAGCCGCCAGGGTCAGGGCGGGAAGTGCCTGCCAGGCCAGGCCGAGGCCGTAATTGGCCGGAATGTCGAAGCCACCACCGCCCTCGAACAGACCCCGGTAGCGCCCCAGCTCACCCATCTCGATGCGCGACGACCAGCTTGCCCCGAGCTTAAGGGTGGGCAGCACCTGCCCGGTCCAGCCGAGCTTGAGGCCCCAGCCGGTGGAGCTGTCATGTCCGCGATTGGTGACCGCTCCCGGGCTTGACGACACCGCGGGGTTGTCGAAGGCTTGCAGGCCCTCGGCGGCAAAGCGCTGGTAGGCAAAGGTCAGCGCCGCGCCAAAGGCGTGGTTCTCCACGGGGCGGAAGGCCACCGAGGGCGTGATGAACAGCTGGGACAGATCCACACCCGCCGAACCGCTGCCACCGTAGGCGGCGAAAGGATTGCGCGCATAGTCGGTGTTCATGCCGCCGTTGCCATAGACCGCCACGCCCCATGCCAGATCGGGCGCCAGACGACGGACATAAGCGGCCTCGGGGATGATGAAGTTACGGGTCTGGTTGGCCGAATAATCGCCATCGGCACCGTAGGCATTGCCACGGATCGATGCCCCCCGGTCGGGGCGGAAGAGTGACACGCCCAGGTCGAACCGGTCGCCGACCAGGGCCGTGCCGGCGGGGTTGGCCGCTGCAGCCAGGCCGTCCTGGGGCAGCGCGATGGCGACCCCGGCCACACCCTGGGCACGTACCCCATAACCATGGGAAAAGTAGCCGTTGGTTGCCGACGCCAGGGCGGGCCAAGCGAGGGCACTCAGCAGAACGAGGGGCCAGGCCCGGGAGGATGCCGTCTGGGGTTTCATGGATTCTCTTTCTTCGGGGTCAAGTGCGCCCGCCAAGACCGGGAGAGCCCGCAGGGCCGGCTGGAGGTGCCCCGGCCCCTGCGACGGGCTCCTCGGCCTCCTCCACCAGCTCCGACAGGGGCACGCCGAAGGCGGCGGCGATCTTGAGCGCGGTGGCGAGGGACGGGATGGAATAGCCGCGCTCCACCTCACCGCTGTAGGAGCGGCTGAGGCCGGCCCGGTCGGCAAACTCCTCCTGGGACAGGCCCGCCGCCAGGCGACGCCGCCGGATGACTTCACCGAAGCGTTTATGCAGCTGGGTCATGGGGCCCGGCCCGCCTTGCCCGACTCGGCGTGCTGCAGCGACGCCTGGGTGATGTGGCTGCCCGGCGGCACGCTGTGGGTCAGCCACACGTTGCCGCCGATGCTCGCCCCCTGGCCGATGACGATGCGCCCGAGGATGGTGGCGCCGGCATAGACGACCACGTCGTCCTCCAGCCGGGGATGCCGCGGCAGGCCCTTGGCCAGCCCGCCATCCTCCCCCACCTCGAAGCGCTTGGCCCCCAGGGTGACGGCCTGGTAGAGGCGGACCCGGTTGCCGATCACCGCCGTCTCGCCGATCACCACGCCGGTGCCGTGATCGATGAAGAAGCTGTGGCCGATCTGCGCGCCCGGATGGATGTCGATGCCGGTGGCCGAGTGGGCCAGTTCCGCCACGATGCGGGCCAGCAGCGGCACCCCGAGCGCGTACAGGCGGTGGGCGATGCGGTAATGGATGACGGCGTGGATGCCGGGATAGCACAGCACGATCTCGTCCACGCTGCGGGCCGCCGGGTCGCCCCGGAAGGCGGCCTCCACGTCGGTGTCGAGCACGGCCCGGGTTTCCGGCAGCGTGGCGGCAAAGGCCCGCACCAGGCCGCCGGCCCGGCTCCGGGCCTGGGCTTCGTCGTCACCGGCGTGGCGGGCCTGATAGGCCAGCTCCAGGCGCACCTGCTCGACGAGCAGGTTCAGGGCCGCATCCAGGGTGTGGCCGACGTAGAAATCCTCGCACTCCTGGCGCAGGTCGGTGGGCCCCAGGCGCATGGGGAAGAGCGCGCCGCAAAGCTGCTCGACCACCCGGGCGAGGGCCTCCCGGGACGGAAACTCCCGCCCGCCCGCCTCCTTGGTGCGCCCCTGGGCCTGACGCCAGCGGTCACGGACCGCGTGCAGGCCCGCCACCACCTCATGGAGATCCCAGTGCTCGGCCCCCGGATCGGTGGTGCCGGGGGCTGCACCCCGGGCGACATCCTCGAGCGGGGCCGGCAGCTTCTCCTCCTGAAGCACGCCGGGGGTACTCATGCCGGCAGACCTGCCGCGTCGAACACCCCTTCGAAGAGCACCGAGCTCAGGTAGCGCTCGCCGGAATCGGGCAGCACCACCACGACGGTCTTGCCGGCGTTCTCCGGCCGCTTGGCCAGGCGCACCGCCACCGCCACCGCGGCACCGCTGGAGATGCCGGACAGGATGCCCTCCTCCCGGGCCAGCCGGCGGGCCACCTCGACGGCCTCCTCGTTGCTCACCTGCTCGATGTCATCCACCAGGGACAGGTCGAGCACGCCAGGCACGAAGCCCGCGCCGATGCCCTGGATCTTGTGGGGGCCGGGCTTGAGGGGCTCGCCGGCGCGGGTCTGGGTCAGCACCGGGCTGGCCGCCGGCTCCACCGCCACCGACTGGATGGCCTTGCCCCGCGCCTGCTTGAAGTAGCGCGACACGCCGGTGATGGTGCCGCCGGTACCGACGCCGGAGACGAAGATGTCCACCTTGCCGTCGGTGTCCTCCCAGATCTCCGGACCGGTGGTGGTCTCGTGGATCTGCGGGTTGGCGGGGTTCTTGAACTGCTGCAGCAGCACGTACTTGTCCGGATCGGAGGCGGCGATCTCCTCCGCCTTGGCCACCGCGCCGCTCATGCCCTTGGCGCCCTCGGTGAGCACCAGCTTTGCCCCATAGGCCAGCAGCAGCTTGCGCCGCTCGATGCTCATGGTCTCGGGCATGGTCAGGGTCAGGGGAATGCCCCGGGCCGCCGCCACAAATGCCAGGGCGATGCCGGTGTTGCCGCTGGTGGGCTCCACCAGCTCCTTGCCCGGGCCCAGCAGGCCGCGGCGCTCGGCGTCCCAGATCAGGGCGGAGCCGATGCGGCACTTGACCGAATAGGCCGGGTTGCGGCCTTCGATCTTGGCCAGCACGGTGGCGCCGGCCCCGTCGGTGATGCGGTTGAGCCGGACCAGGGGGGTATGGCCGATCGAAAACGCGTTGTCCTCATACCATCTGGACATGGAAATCTCCTTCAAGGGGTCGAATCAACGGACTCGAGTTGAAAACGAATGGACGGACAGGTCAGGAATTCACGATACCGGCCCCCCGCAGCACAGCGAACCAACATATATTTCATTGGTTACCAATGTCGGAGAGATAAGCTTTCCCGGAATTACGGATAGGTGATCAGGAAGGGCTGTGAGGTGGCTGTTACTGGCGGGTGTTCCGTTGTTTTACGTGACGTTGGCCGGGATTTCGGCCCGGCCAACGTCACGTAAAACACCAGAAAGCCGGTCTATTCGCAGACCCTCAGGGCGACAGCTCGGTGAACACTTCCCAGTTGAAGCGGGTGCGGTGGCGCAGGCGCGCCAGGGCGCCGCGCTTGCCCTTGTGGGTCAGGCGGGCGTCGTCGATGCTGCCCAGGGGCAGGCCGGTGTAGGAGTCCTTCAGGGCGGCCAGCAGCGCCAGGCCCTGGGGCCAGGGGCCGTGCCCGGAGTCCACATTGATGTGCCCGGCGTGGCCCACGTCCACCAACAGGCTGCCCCAGGCGTCCGCCCAGCGGGTGGTCACCTCGAAGGGGGCCCAGGGGTCGTCGCGGCTGGCCACCACCATGCTGGGCACACCGATGGGGGCCGACGGAATCCACGAGGCCAGGCCTTCCCGGTCGGCGCCGTGGCGGGCCTCGCGCAGGCCGAAGGCGCTGAAGCGGTCGGGGTCGGGCGGGGCCACCAGCAGCAGGCCGGCGACCCGCTCGGGGCGGTCGGCGGCGGCCACCACCGAGGCCAGACAGCCGTAGCTGTGGGCCACCAGCCACACCACGCCCACCGCTTCGTCGATCTCGCGGCGGACTTCCGAGGCCCAGCGCGCCAGCACCGGGGCGTTCCAGTCGATGTGACGGACCCGGCGGACATCGGGCACCTGCCCTTCCAGCCAGCTCTGCCAGTGGCCGGGGCCGCTGTCATTGAGGCCCGGTACGATCAAGGTGGTTTCGAGCACCTGAATGCTCCAGATCAAAAATGGAAAATGCGCCAGACCACTGGCCTGACGCATGGGGAAGAACACCCCCGCACAGTCTGGCGGGGGTCGGTGGCTTACTTGACGCTGATCTGGTCGAACAAGCCGCCGTCGGCGAAGTGCGCCTTCTGGACCTTGGTCCAGCCACCGAACACGTCGTCGATGGTGAACAGCTTGACCGGCGCGAAAGTCTTGGCGTACTTGGCGGCGACCTTCGAGTCCGTCGGACGGTAGTAGTTCTTGCCGGCGATGTCCTGGCCTTCCGGCGAGTACAGGTACTTCAGGTACTCCTCGGCGACCTTGCGGGTACCGCGCTTGTCCACCACCTTGTCCACCACCGAGACGGGGGGCTCGGCCAGGATGGACAGGGACGGGGTGACGATCTCGAACTTGTCCGGACCGAGCTCCTTCACGGCCAGGTAGGCTTCGTTTTCCCAGGCGATCAGCACATCGCCGATACCGCGCTCGGCAAAGGTGGTGGTGGAGCCGCGGGCGCCGGAGTCCAGCACCTTCACGTTGCCGTAGATCTTCTTGACGAAGTCCTTGGCAGTGGTGTCATTGCCGCCCGGCTGCTTGAGGGCATAGCCCCACGCGGCCAGGTAGTTCCAGCGGGCACCGCCGGAGGTCTTGGGGTTCGGGGTGATGACCTCGACGCCCGGCTTGGCCAAGTCGTTCCAGTCCTTGATCTTCTTCGGGTTGCCCTTGCGCACCAGGAACACGATGGTCGAGGTGTAGGGAGAGGCGTTGTGGGGCAGACGCTTCTGCCAGTCGGCCGGGATCCACTTGCCGTTGTCGTGCAGCGCATCCACGTCGGCCGCCAGGGCCAGGGTCACCACGTCGGCCTCGAGGCCGTCGATCACCGAGCGGGCCTGCTTGCCGGAGCCGCCATGGGATTGCTTGACGGTGACGACCTCGTTGTTCTTGGCCTTCCAGTACTTGGCGAAGGCGGCGTTGTAATCCTGGTACAGCTCACGGGTCGGGTCGTAGGAGACGTTGAGCAGGGTCACGTCGGCATGGGCCAGGCTGGACAGGCCGAGCACCAGCGCCAGGGACAGGACGGAACGGCGGGCAAAGCGGGATTTCATGGGACGTCTTCCTATGGGCTAAAAGTAAGTGGAACCGAGTCTAGAGAGGGGCGCCGGCCAGGCGAACCAAGAAAAACTTTTATGCTTATTCGCAAGCGCATGGATACCTATGCACGATCGCGAAGCCCGGCCGGCCAGGGATTGGGGAGGCGCCTCAGCGGGACGCGCTGTGCTCGCCGATGGCGCTGCGCAGGTCGGCCAGAGTGACCACGCGGGGGCCGTGCAGCGCGGCGATCTGCTCCACGTCCAGCCCCAGCTTGCGGATGTTGTCGTAGAGATTCACCGCGTAGGGGTTGGGGCGTGCCGGGGCGGGGGCATTGGCCGCCGCCGGGGTGTAGGCGTCGCCCTCGACGAGGATCTTCTCGCCCGGCAGATAGACCAGGGCGAAGGCGTCGCTGTGACCGCTGCCGACAATGCTGTGCACCTCGATGCTGCGCTTGCCGTCACCGAGCACGCGCTTGCCATCCACCTCGGCAAACAGCGCGCCCTTGCGTGAGCGCGCCAGGCTGTCCGGGTTGAGGGTGCGCGGCGCAGCCCAGGCCTTGCGGTAGTAGGGCACGTTGGCCTTGGGCGTGACGATCACCGCCCCTTCCCTGGCAAAGGTGCGCAGGCCACCGGAATGATCGAAGTGGGCGTGGGTGTTGATCAGGTACTTGATGGGCTTGCCCGGCACCGTCTCCTTGGCCTTGGCGATCACCGCCAGGGAGCGCTCCTCGTTGAGGGGCGCCTCCACCACCACCAGGTGGTCGGCCTGCTCGATCAGCACGCTGTGGTGGGTGCCGCCGGTGAGGTAGTAGACACCTTCGGCGAGCCTGTCGACCTTGACCACGGGCTGCGCCGCGGTGGCGCTGGCCACTTCGGGCGGCACGGCGATGCTGGTCGCCCCGTTGATGCGCACCTCATTCACTTTCAGGTCCAGCACCGGGTGGCCACCCTGGCTGCGCTCGATGTGGCCGGGGAAGGGAATGCCCCCGAAGTCCCGGTAATCGGAGAAGCGGGTCTCCACCAGGGTGTCACCCAGCACCGGGTTGTCCACCCAGGTGCGCACCAGCGCCACCTCGTTGCGGGCATTGATGTGCCCGACGAAACGGTGCTTGCCGCCGACGGTGAAGGCCACCTCGCTGCCCCCGCCCTTCAGGGGCCGCGAACGGGCCTTGTTGGCCAGGGCCGCACGCAGGAAGCCCTGGGGCGTGGACAGGATCTCGGCGCTGCGCTCGGCCACCGCGGCCAGCTGCGGCACCGGGGCCGACGGCGTTGCGCCGGTGGCGACCACCGGGAGGTTCCAGGCCACCGGGCCGCTCACGTACTGGTCGACCTTCTGCTCCACCGGCACCGGGCGCTCGCGGCCGGCTTCGAGGGCCTGGATGCGGTTGATCTGGACCCGCGCGCTGCCCTTCTCGTAGTCGATGTCGGCCACGTAACGGCTGACCTCGAAGCGCGGCCAGGGCAGGCTGGGATCGGGCGCCTGGCCGAACTGGAACCAGCTGCCGCTGCCGGTGAGCTGGATGCTGCGGGTGCCGGCGGCGTCCAGGGCGCGGACGGCGGATTGAAGGCTCTGGGCCTGGGCGGGCACGGCCGCCAGCAGGGAAAGGGCGGCGGTGGCGCCAAGAACGGGACGGAGCGGGAAAGGCATGGGACCCCCTTGTGGATGAAGGAATGGCCGGAAAGGGCACTGGGGGCAGGAGGGGCAATAAGCGTACCCGCGCCGGATCAGGGCCGGGCGACGCCGGGAAGGCCCTGATTTCAGGGAGGTATTGCGTGCTGGCGCGGGTTTCGGCGGTGGTGCCGCGCAGCGGCCCGGTGCTGGTCAGCCAGCAGCGCCTGCTGGATGCTCAGCAGGCGCTGCCCTGATCGCGGCAGGCAGGCCGCCTCAGCGCCCGGGCGGGGCCTGGTGGCGGCGAGCCTCCTCCACCGTGGCCGGCACCAGCTCGATGACGAGCCGCCACAGGCGCTCGCGCCATTCGCGGGTGGGGCCGCTGGTGGCCTGCAGGGGCAGGCTCTCCCAGGCCTGCCAGTCGATGCCGGGCAGGGCACGGCGGTGCTCGGCCGGGATGGCCATGGCGCTGTCGCGCATGGCGCTCAGGCGCTCGAGCACTCGCTCCAGCTTGCCAGGCGAGGCAAAGAACGCCCGGGGGCCAGCGCCGGACAGCTCGCCGAGGAGGCTCGCCCCATCGTCGAAGAGATTGCCCAGCAGCGCCCCGCACAGCACCGCCGCCCCCAGCGCGGGGCGACGGCGGCGCCCGGGACGGGACAGGATGGCGTGTCCACTCATGGCCCGTGCCTCAGTGATAAATCGGCCGGCGGGCCGGCGCCGGGGAGGCCGCCAGGGCGCCGGACGCTGACTCGGCCAGGAAGCGGCGCAGGGCCGGCTCGAAGCGCTCCGCGTCGATCAGGAAGCCGTCGTGGCCGTGCTCCGAATCGATGGCGACGAGCTGCGCCCGCATCAGCTGGCTGGCCAGGTAGAGCTGATCTTCGGGCACATACAAGGCGTCCGTGGGGATGGAGCCCACCAGCACGGGCTGGCGGATGCGCCCCAGGGCCGCGGCGCAGCCCCCGCGCCCACGGCCCAGGTCATGGCTGTCCATGGCATCGAGGAGCACGCGGTAGCTGTGGGGGTCGAAACGCCGGGTCAGGGCCTCGCCGTGGTGGCGCAGCCAGCCGCGCACGGCGTAGTCGCCCGGCGCGGCAGCAGCGGCCCCGAACACCTCCTCGCCCAGGCTGCGCCCGAAGCGCTGCCCCAGGGAGGCCGGGCTGCGGTAGCTCACCATGGCCATGGCCCGGGCCGCGGCCAGCCCGGCCAGGGGGGGATCGGCAGGGTCGTAGTCGCCGTTCCGGTAGCGTGGATCGCCGGCCAGGGCCAGGCGCTGGGCCTCGCTCCAGGCCATGCACCAGGGTGAGTGCTTGCCGGAGGCGGCGATGCAGGCCACCGCATCCACCCGGTCGGGGTCGAGGGCGGCCCACTCCAGCGCCTGCAGCCCCCCCATCGACCCGCCAATCACGCAGCGGATGCGGCGGATGCCCAGGGCCTCGGCCAGGCTGATCTGGGCCTGCACTTGGTCGCGGATGGTGACGGCGGGAAAGCGTGGGCCCCACGGGCGCCCGTCCGGCGCGGGCGAGGTGGGGCCGGTGCTGCCGTAACAACTCCCCAGGGCATTGCTGCAGACGATGAAGTGCTGCTCCGGGTCCAGCGCCCGGCCCGGCCCGAACAGGGGCGCCCACCAGGCATCGGCGTCGGCCGTGCCGGTGAGGGCATGGCACACGATGACGGCGTTGTCGCCCCGGGCGTTGAGACGACCCCAGGTGCGGAAGGCCAGCTGCAGCCCGGGCAGGCTGCCCCCGGACTCCAGGGCCAGTGCCTTGCCGGCGGTGAACAGGCGGGTCTGCCCGGACAGACGGGGAGAGGGGCTCATGGTGGCAGCGGCACCTCAGGCGGCCACGTCGAGACCGGCCCGGCGCAGGGCGTGGTCGAAGTCGGCCTTGATGTCGTCGATGTGCTCGATGCCCACCGACA
This sequence comes from Zoogloea sp., assembly GCF_023150065.1. Lineage (GTDB taxonomy): Bacteria > Pseudomonadota > Gammaproteobacteria > Burkholderiales > Rhodocyclaceae > Zoogloea. The sequence continues at coordinate 103,627 of NZ_JAKLLN010000017.1, forward strand.
CGCGGATCAGGTCGGGGCGCACGCCGGCGCTCTTCTGCTCGGCCTCGGAAAGCTGCTGGTGGGTGGTGGACGCCGGGTTGATGACCAGGGTCTTGGCATCGCCCACGTTGGCCAGGTGGCTGGCCAGCTCCACGTTGTCGATGAAGGTGCGGGCGGCGTTGGCGCCGCCCTTGATGCCGAAGTTGAGCACCGCACCGAAACCGTTGCGCAGGTACTTCTTTGCCAGCGCGTGGTAGGGGCTGTCCTCCAGGCCGTTGTACTCGACCCACGCCACCTGGGGGTGGGCCTTGAGCCAGCGGGCCAGCTCGAGGGTGTTGTCCAGGTGTCGCTGCACCCGCAGGGACAGGGTCTCGACCCCCTGCAGCAGCTGGAAGGCGTTGAAGGGCGACAGGCTGGGGCCGATGTCGCGCAGGCCTTCGACCCGGGCGCGGATGGCGAAGGCGATGTTGCCGAAGGGCCCGCCGCTGCCGAAGACCTCCCAGAAGTTGAGGCCGTGGTAGCCCGGCGCGGGTTCGGTGAACAGGGGGAACTTGCCGTTGCCCCAGTCGAACTTTCCGGAATCGATGATCACCCCGCCGATGGAGGTGCCGTGGCCGCCGATCCACTTGGTGGCCGACTCCACCACGATGTCGGCGCCGTGGTCGATGGGCCGGGCGATGTAGCCACCGGCGCCGAAGGTGTTGTCGACGATCAGCGGAATGCCGGCCTCGTGGGCCACCCTGGCGAGGGCCTCGAAGTCGGGGATGTTGAAGCGCGGGTTGCCGATGGTCTCCACATAGATGGCCTTGGTGCCGGCGTCGATGGCGCGGCGGAAATCCTCCGGGTCGTCGCCCTCGACGAACTTCACGTTGATGCCCAGGCGCGGCAGGGTGACCTTGAACTGGTTGTAGGTGCCGCCATACACATAGCTGGTGGACACGATGTTGTCGCCGGCCTGGGCGATGGTGGTGATGGCCAGGAACTGGGCCGCCTGGCCGGAGCTGGTGGCCACCGCCGCCACCCCGCCTTCCAGCGCGGCGATGCGCTGCTCGAAGACGTCGGTGGTGGGGTTCATGATGCGGGTGTAGATGTTGCCGAACTCCTTCAGGGCAAACAGGCGCGCGCCGTGGTCGGCGTCGTTGAAGGTGTAGGACGTGGTCTGGTAGATGGGCACGGCGCGGGCGTTGGTGCCGGGCGCCGGCTGCTGGCCGGCATGGACCTGCAGGGTTTCGAAGCGGTAGGCGGCTTTGCGGTCGGTCATGGCGATGCTCCTTTGTTATGTTGGGGCGGCTTCAGCCGCCCTCGGACTCAGGTATGTCTCAGCCCCACACGCCGCTGCGTCGGTCTTCCACGCGCTTGGCTTTGTGGGTGGCCCGGGGCAGGGTGTCGGGCGCGAGGATGGTCACGCTGGCGCTGACCCCGGTGATGGACTTGAGCTGGCGGACGAAGCGCTGGGCCAGCTCCGCCTCGCTGCCGGCAAAACCGGTGCTGCGCTCCAGTTCCACGGTGAGGTGGTCCAGGTGGTTCTCCCGCTCGACGATCAGGCGGTACTCGCCGGTCAGGTCGTGGTCGCGCCGGGCGATGGCTTCCACATCGCTGGGGAAGAGGTTGGCGCCCTTGATGATCAGCATGTCGTCCAGGCGCCCGTGCACGCCCTGCAGGCGGATGGAGGTGCGTCCGCAACCGCAGGGCTCGGCGGTGAAGGAGACGATGTCGCCGGTGCGGAAGCGCACCATGGGCCGGGCCGATTTCTTGAGGGTGGTGAGCACCAGCTCGCCGCGGCCGCCCTCCTCCACCGGTTCGTTGGTGTCGGGGTGCAGCACCTCGACCAGGATGTGGTCCTCGGCCCAGTGCAGGCCGTCCTTCTCCTCGCACATGCCGGCGCAGGAGCCGAAGATGTCCGACAGGCCGTAGTAGTCGTATACCGAGGCGCCCCACAGGTCCTCGATGCGTTGGCGGGTCTCGGGGATGGAGCCGCCGGGCTCGCCGGCCACGAAGATGCGGCGCACGGCCAGGTCCTTGCGCAGGTCGATGCCTTCCTTGATCGCCGTCTCGCCCAGGTACCAGGCGTACGAAGGCGTGGTCCACATGGCGGTGACCTGGAACTGGCGCAGGATGGCCAGCAGGCGCTCGGAGGGCACGGTGCCGGCGTGGATGGACAGGGCGCCGAGCTTCTGGGCCCCCAGCACGCAGGGGCCGCCGACGAACAGGGAGAAGTTCAGCGAGTGGGCGTAGCGGTCTTCCGGGCGCAGGCCGGAGCTCCAGAACTGGCGCGCCTCGTAGTCGATCCACTCATCGAAGTCGGTGGCCGAGAAGGGCGAGGCGGTGGGCACGCCGGTGGAACCACTGGAGGCGGAGATGTACACGATGTCGCGCTCGGGCACCGCCACCAGGTCGCCAAAGGGCGGCACGGCCAGCTGGCGCTCGCGCAGGGTCTGCTTGTTGATGAAGGGAAAGCGCCGGATGTCGTCCAGGCTGCGCACCTCTTCCGGATGCACGCCGGCCGCGTCGAAGCTGGCCCGGTAATACGGCGAGTGGTGGTAGGCGTGCAGCAGGTGCTTCTGCAGCAGCTGCAGCTTGAGGGCATCCCAGTCCGCACGGGGCTGGGTTTCCAGGGCTTCGTCCCAGTATTGCCTGTGTTGCGTCACGGACGTCACTCCCCCTTACTGCAGGAACGCCGGACGGGCGTAGCCGGCGAAGTGCTTGTCCAGCGCGGCGCGGTATTCCGGGGTGTGGAAGGCGGCGGCGATGTCCTTGGCCCAGGGCTTGTCCTTGTCGTCGGTCTTCACCGCCACCACGTTCAGGTAGTGGTCGGGGGTCTTCTCCAGGGCCACGGCTTCGGTGAGCTTGAGGCCGGAGGAGATGGCGAAGTTGCCGTTGATGAGGGCGAACTCGGCGTCGTCCAGGGTGCGCGGCAGCTGGGCGGCTTCGATGGGGGTGAGCACCAGCTTGCGGGGGTTCTCGGCCACGTCCTTCTCGGTGGCCTTGAGGGGGTCGACGCCGGCCTTCACCTTGAGGAGCTTGAGCTGCTCCAGGAAGACCAGGGCCCGGGCCAGGTTGCTGGGGTCATTCGGCAGGGTGATGCGGTCACCGTCCTTCACGTCGGCCAGGCTCTTGCGCTTCTTGGAGTAGAGGCCCAGGGGGGCGATGGGCGCCTTGGTGATGTCCACCAGGTTCAGCCCCTTGTCGGCGGAGAACTTCTTCAGATAGATGATGTGCTGGAACAGGTTGGCGTCCAGCGAGCCCTGGGCCAGGGCCAGGTTGGGCTGCACGTAGTCGTTGAACTCGACGAGCTTGACGGTGTAGCCCTTCTTCTCGAGCACGGGCTTGATGCCCAGCTTGAGCTGGTCGAAGTTGGAGCCGGCGGTGGCGCCGAGGGTCAGGGTCTTCTTTTCCTGGGCCTGGGCGGTGCTAGCACCAAAACCGATGGCGGCGACGAGGCCGACGACGGACAAGAGGCGCAGGGCGAAATGGCGACGGGTGTTCATGGTGGTGTTCTCCTGGAACGATTCGGGTTGTGGTCTTGTTGTAAGGGGGTTCAACGCTTGTCCACGTGGCGGGCCGCCCACTGGCCAAGAAACTGGATGCTCTGCACCAGCACCACCAGCAGCACGATGGTGATGAGCATGACGTCCGTCTGAAAACGGTAGTAGCCATAGCGGATGGCCAGGTCGCCGATGCCGCCGCCGCCCACCACCCCGGCCACCGCCGAGTAGGACAGGAAGCTCACCGCCAGCACGGTGACGGCCAGCACCAGGCCCGAACGGGCCTCCACCAGCAGCACGTGGCGGACGATCTGCAGCGGCGAGGCGCCCATGGCCTCGGCGGCCTCGATGACGCCCCGGGGCACGTCGCGCAGGGTCTGCTCGATGAGCCGGGCAAAGTAGAAGATGGCGGCGATGGACAGGGGCACGCTGGCCGCCAGCGGCCCGATGGAGGTGCCGGCGATCACCCGGGTGAAGGGCGAGATGGCCACCAGCAGGATGATGAAGGGGAAGCTCCGCACCACGTTGATGACCCCGTTGGCCACCAGATTGAAGGCGCGGAAGCGCTCCAGCGACTGGCCCCGGCTGGTGAGGAAGACCAGCAGACCCAGGGCGCCGCCGATCACGATGGCCGCCGACAGACAGATGGCCATCATCAGCAGGGTCTCGCCGGTGGCCTTGAGGATCTCGGGCAGCAGCTCGTTCAGCGTGTCGAAGAGGGACGTGGTTTCAGGCATGGGCGGCCTCCAGGGCGAGATGGTGTCCGCTGCCGGCGTCGGGCCGGCCGGAAGGTGACGGACTGGCCGCCGGGCCGGCGCCGAAGTCGCTGAGCCAGCTGGCCAGACGCGAGCCCTCGGGGATGCGTCCGTCGGCCATGTCAAGCTGCTCGACGATGCGCCCGCCTTCCATCACCGACACCCGGTGGCACAGGCGGCGGATGACCTCCATCTCGTGGCTGACCAGCAGGATGCTCACCCCGAACTGGCGGTTGGCATCGGCCAGCACGCCGAGCAGGTCCAGGGTGGTGCGCGGGTCGAGGGCCGAGGTGGGCTCGTCGGCCAGCAGCACGTGGGGCTCGGGGGCCAGGGCGCGGGCAATGGCGACGCGCTGCTTCTGGCCGCCAGAGAGGCGCCCGGGATACACGTCGGCCTTCTCGGCCAGGCCCACGAAATCGAGGCAGATCTTGACCCGCTCCGCGATGCGCGCCGGGCGCTCGCCGGCAATCCGCATGGGCAGGGCCACGTTGTCGGCGACCGTGAGGTTATGCAGCAGGTTGAAGTGCTGGAAGATCATGCCGATGCGGTGCCTGGCCTGGCGCAGCCCGGCGGCCGACAGGCGGGTCAGGTCCTGACCATGGACGATGACCTCGCCGGCGTCGGGGCGCTCCAGCAGATTGACGATGCGCAGCAGGGTGGATTTGCCGGCGCCCGAGAAGCCGATGATGCCGTGGATCTCGCCCCGGGGAACGATCAGGCTGGTGGGCTGCAAGCCCACGGTGCGCCCGCCCGGATCGGCGAAGCGTCGGGACACGCCCCGCAGCTGGATGGCGGGTTGGGTGTCGATGGAGGAAGCGGTCTGGGACATGATGCTCTGCAGCGAAAACAGCGATGGACCGACTTTAGCGCCGGCCCACCAGCCCCCAAACCAATCAAATCTTGATTGCTATGCAGCCTCCGCCTGCAATGCATTTCAGGTGACGTAAGGTCAATTTACGGCCGCAAAGCCGCGCCACGCCGCGATTGCGCTCACGACCGCTGGCGCAGCTCGGCACGGCCGCTGCTGGCACAGCGGTTGCAGCCCAGCTCGTCCAGGCGCTCCCGCACCTCGGTGGCCGAGTGGCGGCAGAACACCATGGGGATGCCCAGATCCTCGGCCTGCTTGCGCACGTTGCGCATCAGCATGTGGTTGGCCCGGTCGCACATGAACACCACCAGGCCGGTGCGGCGCGACAGCTGCCGGCGGTTCTCGGACGCCTTGCGCCCGGTCCAGTGGTCGATGTCCTTGATGCCGAACTGATCGGCCACCCTGAGGATTTCGCTGCGGATGCCCTCGATGCGATCCGCGCCGACGATGACGGCCTGCATGGGAAGCTCCATTTCATGAATGCGCTGACAGCGCGAATGGAGCGCAGTGTGTGGCGGGCGTGCAACGCACCAAACCAAATTCTTGCGATATGCATTGCACACAATGCGGGGAATCGACGGCTTTCCAGAAATTCATCCAAGCTATTGAATCAAATGAAAAACGCGCTGCTGGGCAGACACCAGCCCTGCCTCCCGGGGTGTTGATTTCCAGACAGCCCGCACGGCCCCTGCCCCGGAAAAGTTGTTAGCAATCAAGCCCGTCGAGTGCTGGCATTGCCCTTGCGATGGAAAAACCGAGGCCGGCAGCCCCGGCCCGTCAATCGCCCAACTCGCAATGGAGTCATACAACATGGCAATTCGTCCGCTCTACGACCGGATCATCGTCAAACGCACCGACGCGGAGCGCAGCACCGCCAGCGGCATCGTCATCCCCGACAGCGCCGGCGAGAAGCCCGACCAGGGCCAGGTGCTGGCCGTCGGCCCGGGCAAGCTCCTCGCCAGCGGCGAGCTGCGCCCCCTGGCCGTGAAGGCCGGTGACCGGGTGCTGTTCGGCAAGTACGCCGGCCAGGCCATCAAGGTGGACGGCAATGAAGTCCTGGTGCTGCGCGAGGAAGACGTCATCGCCCTCATCGAGGGCTGAGCCCCGCCCCACCATTCCATCCGATACATACAAGAAAGAACCCAGGAGCCATTTGAATGCCTGCCAAGAAAGTGCTGTTTGGTGACGACGCCCGTGCCCGCATCGTCACCGGTGTGAACATCCTCGCCGATGCGGTCAAGGTGACCCTCGGCCCGAAAGGCCGCAACGTGGTGCTGGAGCGCAGCTTCGGCGCCCCCACCGTAACCAAGGACGGCGTGTCCGTCGCCAAGGAGATCGAGCTCAAGGACAAGTACGAGAACATCGGCGCCCAGCTGGTGAAGGAAGTCGCCTCCAAGACCTCCGACAACGCCGGTGACGGCACCACCACCGCCACCGTGCTGGCCCAGGCCATCGTCCGCGAGGGCTTCAAGTACGTGGCCGCCGGCTACAACCCCACCGACCTCAAGCGCGGCATCGACAAGGCGGTGGTCGCCATCGTCGCCGAGATCCGCAACATCGCCCGCCCCACCACCACCAGCAAGGAGATCGCCCAGGTCGGCTCCATCTCCGCCAACTCCGACGCCGACATCGGCCAGATCATCGCCGACGCCATCGACCGGGTCGGCAAGTCGGGCGTGATCACCGTGGAAGACGGCAAGAGCCTCAACAACGAGCTCGACGTGGTAGAAGGCCTGCAGTTCGACCGGGGCTACCTGTCGCCCTACTTCATCAACAACGCCGACAAGCAGATCGCCGCCCTCGACGATCCCTTCATCCTGCTCTTCGACAAGAAGATCTCCAGCATCCGTGACCTGCTGCCCATCCTCGAGCAGGTGGCCAAGGCCAACCGCCCCCTGCTGATCATCGCCGAGGACGTGGAGGGCGAGGCCCTGGCAACCCTGGTGGTCAACACCATCCGCGGCATCCTCAAGGTGGTGGCGGTGAAGGCACCGGGCTTCGGTGACCGGCGCAAGGCCATCCTCGAAGACATCGCCGTGCTCACCGGCGGCCAGGTGATCGCGGAGGAAGTCGGCCTGACCCTGGAGAAGGCCACCCTGGAAGACCTGGGCCAGGCCAAGCGCATCGAGGTGGGCAAGGAGAGCACCACCCTGGTGGATGGGCTGGGCAGCGCCGACGCCATCAAGGCCCGGGTGGCCACCATCGACGCCCAGATCGCCGAAGCCACCTCGGACTACGACCGGGAGAAGCTGCAGGAGCGCAAGGCCAAGCTGGCCGGCGGCGTGGCGGTGATCAAGGTGGGCGCCGCCACCGAGGTGGAACTCAAGGAGAAGAAGGCCCGCGTCGAGGACGCCCTGCACGCCACCCGCGCAGCGGTGGAAGAAGGCGTGGTGCCCGGCGGCGGCGTGGCCCTGCTGCGCGCCCGCAAGGCCATCAGCGAGCTGAAGGGTGACAACCACGAGCAGGACGCGGGCATCAAGATCGTGTTGCGCGCGGTGGAAGAGCCCCTGCGCCAGATCGTCGCCAACGCCGGCGACGAGGCCTCGGTGGTGGTGAACAAGGTCATCGAGGGCAGCGGCAACTTCGGCTACAACGCCGGCAACGGCACCTATGGCGACCTGGTGGAACAGGGCGTGCTCGACCCCGCCAAGGTGACCCGCTCGGCCCTGCAGAACGCCGCCTCGGTGGCCGGCCTGATCCTCACCACCGACGCCATCGTGGCCGAACTGCCCGAAGACCGCCCCGCCGCGGCACCGTCCGACCACCACGGCGGTGGTGGCTTCGGCGGCGGCTTCTAACCCCCCGCCCGGGCCAGGCGGCTTCCTCCCGGAACGCCCTGGCCCGGCGTGCTGGCCAGTACTGGCTGGCGTTCCGTTGTTTGGCGTGACGTTGGCCGGGTGTTCGCCCCGGCGGGCGACCTCCTTTCTTGCTTCGCCAAGAAAGGAGGCAAAGAAGGCGACCCGGCCACCCCGGTCATTCGCTACGCGAATGACTCCCCTGCGCTGCTCGTGTCAGGCGGCCGGCGCGGA
>NZ_JAKLLN010000180.1 GCF_023150065.1 Zoogloea sp.
CAAGCAGGCGGGGCTGACGGCTAGCACCTCAGAATCCCTGCGGATGATTGATCAGGGAGGGGTGCGTCTGGATGGCGAGAAAGTGTCGGATCGCGGGCTGGTGCTGGCAGCGGGGGCTGTTGTTGTACTGCAGGTCGGCAAGCGCAAGTTTGCGCGTGTGACTGTGGTTTGAATTAATTTCCCCAAACCTCTTGACGTGTTCTGATAGTTCTTTATAATTCGGCCCTCTTCGCAGCGCAGTTGTTCAGCGCGGTGAAGGGGGAAGTAGGCCGGAGGATTGGTTGCTTCTGCGCAGTCAGGTGTTTTCAGCGAGGTTTAAAAAGATTTCGCGAAATGCTTGACAGGGTTTAAAAGCTCTGTATAATGCGCACCTCTTCGCTGCAGCGCGCAGCGGTTCTTTAAAAATTCGAACAACCGATAGGTGTGGGTACTCGGTTTCGAGGCGGTGTTCTGGTTTATACCAGAGTGCCACAAGAAATTGAAGTATCTGCAGAAACGTCAGGTTTCTGGAGTTTTTGGATTGAACTTAAGAGTTTGATCCTGGCTCAGATTGAACGCTGGCGGCATGCTTTACACATG
>NZ_JAKLLN010000181.1 GCF_023150065.1 Zoogloea sp.
GCTGTCGGGCGACGCAATGCGCTGCCGGTAATCCGCAAAATCGAAGCGCATCCACTGGCCATTGGGCGAGAAGTTGAACTCCCGGTAGCCCTCGGCACACGCCTCGGCGACGAACAGCTCGAAGCAGGTGTGGGCCCACAGGCGCTCGGGCGGCAGCGGCGTGGCCGGGTCGGGCACGCGCAGCGCCGCCATGTCGCCAGCGAGGCGGTAGCGGATGAGCACCCCCTCGGGGCCGGCGGCCAGCGTCACCGCGATGCCGCTCACCGCGCCGTCCGGCAGGGCCGGGTGGCAGACGAGGGATATCTGTTCGGGCGGTTCGGTCGGGAACACGGCGACGGGCATGGTGTCGGATCGAAAACGGGCGGCCCGGCAGTTTAGCCGGTCTCGCCCGGCACGTTAAACTCCGCAACCCTCTCAGTTTGTAATCCGCCCCGCCCCATGTCCGCCACCGCACCTGCCCTGCGCAGCCTGCCCGACCGCCTCCGCCAGATCGTCCTGTTTGAAGTGGGCGGGCTGCTGCTCATCACGCCGCCCTTCGTGTGGCTGTCCGGCGTGCCGCCGAAGGAATCCCTCACCCTG
>NZ_JAKLLN010000182.1 GCF_023150065.1 Zoogloea sp.
TATCGTCGTTCTGGCCGGTCTGGACTGCGTCGCGCCGGGCGAGCAGCTCGCTTTCGCGCAGCAGGCCGCCGCTGCGCTCGCCAAAGCCGGGGAAGAAGAAGTACTTGGTCAGCGGCAGGGTGGGGTGCGGCGAGGCGAGGCCGTGGCAGTCCTCGGCCCAGCTTTCGGCGCTCAGGTATTCGAGGTTGATCCATGCCGGTGGCCGGGCCTGTGTGGCTATTGCGGCCATGGCGGCGACGAAGGCCGGCGGCAGTTCGCAGGCAAAGGCTTCGATCACCACGTCGCCGACTGCATCCGCTGCGTCGGCGGACCAGTTCTCGGTGAATTCTTCGCCTGTGGCCGTCGGCCAGTGGCGGATTTCGACGCCGTGCTGGGTTTGCGCCGTAGCCCCGGGGTCGCTTTCCGGCAGCAGGGGTTGCAGGCTGCGCAGGTCGTCCACCCACAGGCGCACCGGGTGGCCGTGTTCGGCGGCGAGTTGGCGGGCGAGCCGCCAGCAGACGCCGATGTCGCCGTAGTTGTCGATGACACGGCAGAAGAGGTCGAAACGCATGGACGGGTGCAGGCGTGGCGGAAACACAG
>NZ_JAKLLN010000183.1 GCF_023150065.1 Zoogloea sp.
GTTCATCTTCGGGGCGCAGGGGGCGGTGCCGTTCTGGCTCAGGTTGCCGGACGCGGAAAAACCGGACGGCTGCTTGCATTCGGCGGCCAGCGCGGGAACGCTCTTCAGGGCCATCAGCAGCGGCGCACCGGCCAGGCCGGTCTGGATGAGCTTGCGGCGATTGGCCTTGGGCGTCTGGCCGTCGTTGCTGGGTTGCAGCTCGGCAGATTTTTCGGGGTGTTCCAGATTCATCCTAAACCTCGTTCAACTGGCGCCATGACAGGCGTGATTTATTTGCAGTATATGCAGGCCCGCCAGTCACGAGTGTGACGTGGGTCCGCTTTTTGGTCGGATTAGGTAAAGCAAGTTTCATTCCGTTTCCCCCTTTGGGGAGTATGGTCATGATTTTTAAGGGTATAAAAAGGCACGACGAAATCGGGGGCGGAAAACGGCGGGGGCGTGTATAAAATGCCGACAAAATCCGTTCTGCCGCGCCGGTGCCGCGCCGGTGGCGCGACGGTGGCGCGACGGTGCGGGTTCAGACGTTGGCGATGCGGCTGTTGGCGAGGGACAGGCGGCTGGCCAGGACTTCGAGGAA
>NZ_JAKLLN010000184.1 GCF_023150065.1 Zoogloea sp.
GAAATGCCCAGCGCGGACGGCAGATCGATGCAGAGCCGCAGCCCCTTCTCGGTGATCCGCTGCCCCATCAGGCTGGCCAGGTTCTCCACCACTTCGCCGATACGGAAGTCCACCTGCTCCATCGTCAGCCGGTCGGCCTCGATCTTCGACAGGTCGAGGATGTTGTTGATGACCCCCAGCAGATGCTGGGCCGCCTTGCCGATCTTGCCCAGCTGGTCGATCAGCCGGGGGTCGGTGGCCCGGCGCAGCGCCAGGCTGTTCATCCCGATGATGGCCGTCATGGGCGTGCGCAGTTCGTGGCTCATGTTGGCGATGAACGAACTCTTCGCCCGGCTCGCCGCTTCGGCCCGACGCCTTTCGCGATTGAGCAGCACCAGGCCGATCTGGTCGGCCAGCTGGCAGGCGAAGTCGATCTCATCCGGCGCCCACGCGTGGGGCCTGCCGGTCTCGGCCAGGCACAGCAGCCCGAAGGGACGCCGGCCCGAGGCGATCAGGCAGCCGAGCATCGACTGGATCTCGGCCTGCGCGAGCGGACCGTGGACCAGGCCGGCCAGACGCGGGTCATGCTGCGCGTCGT
>NZ_JAKLLN010000185.1 GCF_023150065.1 Zoogloea sp.
CGCATCACCTTCCGCCACCTGCCCCCGCGCAGCGGCAACGCCCCGGCTCCCGCCCGGCGCTACTGAGCCCCCTGAAGCCGGCCGGGCACCCACGAAGCCTCAACAATCGTGAAAAACGGCCGGATTTCAGGCAATCATGCGTCGGACATCCTTGCGGCGTCCGGCTGCTCTTGATACTATCCGCCCCGCTTTTCAAGGGTTGTCGCACTTCAAGCCTTACGGCAGCAGTGTGAGCCACCAACCCGACGGCGCCGCATTCTGCAGCGCTCGTGCAGTGCTCATGTAGCTCAGTGGCAGAGCACTCCCTTGGTAAGGGAGAGGTCGGCAGTTCAATCCTGCCCATGAGCACCACACACCCCCTTGCCTGTCCTCCGTTTTTTCGCCCTCCGGACGCACCCGCCGCCATGATGACGTCACGCCTGCCTGCGCCTTTTTGCGTCATCGAGGGCCCGCGACGCATCCCGACATCCACCACGCGCGCGACTTGATGCACACTGAGGCCTGCACAGACCTGCGTACCTCGGCATGACGCAGACACGGCGAGGATTCGGCCCACTCCCATGATTTCCCGGCTCTT
>NZ_JAKLLN010000186.1 GCF_023150065.1 Zoogloea sp.
CGAGGACGAGCCCATCAACCGGGAGGTTGCCTTGACGCTGCTGGAAGATGTCGGCCTGCTGATCGACATCGCCGAAGACGGCGCGCAGGCCCTGAAGCTCGCCGGCGAGAACGACTACGCGCTGATCCTGATGGACATGCAGATGCCGAACATGGACGGGCTGGAGGCCACCCGCAGGATTCGCCAGCTTGGCGGCGCGCAGTCCGTCCCGATCGTGGCGATGACCGCCAACGCCTTTGCCGAAGACAAGGCACGCTGCTTCGAGGCCGGGATGAATGACTTCATCACCAAGCCGGTCAATCCCGACACGCTGTTCGTGACGCTGCTGCGCTGGCTGCAGCAGAATCCGGCAGCCGGGGGGGCGTGACGAAGCCGCCTCGACGCGACGCCGGCGCAAAACGACCGGACCACACGATGCCAAGGTCCTTGCCACAAAAACCCGATGCGGCGGCGGCAAGGTTGGACCCCAGGGCCGGCAACGTCACTATGAACACCAGCCGAGACCCTACCTCGACGAAGACGTCATTGATCATCCCGATCCGCTTCAGCCAGGCGCCATGGCCGAGGATGACGAAG
>NZ_JAKLLN010000187.1 GCF_023150065.1 Zoogloea sp.
CCGGTTTCGCTCGCCGCACTCATCACCGATGGCGAATTGAACAGCCACTCCATGCCAACGCTGCTGCTGCTCGGCATGGGGCTGGTGCCGCTGGTGGTCATCTTCATCGTGCTCCAGGAGATGTTCGAGCGCCGGCGGGTCGAGCGCGCCCACGTCCTTGCCCGCGCCGAAGCCGAACGCCTCGCCCAGGCCCGCAGCGAGTTCCTGGCCAACATGAGCCACGAGATCCGCACCCCGCTCAACGCCATCCTCGGGCTCGCCCAGATGGGCATCCGCAACTCGTCGGGGCGCCACGCCGAACAGCAGTTCATCCGGATCAACGAATCCGGCCAGCACCTGCTGGGCGTCATCAACGACATCCTCGACTGCGCCAAGATCGAGGCCGGCAAGCTGAAGGTCGAGCACATCCCGATCGAGCCCGGCAAGGTCATCGACTCGGCGCTCACCCTCACCGCCGAACGTGCCTATGCCCGCCACCTGAAGTTCTTCGTGCGCGAAAGCGGACTGCCCGCCAGCTGCCGTAGCGACCCCCTGCGCCTGTCCCAGGTGCTGGTCAACATGCTGGGCAATGCGAT
>NZ_JAKLLN010000188.1 GCF_023150065.1 Zoogloea sp.
GACAAGGGCCTGATGATCCGCTGTCACATCGCCCGCGATCTGCCGCCTTCGGCCAAGATCGACCCGATCCGCCTGCGCCAGGTGCTGGGCAACCTCATCGCCAACGCCATCAAGTTCACCAGCAGCGGCGAGATCGTGCTGAGCGTCGATCAGCGGCATCTGGATGGCGGCGACGATGCACCGCTGTCGTTCTTCCATTTCAGCGTGCGCGATAGCGGCATCGGCATCGAACCGGCCGTGCGGCCGCGGCTGTTCACCCCCTTCACCCAGGCCGACAGCTCCTACGCCCGGCGCTTTGGCGGCACCGGGCTGGGCCTCGCGATCTGCCAGCAGCTGGTGGATCTGATGGGCGGCGAGATCGGCGTGGAGAGCACGCCGGGCGAAGGCTCGAATTTCTGGTTTTCAATCAGCGCGCCGGTTCAGGACGAAGGGGCCGAGCCCGCCACCGCCCTGCTCCATCCGCTCGACACCCGCGGCAGCGCGGCCCAGCTTGCCGGGCTGCGCGTGCTCGTCGCCGACGACGACGCCCTCAGCCAGGTGCTCGCCACGGCTCAGCTGGCGCAGTTCCATTGC
>NZ_JAKLLN010000189.1 GCF_023150065.1 Zoogloea sp.
CTGGGCCGGCGACGACGATCTCGACGACCCGCTGAACACCCATGTGGCCGGGCTGCTCGCTACACTTGCCGGAGCCGGCTGCCAGGTGTCCTTCATGCCCGGCAACCGGGACTTCCTGATCGGCGCCGACTTCGCCAGCCGCGCCGGCCTGCAGATTCTTGCCGAACCCGCCCGTATCGAGTTGGGTAAGCAGGCCTTCATCCTTTGCCACGGCGACAGCCTGTGCACCGACGACGTCGCCTACCAGGCCTTCCGCAAGCAGGTGCGCAACCCCGCCTGGCAGGCCCAGTTCCTCGGCCAGCCGCTGGCCGTGCGCAAGCAGATCATCGCCGGCGTGCGGATGAAAAGCGAAGAAGCCAAGTCCGAAAAGGCCGCAGCCATAATGGACGTCAATGCCGACGCCGTCGCAGCGCTGTTCCGCGGGCACGGCTTTGCGCCCCTGATCCACGGTCACACCCACCGCCCTGCCGAACACCGGATCGTCGTGGACGCGCAGCCCTGCGAGCGCTGGGTTCTCGCCGACTGGCGAGAGAACGACGGAGAAGCCAGCGGCGAGGTACTGGTGTGGTCA
>NZ_JAKLLN010000018.1 GCF_023150065.1 Zoogloea sp.
CGCGGCATGGTGGGCGGGCAGGAGGACATGATCGAGGATACGGCCATCACCATGGCGCGGGCACGGGGGCTGACGGCATGAAACTCGACCACAACACCATCGCCCGCCTGGCGGAGCACCTGGAAACCTGCGAGCTGGAAGTCCGGGACACGCTGAAGCTCACCGATGAATATCCGGACATGGACTGGGAGGACGCCTACGCCATCCAGGACGAGATCCGCCGCCGCAAGCAGGCCCGCGGTACCCGCATCGTCGGCCTCAAGGCCGGCCTGACCTCCTACGCCAAGATGAAGCAGATGGGGGTCGAGACCCCGTGCTTCGGCTTCATTACCGATTACGGCTCGGTGCCGGACGGTGGCGAGGTGAAGGTTTCGGAACTGATCCATCCCAAGATCGAGCCGGAGATCGCCTTCGTGATGAAGCGCGCCCTCAAGGGCCCCGGCTGCCATATCGGCGCCGTGCTGGCCGCCACCGATTTCGTCATTCCCGGCATGGAGATCATCGACAGCCGCTACCGGGATTTCAAGTTCGACCTGAAGAGCGTGATCGCCGACAACACCTCGTCGGCCCGCTTCGTGATTGGTGGCCAGCCGCTGCCGGTGAGCGAAGTGGATCTCCGCACGGTGGGGATCGTGATGGAGAAGAACGGTGAGCCGGTGGCCTTCGGTGCCGGCGCAGCAGTGCTGGGGCACCCGGCGGCGGCCATTGCCATGCTGGCCAACCACCTGGGCGCCCGGGGTGAGGAGATCCCGGCCGGTGCGCTGATCCTGTCCGGGGGCATCACCGAGGCGGTGGCCGTGGCGCCGGGCGACAACGTCAGCCTGCGCGTCCAGGGCATGGGCTCGGTGTCGGTGCGATTCAAGTAAAGCCAGAGGGAGAGAGACATGCCTTTCGCACAGATCTACATGATTGAAGGCCGCACCGAGGAGCAGAAGCGGGCGGTGATCGAAAAAGTGACCCAGGCCCTGCAGGAGGCCGTGGGGGCCCCGGTCCAGAACATCCGCGTGTGGATTCACGACGTGCCCAAGGAAAACTGGGGCATCGCCGGCGTCAGCGCCAAGGATCTGGGCCGCTAGGCGCCTTACACGCCGCAGGCCGGCAGCCCGCGGCGGGTGAATGAAGTCGCCCTGACAAGAACTCCAGGCCACGGCCATGGAGCAGGGGTGGCTTTGCGCCGGAAAAACACAAAAACTGGAGGAGACCCAGTGAACAAGACATACCTGAGCCGCGCCCCGGGCGTGGCCTTCATCGGCGCGGGGCTCATCGGCCTTGCCGGCTGCACCGCCCAGGCCGACCTGTCGGCGGTGGCCATCGAGGCCGCCCGGCCCGTGCAGCGCTATGACATGACCCAGGCCCTGGCCAGCAACGGCAAGGTGGTGGTGGCCGGCACCCAGAGCGGTGCCGTGCTGGTGTCCACCGACAACGGCCGCAGCTGGAAGCGGGAGATGCTGGGGGGCAGCTCCCTGATCGGTATCGCCACCTGCCCGGACGGGCGCTTCGTGGCGGTGGATTTCTATCGCAAGGTGTGGAGTGGGGACACCGCCGGCACGGGCTGGAAGTCGGTGCCCCTCGACAAGCCCCGCACGCCCCTGGCCATCAGCTGTGACGGCAAGGGGCGCTGGTGGGTGGCCGGCACCGGCGCAACCCTGGCGGTGAGCGCCGATGCGGGCGCCAGCTGGACGGTGACCGACATGGGCGAGGACGCCCAGCTCACCAGCATCCAGATGGTGGATGACAAGGTCGGCTTCACCGCGGGCGAGTTCGGCCTGGTGGCGACCACCACCGACGGCGGCGCCACCTGGACGCGCCTGCCGCCCATGCCCGACGAGTTCTACCCCTACGCGACCCTGTTCACCAGCCCCACCGAGGGCTGGGCCAGCGGCATTGCCGGGCAGATCCTGCATACCCGGGACGGCGGTCGCAGCTGGGCCCGCCAGACCAATATCGGCCGCATTCCCCTGTACCGGCTGTTCGTGCATGAGGGCGTGCCCCACGGCGTGGGCGCCGGGGGCGGCGTGGCCCGCCTGGAGGGCGAGGCCTGGCGCAGCGTGGCCTACCCGGACGCCGTGCCGGTCTTCCTGGCCGCGGCGGTGTCCCTGCCCGATCAGCACGCCATCGTCGCCGGCGGCCCGGGGGGCCTGCTCCGCGTGATCGGCACCCAGGCCGCCCAGGCTTCCACCGCAACCACCGCCGCTGCGGCCCAGTGAGACGCATCATGGTCAGCCAAACCCGTCACCGCATCACCCACGCCCTGCACCGGGCGGAAGAATGGATCTTCGCCAACCCGAAGATCGTCCTCGGCCTCATCCTGGTCATCACCGCGCTGTTTGGCGCGGCCCTGCCGAAGCTGCGGATCTATTCCGACTTCGCCGACCTGCTGCCCCAGAACCACCCCTACATCCAGACCTACAACCGCCTGAAGGAGAACTTCGGCGGCGCCAACATGATCGTGATGGCGGTGGAGGTGGAGAAGGGCACCATCTTCAACGATGAGACCCTGGCCCTGATCCACCAGGCCACCCAGGGCGTGGATGACCTGCCCGGGGTCAATCACAACCTGGTCTCCAGCCTGACCCACCGCACGGCCCGCAAGATCTTTCTGGACGAGCAGGGCGGCTTTGCCTCCGAGTCCTACTACGACCCCGGCAAGACCACCCGCACAGTGGCCGAGCTGGAGCAGCTCAAGAAGGACGTGATCGCCAACCCGACGATCTATGGCCTGCTGGTGTCCCCCGACATGAAGGCGGCGCTGATCAAGGCCCAGCTCAACGAGGCCGACATCGACTACCCGAAGACCTTCGAAGCCCTGCAGAAAGTGCGCGAGAAGCTCTCGGTGCCGGGCCACAGCATCCATGTCACCGGCAATCCGGTGCTCACCGGCTGGGTGTACACCTACCTCAACCAGATCGTCGAGATCCTGGCCTGGACGCTGGCCCTGATCACGGTGCTGCTGATCGTGTATTTCCGGCGCTTTTACGGCATTGCGCTGCCGCTGCTGGGCATCGCCCTGTCCACCATCTGGGGTCTCGGCTTCATGGCGGTGATGGGCATCAACCTGGAGCCCCTGTCCCTGCCCATCCCCTTCCTCATCGCCGCCCGCGCCACGTCCCACGGGGTGCAGCTGGTGGTGCGGTATTACGAGGAGCTGGCCATCGTCAAGAACGGACAGAAGGCGGCGCGCAACGCGCTGGATGCCCTGTTCCGGCCGGGCTCACTGGCCATCATCATCGACGCGGTGGGCATTGCCGTGCTGGTGCTGGGGGCCGCGCCCTTCAACCACAAGCTGGGTGTGGCGGCGGGCTTCTGGGGTTTCTCGGTGATCTTCACAGTGCACTTCATGGTGCCCCTGGCCCTCACCGTGCTGCCGGCGCCGAAGAACACCGTAAATGCCAATGAAGGGGTGCGCAACTTTCTGGGCGCGGCCATGGCCCGTACCGGCGGTACCGACGGTGGCGCCCGCAGCATCCTGCTGCTGACCCTGATCGGCGCCATCGGTGGCCTGTATTTCGTGGGCAAGGTGCAGCTGGGTGAATCCGAGCCGGGCTCGCCGCTGCTCCACACCCACCACGACTACAACGTGTCCACCAAGGCCATCAACACGCGCTTCCCCGGTTCGGAAGAGCTGCACGTGCTGATGCGTACCGACGAAAAGGGCGGCATCAAGCGCCCCGAGGTGATGGCGGCCATCGAGCGCTTCCAGGCCCACATGCTGTCCGACCCGACCCTGGGCGGCGCCAAGGCGATTCCGGGGGTGCTGCGGGTGGTCAACAAGCTCACCCACAACGATGACCCGCGCTGGATGCAGGTGCCCGACACCGCCGATGAAGTGGGCGGGCTGATGTTCGCCTACATGGCCGCCAGCCCGATTCCCGGTGCCCTGAAGGAGTTCGTGAACGCCGACGAGAACGAGGCGAACATGGTCTTCTATTACAAGGACCACCAGGCCGACACCATCAACCGGGTGGTGGCCCTGGCCGAGGAGGGCAAGAAGAAGCTGGAGGCCGAGGTCAAGGGCATCCACATCGAGCTGGGCGGCGGCATCGTGGGGGTGACGGCGGCGGGCAACCAGGCCCTGCACACCGACCACATGATCATCATCCCCACCGTGATGATCATCGCCTTCCTGCTGGTGATGGTCTATTACAGCTCGGTCCACGCGGGCTGGCTGATGGTCCTGCCCATGCTCTTTGCCACCCTGATGACCTATGCCTACATGGGCGCGGCGGGCATCGGCATCAACGTGAACACCGTGCCGGTGATCGCCGTGGGTGTGGGCGTGGGCATCGACTACGCGGTGTATTTCATGGACCGCATCCGCGAGGAGTTCGCGGTGCTCCAGGACATCAAGCAGGCGGTGATCCGCGCCGTGGCCACCACGGGCTACGCCGTGTCCTTCACCGCCGTCACGCTGATTGCCGGCGTGGTGATGTGGATCTTCATGTCCGACCTGCGCTTCCAGTCGGATGCAGCGGTGCTCCTGTCTTTCATGCTCATCGTCAATGCCATCGCCGCGGTGCTGATCGTGCCGTCCTGGTGCGTGGTCTTCAAACCCAAGTTCGTCACGGCCGCCCATTACGACGAGGACGGCGTGCTGGAAACCTGATCAAGGAGGAAGCAACCCAGCGATTCAAGGGAGGGCGGCCGGGGGACGGCCGCAATCGACACAACCAAGGAGGAGACACCATGAAGAACAGATCAAGCCGGAAGACACCGGCTCTCAGCCTCACCGCCCTGGCGGTGGCTGCCGCCCTGCCGGCCTTCGCCCAGGAAAACCTGCCCGACATGGGCAGCTCCAGCGAGCCGTGGCAGGTTGACACCTTCTACGAGAACCACACGGCCTTCCGTGGCCGGGACGACACCGGCAAGGTCGTCGGCCTGTCCAAGTTCCGCAACACCATGCAGGTCGAGGCCGACAAGAAGCTTTCGGGCGGCTGGGTCTTCCACAGCGTCCTGCGGGGCAGCTGGGACGGCGTGTATCGGATGAACAAGGGCCAGTATGGCGAAGACGCCGGCGGTTCGATTGGCGCCCAGAGCACCCTCGGCGGCAGCCTGACCGATGTGCCCTGGGGCACCACCTCGCCGGCCGGCCCGATCGGTTACACCGCGGTGTCGGGCCTGGGCTATCCGGGGGCTGCGAACAACAAGTTCCTGGATGCCTACCCCAACAATCCCAACGACGGCCTGCGGGTGCTGGGTGACCGCTGGCACAAGGTGAACGGCGGCGTGGCCTTCGCCACCCCGGTGCGCCCCTGCAATGTGGACAAGCGCGGCTGTACCGACTTTGGTGGCTACGGCGACAAGAGCACCAGCGACCTGGAGTTTCCCGAGTTCAACAGCCGTCTCGACTTCCTCCGTGAAGCCTACGTGAAGAACAGCTTCGACATCGGTGGCGGCCAGGAGCTCTTCCTCAAACTGGGCAAGCAGCAGGTGGTGTGGGGCCGTACCGATCTGTTCCGGGTGCTGGACGTGATCAACCCCGTCGATTACTCCCGCAACAACATCTACGACGAGCTCCAGGACATCCGCATCCCCATGTGGATCGCCCAGGCCGAGTGGCGCATGGGCGCGTCGGAGACCATGCAGGACCGCAACCTGCAGGTGATCTGGAACATCGATCAGTTCCGCGCCAACAACCTGGGCCAGTGCGGCACCGCCAACGTGGCCCTGGACGCGGGCTGCTTCTTCCGCGGCATGCGCACCCTGTGGGACTACGGCGGCACCGTGTCGAACTTTGCCAACGTCGGCCCCGACACCTACCTGGCCACCAACTTTGGTCCGGGGCAGATCGGTCTGGCCAATGTGAACCTGCCCAAGTGGAGCCTGGCCAACACCCAGATCGGTACCAAGTTCGAAGGCGTGACCATGGGCGGCCTGAACTTCTCGCTGAACGCCTTGCATTACCGCTCCCAGCTGCCGTCCCTGCACGGGGGCAAGCGCGCCACCAACTCCTTCACCGGGCAGTACCAGAACGCCTGGCCCTACCTGATCTCCTTCGACATGGAGTTCCCGCGGGTCAACCTGCTGGGCGGCTCCATGGACTTCCAGTCCGAGACCCTGGGCGCGGCCTTCCGCTTCGAGGGGGCGATGACCTGGGGTGAGGAGTTTGCCAACACCAACCGTGAGCAGCTGTATTCGAAGAACCGGGTGTGGCGCAGCGTGATCGGGGTGGACCGGCCGACCTTCGTGCCCTGGATCAACCCCCACCGCACCACGCTGTTCTCGGCCCAGCTGTTCTGGCAGCACATCTTCGACCACGAGCGCGAAAACGGCGGTGTCGGCGAGCGGGGCATCCCCGACTTCAAGGACAACGTGATCGGCACCCTGCTGATGAAGGGCTTCCTGGCCGGCGACCGCATCAGCCCGCAGCTGATCATCGCCCGGGACTTCCGCTCCCGCACCCACGCCATCGCCCCGGCCCTGGAGTGGAGCACCACCGACAAGCTCAAGTTCACCTTCGGCGCCAACTTCAAGGGCGGCTCCAACGGCGGCAACAGCTTTGACGACTGCCGCTCCTGCAACCCCTTCGCCCCCTACACCTCCGGCACCTATCCGGGTGATCCCATGGCGGCCTATTCCCGCGGCCTCTCCGGCATGGAGCCCCTGGGCCGCTTCCGCGCCGGCCCCATCGGCTCCGCCATCCGGGAAGACGAGATCTTCCTGACCATGCGCTACAAGTTCTGATCGAGGAGACATTCATAATGAAGAAGACCATCATCGCCACCACCCTGGCCCTGTTTGCTGCCGGCGCCGTCCATGCCGCCACCGAGGCCGACGTGGAGAACACCTTCAACCCCTACAAGGGCGGCTTTCCCAAGGCCGCCGGCCTCAACGCCGGTACGGTGATCAACAAGGGCAACGTGGACCAGTTCAAGGACGCGGTTCCGGCCGGTGTGTACAAGCTGCTGAAGGACGGCCTGCTGGAGATCAAGGTGGGGCCGACCACCCAGTTCGAGCTGTCCAAGGCCTATATCGAGGCGACCCGCAAGAACCTGGGCAAGGCCAAGCTGGGGGCCAAGAACGGCGATATCGAGGGCTACGTGGCTGGCCGCCCCTTCCCGGAAGAACCCGATGCCAAGGACCCCCGCGCCGGCGAGAAGCTGGCCTGGAACTACAAGTACGGGGTGAACTGGGGCGACAACGCCGCCATCTATCCCTTCTACTGGAAGTACCGCAACATGCAGACCGGGCAGGTGGAGAAGACCCTCAAGCTCAACATGCACTTCCTGAACTTCAAGCACCGGGTCAAGGATGCCCCCGTGCCCGAGGTGACGCCCAACCCGTCCGAGCTGTTCCGCGCCATCTACATGAAGGTGCTGGAGCCCCAGGATCTGAAGAACACCCAGCTCCTGATCCAGCGCTACGAGGACGACCAGAAACTCGACGACGCCTACCTGTACCTGGGCTTCCAGCGCCGGGTGCGCCGCCTGGCCACCGGCCAGACCACCGACGCCTTCCTCGGCTCCGATCTGATGATCGAAGACTTCGAGGGCTACAACGGCCGCATCTCCGACATGAAGTGGACCTACAAAGGCACGAAGAACGTGATCCTGCCCATGTGGAACCACAACGAGCTGAAGCTGGCCGGCGACATGCCCGCCGAGTCCGACGGCTACAAGTACGTGAACTTCGGCGGGCAGGGCGGCTGCTTCCACGAAGGCACCTGGCAGCTGCGCAAGGTGTACGTGCTGGAGGCTGCGCCGGTGAACGCCAACCACCCGATCAGCAAGCGCGTGTTCTACATGGACGCCCAGCTCGGCAACCTCAACGGTGCCAACGAGATCTACGACCGCAAGGGCGAGCTGTGGAAGGTCTTCATGGTCGGCAAGTCCCATCCGGATGCCCATCTGCCCATCAACAAGGGCTCCGGCATCGGCATCGACGATGCGTTCTCCATGGTGGATGTGCAGAGCAAGCACTGCACCACCGGCCAGTTCAAGGGCCAGGTGGACGGCAAGCTCAACCCGCCCTCCATGTTCCAGGTGCAGTACATGCGCGGCGGCGACTGAGCCTGATCTGACGTCCTGATACACGACGGCCGGTGGAGCGATTCACCGGCCGTTTTCATTGGGGGGGGCCGGCCTGCCTCATCCATCCCGCCCTGCTGCCTCAACGGCACTGCCGGGCGGCGCTCAGGAAGGCCTCCAGCAGCGGTGTGCAGTCCAGCAGATCGTCTCGCCCCGGTGTGTGGAACTCGGGGTGCCATTGAACACCGACCACGAAGGGATGGCCCGTGTGGCGGATCGCCTCGATCATCCCGTCATCGCTGGATTCGGCTTCGGCCACCATGTCCCGCCCCAGGCTGCGCACGCACTGGTGGTGGATGGACACTACCTGCCCGCCATCTGCCGAGCCGAACCAGTGGCTGAAACGCCCGCGCTCGGCAAAGCGCACGCCGTGGTTGTGGCGATCGTAGGCATCGGCCTGGTGGCGGGCTGCGTCGGCGAACTGGCTGGGAATGTCCTGGTAGAGCGATCCGCCAAAGGCCACGTTGATGAGCTGCATGCCGCGGCAGATCCCCAGCACCGGCTTGCCGGCTTCCACAAACTCGTGGAGCAGCTCCATCTCGTAGGCATCCCGCACCCGGTCGCCTGACCACTCATCCTTCAGGGGGGCCTCCCCGTAGGCTTCGGGGCTCACGTCGGCGCCGCCCTGGAGCACCAGTCCGTCCAGAAAGCCGGCGTAGTCCCGCAGGCGGATGTTGCTGCGGTGGATGGGGCCGTCCTTGAGGATGGAAGGCACCATCAGCACCATCACGTCCCGGGACATGACCCACTGGGCGATGGACTGTTCCAGCACTTGCAGGGTCTTGGATTCGATGCCGACGGCGCCGTCCCGGGGGTGGAACAGGCGGGCCGACAGGCCGATGCGGAGGGGCTTGGTTCTGCTCATGGGAGGTCCTGTACGGGAAGAAGGGCAGGATATTCCGGGTTGCCTTATGTATTGGCCTAAATTATATTGATATAAATATAGTTACCTGGATTGTCGATGTCCACTCCCGTCACCGCACCCTCGCTCACACCATTTTGCCGGCCTGCCTTGCGCAGGCCTGGCGGTGTGGGCCGTGTGCACAATGAGGTAGCAGGCGCATGAGCGGCCTGCGTAGTGCTTGGGAGACCCTGCAGGACAGGCTCTCCTTCTTGCCACCGATGCCCGAGCAAGCCGATCCGCTGGCCCTCATGGCCCTGCTGCTGGTGGCGGGCCTGCTGGCGGGGGAGGGGCTGCACAGGGCCCTGGGCCTGTCGCGCATCGTTGGCTATGTGCTGGCCGGCGCCCTTGCGGGGCCCGGCGGGCTCAACTGGCTGGACCGGGAGACCCTGGCCCTGGCCAGGCCGGTGGCCGACGCGGCCCTGGGGCTGCTGCTGCTGGAAACCGGGCGTAATCTCGACCTGGGCTGGTTGCGGGCCAATCCGGCCCTGCTGCGTACGGCGGTGGCCGAGTCGGGGCTGGCCTTTGCGGGCGTGTTCCTGTTTTCGCTGGGAGTGGTCGGGCTGAGCCCGGCCTGGAGCGCGGCCACCGCGGCCATCACCATGACTTCGGCGCCAGCGGTGGTGCTGCTTACCGCCGAGGAGTGCCGTGCCCAGGGGCAGGTGACCCAGCGTACTCTGCTGCTCACTGCCATAAGCAGTGCCCTGGCCTTCGTGGTGTTTGCCCTGGTGCTGGGGCTGATTCACGCTGAGGAGGCGGGAGACGGGCTCAACGCCTTCATCCATCCCCTGTGGGTGCTGGGGGGCGGTGCCCTGATCGCCCTGCTGTGCGCGCGCCTGGCCCTGGGGCTTGCCGCTCGCCTGGAGAAGAGCGGTGCTGGCCAGGTTTTTGTGCTGGTGGCGGCCGCCCTGCTGGCCATCGGGTTGGCACGCATGGCGGCCGTGCCGGTCTTTCTGAGCCTCTTCCTGATGGGCGTGGCCGTGGGGCAGCTGGACCGGAACCGGGTGCTGGCCTATACCAGCCTGCCCCAGGGGCACTGGATCCTCGCCATCGTGCTGTTTGTGGTGACCGGTGCGATGCTGCCCCTGGGAGACGCCACCGGGCTGATGCTGCTGCAGGCCCTGGGCCTGATCCTGGTGCGGGGCCTCGCCAAATTTGCCGGCGTCATGGCCACGGGTCGACATGACCTCCCGGCGGGGCGCCGCCGCTTGCTGGGGCTGGGTGTTCAGCCCCTGTCGGCCACGGCCGTCTTCATGGCCGCCGAGCTGGCGGCCTTCTATCCCGAGGTCAGCGCCCAGGCCCTGCTGCTGCCCCTGCTGGCGGCGGCGGTGATGGAATTCATCGGGCCGCAGCTGTGCCGCCGGGCCTTCGTTCTGGCCGGCGAGGCGGCCCTTCCCACCCGTGAGCCTCCGCCATGAATCCCTTTGCCAACCTGCCATTTACGACCAGCCGGCCCCTCACCCTGGGGGTGGAACTGGAGCTGCAACTCGTCTCCCCCCGGGACTTTGACCTGACCCGGGCGGCCACCGATCTGCTCGCCAGCCTGCACCATGACGGCCGCTGCGGCGACGTGAAGCTCGAGATCACCGAGAGCATGATCGAGGTGAATACCCAGCCGCGGCAGGACGTGAGCGCAATCGCCTCCGACCTCGAGGGGCTGCGCGGGCTGCTGGTCGAACACTGCCGGCGCAACAATGTGGCCATCTGTGGCGGCGGCACCCACGCCTTCCATCGTTGGCCGGAGCGCCGCATCTGCCCGGGGGAGCGCTTTGCCTTCCTCAACGAGCGCTACGGCTATCTCAGCAAGCAGTTCACGGTGTTCGGGCAGCACATCCACATCGGCGTGACCTCGGGGGACGAAGCCATCTGGCTGACCCACGCCCTCAACATGTATGTGCCGCATTTCGTGGTGCTGTCGGCTTCGTCCCCGTTCGTGGACGGGACGGATACGGCCTTCGATTCGGCGCGGCTCAATGCCGTGTCGGCCTTTCCCCTGTCGGGGCAGGCGCCGGACGTGCGGGACTGGGCGGCCTTCCTGGATCACATGGCGGTGCTGCAGGCCTGCGGGGTGGCCGAGAGCATCAAGGACCTGTACTGGGACGTGCGGCCCAAACCCGAGTACGGCACCGTCGAGGTCCGCGTTTGCGACACCCCGCTCACTGTCGACCGGGCCGCCGAGCTGGCCGCCTTTGCCCAGAGCCTGGCCCGCTGGCTGCTACGCGAGCGCCCACCCATCGACCCGCCCATGCAGGCGCTGGTGGCGCGCTACAACAAGTTCCAGGCCTGCCGCTTCGGTTTTGATGCAGAGCTGGCCGACCCTCTGGCGCGCTGCAAGCGGCCCATTGCCGAAACCCTCGCCGGGCTCCTGGACAGTCTGATGGACGATGCCCGGGATCTGGGCTGCGACAAGCAGATCGAAGCCCTGCGCAGACTGGTGGAGAGCCGCCAGGGCGACGCCACCGTGCTGCGTGGGATGGCCCGCAGCGCCGGCAGCCTCAACGAGCTGACCCGGACCGCAACCGAGTTCTTTGCCCAGCCCTCTCGCTATCACCGTCATGATTGAACCTGCCTCCAGCCTGATTCGCCCCGCTCTTGGCTGTGTCCTGTGTGTCGCCCTGCCGCTGCTGGCGGCGGAGACCACCTGCCGGACCCAGCGCAGTCTGCCCTCGCCGCCGGAAGGGCAGGCCATTGTCGGGCCGGACGACTGGCTGCGTCCGGGCAACCTGCGTTTCGGGCTGGCCCACCCGGCCCGCTTCATGCCGGGTGACCGGATCGACCCCCCTGCACGTACCGAACGCAGGAGCACGCCCTCGCGACAGATCGATGTAGACCGGACGCAGCTTGTGGATCCGGCCGACGGGGCGGCGCGCAGCCTGCGCCACATGCTGGACAACCGCATCGACGCCGACGGTGTGCTGGTCTTGCGGCGGGGCCGGGTGGTGCTGGACTACCGGCGCACCGGCTTCGATCCGGCTGGCCCGCGCCTGCTGCTGGAGGCCACCCACCCCATTCTGGCGATGATGGTGGTCAAGGCATCGGCCGAGGGCCTGGTGGACCGCAGCAAGGGGGTGGATCGGGTGATTCCGGAGCTGGGTGGCAACAGGGGCCTGGGCAAGCTCTCCCTGACGCGGCTGGTGCATGGCCGGACCGGGCTCGAATGGACCCCCGGGGAACAGGATCGATGGCGTCAGGAGGCTGGATGGACGCCCGGTGGCAGGCTGGGTGTCCGGGCCTGGCTGGCGGCCCGCAGCCCGTGGCCGCGCAGCGCGGAGCATGGCGTGGATCAGCCCTCCGGGCCCGAGGGCGAGCTGCTGCTGTGGGTGGCGGAGAAGGCAGCCAAGAAACCGGCCGCCCAGCTGCTGTGCGAGCTCCAGTCCGGCATCCGGGCCCAGGACACGGCCTTCTGGGCCAGTGACGGGCAGGGCACGCCCCTGGCCGACGGGCTGGCCCTCAGCCTGCGGGATTTCGCGGCCCTGGGGCAGGGCCTGCTGGATGTCCGGGCACGGCCGGGGAGGCGTGCGCTGGTTCCCGCGTGGTTCGTCGAGACCCTTGCCGGCTCCAGCCCGTCAGTCCAGGGACTGCCCTCAGCCTGGCGGGGCCTCGGAGAGGACAGCGCCTGGCAATACCGCTTTGTCCATCCCGGAGGGGGCGGACACCGGACGGCGATCCTCGGCGCCTATGGTACGAGCCTGTATGTGGACTTCGATCGTGCCACCGTGGTGGCCATTTACGCCACCCACCCCGAGCGTGCCTCGCCGCTGCTGATGGCGAGCCTCCAGCGCACCTGGGACGCTCTGGCCCAGGCCGCTGGTGCGCAGGCGGTGCGTTGAACATGCGCGCGTGCCAGAGGCGAGGACACGAGCTGGACCGCTCCGGGGGCTACAGCGCCTGGAAGGCGAAGATGGCGACGCAGGTGGGGGGCAGGGCGGCGAGGAAGAGCCCCAGAGGGCTGATGGACTCGTCGTCGAAGCTCGACTTGAGGATGGCGGCGCCGGCCGGGTTGGGGGCGTTGGCGATGATGGTGAGGCCACCGCCGGTGACCGCGCCGGCCACCAGGGCGTACTTGAACTCGGTCGACACACCCTCGACCAGGGACCCAAGGTAGGTCAGCGCGGCGTTGTCGGTGATGGCCGTCAGGGCCGTGGCGAGGAAGTACAGCAGCTTGGGCTCCACGCCCACCAGGGAGGACTGCAGCCACCACTGCTGCAGGCCGCCGAGGACAACCAGGCCGGCCAGGAAGAAGGCCACCAGCAGCCCTTCACGCAGGATGAGGCGATCCTGGTGCTGCTTGTAGGCTTCGGTGTAGCCCAGGAAGAACAGGAACAGGCCCATGAACACCACCGGGTGATGGGCGAACAGCACGACGCAGACGAGGAAGAACAGGTGGATGCCGGCCACCGTGAAGGGCATCCGCGGGCTGCCGTCGCCCTCGGGCTTGCCCTTCTCGGCCAGCTCGTGGCGGAAGAACCAGGTCAGTACGGCGGCGTTGAAGAACACGGCCGACGCGGCCTTCCAGCCGAAGTGGGAGACCATGTAGAGGGTGTCCCACTGCCATTTGGCGGCCACCATCAGCACCGGGGGGGCAGCAAAGTGGGTCAGGGTGCCGCCGATGGAGACATTGACGAAGAGCATCCCCAGGGTGGCGTATTTGAGGCGGTGGCTGAGATTCTGGCGGAAGTAGCCGTCCCGCAGCATCAGGGCCGCCAGGGTCATGGCAGCGGGCTCGGTGATGAAGGAACCCAGCAGCGGCACCACCGACATGCACAGGAAGAAGGTGGCCACCTCGCGGGAGATCGGGATCATGGTGGCCATCAGCCGCACGGCGCCGATGACGGTGCTGAGGATGGGGCGGCTGGCGGCGATCACCATCACCACGAACACGAACATGGGTTCGGTGAAATTGCGCCCCTCGAGATAGTTCACCGCCGCCTGCTGGCCCGACATCAGCACCAGCGCCGTCGTCAGCACGAAGGCCCAGAAGCCGAAAACCACCTCCACCTCGGCCAGCAGGTGCCACAGGCCTGCATGACGGGGCTGGCTATGGGCCAGGTTGGCGAAGAACTTGGTGGAGAAGGTGTGGATCACCGCGAGGGCGAAGATGACCGTGGCGACGATCTCGGGGGTAGTGGCTGTCGATGGGGTCATGGCGGTGGGCTGTGAGGCGGCGCGAAGGGGCCGGCACGGTAGGGAGTCGGGGCGGATTATGCCGTTCCCGGCGGGACGGGGACAATTGCGTATCACCCTAACGCCGGGTCTGTCCGGTCGATGGAGGGGGCGTGATCTTGTTGTGGTGCACTGCAACATTTTCTCGCCAAACCTGCACTGCTGGCGTTATGCTGGTAGCGCATTGCCCGGCGCTGGCAATGCAGCAAGGTCGGGGATGGCTCCAACGGCCGTCCGGCCTGCCCTTTGCGGACCAGACAAGAGAGAGTTGCAGCCATGGACTACAAAATCATCGATGCACAGGTATCCCCCACCGGGCGTCTGGAAGTCCTGTCCCGGGCCGAGGCGGCCAAGCTGTCCGACGAGGGCGGCGGCGGTCTGCATACCCTTTACCGCAACTGCTCCCTGGCGGTGCTCAACTGTGGCAACGAGCTCGACGACGGCAAGGAGCTGCTGGAGCGCTACCACCGCTTCGACATCCGCATCCAGCAGCGTGCCCGGGGCATCAAGCTCGACATCACCGGCGCACCGGCCACGGCCTTTGTCGATGGCGAGATGATCCGCGGCATCCAGGAGCACCTGATGGCGGTGCTCCGGGACGTGGTGTATGCCAGCACCGAGATCGGTGGCAGCGCCCGCTTCGATTGCGACAGCTCGGAAGGCATCACCAACGCGGTCTTCCACATTTTGCGCAACGCCAATGTGCTGCAGCCCATCACCCAGCCCAATGTGGTGGTGTGCTGGGGCGGCCATTCCATCGGCCAGGAGGAATACGAATACACCAAGCTGGTGGGCTACCAGCTGGGGCTGCGCGGCCTCAATGTATGCACCGGCTGCGGCCCGGGCGCCATGAAGGGCCCCATGAAGGGTGCCGCCCTGGCCCATGCCACCCAGCGCATCACCAACGGCCGCTACCTGGGCTTCACCGAGCCGGGCATCATCGCCGCCGAGGCACCGAACCCGGTGGTGAACGAGCTGGTGATCCTGCCCGACGTGGAGAAGCGCCTGGAGGCGTTCGTGCGCACCGGCCACGGCATCGTGGTGTTTCCGGGGGGCGTCGGCACGGCCGAGGAGATCCTCTACATCCTGGGCATCCTGCTGCACCCCGACAACGCGGCCTTGCCGTTTCCGCTGGTGTTCACGGGGCCGAAGAGTGCCGAGCAGTACTTTCTGCGCATCGACCGCTTCATCGGCCAGACCCTCGGCGAGGCTGCCCGGAAGCGCTACAAGATCATCATCGACGACCCGGAGGCCGTGGCGAAGGAGATCAACGCCGGCATCGGGCAGGTGCGCGATTTCCGCAAGGAGATGCGTGATGCCTACTACTTCAACTGGCTGCTCAAGATCGAGCAAGAGTTCCAGCAACCCTTCCGCCCGACCCACGCGCGCATGCGCGACCTGACCCTGCACCGCAAGCAGCCCACCCACCTGCTGGCCGCCAACCTGCGTCGGGCGTTTTCGGGCGTGGTGGCGGGCAACGTCAAGGCCGAGGGCATCCGCGAGATCGAGCTGCACGGCCCCTTCGAGATCCAGGGCGAGCCCGAGATCATGGGCCCCATGGACGAGCTGATGGCGTCCTTCGTGGCCCAGGGCCGCATGAAGCTGCCGGGCAAGACCTACAACCCCTGTTACCGCATCGCCAAGGCCTGATGGCGGGCGCCTCCGGCGGCTAGGCCGCCGGCAGGCTGCGCAGGTCGCCGTCCACCCATTCCCCGAAGCGTTCGCCGAGCAGGTGCTCGACGAGCCTGCGGGCGGCTTCGGCCGGTGGAGTGAGCTGCCCATCCTGCTTGAGGGCGGCAAAGCGCGCATGCTGCGGAAAATCGGCAGGGTCGCTGGCGCGCACTTCGCCCTGCATGGGAGTGTCCACCACGCCGGGGGCGAGGCTGGCGATACGCAGCCCGGGGATCCGTTCCTGGGCGACCGCCCGGGCGTGCTGGTCGAGCCCGGCCTTGGTGGCGCCATACACGCTCCAGCCAGCGTAGGGGTTGCGGGCGGCGCCGCTGGAAATGTGCACGATGCGCCGCTCGCGGCAGCCCGCGGTGCGGGCCACGAAGGCGTTGGCGAGCAGCAGCGGGGCGGTGAGGTTGAGCTGGATGGCGGTGGCGATGCAGGCCAGGGCCTGCACGCCGCAGGGGGCCACGGGTTGCAGCTGGCCGGCATTGTTGATGAGCAGGGCGGTGTCCGCGTCCTTCACGAAATCGGCCAGGCAAGGGCCGGCGAGCCAGCTTTCCAGGGCACCCGCTGCGGACAGGTCGATGGCGTGCTGGGTCAGACGGGATGCGCTCAGGTCGGTATTGGCGCGGCGGGACAGCCCCAGTACGGGGATGCCCCGGGCCAGCAGGGTTTGCGCGAGCGCGGCACCGAGGCCGCTGCTGTGGCCGGTGATGATGGCCTTGATCATGGTGGAATGCCCGGTGAGAGAGACTCGCCGATGGTACGCCAGCGCTCAGGACGGCGCCTGGGGGGCGGGCAGGTCGGTGGGCTGTTTCAGCAGCCTGACCAGTTCGGCGGGCGGCACCGGGCGTGAGAAGTGATAGCCCTGGCCGACGCTGCAGCCCAGGTCGGTGAGCATGCGCTGCTGCTCGGCGGTCTCGATGCCTTCGGCCACGGTGATCAGGGACATGTCCCGGGCGATGCTGACGATGGCGCGGATGAGGGTCACGTCGTCCCGGTTGCGGTGCAGCTCCGAGACGAAGGAGCGGTCGATCTTGAGCACGTCGAAGCGGAAGTTGCGCAGGTAGGACAGGCTCGAGTAGCCGGTGCCGAAGTCGTCCAGGGACAGCTTCACGCCCAGATCGGTGAGGCTGCGCAGGGTCTGGCTGATCTGACTGTCCAGATCCAGGAAGACGCTTTCGGTGACTTCGATCTCCAGGCGCCCGGGGGCCAGGTTGTTGCGTGTCAGGGCGTCCTTCACCTGGCCCACGAAATCCTGCCGGCGCAGTTGCGGCACGGCCACGTTGACCGCCATGCGTATCGGCGGGGCGCCTTCCGCGTCCCATTGCCTGAGCTGGCGACAGGCTTCGTCGAGCACCCAGCGCCCGATGGCGTGGATCATGCCGGTCTCTTCGGCAATCGGGATGAAGCGGTCGGGAGGCACCAGGGTGCCGGGCTCCGGCTGCCAGCGCAGCAGGGCTTCACAGCCGATGATGCGGGTGCTGGCCAGGTCCACCTGGGGCTGGTAGTGGATCAGCAGCTCCTGTCGTTCCAGGGCATGGCGCAGGCCGTTCTCGATGCGCAGGCGCTCGGTGACCCAGTGGTTGAACTCGGGGGTGAAGAACTGGAAGTTGTTCCGTCCCGAGTTCTTGGCGTGATACATGGCGGCGTCGGCATTCTTCAGCAGGCTGTCGGTGTCGATGCCGTTGTCGGGGTAGAGGGCGATGCCGATGCTGGGCGTGATCTGCAGCTCGTGCTCGCCGATGAGGTAGGGCTGGCCCAGGGCGTTGAGGATCTTCTGGGCCGTGCTCACGGCAAAGCCGGGCTGCTCCAGGCCGGTGACCACCACCACGAACTCGTCGCCACCGAGGCGGCTGACCGTGTCGGACTGGCGGATCAGCCGGTGCAGGCGGCTGGCCACTTCCTGCAGCACGCGGTCGCCCATGGCATGGCCGAGGGAGTCGTTGATGTTCTTGAAGCGGTCCAGGTCGATGAACAGCACCGCCAACTGGTCGCCGTTGCGCCGCGCGGCGGCGATGGCCTGGGCCAGGCGGTCTCCCAGCAGCACCCGGTTGGGCAGCTGGGTGAGCACGTCGAACTCGGCCAGGTGACGGATGCGGTTCTCGGCTTCCTTGCGGTCGGTGATGTCGAGGAAGGTGCCGACGTAGTGGCGCACCTCGCCGCTCGGGCCGCATACGGTGCCGATGCTGATCTGCTCCGGGTAGAGGCGACCGTCCTTGCGGCGGTTCCAGATCTCGCCGGTCCAGCCTCCGTGCTCGCGGATCGACTTCCACATGGCGTTGTAGAACGCAGCGTCGTGATTGCCCGAGCTGAGGAAGGCCGGGGTCTGGCCCAGCACGTCGGCGGGGGAGTAGCCGGTGATGTCGGAGAAGGCAGGGTTTACCGCGAGGATGCGCGTCTCCGGATCGGTGACGATGATGCCTTCGCGGCTGCTCTCGAACACGTGCCCGGCCAGGCGCAGCTCGCCGGCCTGCTGCTCGAGGGTGCGGGTGTGGGTGTCGAGTGCCTGGTGGTAGGTGCCGAAGAGCCGGCTCATCCAGCGCGAGAAGAGCAGGGATGCGGCCAGCGCCACGCCGACCGTCACCGCCACCACCGCCAGCAGATAGGGGAGGCGGGCCGACAGGGAGGTGCCGGCGGCGGCCCGTTCGGCTGCCAGGGCGGACTGCATCTCCTGCTCGAAGGTGCTGGCGATGACCACGATCTTCCAGGGAGCGTAGGCCTGGACATAGGCGGAGCGGGTACTGGGCGCTTCGCCGGCGCTGCGTTGCCAGGGATAAGTGAGGTGCCCGCCGCCGTTCTGGCCGAGTTCGAGCAGCTGGCGCCGGAGGGCTTGTTCGGCCGGCGTCCCGGTGCTGCCAAAGTGCAGACCATTGGCGTGCCGGCCATCCGTGTGCCCGTCGTCGGGGGGCAGGAGCAGCAGGCGGCCGTCACTGCCCATCACCGTGAAGTGGCCGGTGTCGCCGAAGTGCCAGGCGCGCAGGCGGTCCAGGCCTTCCTTCAGGCGTGCCTCCTCCCATTTGTAGAGGTAGTCACCGGTGCCGATGATCCAGCCGTAGGGTTTGAACAGGCGCACATGGGCGAGCTTGTCGGACATCCGGGTCGGGTCGTCCGGCGCGTACCAGCGGTAGCGCGAAAAGCCACCCTCGCTGCTGCTGCGTGCGGCGTCCAGCAGCCCGCGCATGATGTAGTGTCCGGTGTCATCCCGGTTGTCCCACAGGGAGCTGCCTTCCCGGGCCGGAGCGATGGGCAGGAGGATGCAGCGCCCCTGGCTGTCGTCGATGAAGAAATAGCCCCGTCCCTCGAAGAAGCGCTGGGGGCGCAGGGCCTCGATGATCAGGCGCTTGACCTCGGCCTCGGGCCGGCGCCCGTGCTCCCGGGCGTAGATGCCCTGGGCGGTCTGCATGGCCATCGAGACCTTTTCCTGCAGGGCGTCGCGCAGCACGGCCTCGGTGCGCGAATGCACGAAGTCCAGGTAGCCGATGGCGGAGGCCATCTCGGTGCGCAGGCGCTCTTCCTTCTTGCTCTCGAAACTTCGCTCAAGGCGCAGCAGGGCTTCCTGGTGTTCTGCGAGGGCGATCCACAGGAAGCTCGCGCCGAGCGTCAAGGCCAGGGCAAGGACGACGAGCAGCGTCCCCACCAGGTGGTAACGGGGCAGGGTCCGGTCTGTGACGGCTAATTTCATGGGGGTCCGGGCTGACTGCAGGTCTCGGGCGGTGAAACACCCGGATCTTTGTAATGGCGGGCCTTTCTATCACTAAAGTTATAAAACGTCACTACTCTCGAGGGCCTGCGCCTGATTTCGGCGTTCGCCGGCCCCGGCGGCGGACTGGACAGCAGGATTTCGCGCTTCGGGTTCAAGTCGGGGAGGGCTGCTGACGTTAAGAAGCGCAATCGAACACGCACCGTCCAGGGGCCGACGCGTCCATTTGCTGCCAGTCCATGCCAACAGTCAGTCATTCCTCCGGTGTGCAGGATCGCCTGCGCCTCCTTCTGCCCATCGTCGCGGTGGTCGTAGCGCTCATCGTGCTCGTCTGGGGCGCCATCCTCTACAAGACCCGGGCGGAAGAAGAACTCGTCATCCAGGCCATCAACACTGCCAACCTGAATCTGGCCCGGGCGTTCGAGGAGCACACCGTCCGTACCATCAAGAGCGTCGATCAGGCGGTGCTGTTTCTGAAGTTCCAGTACGAGAAGCTGGGCGACCGGGTGAATATTGCAGAGTATGTCCGCGAGGGCATGATCATCAACAGCATCTTCAACCAGCTCGGGGTGATCGACGAGCATGGCACCTACATCCTGAGCAACCTGGCCAATCACAAGACAATGGACCTGTCCGACCGGGAGCACTTCCGGGTCCACAAGGCGCGTGATACCAACGAGTTGTTCATCAGCAAGCCGGTGCTGGGCCGTGCTTCGGGCAAGTGGTCGATCCAGATGACCCGGCGCATCAACAAGCCGGATGGCAGCTTCGGCGGCGTGGTGGTGATCTCGGTGGACCCCTTCTATTTCTCCGATTTCTACAGCGGTGTCGATCTGGGCAAGGACGGCGTGGTCAGCCTGGTGGGCCGGGATGGCATCGTGCGGGCACGGCGTTCGGGTGACAACAAGGAGGTGGGGCAGGACCTCAGCCGCAGCCCGCTGATGGAGAACCTGGCCCGGGCCGAGATGGGCAGCTATCGCTCGAGCAGCCACGCCGATGGCCTGCGCCGCTTTTATGGCTATCGGGCCATGAGGGACTATCCCCTGGTGGTTGCCGTCGGTGTCAGCGAGGACGCGGCGCTGGCCGAGTATCGCGAGCGGCGGGTCGGCTACATGGCCTACGCCGGCGGGATGACCCTGGTGGTGCTGCTGTTCGGGGGGATGGCCATTCACCTGCTGGATCGTCAGATCCGCATTTCAGCCGCGCTTCGTGAAAGCCAGATCAAGGCCGAGGCGGCCAACCGGATGAAGTCGGAGTTCCTCGCCTCGATGTCCCACGAGCTGCGTACGCCGCTCAACGGCATCATGGGCTACGCCGAGTTTCTCAAGGAGAACACCGACGAGACCAACAGGGAGTTTGCCGGCATCATCCTGGACAGCAGCAACCACCTGCTCGAACTGGTCAATTCCATCCTCGATCTGGCCAAGATCGAATCGGGAAAGATGGAACTGGAGCGACGATCCGAGGCCCTGCGCCCGATGATCGAGCGCATCGTGTGTACCCATCGTCCGCCGGCCGACGAAAAGGGCTTGACCCTCGGGCTGGTGATCGACCCGGCCCTGCCGGAGCAGATCATCTGCGACGCCACCCGGCTGGCGCAGATCCTCAACAACCTGGTCAACAACGCGATCAAGTTCACCGATAGCGGTGCAGTGAATGTCGGCGTAGGGCAGGATGGCGGAAAACTGCGCATTGTCGTGGCCGACACGGGCTGTGGCATCGACGCCGAGATGCAGCCTCACGTCTTCGAGCGCTTCCGCCAGGTGGATGGCTTCCTGACCCGACGCCATCAGGGCACCGGCCTGGGTCTGGCCCTGGTCAAGGAGCTGGTGGCACTGATGGGGGGCGAGGTGGTGCTGAGCTCACGTCCGGGGGAGGGGAGCGAGTTTGTCGTCAGCCTGCCTCTTGAGCCGGGCACTGCGGCGACCTAGGGAGGATGAAGTCGATGAAGGTGCTCATCGTGGATGACCAGAAGGTCAACCGTACGCTGCCCAGCGTGCTGCTGCGGCAGCTGGGCTGCGAGGTGATCGAGGCGGATTCCGGCGAGGCGGCCCTGGTGGCCCTGCGGGGGCAGTCCATGGACGCGATCCTCCTCGACATCAGCATGCCGGGCATCAGTGGTACGGAGGTGTGCCAGCGTCTGCGCGGCGATCCGGCGCTGGCCGGGCTGTACATCGTCGCCTACACCGCCCACGCCTTGCCCGAGCAGCGGGTCGAGATGCTTGCGGCGGGCTTTGACGAGGTGCTCATCAAGCCCATCAATCGCCAACGCCTGCTCGAGGCGCTCAGGCTGCCCCTCTGAGCGGACCGGCCCCGCAGGGGGCCAGCCGCCATTGCCCATCAGTCACCCCGCAGGCCGCTGGCCTCCGAGCGGCCCGGTGCCGGCTTGCCCTTGCGGGCGCGCTTGCCCAGCCAGGCTTCCCAGTCCCGGGCGCTGACCGCCAGCTCCACGGGCTTGCCGCCCCGGGTGGCGGCAAGCAGGGTCAGGCCGCTGCGGGCGACGCACACCGCGCCCAGCTGCTCGCCCTCATCCAGGCCCATGATGATCACGCCCTTGCCGCCTCCCGAGAGCTCCTTCATCTGGTCGAGGGTGAACACCAGCAGGCGTCCGCGGGTGGACAGGGCCGCCAGGTGGGCACCCTCGTCGTCGCCGTCGAAGAGCACCGGCGCCAGCAGGCGGTTGCCGTCATCCAGGGTGACGAACTGCTTGCCCGCCCGCTTGGTGGCGCTCATGTCCCCCAGGCGACACAGGAAGCCGTAACCGTCGGCGGTGGCCAGCAGTACGCGCCTGTCGGCCGGGCCGGCCAGCACATGGGCCACCTTGCTGCCGCTGGGCAGCTCGACGAAGGACGCCAGCGGGGCGCCGTTGCCGCGGCCGTCGGGCAGGGCCGATACGGCCACGGTGAGGGCGCGGCCGCCGTCACTGAGCACGATCAGGTTGTCCACGCTGCGGCACTCGAAGGCAGAGCCCAGGCGGTCGCCATCTTTGAAGGCCACGTTGGCCAGGTCCACGCCATGGCCGCTGCGGCAGCGCACCCAGCCCTTTTCGGAGACGATCACGGTGACGGGCTCGTCCACCACGGTCTGGGTAACGCCGGCGCGGGCGGCTTCTTCCACCAGGGTGCGGCGGGCGTCGCCGTACTTGTCGGCGTCGGCGCGGATCTCCTTGATGACCAGGCGGCGCAGCTTGCCGTCGTTGGCGAGCAGGGCTTCCAGCTCGGTCTTCTCGCCGCGCAGCTCGGCCAGCTCGCGCTCGATCTTGATGCCTTCCAGGCGGGCCAGCTGACGCAGGCGGATCTCCAGGATGTCCTCGGCCTGGCGGTCGGAGAGGTCGAAGCGGGCAATCAGGGCCGGCTTGGGCTCGTCCGACTCGCGGATGATGCGGATCACCTCGTCGATGTTGAGGAAGACGATGTGCCGGCCTTCGAGGATGTGGATGCGGTCATCCACCTGGCCCAGGCGGTGGGTGGTGCGCCGGCGCACGGTGACGACGCGGAAGCGGCCCCATTCGTGGAGGATGTCGGCCAGGTTCTTCTGCCCAGGGCGGCCGTCCAGGCCGATCATCACCAGGTTGATGGACGAGGAGGTTTCCAGGCTGGTGTGGGCCAGCAGCAGGTTGGCAAACTCGGTGACGTCCTGGTTGCGGCTCTTGGGCTCGAAGACCAAGCGCACCGGTGCGTCCTTACCCGATTCGTCGCGCACCCGGTCGAGGGCGGCGAGCATCACAGCCTTGAGCTGGGCCTGGTCGGCGTCGATGGATTTCTTGCCGGCCTTGGGCTGGGGGTTGGTGAGGGTCTCGATCTCGAAGAGCACCTTCTGGGCCGAGACGCCCGGCGGCAGCTCGTTGACCACCAGCTGCCACTGGCCCCGGGCCAGGTCTTCGATGATCCAGCGCGCCCGCAGCTTGAGGCTGCCACGGCCGGTCTCGTAGGCCTGGCGGATGTCGGCCGCCGGGGAGATGAGCTGGCCACCACCGGGGAAATCGGGGCCGGCGATGTGGCCCAGCAGGTCGGCAACCGTGGCCTCCGGGTTCTCGATGGCGTGGATGGCAGCGCTGGCCACCTCGCGCAGGTTGTGGGAGGGGATCTCGGTGGCCATGCCCACGGCGATGCCCGAGGCGCCGTTGAGCAGCACGAAGGGCAGGCGGGCGGGCAGCAGCTGGGGCTCTTCGAAGGCGCCGTCGTAATTGGGGCGAAAATCCACCGTGCCCCGGTCGATCTCGGAGAGCAGCAGCTCGGCGATGGGGGTGAGGCGGCATTCGGTATAGCGCATGGCTGCCGCCGAGTCGCCGTCACGGGAGCCGAAGTTGCCCTGGCCATCCACCAGGGGGTAACGCAGGGAGAAATCCTGGGCCACCCGCACCATGGCGTCGTAGACGCTGCTGTCGCCGTGGGGGTGGTATTTACCGATCACGTCGCCCACCACCCGGGCTGACTTGACGTGCTTGGAGCCCGGTGACAGGCGCATCTCGTTCATGGCAAACAGGATGCGGCGCTGCACCGGCTTGAGGCCGTCCTCCACCTGGGGCAGGGCGCGGGCCTTGACCACGCTCATGGCGTAGGCCAGGTAGGCGCGTTCGGCGTAGAGGTCGAGGGGCAGGGTGTCGCCGCTGCCCAGCAGCGGCAAGGCGGGCGGCGCGGGCGGCATGCCGTCTGCGCCGGTGTCGTTGGGGTCGATGCTGTCGTTCATTCTGTGCTGCGTGCTGCAGGCCGGCGGGGTTGGCGGGGTGGCGCGCGCCTGTCGGGCGCGGCGAAGGCGGCAAAAATACCACAGGCCGGGGGAATTGCCGGATGTGCCTGACGTGAAAAGTCCCCGGCGGGCTCAGGCAGTGCCGTCCGGGGACCTGGGCAGGGTAAGCGCGATGGATTCGCCCCGGCAGGGGCGAGCGCTCAGAGGGTGAGGGCGGAGATGGCCTTCAGGCCCTCGGCGATGTTGGCGCGGGCGGCCGCCTCGACCGCGAGGCGAAGCCGCTTGACGCCGACCAGGGAGTCGCCGGCGCCGGCGCTGCCCGATGCGTTGATGGATTTGCGCAGCACCACCGACCGGTCGGCCACCCGGGTCAGCGACCAGGCGGCTTCCATCTCGACGGTGAACGTCATGCCGAACAGCGGCTTGGTGAGCCGGGTCACGCGCACTGACAGCTCGTAATCACCGTTCTTGCCCTGAACGACGCTCGTGAACACCTTGTTCCGGGTGACGGCTTCCTCGATGGCTGCCTTGAGGTCTTCATCGGCGATGTTGCTGCTGTCCAGCGCGCCCGTGTCGGCGCCTCCGGAGGCAAGCACGCTGACGCTGTGGGGATGGGGCCTGGCCGAGTTGACGTCAGTCGGAACCATGGCTTCGCGGCTCGCCGGGGATGCACAGCCGACCAGCCACAGGGTTGCGACCAGAGCGATGAGGGAGGTCCGGGTCATGCGGGGACGTGCGCTCAGGGATGAGTTCATTGGCCTTGCTCCTTGTAGATGTTGTCGATCACCTCATCGACCATTTCCTTGGGGGACTTGCGGGTCAGGGAGGTGTGGTAGGAATTGCCCGTGGCGAGGGGGTAGTCGTCCTTCGGGTCGCGGATCACCACGGTGAGTTCAAGCATGTACATGGTGATGTCCCACATCCATTTCTCGACATAGGTGACGACGGCATCGACCTTGTTGGCGGGAGTGTCGGCGCCGGTGGTGGCGTTGACGCCCTTGCTGCGGAGCTTGTCGGCGATGAGACGATCGGTGTCGGCATTGTCACTGGCGAATTTCTTGACATGCACGGTCTTGATCTCGGAGAGCCGGGTGCCCGGTTCAACGTGGGCCGTGGCCCGATTGACGGCACATCCGGTGGTGATGCTCGCCACCACGCCGAGCTGGAGCAGAAGAAGAAGGGCTTTTTTCATAGGGAAGGCCTGGAAGGCTGCCGGGCAGGGAACAGGATTGCTGAAAACAGCGTCGAGACCGGCGCAAGGAGCGATGAGATGCCCGTCGATCCCGCGTCAGCGGGTATCGATAATAATGCAAATGGCATATTTTTGGCGATCTTTCAGGCGGCCGATGTGCTGCCGATCCGGACGGGCCCGAGCGGGCCCGCGTTTTAGCGGCAGGCCAGCCGGAATGCGTTGCGGATGCCTTCTTCGTCCAGATTGCGCCCGATGAGGATCAGGGTGCAGTTGCGGGCCTCGCCCGGGGCCCAGGGGCGGCCGTAATCAGAACCGCTCAGACGATGGACGCCCTGCAGCACCACCCGGCGTGCCTCGTCGCGTATGGCCAGCACGCCCTTGTAGCGGAGCAGGGCCGGGCCCTGGCGTACCAGCAGCTCTTCGATGAAGCTCGCCATCAGGCGGGAGTCCACCGGGCCGTCGTGGATCAGGGCCAGGGACTGGATCTCGTCGTCGTGGCGGACAAAGCTGCGGTGATTGCCACCGCCGCGGCGCAGGCCGCTGGGTACCGCGGCATCGAGAAAGGCGGGGATCTGCTCCAGCACGTCGTCGAGGCGGAAGGCGTCGAGGGCGAACAGGGCCTTGAGGGCCGGGGCGTCATCGGGGACAGGGCTGATGGGAGCCCGCAGATTGATGCGGGTCAGGCGCTCTTCGAGGGCCGCCAGTCCGTCCGCGTCTACCTGCTCGCCCTTGCTGATCAGGATACGGTCGGCAAAACCGATCTGGGCGGCGGCTACCTTGTTGGCGGCCAGCTGGCTGGTGGCATGGACGGCATCGACCACGGTGACGATACCGTCCAGGGTGTAGCGGCCGGCGACGCCCTCGTCGATGAAGATGGCCTGCGCCACCGGCGCCGGGTCGGCCAGGCCGGTGGTTTCGATGACCAGGTGATCGAAGTCCAGCTCGCCCCGCTCGCGGCGCTCGGCCAGGCGTGCGAGGGCGTCGGACAGCTCGCCCCGCACGCTGCAGCAGATGCAGCCGTCGGTGAGCTCGACCACCTCGACAGCCGACGATTCGGCCACCAGGCCGCCGTCGATGCCCACGCTGCCGAACTCGTTCTCGAGCACGGCTACCCGGAGCCCCGTGCGCAAGGCCAGGAAGCGGTTGAGTAGGGTCGTCTTGCCGGCACCCAGAAAGCCGGTGAGGATGGTGGCGCGGATCGGCGGCCGGGGAATGGCCAGGGGGTTATGTTCCTGCATGGGCGGGCTCACACGTCGGCTTCGACGGAGTCGCCTTTTTCTTCCATCCAGGCACGGCGCCCGGAGGCTTCGCCCTTGCCCATGAGCATGGTGAACATGCGCCGGGTTTCCTCGAAGGCGTCGCTGCGCACATGCACCGGCAGCACCCGGCGGGTGGCCGGGTCCATGGTGGTTTCGCGCAGCTGGTCGGGGTTCATTTCGCCCAGGCCCTTGAATCGGCCGACCTCGATGTGCTCGGGCTTGACGCCTTCGTGGGCGAGGCGGTCGCGCAGGGTCGAGAGCTCCTGGTCATCCAGGGCGTAGAGCCGGCGCGGCGGGCGCTTCTTGCCTTGGGCGGGCACGTCGAGGCGGTACAGGGGCGGCTGGGCCACGTAGATGTGGCCGCGCTCGATGAGCTTGGGGAAGTGCCGGAAGAACAGGGTCAGCAGCAGGGTCTGGATGTGGGAGCCGTCCACGTCCGCATCCGACATGATGATGAGCTTGCCGTAGCGCAGCTCGGAGAGATCGGGCTCGGAATCCGGGGCGTGGGGCTCGACCCCCAGGGCCACGGCGATGTCGTGGATCTCGGCGTTGGCGAAGAGCCGGTCCTTATCCACTTCCCAGGCGTTCTGTACCTTGCCGCGCAGGGGCAGGATGGCCTGGGTGTCCTTGTCCCGGGCCATCTTGGCGCTGCCGCCGGCGGAGTCGCCCTCGACCAGGAAGAGTTCGTTGCGCTCGATGTCCTCGGATTCGCAGTCGGAGAGCTTGCCGGGCAGCACGGCCACGCCGGAGGATTTGCGCTTTTCGACTTTCTGCGCGGCGCGGGCGCGGGCCTGGGCGGCCTTGATGGCCAGCTCGGCGAGCTTCTTGCCGTAATCCACGTGTTCGTTTAGCCACAGCTCGAAGGGATCGCGGATCATCCGCGATACCAGCTGCACCGCGTCGCGGCTGTTCAGGCGCTCCTTGGTCTGGCCCTGGAAGCTGGGGTCGAGAACCCGGGCGGAAAGCAGGAAGGAGGCGCGGCCGAAGGCGTCGTCGGCGGTGAGCTTGACGCCCTTGGGCAGCAGCGCGTGGTGGTCGATGAAGGCCTTGATGGCGTTGAAGACTCCGTCCCGCAGGCCGGCCTCGTGGGTGCCGCCGGCCGGAGTGGGGATGAGGTTGACGTAGGACTCGCGCACCGGGGCGCCTTCGGCGGTCCAGGCTACAGCCCAGGAGGCGCCTTCACCGGAGGCGAAGGTCTCGTCGCCCTTGGGGGCGTATTTCTCGCCGCTGAACAGCGGGATCAGGGGCTCGTCGGTGAGGGCTTCGGACAGGTAGCCGCGCATGCCTTGCTCGAACAGCCAGGTGCGGGTGTCGCCGCCTTCGATGCTGAGGCTGACCTCGAGCCCGGGCATCAGCACGGCCTTCGAGCGCAGCAGGCGCTCCAGTTCGCCCCGGGGCAGTTCGGCCGCGTCGAAGTACTTGGCGTCGGGCCAGGCGCGCACGGTGGTGCCGCTGGCCTTTTTGAGCGCATCGCCGATGCGGGCGAGGGGCTCGATCACGTCGCCGGCCGCAAACACCAGGCGATGCCGGCCGCCATCGCGGACCACCTCGACTTCGAGGCGGTGGGACAGGGCGTTGGTGACGGACACGCCGACCCCGTGCAGGCCGCCCGAGAAGCGATAGGCCGAGTCGTCGTCGGTCTTGTTGAACTTGCCGCCGGCGTGCAGGCGGGTGAACACCACCTCGACGGTGGATACGCCTTCCACCGGATGGATCTCCACCGGGATGCCGCGGCCGTCGTCGGCCACGCTGACCGAGCCGTCCAGGTGCAGGGTCACGCCGATCCTGCGACAGAAGCCGGCCATGGCCTCGTCGGCGGCGTTGTCGATGACTTCCTGGATGACGTGGAGGGGGTTCTCCGTCCGGGTGTACATGCCGGGACGCTGCTTGACCGGCTCGAGGCCCTTGAGGACGGTGATGGAGTCGGCGTTATAGGTTTTCTGGGTCATGCTGGGGTGTTTGCGGCTGGGATTCTGAAGCGGTGCGGACTATACCGCGCCACCGGGGCGGTGGGCGAGGGGCTTCATCGCGCAATGGCCGCTCGCCCGGCGTTGTCGGCCACCTGGCGGGCGATCCTTTCCAGCAGGGCATTGGCCGCACGGGCACCCTGGGAGTCGCCATGGGCCTCGCGCCAGGCCAGGTGCACGGCGGCGTTCTGGCCGGGCCGGGTATAGATGGCCATGGACAGGGGGCACTGGGCGATGTTGACCGGGTTCTCCCGGGCCAGCTGCCAGGCGATGCGGGCGCTGCAGAAATGCATGACCTCGGCCTGCTGATAGACCGGGGTCGTCTCGCCGAGGGCCGGCGCCGTGCGGGCCAGCATGTCGCCAAACTGGCTGGGGGGTGAAGGCACCAGGCCCTCCGCTTCGATGGCATCCACCAGGGCTTCCCGGGCGTCTGCGTAGAGCGCCGGGCCGATGCGCAGGTGGCGGATCCCCTCGGCGCGGGCGGGGGCTGCGGCAGGCAGCAGGGCGAGCACCGCAAGGGTGGCGGCGAGGCAACGAGCCAGACGGGGCATGGAGGGCTGAGGCGTGAGGTGGATTGGGGCCGGAAATGTTCCCATGGATGCGTGCCGTGGGCCAGTGGATGTGTATGGAGTCCCGACCCTTCAAAAAAAACGGCGCCCCGAAGGGCGCCAGAAGGAGGGAGAAACACTACAGGGAAGGGTGTCGCCCCGGAGGGCGACGTATGACCTTAGAAGAACAGGATGGCGCCGGCGGACAGGGTGCGGTTCTTGGTCTCGCTGTCGTCCACGGTGCTGGTGATCTTCTCTTGGTTCAGTTCGCCGACCAGGGTCACGAACTTGTTCAGGCTGTGATAGACGCCCAGGGTATAGGCCTTGTTCTTGCGCTCGTTGCCGGCGCCCAGAACACCGTCGGTGTCCTTGTTCTGACCGAAGTTGATGCCGAACTTGGTCTTGTTGAGCTGGTAGGTGCCTTGCAGGAAGTAGCCCTTGGAGTCAGTCTTGTTGCCGAGGCCGTCGCTGCCGCCGTAGAACTGGGCGCCCACGGTGGACAGGCCCAGGCCCTTGCCGGTGAAGGCGTAGGCAACGGCGCCGAAGTCGCCCATGCCGGCCTTGGCACCGATTTCGTAGCCGCTGGCGGTGAAGCTCTTGTCCGGGTTGGCGCCAACGCCGTTGCAGTTGG
Source organism: Zoogloea sp. (assembly GCF_023150065.1). GTDB lineage: Bacteria > Pseudomonadota > Gammaproteobacteria > Burkholderiales > Rhodocyclaceae > Zoogloea. The sequence goes on from NZ_JAKLLN010000018.1 coordinate 29,749, forward strand.
CGCCCTTGGAGCAGCTGGTGCTCTGGGTGATCAGGCCGCCCCACACCTTGCCGGGGGCTGCGCCCTTCCAGTCGTAATCGACCTTGGCCTGGAAGCCCGGGGTCTTGGTCTGGTCGCCGGCGAAGGAGCTGGGCTGGAAGATGCCGCCGGAAGCCTGCAGACCGTTGAAGTTCGGGGTGGTGTAGGTGATCTGGGCCTGGAAGCCGGTGTACATGTAGCCGTGGCCGATCATGCCGAAGGTGGTGTTGAACGGGATGCCGGCGTTGGAGGTGCCGCCGACGCCCAGCAGGGTCATGTCGGACAGGATGATGTTCTGACCGAAGAGGCCGATGTCGCGACCGAACTTCAGGGTGCCCCAGTCGTTGTTGCCGAACTGGAAGTAGACGTTACGCACATCCACCTGGCTGAACGGGCTGTTCTTGCCACCGGTGGCGCCGGCGCCGGGATCGGTGGGCAGGCCAATGACGCTGGAGGAATCGTTGATGCCGGGGGCGAAGCTGAAGTGGGCCTTGATGTCCTGGTCGGCGACCTTGGTGGTCATCACGAAGTTGATCCAGCCCGGCAGCAGGCCGTTGGTCAGGGCACTGTTCTGGGTCTTGGTCTCGGGGCCGCCGGCAATCGAGGTCTTGGACTCGCGATTGACGTAGAAGCCGTTGATCGTACCGTTGATGTCAAGGGTTACGTCGTCTTTGGTAAAGCTCACGGCTTGGGCGCCACCAGCCGCGGCAGCCAGGCAGGCGAGGGCAACGGATTGGGCCAGAAGGGTCTTCTTCATAACGATTGTCTCCGGAATTTTGTCGTTGATATCACCACCGAAGCGCGGGCTATCCAGCGCCGCTACTTCGTTCCTCCCTTGGTCGCATTTCCCACGAAACACGCCGTTACGGAGCGAACTCCCTTCAGCGAGCCTTGTGCCAGCCTGTGTCAGGAAGGCGGAAAATATTCACGGATTATTTTCAAGCTACTGTTTATTAATGGATAAATTTTTTCCATGACATCGAGGGCAGTGTCCGGGTGATCTGCCCCCGGGTGTTCAGTAACTGAGCAGTTTGCTGTGACGTAACGGAAGGTGTGGTGCAATCCGTGACAGGGGATGGAGCATGCTGTAGCGCAACATGATCTTCGGGCGGGTGGCCGGCCGATTGCCCTGCCGGCGCGGGCGGCCGATTCGGATTTGGTGGCCGGGCTGGTAAACTCCTGGCCCAGATTTCACACGCCCGGGCTGTTGGCGCCCGCACTCCCATGGATTTCCGTTCCAAGCTGGCTGCCGCCTGGCAGCGCCATGATTCCCTGCTGTGCGTCGGGCTCGATCCGGACCCTTCGCGCTTTCCGGCCCATCTGAAGGGGCGTCCCGATGCGGTGCTGGCCTTCTGCAAGGGTATCGTCGATGCCACCGCCGACCTGGCCTGTGCCTTCAAGCCCCAGATTGCCTACTTCGCCTCGGCGCGTGCCGAAGACCAGCTGCAGGACCTGATCGCCTATATCCATCAGAACCATCCGGCGGTGCCGGTGGTGCTGGATTCCAAGCGTGGGGATATCGGCGCCACGGCCCAGCAATACGCCCGGGAGGCCTTCGAGCGTTATGCGGCAGATGCGCTGACGGTGAATCCCTACATGGGGTTCGACTCTGTTGAGCCCTACCTCGAGTTTTCCGACCGGGGGCTGATCGTGCTGTGCCGCACTTCCAACCCCGGCGGCTCAGACCTGCAGAACCTCACCGTGGAAGGGGGGCGCAAGCTGTATCAGCATGTGGCCGAGCTGGTGGCCGGAAAGTGGAACGTGCACGGCCAGAATGCACTGGTGGTCGGCGCCACCTTCCCCGAAGAGCTGGCCCAGGTACGGGCCATCGTCGGTGATCTGCCCCTGCTGGTGCCCGGTATCGGCGCCCAGGGCGGCGATGTGGAGGCGACCGTGAAGGCCGGCCGCACGGCATCCGGTGCCGGGCTGATGATCTCCTCGTCCCGCGCCATCCTGTACGCCGGCTCCGGCGAGGACTTTGCCACCAAGGCCCGGGCCGTGGCGCTGGCGACCCGTGACGAGGTCAATCTGTATCGATCCTGAGCAGTCAATGGCGCTCCCGGCTGCGCAGAAAGCCGGGCATGCTGCGCTGCCGCAGCGTAGGATGGAGACCTTGTCGGAGACGGCGCGCGCGAGGGGATACCCGCGCCCGGGCTGCGACGGTCATCTTTTCCGCCGAATGACCCGCAATTTCGCGTCAAGGCAGTGTTATCAAGGACGCCCATGGTCAGACTGAAGTTCTCGGTCGAACTCAATTACGCAGTTGCAGCACCGGGCTGTGACTTCATCTTCAACATCCACGCCGCCCACACCCGTCACCAGCGCGTGGTCACCGAGATGATGGAGCTCGGGCAGTTCCTGCTGCCCCAGGTGCATACCGATGCCGCCACGGGCAACCGCTACATGCGCCTGAAGGCCGAGGCCGGCCCCCTGCGGCTGCGTTACAGTGCCACCGTTGAACTGCAGCACCACGTGGCAGCGCCCGAGAGCATCCTCGAGGTGCCGGTGTCCCGTCTGCCGTCCGATGTGCTGACCTACCTTTATCCCAGCCGCTACTGCCAGTCGGACCGCCTCTACGAGGTGGCCAGCCGCGAGTTCGCTGCACTGCCGCCGGGCTATGATCGCGTCCGCCGCATTTGCGCATGGGTCGCCAAGCACGTGGAGTTCAAGTCCAACACCACCAATGCCAGCACCTCGGCCCTCGACACGCTGCACGAGCGGGTGGGTGTGTGCCGTGACTTCGCCCACCTGATGATTGCCCTGTGCCGGGCCCTCAACATTCCGGCGCGTTTTGTGGCGGGGATCGACTATGGCGCCGATCCGGCCCTGGGCCCGAGTGATTTCCACGCCTACGTCGAAGTCTTTCTGGGGGATCGCTGGTATCTGTTCGATCCCTCTTCCACGGCCATCCCCATGGGGCTGATGCGCTTCGGCACCGGCCGGGATGCGGCCGATGTATCCTTCGCCACCATTTTCGGGGCAGTTCGTGCCGAGCCGCCCAGGATCGTCATCGAGGCTGTCGCCGACCCCATGGCGGGTATCGAGATGCCGCGCCATCGCCCCGAGGCCCTGTCCACCGACGATGGTTCCGCCGTATTGATCGGCACCCGTCTTGCCCCCCTTTGCTGACCCGCCCACAGCGTCTTCGCCTTCATTTCATCAGGAGATTCCCATGAGTACCATCGAAGAAATCGCTGCCCGCCACGGCTTCAGTGCCGATGCCGGTCGTTCGGCATACGCTGCGCTCCAGTCCGGCGGTTTCAGCCAGGCCCAGTTCAATCACCCGGAGTTCGGTGGCATGGGGCAATGGATGAGCGGCGGCATGATGATGATCGGTGACATGTTCAACGAGAACCTGAAGTGGCGTGTCGGTGCACTGCTGAGCGACCTTTCCCAGCACCGCGAGCCGCAGCCAGCGATGGCCCCCCAGGGCAACAACTGGGGCTTTGCCCAGTCGTCCACCTGGTGGCCGTCCGAGCTCGGCTCGCCGGCCAGCTCCGGCAGCCAGAACGACATGGCCTACGCCTGGTTCCCGAACGCCGGCAAGCTGTTGGTCAAGCTGTCCGGCGACGTGTTTTCCTTCGATACGGGCAACCTGAGCATCTACGGGGTGCAGCAGCAACAGGGGGGTGGTATCGGCTCCGTGGTGCTGAACACCTCGAATGGTCCGATGGGGCTGCTCGGGCTCAACCGCGCCTGAGCTTCAAGCTGCCTCTGGCTGCCCGCGTGGCGGCGATGCCGGTTGATTCCGGCATCGCCGCCACGCTGCTTTTCAGGCCTGGCGCTGCCAGTTCAGGCAGCGATTGTTGGCGGGCATGGCGCGGTCTTCGACGAGGCGGAAGCCCTGTTCCTGGGCGAGGGCATCCACGGCCTCGAAGTCCCGGATGCCGCGCCGTGGGTCGTCGGCCTTCAGGGCCGCGTCGAACTCGGCGTTGCTGGCACTGGTGGGCTGCCCACCGTAGTGGAAGGGCCCGTAGATGCTCAGGCGTGCATCGGCAGTCAGGATGTCGGGGAGCTTTGCGAACAGGGTCTGCACTTCATCCCAGCCCATGATGTGCAGGGTGTTGGCGCTGAACACCGCGTCGAAGCGCGCCGAGGGCCACGGGCCGCCCACGTCGAGGACAAGGGGCGGTGGCGTGTTGGGCAGGCCGGCTTCGGCCAGCCACTGGCGGATGCCGGGCAGGTAGTCGGCCCGATCGCTGGTCTGCCAGACCAGGTGGGGCAGGGCGGCCGCGAAGTGGACCGCATGCTGACCGGTGCCGGAGCCGATCTCCAGCACCTGGCGGCAGTCGGCAAAGTGGCTGCGCAGCGCGTCAAGGATGGCGTCCTTGTTGCGGTCGCAGGCGAGGGAGTAGGGCTTGTCGAAGATCTGCATCACCGGGTTATCTCCGCTTGAAGGGGGCCGAGCCGTTCGGCCAGGCAGTCGGCAAAGGCCTGCCGGGCAGGCTGATGGCTGCGGGCCCGGTGCCAGATCATCACCGTGGTGGAGAAGGCCAGATCGGGTGGCACCGGGTGCACGCGCAGGGTGGCCCGGCTGGGGTCGTCGTCCAGATGGGCGCCGATGACGGACCTTGGCACCAGGCTGATGCCCATGCCGGCTGCGACACAGCCGAGAATGGCCTCGAAGGTGCCGAACTCGCTGCTGCGGGCAATCGGCACGCCATCCCGTCGCAGCCAGTCAAAGATGCGTTGCCGGTAGCTGCAGCCCTCGCGGAAAGTGAACAGCTCCACCGGCCCGCGCTGGGCCAGGTCCGCCGCGCTCTCTATCGGCGCCCAGTCGGCGGCGCTGATCAGCACCACTTCCTCCACCACCACCGGCCGGCTTTCCAGTTCCGGATGGATAACCGGCCCGGACACCAGCGCAGCATCCAGTTGATGGGCCAGTACGTCCTGCACCAGGCTGGCCGTGGGGGCCGTTTGCAGACGCAGCTCCACCCGCGGGTGGGCCCGCCGGAAAGCGGCGATGACCCCGGGCAGGCGGGCCGCAGCGGTGGTCTCCATGGAGCCGAGGCGCAGCAGGCCCTCTGGCAGGTCGGCCCGGCGCACCGCGTCGCGGGCTTCGTCGGCAAGGCTCAGCAGCCGCTCGGCGTAGCCGGCCAGCAGGTTGCCGGCGGGGGTGATCACCAGGCGCCGGTTGATTCGGTCGAACAGCGCCGTGCCCAGGTCTTCCTCGAGCAGGCGCAGGCGGGTGGTGACATTCGACTGTACGGTGTGGAGACGTTCGGCAGCGCGGGTGACGCTGCCTTCTTCGACGATGGTGCGGAACATGCGCAGATCGGAGAGATCCATGGTCATCTCTTTTTGAGATTGAAACCATTGCATTAAATCATTTTTCTTGCTGATCTGCCCTTGTTAGGCTGCATCCATCCATCAACAGGGGCAGCGTCATGCGCCATCTCTCCCGATCACTCGCCGGTTTGCTGCGATTCCCCGGGCCGCTGTCGATTGCGGTAGCCGGCTTTCTGGCGCTGCTGCTGGCCATGGGCATTGGCCGCTTCGCCTTTACGGCGCTGCTGCCCCAGATGCGGGACGAAGGGCTGCTGGACGTAGCCAGCGGCGGCCTGCTGGCGGCATCGAACTACCTGGGCTACCTGGCCGGTGCCCTGTGGGCTGCCTTCAGTCGCCGGGCGAATGCCGCGCGCCGCCTGCTGGCGGGGTTGGCGGTCAGCGTGGTGACTACTCTGGCGATGGGGCTGGAGTTGGGCTTCCCCCTGTGGTGCGGGCTGCGCTTTCTGTCGGGAGTGGCGAGCGCGGCGGTGTACGTGTACGCCACGGGCATCGTGCTGCGCAGTCTGGCGGCTTGCCAGGCCGCTGGCTGGAGCGGGCTGCATTACATGGGTGTGGGCAGCGGCATCGTGGTGTCGGCGCTGCTGGCCCGGCACATGACCGTGGTCGGAAGCGCCCTCGAGGGCTGGCGCTGGCTGGGTGTGGTGGCGGCCCTGGGGGCAATGGTGGTGGCCGCAGTGCTGGCACCCCTCGGTCGCCCGGAGTTGCCTGTGGATAGGGCTGACGGGGCGGGTGCCAGCGGGCCGCCGATGGGTTGGCTGGCCGCTGCCTATGGCCTGGCGGGCTTCGGCTACATCGTCAATGCCACCTTCCTGCCGCTGATGTTGCGCGGTCAGGCCGGCACTGCCAGCGCGGCGCTGGATGGTTGGCTGGTGGTGGGCCTGGCGGCCTTGCCGGCAACCCTGTTCTGGGTGCGCCTGTCGTTCCGCTGGGGGGTCTATCCGGCCCTGATCTGCGCCACCCTGGTCCAGGCGGTGGGGGTGGCCCTGCCGGTGCTGGTGGATGGGGTGGCCGCAGCGATGGCGGGTGCGGCGTTGCTGGGCGCGACCTTCATGGGGATAGCGGGCCTGTCCCAGTGGCTGGCCCGGGTGCCGGACCCGCGGGCGACGGCGCGCCGCATCGGCCTGATCACCGCCTGCTACGGCGTCGGCCAGGTGTTCGGGCCCTTGCTGGTGGCGCTGCGGGGGCCGGGCGGGGGCTTTGCTATGCCGGTGCTGACAGCATCGGTGGCCCTGCTGTGCAGTGCCGTTCTGCTGGAGCTTTCCCGTCGCCGGGAACGCCTTGCCTGATTTCATTTTTCGAGGAGATGCGCATGCCTTACCTGAACCTGTCCTATGCCGCAGCCGACGCACTGCCGGTGGCTGAAGTGGCTGCCACACTGACCCGCTTGACCGTGGAGTTGCTCGGCAAGAAGGAATCATTGACCGTGGTCAGCATCAACCGGGTGCCGCTGGACCACTGGTTCGTGGGCGGCCAGGCTCTGGCGCCGGGGCAGTCCGGGGCCGTGCTGGAGATCCGTGTCACTGAGGGGACCAACACCAAGGCACAGAAGGCGGCCTTCATCCGTGAAGCCTTCGGCGCGCTGGCGGCGCGCCTGGCGGACTTGCACCCGGCAAGCTATGTCGCCATCCACGATCTGCCCGCCGATGCCTGGGGCTACTCGGGCGAGACCCAGGAGTATCGCTACATCCGCGGGCTGTCGCTGTAGCCCCTCGGACAAGCCTGTTTATCTGCGGGTGCGGGAGATCTGTCGGGACAGGGCGATGAGAGGCAGCAACCCGACGGCGACGATGGCCAGGGCGGCGGTGGAGGCTTCGGTGAGGCGTTCGTCGGACGCCAGCACATAGGCCTGGGTGGCCAGGGTGTCGAAGTTGAAGGGGCGCATCACCAGGGTGGCGGGCAGCTCCTTCATCACGTCCACGAAGACCAGCAGGCTGGCGGTGAACAGGCTGCCCCGCAGGATGGGCACATGCACGCGGCGCAGGGTCTCGCCCTGGCCCAGGCCCATGCTGCGGGCTGCATCGTCCATGCTGGGGGTGATCTTGGAGAGGCTGGCTTCCACTGTCTGCAGGGCCACGGCGAGGAAGCGCACGAGGTAGGCATAGATCAGCGCCGCGATGCCGCCGGTGAGGAGCAGCCCGGGGTTGCTGCCGAACCAGGCCTGCCACTGGCCGGACAGCCAGTTGTCGAGCCGGGTGACGGGGATCAGCACGCCCACGGCGATCACCGTGCCGGGCACCGCGTAACCCAGGCCGACCAGGCGGTTGAGGCCTTTGCTCAGAAGGGTCTTGGAGAGGCGGGCACTGTAGGCCAGCAGCACGGCCAGGGCCACGGCGATGAGGGCGGTGAGGCCCGCCAGGGTGAAGCTGTTGCGGGCCAGCATCAGGAAGCGCTCACCGAACTGGCTGTCGCCCTCGCCGAGGGCCATGCGCAGGAGCAGGGCTGCGGGCAGCAGGAAACCGAGACACAGGGGCAGCAGGCAGGTCAGCATGGCCAGCAGACCGGCGCCGCCCTTGAGGCGCCCGGGAGGGGGGCGATGCCGGTTGGAGGTATTGTGGTAACGGGCGCGGCCGCGGGTGATGCGCTCCATGGCCACCAGCAGCAGCACGAAACCGAGCAGCATGGCCGCCAGCTGGGCTGAGGCGACCCGGTCTCCGAGGGAGAACCAGGCGCGGTAGATGCCGGTGGTGAAGGTGTTGACGGCGAAGTAGGCGACGGTGCCGTAATCCGCCAGGGTTTCCATCAGCGCCAGGGCGACGCCGGCGGCAATGGCCGGGCGGGCGAGGGGCAGGGAGACGGTGAAAAAAGCCCGCCAGGGGCCGATGCCGAGGGTGCGGGACGCTTCCAGCACGCCCCCGGCCCGCTCCAGGAAGGCGGTGCGGGCGAGAAGATAGACGTAGGGATAAAGCACGAACACGAACATCAGCATGGCCCCGGGCAGGGTGCGGATGTCGGGGAAGTAGTAGTCACCGCGCCGCCACTCGAAGAAATCCCGCAGGGCGGTCTGCAGCGGACCGACGAACTGCAGGAAGTCGGTATACACATAGGCCATCACGTAGGCCGGGACCGCCAGGGGCAGCACCAGCGCCCATTCGAAGATCCGGCGTCCAGGAAAGTCGTGCATGGCGGTGAGCCAGGCGGTGGCGATGCCGACGATGGCGACCCCCAGCCCCACGCCCGCACACAGGGCCAGGGAGTTGAGGACGTATTCGGACAGGACGGTGGAAGCGAGGTGGGACCAGGTGGCGCTGGTGCCACCGAGGAACAGGTTGAAACCGACACTGGCGACGGGGAGGCCGGCCAGCAGCGCCACGGCAAAGGCGAAGACGACAAGCGGGGATAAGCGTCCGGAGCGGTGGCGAAAGTGTTGTTCGGTCATGAGATTTTTCGGCTTATTGCGAATTATAATCGATCCCATGTCCAAACTAGAACTCAGGGCGGTTGTCCAGCGTTATGGCCGCCAGACCATCGTGAATGGGGTTAACTTCCAGCTCGAGCAGGGCAGCATCGCCTGCCTGCTGGGGCCGTCCGGTTGTGGCAAGACCACCCTGCTGCGCTGCATCGCCGGCTTCGAGGATGTCGTCGGCGGCGAGATCCGGATCAATGGCGCGGTGGTGAGCGCTCCGGGGCACCGGGTTCCCCCCGAGAAGCGGCAGGTGGGCATGGTCTTCCAGGACTACGCCCTGTTTCCCCATCTCAGCGTGGAGCGCAACGTGGGCTTTGGCCTGGGCGCCATGTCGGCGGCTGGGCGCGCTGCGCGGGTCGACGAGCTGCTGGCCACGGTGGGCCTGGGCGGACTGGGCCGGAAATACCCCCATGAGCTGTCTGGGGGGCAGCAGCAGCGCGTGGCCCTGGCCCGGGCGCTGGCGCCGAGACCGGAGCTGGTCTTGCTGGACGAACCCTTCTCCAATCTGGACGTGGATCTGCGTGAGCGCCTGTCGGTGGAGGTGCGGGAGATCCTCAAGAAGGAAGGCATGACGGCGGTGCTGGTGACCCATGACCAGCACGAGGCCTTTGCGATGGCGGACGAGATCGGCGTGATGTCGGAGGGGCGCATCCAGCAATGGGACACGCCTTACAACCTGTATCACCGGCCGGGCAACCGCTTTGTGGCGGACTTTGTCGGCAAGGGGGTCTTCTTGCCGGGCGAGGTGCTGGATGAGCGCCATGTGCAGATCGAGCTCGGCATGCTCAACTCGGGTGTGCCGGTGGAGTGCAGCCGGGGTTGCCGGGCCTGCGCCAAGGGCTGTTCGGTGGAGGTGTTGCTGCGCCCGGACGACGTGGTGCACGACGACGCCAGCCCGGCCCGGGCCGAGGTGCTGCACAAGGCCTTCCGCGGCGCCGACATCATGTACACCCTGAGGCTGGGCAGTGGTGCGGAGGTGCTGTCGCTGGTCCCGTCCCATCACAACCATGCCCTGGGCGAAAAGATCGGGGTGCGCCTGGAGGCGGACCACGTGATCGCTTTCCGCCAGGGCTGAGGGGTTTTCTGTTGCTCTGTGTCGGCCAGGCCGTTCAGAACGGGGCCGGGCTGGTGAATTCCATCCGGCAGCCCTTGCCGGGGTGGGTCAGGCCCAGCAGCGTCGCATGGAGCAGCAGGCGCGGAGCGACGGCCCGGCTGGCCGGGTCGGCATAAAGATCGTCGCCCAGGATGGGATGTCCGATGGACATCATATGGACCCGCAGCTGGTGTGAGCGCCCCGTGTGGGGCTGGAGTTCAACCCGGCTGGTGTGGGTTGCGCCGTCGTGGTCCACAACCCAATAAGCTGTCAGGGATGGTTTTCCGCTTTCCAGGTCCACTTTCTGCCTGGGCCGGTTTGGCCAGTCGGTGATCAGGGGCAGGCTGATCTCTCCCTGCTCCGGCTGCGGTCGTCCGGCCACTACGGCCACATAACGTTTGTCGACCTGCCGTTGCTGGAAGGCAATGCTGAGCCGGCGTTCCATTTCAGGCCCCCGTGCCATCACGAGCAGACCCGAGGTCGCCATGTCGAGGCGGTGGACGATGCGGGCGTCCGGGTATTCGGCCTGTATCCGGCCGGCCAGGCTGTCGGCATGGCCGGGGCCACGCCCGGGTACCGACAGCAGGCCGGCGGGTTTGTCGATCACCAGCAGGGCCTCATCGGCAAAGAGGATGTGTGGCATGCCCGCGGGCGGCGCATAGACTAGGGGCGGCGGGGCGGTCGGGAGGGGTTGATTGCTTGCCGGTGGGCTCATGAGGATGCCATGGGACGGGGGCGTGCATTCTTGCACAGGCCCGGGGTTTGCCCACAGGGATGGTGGGAAAGCCTGTGGACAAGTTGTGGGGGGCGTGGGCAAGTCGATGCCCCACAAGGTTTTTTTCTGCTTGCCCTGAAATGGGTCAGGTGGCGTTGGCGGGCGACGGGCGGGCCAGGCGCAGCAGGATTTCCTGCAGCGCGAGGTGGCTGTAGGGTTTGGTCAGAAAATCGTCCATGCCGCAGGCGAGGGCGGCGTCCCGTTCGTCCTCCATGGCGTTGGCGGTGACGGCGATGATCGGGATGTGCTGCCCCGCCTTTTCGCTGGCGCGGATGCGTCGCGTGGCTTCGTAGCCGTCCATCAGCGGCATCTGGCAATCCATGAGGATCACGTCGAAGTGCTGCCGGCCAAGCGCCTGCAGGGCTTCCCGCCCGTTGGAGACGGTTGTGGAGGTGCACCGGAGCTCTTCGAGCTGCATGGTTGCCAGCAGCTGGTTGATGGTGTTGTCTTCGGCGACCAGTACGTGCAGGCCCGTCAGGCTGGGAGCGCCCATGCCGGAGGCAGCGGGCTCGGGGGCCGGGGTGCTGGCGGGTGTGATGGCCAGCACGGGGACGACCACGCTGAACCAGAAGGTGGAGCCCTCACCCGGCTTGCTGGTGGCACCGATCTCACCCCCCATGAGCTGGACGAGCTCATGGCTGATGGCCAGGCCCAGCCCGGTGCCGCCGTATCGGCGCGCATGGGAGTTGTCGGCCTGGGTGAAGGGGGTGAACAGCTGGGGCAGGATCTCCGGCTCGATGCCGATGCCCGAATCCTCGACACTGAAATGGAGCCGGACGGACTGGCCCTCGCCGCCGGTGACGGGCTGGTGCGTGAGGCGGAGATGCACGTCGCCATCGACGGTGAATTTGATGGCGTTACCCACCAGGTTGATGAGGATCTGGCGCAGGCGATCGGGGTCGGCCTTTACCAGGGCGGGCAGATCGTCGTCGATATGGCTGTGCAGGCTGAGCTTCTTCTCGAAGGTCTTGTGCAGGAAGAAGCCGGTGATGTCCTCGACGATGGCCCGGGGCGAGCAGGGCAGGGGCTCGATGGTCATGCGGCCGGCTTCGAGCTTGGAGAAGTCGAGGATGTCGTTGATCACCCGCAGCAGGCTGTCGGCCGAGCTGCGGATATGCCCCACGAAGCGCTCCTGTTCGGTGTCCAGGCGGGTGTAGGCGAGGAGCTCGGCCATGCCGATGATGCCGTTCATCGGAGTGCGGATCTCGTGGCTCATGGTGGCCAGGAACAGGGACTTGGCCTGATTGGCGTGCTCGGCGGCCTCCTTGGCGACGCGCAGTTGTGCGTCACGGGCTTCGATCTGGTCGAGCATGGTGTTGAAGCCGTCCATCAGCGTACCGATTTCGTTGCGGCTTTCGGGGCTGACGCGCAGGGCGTAGTCGCGGGTCTCCGAGACCCGCTGCATCTGCCGGGCGAGGTTTTCGATGGGGCTGGCAATCAGGCGCTGCAGGCGTGATGCCAGCAACCAGGCCAGCAGCGAGGCGGCCAGCAGGACGCCGGAGGCGGTGAGCACGCGCTTGTGCACCAGGTCGCGCAGGGGCGTGAGGTCGAAGTAGGCCTCGATGGTGCCCACCTGACGCCCGCCGACGATCACCGGATTGGCGATCTCCAGGAAGGGGGCGCCCAGGAGCAGGCTGAGGGGATGGCGCGGCGAGCCAAAAGGGGCGTCGGGGTGGGTTTCGTCGCTGTGGTGATCCTCGACGGTGGCCAGTATTTCAGCGTGAGCAGCGAATCCGCTGTGGTACTCGGCAAAGACCTTCCCCTCGGGGGTGCGCAGGGTGGCGGCGATGACGTCCGGCGCGCTGCCCAGGGCGTTGATGATCTCCTGGGCGGCGTCCGGATCCTGGAAGCTGACGGCGGCCGTGCTATTGACGCCCACCAGGCGGGTCAGCACGTTGGCGTTGTCCTGCATGGCTCGTGCGGCGGTCTGCAGTTCGCTGTAAACCAACAGCATCAGGGCGACGACCAGGCCCAGGGTGGTGGTGATCAGGGCGATCAGCACCACCTGGCGCTTGATCGGGTATTCGCCGAGGCGCTTCATGGGGCGCTTCCCTTGCCGTCGCGGGTCAGGGTGGCGAGGTTGAGCAGCTTGGCGCTGACCCGGAGCTCCGTCCGCTCGATGGCGTCGGTGTTGATGACCGGGTGGATGCGCCCGCGCTTGTGGGTCAGGGTGATCATGCCCCCGCGGGCGGCAAAGCCGGGCTGGTCACTGACGGTGAGGATCGGGCCGCTGAGGCGCCGGAGCAGTTCCGTCTGGGACGCGGGGCCGATGGCGGATTGGTCGCCGAAATAGATCAAATGACATTCCTGGAAATTGCGTGACTCGGGCTGGCGCTGTACGACGAGGGGGTGTCCATCCAGGGTCTCGCCACTAACGGCCTTGGCCAGAAGCGGGGCCAGGGTATCGTCGAGCACGCAGTAGCGGAAAGGCTCGCCGGGGCGAAGGTTGTGCCCTTCTGGCCAGCGCACGAAATGGGCAAAATTATAGACAAAAGCCGCCTTGACCTCGTTCTCGGCAAAGGCTGTCGGGCTCGCGTCCCCGGCCTGCAGCGGCAGCGCGAGGGCGAGCAGCAGCAACGCGCCCGCGACGCGGGGGCGCAGACGGGCGAGAAGAGGCGGCAAGCCGGTGTGCAGCAAGGCGGGGGTCAGAAGCGCAGGTTGGCGGTGACGTAGTATTCCCTTGGGATCAGGTAGGCGTCACTGGCATTGACCAGGTTGGTGCCGAACTCCTTGCGGGCCGGGCCAATGAGGTTGCGCCCGTTGAGGGCCAGGTCGAGACGGCTGGTGGCGCGCCAGCCCAGGCGCAGGTCTGCGGTCAGATAGTCCGGGATGCTGTAGGTGCGCAGGGCGCTGACATAGCGGGCCTGCAGGTCGAGCTCCACGTCGTGGCGCAGATCGTGGCGGGAGATCAGCATGGCCTGGTGGGTCGGTGATTCGCCGGCCGCCCGCAGGGGGTTGATCTCGGCGTTGCCCGGCAGGGCGGCCATGTTGATGTCGAGGTGGGTGTAGCTGGCCTGAACGCGCCAGGTATCGGCGGGGCGGTAGTCCATCGACAGCTCGAAGCCGCGGGCCTTGCCTTTCAGGGCGTTGCCGGCGAGGGCGTTCCAGGTGAGGTAGGGGCTGGGCAGGCTGGGCACCAGACGTGGGGAACCGATCATGTCGACGGTCAGCAGGCGGTCGTAGTCGTTGAGGAAGACGCTGGCGTCAAAGCTCAGCCGGGGGCTGACCTGGGCCCGATAGCCCAGCTCGTAGGCGATCAGTCGTTCGGCGTTGAGATTGGGGTTGCCGGCGGAGTTGACGAACAGGGGCAGGCCGTTGGTGAAGGCGCGGGGTTCGATGTACGAGGTCAGGCGTGCGCTGTCCTCGATGATGGAGGGGGTGCGCACGGCGCGGGCCACCGACGCCCACAGGGTGCTGCCCTTGGTCGGGGTCCAGCGCATGCGTGCGGAAGGTTGCCATTCGACGCCGGTGAATTCGTTGCGCTCCACCTTGACCCCGACCGTCAGCTGGAGACGCTCCGCCAGGGCCAGGGTGTCTTCGGCGAAGGCGCTGAACAGCTGGTCGGTGCGGCTGCTGCGGCTGACACCGGCCGGTGGCGTCATCTGGGCGTCGCTGGCCACGTTGCGGTAGCCCACACCGGCAATGAGGTTGTGCCCGCCAATGGGGGAGAAGTGATGGCGATAGCCCAGGTCGAAGGTGTCCAGCTCGGCCCGGGCGCCGTTGTTGAGCACCATCCAGTGATCGAGGGTGAAGCGGTTGAAATAGGCCCGCAGCTCGTCCCGGGCCTCCCCGTTGGTCCGCGACCATTGCCCGAGGAGGTGGGCGCCGGAGTAGGCGCGCTCCTGGCGCTTCAGCTCGCGAAAGCTCTCCCCCTCGACCATCAGGCTGCCGCCACCCATCTCCCAGTCGCCGCGAAAGCCGGCCCGTCCACCGCGCCAGTGGATGTCCCTGCTGTCATCCGGCGTGCCGGCGAGGCGATCATTCTGATGCAGCTTGGCCCACACCCGGGCGTGGCCGCTTTCGCCGGCCTTGAAGCCGTTGCGCAGGACCGTCTCCGACTGGAGATCGCCGGCAGTGACGCTCAGCAAGGTGCCCTGGGTGTCCTCGGCATGGCGGGTGATGATGTTGATGACACCGTTGACCGCGTTGGCGCCCCAGGTGGAACCCCCCGGCCCGCGGACGATCTCGACCCGTTCGATGTCCTGCATGACGATGTTCAGCTCGTCCCACAACACCCCTGAAAAGAAGGGTGTGTAAACACTGCGTCCATCGACCATGACAAGCAGCTTGTTGGCAAACTGGTTGTTGAAGCCCCGGGCGCTGACGGCCCACTCGGTGGCGCTGATACGCGCGACATTGAGGCCGGGCACGGTACGCAGCAGTTCCGGCAGGGAGGTGGCGCCGGAACGCCGGATGTCCTCGGTGGTCAGGACGTGGATCGCCGCCGCCGTATCCTCGAGCCGCTCGCTGCGATGGGTGGCCGTGCTGACGCGCAGGTCGGCAAGTTCGTCGAGGCTCATCTGCTTGAGGGCGTACAGGCTGTCGTCGGCAGACACCGGCAGGGCGGTGGTGACCAGGGCAGCGAGAAGCAGGGGCTTGGCGAGGGACTTTGACATGATGAAATCCTGTGGGCCGCACATGCGACCGGGCGCGATTGTATCGGCCTTGTCTATATCTAAAGAAATAGATTCGTCACGGGTTTGTGTCGTATTCCGATGTGCTCGCGGGATTTCGGTGGCGACTTTCTCGATTTGCCGGGGGAGGGGATTCGGGGAAGTACCGGAGCAGGGGCGCACCGAGTTGCGGCATGGGGGCTTCCCCAGTTCGGTGCGCTCGCACTGTGTTGGTGCGACATCGCTCCGGCATGCCGAAAAGTCGTTTGTTTATAAGGGTTTTTTGATTGGCATGCTTTTAGCTAAGCCAAAAGTGGTATCTCCGCTTCACAACATAACAGGCGAGCGCTAATGGCCATCACAAAATTCTTCAATGAAATGACTGCGGACGATGGGAGTGTCCGTGCGCATTACGCGGGCTATGCCGCGTGGCTGAGCGAGACTCCGGCAGACCGCATCGCCCGCAAGCGGGCAGAGGCAGATTCCCTGTTCCATCGCTACGGCATCACCTTTGCAGTGTACGGCGAGGAATCGGGCACCGAGCGTCTGATCCCCTTCGACATCATCCCGCGCATCATTCCTGCCCAGGAGTGGAAGAGTCTGGAAGCCGGCTTGCGTCAGCGTGTGAAGGCGCTGAACAGCTTCATCCACGACATCTACCATGACCAGGAAATCCTCAAGGCCGGGCACATCCCCGCCGAGCAGGTGCTCAACAACGCCCAGTACCGCCCGGAAATGCAGGGCGTCAATGTGCCCTGCGACATCTACGCGGCCATCGCCGGTGTGGACGTGGTGCGGGCCGGGGCAGGGGAGTTCTACGTGCTGGAGGACAACCTGCGGGTGCCCTCGGGGGTCTCCTACATGCTTGAAGACCGTCGCATGATGATGCGCCTCTTCCCCGAGCTGTTCGCCCGTCACCGGGTCGCGCCCGTCGAGCACTACCCGGACATGCTGTTGCACACCCTGCGCAGCCTCGCGCCGGTGGGCGTGACGGACCCGACCGTGGTCGTGCTGACCCCCGGTGCTTACAACTCCGCCTATTTCGAGCATGCCTTCCTGGCCCAGCAGATGGGGGTCGAGCTTGTTGAAGGGCAGGATCTCTTCGTCAGCGAAGACCAGGTCTTCATGCGCACGACCCAGGGGCCGCGCCGCGTGGATGTGATCTATCGCCGGGTGGATGACGACTTCCTCGATCCGAAGTACTTCCGCAAGGACTCCATGCTCGGCGTGCCGGGGCTGCTGGACGCCTACCGGGCGGGCCGTGTCACGGTCTCGAACGCCATCGGTACGGGTGTGGCGGACGACAAGTCCATCTACCCCTATGTGCCGGAGATGATCCGCTTCTACCTGGGTGAGGAACCCATCCTCAACAACGTGCCCACCTACATGTGCCGTAAGCCGGAAGACCTGGCCTACACCCTGGCCCATCTGCCCGAGCTGGTGGTCAAGGAAGTGCATGGTGCAGGTGGCTACGGCATGCTGGTTGGGCCGGCTTCGACCAAGGAGCAGATCGAGACCTTCCGCAAGTACCTGATCGCCAACCCCGAGAAATACATCGCCCAGCCCACGCTGGCCCTTTCGAATTGTCCGACCTTCGTCGAAAGCGGCATCGCACCGCGTCACCTGGATCTGCGCCCGTTTGTTCTTTCCGGGACCGAAGTGCAGATGGTGCCGGGCGGCCTGACCCGCGTCGCCCTGCGCGAAGGATCGCTGGTGGTGAATTCCTCGCAGGGCGGGGGCACCAAGGACACCTGGGTACTGGAGGCCT
Organism: Zoogloea sp.; assembly: GCF_023150065.1. Lineage (GTDB taxonomy): Bacteria > Pseudomonadota > Gammaproteobacteria > Burkholderiales > Rhodocyclaceae > Zoogloea. The sequence goes on from NZ_JAKLLN010000018.1 coordinate 46,708, forward strand.
GAAAACATGCTGAGCCGCACTGCTGATCACCTTTTCTGGATGGCCCGCTACATGGAGCGGGCCGAGAACACGGCACGCATTCTTGATGTCACCTATCGTCTCTCCCTCCTGCCGCAGAATGGCGAGGAAGTGGAGGCGATGTGGTCCGGGATGCTCAAGATCATGGAGTTGCAGGACGCCTATCTGGCCAAGCACCCTGCCTATTCCACCGAGGCTGTCCTCGAATTCATGATCTTCGACCGGGACAACCCGGGCAGCATCTACCGCTGCCTGCGCGCCACCCGCGAAAACGCCCACGCCGTGCGTGGCACCCTGACCTCGGAGCTGTGGGAGACCTCCAACGAAACCTGGCTGAAGATGCGTGACTTCACCGTGGCCAAGCTCCTCGAGTCCGGCCCCGGTGCATTCTTCGAGTGGGTCAAGTACCGCTCCCACCTGTCGCGGGGGGTCACCATTGGCACCATGCTGCAGGACGAAGCCCTGCGCTTCATCCGCCTGGGGACTTTCCTGGAGCGGGCCGACAACACGGCGCGCATCCTCGAGGTGAAGTATCTCAACCTGTTGCCGGGCGCCGACGAGGAGCAGGCCCACGCCACCGACTACTATCAGTGGAGTGCGCTGCTGCAGTCCGTGTCGGCCTTCGAGGTGTATCGCAAGGTCTACCGCGACCAGATCACCCCGCTACGCGTGGCCGAGCTGCTGGTCCTGCGCGCCGACATGCCCCGGTCCCTGGCGCGCAGCATGAAGGAAGTCCATTCCAACCTGACCCGCGTCTCCAACGCCCGGTCGGCCGAGACCGAGCGTCTGGCCGGCGAACTGGAGTCGCACCTGCGCTTCGGCCGCATCGAACGCATCTTCGAAGGCGGCTTCAGAAAGTACCTGGAAGACTTCCGCGATCGCATCTTTGACCTGGGTTGCCGGATCTCCGATGACTTCCTGATTCCGACCTCGAGCTAAAAATTCAAAATAAGCTTGGCAAACCTAGAAACGATGTCTATAATGCGCAGCTTGTCGGGGCGTAGCGCAGCCTGGTAGCGCACTTGCATGGGGTGCAAGGGGTCGCGAGTTCGAATCCCGCCGCCCCGACCAAAGAAACAAGCAAAAGGCCAACTCTTCGGAGTTGGCCTTTTGCTTTGTGTTGGCCGAACGGCCAATGCCTTGAGCAAAAGCCGCCGCATACCGCGGCAGCGGGCATCGCGGCTTGTTCAGCGTACGGCCCGCCCAGGTGGCCGTGGGGCCGTCGATCATCTGATGTTGTGGGGAAGGAACACGCCATGGAGCCCGTCGCCGTCATCGACTTTGAAACCACCGGGCTGTCGCCTGCCCAGGGCGACAGGGCCACCGAGATCGCGGCCGTCATCCTGCAGGACGGCAAGGTGGTGGATCGCTATCAGAGTCTGATGAATGCCGGAGTCCGCGTTCCCCCACACATCGAGGCGCTCACGGGCATTTCCAACGCCATGCTGCGTAGCGCACCTGCCGCCGACGTGGTGATGGGGCAGGTTGCCGACTTCGTGGGCAACTATCCGCTGCTTGCCCACAACGCGGCTTTCGATAGCCGCTTCTGGGACGCGGAGCTGGCCCGGATCGGCCGTCGCCGGAGCCAGGAGTTTGCCTGTTCGATGCTGGTGGCGCGGCGTGTCTTTCCGCAGGCGCCCAGCCACAAGCTCGGCGTGCTGGTCGATTTTGCCGGGCTGCCGGTGGCGGGGCGCTATCACCGGGCACTGGCCGACGCCGAGATGGCGGCCAGCCTGGTGCTCAGGCTCGAGGACGAGTTGCGCGGCCGCTACAAGGTGCGTGATGTGTCCCATGCGCTGCTGCGCAGGATCCAGAGCGTTCCGAAGGGGCAGTTGAGCCGCTGCCTCGCCTGAGCCCAGACTGAGCCAGGAGGCCGCCGATAGCAGGCGACTCCAGCTGCGGTGCTTTATCACGGTTGGTCGACCGCGTGACGAAAGTTTGACGGAGCCTGCGCATTACTTCTCGTCTGCTGCCGCTGCCTGGGTGCAAGCTGTCTCCACGAAATCATTCCGAAGAGTTGCCGGCGGCACGAGGAGCCCCCTCCCGCCGACCTGCAACCCGCTTTTGAGACAGAGAGGAAGGCAATCATGGGCCCGTTTGCGTGGTGGCTGGAGTATTGGGCAGGTGTCATGGATACCTGTGCTGTGCATCTGCTCGTACGTACGCCAATGGATGGCGGGCAGAAGTCGACGGAGAGCGCGCAGCGTATCCCGCACTGAGGGCTGAAAGTCCCGGCGGTGAGGCCGCAATATTCCTCAGAACCACTCTCCGGAGTGGTTTTGTGTTTTCAGGGATCAAGTTCCGGAGGGGCGCTTGGGCATAGAATCCGGTCTTGAGTTGTACTGTGTCGCTGGCGTGGAGCCGGACGCCTGAAAAGAAAAACCCCCGGCAAGGGGAGCCGGGGGTCAAAAACGCCTTGCTTGCTCAAGGCCCCGCTCAGGGAGGTATAGCGGGAGACGGTTCAGCACCATCTGCTGCTTTGTGCATATATGCGGGAAGAAAGTTCCTGCCCCATTTCGTTTCCAGATGTAAGTACGCGAGATCCTCATGAGTCCAGTCCAGTCTGCCTTTCCTGCAAGCCGCATGCGTCGCATGCGCCGCGATGATTTTTCCCGTCGTCTGATGCGCGAGCATCGCCTGTCGACGGATGACCTGATCTACCCGGTGTTCGTGCTGGAGGGCGAGCAGATCGTCCAGCCCGTGCCGTCGATGCCCGGGGTGAGTCGGATGTCCCTGGACCGCCTGCTGCAGGTGGCCGAAGAGGCCGTCGCCCTGGGCGTGCCGGCGCTGGCCCTGTTTCCGGTGGTGGAGGGGGACAAGAAGTCCCTGGGGGCCGAAGAGGCCTACAACCCCGATGGCCTGGTGCCCCGCGTGGTGCAGGCCCTCAAGGCGCGCTTCCCGGAGCTGGGGGTGATCACCGACGTAGCTCTCGACCCTTACACCAGCCACGGGCAGGACGGGCTCATCGACGAGACGGGCTACGTGCTCAACGACGAGACCCTCGAGGTGCTGGCCCGGCAGGCCCTGTGCCACGCCCAGGCCGGTGCCGATGTGGTAGCGCCCTCCGACATGATGGATGGCCGGGTGGCGCGCATCCGTGCCGAGCTCGACCAGGCGCGGCAGATCCATACCCGCATCCTCGCCTACTCGGCCAAGTATGCGTCGAGCTTCTACGGGCCGTTCCGGGACGCGGTGGGCTCCGCCGGCAACCTGGGCAAGAGCAACAAGTACACCTACCAGATGGACCCGGCCAACTCCAACGAGGCGATCCGCGAGGTGGCCCTGGATATCTCGGAAGGGGCCGACATGTTCATGGTCAAGCCCGGCATGCCTTACCTGGACATCGTGCGCAGGGTGAAGAGCGAGCTGCAGGTGCCCACCTATGTGTATCAGGTGAGCGGCGAGTACGCGATGCTGAAGGCCGCTGCGGCCAACGGCTGGCTGAACGAGCAGGCCTGCGTGCTCGAGTCACTGGTGGCATTCAAGCGCGCCGGGGCTGACGGCATCCTGACCTACTACGCGCTGGATGCAGCCCGCTGGCTGAAGGAAGAGGCCTGATCCCCGTTGCCGGAGGGGTTCAAACCTCCGGCAACAGGGTGCGGGCGCCCTCGAAGCGCTCGGAAAAATAGCGACTGTCCAGGCGGTCCACCCGCACCTTGCCCTTGCTGCTGGGGGCGTGGATGAACTTGCCGTCGCCCATGTAGATGCCCATGTGCGAATAGGCCCGGCCCAGGGTGTTGAAGAACACCAGGTCGCCGGGACGCAGCGCCTGGGTGGCGACGGGGCGGGTGCGCTCGGCGATGCCGGCGGCGTTGTAGGGCAGCTTGCGCCCGCTGACCTGTTCGACGATGTAGCTCACCATGCCACTGCAATCGAGTCCGGCTTCCGGGTTCTTCCCGCCGAAGCGGTAGCCCGTGTCGAGCAGGCCCAGAGCATACAGCACGACCTCCTGGGCGTGGTCGTGGCTCGGCAGGGCAAACCAGCCGCCTGCCGGCGGTGCCGTGCGGGGAACGGGGGTTCCGGCCTGCCGTGGCGGTGTCTGGCTGCAGCCGACCAGTACCGCAGTCAGCAGCAGGGCCGCCCAGCGTTCAGGCCGTAAGCCGAAGGGTGACCGGGCCATGATTCACCAGGGAAACCGTCATCTCTGCACCGAACTCGCCGGTGGCCACCACCGGGTGGCGTTGGCGGGCGAGGGTGACGAGTTCATTGAAGAGGCGCTCTGCGTCGGCAGGCGCGGCGGCCGGCGTGAAGCTGGGCCGGGTGCCCTTGGCGGTGTCGGCCGCCAGGGTGAATTGGGAAACCAGCAGGAGCCCGCCTCCCGTATCGGTAAGGGAGCGGTTCATCTTCCCCTCGTCGTCGGAGAACACCCGGTAGCCCAGCAGGCGCTCCACCATGCGGGTGGCGTTGGCCGGCTGGTCGCCTTTCTCGACGGCGACCAGGGCCAGCAGGCCCGGCCCGATCTCCCCCACGGTCTGCCCGGCCACCGTCACCCGGGCTTCAAGGACTCGCTGGATCAGGGCAATCATTCAATCAGCTCGATTTGACCGCTGACATTGACTGTCACCGGGCTGTCGCCGGCCTCGATGGGGGCAGGTGCCGGGGCGGCGTCGGCCATCATGGCGGCGCGGGCATAGGCCACCGGGTACTTGGGCTGCATGCCCCCGGTGTTGATGCTCAGGTGCTTGATCTTCCACTTCTTCTTAAGGCTGCCGGCCACCAGCCGGGCGCGCCCTTCGAAGGCGCCGAGGGCATCGGCGATGGCCTCATCCTCGATCTTCTTCCAGGTCTCGGGCGAGGGGGCGGCGCTCAGTCCGGCCACCGCCATGCTCTGCTGCAGCTTGCCGAGGAGCTCGGACAGGGCCGCGGCGTCGCTGCTCTCCAGGGCCAGGGATGAGCGCATGCGCCAGGCTTCGATGCTGCGACCGGTCTTGCCGTAGACCGGGTAGGTCGAGTTGCCTGCCGAGCGGACCTTGACGGCCGGGACACCCTTGGCGGTGCTGATGGCCTGGGTCACGATGGCATTGACCTTGCGGGCCACATCGCCCGGATTGGCGTCGGTGGCCTCGGCATAGACCTGGGCGCGGAACAGGTCGTTGGGGGCGCTGCGGCTGCTTTCGACGGAAATGTCGGCGGTGGGAAGCGCCGGCGCTGCGGGGGTGTCGGCAGCGTAGGCATGGGGGAGGGCGAAGCCGAGGGCGAGCAGCGCCAGGGGGCGGGTTAGGCGGAAAGTCATGGAAGCCTCATTCGGGATGCAAGGGGTGCTTGGGGCATTGCCCCGACATTCTGGCCAATCCGGCCCGGGATGCAAGTGTTCGCGGGCGGCCCGGGCGGGTTTGCGTTGACCCCTGGCGATCCGGACGGCAGCATCGACCCCTTTTTGGCGCAGGGCTTGAGCGCAGGGGATGGTGATGGCGGATTCACGCATTTGGGGGGCGGGCCTGGTGACGCTGTCGGCGGCATCCTTTGGGGCCATGGCGATTTTTGCCCGCTTCGCCTTTGCGGATGGCATCGAGGTGTCGGCGCTGCTCTTCCTGCGCTTTCTGATTGCCGGTGCGGTGATGGCCGTGGTGATGACGGCAACCCGGCGCCCCTGGCCCCGTGGGCGTAACCGGATGGTGTTGGTGCTGATGGGGGGCGTCGGCTATGTGGGCCAGTCCCTGTGTTTCTTTCTTGCCCTCAACCACGCTTCCGCCGGCCTGGTGGCCTTGTTGCTGTATCTCTATCCCTTCCTCGTCACGGTGATCGGGGTGATGTTCCTGGGGGAGCGCATGACCCGTCTGCGGGCGGCCGCCGTGCTGGCGGCGCTGCTGGGCACCGGCCTCACCATCGGTTCGGGCCTGGGAGGGAGCCCTCTGGGCATCGCCCTCGGCGTGGCGGCAGCGCTGATCTATTCGGTGTATATCCTGGTGGGCAGCCGGGTGCTGCAGGAGGAGGAGCCCCTTGGGGCGGCGACGGTGGTGATGCTCTCGGCGGCCGTGGTGTTCGGCCTGGGGGTGGCGCTGGAGTCACCGCGTTTTCCAGCGTCGGCTGCCGGGTGGGGCAGCGTGCTGGCCATCGCCCTGGTGTCCACGGTGCTGGCCATGGTGGGCTTTTTTGCAGGAATGAAGCGCCTGGGGGCTTCCGATGCGGCAACCCTGTCGACGCTGGAGCCGGTGGTGACCTTTGTGCTCGCCGCCGTCTTCCTGGATGAGTCGGTGACGCTCATCCAGGTCGTGGGTGGTGCCGTCGTGCTGACTGCGGTGATTGCGCTGGCCCGCAGCCGTGCTTAGCGCTTGAGGGGCTCGACGAGATCCCGGTAGGCGTGCCAGGTGGCATGCCCGACCACCGGCATGAGCACCGCCAGGCCGAGATGGAAGCTCATGAAGCCGAGCAGGGTGAGGCCGACGATCAGGGCAGCCCACACCAGCAGCGGCATGGGGTTTTCGGCGAGGGCGCGGATGCTGGCGAGCATCGAGGTGACCGCGTCCTGGTTGCGGTCGAGCATCAGGGGGATGGACACCACGCTGACCGCAAAGACCAGCAGCGCAAACACAAACCCGACTCCGCAATACACCAGCAGGAACTCCAGGTTCTCCATGCTAAGGACCTGGCTCAGGAAACCGCTGAGATTGGGCATCTCGCGGGTGTAGAAGATGGCGAAGACGACCAGCGAGGCCCGCGCCCAGATCAGGAAGATGACGGTCAGGACGGCGGCAAAGACCGCGATGTTGCCGGCGTTGCGGCGCCACACCGTGAGGGTGGGGGCCAGCGCACAGGCCTGGCCCAGTTCCCTCCGGCGGGACAGCTCATACAGACCCATGGCAAAGAACGGCGCCAGGAGCAGGAAGCCGGTGGTGACCGCGGAGGTGTACTGGTAGGCGTGTTCGAACACGAAGGTGACCAGCAGGCCCATGGCGGTAAAGCAGAAGCCATAGAACAGACTGGCGACCGGGCAGGCCTTCAGGTCGGAAAAGCCGCGGGCGATCCATTGAAAGGGGGCGCCGAAGCCGACGCTCCGGATGGTGGGAAAGGGCAGTCCGGCGCCGGCTTGTTCTTCTGCGGGGGTAGGGTGCTGAGCCATGGTTTGTCTCCGTTATCGTTTTTTGGATGGGGATGGCCGGCAGGGCAGGATCAGATCATCACGGCTCCTGAGCGGAAGAGGGGAAAGCGCCGACAAAGTTCCACAGGGCGTCCAGTACGGCGCCGGGGGCCTCGGACATCATGGCGTGGCCGGCACCGGGAATGACGACCTTGCGGAGGTTTGTGGTGGCCGGGAACGCGGCCGCCAGCGGCGTGGTGGCCTTGGGTGGGGTCATCCGGTCGAGGGCCGCGCTGAGCAGCAGGCTGGGGCAGCTCACCCGTGCTGCGGCGTCGAACCCGCCGGTGTAGGCGTTGCAGGCCGCCATGTCCTGGTGCAGTACGCCGGCAGCCTGGCGCTGCATCAGGCGTTCATTCAGGGCCGTGAGGTTCATGCCCGGGATGCTGCTGGCACCGAGCTGGGCACGCGGGGCATAGGACCACTGGTTGATCATGGCATGTGCCTTGTCCCGGTTCGAGAGGGTCGCATCGAGCAGGGGGGCGGCCACGGGCATCGGAGCGACCGAGCCGATGAGCATCAGGTAACTGACCATCTGAGGGGCACGGGCGGCGGCCTCGAGGGCAATCAGCGAGCCCATGCTGTGGCCGGCCAGGGCCACCGGGCCCAGGTTCAGTCCGGAGGCGAAATCGATGATCCAGTCCGCCAGCGCTTCGATGCTGCCCAGCTGCGGGCCGGCGGAGCGGCCGTGGCCGGGGAGGTCGGGGGCGATCACGTTCCAGCCATGGGAGGCGAAGTGGCGGCTCTGCAGCGTCCACACGCTGTGATCGTGCCCGGCGCCGTGGATGAAGAGGATCGTGGGGCGGCCCGCTTCGGTCTTGCGGCCGCCGGTGTAGTGGTAGGGGGAGAGGCTGGGTTTCATCGGCGGCGGGTTCAGGCGGTGGCTTTCTGGGCGGCGTAGAGGCCGCGGTCCAGGTCTTCGATCAGGTCGGCGGCGGTCTCCAGCCCGGTGGACAGGCGGATCGTGCCTTCGGTGATGCCGGCTGCCAGCAGGGCCTCGGGGGACATGCGGAAATGGGTGGTGCTGGCCGGGTGGATGGCCAGGGATTTGGCATCGCCGACGTTGGCCAGGTGGGAGAACAGGCGCAGGCCCTCGATGAAGGCCGTACCGCCCTTGCGTCCGCCCTTGAGGCTGAAGCTGAACACGCCGCCGCAGCCCTTGGGCAGCAGGCGGGCGGCCAATGGGTGGTCGGGGTGGCTGTCGAGTTCGGGCCAGGATACCGACTCGACCAGCGGGTGCTTGACCAGATGGGCCACCAGCTGGCGGGCATTGGCCACGTGACGCTCCATGCGCAGGCCCAGGGTTTCCATGCCCTGCAGGATCTGGAAGGCGTTCATCGGCGACAGGCAGGCGCCGAAATCCCGCAGGCCCTCGCGGCGGGCCCGCAGCAGGAAGGCGGCGATGGACGACTCTTCGGTGAAGTCCATGCCGTGGAAGCCGTCGTAGGGCTCGGTAAGGGTCGGAAAGTTGCCGCCGGAGCCCTCCCAGTCGAAGCTGCCCCCATCCACCAGCAGGCCGCCGATGGCGACACCGTGGCCGCCCAGGTATTTGGTGGCGGAGTGCATGACCAGATCGGCCCCCAGATCGATCGGGCACTGCAGCGACGGGGTGACCAGGGTGGCATCCACCAGCAGCGGCACGCGGGCGTCGTGGGCGATGGCCGAGATGGCCGGGATGTCGAGCACCTCGAGGCCGGGGTTGCCGATGGACTCACCGAACAGCAGGCGGGTTTCGGGGCGGATGGCGTCGCGCCAGGCCTGGTGGTCGCCGGCAGGTACGAAGGTGGTGTGGATGCCGAAGCGCGGCAGGGTGTAGCCCAGCAGGTTGTGGGAGCCACCGTAGAGCGAACGCGAGGCGACGATATGACCGCCCTGGCCCATCAGTGTGGTGATGGCCAGCATGAGTGCGGCCTGACCGCTGGCGCAGGCGATGGCGCCTACACCCCCGTCGAGGGCGGCAATGCGCTCTTCGAGGACGGCGTTGGTGGGGTTGGAGATGCGTGAATAGACGTGCCCGGCTCGCTCCTGGTTGAACAGGGCAGCGGCCTGCTCGCTGTCTTCGAAGACGTAGCTGGTGGTGAAGTGGATCGGGGTGGCGCGGGAGCGGTGTACCGGATCGGGGGTCTGGCCGGCGTGCAGGGCGAGCGTGTCGGCCCCGGCGTTACGGTGAATGGGCATGCGTTGTCGGGAGGCGGCGGGTGAAGGGAGGGCTCAGGCAGGAACGTCCGGATCGAGCATGCGCTGGATCATGGCGATTCTGTCCTTGAGCAGGAGCTTGCGTTTCTTGAGGCGCCGCAACAGCAGCTCGCTGTCGGGGGGCGGGGCCTGGGATATCTGGGCGATGACGGCGTCGAGGTCCCGATGCTCGGTGGACAGGACTGCCAGCCGCGAAGACAGGCTGGTTACGTCGGCGTCGGGTTCTGTGCAGTCATTCATGCCGGATGGGGTGCAGGCTGGGAGCGGGATCCCGTGAATCTTAGGCGCGGGGCCGTCGAAATACAACGCCACCGGGGAACTTGAAGCCGTCGCTCGTGTTCCCATCTGCAGTAGCGACAGTACCCACGCGGCAAAACCCAGCAATCAGGAGAACGGCCATGAACATCATGCTCAACAATCCGGTGCTTTACGTGGTGGATTACCCGAATGTCGACGCGGTGGAGGTGATCGACAAGCGGCGAGGGGTCGGGACGCTGTTTCGTGACGAGGCGGCCCGCCGCTTTCGCCAGGAGTTGCGCGAGATCAGCGCCTCGGCGACCGAGATGGATGACTTCGAGAACTGGATTGCCGACTACGACACCTTGATGACCCAGCCGGCCGTCTATCACTGAGACTTCGACCCACCCAGCGGGCCACCTGCCGCGGCAACTTGCCAGCCCGGCGGGTGGCCCCTAACATTCGTCTCCCCCAAACAGCATCTCCGGAGTTCGCAAGGGTGAATAAGGCCTTCGTGAAGGAAAACGACCAGGACGACGAAGAGTCTCTGCCAGGGGTGCCGAGCCTGCCGCCCGGTACCCGCAACTACATGACCCGCCGGGGCTATGAGGTGTTGCGCCTGGAGCTCGACAACCTGGTCCGGGACGAGCGCCCGCAGCTGGTGGAAACCGTGCGCTGGGCCGCCTCCAACGGCGACCGCTCGGAGAACGGCGATTACATCTACGGCAAGAAGCGCCTGCGCGAGATCGACCGGCGCATCCGCTTCCTGATCAAGCGCCTGGAGAGTGCGACGGTGGTGACGCCCTCCGAGCAGGAGAACACCGAGCAGGTGTTCTTCGGCGCGACGGTGACCGTCTGTGATATCGACGGGACGGAGGAGCAGACCTACCAGATCGTCGGCGTGGATGAGGCGAATGCCTCGGAGGGGCGCATCAGCTGGATCGCGCCCCTGTCGCGGGCGCTGCTCAAGGCGCGGGAGGGCGATGTGATCCGTTTTGCCAGCCCGGCCGGCCTGCGCGAGATCGAGGTGGTCGAGATCCGCTACGTGTGAGGGTCAGGCCCCTCAGGTGTTGAGCTTTTCCCGGGGCCGGCGGACCATCGCCGGGCTGCGCGGGAGCGTGAAGTACATGGTCGTACCGGTGCCCGGTGACGACTCGGCCCACACCGCGCCGCCATGGCGCTCGATCACCCGGCGTACGCTGGCCAGCCCGATCCCCGAGCCTTCAAAGCCATCCCGCCGGTGCAGCTGCTGGAAGGGCTGGAAGAGCTTGGCGGCGTGGGCCATGTCAAAGCCGATGCCGTTGTCGGTCACATAAAAGAGTTTTTCGTCGCCATGGGGGCGTCCGCCCACATGGATCAGGGCCGGCTGGCTGTCGCGGGTGAACTTCCAGGCATTGGCCAGCAGGTTCTGCAGGGCGTTGCGGATCAGTACGGGGTCGGCATCGGCGCTCAGGTCGGTATCCACGTGGCTCTGCACGACCCGCCCGGGGCTGGTGGCGGCCAGCTCGTCGAGGAGCTCATGGGCGATGGCGCTCACGTCGGTGTGTTCGATGCGCAAGGTATGGCGGGACACGCTGGCCAGCTTCTGCAACTCGTCGATCAGCTCACCCATGCGCAGGCTGGCCCGGCGCAGGCGGATCAGATAGCTCTGCCCGGTTTCGTCGAGACGGTCGCCGTAGTCTTCGGCCAGGGCGTGGGAGAAGCCGTTGATGGCCCGCAGGGGGGCCCGCAGGTCATGGGAGACTGAATAGCTGAAACTCAGCAGCTCCCGATTGGAGTGCTCGAGCTCCTCGGTGCGTTGCAGCACCCGTTGTTCGAGGGTGGCGTTGAGCTCGGCCAGGGCGGCGCGCTCCCCATCCCGGCGAACGGTGTCCCGGTGCAGCAGAATGGCCAGGGCGCCGAGCAGGGCCAGCATGACGCCGGCGGCAGCGAGGATGCGGTCGCGGTGTTCGTAGTAATCGATCAGGGCGCTATCCACCGGCCGACTGGTGGCAACGATCAGCGGAAGGTCGGCCAGGCGGCGGTAGGCGGTGATGCGCTCGATCGGGTCTGCGGCGGTGGAGGCCGTGACGATCATGCTGCGTTGCTGCAGGTCGGCGCCGATGGCCGGGGAGTCGGCGACGCTGGTGCCGATCTGCCCGTCGGCCTGGGGGTAGCGGATCAGGGTGATGGCGCGGCTGGCATGCAGGATCAGGATGGTGTCCTGGGGGGAAAGGCCCAGCTCCCGGTACACCCCTTCAAAATAGCCGTGGCTCATGGCAGCGCCCGCGGTGCCCAGATATTTTCCGAGGGGGTCGAAGATTTGCCGGCTGAGGGGCGTCACCCATTGGCCGGAGGCAGGGCTGCGTGTCGGGCTGCCGATCTCCACGCCGTCACGCAACTGGGGAGGCATCGCGTGTTTGCGGCCGGTTCCATTTTCGGCGGGTGGGGCGCCCTCTGCTGGCCTGCTCGAATCTGCGGCCAGGCTGCCGTCCTCCCGCTCCACAAACAGAAAGTCAGCTTCGGGCAGGGTGTTGGTGCGCTGGCGCAGCAGGATCTGCAGCTCCCGCTCGCCAAATGCGTCCAGACTGCCACGCTGGGCAATCTGGCCGGCGATTTCGGATATGGCGGATTCGGTCTCGCCGAAGCTGCGTGCCACGTGCTCTTCAAGCACGCGGGTAAGGCTCAGGAGTTCGGATTCCGCCCGCTGCAGGGCTTGTTCCCGGTCAAAGCGGATGAGAGACAGGGCCACGCCGACGATCAGCGAGGCGAGCAGCGCGAAGGCCAGCCACACGGCAAAGCGGAAGCGGCGCAGGGATGAACTGTTGTGCGGAACCTGGGCGGCCTCGGGGGCACCCGTTCTGGAGGTGGGAAGAATTGAGGAAGACAGGGGAAGTCGTTCCATAAGTTGGAAGCGAGGGGCTTGAAAGTCGGAAGGGCGGACCCATATGGGCGGTGTTAACGGTCCCCATGGAGCAAGCTTTATGACTGTCGAGCAAATGTCGTCCGCGCAAACCCTGAACTTCCAGGCCGAGGTGAAGCAACTGCTGCACCTGATGATCCATTCGCTGTACTCGAACCGGGAGATCTTCCTCCGCGAGCTCGTGTCGAATGCCTCCGATGCCTGTGACAAGCTGCGTTTCGAAGCCCTCGAGAACGGCGGGCTGTTCGAAAACGACGCCGAGCTGAAGATTCGCGTGGCCCTCGACAAGACTGCCCGCACCCTCACCATCGCCGACAACGGCATCGGCATGAGCCGCGACGAGGTGGTGACCAACCTGGGCACCATCGCCAAGTCGGGTACCAAGGAGTTCTTTGGCAAGCTGACCGGCGACCAGAAGAAGGACGCCCACCTGATTGGCCAGTTCGGGGTCGGCTTCTACTCCGCCTTCATCGTTGCCGACAAGGTGACGGTGCGCACCCGCCGGGCCGGCCTGGCCAGCACCGACGCCGTGCAGTGGGAATGCTCGATGACCGGCGACAGCGCCGGTGAATACACCGTACAGCCCATCGACAAGGCCGGCCGGGGCACCGAGATCACCCTGCATCTGCGTGAAGACCAGGACGATCTGCTGTCCAGCTGGAAGCTGCGCTCCATCATCCAGAAATACTCTGACCACATCCTTCAGCCCATCGTGATGAAGAAGGAGCAGTGGGACGAGGAGAAGAAGGAGCAGGTGGTCACCGACGAGGACGAAACCGTCAACAAGGCCAACGCCCTGTGGGCCCGTGCCAAGTCCGAGGTGAGCGACGAGGAATACACCGAGTTCTACAAGCACGTCGGCCATGACTACGAGCCGCCCCTGGCCTGGACCCACAGCAAGGTGGAGGGCCGTCACGAATACACCCAGCTGCTCTACGTGCCGGGCCATGCCCCCTTCGACATGTGGGACCGCCAGGCTCGCCACGGGGTCAAGCTCTACGTGCGCCGCGTGTTCATCATGGACGACGCCGAGAAGCTGATGCCCATGTACCTGCGCTTCGTGCGCGGGGTGGTGGATTCCAACGACCTGCCGCTCAACGTGTCCCGGGAGATCCTGCAGGAGTCCAAGGACATCGACACCCTGCGTGCCGGTTGCACCAAGAAGGTCCTGGGCCTGCTCGAAGACCTGGCCGAGAACCAGAAGGACAAGTACGTCACCTTCTGGAAGGAGTTCGGCCAGGTGCTGAAGGAAGGCGTCGGCGAGGATCACGCCAACAAGGAAAAGATCGCCGGCCTGCTGCGCTTTGCGTCCACCCAGGCGGATACCGCCGAGGAAGTTGTGTCGCTGGCCGACTATATCGGCCGCATGAAGGAAGGCCAGGACAAGATCTATTACGTCACCGCCGACAGCTTCAACGCCGCAAAGAACAGCCCGCACCTGGAAATCTTCCGCAAGAAGGGCATCGAGGTGCTGCTGCTCTCCAACCGCGTGGATGAGTGGGTGGTGGGCAACCTGACCGAGTTCGAAGGCAAGCAGCTGGCCTCCGTGGCCAAGGGTGGTCTCGATCTGGGCTCCCTCGAAGACGAAGCCGAGAAGGCCGCCGTCGAGAAGGAAACCGGCGAGCTGAAGGACATGCTCGACAAGATGAAGGCCAGCCTGGAAGGCAAGGTGAAGGAAGTCCGCGTCACCCACCGCCTCACCGATTCGCCGGCCTGCCTGGTGGCCGACGAGCACGACATGGGCATGAATCTGGCCCGCCTGATGAAGGCGGCCGGTCAGAACATGCCGATCTCCAAGCCCATCCTCGAGATCAACCCCAGCCACCCGGTGGTGCTGCGTCTGAAGTATGAGGATGCGCAGTTCGACGACTGGGCGGCGGTGCTCTTCGATCAGGCCCTGCTGGCCGAGGGCGGCACGCTGGATGATCCGGCGAGCTTCGTGAAGCGCATCAACCAGCTGATGCTGGCCATGAACGGCAAGTGATGAGCAGACTCCGGCGCCGCAGGGCGCCGGGGGTGTGAACGGGGGCGGGGGCAGGCCGGTCGGGCTGCCCCCGCCTTTCGTTTACCGCTGATAGACGTCGTAGGCGCTGGCCCTGCGCGGCGGCCGGAGAGCCCCGGTGGCAGGGTCATACATGGAGGGGGTCTTGCGCGGCATCATCGAGCTGGTGGCCGAGCGGTTCACGTATCCGTCGGTTGCCGCATTGAGGGTGTTGGTGCGCCCGTTGTAGGCCGATCTGGCCTTGCCGGCTCCGGCATTGGCGCGGATCTTGCTGCTGCCCCCGGCGCAGGTATAGATGCTGCCACTGGGGCGGGGGCCGGCAGCAGGGTCGCCAAACACCTGGATCCGTCCCGAAGGGTCTCTCCGGGTGCTGGCCATGCTGCCACGACCTTGCGCCTGGGACGCACACAGGGATGAGGAAGGGCGGGGCAGGCCTTCGGGGCGGACGCCCACCTGGCCCGGAGCACGGGCACCGCCGAAGGGCGTCGCCGACCCCGGTGTGGCGCCCAGGCCTGCGCGGGTTTGCGTGGCCTCGCCGATCGCCCAGGTGGCGCCGGACGAGAGCAGGGCGAGGCTGGTGGCGATGGACAACAGTAATACCGGTGTTCTCAAGAATGACTCCATCGAATGCATGAACCGGGCCCAAGATACCCCAAAGCTCCCGGTGTGACGAGGCAATACGTTGACCACGATCAAGGACTCTCGGTGTGATGTTTTCCACATCTTGCGAGTCGGATAAAGTAGCGGTCCGATTTCACTCCCTGTAACGATCTCCATGGCTGTCGAACTCTTCAACAATGGCAAGCATGCCTGTCTGGCCTTCTACGATCTGGTGGATGAGGAGGCTGACCATGCCGTGCAGTGCAATCAGTTCCTGATTGTCGATGGTGATCACGGGGCGCTGATCGATCCGGGCGGCAACATGACCTACAACGGTCTGCTGATGTCCATGCAGCGTTTCTTCCCTTCCCGTGGGCTGGATTTCATCTTTGCCACCCACGCCGATCCGGACATCATCGCTTCCCTCAACAAGTGGATGGTGTCCACCCACTGCAAGGTGATGATTTCCCGCCTGTGGACGCGCTTCATCCCCCACTTCACGACGGGCAAGGACTACACCTCCCGCATCCTCGGGATTCCTGACGAAGGCATGAACATCGCCCTGGGCGATAGCAAGATCAAGGCCCTGCCGGCGCACTTCATGCACTCCGAGGGCAATTTCCAGTTCTACGACCCGGTGTCGAAGATCCTGTTCTCGGGTGACATGGGCGCATCCCTGGTCGACCACGACCAGGCCGCCAAGCCGGTCACCGACTTCGACGATCACGTGATCACCATGGCGGGCTTTCACCGCCGTTACATGATCTCCAACAAGATCTGCCGCTTCTGGGTGAACATGGTCCGTCAGCTGGATGTGGAGATGATCGTGCCCCAGCACGGCTGCCGTTTCGAGGGCAAGGTGATGGTCAATCGCTTCCTCGACTGGATCGAGAACCTCCAGTGCGGTGTGGACATCATGACCCAGGAAAACTACCGGGTGCCCTGATCTCAGTGTTTGCGTGAAAGCTGGGTGATGGCCCGGGTCAGGCCGTCGAGGGTCAGGGGGAACATCTTTTCCCCCAGGATCTGCCGGATGATCCCGATGGACTGCCGGTAATCCCAGGTGCGCTCGGCTTCCGGGTTGAGCCAGGCGGTGGCAGGGTAGGCGTCGGCCAGCCGCCGCAGCCACACGGCGCCGGCTTCGGTGTTGCTGTATTCGATGGAGCCGTTGGGCTGCAGGATCTCGTAGGGGCTCATGGTGGCATCCCCGACAAAGATCAGTTTGTACTCGGGCCCGTACTTGTGGATGACGTCGAGGGTCGGGGTGCGCTCCGAGTGGCGGCGGAAGCTGTCACGCCAGACGTGGTCATACACGCAGTTGTGGAAGTAGAAGTACTCCAGGTGCTTGAACTCGGTGCGGCAGGCCGAGAACAGCTCTTCGCACACTTTGACGTGGTCGTCCATGGAGCCGCCCACGTCGAAGAAGATCAGCACTTTCACCGCGTTGTGGCGCTCCGGCCGCATCAGTAGGTCCAGGTAGCCGGCATTGCGGGCGGTGGCGGCGATGGTGCCGTCCAGGTCCAGCTCGTCCGGTGCCCCCAGCCGGGCAAAGCGGCGCAGGCGGCGCAGGGCCACCTTGATGTTGCGGGTGCCCAGCTCGACGTTGTCATCCAGGTTGCGGTATTCCCGCTGGTCCCACACCTTGACGGCCGTACGGTTGCCCGCCGATTCGCCGCCGACGCGGATGCCTTCGGGGTTGTAGCCGTTGTTGCCGAAGGGCGAAGTGCCGCCGGTGCCGACCCACTTGCTGCCGCCCTGGTGGCGGCCCTTCTGCTCCTTGAGGCGGTTCCTGAACTCCTCCATCAGCTTGTCCCAGCCGAGCTTTTCCAGCTTTGCCTTCTCTTCGGGGCTCAGGTGCTTCTGCATCATGGCTTTCAGCCATTCATCGGGCAGGTCCACCTCCAGCCCGGGGATGGCCTCGATACCCTTGAAGTACTCGCCGAAGGCCTGGTCGAAGCGGTCGAAGTGGGATTCGTCCTTGACCAGGCTGCTGCGGGCGAGGAAGTAGAAGTCCTCCATGCAGTGCCCCGCCAGGCCGGCCTGGATGGCTTCCAGCAGGGTCAGGAATTCCTTGGTGGATACCGGCAGCTTGCGCGCTTTGAGGTGCAGAAAAAAGTCGATCAGCATGACCCTGTCCGGGAGGATGGATATAGGGGCGAACTCACTCGCCCGCGGGTGTCGGCACGGGCATCTCAGCGGTTGCGCTGGGCCATGAACACCAGGCGCTCGAAGAGGTGCATGTCCTGCTCGTTCTTCAGCAGCGCGCCGTGCAGGGGCGGGATGCTGGCCTTCTGGTCGGGCGAGCGCAGGGCTTCCACGGGGATCTCCTCGGCCACCAGCAGCTTGAGCCAGTCGATCAGTTCGGAGGTGGAGGGCTTCTTCTTGAGGCCGGGGATCTCGCGCAGGCCGAAGAACACCTCCAGCGCTTCCTTGAGCAGGGCCTGCTTGATGCCCGGAAAGTGCACATCGACGATGCGCTGCATGGTGTCCCGGTCGGGAAACTTGATGTAGTGGAAGAAGCAGCGACGCAGAAAGGCGTCGGGCAGCTCCTTTTCGTTGTTGGAGGTGATGAAGACGATGGGGCGGTGGCGGGCCTTCACGGTCTCGCGGGTCTCGTACACATGGAACTCCATGCGGTCGAGCTCGCGCAGCAGGTCGTTGGGAAACTCGATGTCGGCCTTGTCGATCTCGTCGATCAGCACCACGGTGGGCACGTCGGCGTCGAAGGCCTGCCACAGGGTGCCCTTGACGATGTAGTTGGAGATGTCCTTGACCTTGTCGTCGCCGAGCTGGGAGTCGCGCAGACGCGACACGGCGTCGTATTCGTACAGCCCCTGCTGGGCCTTGGTGGTGGACTTGATGTGCCACTGCAGCAGGGGCATGCCCAGGGCGGCAGCCACCTCCTCGGCCAGCATGGTCTTGCCGGTGCCGGGCTCGCCCTTGATGAGGAGGGGGCGCTGCAGGCGGATGGCGGCATTGACGGCCAGCATCAGGTCAGGGGTGGTGACGTAGTTGTCGGAGCCTTCGAAACGCATCGGGGAGTCCTCTTGGGGGTGTGCGTCGATTATAGCGACGGAACTTTACGTGCACGGAAGTGGCGCGCGGCGGCGCTCACCGTGTTGGTGTGGATTTCCACCGTGTCATCGATGTTGCGGGCGTAGCCGCCGGCCATGGCGATGGCGATGGGCAGGCCGCGCTGGCGGACCTTGTCGAAGACCAGCTGGTCCCGCTCGGCCAGGCCGGCCTTGGTGAGCTTGAGGCGGCCCAGGCGGTCGTCCTCGTAGGGGTCGGCGCCGGCCAGGTAGATCACCAGATCCGGCTTGCCCCGGGCAAATACCGTACCGAGGGCGGCCTGCAGGGCGGTGAGGTAGGTGTCGTCGCCGGTGCCGTCGGGCAGCTCCACGTCCAGGTCGCTGCTCTCCTTGTCGAAAGGGTAGTTGCGCGCCCCGTGGATGCTGAAGGTGAAGCACTCCGGCCGGCTGGCCAGGATGGCCGCCGTACCGTTGCCCTGGTGCACGTCGCAGTCGATGATGGCGACCCGTTCGACACGGCCTTCGGCGCGCATGGCCAGGGCGGCGATGGCGGCGTCGTTGAACACGCAGAAGCCCTCGCCCCGGTCGCGGAAGGCGTGGTGGGTGCCGCCGGCGAGGTTGGCGGCGCAACCGCCGTCCAGGGCCGCCCGGCAGGCCGCCAGGGTGGCGCCGGCGGAGCGGCGGGAGCGCTCCACCATGGCTTCCGACCAGGGGAAGCCGATGCGCCGGATATCGTTCTTGTCCAGGGTGCCGCGGACAACCCGTTGCACGTAGCCGGCATCGTGGGCACGGAGCAATTCGGTGTCACTGGCTGCATCGGGCACGTGGAAGTCGTCGGTCTCGAACTGGCCAGACCCGAGGAGGCGTTCCCGCAGACGGGCGTATTTCTCCATCGGGAAACGATGCCCCTCGGGGAGGGGCAGGACAAAGTGATCAGCGTAGAAAAGTTTCATTCGGTGAGCCTGCTTCTTGCGGTGGAGCGAGCGCATGGCCCGCTGCTATCATCTTCCCGTCACGGCCGCCGGGGCCGCCTATCGGGACGCATCATGCACCTTCTTGAAAAACTGCGGGCCGATCACGCCGAAATCACCGCTATCCGCCGGGACATTCACGCCCATCCGGAGCTGGCCTTTGAAGAGCACCGCACCGCCGCCATTGTGGCCGAGCGTCTGCGTGCCCTGGGCATTGAAACCCACACAGGAGTGGGCAAGACCGGAGTGGTCGGTGTTCTGCGGGCCGGCAGCAGTGGCCGCAGCATCGGCCTGCGCGCCGACATGGATGCCCTGCCGATCCAGGAGAAGAACGACTTCAACCACCACTCCCGGCACCCCGGCCGGATGCACGCCTGCGGTCACGACGGCCACACGGCCATGCTCCTGGGGGCGGCGGCGCATCTGGCCAGGAACCCGGACTTCGACGGCACCGTGGTCTTCCTGTTTCAGCCGGCGGAGGAGGGGGAGGGCGGGGCCCCGGCGATGATTGCCGACGGGCTCTTCGAGCGTTTTCCCATGGAGGCGGTGTTCGGCCTGCACAACTGGCCCGGCCTGCCCCTGGGCGAGATCGCCGTGCATCGCGGCCCGGTGATGGCCTGCGCCGACCGCTTCGACATCGAGATAAAGGGCCACGGCGCCCACGCCGCCATGCCGCACCAGGGCATCGACCCGGTGCTTGCCGGTGCGGCCCTGGTGCAGGCCCTGCAGTCGGTGGTCAGCCGCAACCGCGACCCCCAGGACGCCGCGGTGCTGTCCGTCACCCAGTTCCATGCCGGAGACGCCTACAACGTGATCCCCGACATTGCCCGCATCTGCGGCACCGTGCGGGCCTTCCGGCCCGAGGTCGAGTCCATGGTCGAGGACACCATGCAGCGCGTCTGTGCCGGGGTGGGCGCTGCCTTCGGTGCCAATGTGAACTTCGAGTACCGGCGCGGCTACCCCCCGACCATCAATACCGTGCCCGAGGCCGAGTTCTGCGCCCGGGTGGCCGCCGAGATCTGCGGCGAAGGCAAGGTGAGCGTCGATCCCAAACCGAGCATGGGCGCGGAGGATTTTGCCTACTTCCTGCAGGAGAAGCCCGGTTGCTACATCTGGCTGGGCAACGGGCCGGGGGAGGGGGGCTGCACCCTGCACAATCCCCACTACGATTTCAACGACGCGGCCATTCCCTTCGGCGTGGCCTACTGGGTGCGTCTGGTGCAGCGCTGGCTGGCAGCCACGGCCTGATCGGGTGACGGGAGATTCCGGCCAGGGCCGGAATCTTTTTGCGGCAGCGCTGCCTGAGACCCCATGAACCAATTCCTGCCCGCACTTTCCCAATCTTTCCGCATGCTGCGCCGCGACCTGCGCGCCGGCGAGCTCAGCCTGCTGGTGGTCGCCCTGATCATTGCCGTCGCCAGCCTGACCAGCGTCGGCTTCTTCACCGACCGGGTGGCCCAGGCCCTGGGGCGAGAAGCCAACCAGCTGCTCGGTGGTGACCTGGTGCTGGTGTCCGACCATGCCCTCGACCCTGCCTATCGGGCCGAGGCCACCCGGCTCGGCCTGAAGGCGGTGGAGTCGAGCACCTTCACCAGCATGGCCAGTACTGCCGAGGGCGCCCAGCTGGCCGGCGTCAAGGTGGTGGAGGATGGCCATCCCCTGCGCGGCAGCATCCGCATCGCTCCCGGCCTGAATCAGCCCGATGCCCCGGCCGCAGGCATTCCGGCGCCCGGCGAGCTGTGGCTGGACGAGCGCCTGGCCAGTGCCCTGGGGGCACGCCCCGGCGACATGGTCGGGCTGGGCGCTTCGCGCCTGCGCATGGCCGCGGTGCTGTCTTTCGAATCCGACCGGGGCGCCAACTTCTTCAGTCTGTTGCCGCGCCTGATCATCAACGCTGCGGATCTGCCGGCCACCGCGCTGATCCAGCCCGGCAGCCGGGCTTTCCATCGTCTGCACCTGGCCGGTGAGACGCGGGACGTGGCGGCCTTCGAGACCTGGGCCAAGGCTCGCCTGAAACGTGGCGAGACACTGGAAACCGTTGATAACGCACGCCCGGAGGTGCGCTCCATCCTCGATCGCACCGAGCGCTTCCTGCGCTTTGCGGCGATGCTGGCCGTGGTGTTGGCGGCGGTGGCGGTGGGCCTGGCCACCCGGCGCTTTGTCGAGCGCCATCTGGACGGATGCGCCGTGATGCGCTGCCTGGGTGCCGGGCAGGCGCAGTTGATGGCCATGTTCATCGGTGAATTTGCCCTGCTCGGCCTGGCGGCCGGGGTGGCGGGGTGTGCCCTGGGTTTTGCGGTGCAGTTCGTGCTCAATGGGCTGTTGGGCGATCTGGTGGGCTTTCCCTTGCCGCCGCCGGGGTTCTGGCCCATTTTGCACGGGCTGGCGGTGTCCATGCTCCTGTTGCTGGGCTTCGCCCTGCCGCCGCTGATCCGCCTCGGTCGGGTGCCCACCCTGCGCGTGCTGCGCCGCGAATGGGACGGCATGGCCGCCCGGGAGGGTGTGGCCTGGGCCATCGGTGCGCTGCTGCTGGCCGGCTTGCTGGTGGGTATCGCCCGGGATTGGCTGCTGGGGGCCTGGGTGGTGGGCGGCTTTGCTTTGGCCTTCGCCCTCTATGCGGCCGTGGGCGGGCTGGTGCTGGCTGCCCTGGGCCGGGTGCGTGGGGTGGCCAGCAGCGGCTGGCGTTATGGCATCGCCTCCCTGCGCCGCCGGCCGGTGGCCAGCCTGGTGCAGGTGCTGGCCCTGGGCATGGGGCTGACGGCGCTGTTGCTGCTGACCCTGGTGCGGGGCGATCTGCTGACCAACTGGCAGCAGGCCACACCTGCCGACGCGCCCAACCGCTTCGTGATCAACATCCAGCCGGACCAGGTGGACCCGGTGCGCCAGTTCTTCCGGGATGCGGGCCGCCCCGAGCCCAGCTTGCAGCCCATGATCCGCGGCCGCCTGGTGGCGGTGAATGGTCGCCCGGTGGGGCCCGACGATTACACCGAGGATCGCGCCCGACGCCTGGTGGACCGGGACTTCAACCTGTCCTTCGACACCCGCCTGCCCGACGGCAACAGCGTTTCTGCCGGGCGCTGGCATGCCTCCGACGCCACCCCTCAGTTCTCGGTGGAGCAGGGCCTGGCCCAGACCCTCGGGCTGGCCATGGGTGACCTGCTGACCTTCGAGATCGCCGGCACCCGCAGTGAGGCGCGCATCACCAGCCTGCGCAAGCTCGACTGGGACTCCATGCGGGTCAACTTCTTCGTCATCGCCGGCAAGGGCATGCTCGAATCCTTCCCGGCGAGCTACATCACCAGCTTCTTCCTGCCCCCGTCAGAGCTGGAGTTTGCCAACCGCATCGTCGCCGCCTTCCCCAACTTCACGGTCATCGACGTGGCAGCCATGCTCGGGCAGGTGCGCGGCATGGTGGAAAAGCTCATCGCCGCCGTGCAGTTCGTCTTCGGCTTTGCGGTGGTGGCAGGAGTGGTGGTGCTCTTCGGGGCGCTGCAGGCGACCCACGACGAGCGCGAGAAGGAGCTCGCCATCCTGCGCACCCTGGGGGCACGCAATGCCCAGCTGCGGTCGGCCCTGCTGGCCGAGTTTGCCATGCTCGGCCTGGTGGCCGGCGTGCTGGCCGGCGTGGGGGCCACCGGCATCGGCTGGGCCCTGGGCCACTTCGTGTTCAAGCTGCCCTATCTGCCCAGCCTGTTGCCCCTGGGCGTCGGGGCCGTGGCCGGCGTGCTGGTGGTGACCCTGGCCGGCTGGCTGGGCACCCGCCATCTGCTCCTCCGGCCACCTCTGGTGAGCCTGCGGGCGCTGAACTAATTTACAGGTAGGGGCGGTATACTCCGGCAGATGAATCCCGAGTCCGCTCCTGTCCTGTCCGCCCTTGTCCCCTGGCTGTTTGCCGCCCTTGCGCTGGTCTTCTCCGGCCTGGTTTACCTTATCTTCAGGCTGCGCCGGCTGGAGCACGGGCGTGAGGCGCTGGCCGATGAACTGGGCGCCCGCCTCGAGAGCCTGTTCGGGCACCAGCAGCTGCACTTCGTGCGTGAGCTGCAGGCCGCCTCCACGACGGCCAGCGATCGGGTGATGGACATGGTGGCGGGCGAGACCGACCGCCTGCGCGAGCGTCTTGAAGGCGGCGAGGCGGCCTCCCGGCATGCCCTCCAGCAGCTCCATCTGGCCTTTGTCGGGCAGCTCGGCAAGCACCAGGAGGGCACCGCCCTGCGCCTGGCAGAGCTGTCCGGGGCCATCGCCGCGGGGCAGGAAAAGCTGCGCAGCGAGATGATGGCCGAAACCCTCAAGACCCTTTCCGAACACGCCCGGGCCGACCGGGAGCTGCTGCAGAACGGGCTCAAGGGCGCCTCCGAGCAGCTCACCCACAGCATCGAAGCCATGAACCGCACCGTTGGCGAGCGGCTGGAAGCCATCACCGGTCATGTGAATCAGCGCCTCGACGAAGGTTTCCGCAAGACCAACGAGACCTTCACCAGCGTCATGGCACGGCTCGCCACCATCGACGAAGCGCAAAAGAAGATTGGCGACCTGACCACCAACGTGGTCAGCCTGCAGGAGCTGCTCGGTGACAAGCGCGCCCGGGGTGCCTTTGGGGAGGTCCAGCTGGAGGCCCTGGTGCGCAACGCCTTGCCGCCGGAGGCCTTCGATTTTCAGTATTCCCTGCCCAACGGCACCCGGGCCGACTGTGTGCTGCGCCTGCCCGAGCCCACCGGCATGGTGGTGGTCGATTCCAAGTTCCCCCTCGAAAACTACCACCGCATGTTCGAGGGTGAGGTGGGCGACCTGGAGCGCCGCGCCGCCCAGACAGCCTTCCGTAACGACGTCAAAAAGCACGTGGATGCGATTGCCGGCAAATACATCGTCCCGGAAGTGACCTCAGACGGCGCGGTGATGTTCATCCCCGCCGAGGCGGTGTTTGCCGAGATCCACGCCTACCACCCCGAAGTGGTCGCCTATGCCATGACGCGCCGGGTGTGGATCGTCTCGCCCACCACCCTGATGGCGGTGCTCAATACCGCCCGGGCGGTGCTCAAGGACGTGGAGACGCGCAAGCAGATCCATGTCATCAAGGACGCCCTGGGCAAGCTGGCCAAGGATTTCAACCGTTTCGACGAACGCATGCAGAAGCTCGCCACCCACATCCGCCAGGCGGGGGAGGATGTGGCCGAGGTGCAGACATCGTCCCGCAAGATCAGCGCCCACTTCCAGCGTATCGAGGCCGCGCAGCTGGATGAGCTCCCCGCGGCCTTGCCCGGTGCAGGAGAGA
Source organism: Zoogloea sp. (assembly GCF_023150065.1). Lineage (GTDB taxonomy): Bacteria > Pseudomonadota > Gammaproteobacteria > Burkholderiales > Rhodocyclaceae > Zoogloea. Next base: position 71,010 of record NZ_JAKLLN010000018.1, read on the forward strand.
TTCGATGAGCGTGTCATCCCTTCCCCTTCGTGTGCTCGGCATGCTGGCCGGCCTGAGCCTGTCGGCCGTGGCGGGGGCATCCCAGCGCATCGACTGCCATGTGACCTATGGTGGCGAGACGCGGGTCCATAGTGCCCGTCACGTGGACAGCCCCTATGGCGTGGAGGCCGTTGCGGTGGGCAGCTATTTTCTCTTCAAGCTGGTTTTCCAGGCCCGGCCGGCAGACATCGCCGGCGTGCGGATCTACACCTATGTGGATCGGGAGCAGGGCCCGGTGCCCATCCATCAGGCCAGTTATCCCGTGCCCCGGCCGGGTGCCCGCGGCGAGCACGGTTTTACCGGCCTGCAGCGGGTGTATGAGCCGGTGCGCGACAGCGAGCTGGAGTTTTGGTGCGAGCAGCGCCCGGAGGGGCAGCGATGAAGCGGATCAAGGTATTGCTGGGCGTGGGGCTGCTGGCCACCGCCGGTCTGGTGTCGGCGGCCAGTCTTGAGCTGCTCTTTGCGGGGGACATCATGCTCGACGATGGCCCGGGCCGGGCCCTGGCGGCGGGGCGCGATCCGCTGGCGGCCTTTGCCCCCATCCTGGCGCGGGCCGACTACCGCATCGGCAATCTCGAATGTCCGGTTGCCACCAGCGGCGCACCGCTGGCCAACAAGATTTACAGCTTTCGCGCCCACCCCCGGGTGCTGGCGGCCGTGAAGGGGCGCTTCGATGCCATGGCCCTGTCCAACAACCACTCCGGTGATTACGGACAGGAGGGCTTTGTCGAGACCATGCGCCACCTGGAGACCGCCGGCATCCGCTACTTTGGCGGCGGAAACAACCTGGCGGCCGCCCATGAACCCCTGTGGATCGAGCGCAAGGGCCTGCGTATCGCGGTGCTGGGCTACAACGAGTTCAAGCCCCGCTCCTTCGAGGCCGGCGCCAGCCGCCCGGGCATTGCCTGGAGCGAGGACAGCCAGGTGTTGTCCGACATCCGCGCTGCCCGCAGGGCTGGCGCCGATCTGGTGATCCCCTTCATGCACTGGGGCTGGGAGCGGGAACCCGCACCATCGGCGCGGCAGCGTCAGTTGGCCCGTCGCATGATCGACGCGGGAGCCGCCGCGGTGGTCGGCGGCCACCCCCATGTCACCCAGGGAGCCGAGATCTACAAGGGGCGGCCGATCATCTACAGCCTGGGCAACTTTGTCTTCGACGGTTTCGAGCTGCCCGCGGCCCGGGTGGGCTGGCTGCTCAATCTGAGCCTGGACCGGCAAGGCGTGGCAGCGTGGCATACCGTGGAGGCCCGCATCGACGAGGAGGGCCTGCCCTCACCGGCAGAGCTGGCAAAGACCCCCTGCGGCAAGCGGGGCGACAGGCTGCCCCGGCTGTGCCGGGCAGGTGTGCCGGTCGACGATCTAGCGCCTCAGACCAGCCCGTCGAACAACTGAACGTCCACCGTATCGCCCGGGGCCACGTCGCCCCGGTCTTCGTTGAGAACGATGAAGCAGTTGGCCTCCGACATGGAGCGCAGCACGCCGGACCCCTGGCTTGCTGCTGAACGCACCTTCCAGGTGCCGTCCTCAATGAAGATCCGCCCGCGCAGGTATTCCCGGCGGCCGGCGAGCTTGCGGATCGGCGTGGTGCACGGTACCGGCACCAGGGGCCGCTGGGGCAGGGGGTCGAGACCGGAGAGCTTGAGCAGCGCGTCCATCACGAACTGGTAGTAAGTCACCATCACCGCCACCGGATTGCCGGGCAGACCGAACATCCATGCGCTGCCAATGCGGCCGAAGGCCATGGGCCGGCCGGGTTTGATGTCGATCTTCCAGAAGCTCACCTCGCCGAGTCGTCCCATCAGCTCGCGGATGAAGTCCGCCTCGCCCACCGAGACGCCGCCGGTGGTGAGCACCACGTCGGACGCGGCGGCAGCGTCGCGGAAGGCGGCTTCCAGCGCCTCGGGCCGGTCTGGGATGACCCCCATGTCCAGCAGCTCGCAGCCCAGCCGGGTCAGGGCGCCATGCAGGGTGTAGCGATTGGAGTCGTAGACCTCGCCGGGCGCGAGGGGGCGGCCGATGCTGGCGAGTTCATCACCGGTGGAAAAGAAGGCGACCCGCAGGCGCCGGGCCACGCTGACCTCGGCAAGCCCGAGCGAGGCAACCAGACCCAGCTCGGCCGGGCCCATCAGCTTGCCACGGGGGAGGGCGACAGCGCCCTCGGCCAGATCCTCGCCGGCGCGGCGGACATTCTGGCCGCGGCGGATGCCGCCGGGCGCGATCACGCGATCACCCTCGATGCGCACCACCTCCTGAACCACGATGGTGTCAGCGCCCATCGGCATGACGCCGCCGGTCATGATGCGCACCGCCTGCCCCTTGCCGACGATGCCCGAGAAACCCCGGCCGGCGAAGGCCGTGCCGACCACCTGCAGGGATGACTCGGCGTCGGGCGAGAGGTCGTCGGCACGCACGGCGTAACCGTCCATGGCTGAGTTGTCGTGGGCCGGGACATTGATAGGGGCTACGACGGCTTCGGCGAGAACGCGGCCCAGCGCAGATCGGATCGCGATACGTTCCGAACCGTCGATGGGGTCAATTCTGTCAAGAATGCAGCGACGAGCGTCGTCCACCGAAAGTGATGGGTGCCGGGGGGCACTGCGAGTCTCCAAACTCATGTCACGACTCCGGGGTAAAGCGCGGTAAATAACACAGATGAGCTTGGCTGAGCATTGACGTGCGATATCGGGCGCATGCGCGCTCCCGGGTGAGGTGCCCGCTTCAGGTTTCGCGGGGCTGGGTCAGGATGGCCCGGTCGTGCTCCAGGCGTTCCACCTGGGCCAGCGTGGAGACGGGGACCTGCAGCGCCTCGATGTGGTCGCGCCCCTGCTTGAAGCGCTTCTCCACCACAAAGCCGGCCCCCATCACCTCGGCCCCGGCCTCCCGGGCCATCTCGATCAGGGCGGTGGCGGTGCGGCCGTTGGCGAGGAAGTCATCGACGATGACGATGCGCTGGCCCGGTTTGATGTAGCGGGTGGACAGCACCAGACGGGTTTCACCGCCCTTGGTCGGGGAGGGGATGATGCGCGAGATCGACGGCGCTTCGACCTGGGGAGAATATTTCTTGGCGTAAACCAGGGGCACGTTGAGGGTCTTGGCGACGATCAGCGCCGGGGCGATGCCGCTGGCCTCGGCCGTGAGGATGATGTTGGGCTGGAAGAAGGACAGGCGCCGGGCCAGCTCGTGGGCCAGCTCGAAAATGAAACCGGGCTCGATGCGGTGATTGAGAAAGTGGTCGATGCGCAGGATTTCGCCGCGCTCGACGGTGGCTTCGGTCTCGATACGGCGGACCAGGGGGGCGTAGGGGGCGGTGAGATCGAGGTGCGGGCTCATGGGGGTTCAGGATTGTTGGGGGGCCGGATCGGAACAGGGCCCGAAACCGGATTGTAACGATTGGACGCTCAGCTGCCCGTGGCAGTTTCCGCGAGCGTGCGCAGGCGGCCGCGCACCAGGGCGATGTGCTCGCGCAGCGTATAGAGCTCGTTGCTGAAGGCCAGGGGCAGCTTGCGGTGGGTGGCGTGCTCTTCGATGCGGTCGAGTCGGGCGAGAAAACCGGCCACCTGGGCCGCAGAAGGGGGCGTGGGGTCGCGGTCGATCTCGGCTTCCAGGAACTTCAGCTCGCCATACCAGCGATACACCCGGGAGCGCATGCGCCAGTTGTAGAGCGCCGGCAGCACCCGGGAGAGGGGGATCACCACTGCGATCAGGGGCAGCAGCATCACGAACAGGCGGTCGATCAGCACGGCCAGCCAGAAGGGCAGGTAGCGCTGCAGGAAAGGCGGGCCGCTCTCGTAGAAACGCTGGGCGGAGGGGTGCAGGGGCAGGGCATGGTCGAGGGGTTTCGGAAAGGCGTTGGCTGCCTGGAGCAGCCCCGGGGCACTGTGGATCTCCCGGGCGTGCTTGAGCAGCAGGGTGACGATGGCGGGGTGGATGTCGGCCTTCACCACCAGATTGGCTGTGGCCGAGACCAGCTGGATGTCACGCGGGGGGTGATCGGTACGGATGTCGATGGCACCGCGGGGCAGGGTGACCTTGTCCAGATGCGGGAAGTGGCGCCCGTAACCGTCGGCCTGGGCAAAGTTGAGCAGCTTGATGCCCTCGGTATGGAGCAGGGCATTGACCACCGGCGCCTGGGGCGCGCCCACCACGAAGAAGGCGTCCACCTCCCCGCGCTTGAGGGCGTCCACGGCGTCCATGCCGCCAATGGCGCGCAGATTGGGGTCATTGGTGACGAAGCCGTTGGCAGCGAGCAGCTGCAGGGCGAAGAGCTGCGCCCCGCTGCCGGGCAGGCCCACGGCGATGCGCCGCCCCCGGAGCTGGGCGACCCGGTCCAGGTCGGCATTGCCGCGGTGAAAGACCCACACGGGCTCCAGGTACATGCTGCCCAGGGTGGCGAGATCCTCCGATTCCGGTTCGTTGGCGATGCCGCCCTGGATGAAGCCCACGTCCACGCTGTCGTCGGTCTTCAGGCGGCGGAGGTTCTCGACGGCACCGGAGGAGGGGCGCAGCTCCACCTCGATCCCGTCCTGGGCCAGCTTCTCCCGGTAACGTTCCCCGAAGTAGTGGTAGGCCCCGCCCGCTGCGCCGGTGCTCATGACGATCTTTTTCGGGGCCGCCGGGCGCACGAACTGCCAAGCCAGGGCGAAGGCGACAATGATCAGGACCAGCGCCGGCAGGGCCAGGATCAGCAGGTCGCGGCGGTTCGGGGCGTCGCTTGAAGTGCGGGTTGGACGGCGCATGGCGCGGGAGTCTCCGGCGGATCCAGGGTGAATTCGGGGCGGTTGGGGGGCAGGGGGCAGATATTACCGCCGGGCATCCCGCTGCGGCGCAAAGTCCTTTGTTGCAGGGCCATACTGCGTTACATTGCGCGCCCGGCCAGGCCTTGAATGGAAAAGGTTTTTCCCCACATGACGCGCCTCATCCTCGCTCCGATGGAAGGCCTTGCGGACGACGTGCTCCGCGAGGTGCTGACCCGCGTCGAGGCATACGACCATGCAGTGACCGAGTTCGTGCGGGTCTCCGGCACGGTGCTGCCCCTGCGGGCCTTCACCCGCCTGTCCCCCGAATTGCGCAACGGTAGCGCCACCTCCAGCGGCACGCGGGTGCGGGTGCAGCTGCTGGGCTCGGACCCGGCCTGCATGGCCGACAACGCCGCCCAGCTGGTGCGCCTGGCCCCTGCTGGCGTGGATCTGAACTTCGGCTGCCCGGCCCCCACCGTCAATCGGCACCGGGGCGGAGCGGCCCTGCTCGATGAGCCGGAGCTGCTGTACGCCATCGCCTGCGCCGTGCGCAAGGCCGTGCCCGCGCATCTTCCCTTCACGGCCAAGATGCGCCTGGGCGTCACCGATACCGGGCGTGCCCTGGACTGCGGGCGTGCCCTGGCCGAGGGCGGGGTGGATGGCCTGGTGGTGCATGCCCGCACCAAGACCGACGGCTATCGCCCTCCGGCCCACTGGGAGTGGGTGGGGCGCATTGCCGATGTGGTGGCGGTGCCGGTGGTGGCCAACGGAGAGGTGTGGAACGAGGATGACTGGCGACGCTGCCGCGCAGTGAGCGGGGCAAGCGACGTGATGCTCGGCCGCGGCGCGGTGGCCGATCCCTTCCTGGCGCGGCGCATCCGTGCCGGCACTGGCGAGCCCCCCCGGCGGGACGCGGAGTGGGCCGAGCTGCAGCCCCTCATCGGCGAATTCTGGCGGCGGGTGCTGCTCAAGATGGAAGCGCGCCATGCACCCGGCCGCCTGAAGCAATGGCTCAACCTGCTGCGGCGCAATTTTGTCGCCGCCGAGCAGCTCTACCTGGCTGTGCGGCCGGAGCGGGAGGTGGAGCGGGTCAGCCAGGTGCTCGGCGCCCACGGCATACCGGTGCTCCGGGCGGCCGCGTAGAATTGCCGGATGTACGCCAACTCCAAGATACCCGAGAGCGCCCAGCCGGGCGTTCATGAGCAGCTCAAGGCGCAGGTGGCCAAGCACGCCAGCTGTACGTTCCGCAAACCCTGTCTCGACTACAACAAGGCCGCCTTCGAGGCCAGCCTGGCCGGATGGGATGGCCATGCGCCCCTCATCCTCGACGCCGGCTGCGGGGTGGGGCACAGCACCATCCAGCTGGCCCGGGCGTTCCCCGACCACTGGGTCATCGGTGTCGATCAGTCGGAAGACCGCCTGAGCCGCAAGAAGCCCTATCCCGACGCCCTCATGCCGCGCAACATGGTTTTCGTGCGCGCCGACCTGGTGGACTACTGGCGCCTGATGGCCGAGGCCGGCATCCGCCTGGCCCGTCATTACATCCTCTACCCCAACCCGTGGCCGAAGATCGGCCACCTGGGGCGACGCTGGCATGCGCATCCGGTGTTTCCCTATGTGCCCCAGCTGGGCGGCCGCCTTGAGTGCCGCAGCAACTGGAACATCTACGTGGAAGAGTTTGCCCTGGCTTTGGGCTGGCTGACGGGGCGCACCGTCGAGACAGGCAGTTTCGAGGCGCCGTCGCCCCTCACCCCTTTCGAACGCAAATACCGGGATTCCGGCCAGACCCTTTACCGGTGTGTGGTGGAGCTCGACCCCCAAACGAACCTTGAGGAAACCCCCTGATGAACGCCCCCCAATACGTCCCGCTCTCCGACGAAGAGCTGGAGCAGCTCGAAGAACTGCTGGTTTCCGACGATGTGCCCGCCGATTGCATGAACCTGGAGATGCTCGACGGCTACCTGGCGGCCATCGTCACCTCGCCGCTGCCCATCCCCGTGGAAAACTGGTTGCCCGCCGTATGGACCGCCGACGAGGGCGAAGTGGGTTTCGGTTCCGGCGCAACCCTGCAGAAGGCCATCGAGCTGGTGCTGCGTTATTACAACGAGCTGGTCCTCACCATCGGCGACGCGGAAGGTGACGAAGACGGCGAGGCCGAAGGCTGGCAGCCCTTCTGCTACGCCCAGGGCGGTGACGAGGACCCGGCCATCGGCGAAGAGTGGGGGACCGGCTTCGAGCAGGGCTTTGAAATGTGGCCGTCCGAGTGGCCGGACAAGGTGGGTGACACCACCATCGCCGAGGCCTTGCTGGAAACCATTCTCGGCCCCGAGGACGAGGTGGCGGCCCCCGCCGAGCTTGAGGCCCAGCTGGCCGCCCTTGAGGAGAAGGGGATCGCTGTGCAGCATCTCTTCCAGGCCTGGCGTGCCCTTGGCCTGCCTGCGCCGGAACCCCTCGCGGTGGGGGCTGCCACCGCAGCGACGGGCGGCCCGGGGCGCAACGAGCCTTGCCCCTGCGGCAGCGGCAAGAAGTACAAGAAGTGCTGCGGGGCCAACTGATCCGTGGCTGACCCCTGCCTGAGTTGCGGCGCCTGCTGCGCCAGCTTCCGGGTGGACTTCCACGTCGCAGACCTGGAAACCACGCCCGGGGGCTGCGTGCCGGTGGCCCTGACCGTACCCGTCACCGCCACCCTGGTGCGCATGCGCGGCACCGATGACGGCCCGCCGCGCTGCATCGCCCTGGCCGGGGAGGTCGGCCGGCAGGCGGCGTGCTCGATCTACGAGAATCGTCCCGGCCCGTGCCGGGACTTTGCACCCTTCGCAGCGCTGGGGATCGGCGATGAAGGCTGCGCCCGGGCCCGTCGTCGCCATGGCCTGATGCCGCTGGGGGAGTGACATAGTTCCGGCTGGCTCCGTTTCGCGACAGTTAGACACAAAATCTTGATGCCATTGTCAGTGCGAGGGGCTAGGCTGTACCTCCCCCAACCAACACAAGGAGCACTTCATGGGTTTGCTGAGTTTTGTGCGTGAAGCCGGAGAGAAGCTTTTCGGCCGCAAGGATGTGGAACAGGCCCAGGCCGTCAGTGCCCAGGACAAGCTCGCGGAGCTGAACCAGAAGGCCGCGGCCTCCATCACCGCCTACATCGCCGCCCAGGGTTTCGATACCAGCGGCCTGTCGGTGGCCTTTGACGGCGCCAGCAGCACGGTGTCGGTGGCGGGCGTGGTGGCCGATCAGGCAACCCGCGAGAAGGTGCTCCTGTGCTGCGGCAACGTGGATGGCGTGGAGCATGTGAACGACGGCCTCACCGTCACCAACCCCGAGCCCGAAGCCCAGTTCCATACCGTCGTGCGTGGCGACACCCTGTCGGCGATTGCCAAGACCTACTACGGCAACGCCAATTCCTACATGAAGATCTTCGAGGCCAACAAGCCCATGCTGGGTCACCCGGACAAGATCTATCCGGGCCAGAAGCTGCGCATTCCTGCCTGATCGGTGTAGGCGCTTTCCGGATTGGCGGATGGTGTCGGCTCTGACACAATCCGCCCTTCCCGCAGTATTACTGCAACATTCCGGAGCCCGTCACCATGACCATCCGTTTCCCCGTTGAAGGCGAATTCATCCAGCTCGATCAGCTCCTGAAGGCCGTAGGCCTGTGCGGATCGGGGGGTGAAGCCAAGCAGCGTGTGGCGGACGGGGATGTGCAGGTGGATGGGGAGATCGAGAACCGCAAGCGGGCCAAGCTGCGCCCGGGCCAGCGGGTCGATTTTGCCGGGGAAACCATCGAGCTTGTGGCCGAAGGCTGACCCCGGCAGCACTCAGCGCTTCAGGCCTTCCGCTTCCAGTGCAGCCTGCACACTGGGCCGCGCCCCCACCCGTTCCTGGTAGGTACGCAGAGCGGGCCACGGGGACAGATCAACGCCCACCAGCCCGGCCCAGGACAGCACCGTAAACAAGTAGGCATCCGCCACCGAGAAATTCTCACCGATGAGGTAGGGCCGGCTTTCGAGCGCCTGGGCGGCAATCGTCAGGCGGCGGGTGAGGTTGGCCCGGGCGGCTTCCTTCGTGTCGTCAGATGCGGCGGGGTTGAAGAGGGGGCTGAAGTTCTTGTGCAGCTCGGTGCCGATGAAGTTCAGCCACTCCTGCACCCGTGCCCGCTCCAGGGTTCCACAGGGCGGAGCCAGATGGCTTTGCGGCGCCTGGTCGGCCAGATACTGGACGATCGCCGGGCCCTCCGTAAGCACTTCGCCATTGCCGAGGTCCAGGGCCGGCACATAGCCCTTGGGGTTGATGGTGGTGTAGTCGACCCCCGATGCGGTCTGCCGGTTGCGCAGGTTAACCTTCTCGAGCGTGAAATCAAAACCGGCCTCCCGCAGCACGATATGCGGGGACAGGGAACATGCACCGGGCGAAAAATAGAGTTTCATCCTTGTTCTTCCTCCTTGGGGTTTACTTCGGGTGGATGTCGCCATCCGTATAGAGCCAGTGTCCGTCCTCCAGGGCGAAACGACTGGTTTCATGCAGCCGGTATGCCCGCCCGCCGATCTTGTAGCGTGCCACAAACTCGACCGTGGCGTGGGTGGCGTCGACGCTGCAGCAGGCCTTGATGGCAAGGCCCAGCCACTTTGTCGCCGCATCCTCGTCAAGGTTCAGTGATTCCGGTCGATGCGCCGGATGCCAGGTGGCCTGGAGGTAGTCCTCACGACCCTGCGTGTAGGCGGTGTAACGCGAGCGCATCAGGGCTTCGGCGGTGGGGGCCGGCAGTCCTTCGTCAAGGTAGCGGCCGCAGCAGCGGGTGTAGTCGGCGGAAGCGCCGCAGGGGCAGGGGCTGGGGGAGGACATCGTGGGGCAGGCGAGGCGAGGGGCGCCCATTTTCGGTCTTCCGGATCGGTTCGGGCAAGCTGCAGGCCGATACCCCTTGAGAATCCGGGTGACTGGCCGATAAGTGTCGGGCAAGTCCCCGGCCTGTTGGCTGTGGATGCGCGTCGAATCACTCAATTTGCGGTCCGATGCCCGGAAGGTGCGGACCGGCCAAGGACGGAGCCATGGGACTCAAGCACTGGATGGGCGGCATTCGCGGCAAGCTGATCGGGATCTTCGTGGTCATCAAGGTGGTTCCCTTGCTCCTCCTGGCCATACTGGCCTGGAGCATGGCCCAGAAGCTCGGCGAAACCGTAAGTGGCCAGGCCGGTGCGATGGCCGAGTCCATGCTTGCGACCATCAAGGAGGTGGGTGACGAGGCGACCGGTGATGCCATCAAGGCTCTTGATGACCGGGCCCGGGAGGGCATCGAGCGCCTGACCACTGATACGGCCCGGGCGGTCGCTTCCTTTCTTTATGATCGTGACTCGGATGTGCTCCAGGCCGCCCAGGTAGAGCCCGCGGAGGCGGCTTACAAGGCCTTTCTGCTGCATCGCACCCGCATGCTCTACCGCCACGGCGCCTGGAAGCTCTCGGAAGACCAGAAGCGCTGGGAGCCCGCCGCACCGGAGGCCTGGGACGAGGCGCTGGCCGCCGACCCCGCGCAGGCCCAGGCCGACAACGCCAAGGCCTTCAGTGCCCGCCCGCCCGAGTATGTCGGCCACGGTGAAAAGCGGCCGCTGTTTATCGAGATGAGTTTTGTCGATCTGCAGGGGCGTGAGAAGGTGAAGGTCACCCAGGGTGATCTGACCTCACGCGAGCTGCGGGACGTGAGCCGCCCCGCGGAAACCTTCCTCAAGGCCGAGCGCTACTGGCCGGCCCTGCGCAAGCTGAAGCCCGGCGAGATCTACGTCTCGGAGGTCATCGGGGCGTACGTGGGCAGCCGGGTGATCGGCCCCTACCTGCCGGCCAGTGCCGAGAAGGCAGGGATAGAGTTCAAGCCGGAGGAGTCGGCCTATGCGGGCACGGAAAACCCGGTCGGCAGGCCCTTCCGCGCCATTGTCCGCTGGGCCACGCCGGTAGTGCGCGGCGGGGCCGTGGTGGGCTACGTGACCCTGGCCCTGGATCATGATCACATCCGCCAGTTCACCGACCGCATCAGCCCCACCGACACGCGCTACACCCCGATCAACGACGCCATCGTCGGCAATTACGCCTTCATGTGGGATCACCGCAGCCGGGCCATCTCCCATCCCCGTGACTACTTCATTCCCGGCTACGACCCGGCCACCGGCGATCCGGTGACCCCGTGGCTGGATCAGTCCCTTTACGAGGCATGGCAGGCATCGGGCAAGTCATCACGGGAGTTCCTCGAGACGGCGCCCGCCTTCGACAACCAGTCCCTCAAGAAAAAGCCCGCCGGCGCGCTGGTGAAAGCCGGTACGGTGGCCCTCGATTGCCGCTACCTCAACTTCTCGCCCCAGTGCGCGGGCTGGAACCAGCTTACCGAGAAGGGCGGCTCCGGCTCCTTTGTGATCTTTTTTTCCGGACTCTGGAAGCTGACCACCGCGGCGGCCATACCCTATTACACCGGTCAGTACGGTGAGTCCCGCCGGGGCTTCGGCTTCGTGACGATCGGCGCCAACGTGGATGACTTCCACCGGGCCGCCACCGAATCCGCAAAACGCATCGGCCTGACCATCGCCGAGCGGGACAAGACCTTCCAGGGGCAACGCGCGGGCCTGCTCGAGGCCATTGAACACAACCTGGCCCAGACCGCTGCGGCCCTGAGCCTGTCCACCATCCTGATGGTGGTGCTGGTGATCGTCGTGGCCATCTGGATGGCCCAGTTCATCACCCGCCGCATCACCAACATGATCCATGGCCTCGGCCGCTTCCAGGAGGGCGACCTGTCCCACCGGCTGGAGGTCAAGTCGGATGATGAGATGGGGCAGCTGGCACGCTCGTTCAACAGCATGGCCGACGAGGTTCAGCTGTCGTTCAAGCGCTCGGAGGAGGCGAGAGCCCGGGCCGAAGAGGCCAACAAGCTCAAGTCGGACTTCCTGGCCAACATGTCCCATGAGCTGCGCACACCGCTCAACGGCATCCTCGGCTATTCGGAACTGCTCCAGCTCGATCTGGCCGACCCCGAACAGCAGGAGTTTGCCGCCACGATCCACAGCTCGGGCCAGCACCTGCTGGACATCGTCAACGACCTGCTCGACCTGGCCAAGATCGAGGCCGGGCGGATCGAGCTGAAGTGGCAGGCCCAGGATGTGGCCAGCCTGGCAACCGAGATCGTCAATACCCATCGTGCCCACGCCCTGGCCAAAGGATTGACCCTGGAGCTGACGATGGCGGAGGGGATTCCCGCCAGCATCGACATGGATGTGCAGCGGGTGCGCCAGATTCTCAACAATCTCTTGAACAACGCGATCAAGTTCACTGACAATGGTGGGATTGGCGTAAATGTCCGGCAGGAAGGCAACCGGCTGGCTTTCGCCGTGTCAGACAGCGGGCGGGGGATTCCCGCCGAGGCGCATGAGCACATTTTCGAGAAATTCCGTCAATTGGACCAATTCGTGACCCGAGAGCAGGGAGGCACCGGCCTTGGTCTGGCCCTTGCCAGGGAACTCGCTCACATGCTGTCTGGCGATCTGATCGTCGAGTCCCGCGTGGGCGAAGGCTCAACCTTCACCCTTTTCCTCCCGGTTGATGGGCAACCTAGTTGAAACATCAGACTTCCATTCCATGAGCGACTCCTCTGCAGTTAAAAAACGGGTGCTCGTCGTTGACGACAACGCCATCAACCGTCGCCTGGCCGTCGCCTTCGTGACCCGGCTGGGCATGAGCTCGGAAGAGGCCGAGGACGGCCCGACCGCCCTGGCCCGACTGTCCGCCGAGCGTTTCGACATCGTCCTGCTCGACATCAGCATGCCCGGCATGTCCGGCGAGGAAGTGCTCGCCCGGCTGCGGGCGGACGTCAAGTTCAATGGCCTGCGTGTCATCGCCTATACTGCCCATGCACTTCCCGAAGAAAAGCAGAGCCTCGTCGAGGCCGGCTTCGACGATCTCCTGATCAAGCCGATCAATCTGAAGGCTGTCGAAAGCGTGCTGGCCGACTACCTCAAGTCCTGAGGGGCGGGGGACGTCGGGTTTGCGGGATTTATGGATTGTGCAGGCGCACAATCCGCACAGAAATAAAATATAATATATATAAGACTTGGCGCTGCCACATCAGAACAAGGTGCCAGTCCATTCGGGAGAGGCGCTCCGGGCCCGGAACGGCCGGTCGCGCACGTCAGCTAACCTGTCATGTAACCACCGTCTAGGAAGGATCTACCCATGCTTGAAGCCTACCGCCAGCATGTTGCCGAGCGCGCAGCCCTCGGTATCCCGCCGCTGCCCCTGTCGAAGCAGCAAACCCAAGCTCTGGTCGAACTGCTCCAGAACCCGCCGGCCGGCGAAGAAGGCTTCCTGGTTGAGCTGCTGACCTACCGTGTCCCCGCCGGTGTCGATGATGCAGCCAAGGTGAAGGCCGAGTTCCTGGCCAAGGTTGCCAAGGGTGAAGTGGCCTGTGGGCTGGTGTCCAAGGTCAAGGCGACCGAACTGCTGGGCACCATGCTCGGCGGCTACAACGTCAAGCCCCTGATCGACCTGCTCGCCGATGGCGAAGCCGGTGCCGCTGCGGCCGAAGGCCTCAAGAAGACCCTGCTGGTGTTCGACTTCTTCCATGACGTCAAGGAACTCGCCGACAAGGGCAATGCCAACGCCAAGGCCGTGCTGCAGTCCTGGGCCGACGGCGAATGGTTCACTTCCCGTCCGGCTGTCCCGGCTTCCCAGAAGCTGACCGTCTTCAAGGTCACCGGCGAAACCAACACCGACGACCTGTCGCCCGCTCCGGACGCCTGGTCCCGCCCCGACATCCCGCTGCACGCGCTGGCCATGCTCAAGAACCCCCGTCCGGGCATCGAGCCTGACGAGGCGGGCACCCGTGGCCCCCTGAAGCAACTCGAAGCGCTGGCCGCCAAGGGCAACCTGATCGCCTACGTCGGCGATGTGGTCGGTACCGGCTCCTCCCGCAAGTCCGCCACCAACTCCGTGCTGTGGTTCACCGGCGAAGACATCCCCTTCGTCCCGAACAAGCGCTTTGGCGGCGTGTGCCTGGGCTCCAAGATCGCCCCGATCTTCTTCAACACCATGGAAGATGCCGGTGCCCTGCCGATCGAAATCGATGCCGGCCAGATGGACATGGGCGACGAGATCGAACTGAAGGTGGACGAAGCCTCCGGCAAGGTCACCGCCCTCAAGAACGGCGCCGTGATCGCCGAATCCCAGCTCAAGACCCTCGTCATCCTCGACGAAGTCCGCGCTGGCGGCCGCATCCCCCTGATCATCGGCCGTGGCCTGACCACCAAGGCCCGTGAAGCCCTGGGTCTGGCCCCGTCCACCCTGTTCCGCCTGCCGCAGAACCCGGCCGACGCCGGCACCGGCTACTCCCTGGCCCAGAAGATGGTCGGCCGCGCCTGTGGCCTGCCCGAAGGCAAGGGCGTGCTGCCCGGCACCTACTGCGAGCCCAAGATGACCACCGTCGGCTCCCAGGACACCACCGGCCCGATGACCCGCGACGAGCTGAAGGATCTGGCCTGCCTCGGCTTCTCCGCCGACCTGGTGATGCAGTCCTTCTGCCACACTGCCGCCTACCCGAAGCTGGTGGACGTGAAGATGCACCGCGAGCTGCCGTCCTTCATCTCCACCCGTGGCGGCGTGTCCCTGCGCCCGGGCGACGGCGTGATCCACTCCTGGCTGAACCGTCTGCTGCTGCCCGACACCGTCGGCACCGGCGGCGACTCCCACACCCGCTTCCCGATCGGCATCTCCTTCCCGGCCGGCTCCGGCCTGGTGGCTTTTGCCGCTGCCACCGGCGTGATGCCGCTGGACATGCCGGAATCCGTGCTGGTGCGCTTCAAGGGCCAGATGCAACCCGGTATCACCCTGCGTGACCTGGTCAATGCCATCCCCCTGTACGCCATCAAGGCCGGCCTGCTGACCGTCGAGAAGAAGGGCAAGAAGAACGTCTTCTCCGGCCGCATCCTCGAAATCGAAGGTCTGCCCGATCTGAAGGTGGAACAAGCCTTCGAACTCTCCGATGCCGCCGCCGAGCGCTCTGCCGCCGCCTGCGCGATCGCCCTGAACAAGGATCCGATCGTCGAGTACATGCGCTCCAACATCACCCTGATGAAGTGGATGATCGCCGAAGGCTACGAGGATGCCCGCACCCTCAAGCGCCGCATCAAGGCCATGGAAGACTGGATCGCCAACGGCACCCTGCTGCAGGGTGACGCCAACGCCCAGTACGCCGCCGTGATCGAGATCGACCTGGCTGAAGTCACCGAGCCGATCCTGGCCTGCCCGAACGACCCGGATGATGTGAAGGTGCTGTCCGAAGTCGCCGGCGACAAGATCGACGAAGTCTTCATCGGCTCCTGCATGACCAACATCGGCCACTTCCGTGCTGCCGGCAAGGTGCTGGAAGGCAAGTCCGACATCCCGACCCGTCTGTGGATTGCCCCGCCGACGAAGATGGATGCGCTGATCCTGACCGAAGAAGGCTACTACGGCGTCCTCGGCAAGTCCGGCGCCCGCATGGAAATGCCCGGCTGCTCCCTGTGCATGGGCAACCAGGCCCAGATCCGCAAGGGCTCCACCGCCATCTCCACCTCCACCCGTAACTTCCCGAACCGTCTGGGCATCGACACTCGTGTCTACCTGGGCTCCGCCGAACTGGCCGCCATGTGCGCCCTGGCTGGCCGGATCGTGACCAAGGAGGAGTACATGGAGCAGATCAAGGTGGTGAATGCCAAGGCTGCCGAGATCTACCGCTACATGAACTTCGACCAGATCCCCGCCTTCACTGAAGTGGCGGATACCGTCGAAATGTAAGCGCTGCCGTGCTCCGGCTGGATGAAAATCCGGCCGCGCCAAAAAAAGCCCCTGACCGGAAGCCGGTCAGGGGCTTTTTTTTGCTCTGCATTCCTGAGAACAGGTAAGCGACGACCACTGAGCAAAAAAACGATAAAAACGATAAAAACAACTTTCGCTTTCATCGATTGATTCTGCTCGGATTGTGCTTCGGTCTTTCGTTTTGATCTTTAAAATACATTTTTTTGTAGAAATAAAGTTATAAAAAACAATGTATTAAGTTCATTTTGATAAGAGCAAGGTAGTCCTTGTGTAGGTAAAAAATGTCCTTTGGGTGTAAGAAAAGCCCTTACTCGAGGAGATAAAAACATTAAATATAAAAAATAATAAATAAATCATCAATAATGATAATATCGCTAAAAATTGATCCTGCACCATGACTGAGACCAAGACATCCCGAACCTGCTCCACCCGAGAAGCTGCGCAGCAGCTTGGGGTGAGTGTGCGTACCGCCCAGCTGTGGGTCGAGGAAGGGCGCCTGAACGCCTGGAAGACGCCCGGCGGACATCGTCGGATCCTGGTCGAGTCGGTGGCGCGTCTGCTGGGTGAGCAGCGGCGTGCCAGCAGCGGTGTGGGTGCAGAGCCTTTCCAGGTTCTGGTTGTGCGCGAAAGCGAGCCGGATCGGCGGGCTTTGCAGGCAGCGCTGGCGGCCTTGCTGCCGGATTGCCAGGTATCTGCGGCCGAAGACGGCTTCGAAGGACTGATCCGCATTGGCGAGCGGGCGCCCGAGGTGCTGATCATCGATCTCGTGGTGACCGGGCTGGATCTTGTTCGGCTGGTACGCGCCTTGAGAGGGGCGGGGCGAGGCGGGGCGATGTTGATCGTGGTGCTGGTGGCCTCCGACGCCGATCGCTTGGGACTGAGGAGCCACCTGCCTGATGAAGTGGTGATTGTGGCCACCCCGGTGGATGGCACTGAGCTGGCCGCGCTGGTCAGGGTTTTTCTGCGCAACTGGCGCAGGCACGAGGAAATGGGCAGTGACAGACATGAGGGGGCGAGATGAGTAAAGGCATGGAATGGCAGGCTGCCGCGCCGATGGATGATCTGTCTGGCGGCGGGGTGCCTTGGGCCTGGATCGTCCTTGGGGGCGCGACGGCGGCACTGGTGCTCGCCGTGGGCGGCTTTCAGCCGCTGGTCATTGGTCTGGCACTGCTCCAGTGGGGAGTGACTGCGGGTCTGGGTCTGACTTTCGAGCGCGGCCATCAGCGGGCGCTCCGCGAGCAGCGCCGGCAACTGGCGGATCAGGCACATGCGGCGAGCCTGGCGAGCCTGCATGTACCGGGGCTGGACGGTCTGTGCGAACAGGTGCTGCCGGTCTGGGGCAGGCAGATCCATGTATCCCGCGCACAGACCGAAGACGCCATCACGGCGCTGTCATCACGCTTTGCCGCGATATCCCAGCGTATCGGGTCGGCCCTGGATGCGTCGCGGGGTGCGGCGGGCGACGACCTTGCCGGTCTCCTCAATGCGACCGAGAAGGAACTCGACGAGATTGTCAGCGCCCTGCACGAAGCCTTGTCCCACAAGGAGGTGCTGCTGGCGCATGTGGCGGACCTGGGCAGCATCACCGCCACCCTGGAGGACATGGCGGGGCAGGTGGGTGATGTCGCCAAGCAGACCAATCTGCTCGCTCTCAATGCAGCCATCGAGGCCGCCCGGGCCGGAGAGGCCGGGCGGGGTTTTGCGGTGGTTGCCGACGAGGTCCGGAAGTTGTCCACCGCGTCCGGTGAAATGGGCCGGCGCATCGGCGACACCGTGAGGTCGGTCACCGGTGCGATCAGTGAAACCCTGGACGTGTCGCACCGCTATGCCCGCGACGATCAGGCTCTGGTGTCTGCTTCGAGCCAGCGGATCAGTGAGGTGGTTCGGCGCCTGCGCAGTGCCGCGGGGGGGCTGGTGGATGCTTCACGCCTGATAACCGACGAGGGCCACGCCCTGGCCGGGGAGATCGCGGAGGTGCTGGTCTCCCTGCAGTTCCAGGATCGGGTGAGCCAGGTGTTGACCCATGTTGCCGACGACATGGGGCGCCTCGAATCGCGGCTTGGGTCCGCGCTGGGTGAGGTCCGGGCAGGGTTCGAGCCGGAAGCGCTGGACGCTTCGACCTGGATGATCGAGATGAGTCAGGCCTACACCACCCCCGAACAACATTCCCTGCATCGGGGAAACGGAGGCAGCAATGCTCCGGATTCCGCAGGCATCACTTTCTTCTGAGGAAAACGACATGGGAAAGACCATCCTGATCGTGGATGACTCCACCTCCTTGCGCCAGGTTGTAGGCATTGCCCTGAAGGGGGCCGGTTACGACGTGATCGAAGGATGCGACGGCCGTGACGCGCTGACCAAGCTTGACGGCCGCAAGATCCACCTGATCATCAGCGACGTGAACATGCCGAACATGGACGGCATCAGCTTCGTGAAGGCGCTCAAGCAGATCCCGGCCTACAAATTCACCCCGGTGATCATGCTGACCACCGAGGCCGGCGACGACAAGAAACGGGAAGGCCAGGCCGCAGGTGCCAAAGCGTGGGTGGTCAAGCCCTTCCAACCGCCGCAGATGCTCACTGCGGTAGCCAAGCTGATCCTGCCCTGATCACGTCTGCGCCCCAACGAGGAGACAAACATGAATGCATCCGATCAATGCAATCTCGGCACGAGCCGCGTGGTGATTGCCGGTGAAATGACGATCTACACCGCCAGGGACTGGCGCGATCGCTTGCTGGTGGCCATGAGCGCCCCCGGCGATGTGGAGCTGGATCTGTCCGGTGTCAGCGACATCGATGCCGCGGGCATCCAGCTGCTGGTTTCCCTGCGCGTGGAGGCGGCAGCTGCCGATCGCAATCTGCGTCTGTTTGACGTGAGTGCGCGGGTCCGTGAGGCACTGACCTTCTGCCGCCTGACAGACTTCTTCAGCACTGCGCCTCTGGCGCAGGCCTGAGCCGCAGGAGATCGTCACGATGAGCGCCCAAATGGACGACGCGCTGCAAACGCTGATCATCGAAAGCCGTGAACTGCTTCAGCACATGGAGGAGGCCCTCCTGGCGCTCGAACAGACCCCCGACGATGCCGAAGCGGTCAACGCCATCTTTCGCGCCGCCCACACCATCAAGGGCTCGGCAGGATTGTTTTCCCTCGACCATATCGTGGCCTTCACCCACGTGGCCGAGAGTGTGCTGGATCGGGTGCGCGACCATCGGCTGGCGATGAGCCCGGCCCTCGGCGGCCTGATGCTGGAGGTCTGTGACCATCTCGGATGGCTCATTGACGGGGTCGCGGCGAGGCAGGCCCCGGACGATGCCCTCTCCGGGCGCAGCGAAGCCATTCTTGCGCGGCTCCGGGAATATCAGACGCCCTCCGCCTTGCCGCCGCAGCTGGACCTCAGCGATGTGGACTGGCCCGACGGCAACGACATCGCGCCACGCCCGTCGGTACCCGTGCGCGGGGCCGACAGCGTCAGCAGCGGCATGTGGCACATCTCCCTGCGTTCGGGGCCGAATCTGCTGCGCGACGGCATGGACCCCTTGTCGATCCTGCACTACCTCGGCACCTTCGGCCAGATCGTCAACCTGGAGCTGATTCTCAACGACATTCCCCCCTTGTCGGTGATCGATCCGGAGAGCTGCTACATCGGCTACGAGTTGGGCTTTGCCAGCGAAACCGATAAGGCCACCATCGATGGCGCCTTCGATTTCGTCCGTGAGGACAGCGTTGTTCGCCTGATTCCGCCTTATGGCCCGCTCGCCGACTACCGGGCGCTGTTCGCCGACATGTCCGGGGACAGCCTCTTGCTCGGCCGGATGCTGGTGCGCTGCGGCTCCCTTACCGAGGACGAACTCACCCAGGCCCTGGAGACCCAGGAACGCATCGAGCTGGACAGTCAGTCCGCAGGCAAGCCCGCGTCCCTGCTCGGCGACGTTCTGGTGGCCCAGCAACTGGTGGACAAGCCGATGGTGGATGCGGCGCTTGAGCGTCAGCATCAGCTCAAGACGATGACGGCGGGGGAGGCCACACTGATCCGTGTCGATGCTGCCAAGCTCGACCAGCTCATCAATCTGGTGGGCGAATTGATCATCGCAGGCGCCGGTGCCCAACTGGTGGCGCGGCGGCTCAAGGTGCCCGACCTGGTGGAAACCACCAGTGTGCTGGCGCGGCTGGTCGAGGATGTGCGCGACTCCGCCCTCACGCTGCGGATGGTGCAGATCGGTGCCACCTTCAACCGTTTTCGTCGGGTTGTCCGTGACGTGGCCGCCGAGCTGGACAAGGACATCCAGCTCGACATCCGCGGCGGCGAGACCGAGCTGGACAAGACCGTGGTGGAGAAGATCGGCGATCCACTCACCCACATCGTGCGCAACGCCCTGGATCACGGCATAGAGCCGGCCGACGTGCGTCTCGCGCGGGGCAAGCCGCGCCAGGGCCGGCTCAGCCTCAACGCCTATCACGAGTCGGGCAGCATCGTCATCGAGGTGAGCGACGACGGCGGCGGGCTGCGCAAAGAGCGCATCCTGCAGAAGGCCATCGAGCGTGGCCTGGTGAGCGAAGGGCAGACGCTGTCGGACAAGGAGATCTTCGGGCTTGTCTTCGAGCCGGGCTTTTCCACCGCGGCCCAGGTCAGCAACCTGTCCGGGCGCGGCGTGGGGATGGACGTGGTCAAGCGCAACATCCAGGCGCTGCGTGGCACGGTGGATCTGGACAGCGTGGAAGGGCAGGGCACCACCGTGCGCCTGCGTCTGCCGCTGACGCTGGCCATCATCGACGGCTTCCTCATCGGCGCCGGCAGCGCATCGTACGTGGTGCCGCTGGAGCAGGTGCTCGAATGCATCGAGCTGCCCGACAAGGACAAGCCGGAGGCGGGCGCGAGCTACCTCAACCTGCGCGGTGAGGTGCTGCCCTTCGTGCGCCTGCGCGACCTGTTCGACATCCCGGGCGAGGCACCCCGCCGCGAGAACGTGGTGGTGGTGCAGTACGCCGGGGAGCGGGCCGGGCTGGTGGTGGATCAGCTCTTCGGTGAGTTCCAGACCGTCATCAAGCCCCTCGGCAAGGTTTTCAGTCATATCCGCTGTATTGGCGGTTCCACCATTCTGGGCAGCGGAGAAGTTGCCCTGATCCTTGATGTTCCCGGGCTGGTTCGGCAGGTGACCGAGCGCCAACCCGTTTCCCGTTACCTGTCTTCCACCCCGTCGGCGGCTTGAGCCGTCGGCCCTCCTTTGGAGAATCGTCATGACCGTCAGCAAAAAGATGCTGTCCTTGATCCTGTCTGCCGCTTTCGGGATCGTCCTCCTCGCCATCGTGGGCCTGACCCAGATGAGTCGGGTCTATGACACGACCAACTACGCCAATATCAATGTTGTGCCCAGCATCCTCACGCTGGATGCGGCCTTCTCACCGATGGCCGCCGCCCGTACCCAGCTGTGGCAGCACATCGCCGCGTCCGACGCGGCCGTGATGGCGGGGCTTGAAGAGAAGATCACCGCCAACCGCCGCAAGATCGAGGATGCCCTGAAAAAGTACGAAGACCTCGTCAGCGACGAGAAGGACCGGAGCCTGCTTGCCGCAGACCGGGCCGCGCTGGCCGACTTCGACCAGCTCCGAGACCGGGCCTACGTGCTCTCCCGGGTGAACAAGATGGAAGAGGCGAGGGATCTGATCATGGCCAACCAGGCTGTCATGGCCCGCCTGTGGGACGCCTTCGAGGATCACCGCCAGTACAACGCCGAGCTGGGCCGCAAGGCCGCCGAGGAGGCGGCCCAGAGCGTGGTCAGCGCCCGTTGGGTGGCGATGGGGATCGGCGCGGCCACGCTGGTCGCCGTATCGCTCATTGGCATCCTGATCACCCGCAGCCTGGTGCAGCAGCTGGGCGGCGAACCGGGCTACGCGGCCGAGGTGGTGTCGAAGATCGCCGAAGGCGACATGACGCTGACCGTCAACACCAAGGCCGGCGACACGAGCAGCCTGCTCTATAGCCTGAAGACCATGAACGAGCGGCTCACGTCCATCATCACCGAAGTACGTAGCTCGGCCGATTCACTCTCCAGCGCATCGGAAGAGGTGAGCGCCACCGCCCAGAGCCTGTCCCAGTCTTCCAGCGAGCAGGCGGCGAGCGTTGAGGAGACCTCGGCGTCGATGGAACAGATGTCGGCGTCCGTCACCCAGAACAGCGAGAATGCCACCCTCACCGACAGCATGGCGGCCAAGGCGGCCAAGGAGGCGATCGAAGGGGGCGAAGCCGTGCGCTCGACCGTGGAGGCCATGAAGAGCATCGCCGACAAGATCGGCATCGTCGACGACATCGCCTACCAGACCAACCTGCTGGCCCTCAACGCGGCCATCGAGGCGGCGCGGGCCGGTGAGCACGGCAAGGGCTTTGCGGTGGTGGCGGCCGAAGTGCGCAAGCTGGCCGAGCGCAGCCAGGTAGCGGCCCAGGAGATCTCCGAGACTGCCCGGAGCAGCGTGGCCCTGGCCGAACGGGCCGGAACGCTGTTCGAGGGGATCATCCCGAGCATCACCAAGACGTCCGATCTGGTGCAGGAGATCGCCTCCGCATCGGACGAGCAGAGCTCCGGTGTCGGCCAGATCAACGCCGCGATGGCCCAGCTCTCCCAGACCACCCAGCAGAACGCCTCGGCCTCCGAGGAGCTCGCCGCCACTGCCGAGGAGATGAGCGCCCAGGCCGAACAACTGAGCAAGGCGATGGCCTACTTCAAGCTGGCCAGCGGCAACCGGGCGCGTCCCGCCCGGGCCGAAACCGCCAGCCGGGCCGAGAGCCGTCGCGCGTCCTCCCGGGCGCCGATCTTCGAAGCCGAATACGTCCAGTTCGAGGGCTGAGCGATGGCCACCCTTGCCAGGAAAGACGCGCCGGGGCTCGCCGTAGAGCCCTGCCAGTACCTGACCTTCACCCTGGGCGGCGAGATGTACGCAGTCGAGACCCTCAGCGTGAAGGAGATCATCGAGTACGGTCAGGTGACCACCGTGCCGATGGTACCGCCGAGCATCCGCGGGGTCATCAACCTGCGCGGCGCGGTGGTGCCGGTGATTGATCTGAAGGCGCGTTTCGGCGGCCAGCCCACCGGGATCACCCGGCGTACCTGCATCGTCATCATCGAGATGGGGAGCAGCGACGAGTGCCAGGTCGTGGGGATTCTGGTGGATACGGTGAGCGAGGTGCTGGAAATTCCGCCCGGCGAGATCGAGGCGCCGCCGGCCTTCGGCGCGCGCATCCGGGCAGATTTCATCCGCGGCATGGGCAAGGTGGGGGGCGGTTTCGTGATCCTGCTCAACGTGGAGGCGGTGCTGTCCACGGATGAACTGTCGGTGCTCGATGAATTGTCCCGCCAGGGTTCCCCGGTGGACGCCGGTGCCTTGCCGCGCCTCGGCAGCAGCGTGGCGGGCTGAGACCGTGATCACGACCACCGTCCAGCGTCACGTCACGGGGCTGCAGGGTCAGCTCACGGATCGGGAATTCGGCCAGTTCCGTGCGCTGATGTACTCCCTGGCCGGGATCAGCCTGTCCGCCGCCAAGAAGCAGCTGGTGGCCGGGCGGCTGGCCCGCCGGTTGCGCCAGCTGGATCTGGACGGCTACGGCAGCTACCTCCAGCGGGTACAGGCCGATGCGGCGGAGCGCCAGGTTGCGGTAGATCTGCTGACCACCAACGAGACCTACTTCTTCCGCGAGCCCAAGCATTTCGACTTCCTGCGCAGCCAGGCCCTGCCCGAACTGAAGGGGCAGAGCACCGTGCGGGTATGGAGCGGTGCCTGCTCCAGCGGCGAGGAGCCCTACACCATCGCCATGGTGATGGCCGAAGTGCTGGGGGGGCGCCCGTGGGAGATCGTCGCCTCGGATCTGTCCACCCGCGTGCTGGCCCAGGCGCGGGAGGGGCGTTACCCGATGGACGACTCGGCCGGAATTCCCCGGCCGCTGCTGGCGAAGTACTGCCTGAAGGGCATCGGCAGCCAGGACGGCACCTTCATGATGAAGCCCGAGCTACGCGGAAGGATCAATTTCCGCCAGATCAACCTGAACGCCACCCTGCCGGAGATCGGCCAGTTCGACGTGATCTTCCTGCGCAATGTGATGATCTATTTCGACCTGGAAACCAAGCGCCAGGTGATCCGGCGCATCCTGCCGCTGCTGCGGCCGGGGGGCTATTTCATCGTCAGCCACTCGGAGAACCTCAACGGCGTCTCCGATGCCCTGAAGACCGTCCGCCCGTCGATCTACCGCAAGCCGGCGGCCTGAACCCATGCGCATGCCCGACGGGGTCGTCGAGATCTTCCTGCAGCCCGGCGAGTGGTATTTCGGCGACAGGCGCACGCGTATCCGCACCGTGCTGGGTTCCTGCGTGTCCGTGGTGTTCTGGCACCCCGACAGGCTGATCGGAGGCATGTGCCACTTCGTGCTGCCCAGCCGCGGCCACACACGCTCCCGCGGGCTGGACGGGCGCTACGGGGATGAGGCCTTCGACCTCATGCTCAGGGAGATTCGATCCGCCCGGACGCAGCCCGAAGAGTATCGGGTCCGCCTATTTGGCGGTGGCAACATGTTTCCCGACCTTGCCCGCGGACGCTGCATCCCTTTGATCGGGAAGAAGAACGTGGTGCTAGCCCACGAACTGGTACGCGCCCACTGCCTGCAATGTGTGGGTACCCATGTTGAAGGGCATGGTCATCGCCATCTGCTCTTCGACATCTGGAGCGGCCACGTCACCATGAGGCATGCGGCAGGCCCGGCTGAAGTCACTTGAACAATTTCGGAAGAACAGGAAAGCCATGCCTCCCATCAAGGTCATGATCGTCGACGACTCGGCAGTGGTCCGCCAGGTACTGTCGGCAACACTGGGCGAGGATCGCGCCATCGAAGTCATCGGCGCGGTCGTCGATCCCGTATTCGCCCTGGAGAAGATGAAGGCCTGCTGGCCGGACGTCATCGTGCTCGACGTGGAAATGCCGCGCATGGACGGAATCACCTTCCTGCGCAAGATCATGGCCGAGCGCCCCACGCCGGTGGTGATCTGCTCGACCCTGACCGAAAAGGGGTCGGAGACGGCGCTCCAGGCCTTGTCGGCGGGTGCGGTCTGCGTCGTCACCAAGCCCAGGATGGGTCTCAAGCAGTTTCTGACAGACAGTTCGGATGACCTTGTCAGCGCAGTCAAGGTGGCGGCACGGGCCAAGGTGCGACGCCTGATGGCCGCGAGCCAGACCATGGCCGTGCCGACGGGGCCCAAGTTGTCGGCCGACGCCATCCTTCCCGCCGGAACGGCGATGGCCCAGACCACCGAGACGGTGATCGCGATCGGTACATCGACGGGCGGTACCCAGGCCCTGGAGGCCGTGCTGCGTGCCCTGCCGCGGGTATGCCCGGGGATTGTGGTCGTCCAGCACATGCCCGAGAAGTTCACCGGCGCCTTTGCCCAGCGTCTCGACACTGTGTGCGAGGTGGAGGTGCGTGAGGCCCGCCAGGGCGACCGGGTGGTGCCGGGCCGCGTCCTGATCGCACCGGGAGGGCGCCACATGCTTCTCAAGCGCAGTGGCGCCCAGTATGTGGTGGATGTGGTCGACGGGCCGCCGGTCAGCCGCCACCGGCCGTCGGTGGACGTCCTGTTCCGGTCGGTGGCCCGCTTTGCCGGCCGCAACGCGGTGGGCATCATCATGACCGGCATGGGGGATGACGGCGCCCGGGGCATGAAGGAAATGCACGATGCCGGCGCCTGGACCGTGGCCCAGGACGAGGCCACCTGCGTGGTTTATGGTATGCCCAAGGAGGCCGTGAAGCTCGGCGCAGTGGACCGCATTCTGCCGCTCCAGGACATTCCCTCTGCCATCCTTGGGCGGATCAGCCGCAAGGGGTGATGCTCTGGCTGGCCGGCAAGTCCGCCGGCATGGGGATTCGTTCCATCTCGCATGGACATTCGGAGAGTCGCGCCGTATAAAGGAAATGAGGCTTCCGGTCGCGGGGTGAAGAGTTCCATGACGCATCGCTTGGTGTTGCTAGGGCTATTGGCGGCCGCTTGTTTGCCGGCGGTGGATACGCTGGCTTTCTGCACGACCCGCGAGCGCATCCAGTTGCGTAACGAGGGCGTGCCGCAGATGGAGATTGATCGCCTCTGCGGCGGTACGACCCAGCAGCGCGTGCCGTCGATGGCTCCGCAGCAGCAGATGCCGCGCCCGCGTTTCGCCACCCTCTGCATGACCAATGCCGGCCCCTGCCCGATGGCCGTGGCCATGCCGGTCGGTGCGGCCTGCGCCTGTTACACCCAGTGGGGCGCGGTGCCGGGAATGGCCCAGTAGGCGCACACCATGGCCGACATCTTCCTCAGTTACGGACACACCGACCGGGCCCAGGCGGAAGTCCTCGCCACGGCGCTGGCGGCGCGCTTCTCAGTCTGGTGGGACAAGGATCTGGACGCCGCCTGTACCTGGCGCAAGGAACTCGAGGAGCAGATCGACGGGGCACGCTGCGTGGTGGTGCTGTGGAGCGAGACCTCCCGGGACAAGGACTTCGTGCGCTCGGAGGCCAGCCGTGCCGCCCAGCGCCGCACCTTGCTGCAGGTCTGCCTCGACGGTGAGGACGTGCCTCTCGGCTTTACCGAATCCCAGTGGATAGACCTGCGGGCCTGGAACGGGGAGGCGGATGACCCCTTGCTGGCCGAGGTGCTCATCACTCCTCTGGAAAAGCGCGTGCGGGGCAGCCGCTCGGCCCTGCTGGTGGGCGTGGATGCCTACGCCCACGGCACGGGCTTTCAGGCTCCCGGCTGCGCATCGACCAGTGTGGACGCCCTGCGCAAACTGCTGGCTGATCGGGATGACACCCACTTCCAGGTCGAGACCCTGATCAACCCCGAAAAGACGGCCCTGATGAAGAGCCTGCAGAAGGTCTTCAAGGATGCCCTCCCCAACGATACGGTGCTGCTCTACTACTGCGGGCACGCCAAGCTGTCCGCCCGGGGTGATCTCTACCTGTGCCCCAATGATTCCGAACTCGACTACCTGGATGCGACGGCGATCTCCATGGAGTGGATTGCCAAGCGGGCACTGAACGAGAGCAGTGCCTCCCAGCTGGTCATCCTGCTTGACTGCATCTATAGCCTGACCGAGGACGCCGTCGGGCAGGTGGATATTCCGTCCATCCTGGTCTCCAACCTGGGGCAGGGGCAGGGCAAGTACGTGCTGTCGGGGAGCACGGTGCTCGACCGCGACGTGGCCGAACGGGGCGTGCCGCTCTCGCGCCTGGTGCGCTGGTTCGTCCATGGGGTCGAGACCTTCGAGGCGGACGACGGTGACAGCATTCTCACCGCCGATGAGATCTGCCGCTATGTGCAGGCCCGTATCGAGGCCGAGGCGCCCGAGAACCATCCCCTGAGCAAGGGCTTCAACACCAACTCGAGTCGCGGGGAAGTGGCGCGCCGCACTGCCGCGGCGCCGACGGCCACCGCCCTGCGCGGCAATCGCGAGTTCTTCCTGGCCATTCGTGGTGCCCTTGACGAAGGGCGGCTCGTGCCGCTGGTGGGGGATGGTGTTTTCGGGAGTGGTCCCTTGAGCTCCTTCCGGCTGGTGAGTGCGCTGATCGAGACCGCCGGCCTGGAGGCCGGCATGCGCCTGGACGAACGCTACCCGCTGGCCACCGCCGCGGAATACCTGCTGCTGGTCTTCGGCGGTGAGCGGGGGGCCTTTCTCAAACGTCTCACCACGGTGCTGCGTGAACAGAGCCAGGCCGTCGTTCAGGCCCAGACCCAGACCCACCGCTTCCTGGCGGCCATGCAGTCACCGTGGATCATCGTCTCGGCCAGCTATGACTGGGTCTTCGAGAGTCTGCTGGAGCAGGCCGGGCTGCCCTTCACGGTGGTCACCCACATCCTCACGGCCGAGGATGACGAGCTGGATGGGCGCCTGCTGGTGATCCGCAGGGGAGGGCAGACGCCCTCGGTGGAGGTCAAGCTGGCCGACAACTGGCTGATCTCGGACCTGGGAGAGCACGGCGACCGCATCATCTACAAGATCGTCGGTTCCCCCTTCGCCAACGAACTGGCCGACCGCCGTTCCGGCATCGACACGGTGGTCATCACCGAGAGTGACCACATGACCTTCCTTGGCCGCCTGGAAAACGAACACACCAAGCCACCCAGCGCCTTCTCGCGGCGCCTGCAGAAGAGCGCCCTGCTGTTTCTCGGTTACAACCTGGATGTGTGGCATTACCGCCTGGTCGGGCACATCTTCAGCAACGAGGGGCAGGTGCGCCCACGCCGGCGCTACGCGGTGCGTACGGCGGTTTCGCCCATCGAGGAGCGTTTCTGGGCCCAGCTGGTGGCCGCCGAGGATCGCCTCCAGTCCGACTGTGAGGCCTTCGTGCAGACCCTCGGGCAGTTCAAGTAGGTTTCCCCATGTCCGACGCCCCCCACTCCCTGCTCCCGGTCGACGTCCATGAGCCCTACATCGGTCTCAAACCCTATACCGAGGCCGAGCGGGACCGCTTCTTCGGGCGGGAGCGGGATGCCCAGCTGCTCATCAACAAGCTCTTCTCCCACCCGCTGACGCTGCTCTATGCCCCGTCGGGAGTGGGCAAGACGTCCTTGCTGCGGGCCCTGGTGATCCCCGAGCTGCGGGCCGAGGAAGCCCAGGTGGTGTATTTCGACAAATGGAACACCCCGGATCCCTGTGATGCGGTGGCCCATGCCATTGCCGGCAGCCCCACGGCGCCCGGTGCCGGCCAGCTGGTGGATGCGGCCCGCTTGGTGCTGGCGCGGGACGACAGCACCCTGGTGCTGGTCCTCGACCAGTTCGAGGAATACCTGCAGCGCTACGCCGGCGACCTGGGCCATCTGCCGGCCGCCCTTGGCGCCCTGCTGCGCACGCCCCTCGACCTGCGGGTGGTGCTGTCCTTCCGGGAGGAGTTTCTGGCCAGCGTGGACGCCTGCCTGCGCGGGCATGTGCTGTCCCTGTTTGCCTCCACCTATCACCTGGAGCACCTCGACCGGGAGCGGGCACGGGAGGCCATTGCCGCGCCCGCCCGACGTTTTGGGGGCGTGTGTGACGACGAGCTGGTCGATCGGCTCCTGGATGATCTCGCGCCGGGCGACCCCGAGAAGTCCGCGGCGCGGCTGTTCCGCGGCGGGATCGAGCTGCCTTTCCTGCAACTGATCTGCCGCTGCCTGTGGGACAAGGCCCTGGCTGGCGGCAAGCCCGGCCTGCGCATGGCCGACTACCTGGCCCTCGGCGAGCGCCGCGGCATCATCGCGGCCTATCTCCATGATGTGACCCGTCATTTCGGGCTCTTCCAGTCCATCGACGCCGCGCAGATCCTTAAGGCTCTGGCGCCACGCAATGGCGTCAAGATCGCCTATCCCCTCGAAGCGCTGGCCGCCCAGGCGGGTACTTCCGAGAAGCGCACCGAACGGGTGCTCGATGTACTCCGCCAGCACCGCATCGTACGCACCCGCGATGGGGCAGGTGGGGTGAGCTACGAGTTGCAGCACGACGCCTTCATCGAGATCGTGCGCCCCTGGGCCGACCAGCGTTTCCGCCGCCGCAACCAGTGTCTGGGTGGCCTGGCGGGCCTCGCGCTGCTGGCCGCCATCGGCCTCAATCTCTATACGCTGCAGCAGGACAGGCAGGAGGCCAACGCCCGTCGCATCGCTGCCGAAGTGACCGACCGCATCGAGGTGGACACCCGTCGGGCGCTGGTCGAGGCGCTGGCGCTGGCGGCCGACTCCAGCGACCGCAACGTGCGCAACACGCTGCGCCTGGCCATCTCCGGCTTCCTGCACAACCCGGCACTGGCCCCCCACAAGGGGGCCGCCAACGGGGTGGCTTTCAGTCGCGACGGGGCGTGGATCGTCAGCGCCGGTGATGACGGCGAGGCGCGTCTGCTGCACAGCCAGAGCCTCGCCGTGCAGGCACGCGTCATCCACGCCGGCCCGGTGGTGGCGATTGCCGTGTCGGAGGACGGATCGCGGGTGGTTTCGGCCAGCCGGGATGGCCTGTTGCGGGTCTGGGACCGGAGTGGAAAGCTCCTGACCGAGTGTGGCCATGCCGGTGGCCCGCCGTGGCTGGATGCGGATATCAGCCGTGACGGCAAGCGGGTGGTGGCGATCCGCGAATCGGAGGACGGCACGCCGCCGGATCTTCTGCTCACCAAAGCCGGTGGCGCCTGCGCGCTGGGCCGGCTGTCCGGGCATTTCGGCAACGTGGGCTCGGCCAGCTTCGACGACAGTGGCAAGTGGGTACTGTCCTACGGTAACAACGACAACACGGCCCGCATCTGGGACGTGGTCGACGGCAGCGTGATCACCCTGACCCACCCCGATGAAGTCTTCGGGGCCAGCTTCTCGCCCGATGGCACTGAAGTGGCGGTGGCGGTGGCTGACGGCACGCTCTACCGCTGGACAGCCCGTGGCCGCCTCATCGGGCATCCCCTCGAGCTGCCGGTTCAGGCGGAGCAGCCTCCGGTATCCGCCACCTCGGTGCGTTATGCGCCGGACGGCCGTCGTCTGGTGGCAAGCAGCTCCGATGGGGGTGTCTACGTATGGGATGTGCAGCCCGACGCTCAGCCCCAGGGGGCTGCACCCCATGCCTTGCCCGGGGTACACGCCGGGGGGGCGCTGGCGGCCTACTTCAGCCCGGATGGAAAGCGCATCTTGTCCTACGGCCGGGACGACACGGTTCGGGTATGGGATGAACCCTTTGCCTTCCGCGCCCGGGAGTTCCGCGGCCATGGCCAGGAAGTCCGGGCCGCGCTGTTTGCGCCCGACAGCACCCGGGTGGTGAGTGCCGGCGCCGATGGCACGGTCAAGCTGTGGCGCCTCCAGCCGGCCGATTTTCTGCCACCCATGGGGAACGGGCTGATCCTCAGCGCCAACGGCCGGTACAGCTTCCGCCTGGCGACCGGCGAGCTCTTTGAAACCGGTGGCAGTGGCGCCGGCCGTAGTCTGCTCCACAAGGGCGAGGTGGTGCGTACGGCAGTTTTCAGTGGCGACACGGCGTTGATCGCCCTGGGCCTCAACAGCGGCCATCTGCGGGTCCTCCCGGTGGTGGGTGGAGCGGCCGTCTTCGAGGCGGACGACCTGGACAGCCCCATCTACGCGCTGGCCTTTGACCGGCGTGGTCGGCGCCTGGCCAGCGGTGGCTCGGATGGTCACCTGCGTCTCTACGATCTGGATGCCCCCCGGCAGGACCGCAGCGGCGTTGCAGCCCATGCCGGGCCAGTGATCAGCCTGGACATCCACCCAGACGGGGAGCGCATTGTTTCCACCGGCGCAGACGGTACGGCCCGGGTGTGGAGCTGGAGCCGGCAGGCCCTGAGCACCCTGGAGGGGGAAGCCGACCGGGTGCGCGATGCGCGCTTCAGCGCCGACGGCAAACGCATCCTGCGCCGCAACGGCGACCGCATCACCACCTTCGATGGTGATGCCTGGGCGAGGGCGGATGACGAACTGGCCGGTTTCGCCCGCTCCCTTCTCGACACACGCCAGCCTTAGCCCGCTTCAGGCCGGGGCGCGCCCCCGGACATCCCGCCCAGCCGCCCCTTCCGGTGTTCACCAGCAGGGGCGTTGTTTCATGCTTTGTCAGGAAGGATCTGGAGAGGATGAAATTGTTGATTTTATCGTTGTCATCCTTCGGGCCTGTTGGATTTTCTTCCTGGTTTTCTATGTGGCGCTGAGCGGGAAGGCGTATTGCCTTGGCGAATATATCCAGTAAGGTCAGTGCTTAAAGAGGCTTTTCCGGTGTTTTCCTGGGGCGAGAAATGTGCTGGGTGTGAAAAACTCCCGCACCGCTTCAAACAACAAATACATCAATAACTATTTAAAACGTTAAAAATGATAATATCGCCAAAAATCTGGAAGAGCCATGACCCCGCAACCCGACACCATCCGCATCTGTTCGACCCGAGAGGCGTCCCGCCTGCTCGGCATCAGCGTGCGTACCACGCAGCTGTGGGTGGAGGAGGGGCATCTGCAGGCGTGGAAGACCCCAGGTGGACATCGCCGCATCCTGCTCGATTCCGTGGAGCGGCTGATGCAGGAGAACAGGCTTGCCGCGCTGACGTCGCCGGCGCCCTTCGGAGTGCTGGTGCTGCGTGAGGAGGCCGAAGGCGGCGAAGCCCTGCGGGGTGTGCTGGAGCACGTTCTGCCCGACTGTCAGGTCGCGACGGCCCGGAATGGCTTCGAGGCATTGATCCGGATCGGCGAAACACATCCCGAGGTACTGATTACCGACCTCGGCATTGCCGGCCTGGACTTCTTCAGCATGATTCAGGCCCTGGTGACCCACGCCCGGGAGCGGCTGATGCTCGTGGTGGTGCTGGTGGCGTCGGAGGCGGACAGGGCCGGGGTTCGCCAGCGTCTCCCCGAGGAAGTCGTGGTGATGGGAACGCCGGTGGATGGGCATGAGATCGCCGTCCTGGTGCGGGCCTTTCTGTGCAACTGGCAGCGCCAGTGCCCCGAGGCCAGGCCCGTAAGAGCCGGCCAGCGATGAACTTTCAAACCCTGGGAGCGAGAGAGTGCACGAAGCGCTGGCCCTTTGCCATTTGACCGAATTCTTCAAGGACGCGCCCTCGGCGCAGTCCTGATTATCAGGAGCCAAGCTGTGTCTTCAATCAAGGTCATGATCGTTGATGATTCGGCCCTGCTGCACCAGGTGCTGACGGAGCAGCCGGCTGCCGGTGGCATCGAGATTACCGGTGTTGCGGCCGATCTGCCGCGGGTGGGCGACGCCCTGCAGGCCCAATGGCCGGACGTGATCGTCCTCCAACTGGGCCTGACCGGACTGGATGGTTTGGCGCTGCTCAGGCAGATTCTCGCTGAACGGCCCACGCCCATCGTCGTGACAGCGCCTCCGACCGAGGCCGGCGTCGAGTTGGCGCTGGACGCCCTGAGTGCCGGTGCCGTGTGTGCTGTGACCCGGCCCACCGGGGTCCCCTGCGAAACCCCCGCCGACCTCTCGGATGATCTGCTGCACGCGGTCCGTGCTGCATCCCACGCCCAGGTTGTTCCGCCAGGAGGAGAGCCCATCCTTCCGCGGCACCTTGCTGTCGGCACGCCCGGCACCGGATATCCGCCGGTGGTGGCGATCGGTGCCTCGGCAGGCGGGGCACGTGCTCTGGAGACGGTGCTGCGGGCCCTGCCGGCCGACAGCCCGGGTGTGGTGGCCGTGGTGCACATGCCCGAGGGCTTCACGGCGGCCTATGCCCGGCTGCTCACCCCTCTGTGCCAGGTCGAGGTGCGGGAAGCCCGCCACGGTGACCGGGTGGTGCCCGGCCGGGTGTTGCTTGCCCCCGGAGGTGCGCACATGCTGCTCAAGCGCAGCGGAACCCAGTATGTGGTGGATATCATCGACGGCCCTCCGGTGAGCCGCCGCCGCCCGTCGGTGGATGTGTTGTTTCGTTCGGTGGCACGCTTTGCCGGCAAGGACGCCCTGGGCATCATCATGACCGGCATGGGCAGTGATGGGGTGCGCGGCCTGAAGGATATGCACGATGCCGGCGCCGGCACCATTGCTCAGGACGAGGCCAGCTGCGTGGGCTACGACATGCCCGGCGAAGCCGTCAGGATGGGTGCCGTCTCCCGCGTCCTGCCCCTGCAAGCGATCCCGGACGCCATCATGGGGCGCCTCGGGCCGGAACCCGAGGCGGGCTGAAGGGGGGCCGACCCCGGCCTGCGCGGAGCTTACAGCCCGAGCGACTCGCCTGCGCCGAGCAGGGTTGCCACGCCAAGGATGGCAAAGATGGCCGCGGCAATCATATGGACCAGACGCACCGGCATCTTGTCGGCGATGCGGTTGCCCAGCAGCACCGCCGGCACGTTGGCGATCATCATCCCCAGCGTGGTGCCGGCGACGACGGTGACGAAGGCATGATACTGGGCCGCCAGCGCAACGGTGGCCACCTGGGTCTTGTCCCCCATCTCGGCCAGAAAGAAGGCGATCAGGGTGGTTCCGAATACACCGAACCTGGCGAACTTGGCTTCGTCCTCGTCGAACTTGTCGGGGATGAGTGTCCAGATGGCCATGCCGATGAACGACAGTCCGAGCACCCAGCGCATCGCCTCGGGTGCGACCAGGGAAGTGATCCAGGCACCCAGCGCCCCGGCGAAACCGTGGTTGGCGAGGGTGGCGACCAGAATGCCGATGATGATGGGGACAGGTTTGCGGAATTTGGCCGCGAGGATGAACGCGAGCAGCTGAGTCTTGTCGCCGATTTCAGCGAGGGCAACGATGCCCGTGGAGACGAGGAAGGATTCCATCACATGATACTGGCCGGAGTTTCCAATTGACCACGCAAGCTCTCCGGCCCTGGGAGCTTGGGTGGTCAATGGTCTTGCCAAGTATGGGAACCGCTTGCGCCATGCCGTGGCCGGCAAGTATGTTGACGCAAGCCTCTTCTGGACGAAGAGAGGCTACTCCCCAATGACGCCGCAAATTATACCGATTTTCGGATAGTGGGTGGTGCGCCGCAGCAAGGTCGACAGCAGACTTCCGCAACTCTGATACCATCCGTGCCCATGCGCCGCTGGCTTGCCATCTTCCTGCTGGTCTTCCTGCCACTCCAGTTCACCTGGTCGGCAGCCGCCGCCTATTGCCAGCACGAATCGGGCAAGGTTCAGCACTTCGGTCACCACGAGCACAAGCACGCAAGCGACGCTGGTGCCAAGGATGCCACGAAGGCGCCTTCGGGCATCGATGAGGACTGTGCCTTCTGCCATGCCGGTTGTGCGTCAGCCCTGACTGGCATCTTTGATGTGATGCCCCCTCTCGTGGCGGATTCGAGCCCGCCCTGGGCGCCGCATTTCCTCGCCTCGCCGCCGGGCGATCTGCCCGAACGTCCCAACTGGATTGCCTCCGCCTGATCGGCGGGAGCGGATTCCTACTTACCTCGTATCCTCTGCGGCGTTCGCCGCACGTCCATCCGGCTTTCCGGAGGACGGCCCGCCGATTCCCCCACGTGTTTTTCACCACTGGAGAATCGGATGCAATCCAAATCAAGCACTGCGCTTGCGCTGTTCTGTGCCCTGGCCCTGCTGGTCGGGCCGGCGCGAGCTGAAACCTACACGGCGGTCAATCCCGCTGTCCGTAACAACCCCGCCGAGCCTGCAGGCCCCTTGAGCCTCGAGGCTGCGCTCGACCTTGCCCGTGCGGCCAACCCCGAGCTTTCCGCGGCCACGAACGAGTTGCGTGCCGTCGAGGGGGCCTTGATCCAGGCCGGTCTGCGGCCCAACCCCGACATCTCGGCCTCGGTAGAAGATACCCAGAACCGTGCCACCCGTACGACCACCTTCCAGATCGGACAGATGCTGGAGCTCGGTGGCAAGCGTGCCGCACGCGTCGCCACCGCCGAGCGGGGCCGTGACGTGGCGGATGCCGATCTGGCTGCCCGGCGCCTTGAGGTGAGGGCCGCGGTGGTCGGGCTGTTCTTCGATGTGCTGGTGGCCCAGGAGCGCCTCCAGCAGACCGACGACCTGGTTGCGCTGGCCCAGCGGGCAAGCCTCGCGGCGGCCCGGCGGGTGGCAGCCGGCAAGGTCTCACCGGTGGAGGAGACGAAGGCTCGGGTCGCCGAAGCTGCGGCAAGGATCGAACTGAACCAGGCACACGCCGATCTCGTCACGGCCCGCAAACGACTGGCCGCCACCTGGGGCAGCGCGCAGCCGCGCTTCACGCAGGCGGAAGGGCGCACCGACGCGCTTCCAGTGCTACTTGAGGACGACGTACTAGCCCGCCGCCTCGAAACCGCCCCGGCACTGCGTCGTTGGCACCACGAGGTCGATCGCCTGGTTGCGCAGGCTGAGCTGGAGAAGGCGAAGCGCGTTCCCAACGTGACGGTCAGCGGGGGGGCGAAGCAGGTGGAGGAGCTCGGGCGGACACAGGCGGTGGTCGGCCTTTCGATTCCGTTCCCTGTCTTCGACCGC
The DNA here is from genome assembly GCF_023150065.1 of Zoogloea sp. Classification (GTDB taxonomy): domain Bacteria; phylum Pseudomonadota; class Gammaproteobacteria; order Burkholderiales; family Rhodocyclaceae; genus Zoogloea. The sequence continues at coordinate 106,507 of NZ_JAKLLN010000018.1, forward strand.
AACCAGGGCAACGTGCTCGAGGCGCTTCGGCGTGCCGACAAGGCACGGGACGAACTGCGCGCCGCCGAGCTGCGCCTGGGCGCTGACGCCACCCAGAACCAGGCGCGCCTGAAAGCCCTTCTGGCGGATGTCAGGACGCTCCAGCAGGAGATCCTGCCCGGATCCCGAAGCGCGTATGACGCGGCGACCAAGGGCTTCGAGCTCGGAAAGTTCAGCTTTCTCGAAGTACTCGATGCCCAGCGCACCTTCTTCCAGGCCCGCGCCCAGTACCTCAAGAGTCTCTCCGATGCCCATCGCACTGCTGCCGAACTGGAGCGTGTGCTGGGTGCCATCACCTCGCCGTCGCCCGTGATGGCCGACCGTCCGTAGGAGCCCACCATGAAGAATCCGCTCAATTCGACCCCCTCCCGCCTCAACCGCAAGCAGGTCGCCGCCATCGCGGTCATCGTCCTCGGGGGGATCGCCACCGCTGCCTGGATCCTCGGCACCGGCCCGACAAGCCCCGCCGGCGAAGCCACCCACGCCGAAGCGCATGGTCATGACGACAAGGAACATCACGGCAGCCGTGCCGGTGACGGGCATGCAGATGCCGGCGGTCACGGTGACGCCGAACATCATGCCGGGAAGAGCGAGGCCGAGGGCGAAGCCCACGACGAGATGATCGTGCTGACCGATGCGCAGATCCAGTCCGCTGGTGTCGGCATCGACAGGGCGGCGCCGGCGCGCATCCAGACCAGCAGCCAGCTGCCGGGCGAGATCCGCTTCAATGAGGACCGCACCGCCCACGTGGTACCGCGGCTGGCCGGCGTGGTGGAAAGCGTGTCCGCCAACCTGGGCCAGCCGGTGAAGCGCGGGCAGGTACTGGCAGTGATCGCGAGCACAGGGCTGTCGGAGCTGCGCAGCGAACTGCTGGCAGCGCAGCGGCGCCTGGCCCTCGCCAACTCCACCCATACCCGTGAGAAGCAGCTGTGGCAGGAGAAGATCTCGGCCGAGCAGGACTACCTTGCCGCCCAACAGACTTTGCGCGAGGCGGAGATTGCCGTGGCCAACGCCCAGCAGAAGCTGGTGGCGCTGGGGGCCAGCGCGGCGGGCACTGGCAGCCTCAACCGCTACGAGATCCGTGCCCCCTTCGACGGGATCGTGGTGGAGAAGCACATCGCCCTGGGTGAAGCCGTAAAGGAGGACGCCAGCATCTTCACCCTGTCGGACCTCTCCACCGTATGGGCTGAAATCGTTGTGCCAGCCAAGGATCTCGACGTGGTGCGGGTGGGCGAGAAGGTCGTGGTCCGCGCGACGGCGTTCGATTCCCGTGCCGAGGGCCGCATCTCCTACGTGGGAGCGCTGCTCGGGCAGGACACGCGCACAGCCAAGGCGCGGGTGACGCTGGCCAATCCGAAGATGGCATGGCGCCCGGGCCTGTTCGTGAATGTGGACGTGGTGTCGGGCGAGACCGAGGTTCCGGTGAGCGTGCTCGCCGATGCGGTGCAGACCCTGGAAGACAGGCCGGTGGTGTTCGTGCGGATTAAGGACGGCTTCACCGCGCAGGCGGTGAAGCTCGGCCGCAGCGACGGCAAGCGGGTGGAGGTGATCGACGGGCTCACGGCCGGCACGGCCTACGCAGCGTCGGGCAGCTTCGTACTGAAGGCGGAGCTCGGCAAGGGCAGCGCCGAGCACGCCCACTGATGGAAGGGAACGATCATGTTTGAACGCATCATCCGCCTTGCCATCGAGCAACGCTGGCTGGTTATGCTGGCCGTGATGGGGATGGCGCTGCTTGGGATCTACAACTACCAGCGCCTGCCCATCGATGCCGTACCGGACATCACCAACGTCCAGGTCCAGATCAACACCGCCGCCGCCGGCTACTCGCCGCTCGAGGTGGAGCAGCGGGTCACCTATCCGGTGGAGACGGTGATGGCTGGCCTGCCGCAGCTGGAGCAGACGCGCTCCCTGTCGCGCTATGGCCTGTCGCAGGTCACCGTGATCTTCAAGGACGGCACCGACATCTACTTTGCGCGGCAGCTTGTGAACCAGCGCATCCAGGAGGCGAGGGAGAAACTGCCCGCGGGCATCACGCCGACGATGGGGCCGATCTCCACCGGCCTTGGCGAGATCTATCTGTGGACCGTGGAAGCCGAGGAGGGCGCCCGCAAGCCGGACGGTTCCGCCTACACACCGACCGACCTGCGGGAGATCCAGGACTGGATCATCAAGCCGCAACTGCGCAATGTGACGGGGGTGACCGAGATCAACTCCATCGGCGGTTTTGCCAAGGAGTATCAGGTTGCACCCAGCCCCGAGAAGCTCGCGTCCTATGGCCTGACCCTCAATGACGTGGTCACCGCCATCGACCGCAACAACGGCAACGTAGGGGCCGGCTACATCGAGAAGCGCGGCGAGCAGTTCCTGATCCGTGCGCCGGGTCAGCTGCACACCCAGGACGACATCCGCAACGTGATCCTCGGCAACGTGCAGGGTGTGCCGATCCGCATCCGCGATGTGGCGGAGGTGGGGATCGGCCGCGAACTGCGCACCGGTGCGGCGACCGACAACGGCCGCGAGGTGGTGCTCGGCACGGTGTTCATGCTGATCGGCGAGAACAGCCGGACGGTGTCGCGGGCGGTCGATAAGAAGATGGCGGAGATCAACCGCAACCTGCCCCAGGGCGTGCAAGCGGTGACGGTGTACGACCGCACGGTGCTGGTGGACAAGGCCATCGGGACGGTGAAGAAGAACCTGCTCGAAGGGGCGATCCTGGTGATCGTCATCCTGTTCCTGTTCCTCGGCAACATCCGGGCGGCGGTGATCACCGCCATGGTGATTCCGCTGTCGATGCTGTTCACTTTCTCGGGGATGGTCGGCTACCGGGTCAGCGCCAACCTGATGAGTCTGGGGGCACTCGACTTCGGCATCATCATCGACGGTGCCGTGGTGATCGTCGAGAACTGCGTGCGCCGGCTCGCCCACACCCAGGAACGGCTTGGCCGCCCACTCACCCGCAGCGAACGCTTCCACGAGGTCTTCGCCGCGTCGAAGGAGGCGCGCCGTGCGCTGCTCTTCGGCCAGCTCATCATCATGGTGGTCTATCTGCCGATCTTCGCCCTCGCCGGTGTGGAAGGGAGGATGTTCCACCCGATGGCCTTCACGGTTGTCACGGC
>NZ_JAKLLN010000190.1 GCF_023150065.1 Zoogloea sp.
CGTCGCCGCGGCTCGCGTCGAACACCGGGCGGATGACGTCGCAGGCGCGCCGCACGTCCTCGATCACCAGGCCCTCGTAGCGCGCCTCGGCGCCGAGGGATGCCTCCATGGCCGCCAGCGCCGGGCGGTAGTCCTGCCCCTCGGCGATGGCCTTGTGGAAGATCGCCGGGTTGGTGGTGACCCCGGCGACGCCCAGCTCAATGAAGCGGGCGAGTTCGCCGGAGCTGATGAGGGCGCGGGACAGGTTGTCGAGCCAGATTTGCTGGCCGGCGGCTTGGATCGGATTCATGGGGTCGGGCCTTGCAGTGGAAGGGTGGCGGGTGAGAAATTGGGTGAGCCTGTGATTCTGGCCGAATATGCAGGCTGAAGAAAGTGACGGATTACCGCGGCGGCCAGTGGATCTCGAAGTGGCCGGGCTGCGTGCCGGGTTTCGCGGCGCCGCCGGCGATGGCCGGCAGGCGGCGCAGCAGCTCCGCGTCGCCCGACAGCTGGCCGTCGAAGCGCGGTTGCTGGCCATAGGGCGCCTCGCCCTGGCCGCTGGCGACGATGGGGCCGGCGAGGGTCTGGAG
>NZ_JAKLLN010000191.1 GCF_023150065.1 Zoogloea sp.
CCGACGCCTGGCTCAGCCTGTGGCGCGCCCGCCTCGCCGCCGAGGGCCGGCCGGACGCCGAGCGGCAGGCCGCGATGGACGCGGTGAACCCGCGCTACGTGCTCCGCAACTGGATCGCCGAATCCGCCATCCGGGCTGCCCAGAGGGGAGATTTCAGCGAAGTGGAGGCGGTCCGGGCCTGCCTGTCGCAGCCCTTCTCGCCGCAGCCCGACCACGAACGCTTCGCCGCGCCGCCGCCGGACTGGGCCGCGGGGCTGGCGGTGAGCTGCTCCAGCTGAGCGCCCCGGCCGGCGCCCCGGGCACCTCACTGGCCCCGGGCAGGCGTACGGTGAACCAGAAGGTGCTGCCTTGCCCCGGCACGCTCGCCACCCCCGCCGTGCCGCCCATCAGCGCGGCGAGCCGCAGGCTGCCAAGGCCGGTGCCACCATGCCGGCGGGTGGTCGAGGCGTCCGCCTGGCCGGGCATCCAAGAGAATTACTTTGCGCGGAGGCCGCGACGATGAGCGCCGCTGCCTCTTCCCCCATTGCCGCGCTGAAGCGTTGGCGCCAGGAGTGGTACTTGTGGCGCC
>NZ_JAKLLN010000192.1:0-317 GCF_023150065.1 Zoogloea sp.
TCTTCTGGGCAGCGGCGCCGTCGAGGCGCTGGCCGTCAAGGTGGAGGAGGGGGAGGCGACGCTGGCGATCATCGACCATGCGCTGACGCCGGTGCAGCAGCGTAATCTGGAACGGGCGCTGAAGTGTAAGGTCATCGACCGCACCGGGCTTATTCTGGAGATCTTCGGCGCCCGGGCCCGGACGCGAGAAGGCCAGTTGCAGGTCGAACTGGCGGCGTTGAGCTATCAGCGCTCCCGCCTCGTCCGTTCGTGGACCCACCTTGAACGCCAGCGCGGCGGCTTCGGCTTTTTGGGCGGCCCCGGCGAATCCCAGCTTG
>NZ_JAKLLN010000192.1:327-568 GCF_023150065.1 Zoogloea sp.
AAATCGACCGGCGCCTGATCGGCGACCGCATCATCCGCATCAAGAAAGAGCTGGAGGACGTGCGCCGCACCCGCGGTCTGCACCGCCGCGCCCGCGCCAAGGTGCCTTATCCGGTGGTGGCGCTGGTGGGCTACACCAACGCCGGCAAATCCACCTTGTTCAACCGGCTGGCCGGGGCGGACGTCTTCGCCAAGGACCTGCTGTTCGCCACCCTTGATCCGACCATGCGGCAAGTGACGCT
>NZ_JAKLLN010000193.1 GCF_023150065.1 Zoogloea sp.
TGCATCAGCTCGGTCTCGTCGCGGAAGCCGCGCCGCGCGAGCTCCGCCTGGAAGTGCGCCACGAGCGGCCGGAGCCAGCCGCACCGGTTGTCGAGCACGAACCGGTAGCCCGCCTCCGCGAGCCATCGGGCCGCCTCCTCGCCTTCGCCCCTCGACGGCGCCACGCCGAGGACCCGCTCGATCGTCGCGGCAAGGTCCTTCGCGAGGTTCCGCTTCGGCACGTAGCTCGCGGCGCCCGCGCGGAGCGCCTCCGCCGCGATCTCCTCGCTCCCGTGCGCGGTCATCAGCACGACCGGGACCTTCGGGTGGCGGGCGTGGACCGCCTGGACGAGCTCGAGGCCGTCCATCTCGGGCATCTGGAGGTCGGTCACGATCAGCTCCGGAGCATCCGACTGCACGAGGTCCAGGGCCTCGCGTCCGTTCCCGGCGCGCACGCACTCGTGTCCCACGTCGGAAAGGAGGGAAGTGACGAGCTCCAGATCCACGCGCGAGTCGTCCACGACGAGAATCCTGCTCATGACGCTCCTCCCGCGCGATCCCGGATCGCGCGCGTGACCTCCTCCATCC
>NZ_JAKLLN010000194.1 GCF_023150065.1 Zoogloea sp.
CAGCTCCAACTGGACAACCCGCAGTTCGGCATCGCCTCGGCGTGTGTTGGCGGCGGGCAGGGGATGGCGATTCTGGTCGAGCGCGCCTGACGCCGCGAAGCCCCCGTAGGGGCGACTTCAGTCGCCCGCCGACTCCGATCCTGCAATCGCGCGTGATCGACGAAGGGATGGGCGACTGAAGTCGCCCCTACGGGCGCGCCTTGGCGATTCAAACAAATACGACAGCGCCGGCCCACGCCGGCCACTGGAAGGAGACAGCACATGCAGATTCAGGATTCCGTTTTCATCGTCACCGGCGGCGCGTCAGGCCTCGGCGAAGCCACCGTCCGCAACCTGCACGCCGGCGGGGCGAAGATCGTGATCGCCGACGTGGGCGTCGACAAGGGCGAGACCCTCGCCGCGCAACTGGGCGATCGGGTCGCCTTCATCAAGACCGACATCACCAGCGAAGCCGACGGCAAGGCCGCGGTCGAGCTGGCGGTGAGCCGCTTCGGCGCGCTCAACGGCCTCATCAACTGCGCTGGCGTCGGCCCGGCCTGGAAGGTGTTGGGCAAGGACGGCCCGCA
>NZ_JAKLLN010000195.1 GCF_023150065.1 Zoogloea sp.
GTTGCCGGCGCCGCCGTCGAGCACGTCGCCTTCGTCGGGCGCGTAGTGGGGGTTCTCGCCCCAGTTGGAGAGCAGCAGGTTGTTCTGCGCGTCGCGGGCGATCCACCAGTGCGGGGCCGCGGCGATCAGGGTGGCGCCATCGGGCACCGTCGGCAGGCTGCCCTGGTAGGGTGCCCAGCTCGACGAGCCTTCCAGGTAGTCGCTGCCCTCGCCCCCGCGCAGCACGTCGCTGCCGCTGCCGGCGGCGAGCCAGTCGGCACCGTCGCCGCCTTCGAGCAGGTCGTCGTCGGCGCCGCCCTGGAGGGCGTCGTTGCCGATGCCGCCGTACAGTTCGTCATTGCCGCCGCTGGCGACGAGGACGTCGTCGCCGTCTTCGCCGTAGAGCTTCTGCTCGCCGTCGCCGTTGCTGATCCAGTCGTCGCCGAGCCCGCCCCAGCCTTCGGCGCCGGCGAGGCCGAGGCTGATGCGGTCGGCGCCGGCGAAGCCGAAGACGCGCTGGTTGGCGCTGTCGGCGGCAAGGTGATTGTCTTCCTCGTCGCCGCTCTTGGCGCCCTGGGCCACCGCC
>NZ_JAKLLN010000196.1 GCF_023150065.1 Zoogloea sp.
TGAACACAGCCGCAAGCTGCGTCAACAAGGCGCGTGACACGAGTGTGACGTTCCACCGGAATGGCCGGCAGACGCCGGCCATTTTGTTTCAGCCCGCGGCACGCCGGGGTCGTTCAAAAGCAGCCCGTCAAGCACTAAATTTGCAATTCAGGGCTTGACTTGTGCACAGCGCCACCTTTTGTTTCAGAAACGTTGCAGCAACATCCTACCCGTCTGGCTTAAAATTTAAGTCATTGTTTTAAAACACTTAATTATTTGACCCGGATTTAGGCAAAGTAGGGCCAGGGCTTGCCGGCAGCGGGTTTTGCGAGGCTTTACCCAAATTTCCCACAAAGTTATCCACAGATTTTGTGGACAACGGAAAATACCCCCGCGACCCCAAGGGTTTCAAAAATGTTTCCGATCCTCAGCCTTATCAAAACTTTGTAAGTCACTGATTTAATTAAAAACCTTAAAAAACCCGCAGATCCCAGGCCATGAGCCCCGCCATCGTCCGCGTCGCGCTTCCCGTTCCGCTACCCCAATGCTTTGATTACACGGCAGAAAACGTCACGGCCGGGGAT
>NZ_JAKLLN010000197.1 GCF_023150065.1 Zoogloea sp.
AACGCGGTGCCCAACCCTGCCCTCGAGCGGACAACCCCGGCGGGCCGCCTCGGTGCGCTTGTCGCAAGCGGTGGCGCCGGGGTTGCCGCACAGGGCACACGTTGGGCCCCGCGCCACGCAACACTGCCAAGCACATGCTGAGTAGCGCCACCCTGCACTGCAACGCAGCGGCCTGCAAAGGCCGGTGCGGGCCGTCCGTCCGTTGGCGGCCGGCGCAAGGGCAGGGAGGTGCAACGGGTGCCCTGCGCAACCATGCACACCCGCGCCCGAAGGCGCGGGGCCCGATGGCCGGTGCACAGGGCAGGCATCACATGCCAAGGCCGCAGCGGGCCGCCCGTCCGTTGGCGGTCGGCGCACCCGCGTGCACGGGCACCAGGGCAAGGCCAGTGCGTGACCAAACATCCCACTGCATGGCTGCGGCGCAAGCCGTCGCCAAGGCAGGGGTGCATCGCACGGTCATCGCCTCGCCCGTCCAAGGGCATCGAAACGCGGTGCCCAACCCTGCCCTCGAGCGGACAACCCCGGCGGGCCGCCTCGGTGCGCTTGTCGCAAGCGGTGGCGC
>NZ_JAKLLN010000198.1 GCF_023150065.1 Zoogloea sp.
CCGGCCGCGCCATGCAGGCGGAAGTGGAACCACTGGCGGAAGGCCGCCTCGCCGCCGACGCCCTGGTCGGCGCGCAGCTTGAGGCGGATGTCGCCGGGCGAGGCGATGGACAGCACCTCGATGGCGCCGGAGTCGAAATTGCTGCTGATGCGGAGGGTCATGGCTGGGAGCGGCTCACAGGAGATGGGTCAGGGCGTAAAGAGCGAGGCCGATCAGGCCGCCGACGAGGGTGCCGTTGAGCCGGATGAACTGCAGGTCGCGGCCGACGCTGTGCTCGATCTCGCGGACCAGATCTTCGTCCCGCCAGGCCCGCACGGTGCCGGCGATGTGCTCCGACAGGCCGTCGCGCAGCTGGGGCGCAAGGCCTTCGACGGTGCGCTCGATGTGCTCATTGACCGAATCGCGGAGCGCCGGGTTGGCCGCCAGGCTGGCGCCGATGGCGCTGGCCGCCGAGGCCAGCTTGGCGCGGACGCGCGAATCGGGGCCCGCCATGTCGCTGGCGAGCCAGCCGCGCAGGTCGTCCCACAGGCCGTCCACGTACTTGGCGATGCCCGGGTGGGC
>NZ_JAKLLN010000199.1 GCF_023150065.1 Zoogloea sp.
AACTGGGGCGCCTGCGCCATGACGAGCGCTCGGCCCGGGTGGGCTTCGGCCGCGCCGGCTTCGAGACCGGCCGCACGGCGGTGTGGTGCGGCGACTGGCGCTTTGCGCTGGATGGCGGGCGCTACCGGGCGGAGGTGCGCGCGGCGGATTTCGCCTACGCGCTCGATCTGCTGCCCGACGGCCCGCCGCTCCTCAACGGCAAAGCCGGCTTCTCGGCCAAGGCGTTGGACCCGCGCCACGCCAGCTACTACTACAGCCGGCCCCAGCTGGCGGTGAGCGGCACGGTGACGCTGGATGGCCGCAGCCAGCCGGTGACGGGCAAGGCCTGGCTGGATCATGAGTGGTCCAGCGAGCTGATGCCGGAAGGCGCCCAGGGTTGGGACTGGCTGGGCGCCAATCTGGACGACGGCAGCGGGCTGATGGCCTTCCGGATGCGCGGGCAGGATGGCAGGCCGATGTGGTCCGCGGCCAGCTGGCGCATGGCGGACGGCACGGCGCGCATCCTCACGCCCGCCGATGTGGCCTTCACGCCCCTGCGCGACTGGCGCTCGCCCCGCACC